>NZ_JANIOC010000005.1 GCF_024733565.1 Rossellomorea sp. SC111 | reverse complement strand
CTGCAAGAGGGGTGAGTATCAGAAGGAACATAAGTATGGCT
Organism: Rossellomorea sp. SC111; assembly: GCF_024733565.1. Taxonomy (GTDB): domain Bacteria; phylum Bacillota; class Bacilli; order Bacillales; family Bacillaceae_B; genus Rossellomorea. Next base: position 289,103 of record NZ_JANIOC010000005.1, on the reverse strand, counting down.
ATATTAGGACCAGCCGATTGAAAGAGTCTTCTTTTCCAGTCCCTTCTATGCGCTTTTCTCCAAACAGTTTGGAACTCAACTGTCGACTTTTCATTTTCATCAACATGATTAAATAACTTCTTCAATCTATCTTTCTTCATATAACCCCGCCTTGGTCAGATCAAATTCCCCCTGCAATTCGAGACGCCTCAATTGCTTCAGTGCTGTATTCAACCTGGATTTCGCCGTTCCTAAAGGTATTCCCAGAACCTCTGAACATTCTTTCAATGTGAATTCCGAGTAAAAATGTAGAACAATGAGCTCCTTGCTTTTCCAAGTAAGAGAATTGACAGCCATCCACAACTCATGCATGTCATCTGACTTCAAAAAACTCTCTTCTACTGAATTAATTTGGTCATTGCTCACTTCATCAGAAAAGAACGTAAAACATTTCATTAGCTTCTGTTTCTTCATTACAGTTTTGGCAACATTCATTGTTATGGTGTAAATCCAAGGTTTAATTGGCATTGTGTTATCGTACATATCGTACTTACTCAAAAGGCGGATAAATGTCTCCTGTGTAATATCATCTGCTAAACTGCGTGATTTTGTTAATAGCAAAGCTGTTCTGTAAACATAGTCTCTATATTCTCTAAAAATCTGTTCTGCCCTTGACTCTTCAATAAACATTGAGCAATATTCACTCCCCTCCACTACTTGTTTCTTCAGGGTTATGGAAGTAATCCAATAAAATGGTCCTTTGACCCGCACTCCCTTTCTCCACCGCATAAATAAAATCAAATAATTGTATTCGTGTGTATTCATTACCGCCTTTACGATTCTTTACCAAGCCTGGTGATTCCTTTCGAATATTCTCACCATTACTACCGTATATCTTCTTAATATCGTCAGATTGTTCTTCAGGGTTAAACGAAACCACTAATTTTTGATTATCACCTTTTTCATCTCTCGAGAAATTTGCACTGTATGTTTTGTCATTGGCCACTTCTACAATGGCTTCCTCCAACACCATATCACTCTCTATCTCTTTTAATTCAATCCTAATATGTGATCCCTGCTCTAAATGAACTGGTACCATTAACTGAAACCTTATTTCCTATGGTCTTAACATTCCCTGCAATTTTCACCTCTTTTTTGGATGCAACACACCCACTGCACAATAGAACTAGAAGTCCCAATATGATTAGTATTTTATGATTTCCCACTCTTTTCTCCCCCTTGATCCTCATTAGCATTCAACTCTATTACTAATAAACTGTTAAAAGGGTTCGGTGGTAAATCCATTTTTTTCTAAAAAAATAAGCGAAAGAGCTCCACTCCTATAAAAGGTGTGAAGCTCTGAATATATCCTTCTCCTTATTCCAAATCCTTCTCCTTCTGATCAGATTCCTGAATGAACCTTATAAGAAACGCTATCCCTGCACAGTTTAGAATAATACTCGCACTAAGGATGACAGCCCACCACGGAGTCGGAAGCGGAAGAATGAATGATAATAATAAGAATAAAATTCCTCCTAAAACAAATACAATACCTTTTGATACATGAGTCATGAATCTTCCTCCAGAAAAAAATAAGATGCTATATCCATTAGCGACTGTACATTAATTCACTATCTCCCAAACACGGCCATCGTCCATCGGGATGATCCTGCCTAGAAAGCCAAAGGTTCTAAAGGTCAGCTGTTCTCCAGTATCATACTCATAAGTCCTCTCGTATGAAGAAAAAAATCCAACGTTTCTAAAATGGCCGGATCGTCCCCAGACGGCTTGATTGTTTTTCGTACAATATTTAACCTCTGTACAAACAATGTCATTCTCATCCACCATCCATTGTTCCATTTCTTCACTGGTCGGAGATGTATAATCCAATATGGCAAATAACATGATGAATATAACGATTCCTGAAATGAACATTCTCTTTTTTGATAACACAATAAACCACCTTAATAAGCTTACATTTTTTGTTTAATCATTCGAATACATTCCTCAGCCGATGACTTGGATGTATCCACCGTCACATCATAATTCATCCCTTCATGAACAATCGTTGCCTGAGATACAGCCATACCACCAATGCGGTCTCCCCGTTCTTTCTCACGAGCAGCCGCGACGGCGGGATCACAGAAGACACCGACCCATAGCACCTGTAACCCTTCCAAGGCAGTCTCCCATTTTTCAAAGCCTTTAACACCACTTAAGAAAACATCGTCTATGATGACCCGGGCACCTCTTCTTGCCATCTCTCCAATACCATGCATCCATGCAGATTCCAGTTCTCGAAATTCCATACCTGGACGGACCGCTCCGTCTTCATCCAGTTTTATTCCGCTATCTTTCTTAAGCATGGCATCAGGCATAGACTCGATCAGGTCATCAATGCCGAATCTTAGCCATGGCTCGGTTAATGAATTCTGGAGGCATTTTGCGAGGGTGGTTTTACCAGAGCTTGATCCGCCGTTTAGGATGATGATGTTTGTCATTTGGGGTTACCTCCATTTCTATTTGAGCGTTTTCATAAAAGGATAGCTGCCTTTTAAGCTAAAATGTGCCTGAATTATCGTTTCATAATGATTCCCTAAAACCTTAGCTACAATAATGATCCCATTTCCAACCCATATGATCCACTTTTTTGATATATGATCCGCCTTGAGAAAATATGGTCCGGCTTAAGGATTTATGAGCCTCAATCCTGACATATGATCCACATTTCAATTTTATGAGCAGTTGGTCGAAACGTAAAAAAACCGATTACTTCTTATAGTTAGTCTCTTACTAAAGACACTAACTTCTCACCACGTTCCTCATAGTGACCCAAGTGGTGTTTCAATGTCTCTTCATCGCCAATATCCATTAATTCTAAAGTCCTCTTAACAAAATTCCAATTCAAACAACCGGATAACCATAAGAGGGACTGCAGACGATTTATCTCTTCTGAAGAGAAGACTTGATCAACACGATAGGCTGCCAAAAAGGTTTTAGCAAGAAAAGGAGAAAAATGACTGGATTCGATCCCATCAGAACGGGAATACCATTTCAACAACCATGCCAGTCCTTCCATACGATCTGTGTACTCAATCGATTCTATGTCCACTATTCCTCTTAATCTGCACTGGTCGTCCCATAAGAGATTTAATGGGTTTAAATCTGATTGGACAATGAATTCAAATGTATCTGATTTCGCAGCAGCAATGTAAGCTTCCGCCTTGATTAGATAGGAACCTACCAACTCATTTATCACATCAGATAATTTCCCAGTATCCAACTGTTCCTTGACCGTGCTTAGGAACTCGCCATACCCGGTAAGGTGGGATTTCTTTGGAAGAATCTCGCTATCAAACGTTTTAGAAACCATATGTATCTCTTTAACCGATTCACCGACAAGTCCTGTAAATCTTTCTGTACACTTTGTGATGTGTTCTCCGTGTATCCACCTAAAAAGCACCACTCTATATAGGCAATCATTCCATTCGATGGAAACGAATGGACAGCCTTGATACGAAGGGACATGCTTCATGAAAGGGATGCCTTGTTGACCTAAAAAGTTCGTATAACGAATTTGCTCCCTCAGTACCTCGTCAGAGATTTCGCCAAACGCCTGATGCCCTGATCGATTTTGACTGATGAACCTTATCGAATAACATTGTTGATCTACGATTATTTTGTAATGCAGGTCCTTATTCCAACTTCCATGGTGCAACTCCTTTTCAATAGATAAGAGTCTGTATTCCGGAAAGAAGGACCTGATGACTTTCTTAACTATGGTTGGCATGAGCTTCTCCTTCTCTGAATCATTTATATACTAGGCACAAAAGACTGATCCCTCACCACCACCGTCTCAGGTGCAAATTTGATGAGTACATTACTGTTCCCCAAGCCTTGAAATCTTGGATCCCAGTTCTCTTCATTAGAACCAAGGTAACGGGAAAGCAATTTCGTTGCAATTTTCTTGTCAAATGGCTCAACCGTAGCCTTTCCTCTAAATCCTGCATGAAGGACTTTCCCGGTTGTGTGGTCGAAATCTACTATCCCGATGGCACACTCAGGATTTTCTTCAATTCTTCCGGGAAAGCTGTCTGAAGGTGGCGTGCCAATTATGTAGAGGTACTCATTTTCCCAATAAAACCATACAGGGGATTCCCTTGGTCCTTCTTTGGATAATGTAGAAAGATGGGCAAATAATGGTTTCTTTAGGAACTCATTGAGATCAAAATGCTTTTTATCAGTAATAATGTCCATATCTCTTCATCCTTTCCAAATTAGAAAAATAGTCGTATTCATTTAATTTATTGAAACATTTTCCACCCCAATACGTAAAGAACAATAAAGGGGGAATTAGCAGATGAAAAAACTAACGATTAACTTGTTCATATTAACGTCGCTTATCACTTTAATGGCAGGTTGCAGCGCACCCAAAGAAAGTGATAATAATGTTGATACCATCCAAACCTTCTTAGAAAATGAATTCACCGGACCAAATGATGAACTTACATCCGCTTTTAAACAAGATGATGCATTTCCACCTGAGTTGGAAGAGTATGTAGAAGAGACCTATAAGCCTCTAGTCAAAAATTGGGAGGATATGGTGAATACAAATCATATCTTGTTATATCAGCGGATGGCTTATGAAAATGGTTATCAGCTGAAGCCAACCGATATTAATATTACAAAGGATCAAGATCTTGCTTATGAATATGAAGTTAATGTGGAATACAGTAAAGACGGGGAAACGAACACGGCAACTATCAGTGGGAGAATGAATCTTAATGATGATGGGGAGATTGTCTCGATCCGGAATGTGAAGGATGGCGGATTACTGAAAAAATTGAATCAGTAAACTCTCGGACCCAATCATGGGAACTTCTAATCTAAGAAGTTCCCATTTGTTTTTTCAAAACAATAAGTGCCTGCGAAATTAATGCCTTTCCACCTTCAAAACATCCTCAGAAGGAGTCAGATACTCTTTATCCCCCGTTGTAAAATCCGCTTTTTGACGATTTATTTCAGCATACTGAACAACTTCACCCTCATATAAGAATACAAGTAAATAGATATCATCTCTGATACTTATTTGACTAGGATCGTCGTATTCAATCCCAAGCTGCTTTTCTATACTCCCTTGAGAAGTATAAGGTGGAAATAAATACGCTTTTCCCCAATTAAATTCCGCTATTGAGTTGAGCTCTATATTCTTGTTGTTTTGATCGTTAACTATAGAATAAATAGCTTCCTCTATTCTTTCATTATGCTCAACAATACTCTTACTACACCCCATAATGACTACCGACAGGAGAATGAGAGCGAGTGGTAAGGTCCTCAAAGTAACATCACTTTCTTTTCAAATCCCCTTGAATATTGACTAAAAATCACGCTGAAGGCCCCCCACCGCCACCTGTTTGATTATTGGCATTCGTAGATTGTCGAGAATGCTGAGCCGACTTTTGATAAGCTTCGTCTCTTGGATTGAAAGAATTCTTTTTAATGCTGTCTCCATAAAACTTCATTTTCCTTGAGCCTATGAAAATACGGATGGCAAAATATAAGATGAGGATTCCCAGAAAGATCAAGAAATACATGATTACACCTCCAGCATTTCGAATTTGGATTATATTTACTGTAACATAAATGGTTTATCATTTTGGTCCTTCATTATGAATCAACCCTTACTCAATTCGTGCTTCAAATACTCGATCTTCCCCAAATCCTTATGATTATTCTGATTTGCCCGGTAACTGTCCTTGGAGGAAGCTTCGTACACGCGTAAGTACTGTTCCTGATTCAGCAGATAATAGGTTACTTCTCCCTCACGATGAATGTTTAAATCTTCTAGTTGTACCCCTGCAAATTCCGGCAGCGTATCCATGATACCGAACTCCACGGATAATCCATCTTTTGAAAACTCATGCTCATGCAGATCAATCAGTACATAGTCCATTGACTCCATGATCTCTACAATCTCACTCCAGTTATATATGGATGTTTCAGCCGGCACTTCCCAGCCCCTCTTATCCCCGGGAACATGAATGTCTAAGTCCTGCGCATCCCAACTCTTTCCTGTAACCACTTCCAAACCGACCGAGCCCATAAGCAGTGGCGTAATGCCCATTCCATTTAGCTTCCCGGCAATTTCAATAAACTCATCTAACTTGTTCATAGAAGAACTCCTCCCTGAGAATACTCATACGTAATCGATCCACGTACTCTCCGTTTCTCCATCTGTCCTGCCTTAAAATGCCTTCTTCCACATATCCCATTTTTCTATACGATTTGATGGCTTTTTCATTATCGATCTCTACTCTGAGCCAAATCTTATTCAACCCGAGTTCCTCGAATCCCCAATGAAGCATCTCGCGCATGGCAGCTAATCCGTAGCCTTTGCCCCAGTATGTTTTATCCCCGATCGCGATCCCCAGTTCTGCATGCTTATTTAAGCGGTCAATATTTTTTAAATCGATCCAGCCGATGTGCCTGCCATTTTCCGCCATGATCGCCTTTTGTTCATATCCATTGGATTTGTTGATGCACAAGTCAATCCAGGTACGAGTTTCTTCCAGACTGAAAGGAGGATATTTCTCCGGCATGTTCAGGTGTTTCGTTACTTCCTTATCCAGGCACCAATGGTACCGGTCTTCTGCATCGTCCAACGTTAATTCTCTTAATGTTACTTTTGGCATTTTTGTCGTTTCCATTGTCATTTTCCCTTTCAAACTTGAATCTTTCTGTAGTGGTCTAATATTTCTATTAAAATCACTTTGTTGTATCCCGTTTTCCCATGAATTCTTTCAGCCCATTCTTCCACTGTATCCAGTTTGGTGTCCTTCATCAGCCCTTCTGTTGTACTCAGAAAGCTCTCCCAATTATAGAACTCCCAATGAGCGGTTTCAGATTGGTATGGGATTCTGCACTCCAGTAATGGGTGGTTCTTTATCAAATGTTGAGAATGCTCCGCAGCTTCTAAGAAAGTTTCCATTTCTATTCGTTCAGTCTGGAATACTTGTTTCGATACTTTTCCATTCGGTCGATGATAGGCGATTTCGATATCTGATGGGTGATCCAGAACCTGCACCTTTGCGGCAGGAAAGAAACCATCTACTTTTTCGCTGGTGTAATCGGGACTCTTGGAATCTATTAAAATTGGATTCAACCACTGATCCCCAAGGTCACATAGAAATCGTTCCCCTTTTTCGTTCAGCGCAATGACGGCCGCGTGAGCCTCTTCCGAACCGAGATTATGACCGACTGGATACGCCTCGATTCCGTCCCTTTTAAACTCATCAAGCAACCAGAGTGCAAGATCGAAACAATTCCCCGACAAGCCGTATCGTTCACGATGCTCCCTCATAAGAGAGACATCCCGCTGCTTCTTCACGCTTCCCTGTTGATAAAACCATACTTTCGTTAACGTTTCCATTGGGAAATCATTAAACTTGTTCCATGTGTTTAAAATGATATCTGAAGCAATCATGCTTTCACCCCTGATTTTATGTATGACATGATATATCTTTTATATTCATCAGTCAGCCCGTCCGGCAGTTCATTCAGTTTGAAATATTGGACTGCAACCGATTCGTTTTCATCCACTTCCATTTTTCCGCTCACGTCATTTGTGACGTAGACAGCCGTGACGGAATACAACTCATCCCCATTTGATACTTTGAAGTAATAGTCGTGCCCGGAGAAGATGTTTACCAGGGTCAGCTCCCCAATATCAAGACCCGTTTCTTCCTTCACTTCTCTCCTTGCCGTCTCCTCTAAACTTTCCCCAAGCTCCATCAATCCGCCGGGAAGCCCCCAACCACCGTCTGTCCGGTTCTGCAGAAGGATTTCATTGTATTCGTTTAAGATGATGACGACAGAACCGGGGAGAATTAAGGGTCTGGTGCCGACGAGCTTTCGCAGATCTTTGACGTAGTTCATTATTTTCCCTCCCTATTTGCTCAGTTCTACATGGGTCTCGCCGAATTTTCATTTCATGTGACGAAGTAGGACTGCATTTAATTAATCCTGATTCAAAATAATTTAACATCCTTGTCGAAATTTATTTGAGTCCGCTTATATGAGACTATTCTTTCGTCCTCACCTTTCTGATTTTCGAGATAAAAACATTTATCAGAAACGCCAATACTAAATAAACCAGCAATAGTGAATCATTCACTTCACCCCAAATGAATTTCGTTAAACCGAACATGAGAAGAGAAGCCAGTACGGCAGTCATCCACAACCTCATTTGAAACGTTTTCTCTGACATAGGATCCATCCTTTTTTTAATCTTTTGCTAAAGTGAATGTCTCCACCTGATCATCCCACTTCACCGTTACCTCAACCTTAGTGTCTTCACTCATTTTGGCATTCGTCGGATTCGATTCACTGCTGTGCCGGATGACTCCATTCTCTTCAAGTATCTCACCCTTTCTGCCATATTCGCCAACTCCTTTGACCGTATAGGCAACGTCCCCCACAGAATCAACGTCATCCCCTTTGTACTTCAGGACAAAATCCTGTTTTTCAAAATCACTGGACTGATTGACGTTTAGATCTGCATGCCAGTGATTAGAATCTCCGGAGAAGGAGAAATCTTTGGTGTTGCAGGCAGTTAATAGAAGCATAGTTCCAACTAAGAAAAGTATTTTCTTCAACATATACTCATCCCCTTAACTTGATTTCTCCCGAACTAAATAACACCAAATCTCTCCAATGCAAAAGTGATACCATCTTCACTGGATTTTTTGGTCACATAATCCGCAACACTTTTCAATCTATCACTGCCATTTTCCATTGCAATCCCAAGACCGGCCATTTCCAGCATATCTACATCATTATCGCCATCACCGAAAGCGATGGCTTCAGATGGATGTAAATCATAGTAATCTAATACTTTCTGTATGGCTAATGACTTTGACACATCTTCTTGCAACACATTTAACACGTAGGGATGCCATCTTCTGAAGGTAAGATGAGGAAACCTCTGTTGATATGATTTCACCACTTCATCCGTTGCAAATAAACACATCAAGTAGACATCCTGTTCACCAATAAGATCGGCCCTCACTGGATATTCATCCAACGATAACGTTTCCTTCAATGCCCGGGCTATTTCTTCTTCCTCCACTCCGTTCATACAGAAGCTTTCGGTATAGAAAGATAGGCCATTCTTGCCATGGGCGAAATCCACAATCTCTTTTACCAGATTCCGGTCCATGGGAACTTGATGAATCACTTTTTCGTTATGTTTGACATAGCCGCCATTTGCTGTGATGAACGTATCGATTCCTAAATCCTTTATCTCCTGGCACATGGATAAGGGTCGTCCCGTTGCCACCACCAATTTGAACCCTTTGTTCTTTAGTGTATGTATGACGTCTTTCGTCTTATCTGGTATGCTCCCATTTTCGTGATGAGTGATCGTTCCATCGATGTCAAAGAAAACGATTTTGTACTTCATCTGTCTCCTCCCTGAACTAACAGATTTATTACTGACAATTCCAATTATTCCAGTTTACTGACAACAACTCAATATATAGTGATAAAAAAGAAGCTTATCATTAGAAATTGATAAGCTTCTCGCCTCACACGTGATGAATGTCTCTTGTTTCTTCAATCTGTTCAAGATGCCCTTTTGCATGTCCCGCTACCATCTTGATCATTTTTCTAACGGTCAGCTCACCCTGGTCTTCCGTTTGAATTTTTCTATCGAGGGAGCCCGGTAAGCACTCACAAAGATTGAGAACGTGTTCCCGTATCAATTTAAAAAGGGATACTTCGGTTTCGATTGATCGACCTTTGTAATTCGTTCCCGTTTCCCATAGATTGGGGTCGTATGGATTATTCTTATAATTTCTACCGTCTTCAGCGAGCGCAAACTTAATACGATGGAACATGGTCAAATCCGAATCAATGAAATGCAGCACGGTTTGGCGGATCGACCATTTCCCTTCAGCTCTAACCAAGTCCAAATCATCCTTCGATAACCCCTTTAGCACGGTATCGATTCGATCGATCCCACTTTTATAAAGTGATAGTACATCTTCGTCTGACATATACAACTCTTCCCAATGTGAAACGATGAACCCATCTGGATCCTTCACCATCATTAACTGGCCAAACCCCGGATCTACTTCCAGTTCATAATTCACTTGTTCTTCCTCAAACTTTTGCTTCAGGTCTTCAATCTTCTCTCCCATAATATAAAACCGCTGGCCCGGATCAGGTTTGACAAAAGCGACATCCGTATACTTTTTAAAATCCTCTTGGTTTCCTTCCGTGAATAAAACAGCCCCACCACTAGGAAGCCTCCACTGTGCATTCGTATCTTTTCTCCATTCCTCACTCCAACCAAAAAAATGACGATAGAATGAAAGAGATCGTTCAAGATCATCCACCCTTAAAACCAATCTAGGCTTTGCGCTTTGCATATTTTCACCCCTCCGAAAAAATGTGTTCTCCTAACTAACCCTGGTACCTTGATGAAAAACCATTTGCCATCTTTCATCTGCCCATTTCCAAACTCACCAAAATATCTCTTATTTCCACAATAGAAGACACAATTGCATACGGAGTATGATCCGTTGGTTTTTCTTCCCCTCTGATATTGACCCATATCGCTTCCATTCCTGCTTCCATGGGACCAACTACATCATGCGTCCACGAGTCACCTATGAATATCGTCTCTTCAGGTTTCTTATTAAATGCTTCTAGAGCAATAGTATAGATTCTGGAATCGGGCTTTCTAATACCTAATGGTTCTGCATGAATGATCTTATCTTGACTGAATATATCCCCTAATCCCATATTGATTATCTTTTGTTGAGGGTCATAAAGTCCGTTTGTAACAATTCCAACTTCAAAATGCTTAGTCAGTTCATTCATTAAATTTAATACATATTCGTCAACCGTTATAAAGTTCATACTTGCGTTAATAAAGAGTGATTCCAGTCGATCAATTTCCTCAAGGTCTGCTTTCACATCAAAGGAATCAAGTGCACTCTTCCATCTTTCTCTTTTAAATTCAAGTGTAGTTAGTTCACCACTTACAAGTTTATCTATAAGAAATCTTGGAGGTTGTTTTATTTTCCTCAAAAATTGTTGTTCATCCATTCCCTTTGTCAATGGATGTTCCGCAAAAGTCTGAACCAGTCCATCGTCAAACCATGAGGAATTTTCAAGCAACGTATCATCCAGGTCAAATAAAAGAAGGCTATACTTTTTCATTGGCTAATCACCCTTTTAGTTTTTTAAAGAATTCAAGTGGTGTCTCTGGGGGAGAATCGAGGATGATGACAACGTTGATTACCTGAATACTAAAGTTGTCTCTTCAACACAACTTCCCCCCACATCACTTCACCCGTCTTCTCAAATCCAAGACTTTCATATAGTCCTATAGCACTCACATTCTCCGGTTCCGCACTTGTGAATAGCTCAATACTTCCGTAATTGTGTATCAGTTGTTCTAAAAGCAATAGTGTGGCTGCTTTCCCATAACCTTTTCCCTGATGTTTCTGGTCGATCATTAACCGGCTCATTTCCATACGACTGGTTTCAGGATCTGTCCCATACATGACAAACCCGACCATATCTTCCCCATCAAAAATGGCCAATGGATATTGATCTTCTACATATTTTGACTGTAGCAAGGAATAAGCATTATCTGCGACAAACTCCTTCTGATGTTCAGAGACAGATAGGGTTATGCATTCTTCCCAATTGTCAGCATCGATTTCCTTTAATGTCAGATTCATAGTAACCACTCCTTACAGATGAAATCGTCCCATCACCACAGTATCGTAGTAACGTCCATCCGATAATAATTTATCCCTCTTCAATACTCCTTCCACTTCAAAACCATTATTCTTATAGAGCATGATGGCTCTTTCATTAGCTTGAAGCACATTCAAGGTGATCTTCTTTATGTCGTTGTCATCTGCCCAGCGTATGCTCTCTTTTAATAGATTTTTCCCAATGCCGTATCCCCAGAATTCCTGTAATACACATACACCGAACTCCACCTTATGAGCTACACGCTTTAACGATCTCCCCTCACACCTCGAGAAGCCTACAATCTTGTCATTGACTTCACAAACAAGGAAGAGATTTCTCGGACTCTCTGAATCTTCTTTGATGATTTGAATGAAGCCCTCTTCATCTATGTACGCCTCTCCTCTTTCCCTATCCATGTTTTCCGTTTCTCCGTCTGACTGAAGCCGGACTTCTGATAGTTTCTGAGCATCTCCTACTTTAGCCGATCTGATGGTATAGGTTAGATGACGAATATGAAATTCTTTTGGATGAATGATAATGTCGATTCACTCCCCGCTCTGGTGCTTAATATACTCAGAAACTATTATCCATTAATTTCTAATTCCTAACAATAGTAAACTTCAAGAAGTAGCACTCGAATACCTTCCCAACCCCTTCATCCACAAAAACTTCGTTAAAACCGTAATGAAACAGGTTAACAACAACAATCCCATTAACTGAACCAATGAAATTCCATGAAAAAGCGCATATGTCGGAACCGCAGCCACAATACCAACAGGAATCATGGTATAAAGAAGCCACTTTATCATCGGAGGATACAGATCAACCGGATACTTCCCCATCGTCCATACACTCGAAAACAGAATGTAGCCGCCGCCTGTTCTTCCGAGCCAAAATGACAAGGTGCCGATCCACATTCTGAAAGAGTAACTTATGATGAGAGAGCATGATAACAGAAGGACAAACTGAATGAAGTAAAGAAGCACGATCTCACTGATATGAAAGAAGATTGCCCCCGCCACCACGGTGAACCCAAGGATGATATCGGTGATAGCCCACACGTTACAGCTCCCGAAGCTCGATAGGAACTGGGCATTTTCAGGAAGTAAGAGTGTTTCATCTAAATGACCGTCAACTACCTTATCTGGAAGTGCTTCCAAATTCCCCATGACAAAAAGCGAAAGGACTCCTGCCACCAACTGGTAGACTCCTAATAATGTGACGATTTCTAAAAACGTCCACCCTGCCAGGGAGTCTGTAAATTGAAACACAATCCTGAGGCCGAATATCCCACTTGCAAAATAGAATAGAGTAGAAAGAGCCTGTGTAAGAAAATTCACCCGGTAAGGCAGCTGTGTCATGAGTGACGTTCTAAAGAACAGGAATACTAAAGCCGTCTTTTTTTTCATCTTATTAACCTCCTAAAGCAGAATATCTTTTAATCCCTTTTTTATAAACCAGGTTACACAAGCACAGCAGGATCACAATCCACCCAACCTGCAGAAGAAGTCCGTGAGTAAGAGAGACACCTTTAGTCCCAGTCAGAATTTCAGCCGGGTAGCCTAACATCCCATAAAAAGGGAGATAGTATAACCAATTACTGAACCCTCCATCTATTAGAAACAACGGCGCTACTTCTCCCCCGATAAAAAAGATCGCCACTTCTCCAGCGTTAACTAATGATTGTGTTTTTTCAGTCCAGAAGGCAGCGAGGGTCAACAAGTAAAGCCATAGAAACCGAAAGATGCAGGCATTGATGACAGTCAGGATAAAGAGTGAAATGCGTGTGACCGATGGTGTATTCTCCGGGCTTAGCCAAATCCAGAGAGCGATAATCAGGGGGACCGAAACGGTATAGGACACCATTTTCACAGCGAGGTTTTCCCCTATAACGATATAAAGCAAGTGATGGGGCTTCAAAAGCAGGTTGGTCAATTCACCGTTGTAAATCTGCATCCCCAGCATATGGTGTTCATACGAAACCGTCAGCTGCCGAACCATGACAATTGCTAAATAGTAAATCAGGAACTGACTGGAACCCCAGCCTCCAACCACCTGTCCCTCTGCGGTGACCGTTTGCCAAACAAATAACGAAACCAGGGGTGTGATCAAATGAGAAAATACGAGCAGGTAAATAAAAGATCTCCAGCTAAATACATCCATCGTCTTCCATATCGTGTATCCTTTAAGTAGGCGGTAACCGTTAAGAACAGCGACTCTACTCATCCTTTACACCACCTCAGTTGTATATAATTGCTGGATTGTGTTATCAAAAGGTGGATGTTCGACGGTTAAGTCAAGAATGGAATAGTCCGTCAGTAAGCGGGCGGTCACGGAAGGAACGTGGTGATTCGAAACGCGCATGGTGTATTTACCGTTCTTTCTCTCTACGATCATCTGAGATAGATCTGGAGGCAGCACGCTGGATTGTTTCAGGCTAAACACAATAAATTTATAGGGTGTCAAACGTTCGACTAAGTGGTCGATTCCCCCATCGAACAACAGCCTCCCTTTATCAATGACCATCACTCTGTTGCACAGCTGGGTCACATCCTCCATGTAATGAGAGGTCAACAGGATCGTTGCATTGGTTTCTTGATTGTATTCTTTCAAGAATTGCCTGATGCGTTGCTGAGCATTGGAATCAAGACCAATCGTCGGTTCATCCAAAAACAGGACCTCCGGATTGTACACCAAGGAACAGGCTAACCCACAGCGCATCCTTTCACCTAAAGAAAGTGTTCTAAGCGGCTTTTTATAATAAGGCTCGATCTGTAACCAATCGACGATTTTATGTAAATCTCCGGTGAATTCCCTATAATCGATGTCATAGATAATCCTCTGCATATGAAGTGCGTCGAGAGCCGTTAGATCGGCAGGTGCAAAAAGAGGCTTGCTTCCCCGTATTAAGGCGATTTTTTTCAAATAATCATGGTGGCGCTGATGAGGTTTAAATCCGAGAACTGTTACATCTCCTGATGAAGGATGCAGTATTCCACTAAGCATTTTTAAAGTGGTGCTCTTTCCTGCCCCGTTCGATCCGATAAACCCGACCATCTCCCCTTTTCTAATTTCAAAAGAAAGATCCGTTACAGCACATACCTCCTTTTTCTCACGTTTAATAAAACTTGATAAAGCTCCTTTGAGCCCTGATTCCCTGACAGGGACTTCATAGGTCTTCCCTAAATTTCGAACCTGCAGCATAAAACCTCTCCCTTTCTGTTGATTGAAAATTTCAATTATTTTACTTATACTTTAATCGTAGCACTCTGTTGCAAGGTTCGAGGGTTATTCAAAATAAACATGGTAATAGTAATGAAAAACTACAAAAAGCCGGAATGAGGGTTCGATGTTTTATTTCAATGTTTGGAGAGATACTCAATGAGTTCACGTTATTACAAGGGAATCGAAATCACCAGGTCATTTAACTTAAGTGCAGACCTGCTGAGAAAATACGAAACGTGGGGATTCATTCCACATGCCCCAAGAGGAAAAAATAATTATCGGCAGTACACCGAGATACATAAACGATTCTTTGAAGCATCACGTCATATGATGGCTGGGTATTCATGGACAGAAGTAGCGAAAATGATGAGGCACCTCGTGAATAAAGAAAGGGAATCGGCTATTATTCTGGCAGTGGAATTTCAGGCAGAACTGGTTAACAACTATAAAGAAAGCACGTTGGTCATAGAACAATTGCAATCCACTTTAAGCAGCCAGGACATCACACCACAGGTTCAAATGGATGGAGCCGTCACGTACAAAGAAGTGTCCAAGCGCTTAAGCCTCCCGATTTCCACATTGAGAGTGTGGGAACAGCAAGAGCTTTTTGAAGCCAACAGAGGAGAAAATAATTACCGGTACTTCAATGGGGCATTAATAAACAAGCTGTTTATTATAAAACTACTGCGATTATCCGGTATGGGATTCGAGCAATGCAGAGAGATCCTTAAAGGAATTGAGAAGAAAAACTATCGAGACATCCTGCCCATCCTTCAAAGTCGGATCGTGGACATGAGAGAGCAGATGAATAAAGGATTGAAGTCATTGGGGAAGTTGAATGAGTTGGTGACTTATTTAGAGGGGATACAATATTTTAGTGAATCGTCGAAGTAAGGAATACATGTAGACAAAAAGCTGGAGATAATTTAATCTCCAGCTTCTATCTTTCTATTACATTCACCGTTGCGACGGCCACGAACCCTGCATCTTCCTCAATTGAATGATTTGCCCCGTATGATAAGCATCGTGAAGCATGATGTCCAGAAGCTTTTCTTCGAGTGACTCCTCTTCAAGTTTTGCATCCGATGTTTTACTGAGCGCTTCTCTTAAACCCCGATTCGCCTTCTCAACACGTTCAACGACAGCACTCCATTCCTTATCATCATTCAATTGTTCCGTAAGATAGAAAGTATCATTGCCGTCAAGTGTATTCGTCCATTCACGGCCTTCCAATTGTGCTGTCAGTCTTTCTTTGTAATAAGTAAGGTGATTCACATTTTCCCATATGGTTTTCGCCGCTTCTCCATCCGGTCTCCAACAAGCCTGTTCTGCACTGATCCCTTCTATTGCTGGCTTTAACGGTGCATACCAGCTTTCCTGGTCATATGTTGTGTCGAGCATTCTTAAGAGTAGTTCTGTTCGAATCATTTTCGTCTGCCTCCTTTTTTATATCTTTCCATTGATAGTATTTCATCATAAAGTGAAAAACTCCTTCTTTTGATATAAGGTCTTTATCACATAAAGCATGCCCTCATGGAAAATAGTAAGACCATAACCCAAAAAGGAGACTTACCAAATGAAAAAAGCAATCCTCCTAGCCATCATCCTTTCTCTACTTTTTCCATTAGCCACCTCCGCAGCTCCAGTAAATCAAGTGAAAGCTGCTTTTATCAGGGACGGGAATGTGTGGATCTTGCTAGATGGAAAGGAAAAACAACTCACGAATACTGGCAATGTCCACTCTAAGCCTAAATGGTCGACCGACGGCACCCTCCTCGCCTATCAACTTGAGACATCAACTGAAGGGCAGTCAGAACTATGGATTTACAATCTCATTACCGCTAAAAAGAAGCGAATTTCATATCATGGCACCTCACCGGAATGGGCTCCCAATAAAAACCATCTAGCCTATAATGACAAAGGTATATTAGATATTTCAGATCTTAACCGATTCTACAACATTGCAACGGGGGTCAGTGATTTCACGTGGCTCCCCGACGGCAGTGGATTCCTTCTGTCTTCATCTGGAACCCTCAACCCCGGTGGATGGTCAAGCGCTTCACTGTTTATCAAAAAAGTCGGCGATCACTATGAGGATATTGTTCTTTTTGGCGGGGTAAAGCCTTTCTTCACACTTCCCCGGGAAATCGGGACCAATGATAAAAACAAGTTGATAGCCATCAATGCCGAGCAGCTTACCTATTCACCGAGCGGAAGGTGGATTTCGTTTGTCGTGTCTCCTACCGCTTCCTGGTCCATGGACAGCGATATGCTCTGTGTCATTGATCAAAACGGCAAGAATTTTGAGGTATTAGACGAGATGATCCTGGAAGTGGGACAGCCCAAATGGTCACCTTCAACCGATATATTAGCCTATATCGCAGGTGGCGGAAGAATCGTATTCGGCTTCAAAAACAAGGACCTTAAGGTCAAAGAAATGCCGGCATCAGGAACTTACACACCTGCCGATTACGCTGATCTTAACTTTGATTGGATGACTGACAAATCACTGGTCGTGTCGAGGATCAAGGAACAGGAATGGACGAACGACTTCAGCAAGCATCCGCTGCCCGTCCTTTACACCTTGAGTATCGATTCGAAGAAACAAGTGAAGATAACGAGTCCTCCTAAGGGGTATGGAGACTTTGCTCCACATTATATCCCGTCAAATGGAAAACTCGCTTGGTTAAGGGGGAGGTCCCTCACTGATACGAAAAGGAATCTGTGGATTGGAAATGCGAATGGGACTGAAGCAATGGAGTGGCTTCGGGATGTAGAGGAGATAGTATTTTTTGAAGGATAACCTCGCATCATTGAAGGGGTTAGCGTTCCATCAAGAAGACAAAGATTTTTCGACAAACGGATCATAAATTATTGATGTTGGATTAAATCTTAAAATACAGGACCATAAATTTGAATTCCAGATCATTTCTCCAGAAAGCAGATCATAACTGAAATATCAGGATCATAAGTAACGGAAACCGGCTCATATCTCTGTTAAACCTAAGTTTTGTTAATGCTTTCAGGGCCTAACCGGACCTTCTAATCGCTACCCATTTAAGATTCCCTCCATTTTTATGTAAAAAGAACAAAATATCTTATAAAAAGCCAGACAAAAGCCCGGCTTTCTCTTACAAAACTGATTGTTCTTCAATAAAGTCACTCATCAATCTCCATCACAACCACATCAAACAACTTCCCATCCGCATAAAGGACAAATGCCCACTCACCCCGTTCCGGAATTGTCACGGATGATGGAGTATGAACATCCGCACCGTTGTTCTCCCCGCCTAAAGGTATCGTCCAGCTCTCACCGTTATTTAAAACAGCATTCACGGTTCCTGAATCTCTTTGATAAGCAACCACTGTTAATTCAGTAGCATCCGTATCCCAAAGATGCCACATCCACTTTTGTCCGGATAGACTTGGCATATCGGCGCCAATGATGCCCGATTTATCTTCATTCCCGATCATATTCCGTCCAAAGGTTGTTGCTTTTTGATCCCAGTTGATAGTATCAAGGTCACTCTCTTGAACAAAGGTCGGTATATCTCCAGGTAGAATGATGGCACTTCCTTCCTGCACAATATTTGATCTCCCATTATTCGTTCCATTTTTCTTTACCATCAACTCAGTTGAAACAAAAAAGCCTATTAAACAAAGAGCTACAGTCGTCATGATGAAAATAATGAATGGATTAGGACTTTTTGATTCCACGGGACGATGAACGGCACTGCGAATTTTATTTTTCTGAAATTCTGTGAAGTGTCTGCCTTTATGAGTGGTAGTATCCATCGCTTCCTTCAACTCAGTAAGCTTATTTTCCATCATGCCCCCACCTTTCCATCCTGTTTTTCAGCTTATTCCGTCCTCGGTTCAATCTTGTTTTGATTGTGTTGACATTCATACCTAATACGTTCACCATCTCGCTTATGGAACACTCCTCATAATAATAAAGGATAATAACTTCCCGATATTTCACGGGCAAATCGAGAACGCTCCTTGAAAGAATTTCTTCCTCGCTTCGCTTCACCAAACTCATTTCAGGTAACGGTTCCTTTGATGTGAAAAGAGAGTAAAGGCTTGAATTCATCACCACTCTCTTAAACGCTGAACTCTTAAGGACATCCTTCGCCCGATTGATAACGAGCCGGTAGATCCACGCTTTGAACGAGGTGATCTCATCTATTTTTTCATAATGCCTGAAGCATGTGACAAAGACATCCTGCACGATGTCTTCAGCCAGACTCCAGTCTTTCACATAGTTGTAAGCCAATTTCGTCAGGCGCTCTCCGGATTCATCCATGATCGTTTCAAGCCAGGCATCCCGGTCCGAATGGTCTTCGTTCTTTACCTTTCTCACACGTCCCTCACCTCATTTCCGTTTAATGCTAAGACGAATCAATCTTTGTACGGTTTCATTTTTTTTAAAAAAACTACCTTTAAGTGCATTCAACAAGCAAAGCGATGTATCCTTTGATTAATCCAGAAAATAACATATACTTTTAATAGATTAAAAGGAGGGGATTACGTATGGCTATTTACCATAAAATCATTGGAGAAGGCTTTCCCATCGTGATGGTCCATGGGTGGACGCTCGACCATCAGGCGATGATGCATGCAATGGAACCGAATTTCAAGGACACAAGCGGCTGGAAAAGGATCTACATAGACTTGCCGGGAATGGGAAAGTCGGACGCACTGCCGTCCATCAGGAATTCCGACGACATGCTCGAAGCTGTTCTTACGTTACTGGATGAGCTGATTCCCGATCAACCCTTCATCGTTTGCGGATATTCGTATGGGGGCTATATGGCGAGGGGAATCGTAGAAGCTCGACATGATAGTGTACGAGGTTTGATGCTCTTGGCACCTATGGTCATACCTGACACTGATAAAAGAGAACTGCCGCAGCAAATCGTATTGAAAAAGGATCATGATTTACTATCGAACCTCTCTTCACTGGAAGCCGAAGCTTTTGCCTCCATGGGTGTGGTTCAAGGAAAAAAGGAATGGGAGAGGTTCAGGGATGACATCCTGCTTCCATCCACTCAAACGAATGAGGAATTCGTAAACAAGATCCGGGAGAATGGGTATGGCTTCACCTTCGAACTCTCACAGAAACTTGACTACCCGGCACTTATTGTGACAGGACGGCAAGATCACGTAGTCGGGTATCAGGATGCGTGGCGATTAATCGAGAATTATCCAAGAGCCACTTTCGCCGTGCTTGATATGGGTGGTCACAATGTGCAGATCGAGCAGGAGGATGTATTCCATTCTCTCGTGCAGAACTGGCTGGACAGGTTGGAATTGGATAGGTTGGTTTAGATATTGCATAATTAGAAAAGGACCATTCAACGTGGTCCTTTTCCCTTGCCCTCACCCCATCCAATCCCAATTCTCCCTATCCTCTATATCCATATGCCGCGGAATTCGATCATGAGGAACCTCTCCCTCGTCGTCCAAATAATAATGCCTGATGGGTTTCAAGTCGTCATCCAGTTCATACACGAGGGGGATGCCATTAGGTATGTTGAGACTGACAACCCCGTCATCCGGGATATGGTCAAGGAATTTCACGAGTGCCCGGAGCGTGTTTCCGTGTGCGGAGATGATGACACGTTTATTGTCCCGGATGCTCGGGACAATCACCTCATGCCAATAGACGAGTGCCCTTTTTTCCGTATCAAGGAGACTTTCTGATAATGGCATATCCTCCTTGCCAACAGTGGCGTATTTCGGATCGGACAGGTTGCCGCGATGCCCCTCTTCTGAAATCGCCGGTGGCCGGACATCGGCAGACCGCCTCCATTCATGGACCTGATCTTCCCCGAATTGCTCCGTCACTTCATCTTTATCCAGTCCCTGCAGACCACCGTAATGCCGCTCATTTAACCTCCACGATTTATACACAGGGATCCAGACCAGGTCCATTTCGTGCAGAGCGATCCATAGCGTCCGGACCGCCCTTTTCAAGACCGATGTATGGGCAACATCAAATAGGAACCCGTGTTTCTTCAGGACGGCCCCTGCTTTCCTTGCTTCTTTATAGCCGTCATCGGTTAAATCGACATCCGTCCAACCGGTGAACCGATTTTCAAGATTGTAGAGGCTCTCGCCGTGTCGAAGGAACACAAGCTTCTTCATTTTCATCACTCCAGGTCGTTTTTTTCAGTATGTGCATCTCGGAATAGAAATATTGAGTAATTTAGGAAGTATTGTACCAAAATAGGAATAACCAATTTCGAGAGGAGACGATGTAATGTTCAA
Source organism: Rossellomorea sp. SC111 (assembly GCF_024733565.1). Lineage (GTDB taxonomy): Bacteria > Bacillota > Bacilli > Bacillales > Bacillaceae_B > Rossellomorea. The sequence goes on along the minus strand of NZ_JANIOC010000005.1, from coordinate 267,854 downwards.
ACAAAACGCTGGTGAAAAATTGATTGATCTTTTGATTGAATGGGGAGTCGACCATATTTACGGGATGCCCGGGGACTCCATTAATTCCATTATAGAACCACTTCGGAAACGACAGGACAAAATCAAGTTCATTCAAGTCAGACATGAGGAAGCAGGGGCACTGGCCGCTGCCGCATATGCGAAATTAACGGGAAAACTTGGTGTGTGCACGGCGATTGCAGGTCCAGGGGCAATTCATCTCCTGAACGGCTTGTATGATGCAAAGCTTGATAAAGCCCCTGTATTAGCGATTACAGGGCAAGTGGAAACAGATCTTCTCGGGACCGATTCCTTCCAAGAAGTGAATCTTGAGCGGATGTTCGACGATGTTGCCGTGTATAATCAGCGCATCATGTCTGCCGACCAGCTCCCTGCCGTCGTCAATCAGGCGATTCGGACTGCCTATGCGAAAAAAGGGGTAGCTGTTCTGACAATTCCTGATGACATCCCTCGTTTTGAAGTCGGAAAAGAAGCTCGTGTTACGGCGAATTTTTCAGTGAAACAAGACATTTCACCTCTCACAGAGGATTTACTGAGAGCGAAGGAAATCATTGAGGGTGCGGAACGACCGATCATCCTAGCAGGTAAAGGTGTACATGGTCATCGGGAGACTTTATTATCCTTTGCTGAAAAGGTCGGAGCTCCCATCGTGTTGACCCTCCCTGGTAAAGGGGTCATCCCCGATAAGCATCCGTACTGCTTGGGAGGTCTTGGCCTGATCGGGACAAAGCCTTCGTATGAAGCGATGCAGGAAGCCGATATGCTCATGATGATCGGGACTTCGTTTCCTTTCACAGGATTTCTGCCTGACAATGCCAAGACGATTCATATTGATATCGACCCTACCCAAATCGGGAAGCGCTACCCTGTCGATGTCGGTCTTGCCGGAGATGCCGGCACTTCCCTTAAGTGGCTGACCGAACATATTTCAAGGAAAGAAGATCGAACATTCCTGGAGAAAAATCAGGAGCGTACGGTCAAATGGTGGGATAACTTAGAATCACAAGAAGAGGATGGATCGGTCCCTCTCAAACCGCAGCGACTGATTCATGCCCTTAAGGAAGTCGCGTCCGACGACGCCATCCTGTCCGTGGACGTCGGAAACGTAACGGTGTGGATGGCCAGGCATTTTCCGATCACCAATCAGTCTTTCGTTATTTCTAGCTGGCTCGCCACCCTCGGCTGCGGTCTGCCTGGTGCCATTGCCGGTCAAATCGCCTATCCGGATCGTCAGGTGTTCGCGATATGCGGGGACGGAGGATTCGCCATGACCATGGCGGACTTTGTCACAGCAGTCAAATATGACTTACCCATCATCGTCGTGATCCTAAACAATCATAAAATCGCCATGATCAAGTTCGAGCAGGAAGTGATGGGGAATATCGAATTCGGCACGAACCTGCAGAACCCGGACTTCGCCAAATACGCCGAAGCCTGCGGTGGAGTCGGATACCGGGTAGAACGCCCCGAGGACATCCTGCCTTCACTCCAAAAGGCAATCCAACAAAAGAAACCGTGCATCATCGACGTCGTAGTCGACGCCGACGAAGCACCGATGCCGGCCAAAATCCAGTTCTCCCAAGCCGCCGGCTACACCAAACACATGCTCAAACAACTATTCGAAGAAGGAAAATTTGACCTTCCACCGTTGTAAAAGAAGAGGGACGGACCTTGAAACGCAAGGTCCGTCCCTCTTATTGTGGAATCTAAGTACCTCTGTTGATGATTAAAATTTCAGGAACATCCTATTTGTTTATTATAGGAGCGATCCGATCAATTCTATTTGTCCAAATCCAACCTTTATACCCCTTTGGTACACGCTCAAGATCTGACTCTTCATCAAATCCTTCTGACCAATTACCGTCTCCGGCAACAAGAATCACCCTTGTATGGACGTCTTCCATTCTATTTACGAACTTAGTAGGAAATCCCCAAAGATACGAAGCGTATTTTTCTGGTATATGAAGTTGCGTATTTTTACAAGCGTCGGGTATGTAACTGGTCCAACTTAATGCTTCGTATGATAGGAGACAGCTTTTTAGTGTTTCCTTTGACATTACTCGCAGATCGGGTAAAGCCTTTTTTACACTTTGAATTGGTTCATCCCCGCCGTATACGGATAAATCATCCATACGTTTCTCTGAGTATTTAGAAAGGTACTCAGCCAATTGTTTGCCTTCAACAGGGTCATTACTCTTAATATGGATGAGGAATTCCTTCGTTGGAAAGTGCGTTAATACTTCGTTTAAGGTAGGCATTTGTCCTACCCCTTTCCCACGGAAAGGATGCGTCTCTCCATTGTCAGCTGTATAACCATATCCTATATCTAACTTTCTAAGCTCTTCCATCGTCTGATCTCTCGTCTTCCCAGTGCCATCTGTTCTGCACTCCAGGGTCCAATCATGGAAAATGGCAAACTCTCCATCTTTCGTAGGCTGGATATCAATCTCGACTAGATCTGCTCCTGCCTTGAATGCGGCTTCCATGGAAGGAATCGTGTTTTCCAAGTATGGATGCTCAGGCTCATTGATGATTTCAGCCGTACACGTTTCCCCTGTTATGTCCTCCATTGGAAAAGTCTGAGCCAATCCCCGATGTGCCAGAAGCAACGGATCTCCTTCTCTTTCCTTTGTAAACAGAGAACTATTGTTAAGATAAACAAAAATCGATAACAATAGGATAAACAGGATCGTACCTTTCAAACCTTTTTTTATTTTTTTCATTCGTTTCCCATCCCTATCATCACTTCTATTAAAACTATGAAAGTAATACTCTTAATCAGTTTACCATTTCCAATAATGAAAGGCGTAATCCAGTTAAGGAATTACGCCTGTTAGATTTTCAATCATTATTACAATATTTCAACATACCCTTCTGTCCCATGCACCCTGATCCTTTGCCCATCCCGTATCCTCTCGGTAGCACGTTCAACGCCCACGACAGCCGGCAGACCATACTCCCGTGCAATCACCGCTCCATGGGTCATCAATCCGCCCACTTCGGTGACTAAGCCTTTGATTGAGACAAATAATGGCGTCCAGCTTGGGTCGGTATACGCGGTGACCAATATATCTCCTTCTTCCAGATTCGCATCCTCCATGTTGACAATCACACGTGCCCGCCCCTCTATTACACCTGATGAAACAGCCAGGCCGGCAAGGGCTGCTGCCGGAAGATCTTCCCGCTTGTATTCACCGGTAATGATTTCCCCGTCCGACGTGATCACGCGTGGCGGCGTTAGTTTTTCATAAAAGTTGAACTCTTCTTTTCGCTTACAGATGAGATCGTCTTCCGGTTCATGAGCTCTCACTAAGTCCTGCAATTCATCAAATGCAAGGTAAAAAATGTCCTCTTTTTCTTGAAGAATATTTTGTTCGACAAGCCGTTCAGCTTCTTTTAATAATGCCTGCTTATAAGCGAAGTAGCGCTGAATCATGCCGTATTTCGGATATTCCCGGTAACCGGTGAAATGCCGGATGATCTCGATCCTTCTTTTCGTCTCTTTTACCTTTTGTTCGCCATCTGGTAATGAGCTTAATCTATCCAGTAATTCTCGTTCTTTTTCTAACGCTTCCAGCCGCCCTTTTTCAAATTTACGCTTGCTTTCCTGCGGCTCGAACTGTTCGATGTTACTGAGAATCATCGGGACAATGGTTGTTGGCTTTTCACTCCAACGTACTCTCGAAATATCAATTTCTCCGCTGCATCTCATTCCGTATTTGGTGAGAAAGCCTTTGATGGCGTTCCGGGCTTCCTGTCCACCCTCGACTTTCACCAATTCATCCAGGAAATTGTCGTCTTTTTCTTGGCGCAAATAATCAATTACCGCTTGGTGTGGACGTATCACATCGGCTACGTCCATCAATGCCAAGCCCATTTCAGAAGTGATGTTATTCGGTACCGATTGAGACAAGGTATCTGCCACATTTTTTTCTCCCAACCACTCGTACATATGGTCATTGATCCAGAATAAAGCATCCATCGCAGCCATAATCACCTGAGAACTCTCGGGATCAAATAGAATCCTCTTTAATTCCTTCATATCTTCTAAGATGAAATCGATTAACTCGGATCCCGTTTTCGCATGGATGGTTCTTTTCAACTGTTCAATCGAGGACTCACTTTTCTCCATTAATTCAGCAACGATGGCAGGATCGGGGTCGATTGGATCCACTCCACCTTTCCTTGGAGCAGGCATAGCTTCATCCTCTACAGTTTTGATGAACCCCTGCCGCTCTACAATCGTTGTGAGAGCGTCTTTAATAAGTGGTTCGGATTTGCCCATTAATTCGATGAATGACTGTCTGCTGGCAGGGGATGCCAACCGGGGTGTGCAATCCACGAACAATCTTCCACCGGCGACTTTCATCGGTGCAGGGGTCGTTAACAAGAAGAATGACAACCCGAGGGGCTTCATCGCGTCCGTCATCATTTGCTGATGGCCGACGGATAGATACACCCGATTCTCCCCATCAATCGCTTCCGGGATCGGGTATAGTGTCGTAATCGGCCGGCTTTGGACAATGTAGAAGCTGTCATCCTCCAAGCACCATTCAATATCTTGAGGACAGTCAAAATGGGCTTCGATCTTCCTGCCGATTCGGGAAAGCCGTAAAACCTGTTCATCCGTGAGGGCCTCTTCCTTCTGCTGATCCGGAGGAATAGGCTGCATCACTGTTCCCCCACCGTCCACCCCATAGATAGCCAATTTCTTCGTTTCAATCCTCTTATCTATGATCATGCCGTCCTTAACTTGATAGGAATCTGGTGAAACCATACCGGAAACCAAGGCTTCCCCTAGACCAAAGCCTGCGTCGATAGACAATACTTTCCGATTGGAACTCACGGGGTCAGCCGTAAAGAGAATCCCTGAAACTTGCGGGGAGACCATCCTCTGAACGATAACGGAAAGGTGAACTTGACTATGATCAAATCCGTTCTGCATGCGGTATATGACAGCCCGATCCGTGAAAAGGGATGCCCAGCACTTGCGGATATGCTTCAGGATAGAATCCTTGCCGATAATATGAAGGTACGAATCCTGCTGCCCGGCAAAAGAGGCAAGAGGCAAATCTTCCGCCGTTGCACTTGAACGCACGGCATAGGCATGTTCCTCTCCAAACCGAGAGTGATAGTGAGTAACAGCTTCCACTACATCGGTAGGAATCGTTACATTCAGGAGGACATCCCGTATCCCCTTGCTGACTTCCCCGATTTGATTCCGGTCTTCGGGGTTGAGCTTGGATAACCTCGCCAGCAATGTATGATACATCTCAATCTGTTCAACCGCTCTCTGAAACCCAACCGTCGTCACACTGAATCCTTCCGGCACCTGAATTCCTTGAATCGTTGATAAAAGCCCCAGGTTCAACCCTTTTCCACCCACAAGCGAAAGCTCCGATTGTTCCATTTCATGAAAGCTGAGAACCAATGAATCCATATTGCAACTCCCCCTATCCATCAATGTTATTTGATTTTAGCAGTATGCCAGTGGAAGAAACAGTCTGTAATGAATTTTTTTAGCGTGGTATAATAGAAGTAGGAAGAGAAGTTTGATGTGTGAAGAACAACATATGAAACAAATAAATATGATAAAAGCTCAGAGGTATTTGCTCTGAGCTTTTTTTAGATTCATTTACTTTTACCAAATTCATATTGCCACTTACAAATAAGCAATCATTCAGATTTACTCTTCACCTTATTTAACAAGCGATGCTCTAAGATTGACACCATACTCCATGTACCCCTTCAAGCATGTTAGCATATATACCCAGCCTTCTTTATTGTCTACTAACTGGCTGATAAAATTTTCACTGTTCTCATCGAACCCTTCTTCTGTAACTCCTACGATTGTGCTGCCTTTTTCTTCTTGACTAAAGGTTATGGTTACTTTATGGTTTCCTGCCCACTCGAAGACAATCTTCTTTTGATCTTCAATTTCCAATATGTGAATATCGCCTTGTGCGTCATACTCTTCATATCTCAACGTAACAGTCTTTCCTTCCTCCCATCTTTCAGAGCTTGATGAGAACCAGAAGCCCCCTATCTTTTCAGGATCAACAAATGCCTCGAAAATTTCATGTGCCGGCTTTTGAATTTTCATTTGAGAGATATTATTCATACATCATCCACTCGCTTTCATTTTATTTATCACTAATTATACCTTAGACTCTCACATTCGAAATCCCTTGAATTCTTAATCCTTAAAATGGTATAATTTTCATATTACTTACGAAGGGAGTGAGATGGTGCAATGACTAATTTCATGAAGATAACCTTGGAGATTGATATGTACTGCCTTCTCACTCATACGGATACCATGTGAAAATAGAATGAGTACGGCAACATCTGCTTATTAGGAAAAACGAAATTTTAAGCCACAGGGTTATTTTATATACCCTGTGGTTTTTTATATTTTCGTATTTTAGGAGCAAATGTCTTCTCCAGTTATTCTTTTCAAAATGAATTCAAGAAATGATGAGGAGTTGACTGTTTTATGTTGAAGATCAAATATCTTTTTAACAATGAGGACCTGGCTGAAATGTTGTTAGGACATTGGGAATTTGGTGGACAATCACCTGACCTTTTCACAACCTACAGGATCTCATCGAATGCTACCTATTCTTTTCAATTCAATGGCAAGACGCAGTTTCTCAGATTTGCCCCAACATCAGAGAAGTGCCGGGAAAATCTTCTCGCGGAACTTGATTTTATTTCTTATCTTCGTTCAAAGGGGTATGGCGTATTAGAAGCTGTGGAATCAAAAAGAGGAGAGAAGTTGGTTGAAGTTCAAACACCATGGGGTGAGTACTATGCTACCGTGTTCAAACAGGTACCAGGTGTACCGATTAGCGAGACTGATCTGAATGATCATATTATGTTCAATTATGGAAAATCATTAGGGAAACTCCATCGATTGTCCAGTGAGTACCATCCTGTTCAATCCAAGCGGCGGTCCTTTAGCGATGTCCTCGCTTCCATTGAGTCGATTCTGATGGATCTTCCTCATGAAACATTAGCGTTAAAGGAAACAAAGTTATTACAAGAGTATCTTGAGACCATTCCTAACTCAAAAAGCAATTTTGGATTGATTCATTATGATTTTGAATACGACAATGTATTCTATGATGCAAAATCTCAATCTTGTTACGCCATTGATTTTGACGATGCGATGTATCATTGGTATGTGATGGACATTGAGCAGACACTTGATAGTTTGCAAGATTGTATTCCACCTAAAAAGTATCAAGAGAAAAAAGAATGCTTCCTGGATGGATATCGAACCGAATTTGAAATCGAGGATGATATGATGGCATTACTGCCGGTTTTCAGAAGGTTTGCCGATTTATACGGATATGTACGTATTATGAGGTCAACAGAAGAACAGTGGAACCATGAACCGGCATGGTTAATAGGATTGAGAGGAAGGTTAACTGAGGCAATGAAGAATAAATCGAAGTGGTTTGGTATGGATTTATAATATAAGACGGGTGTCTGGCTCAATGTGCGGAGGGCCAGACACCTTTACTCTGTTTACTTCAGTTCGTTCTCCAACATTCTCTTATGTTCTTTAGCCAGTGTCATTAATCTAAACTCGTCATTATCTAACTGTCTCATAATTTCTTTTACTTCGTTCCTTGCTATATCATATTTCATTTTAGGCAGAGATCCCTTTTTATATGCCTCTTCCATTTCATCCTCATCCAATAGAAAGATCTCACCTGTTGGGAGCACCACGATATCCAAGTAGAGATCATCCATCCACGGAACACCGTCCTCCACTCCATTTTCCAGGCATATATCTATGTACCACTGAACTATCTCTCCACTTGCATTAAACATGGTGGTGACGGAATGATGTTTCCCAATAGGAAAGTGCTGAAGCCACATATATCCGTTATCAACGATGCATATTTCTTTGTTTCCATATCGGGTGATGATTGGTTGGTTCACTTTCACTGTGTTCAACAGAGTGATATACCCTTGGAACTCCTTCGTGTTGAGGTTGGTTTGAGCGTATTTCCTTTGTTCTACTCTCTTCCAATCAGCACGGTTTCCGTATTTTCTTTTGAGCATAAAAGATCCTCCATCATCTTTCCCTTCCTTTATTTTGGCAGATTCAGCTGCCATGAAACACCAAATCGGTCATTCAGCCAGCCAAATTTCTTACTGAAACCGTAATCTCCAAGTGGCATAAGCGCTTGACCGCCATCACTCAGCTTCCCATAGATAAATTCAAGTTCTTCTTCCGTATCGCATGTAAGAAAGATGGAGAAAGAAGGAGTGAAATCAAACTGATGCTTCACATTGCTATCAATGCACATAAATTCCTGCCCCTTCAACGTGAACGTCGCCTGCATCACCGTACCTTCATCTCCACTTTCATTTGCCCCATATCGAGCAATATTGGTAATGGCAGAATCTTCAATCAGAGATGTGTAAAAATTCATTGCTTCCTCGGCATCTCCGTTTTGAAACATTAAAAATGGTGTGACCTTGTTCATTGTGATCTCCTCCTTTTATCTATTATCTAAAGTATAATTCAACGCGTATGATCATATCCAACCTTAATTCCCTTATCTATTCAGGTTTATTAGTCATCCCTAAAAGGTCAGCCACAATATCAGCACTCCCGGGAGTAAACATAAAAATGGATAACCCAATCAACACAGCTCCCATAACACCGTAGGCAATCACTCTTGGCTGAAAGAATGAACTTTGCTTAAACGCCTGCAAACCTGCACGGAAAATAAGAAAAACACCTATAAATAGAATAGCAAAATAATAAACACCCACTACATCACCCCGTTCATTTTTTCAAACCACTATAAAGAAATGGCCGCAATCATATTCATTATTCCCAAGTAGTTTTTGTAGTTTTAATCTTATTCCAATTATTCCAAATAAATCCTATCTCCTCAAGTAAAACCTGAAATAAAAAATAGCGTAATCCACTCAAAGGATTACGCCTTCTATTCTTTATTTCCTCACAACAGGAATCCACATCTCTCCAAATACCATCCCGTTCCTGCGTCCCATCTCAACTGTTGCATTAGGAGCACCAACATAAGCAACATGCTCTGCTTCTGGTAAGACCTGACCAAAGGCGATGGCAGTAACTTGATTATTCAGTTCTTCAGCCGTTTTCCCTTCCCCTTCAACCACGACGTATTCCCCCTTAGGGAATTGAATAACTCTGGCATCTTCCGGTACTGGGGACGTTTCATCTGCCATGACACCGGCATAATGCATCATCTTATGATTCACTGCTTCATTCACTGCAAAGATATAGTCATTTGTGGCCATGGACTTTAACGTATCAAGTCTTCCATCTTCACTGACCGTTTGCCAAAAATCCGCTTTTTCTTTATTCAATCCTTCAAAATCTCTATAATCACTGTTTAGGTCGGTTCCAAGTCCTATTACGATAAAACTGTCTTTTTCCACTAATCGATACTCTGCCATATTCTAAAACCATCCTTTTTTTTGAATTTTTTCAAGTGAATTGTCTGTAACACTTGATAAATATATAATAAGGTTGAATAGTATCAAAAAATGATACCTTTTCTGGAGGTCCTGATGAAAAAAGTTGAACGGATCAATGTCATGATGCGATATATTAACAATCGTGCTCACTTCACTCTTTCTGAAATCATGCGGGAATTTAACATTTCACGCTCGACAGCTATTAGGGATATCAGGGAAATTGAATCCATGGGGATGCCACTCGTCTCTGAAGCTGGAAGGGATGGGGGTTATTTCGTCATGCACAACTCTGTCCTGCCCCAGGTCCGTTTTACCGACCATGAAGTGAATGCACTGTTTATTGCCTTTATGGCGACCCGAAATCAACAGCTTCCATATCTAAAAAGCCGACACTCGATAGCCGAGAAACTGCTCAGCCTTATCTCGGAAACCCAGCAGGATGACCTGATTCTTCTGAACCAACTCTTGCTGTTTGCAGGGACCAATCCCCATAATCCCGACTTACTCGACCTTTCAGACCTCCCCCATCCAATGGTGGAATCACTCTTTCAAATGCTCCTTTTGGATCCATATTTACTGCTTACCATCCAAGAAGAGGAGGAGATTCAGTCTTATCCCATCTATTTGTTGCACCTTCATCATGAAAAAAGCTTCTGGATCATCGAAGGCTTTGACTTAAAGGAGGAAAAGAAGCGCACGTTTCCCGCAGACCAACTCATCGATGTCAAACCTTACTCTCCGAAGAAAAGATTAAGTAAAAAAGAGATTCAAGAAAAAGTAAACACCCGTAAAGAAAGAATGAATGTTGTCCTGGAACTTGGTCCGAAAGCCATTGCTCAGTATAAGAAATATCATCTTTTAAGAGTATCGATCGCCTATACGAACCCTTACCAAACCACAGCCATTCTAAAAACTTATATTAAAGTCCACAATCTCGAAGAATTAGCCGAATTCACAAACTGGCTGCTATTCCTGGGCAAAGATATCAAAGTCAGGGAACTGCCTAAAGAAGTGGTTCATGAAGTTCAAAAAAGATACAACCTCTATTCTATTTAACCGCGGTCTACCTTTCCAGGGACCAGAGGACAATGAAAGTGACCGTAAGAACTCCCCACACACTAAACGAGAATAATAGCGTCTTTCGTTTATATTTACGTTTCAGAATTTCCGTTCCAACCCATTCAACAGCTCCAGCTACTAAAAGCAAGCCACACACCAATGCTAAATGATTCATGTTCTGCATCTCACACCAGTCCTGAATAAATCACTTTCTTTGCCGACTTTCCTCAATCATCTCTAAATACTGCGTATCCCCCAACCCATACTCCCTAAAATTCTCAATCATCAGCGACACCAGCTCCTCTGCTGGAACGTCCCTATGGTCTTGAATATACAACATAAGTTCGCTGTCCTTCTTAAGGTAATTCAAATAAAGTTCAATACTTTTACGTAAAGGTTTTAGCTCAACCACTTCAGGCATTTTATGATGAATCATTACTAGTTCGTAAAGAGCTGTATACCCTTTCGCTTGGAGAGAATATTGGTTCACGGGCTTATATTGCTCATCCACAAGATGAAGGTCGATCGACCCTTTATACTTCATCTGATCCAGCCAGGCGAGGATCGTCAGCACATTCATTTGGCAAAACATATCTTCATCAAACCATAAAGAAACATGTTCAACAGTCCCTTGAAAGAGTGGCTGCAACGGTTTGAGTGTAATGTCAGCATATTGATCCGGCGTTACATGATGAATTCTCGAACGCATCTCAATAAACTCATCTGAAAATATGTCTTCGCACGTGTCTCCAAAACACATGGCCTCGTTAAAAGGGATCATCTCTTCAGTTGCAAGAAACTGTGTCTCTTTGAAGCGTTTGTACATCTCTGTTCCATTTAGAATATGGACCGTTTGAATCATATGACCACCTCCAGGACGAACTTAATCTATTTTTTTACTTCTTGCTTTTTTGCCGGGAAAAGCTTGTTCAATTCCAGTAAATCCTCAATGATCACATCAGCCTGAGCAAGCTCCTCTTCCCGGGCAAAATCAAAACGACAGCCAATGGAAAGCAAACCATTGTCCTTCGCAGCGAGGATATCCGATAACCGGTCCCCTACCACAGCTCCGCTCGTCATCTCGTATTTACCAACAATATGCCGGACCAAATCTGATTTATTCAGAGATTCAATATGCTGAATACTGAATGTCTCTGATACCCATTGGTCCAACCCATAATAATCGACAATGGTGTTTAAGTATTCTATTAATCCGTTACTGGCTATGTATATGCTGAAGCCATTTTCTTTTAAATGGCTGAAAACCTCCTGAACATGAGGATATAGAGCACCTTTTCCCTTCCTTATATTTTGAATTAACCTCTCTAGAAAATAAGCATCTGTCTGTTCTCTTTCTTCTAGAGAATGGTCGGGAAGTAATGTTTCCCATACCTTTGGCAAAGGTACACCCATGATCTCCCGGTATTTCTCAATCGGTGTTTCAGCATCCCACTGGTTTAGTGACCGTAACCGTTCAAATGCATCATCCAGAGAAGCTTCTAATATTTTGACTGTTTGAAAGAGTGTTCCATCCATGTCGAAAATGAGTGATTGTGTCATGATTATTGTTCCTTTCCTAACGGCTTTTCGTCCTCGGGCATGTTCGTTCTGCTCACAGCCCAGTAACACTATCAAAAACGGCAGGCTCCCCATCCACCAAAACATGAATGACGTCTTGCTCTTGGTCTCTTGTTAAATAATAGACATGTTGCTCCCCATGTCCCCCTTTTGAATCCGATGTGCTGAATTTTATCGTGACAGTATCGTCTTTTGCCTCAACATCGGTTTCTACTTCTCCATTTGATTGAAATACGATATAAGAACCTTTTTCTCCTTCATCCATCAGCTGAAGTGTATACTCCGGTTCGATTTTGTCTTGTACATTATCAGGGACATTTTTTATTTTACTAAAGCTTAATGATGACGAATCCTTTGATGAGCTACATGCAGTTAAAATCGAGAGCACTAAAATGGCAAAGCCTACAATCTTCCTCATTCCCAGCCTCCCTTATGGTCCAGTCCCACAAGCCACCTCATACTTTTCATTCTCATTCTCTTTTGCATAACAAATAGTCGCAGTATCACCAGTCGGACTATTATAGTCATACCAGTACACATCATATCGCTGCCCATATTCATGATCCTGATACTCCCCTTTTTTAATGAAAGCAAAGAAGCTCTGATAGGGATGGCCATCCTTATAAATCGCTTCTCTCAAGGCAGACCTCGGTGAATCTTGATCATGAACCATGGGCGCCAATATTGGTGGGAAGATTGCAAACACGACAACAATGAATAAACTTATTGTTAAAACTTTTCTCCTCTTTTTCACTTTGCCCCTCTTTTCTTCTTCAAACCAATCTATTCCAATTATTTCAAAAACTCTTACAATAGACAATCGGTTTGTAAAACTTTTATTGAATTGAGAATTTACCATTCCCACATCTTGCCATTCATACTATAATACTATATTGTGCCAGGAATATTTTTACATAGAGCAGGTTCTTTCATAAATTTAACACGTATGTAAGAATACCTCGCCGTGCTCCACCGTAAAATGAATTTTGTGACTAAATGAATTACGCCTCAAGACCTAGGCGAATATTAGCCTGGAGGTGGCTGTGATGCAATCAGTATTACAGTATCTTTAAAAAGAAGGTTAAAAGCCAAATCAGTATTAGGGGGGAAACACATGCAAGCTTTAACCAATTGGGTATTCCGCAATAAGGCAGCCATGACACTATTTATCATCATCACGTTGCTTCTCGGCATCATAAGTTACTTCCGTCTGCCAATGGAATTCCTGCCTGAAGCGGATAATCCACAAGTGACAGTCGTCACCCTGGGACAGGGGTATGACGCCGGCTCCATGACAACGAACATCACAGAGCCTGTGGAACAGGCAGTGACATCGATTTCAGGGAAGACATCGATCCTGTCCACGACCGGGGAAGGATATTCCCAGGTGACCATCAACTTTGATTCAAAAAGCGACATGAAGGAAGCCAAGAATAAGGTCGAAGAGGCCATCAAAGGAATCCAGCTCCCAGAAGGAGTCGGACAACCGCAAATCTCTCAGTTGAACACCTCGATGATTCCGATCAGTCAGGTATCGGTGACATTTAAAGACGGACTAACGAAAAAGAACATCAACCTCGTCAATGATGAATTTAAACCGTTATTTGAAAATCGAGACTCCTTATCTCAAGCAAGCATCGCCGGGGAAAACAGCCCACGGGTTCAAATCAACCTGGATCACGACAAACTGGAGAAGCTACATATCCCCGTCAACGCGGTGATGGGAGTGCTCCAAGGGCAAAATGTTTCCGCCTCTGCGGGAAGCACGACGATAGATGGCCAGAAAAGTACAATCAATGTCACGGACAATCTGACCTCCGTTGACGCCTTGGAGAACTTGCCGGTACCACTGCAAGTCCCGAATGCTCCTGCAGTCAAATTGAAAGACATCGCAACCGTTGAAAAAGTGAAAGCGGAAAACACCATCACCCGTGTTAACGGGAAAGAAGCTTTGGCATTCGTCCTGTTCAAAGAGAGCGATGCCAGTGCCGTTACCGCTGGAGAAGATGTAAAAGATACGGTCGATCAAATCAACAAGGACTATGACGATGTGGAAGCAACCGCACTGTTTACCACTGGTGATATGGTGGAGAACTCGGTCAACAGCATGGTTCGTGAAGTGGCACTGGGTGCTCTTTTCGCAACGCTTGTCATTCTCTTATTCTTAAGAAAATTCAAGCCGACCCTGATAACCGTTGTGTCCATTCCACTATCACTCGGTATTACGCTATTCCTGCTCTGGTTATCAGGAGTCACCTTGAACATCCTGACACTGGGAGGGGTCGCGGTGGCCGTCGGTCGACTGGTCGATGACAGTATCGTCGTCGTCGAGAATATTTTCCGGCGCAGTCAGAATGAGAAGCTGTCCAAACAGAATGTTTTGCTCGCAACAAAGGAAGTTTCCCGTGCGATCACGTCGTCCACACTCATTACAGTGGCCGTATTCCTGCCGATGGGACTCGTAAACGGATCGTTAAAAGCGTTCCTGCTTCCTTTCGGATTGACCGTTACGTATTCATTGCTTGCATCTCTGCTTGTAGCCGTTACGGTCGTGCCATTGTTAAGCCGTGGCATGTTGAAAAATACGACTTTGCCAAAACACAAAACGCCGCATCGCTATGTGAATGTCCTGCGCTGGTCACTCAACCATAAATGGGTTCCCATCCTGTTGGCCATTCTTGTATTCGGGGGATCCATCGCTCTTTATATCACGTTACCAAAAGCTGCCACGAGTGCGAATGATGCCTCTTTTGTAGCTGTCACCATGGAGTTCCCGAGTGATACACCAGAAGACACGATTAAAGAGCGCACCATGGAATTCGAAGATACGTTATCTGGGTTTGAAGGATACGATTACTTGATCACCCAGTACGGTGCAAGTGAAGAAAATGCCCAATACGGAGCCGTGAGTGATCCAGACACGGCAGTCTACACCGTTATCTTGGAAGAAGGAGCCAATGCGGAATCCTTCATCGAAAAAGTAAATGAAACGAAGAAGAATGAAGAAGGTGTGACCATTACAGCATCACCATCTTCCATCTTCGGAGGTTCGTCCAACTCCAGCATTACCTATGATGTCGTCGGAAATGACACGAATGAACTTCTGAGTACATCCAAAACGATCATGGATAAGATCAAAGACGTAGACGGCGTGAAGAAAGTCTCCAGCAACCAGGAGAAAACGTCACCTGTCTTTACGGTGAACGTCAACACGGAGAAAGCGAATGCCCAGCAAACCGCTATGCAAATCCGTTCCTTGTTGAACCCGCAGCCGATCGGAGCCATCAACCTGGATGATGTAACGACACCTGTATTTCTGGACGCAGGCGTCAATCCTGAATCAACGTCCGATTTGAATGACTTGACGATCGCGACAAACTCAGGCATCCAGCCTCTTACGGAAGTAGCATCTATCACGGAAGAAGAAAAACCAAGTACCGTCCTGCATAAAGATGGTGACTTATATGTCCGGATCACGGCAGAGGTAAAACCTGAAGAACTTTCGGTCATTTCTAAGAATATCGGTACCGAAATCAAGGATATCGACCTCCCAAAAGGCGTTTCCCTTGATACCGGCGGCGCAGCTGCCCAGCAGGCTGACGACTTTAAGGATCTTGGCATGACAATGCTTGCTTCCATCATGATTGTCTACCTGATTATGGTCCTTACCTTTAAGACGTTGAAAGCACCACTGGCGATTCTGATCACGCTGCCACTCGCATCAATCGGTGCAGTCCTTGGACTGCTCATCGCCCGGGTCCCTGCAGACGCAACGGCTCTTATTGGAGCGCTGATGCTGATCGGTATTGTTGTGACAAACGCCATTGTCTTGATTGACCGCGTCAAGCAGAATGAGGAAACGATGATCATTCGTGACTCAATCCTGGAAGCGTGCGGCACTCGTCTCCGCCCGGTTGTCATGACGGCGATTGCCACCATCTGTGCCATGCTTCCCCTACTCTTCGGTCACACGGAAGATGGAAGTCTCGTATCGAAATCCCTTGCCGTTGTTGTCATCGGAGGTCTTGCCGGTGCCACTGTGCTGACGCTGGTGGTCGTTCCTGTGTTTTATGAATTACTGTATTTCAGGAAGTCGAAACGCCAACGTGCTCAGCAGTTGGAGAGTGAAGAGACAATCGCTCAGTAATTTTAATTATTATATAAAAGGTGCTTATCCAGGACAGGATAAGCACCTTTTTGGTGGGGAACGTTTGGATATTGGTTCATTCATCTGCTGAATGAACCCTTATTATCAGCTGCTGAATATTCGTTTTTTTTCACCTGCTGATTCAACCGAAAAATTCACCTGCTGATTTCCCTCCAATATTCAGCAGCTGAACCTCCAACCGCCCCCATAAAAAAACCACACCCATCAGATGTGGCCCACCCATCTATATCACTTTGATTCCGAAATCAAATACTTCTCCCTAAACGTCGGACTAAGTTCACTCCACACATCGAACTTATTGCCATCCACATCATAAAAAACAAAATTCCTCCCTGAGTGACCTCTGTCCTCAATCTCTCCAACCTTCATCCCACGACGAATAAAATCCCCGCGCATGTTTTCTAAAGCTTCTAACCCGTCCACTTCAAATGTCAACGAAAAGCGTTCCTTACCATGGACATCTATAAAGTTAGCACTCTCGCTTTCTTTTGATTTAACAAGAAAGATACTCTGGTTGGCAAGATTCAAAATAGCCTTATCTTCATCTTTGTAGTTTAATTCTGCCTCCAATTTGGTTACGTACCATTCCGAAGAAAGTTCCACGTCCGCCACTGGAATATAAGTCGTTCCTACTCTTACTAATTTTTCGTTCATCAATGATCCCTCCAATAATTTTGTATTAAAACGATTCGTTTTACTTTTTCCGGCCAATATAAAGCAAGTGAGATGAAATGCCAAGGATATAAGGATCTGTTGCTCTTTCTATAATCAAATCAATGATTTTCCTTACTTCGTCTTCTCCTTTTTCTCTCCAGTAGTTCCAGTTGTCATGATTCAAAACAGTGCCTGCATTCGAACCAATCAGCTCGATCGTTTCAAATCCGTTCTCTTCCATAAAAGGATTGATGTCTTCTATTTCAAAATAATAGGCCCCTGTAAATCGCCCTTCATCTGCATGATTAAAGCAGCCTGATTGGGAAAATTGCAGTATATTGTCCATTTCATCATGGGGCTTCCAATTGTCAGGAGATAGAAGCGATGTGAGGATGTGTCTGATCCTCGGCATAAACGCAACAAAGACCAGTCCATCCTTTTTGGTCACTCGGTTTAATTCTTTCACTGCCCTTACACGGTCGTTTTCTTCCTGCAGATGGTACATAGGACCAAGCATGAAGGAAGAGTCAAACTGTTCATCTTCGAGCATGTGAAGGTCTCTGGCATCCGCTGCATGAAACCCTTCAAATTGTCCTTCTAGATGGAGTTCCTTTGCTTTACCTTTTGCAATATCAACTAATCGTGGGGTCAAATCGGTCAGCGTCACCTTATGACCAGCTTTGGCAAGTTCCATTGAATATTTCCCCGGTCCCGCTCCGTTATCAAGAACCGACCCTGTACGGGACAAATTTTTCATTATGTAATGCCAATTCACCTGGAATTCAACAGGTTCACGTTCAAGTCTTCCCCATTCATCAAACTGATTGTAATACTCAATGATCTTACTCAGCACTTCCACCCACATTCCATTTTTTACCTAATATATTCGCTGCAATTTATGTCAAATCCTGCCTACTACCTACTTTTTTTAAAGAGACCTTTGGTTGAGCTACATATTATGTAGTTGATTAGAGGATATCCACATTCTTCATAGAACTTATGTATAGACTATTAAATAGAATAGGAGAAGATACGAAGTGAGAGATCAATTAATCCCGGCCATTATTGCTTTTGTTTTAGTCTCAGCTTTATCCCCTCTGTTCATTGCACTCTTACGAAAATTAAAGCTCCTGCAGCCGATACGAAAAGAGCTTCCTTCCAATCATCAAATAAAAAAAGGTACACCGTTAATGTTTGGAATCATTCTCTTTATCGGAATTATCGTATCGTTATTTTTTTCACCTACGCCCCTGATGTTTTTCTTGGCCATTACCTACATTCTATTCAGCTTCATTGGCTTTTTGGATGATTTTTGGAAAGCGTCCCGTCAAGATCCCGGCGGTGTTTCAAGTAGAACGAAGCTTATCTTCCAATTTCTATTTACGGGTACCCTGCTTTTCTACTTGATGAATGAACAAGGTATAGATACGACCATTGGCATCTATCAAGATTTCTCTTTTAATCTTCCAATCGCCTTATATCTCATTGTGATCACACTATTTGTCGTGGGCTCTGCCAATGCGATTAATTTTACAGATGGATTGGACGGTCTATTAGGAGTGGTTGCGATTCCGACCTATTTTTTCTTTTTTATGATTTCGGACAATAGTGAGGTACAGCTATTTTGTTTAGTCATGATTGGCTGCTTACTCGGCTTTCTCATTTATAATATCTTTCCTGCCCGGGCTTTTATGGGGGATACAGGGTCATTGGCGATCGGGGGCTCCCTTTCATTTCTTGCCGTTATTGAAAAAGTGGAGATTCTCATTCCCCTCCTATTCTTTATCTATTTTGCTGAACAACTTTCGGTTATTCTGCAGGTTGCTTCATTTAAATCGAGAGGGAAACGAATCTTCAGAATGACTCCGATTCATTATCACTACGGCTTAAAATACGGTTGGGGTGAAACGACCATTGTGACAGCCTTTGGGTTTGTGTCGTGGATTTGTACGTTTATCTGTTTTGCTTATTGGAAATTTGTTCTCTATCCCTGATTGAAAACGGAGGAGGATGGACTATTTTCCTTTCTGCTGCTTTAAGGATATAAAAAGAGGTGCTCTCTCTCGGAGAACACCTCTTTTTCTTAGTAACACATATCATCCTCTTCTTCTACCCGTTCCACCGTGGTTCTTGGAGTACAGAACGAACCAAGGACTTCGAGGGTGACCGGGTGAAGGATTTCAATTTCCAGGCAGGCGATGAGTTGAATTTGTACCTGTTCCCGGGTCAGACTTCCCTTCTTTTCCCTACATTTAATATCTACAATGGAGCAGTTCACATTTCCGGGATCAATTCCTTCAGGTAAGCAAACGGCGATCCTTTTATCAAAGAAGACCGGTATTTCCATCGTGCAGGATTCTGCTTCACTTACCCGGGATTGGATGGTCAATTGAAGCGCTGCTTTCCCACGAATCTCCACATATCCCGGTGTCCCTCTTTCAAATCCGATGACTGAACATCCTGCGGGGGTTAACTGACAAGAAACCTGTATGCCCTCTCCCCTTCTTAGGAGTTCATCAACCAGCTCACTGCAGCCTTCGGATAACCAAATATTTTGCGTTGCGTTTTGGGTAGCAATGACCCAATCATATACCTTGTCTACGGCAATGCATTCAGGTCTCAAATTTGATGGTGGAGGGAGTACTTCTCCTAACTGAACATTCAGCACCCGATCCTCACCTTCTTGCAGAGTGATGCTCACCTCTTTCACCGGGTACCCCGGTGCCGTAAACCTGATGATGAAATTCCCAGGCGGCAGCCCTAACAAGATATAGAATCCAGTGGGATCAGTTAAGGTTGATCGTATCGGGACTTGGGATCCAATTGGGAAAATCTGTACAAGTACTTGTGAAATCGGTGCTCCCGTCTGAATGTCTGTAACATATCCCCTGATACTGGCAGGATTGTCTTCTAGCAAGAAGTTGAGCGTTCTTGTGGTCCCACTGATGAGTGTGACCGTTTGGAACTGACTTTGATATCCTCTTGCTCTAACAACGATGACCACTTCTCCTCCAGGCAGTCCTGAAAGGGTATAGTTCCCATCCATGTCCGTAAGCGTCACACCCAGTAATCTTCCATCGGTTGTAAAGACTTGGATAAGGGCATCTTCAATGGCCGCCAGTGTACGTGCATCCCTGACATTTCCGGTTATCGTAGCCGGATTTGATTCTAGTGCAACATTAAGGATGGCGATTTCCCCTTGACTAAGGGTGATGCGGATTGTCTGGCTGACATATCCGTCTGCGGAGAAAATGACATTGTAATCACCTGCCGAAAGTCCGGTTAGAATATACCTTCCCTCTTGATCCGTTAGAGTTGAAGCCACCACAATTCCTGACCCACTGATGACCGTGACAACAGCGGCACTTTGAATGGGTGTTCCCGTCCCAGCATCCGTGACCGTGCCTGTCAGGGTGGCGGGCTGGCGCCCTAGCTCTACATTGAGGGTTCTCGTTTCTCCATTTGTAAGGAAGATCCTGAATACTTCACTGGTATAGTCATCTGCAGAGAAGACCACCCGGTACTCACGGGGATCAAGTCCAGTAATCAGGTACTGCCCTGAGCTATCGGTGAGGACAGAAGCTACGGGGAGTGTCGTCCCTACCCTGAATACTTGGACAAAGGCTGATGGAATGGGGAGATGATTGACTCTGTCCCGCACGGTTCCTCTAAGAACTGCCGGTTGGTTCGATAGACTAAAGTTAAGAATTTCCGTTTCACCTGGTGATAACGTCACAACCGCTAATTGATCCTCAAACCCATCTGCGCTTGCTATGGCGGTATATTGACCTTCCGCTAACCCGGTAATCACATAAGTTCCATCTTCATCCGTCAGGGTGCTGGTAATAAACACACCGTCTGAGTTAAAGATCCTTACTAATGCGCCTTGGATTCCAGTCGCAGTTTGTGCATTGAAGACAGTACCTGTGATTCCGGCAGGATTAGGATCTAACGCTGCATTCACTATTTCTGTCTCATTCGGGATAAGGATGACAGGAATGATGACTGTTCCATACCCGTCTGAAGAAATGACCACATTGTAACTACCGGTTGGTAAATTGCCGAGGGAATACGTTCCATCGCTCGATGTCAGGGCGCTTCCAACGACGATATCTGTATTTGGTATCACCACTTTGACGAGTGCTCCGCTGATCGGGTTCATTGTAACCGAATCTCGTATCGTTCCTTGAATCGTTGCCGGGAACGGGGTAAGGGCGATATCCAGCACCTCCTCTTGACCAGGTGCTAAGAAGACATTATTAACATTGATGGCGTATCCTTCAAGTTGGGCAATGACATCAAACGTTCCTTGAGGCAGCCCTTCTATTAAATAATTTCCGTTTTCATCCGTAAGGACCCTCCTTACTAATATACCTGTGCCACTTGCATAAACCTCAATGATGACACCTGTCAAAGGAGACCCTGTAACGGCATCCACGACATTTCCACTGAGGCTAGCAGGATTAGCCAGGAGATTGAAATCTAGTAAGGTGGTGGTGTTGGGTTGAATGTTGACCTGCTGGAGCAATGCCTGATACCCCGTATTGATCGCCGCAACGGTATAGGTTCCCTCTTCCAGTCCAGGTATGACATACTCCCCGTCCACATCCGTCTGTATTGTGGCGATAACGGTACCCTGGCTGTCAATGACTCTTACCAAGGTATCGGATAAAGGTTGTAAGGTTTGCGCATCTCTGACCGTCCCCGTTAATGAACCGGGATTCGGTGTGAGAAGAATTTCAACATTGGTGACCCCTCCGCTCATGACTTCTGCAGAAACTGCGGAAGACCCGTAATTCGGATTGCTTCCCACCAGTACATAGATCAAAGGGGATAAAGTGGTTGTCTGGAAGAATCCACTCGAATCTGTGATGGTGGTGAAAATGATCGGACCGGTTCCGGAAAGTTCACGAACGACTACAGTGGCTCCTGCTATTGGAGCGAGAGTAACCGAATCCCTTACGAATCCTTGAACGATTCCAGGGTTTGGACGTAAAGCAAAGCTCAGGAAGCTGGTTTGGTTAGATGTGACGATCGCTCCTGCCGTCTCCGGACCAAATTCGGCTGCATTTGCCACCACGGTATATACTCCAGGGGTGACTCCGGCAAACGTGTACTCCCCATTTTGATTGGATAAAGTGGTTTGGACAAGTACATTTGTGACATCGTATAGTTGGATGACGGCGTTCGGGATAGGATCTCCGTTTGCAAGATTCGTAACGAATCCTTGAATCTGTCCAGGATTTGGAGAAAGACTGAGTTCAGCAAAGAGAATGTCGCCTGGTCCTCCGATAACAGACTTCGTATCTGTCCCGAATGTGGCTGCATCCGCCGAAATATTCAGCGTACCTGCCGGCAATGAGGTGAAGGTGACGATTCCGTTCGCATCCGTAATCCCGGTGGCAATCGTGATATTGTTGGAATGACGAACGGTGACGGTCGATCCCTCTATCGGAGTTGAGGTATTCTGAATCAAGACCTGCACTGAGAGGGTCACAGGGTTTGCGGCTAACACGTTGGTAACGGTTGTAGTTTGATTGGATTGAATAATCGCCGATACGGTGGACGACGAATAATTCGGGGCTGCAGCTGTAACGAAATACGTGCCTGGTGCAAGAGAAGGCACTGAATACGTCCCGTCAGAGTTGGCGAAAAAGGTGACAACGAGCACATTGTTTTCATTAAAGACAGAGATTTGATTGTTATTACCCGTTATAGGATTTCCGTTTGTATCCTCCACATTTCCTGACAGCGTGCCGGGATTCTCCCCTAAGGCAAGATCCGCTCTCGTAGCTGAGTCACTTTGGACGATGGCTCCGATCTGTTCTGTAGTGAAATTCAATTTCGATGCCGAGACGATATAGGATCCCGGAGCCAGTCCACTGACAGAATAGTTACCGAATACGGATGTCGTTGTCGTTGCTACAGGGATCTGGGATATCCCGTCAATAATCACTACCGTTGCACCGGCAATGACATTGCCAGTCGTCAGGTTGGTGATCTGCCCATTGATACTTCCGGGATTCGGAATCAATGAAATATTGACGTCGGTTAAATCCTCCCCCACTCCAAGACTGACTCCTGTGATCACCTGACCAAATCCAGGCGCATTGGCCACCACCGTAAAAGAACCACTCGGTAAATTTCCTATAACATAGTGACCGGATGCGTCGGTAAACCCAGTACCAATCAGGATATTATTCTGATCAAATACTTGAACGGTTGCATTCCCGATTGGAGTTCCCACATTATCGGTTACGACTCCGGATACAGAGCCGGGATTAGGTGTCAGTGTTAACGAGACTGAAGATGTTTGGCTGGCGAGAACCGAAACCCCAGCCTGAGCAGTAGAGTAGTTTGGAGCTGATGCTGAAACTGTATATGTGCCTGGTGTCAAGTTATTAAAAGAGAAAGTACCATCTTGATTGGCCACGACAGAATCGATCAGGACATTGTTTACGTCCCTTAACTGAATGATTGTGTTTGGAACGATAGGAGTAACGGTTCCTGTAATCGACCCTGGGTTAGGAAGCAAAGAAACCGAGACAGGTGTTGTCTGTCCTGAAGAAACGAGAGCACCGACTGTACCGTTCTGGAAATTAGCAGCGAAAACATTCACTGTATAGTTATCCGGTGCAAGTCCTTCTACCATGAATAGTCCATTTGAATCCGTCAGTACCGTCGTAATCAGATTACCGGAGCTGTTGACAATATTCACGCTTGCTCCTGCGATCGGGTTGCCTCCCGGACTATCCACAACGGTTCCGGTTATCCTTCCAGGATCAGGCTCCAATGCCACACTGCCATCAACGGTTTGGTTGGATGATACCTGCACAGATGCAGCGTTGGTCTGGAAATTCAGGGCCGATACAACGACCGTATATACCCCCGGTGCCAACCCATTCACGACATATTGACCGTTATTGTCGGTTAAAGCTGTTGCGATAACCGCTCCACTGGAGTCCACCACCCTCACCTGAACATTTGCGCCAATGATCGGGGTTCCTGTTTGAGCATTGGTTACGTTTCCTGCAATGGATCCTGGATCGGATGCCAAATTAAAGTTCACAACGCTCGTCGTATTGGACGTGATCGTCACACCTTGAGTGGCTGCTTGATAATTGGTGGCTGCAGCGACTACTGTATAATTTCCGGGAGCAAGGTTCGGAACTGTATAGGAGCCATCTGATGCTGTAACAGTTGTGGCAACGATTATGCCCGTTCCTGTGCTGATTTGCACGGTGACACTTCCACCTGCAATCGGATTATTATTGGTATCCCTGACAAAACCGGTCAATGTACCGGGATTCTCATTTAAGGTGACATTGACTGTTGTCGTCTGACCACTTTCAATCATGGCAGCAACCGTTTCCGTCGTATAATTTGGTGCACTGACAACAATGGTGTAGCTTCCAGGAGGAAGGCCGGGCACCATATATTGCCCATTTGCATCCGTGATCACTGAACTTATCTGGATATTGTTCTGAAATACTGTTACCGTTGCTCCGGGAATGGCTGCAGCATTAGGGTCTTGAACGGTACCAATCAGCGCACCCGCGAGCCTCGATAACGCAGCATCTACAATGGTAACTGTATTTGATACGACGATGGCACCGAGTGATTGAGTCGCATAACCACTCGCTGTAAATAAGAGGGTATATGAACCGGGAGTAAGACTGGTGAAAGAGTATTGCCCACTTCCATCCGTTGTGGTACTCGCTACAATGACATTTTGACTATTGATTGCCTGTACGGATGCACCAGAGATTGCCGTCAAGGTGTCGGCGTCAACGACCGTCCCTTGAATGGATCCTGGATTCGGATCCAGGAAGAGGTTGGTGATTGTGGTATTTCCGGCTGTGACTGTCGATGAGACCGTCGTAGAACTATAGTTAACAGCAAAGGACCTGACCTGATACGTTCCAGGTGCTAAATTATTGAAGGTAAATTGACCACTACCGTCAGCCGTCGTGGAAGCAATGAGCACACCATTGGAGTCCAGAAGTTCTAAATTGGCAAATGGGATCGCATTATTAGTAGATGCATCACGGACCGTACCGGATATTGCACCGGGATTGGCAACCAGTGTGAAATTGACCACCGATGCCTGATTCGGTTCTGTCACCACGGCTTTCGTCTGAGATTGGAATCCTGCGGCAACGACAGAAACATTATAGAGTCCGGGTGTCACATTCGTGAAGGAATAGTTACCGGCTACGTTGGTGGTCGTGCTATCCACCACCGTACCGGAATTATTAAGAAGCTGAACGGTCGCATTATTAATGGGACCACCATTAGAGACGTTCCCTGTTATCGTACTCGGCAGAGGTACGAGGGCAATATTAGCCGTTGTTGAAGCCCCTGCCGTCGCAGTCGCATTCACTGTCCCCGTTACGTAATTCGTTAAAGACGCTTGAACCGTATAGTTGCCCGGGACTACATTTGTAAATGAATAAAAACCACTTGAATTGGTTTGTGTTGTCGCAATGACGCTCATTCCCTGGAGAAGGGAAACAGTAGCATTCGGAAGTACCAATCCGGTTGTCTGATCCGTGATGGTCCCGTTGACGGTTGAGCTTTGTTGTACGTTAATCGTAACCACGGAAGTGTTGGACTGAAGGCCGGTACCTGTTGAGGAATCAAAGCCTGATGCCTGTACCCGATCTAGGTTTCTTGTTCCACTGGTTGTATAGGCTCCACTAAGTGTGAATGTCAATGTGGCCGTGGTCCCTGGATTAAGGTTGCCAATGTTCCAGGTCAATAACTTAGTAGCTGGATTGTACGTGGTGAGCCCTTGGGAGGTCGTATTCACCACAAAGCCGGTTACGGTATCCGGACCGATGATATCATCCAGAAAGACCGACGTGGCTTGTGAAAGGCCGGTATTCGTCACAGTGAGAGTACCTGTCCAAGTTGCCTGCTGACCAAGTAGAACGGACTGGGGACCTGAGTTCCTTACTTTGTTCGTTGAAAGCTTTGCCCTGATATCGGCTTGATTTGGAGTAATTGGGTCTGTGAATGCATTGGCGAAAGAAAATCCCTCACTGGTCCGAAGCGAATCTTTATTATAATTATTAGAGTTGGCTGATGAAAAGTATACAGCACGTATAGCGGATGAAGCATTGATTCCTAAGAAAGAAAATACTGTGCTTGCAGGAAGGAACCAATCAAGGAAATAATCCTGATCTCCTCCAATGCTTGAATCGGCAGGCGTGACCCTGGCATAATCAAAATTGGTGATCGATTGAGTAAAGTTAGGGTTCCCCCCACCAGTCCCTTCGGCTGGATCATTCCACGAGTTGACCAGTTTCACCGTATTCTGAACCAAGCTGACTCGGTTATTCAACCCGTCCACGTTAAACAGCCAGTCGTAAGTCCCGGCGACACCGGTAGTATTTATTAATACTCCCCATGAAAAATTTCTGAAACCTGTTAATTGATTGTTTCGGGGATCACCGTTCAATCTTAAACGAAAATACACATTCTCTCCGTCATATGCAAGAAAACCCGCAGGAAAAGTGGAATTCCCTACAATGTCCGTTGAAACGGGACTCTCATCTCCTAAGACATCAAATAAGGGTGTACCTCCGACTATAACAGGGGTATACTGCGAATTACTGGGAAATGTCACAGAAAAAAACCTCCTATACATGATATTGTCTTTACTATCGTATGGAGAGGTAAGAGAAGTGACCTGTTCAAACGTCTAATAGAATGGAACTAATTAGTACTTTTCCCCCTGAAAATCCACTTTGCCTGCTTTCTGGTAAGTCGGAGTTGAGATTCCTGCAGCCTTTTCCATCTTCCATTCTGTTGCACCGTAACGGGTAAAATAATTTTCCAACAAACGATTCCTCTTTCAAAGACGTTATAAAGGCTTCTATTTCCAGTAGAATAAAACGGAAAACCTAAGGTGATTACATACTACTAAAATTGTGTTTTCCCTAATAAAGTATAGAAAAGGTGCATTTCCAATAAAGAAATGCACCAAAGTTATAGGTATTTAGACCAAACAGCTAAAATCCTTCACCATTTCACTGAATTTTTCTTGTTCCTCTAAATGAGGGGAATGATTGCTATTCTCGAAAATATAAAATGTTGAATTCGGTACAAGATTAAAAATTTCCTCCGAATACACAAATGGGCATTGAGAGTCGTGTTTCCCGCAGAAAACAATTGTCGGGGTTTTTATGTTCGAAATATCCTCTCTGATATCGTATGTTGGCAGTTCGTTCAAAGCATAATACTCCAACCGTTTCTGCACCACTTTTCCACTGCTTGGCTTAGAAAAGTATTCATCATATCTGCCTGGGTCATTCAGAGACATTTTCGTCCATTCCCTGCCTGCATGTACCCGTTCTTCTTTTGTTGCATTATCGGATTGGAGGATGGAAAATACCTCTTTCAATCGATCGTTATGCGGATTTTCATCGCAGTAAATACTTTCCTGATCATTCACATACTCCTTGGTAGCTGAGGCCCCGCCTACAATTAATCGGTTCAGAGAATCCGGATGATCAGCAGCATAAACCAGCCCCAACATCCCGCCTGTGGAATGGCCGGCATAGTTCCAGCTATCATATCCCAAAGCTGATCGGATCGCTTCCAGATCCTTGCTGGTTTCACTCATACTTAACTCGTCTTCATCCTGAATCTCAGTGCTATTCCCCGTTTCTTTCAAATTGACAAGATACACTTTATAGTCTTCCACAAACCGGTCAGCAAAGTGGTAACCCCGCTCGTTAAACTCGCTATACAGATGAGTCACACATAATGGTTCTCCTTTTCCCGCCTCAAAGATTTCGAAATCTCCTCTACTTGTTTGAATCAGCTTTTGTTGCCACATACTTTCTCCCCCATTCTCTTTTTTTGTATCATTATTTTTAATGTATTGGGTATTTTTTCTTAAACACTACTACCTATTAGACGGAAGCCAAAATGGAATAGTTTCAATTATTCTGTTAACTTTTGTTTTATTTTGATTTTTAAAGGTTACAGCTGCAGATCGTCATCTATAGCTATTTGTAATCGCGAACTTAAACTTCTTTTGAGCCGACTCAGCAAGCCGTTGTTCTAGTATGATATACGTCTTATGAAAGATAAAAGTTTCGAAAAATTAGGATCATTTTATAAATGCGGGAAGTGAATATGTAACCCTCTGGAATTCATCATCATTCCTAGAAATGAAAGAACCTTTATTTCTTTAGAACAGAAAGAGCCTCAGCAGCCTTATGGGCAAAACTCAGTGGAGGTTCCACGGATTGAAAATGGATGTACATAATATCGGGATTGGTAAAGAGCCAATGATTGTGAAGAGCGCTGATGATTAATCCTTTTTGGATAAGCAGTTTCGAGAATGCAGGGATTTCTTCTTCCAACAAGACAACCTCCCCGAGATTCAATGCGTGTCCCTCTGTATCAAGTGCCTCAAACGAAAATCCTGCCTTCAGCTCCCCTTTGCTTTGCCTTCCCTGTATCATTATATATAAATGTCGATCGATCGATACGGAACATACCCCATTTTGCACCTTGGCTTTTCCCTGCAGAATTCTGCCGTACTCCGTGCACAATTCATGAAAATGGTTCATAAACTGAATCACCCTTTTTGTTTCACTCTATTCCTAAAAAGATAGGAACATGCAATGTTTTGGGAAAACAATGGGAGGAGAATAGATCTTTGAATTGAATGTAATATAGTAGACGAATAGAAATAAGAAGGTGTTTTGTATGACACGTTTTAATTTTTTCCGACCAACCATCATGCCAAGTCCCTATACGGAATATAAGGAATTTCAACCTGCACCTTTTCTCCGCCCCTATATTTGTTGCTATTGGCTTGCCGCCCCCTATAAGAAGCAAGCTCCTCGATATTCATATGACATCATTCCAGACGGATGCACCGATATCTTATTTGAATACGAACGTCTGCATCAAATGAGCACCCTTACATACTACGGAATTTTTGATGGATATTTTCGTACGTCAGGAGAGTATAATCCCGATAAAATTACCTTTGGCATAAGATTTTATCCTGGGAGTTCTGCTTATTTTATTAGGGAGACCGCCAAATCTACTGCTCAATCCATGGTCGATTTAAATCTATTAAACAATTCTTTCATTCAACAGCTAAGTGATCACCTGCAGAATGCAAAGGGTATTGCTGAGATGATTTCGGGTTGTGATGAGATTTTCACTGAAGCTTTAGAAGATCAGGTTCATTTAAGACAGGACCCTACTCTTAATAATATTTTATTTAAAATTGTGTCCAGGCGTGGAACAGCGACTGTGGAGGAAATCAGCAGAGAAGAAGTCATTGGGAGCAGAAAGATGAATCGCCTGTTTGAAGAACGCATCGGATTGAGCCCGAAGAAGTTCAGTCAGGTCATTCGCTTTCAATCCATCTTGAATGATTGGGTGAGGCATCCATCCAGAAGTGATTTTGCTGAGGCGTACTATGACCAATCCCACTCCATAAAGGATTTCAAGAAGCGAACAGGAAAAAATCCTTCTCACCTGAAAGTGTCCGATTTTTACAATACAGTCTTTCACTCTTCCGATAACATTTAACGTAAGCATATAAGGAGGTAATAGAATGAAAACACATATTGGAGTCACATTCCAGATTCGAGTCACAGATTATGAAGAGGGACTAAATTGGTATAAAGAGCTATTCAATCGGGATCCTGACTTTATCCCCCATGAGGATTTTGCCGAGTGGGAAATTGTAAAAAATGCGTGGCTGCAAGTGGCAAAGGGAAAGCCTGCAGTCGGGAATGGTCCGTTGCGTTTAGGTGTGCACGATATCTATTCTGAACGTGAGAGATTGATAGAATCATTGAATACGACAATAGAGGAAGTCCAAACCCGGGAAGGAGTACCGGCAGCCTGGTGTACGTTTAGCGATCCGTATGGTAATTCAGTTGGGTTGTTTGAGGAATTAGATGGATAAAGGCAGAGCGGGAAATGCTCCCGCTCTAGACCTGTCCCCAAGACCCCGACCTCACCGTTTCCAAAAAACGCCGGGCAGCTGGAGGCAGGGACAGTTCGCTATCCAGGCTTACTACGGCGATTTCCCTATAGAGATCCGGCATATCGTTTGGTTTGAGCTGAACCAATGTTCCTTCTTCTAAGAAGGCAGAAACCATTGATTCTGTAAGAAGCGCGGTTCCCCTGTAGTTCTGGACAAATTCCAGTGCCGTAGCAGGCGGCAATTCGATCGCGTCACTCCCGAATGACATATGGGTTCGTTGCCAATGCTTACTCTCCTCGCTCCAATCCGTCATGATGTATGGTTTGCTCGTTTCAAAAATGTCCTCTACCCTATAACTCCCATCCTCCATCCCGCTTAATGGCTGATCACGGCGGGCAACGAGGATCAGGGGTTCTTTTATACTAAAAAGCTTTTTCAAATCTTTATTAAAGTAGGGAGAAGTGATCATTCCCAGCTTGACGCTTCCATCATAAAGCATGTCGATGATCTGTTGATTATGACCGGTATGGATGGCTATCTGGATATCTGGAAATGTGGAGTACATTTCCCTCACAATCGAGGTAAAATGTCCCGATGTAAATGTGGGAAGGGTTCCGATCGTGATCTCCCCTCTTTTACCTTCTTTGATTGACAACGCCCTTTTTCGCCCTTTATGCAATACTTCGAGAGCCTGCCTGGCATAGGGAAGGAAACCTTTCCCCAAATCCGTCAGCTTCATCTGTTTTCCTGCCCTGACAAATAGATATCCCCCGACATCTTTCTCTAACTCTTTGATCCGCAAACTGACAGTAGGCTGTGACACGTCCAAGTATCTAGATGCCTTACTGTATGAACCGAGCCTCGCAACAAGCTCAAATGCAATCAGCTGATTGATTTCCAATTTCACCTCTCCTTATTATAAAAATATTTTATAGTAACTATAAGTAATATAGGATTGTTTAATAGTTATAAGAAAATTATAGTGTAAGTACACAATAAATAAAAGGAGGGCGTTTAATGAATGTAAAAGCAAAATTCCAGCACCTCATGGACACCCAGTACAGCCGGCCCGCTGGAGTGCTCGGATGGTTCATCGGAGAGAAGATGATCCGCCAGCATAAGCCTGAAACCCTCTGGACCATCGAGCATCTTCAGCTTCAGGAAAATGAACGGATCCTTGAGATAGGATGCGGGGCAGGATTTGCGATGAAACAGATCGCTTCATTGAATGGAGGTCACAATGTCACCGGATTGGATTTGTCAGAAACCCTTCTCCAGTCAGCTGCATTACGCAACAGAAATGCCATTAAACAAAAGAGAATGGCACTAGCTCACGGAAGTGTAGAAGAAATGCCCTTCCCTGATGAAGAATTCACAGCCGTTTTCAGCATCCATTCTGTTTACTTCTGGGAGGACCTGTTCAAATCATTGGTGGAAATTGAAAGAGTGTTGTCTCCTGGAGGAACCGTCATGATCACGCTTTGCGATGGCAAGGACGGAGAAGACTGGGATTCAATCAAGAAGATGATCCAAAGTGAATTGCTCCCGATTATGGAACAATTGAAGTTTATGGACCTTCGCGTGTTGGAAGGACCCGAGTCGCGTGGGTATCATACGGTAGCTGTATGTGGGGTCAAATCATCAATTCTATGACTCGATATTCAGAAATAGAAAGCCATGGGGCGGGTACGTTGGTTCACAACGGACCTGTCCCCATGGCTTTTTTATATAAATTGATAATTCCGATCTGTTTCTAATTAACCAACCACTTTAAAAACCACCCCAGATTCTGCTCCATAATAGCCCGGTGTATTCCTGGTTTGTCAGAGCTGTATCCCATACCTTCAAATACGACTAATTCTGTCTCGACTCCCATATCCTTGAGTCCTTTATAGAGTTCATAAGCATTGGGAATGGGGACTCTTGCATCCTTTTCACCATGTTGGATCAAGGTGGGCGTAGAGGCAGATTGGATATAGGTCATGGGTGAAGCTTTGGCATAGATTTCCGGGTCATTCCACGGTGTTTCTCCTACATGCATCCTGATAAAGGAAGGCAGATCTGTATTCACGTAATTCGTGACCCAATTACTTATTCCACCTCCAACTGAGGCAGCCTTGAATCGATCACTATAGATAGAGCAGAATGCTGAGATGAATCCACCCTGGCTCCAGCCCATCACCCCGACTCGATCTTGATCTACAATCCCCCGGTCCACGAGTGCATCGACACCGGATATCACGTCCTCGCAGTCACCGATTCCCAGGTTTCGATAGTTCGCCTTTAAGAAGTCATTCCCATATCCTGAACTACCTCTGTAGTTTGGTTCCAAAACGATGAAGCCCTTGTCAATAAAAAACTCAACTGGATATTTTTCATTGAAACAGCTTGAGTGGATGGGGAAAGAAGCCCAGTCTGGACCGCCATGGATGAAGACCAATAAAGGGTGTTTTTTATTCCAGTCAACGTCTTTCGGGGTTGTTAGAACTCCTTCTATTTCAAGGCCATCACTGCTGCTCCATGAGATGATCTCCCTGTTACTTGTACGTCTCCCCTGGAGAAGATCATTCACATTGGTGATTTTTTCACCATTAGCATAGACTTCGAATGTTTCATTGGGTGCAGCCTTACGATAGGCCAGATGATTTCCATCCCCTGTGATAGAGGCTTCCATAATGCAGCCATCCGATTTTCCACTTATCATGTCCAACTTCCCATCTTCAGATAATAACCCTATACGATAATTCGTTTTATCCTGCCACATCAGTAGAATCCCTTTAGCTGTCCAGCGTATGGGAACAACCGCATGATCAAAGTCCAGCAATGGTTGAATCCGCTCACCATTCGTTAAATCATAGATTACGAGGGTACTGTCCATGATATGTGTCTTATAGTACTCTTTCTCCCGTATGCTTGCCGTGTAACAGATTTTCGTAGCTTGAAGAGAAAAGCAAACGCTCCCTCCCACTACCTTATCTCCATCCAGCTTGCGCAATTCCCCACTTGGGCGATTGAGTAGGTAGAGTTCTCGATTTTGACCATCCTCCCCATCCGGGCTTGACGTAGCCATAAACACCACCTTTTCCCCATCGGATGAAACATCGAATTCTTGGATGTGACAACCCCTGCTGTCCGTCAGTGGATACGAGACATGTTCAATTAAATCCACGTACCATAAACAATGATTTCGATAATCCTTGCCTGCATAGTGGAATTCTCCATATTTCTCCCTGCGCTTCCTGATTTCCTTAGATTCCGGTGCTGGTGCAACATAGTAAAATCCCTTGCCCGAAGGATGCCAGTTGAATTGAATGATCCCATCATTCTCATCCGTGACTTGAACCCTTCCTTCACCATTGAACCCCTCCACAAAGATTTGATTCCCCGAGTTCCCGTCACCATCTGAAAGATAGGCTAAACGGTTGGAATCCGGCGACCATAGTGGGGATATCCCCTCTGTGAATGGGATGCATTCCCCCTTGTTTTTTTCATATATCACGATGGAATTCCTATATGTATTCTCTTCCCAGTCAGCCGTGTTTTTGACAAATGCTACGTGGTGGCCATCCTCACTTATGTGCAAGTCTGATATGGCAGGTATGGAAAGAAGCTCTTCAATATTTAAATATGTATCACTCTTATTCATTCAGATACCCCTTCATCTTGAATTACTTAAAATGCTTTCGTACATACCGGTCTTTCAGACGTGTGGAAAAGGTCATTGACTTGATTCACGCAGGCTGGATTCGATATGTCTGCTTTGCCCCATTTATATAAAGAGCGAAAAGTCACAGCCCCCATGATCATCGAAGAAAACTCAGAAATATCCATTTGCACGACAGTATCGACTGACTGTTCATGAAAATGTTGAATCTCTCCATTTGAAAACGTCACGGTGAAGTTCTTTGACTCGTCATCTTGCAGGTCGTCCTGTATTTCAAATCCTACCGTTATTGAAGTATTGCCGAATCGGTGCTTCTTCTCGTACAGCTCCAATAATAACCCTTTACAATCGATAACCCTGTACATCACACCAACCCCAAGGTTCACTATATGCTTATTGTCAACAGAAGGCGCCGTATCAAGCATGGTGTCCACCCCACTTTCAGGTGAACTCAGAAAGTGAATGAGATCATCTTGGTTAGAATTGATGATGACTCGTTTAAATTGATCGGCCTGTTGATGTAAAAAAGTAGATAATTCTTCAATCGCTTCCCTTGTTTCAAAGAATAGCTCATGAATGTAAAGGTCCTTCCCCTTGCCTTCATACAAGACATAACCAAGTACTTGATCATCCTGTTTAAAACCAACCACTTTTCCAAAGTTAAATGGTCGATTCAATTCCCGCTCCGTTGGAAATCGTTTCGTCATCCCATGCGTTTTTTGATAGACACGATTGTAACAATCCAGAATGAGTTCTCTGTCTTCATAGCTTAATTGTTTTAAATGCTCTTTACTGGAAGCATTCTGAAAAGAGGATGGGCTGACATAATATTGATAAACCTGTGTCCCCATTCCAAATCCCATCCTTTTATAGAATGCAACGTTGAACGGATATAGCATCACAAGATGATGACCTTTGGACGTATTAAGCTCATAAAAATACTTGATTAGTTGATACGCATTTCCCTCTTTCTTATGTAACAAATCAACGGCAAGCATCCCGACTCCGCCCACAGGAATGGTGGTTTGGTTCAAGTTCATTTCAAATAGAAATGACCTCATGCCAGCCACTAAATCCTTCCCTTTGAACAACCCATATAAGCTTTCGCTCGGTGTTTCTTCGATATGCCCCTGCAGCCATTGGTCGGCATTTAAACCAGGGAACGCCCCATTGGCAAGTGAACAAAATGATTCGTATGAAGAATGATCGATCTCCTTTATTTCCTTCAATTTGAAGTCCCTCCCTAATTCTGAAAGCCTGTGAGAATCTTATAAACGGATTTCCATCAGCCTTGATTTAGTCTTTAAATTCATGGATTCATAGAATTTAATTGCATCTTCGTTAAACTCCCATACACCTAATTCCAGTGAATCGGCCTCTATCGTCTTTGCGTACTCCACTATTTTCCCGAAGAATACTTTCCCCAAGCCTTTTCCTCTGAACGTCTGATCCACACCAAAGTCGTCCATATAGACCACTTTCTTAGGAATGAGAATCGGTCTTTCAGTGGTATTCTTGACCGTGATGATGGTATAGGCGATGGGCTGGTCTTCTTCTAATACGAATACCTTCGTGTTTTCTCCATCTATTAAACTGTTAAAATACTCCTGGTCTAACGTGGTGTCTGCGATCCGGTAATGATCTGGTCTTTTCTCTGTATGCATTTCGTGCACTTGTCTTTGGATTCGATGAACCGCATCGTAATCGTTTTTGGTGGCTTCTCGGATATGTATATTCAATCTATTCTCCTCCATGATGGCACTAATATTTCACCTTTTATTAAACCGCTCAGTCGATTCCTCCAGCATCTTATCATCTAATTCCTCAACCGCCTCTTGCGTTCCATCTTCCATGACCATCTTCACTTCGACATCTTTTTTATCACTGACGGCATACCAAAATTGTTTATCGCCTTCCACCTCAATGATTTTGGCTTTCTTTCTCCCTGCAAATACTTCCTTTATGGAAGAGTCACTGATTGCACCGGAATAGATATACGATTTCTGATGCATGGCAGACCATTTTACAGGCGTATCCCATTCAGCTCCCCTTGTTTGCTTCCATTCCCATTGACCCTCTTTTTGTTTGAAATAAGCGATAAAGACTTGGTCTCCCCGGGGATTATGTTCTGTAAATACGGCAATTGCATCGTTTGGTTGGATGACCTCTTCCTCTTTGTGAATGAGAGAATAGGAATAATTCACTTCCTTATCATATTCCTTTGCATTTTCCTTCATTTCTTTATGGAAGAACTCTTCAAATGTGGGCTTATCAGAACATGCGGCCAAAATAGCGATGAGGGTGAATACAGATAACAAAATACCTTTTTTAATAGTAAACATCCTTTCTTTGACATAGCCCCGTCAAAATCTTGATTCATTGGTATAATCAAGTTTGAACCTCACTACGAATGGACTCAAAAGGGAGCTGATAAGTAGTAATAGAATTCCAATTCCAAGATTCAATAAAATGTTTTGGAATGGAGGAAGGAACAGGAGAAAGAGTGTCGTCGGTAAATACAACAGACTAAGCATGAACCTAGCCTTCATCGTTATCAAGTGCTCTTGATTGCATGCATGACAGCGGAACGGTTTTATGATTGGCCCCCATAAATAGCGGTAGACCTTTTTCCATTGGAATTGGGTATGACAATTCTCGCAGTGCTGCAAAATCTCATTCCCCCTTTAAAAAAATGTGAAAAGCTGAATCTCATTGAAATAACCTTCAGCTGTTTAATGAGCCCAGTGTCACTGAAAGGTTTTACCTTCCGTCTCCTCTAACCATCGATCAATCGCTTTGACAGGAAAGTAGTACTCATATCCGATTTTTATGTAAGGAATATTACTTGTAACAACGCCATCTTCTGTTTTAGGATAAATTTTTCCTAATTCTTCGTCGCTTATGCCTAAATATTTTTGTAATTCCATTGAACTCAATAATTGAGGTTCCTCTGTTGAATTCATATTTACTGTAACCTGATCATCTGTATTGTGAGAGTCACTTTTTTGTAAGGCATTCGAAATCATCCATGCCCCAGTTAAAATACATACACCTAAACTGATGAGAGAAATGTTGGTTGATCGTTGTTTCATCGTATCCGCCTTTCAGTAAAGAATCATCTTCCAAAAATAACCATTATTTCAAACCTTTTTACTTATGGCAATATTCACTTTCTTATGAATATAACTTATTATTTAGTTTACACGACCTGCAAGTAACCCCATTAACCCCTCTGCTGTATCTTTTTTACTTATGTACGTTTGGGGAGGCTGACATTTTGAAACAATAAAATGCTCTGCATTTTCACCATAGAGAGACCCCGTTTTATTCGCAACCATGAATGTTGCATTGGACGTCTCCATCCGAAGGTTAGCCCGTTCGAATAAGTACTCATGATCATCTGTATGCTCTAATTTAAATCCGACAAGTAGGACGTTTGGATTCCATTTTTTTATTTTTGATAATACTTTTGGGGCCTTTTTAAAATGAATGATCGGGGGTTCATCACTCGTAATTTTTCCTGTCTCCAAAATCGGATTCCCTCGTTGGTCCAATATTTTATCGACTACCCAATCCGATCCGGCAGCTGCCATGATCACCACATCAATAGGCTCAGATTGTACAATCGATTTGATTTTCTCACCTAAATCTTCAATGCCCTCAAATTGTATCAATCGCATGTTCCCATGGTTTTCAGGAAGCTTTGCAAAATAGCCGTGTAAGTAAATGACCTCTGCTTCATGGCTCAACGCTTCTTCCGCTAAATAACACCCCATTGTCCCTTTTGCTAAATTAGTATGTCCCCTAACCGTATCCCATTTCTCGAGCGTGCCTCCGCTTGTTATCAGGATCTTTTTACCTTTTAATAAACTCATGCTTTCACCTACTATTTTCTTAAGTATTCATATGTAATCAAGAACCCAAAATGGCAAAAACGGATTGTTCATTCCCAAAGCGTTGAATCTTCTTCTCCAACTTCATCCCTACTGACAGTAATAGTTTGCAAGACGCCTTATTTTGTGACTGTGTTTCGGCCATGACTTTGTCTAATTCCATGGTATGAATCCCATAATGCAATACCTTATTAATGACTTCTCTGCCGATGCCCCTCTCCCAGAATTCAGGTAACAATTGATAACCGATTTCAGTGTGAATTCCGTCATGATAGGTATCAAGGAAGACCAGGCCGATAAATTTCTTGGAACTTTTATTGAAAATAGTCCAATGATGTTCCTTATTGGGTGAATGGATCATTTCATGAAATCGCTGTTTAAATGATTCTTCCTTAACGGTTCCACCTAAATATTTTCGTACCTGCTCGTTGTCGTATAATTTTTTGATATGGTGAGAGTCACTTTCCTTTAACCTATGTAATTCGCATCTTTCTGTGGTCAACAATGGCTTCACCCCTTATTATTATGTAGGCTGATGCTTGTTAAGCGATTCAGCTATACCCCATATTGTTATTAATATCTAATCTTCCTATAGACTCCGACACCCAGATAATATAAGAGACCAATCCCCATAATGATCACCCCATATACCATGAACCCTAATCCTTCAAATCCTCTAATAAAGACGATACCTGTTACAAAGGATATATAGCCTATAATGGATATGGATAAGGGAAGAATGAACCCTCTTTTACTTTTCGCCATGAAGAAATGAATCGAACTCAGAATCAATATTGCTGTCAACACTGATACTGCAATCACTGCATCCCCATAGTACTGCCACCACATGGAAACGTCCCCCTTTCGAGTTAAGCATACCTAAGTAATATTACCGCCTCTATTACTTCTTTAGATACTTTTTATACCTTTTCTCATTTACTATCCAGGAAATAATCGATATTACTAAGCCGATTATGATAGATTGATAAATCAACACGCCTACTGGTGATTCGGTATTAAAGACCACCTTAAACAACATGAAAGTTAGAAAACAAGCGCCGCCCGTCATTAATTACTGAAATAGGATATATTTAAACTTTCCTCCTCTCCTCGTTTTCTCCCACTTTTGCATATATACATTCATAACATTCCCCCTTCATTTCTTTTTCCTCTCGTCCCTGTTACCTACTCTAAAAAATCGAAGTAAAAAATACTGCTATTATCTTAATCAAAGGACCTGAACATAAACGCAGATAGGAAAGGGTCCTTCATAAAGAAATTCATTCAAACGGGACACGATACCACATATAATTATGCTTATTCCGAAACCCTAACTTTTCTGCAACTGATACAGAAGGTTCATTAATCTCCATACAATCCCAATACGGAATAATCTCATTCTCTAAACAATCTTGAACAAAAGCATGCGCTACCTTCTGTGCAAGCTTTTTCCCTTGATGATGTGGTATCGTCTCAATGTCAATGCCATGCACATTTCCAGCTACTACTCCTGAGAAACAAACGCTTACAATTTCATTTTCAAAAACCACCATATACCCGACACCATGATCTAAGAACTTTTCAAATGACGCCCAAAACTCTAAGACTTTCGATTGTAAAAATTCAATATTACGATATGTTTCGTAACCGTTGTTTTCCAAAGTATTTTTTGTGATTTTAACAGTTTCATATCCTTGTTCTAAAAGAGGTTCATGTTTCTGGATATAATGATCCTTTTGTAATTCGTAAACTTTTTGATTGTATCCTTTCAAGTTTTCACCAAATATGTTGTTGATCGTCTTATTCCACTTTGGATGATCTCCTATCGCTTCAAAACCTGTTAAACCCATTCTGTTGGCGTCTGGTTTGATGACTGTATTGAAATGATGGTTAAGCTGACTATTAAATCCTGCGTTTTCTTCGTTTCCAATAAAGATAAAACCATTATTACTTCCCAGCCATATGAATCCAGATGCAGGAGACAATTGATCATCCACAAATATGCGGTCGGAATACATACCTTCAATGGCGGCTTTGGATTCCAAGAGTCCCCTCTGAACTAATAATGGTTTGCATTTATTAAATTCAGTCGGGTCAAGCTCTAAAATCATTGGGTTTCATCCTTTCTTATAACAAAAACTGCTATATAATTATCTGGATAGAGACGCTCGACTAAACTCAAATTAATGGTCCGAACTCAAATACCGCTCCTTAATCAACTTTCGATGGTGATTTTCATGCCCCGCGATAATGTAAGCAATCGCACGGGCTGTCACCTCTGAGCCGTTTGCATTTCCTCGTTGGAGCAACGATTCTTCATCCATGCTGCTTAGAAGAAGAATGGTGTGTTGGCGAACAAGGGCTTGATGATGTAAAAGGTCCGATAGTGAAAAACGATTGAACTGTCCTCTTTTCACATACTCATCATCATGATATCCAGGCAGCATACCCTTTTCTCCCCTGGCAATACTGAGAAGACGATAGCACATTATTCGCTCCGTGTCGGTTATGTGGCCGAGGACTTCCTTGATGGTCCATTTTCCCGGAGCATACTTGTATTCTGCGGCTTCCTCACTTAAGTCTTTCAACAATTTCTTGGTTTCCTTTTGCTGATCTTCGAGTATCTGGAGCAGTTCTCCATCCGGGACATTGTTTACATATCCCATATAATATGGGGGATATTCGTTTGTTTCTGGCATCTTCAACATAGCTTCACTTCCTTTTTCAACTAAGCAACTTTGATCTAAGATCTTTTAAATAAATCTCTTTTCTTCATATACTCGATGGCCTTGGTTTTATTCTTTTGTTTAGTGACATATTCTGCTTCGTTTTTATCTTTAAAAAAGGCGTTAAATCTTTCTTCTGAAAGATTTCCTTCATCAATGGCTCTTTGAACCGCACAGTCTTCCTCGGTTAAATGAGTGCAGTTCGAATACTTACACGCCCGGGATAATTCTATAATATCTTCGTAACCCTCTTCTACTTTGAATTCGGAATCAACGAATTCTCTGACCATTTTATTCTTCTTCATCCCCTGCCTCCTCTACAATTCAGATAAGCACACCTCAATACTCCGACGAAGAGAAATCAAATCTTCATGTGAACTTATCTTTACGTACAAGCTTTTTAGAAATGTCTTACAGTTCGCTTCTAAAAACCAATAATTCTCTTCATTCATTTGTTCTTTCCTTCGTTTCAGTTCAGCGGGTACTCCTTTTAGTAAGTGCTCTATTTCCACTAGGTCCAATCCCTTTTCTAACATGGCGAGTATCGGTGTTACCATTCTCTCGTCTTCACCATGAACATAGACACTCTCAGATACAAGGATCTTCTCCCAAAGTGGAGGTAACATGTCTATGTAATCTTTCTGTTCAATTTTTTTATTGAGGATCAATTCGTCAAACGCGTCAGCCACATGGGCTATACTATGTGCCCAGCCTTTCACGGGGACAAAGCCCCTCAGGTCATTTTCCGAGTTGATATAGTTGATTAAGTGATCTTTTGTTTTATAGACAGCGTCTCGTGGGAGAAAATCATCCTCATTATCCTTGTATAAAATAACGGCGATGACAAGTGAACTAAACGCCCTTGTAAACACGGTATCCGTGCCATTTTCACCAATCCCTTTGAATAACATGTCGTCACTTAAACTGTAATCCAACAGATCACTCAATAAATCATGCTCCAATTGGTTGTCTAAGGTTAAGTGAAAAAAGGTGTTGTAGATTAATTTATCCCTAAGCTCACTATCCGTAGATCCGATAAAATGCATCATGGATTTAACAAGACCAACATGATTCTCTACGTCCCATGATTTCTGTCCGCTCTTATATTCTTGTAAGTATTTTTTTAGTTCATGTTCTTCCATTACCAACTCAGTTGATCGAAAATCCACCATCTTCATTTCCCCCTAATGATCTTCATTCAATTGCTCTCTTCCTAATAAAAAAAGAGACTATCAATAAACGATAGTCCCCACATACTAATAAGATTAAGAAATCTCAGGATTCACTATATGCGATAAGAAGGTTTGGACATCGTAAATGTAATGGTTCTGGTATGAAGTTTCATTGAACGCACGATTTACAACCTCCTTCACTAAACAATTTTCTTCCTATTTAATTATAACAAACTGGGTTATTTTAGCAATTAGAGATTTGAATTTTCAAAATATCTCATTCTGAATCCATATTTTTTAATGAGCTATAACAAATACTCATTATTCCCTTCCCAGTTTCTCTTTTATGGAAAATATAAAAAGGACTTACCCTGTTTTGGATAAGCCCACTTGCATCGGTATGATTCACTTCTTATTCATCAAAAATCAGCTTCAAATAGTCTGCGTGACCTCTTATTAGCTCAACTTCCTCAATAGATGTTATCCAAAAAAACTGAAAGGTAAGTCCTTCTTCTTCTCCTCCACCAGTTGGGTTGTACTCCCACTCATCATTACGTTCATTACAAAGGATCTTATAAAAATACCTAATATGCATAGCACCATCATCATTTTCCCAATAGTCTTCTGTTATCAATTTTTCCACTTCAAATCTTTGAATCCCAGTTTCCTCTTTTATTTCTCTTATTACTGCGCTATACGTGTCTTCATCTTCTTTTACTGTACCTTTAGGTATCTGGATACCTGCGTCAGGTAAATTCTTGTGCCGAAATACCAATACTTGCTGCCTTCGATCTTTTATTCTAGTTACGTAGCCATAAGCTTTTTTTGTGGGAGTCATATCTACACGCTCCAATGTTTGTCTATCTATAAGTGACGGCATATAGTCACTTCTCTTTCTGATAAAACCGCCGCACCTTCGCCCGATTTCCACAATCCGCCATGGAACACCAGCGGCGACTTTTATTCCGGCTAGTATCGAAAAATAACCAGCCGCAGGGGTCTCCCTCACACTGTTTGACCCTCTCCAACTCGTTTTTTGAAATGAGTAAATCTACAGCTGATTGCAGAATGGGAGGCAGCATGGTGTCCAGCTTTTTCTCAGTTTGTTTGAACTTCAAAGTGAATTGATCCTCATCCGGGATGACTTGCAACGATTGAAAAAAATGGCTGACATAGTCATTGAAGCGCGCCAGATCCTGTTCGTTCGGTGAGTTTTTCTTTGAGATGCTCTTGAACATTCGATACAGCACTTCCCGAAGTTCGATTGCCTGCTTAAGGGTTTCTTCTGCTTGAGAATGATTTTTCCCAGCTTCTACAAGAAGATTCTCTGCCTGTGAGGAAGTCAACACTTCGGCATGGATCGACCAGTCAACCAACTTAGAATAACTCGTAAACCAGTCCCGCCTTTTCTCCGTACTTTCCCGCCAGCTGACGGTATTGATG
This sequence comes from Rossellomorea sp. SC111, assembly GCF_024733565.1. GTDB lineage: Bacteria > Bacillota > Bacilli > Bacillales > Bacillaceae_B > Rossellomorea. Next base: position 225,002 of record NZ_JANIOC010000005.1, on the reverse strand, counting down.
AAATCCATACATAGTCGTTCTCCGACCATCATATAAGGGTTTGTTTCCGACATAATCATGACTCCTTTACACTAACCATCATAATACATATTGACAGTTAGAAACAACCAGGGTAAACTTATAACCATCTAAAGTGATTTAGATGGTTAATTTCAAATTCAGGAGGTACTATAATGGAGAATCCGATGTTGGCAGCAGTTAAGACGTTGTTGAAGGAAACATTTGAAGGACCTGAAGGAAACGGAAGCTGGTACACAGAATCGAAGCCTGGAAGCGGCTTGTTCGGAACCCTCGAAGGATTATCGGCAGAAGACGCTTCGATACCGGTCAACGGCACGACCATCGCCGCCCAAACCGATCACACCCGCTATTATATATGGGTGGCAAGATCCTATTTGAATGGAGAAGAACCCGACAAGGACTGGAAAGCATCCTGGAAAATCACGAGCGTAGACACCAACACATGGTCACAATTCACCACTGAACTTCAACAAGAATACTCCTCACTACTTACAACGATTGACTCACTTAACTCCTTAGATGAACAGACAGTAACGGGAATGCTCGGGGCGATCGCCCACTCCGCCTACCATCTCGGTTCAATTCGACAGATGATCAAAGCGATTAAAGTCCCAATCCAACCATAAGCATGATAGAAAGCTCCAAGGAATCATTCCTTGGGGCTTTCATCGTTTTTCCTCTATAATGGTTATAATGAATTTTCTCACTAGAATGGTTAAACTAGAATTAAGTCTGAAAAAGAGTCTTGTCGAGGTGACGTCATGAATCCTTTCCTACCTATACAATCCCCTTCCATTTCGCATTCAGAAATTACTAGAAATCGATATAAGGAATACAACCCCACCCCTGCTCTTAGTCAATATATAGCTTGTTATTGGATCTTGGATGTTAATGCTCCAGATACCCAGGAAACTCATAGAGTATTACCAGACGGATGTGTAGATATTATTTTCGACTTAGAAGCTTCCCCGCTATCTAAAGGGGCATTCATTACAGGACTCATGACGCGTTTTGAAACATTGACCTTTACGAACGAGCAGCATTTTTTTGGCATCCGCTTATTCTCGAATCACGCACGGCGTTTCCTTCACTTTCCTGTACAAGAGTTTATTGACGGACGTGTCTATCTTGAAGATGTTTGGGGAGTGGAAGGTCTACTATTCACCGAGGAAATTCAAGGAGCGCGAGGGACTCTTGAAAGAATGGATATTGTTGAAACAAAACTAATTCTCTTATTGAGGTCTTTGGGTAATCACCGGAGTCCAGAACTACTCCAGACATCCCTTCATAATATTTTCATGAATCACGGAATGAACTCCATTCAAACACTAGCCAAAAAGGTCAGCTACAGTGAACGGACGATAAGAAGAGTATTCAAGGAGGAATTAGGTGTCTCTCCTAAAGAATTCTCACGTATTATCCGCTTCCAAAGTATGTTGAAAAATCTTCATTCCGTTCAAAATGGAAGCCTTATGGAAGTGGCTCTTAACTACGGTTATTTCGATCAAGCTCACTTTAGCAATGAATTCAAACATTTTTACGGACTAGTCCCGAGTATTGTATTTCCTACCCGAACCTAATGTTGTCCGTTTTTTACAAGTTTGTTCACTTTAAATAAAGTATCCTAGGGAAGAAGCAGTAAACAAGGAGGAACGAACAATGAAACCAAGAATAACCGTACTGACTCTCGGAGTAGATGATCTGGAAAGATCACTGGAATTTTATCAAAACGGTCTACATCTTCCAACTGAAGGGATATTGGGGCAGGAATTTGAGAATGGCGCAGTGGCTTTCTTCGATTTGCAAAATGGAGTCAAACTGGCCATATGGGAACGAAAAAGCTTAGCGAAAGAAGCCAATGTCCCCCTCTCTCCCAGAAGTCCCTCTGAATTCACGATCGGCCACAATGTAGGCAGTAAAGCAGAAGTGGATCAGGTGATGCTGGAAGCAGAAACAGCCGGCGCAAAAATCACCGATCCAGCCAAAGATACATTCTGGGGAGGATATTCCGGTCACTTTCTCGATATAGACGGACATGTATGGGAAGTTGTATGGAATCCCGAGTGGGAAATAGAGGACTAAAAAGATGGCAGAAACCAGCTTTTTTTTGTGCTGGTTTCTGACCCCTTTTTCTAACGGTTAGTAACTTTGCTTCACCCATCCAGCGTCTGTTAAAAAGTCTTCTCTGGTCAGTTTTTCTCCTCTAATGATCTCTCGATACGAATTGATTGTCCCATCGTGTGAAACTATGTATATATGTTCAACATCTTGGCTTTTGCACCATGTTAGAAACGTTTCTGCTACTATACTAAATTCTTGTTCCGGCATTGTATTGATACCAGATGTCCACAGCTCTTCTGAAAGTGCCTCATCAATCGTAAAGCTTGGAAATTCTTTATTAATCAATTCTCTATCTAACATCCTATCGCAGGGAAGGGTCTTCCACTCCGGATTTTGCGGAAACATTCTTGGGGATACTAGAGGGCTAACGATCTTTCTACAGTTTATGTCTTTCGTTAAAATCTTAGCCATTTCTAAAGTTCTTCTGACTGGACTGATGATTACAAGATCTCTTTCCATGAGTGTGAGCTGAGACTGAAGTGCTTCAGCTTGATTTACACCAACTTGAGTCAAAGAAGGATCTTGAATTTGCAAGCTGTCGGGTAAATCCAGCGTGTGTTCTCCCTGCCCGTGTCTGATAAAAATAATTCCCATAAGTACTCCCTTCTTTACTTCCTATTCCTATAAACTGCCTATTATTTGAATAAAGGAGAAGGTGAACTGATTGACCTTCAGCTTTTTATGCTAATCCTCTTTGTTTTGTACGACTAAATATTCTTCTAAATTTGGAGCTTGATTATATTTAACTGCAGCTTGTTTATCCTTATTAATAATGGCCTTTGTTAAATCAATATCATTTATACTCGCAATGGCCACTGCGTAGTGAATAACATCAACTAACTCTTTTTCCAAGGAAGCATTCCCTGTATTTTCTTTTCTACCTTCTAACTGATTAAGCACCTCTGCTACCTCGCCAATTTCTTCTACTAGCTTCATAAACAAAGCAGATGAAGTACGTCCTTCTTTGTATTTTAGTGCCAGGTAGCTCTGCAGCTCTTGGAATGTTAATTGCGTCATATGAATCCTCACTTTTCTTATTAAAATAATTTTTCAATTTTGAGCATCTAATTTCTGTAATGCCTCAAACAATCTATCCTGCATATCTTCATCATCACTTACATAAAACACCAGAATATTATTCATTTCATATGCTTTATGTTCCACTAATTCTGCTGTTGCTGTTTTCTCTTCAAACCGTTGAATTCCTTTTTCTCGATCACTTGCAGATGGGAAGACATAAACTGATAGGGTATTAGCTTTTACATTATATACTTCAGGTGTAATCCCGTTTAATTCTTGGATAAAGACGTTCACACGGGGTAAATCCGTTTCTTTTTCTAATTCGAATCCTTGATCCGTTATGACCGTTCCTACGTCTTCCAAAGTAATGTGCTTCATGTCAGACGGATTGTCTTTTTCTTTTTGTTGGCTACAAGCTCCAATAACAGATATGACCAGTACCAAAAATAATAGTTTTCTAATCACATATACACCATGCAGCATTCACACCACTTCCTTATAACTTTGTCGGATATTCAATTATTCTACTAACCTTCTCCGTTCGTACTATGTACCCTGCCTCCTATAACCCTTTATTTTTGTTTCATTTATCCCATTTACAAGAAATCTTCCTTTCATAGGTTTAGGCATGGAAAATAAAAGGAATTACCGTTAACAACTTAATTTATCTACTTTTAATTAAGTTGGATTTGCTCAAGTTATTCGTATTAAATTTTCCTTAAGGAGGCACACCATGAAATTCACGGGTATAGGTTTAGTTATTCTTGCCGCTATATGTTGGGGCATTAGTGGGGGGATTGCAGATATATTAATGGATAAGGGCTGGGATCCTATTGTGATTTCACTTTACCGAGGGGCTGTTGGGTTTATCTGTTTTTTCGTGTGGTTTCTCCTTCGCTTTAGTCAAAACCGAGGCATCTCTACTCGTACTTGGATATGGTCTCTAGTAGCGGGTGTTGGCGTTGCTGGAAACTTCACTTTTTATTTTCTAAGTATCCAGGCCTCGAGCGTGGCCATTGCCGCTACTTTAATGTACACCGCACCTGTATTCGTCCTTTTAATCTCTTTTTTATTACGATTGGAGCAATCTACTTGGTTTAAATGGTTTTGTATTGCCAGTGTTCTTTTGGGGATTATCCTGCTTACAGGTGCCTATAATACCAAAACGATTTCAGTGAGCTTTTTAGGAATCCTAGCAGGGCTTTCTGCCGGCCTTTCCTATGCTTTGTTTATCTTCGGGTTTAAAAATGCGTCTTCTCATGGAAAACCACCCACCACGTTAACCATTGCTTTTTTTTCATTTTGTCTCATCCTTTTTTTCTTTACGGACAAGGGGGAAGCAGCAGCTGTACTATCGTCTAAGGATTTAGGGTTGTTTTTACTACTAGGGATTCTTGGTGCCGGACTGTCATTTTTAGTGTATGTGAATGGAATTCGGAGGACTACTCCGGCAAATGCTTCGATGGTTGCTATGGTAGAGCCGGTGACAGCTTCATTATTTGGTGTTCTCGTAATCGGGGATCACCTGAACATCATTCAAATTTTGGGAATGGCGGTCATCCTGGTGACGATCACCATACTTAGCGTAAAGCAGGCAAACTGAGAAGGTTTATCTACTTTAACTCATTGAAGTGATTGAGCTGATGTATTTTTGTGAAGCGAATTTCCCTAAAAAAGCAATTAGTTGCCAAAGGAAACTGCCTCCCCTTTCCTTTGGTCTATGATTGTTGACACAATGGATAACGTAATGTTTGAGTATTTTACAAACTAATGTCTCAACGAATGATAAATCGAATAATCCACTTCACCTGAGATATTTCCCAAACCATTTTGACACAATTCCATTGCCATTAAATTCTCAACAGAAGGCGGGAGATTTTTCTCAGACGCATAGATCCCGAATACAGTTGATGTCCTAAATCCAAACCGTTGATAATATCGAGGATCTCCTTCAACAATGATTCCTTTAAACCCCATTTCAGCAGCTAATTTGATTCCTTCCTGCAACATAAACATGCCCACGCCCTGACGTTGTTTATTCATTGCCACTGAAACGGGGGATAACATCAAGATTTCATGTTCATGCTTGTGACTAATTGGAAGCTTTGAAAGGATACAGTGACCGATAATCCTTCCTTCTTCCTCAACGACCAGATCAAGCTGTGGAATATAATAGTGTTTTTCCCGGATCTCCCTTACCAAGGCTTTTTCAAGAACTCCATCTGTATAAGAGGTGTTCCTGAATATCTCATATACAAAGTCTTCAATAAAACGATATTCTTCTTTTTTTACTGTTCTTATCTTCATTTATACACCCCCAAATGTAATTGGCATCTAAGTTTATTCAAGTAACTCATTCACTTAAACTAATAGCGACCGTCCTTCCTAAACGCTTATATCCCAAAGGCTGAGCAATGGCAACGGATGATGTACTGGATTCAAGAGGTTGATAATGCATAGTTGCTCCACTTGATAATCCTCGTTGTGTGAGGGCATTTACAACTTTTTTCGCATTTCATGTCTATAATGTTTAGATAAGAAATCATCCAATATTACTTTATGACTTTTAACCATATTACTGGGCAACTCATCAGGATAAAAGAACTCACATGTAATAGACTCAGATTTGTCTACGTTTAATTCCCCTTCATATCCCTCGGAAAAGTAGGCAACGGTAACGACATAAAACTCATCTCCATTTTCAGCCTTTATAAAGTGTTCTCGACCTGAATAAACATTGATTAAATGTAATTCATCCACTTTCAATCCCGTTTCTTCATATAGTTCTCTTCTTGCCACTTCTTCAGTAGATTCTCCAAGTTCCATCAGTCCACCCGCAATTCCCCAAGCACCTTTCGGAAACTTTCGTTGTTGAAGTAGCAACCTTCCCAATTCATCCACAATAACGGTAACGGATCCTACAAATATCAAAGGTCTATGACCAACTATTTCCCTAAGTTCTTCTATGTATCCCATAATTTTATCTCCCTCTATAAATATTGAAATCGCTGCCATTAATTAGAAAAACACAGTGCGACTCTTATAAAGCTTCTTCATCTTCTTACTCCTCTAAACTACATTAGGATGAATTCTTTACACAAGCCATAACCGTATCTCCAAACGATCTTACATCGGATAAGTAATCAAAACCATCTGGAGATCCAAAGCTATTAAACATCCGAACTGCTATAATATCCTCTTCAGGAATGACTAATAGGGTTACATTTGTATATCCAAGTATTTGGTAAGACCCTTTAGGGACTTGATGACCTATCTCTGTCTTTTTCGCGGGCAAATCTTTAACGAACCATAAGAAGCCGTTTTGAGGTAAGTCTTTATGAAGGGTGGATGGACTTTGAAGTGAGGTGGCAATATCTATTATTTCTCTCGGAACAATTTGCTTTCCATTCACTTTTCCTTTCTTCAAATGGAGATACCCCCAGTAAGCGAGTTCCCTGGTCGATACATACATATTCATTTTATCTCCTTCAGTGCTTTCACTGGTCTTCCAGTCTTCATCCCCTTCATAACGCAACATGACATCAACCACCCTATCGTGCTTCTTTGAATACCAATCCGATTCGGTAAACCCTAAAGGGATAAAGACACTTTCATGAATGATATCTGCGACTGATTTACCTGTTGTTCTTTTGATAATCCGAGTCAGTGCCTCGATCCCAATTTGTTTATAAGACCAGTTCGAGCCAGGAGTAAACTCCCGAACAGTTCCATTTCCCTCTTGTGTTAATCCATGCGTATGAGTGAGTAAATGTCTTATTGTTGTATCTTTCCAAGTGTACTCATCAAGTTCAGGCGAATAGGATAAAACCAGATCATCTATGCTGTTTATACAGCCATAATACAATGCATAAGAAACCGCAAAACCGATGTAGCTTTTCCTAACTGAAGCAACGTGAAACTGAGTATCAGCCTGAACGGTTCTAGCTTCTTCTTTCCTTGACTGCTTCCCTATGTACCGCTCTAACACAATGGAATCTTGATGAATGATAATGGTGGAGGCTCCTGAACAGATGACATTGTTAAACGTTGCTTTAACGTGGTCAAATACGGGTGCGAAAATCGGATTGTCTATGTGATGAAGGATCAAGCCTAGTATCTCCTTTCAAACATATATTTATATAGTTATATAGAAAGTATCCACGTATAGTGAGCCTACAATTAGTACAATCCATTATGAAAGCGAGTCTTTACTAGAGAATAAGCTATCTTTAACATTATTCACTTGCTCTATCATATGACCAATATTACCTTCTCCAGCATATAAGGACATATCATAAAAGTTATGATCTAAATCAGACCAATAAAGAATATTCTCATCGCCAGTAACCGTAACATCCCTTTTTAATCTACCTACATATACTTCAACGTAACAATTTTGAAGATAATATTTAAAATCCATTAAATGATGTAGTGATATATCTTCATTGGAAATATTCGTTTCTTCCAGAAGCTCTCTATAAGCGGCATCTATACCTTTTTCCCCACTTTCAATTTTTCCGCCTACTAAGTTACTTAATCCTTTATAAGGATTCTTCAACCTTTCGCACATTAACAACTTGTCCATATCTTTGTTATAAACCATCAATACATTATAACCTTGCATGTTAACACTCCCTATTTTAATTAACCTTCACTCCTACTCATAAAATTCCATATAAGGTTTATCTTCCTTATAATAATTTATTCGTTCTTGTAAGGTTCCACTATGAAACTCAAATTTATGACCATCAGGATCAGTGAAATAAATCGATTTCTTATCACGACTGTCTCTCTTTCGACCAGATAAAATGTTCACATTCAAATCAGACAACTCCTTATACGCCTGTTCAAAATCACTTTCTTCAATAGAAAAGGCTATGTGAGTATAGGACTGTGAGATTTCATTCCTCGGGATATCCTTTTCCTCATTCAGAGCTAACCAATATCCATGTAAATCAAAATAGGCTGTTGTTTTCCCTTTTACGAGTAACTTAGCATTGAATACTTGCTGGTAAAAAGTGACGGAACGTTCCAAGTCCGAAACAGAGAAGAGAAAATGATTAAGTCCCCTAATATTCATGAAATTCACCTCTGCTATTGTTTTAATCCTCATTTTTTTTTAAAATCATTCATTTACCTCAATACCAATTATTTCAAATTAGAGTAACTTTCTCAAGAAATATCCCAAAACAAAAGGCGCTCATCCTGTTGTGGATAAGCCCCATTTATGGAATAACAGTCTTCACTGCAATTTATAAGAGGACGCGATGATATCGAACAATTCTTTATTCATTATCAGAAAAGACCAAAGCAGGATAATATCTACCAGTAATAACGTTTCTATATTTATTTTCTTCCATTTCAAAAATCCCATATCCCCGGCCCACTACAGTATAGATTTCCCCCTCAGTTTGTTGCTTGGTCAAGATTACTGCATATTCCTTCCCAGGGGCCATTTCATAATCATATTCGGATCCAAAGGACATAAACTTAGACTCTTGTTCTTTTTTAGTTAATTTATTTAAGCCCAATAATGACACTCTATGTTTATCCCAAGACTCCACTAGATTGGAGATCCTTATGTCTCCTCCTTCAACATAAATTGTTTTCTTTCCAGACAAATGCTTACCATTAATTGTTTCTTGAATAGAAACATCTATGGGTGTATAAGGGGTTTCGGTATAGAAGGTTTCGGTCTTGGCTAATATCTTTGCCTCCCTAATGGACAGGACCTTTAGTTTTACAACAATTCCATCGTCTCCAACTAGGTTTTCTGGCTCTCTCGGGTCAAATGCCCAGCTATTTTCCGCTTCAACAGTTTCATAGATATCCTTTTCTTCTCGTAACTTTACACCCTCTTCTACACTTTTAAAATCTCTATTAAATTGAATTCCTGCGTGTTCCTGTAGCATTTCAGGTTCCCGCACTTTTAAACCCCACAATAAGAAAAATAGTAAGGTCATACTAAGCAAACCTGCCGCTATCGCTTTTCTATTTAAGAAGAAATGGTTTTTGGTTCCCCTCTTTTTAACCTCTATTTCTTTATTAATTCTTTTGGAGATATTCTCGATACTCTCTTCACTAAGTTGATGATTTTTGGGAAAAGAACTCAGTTTAGCGTGAAGTTCAGATTTATTCATAAGCTTTACCTCCCATTTTTTTCTCAAGTGCTTTTAAAGCCCTATGAAAAGTAAGATTGACTTTTGCTTCACTCCACCTGAGAGTTTCTGCAGTCTCTTGGACGGATAACTCGTTAATCCCTCGAAGCATCAATACATCATAATAGGATTGCTTTAGCAGCCTTATGGCAGTATATAGCTCCAATTTAGTCTCATTTAATTCCACATGAATCTCCGGTAAATCTCGGGTCATTTCTAACCCAGTAAAACCAATAAGACGATTTCGTTTTGTTTCTTCTTTTCTTCTTTTTCTACTTTCATCTATTGCGGCATTCCGAGCGATTCTTATCAACCAAGTCTTCGGGTTGGAATCCCCCTTAAATCTATCAATGTTTCTTACAGCCTTTACAAACGTTTCCTGAACTAAATCTTCTACATCTTTCGTGCCCGTATAATAAATAAGAAAATTGAATATGTCATGATAATATTCTCTGAACCAACCTTTTACTTCATAGTCTTCTGTCATTCCTTCTCCCCCGAAAAACCTTTATATATATTAGACGTTTTTTTTGCTGGGTACTTTCACACAAATTTTTTATCTTTTTCGAATAAGAAAAAGGGAACCTCTGTGAAGGTCCCCTTACTTATTTAATAATAACACCCATATTATATTTATGTATGGTTATTCCATTAACCTGCCCGAACGAACATTGATCAAGCTGAAGAACTGCTACCTAATCTTCCACGATAGTCCCAGTTAGCTTAACAAATATACTCAATATTTTAAGCCTATTTTGTTCTCTATTCCATTAAGAATTCTCTTTATGTTTTGTCGATGAAGAATGATTATTGATAAGCTTATTAGTAGCGAAAGTGCTATGATAACTTCATCTTCAAATAGTAGACTGTAAATAAATAATGCTATACTTGCCAACATTGAACTTAGAGATACATACTTAGTAAATAACAAAGTTAGTACAAATACAACAAAACCAACCAATACACCTAAAGGCGTCAAAAATAAGAAAACTCCAGTTGCTGTCGCAACAGCTTTTCCACCCTTAAAATTAGCAAATACAGAAAATATGTGTCCTAATATAGCTAATAAGCCACAAACAATTGGGTTAATCGTAGAACTAAGGATTAGTGGAAGTAAACAAGCAAGTGTACCTTTTAATATATCAGCAATTGCAACAATTACTCCTGCTTTTATACCTAACACTCTATAAGCATTCGTTGCACCAAGATTCCCACTACCGTAATCACGAATATCTTTCTTATAAAACACTTTACCGATAATTAAAGCAAATGAAATTGAGCCTATTAAGTAACTTAAAATCAGAGTTAGAATGTTCAAATTAGGTATTATCCCCTCATTTAGTTTGTTATTTTAATTATTTCTATTTGTTGTATATTATTACCTGCAATCCTTTTTGCATTAAACTGCCCGATAATTGACTTTACATCCATATGAAAGGTTGTATGGATACAAAAAAGAAAAATAAAAATGTAGCTGTGCTTAGCCAGCCGTACCCTTTATTTCCCTTTTGAAATTCCCTTAGTCCCATTACTAACATCGTTAAACTCAAAAACAACACCACATAGGGTCGAAGTTTAAAATCCCAAGTTACCAACTCGTATCCCGCAAGTGATTATCTTGAAAGGTTGACCCAGATAATTGCCCCCATAGGATGCTTATAAGGAATGGGCTTTTTATAAATTCGAGGTTTTTCAAGAACCCACGCATAAGTCTTTTTATAAGGTAATGCTTCACAATTCTCCCTTTGAACACGATGAAACTCGTTGCTTACTTGATAATCCTTTAAGGTCAACTCTCTACTATCATTTAAATTCACTTCACCATAAACCATACCTGAACCACTCTTTATAAGAGCGATAGTTCCTCGTGTTTTTGTATTGGAACCCCTGATTTCCCAAGTCTTTTTGCCTTCCAATATTAGTTCAATCCAAGGGGATTTTACTATTAGGCCTTTCATTCTACATCTCCTTTTGAATAGTTTAGTGTTACAACTTCCTTCATCAAAATGCTTTTATTCAATTAACCTGCTCTTTAAGTTAAGACTTAAATTCATGATACTTAGTAAATATATAAGCCTCATCGTAAAATTAGAGGACAGCTTGGGAATCCCATTCTTCACTTAATATTGCGTAGGAGTACTCATCCCACCAATCTTCACCTTGAGGTATACACTTCTTATAATAACCTTCCCTTCTCATGCCGATCTTTTCCATGACACGATATGAAGGAACATTTTCGGGTTGGCACGTTGCTACAAACCTGTGTAAGCCTAGTTTTTCGAATCCATAATTCAATACGCCATATGCAGCTTCTAAAGCGTAACCTTTATTATAATAATCAGGGTTAAGTACCCATCCTATCTCGTATGTATGTTCACCAAAGCACTTAAAAAATTCAATATGTCCAATCAAGGTTTTATTTTCATTTAATATAATTGGGAATTTCTGAGCTCTTTTTTATTATTGTTCTCTTTAATAAATGCTTGTGTGTCTTCTTTTGATAATACACCTTCAGGCATATACTTCATAACTGAATTATTGCTAGTATAAAGGTACACTTCTTCCCAATCTTTTAAGTGGAAATTACGTATAATCAATCTTTCTGTTCTTATGTTCATGTGAATTCCCCCAATATATTATCTGAATTCAACGCAGTAATTTTCTTAGACTGCAAACAAGGTATCTAAGTTTCAGATTAATCCATTAAACTGTCTTTTAACTTAATACCAATTATTTCAAAACCTAACAACTTACTCAAGAAAAATTAAAAACTAACCAACATAATGGAGAATCAACTGGTAAATTGCTACGCAAAGTCCTGATAAACAGGCTTTCATTTTGGAAGGAAGTTTTCTTTTACTAAAAAGGAAGTTATATGAAGTCATATCTCCCCAGTAAACATACAAAATGGATAATATCCAGAGATCAATAAGGTGATCTTCAGTTATTGTCTCCTTTAGTAGAATACTCGAAACCAAGATGTGTTTTGCATAAGATTCAATTGGGCATCAAAAAAGCACCAAAGAAAGGTGCTTTTTACGCTTATAATTGTTCTCTCAATTCATTTGTCATTTGTTCCACTAATTCAGGTCTGCCATGAAATTGAGCAGGTGTATTTTGGAATAATACAACTTTCCATTCATCTTCAATTAACTCTAAAACTAATGTGTGATGAGTATTTACCTCTGGCTTTATATCAGATTCACCAGGTGGAATCATGCCAGCAATGGCTCTAAGCATGGCTCCCTTATCACCGATAAACTCAATTTCTTTAACCTTGGTAACGTAAGGAGCAGTGGGGTGGTCTCTGAAGATTGGCTCTAAATGGGAAACAATTTCTTCAGGTCCCTTTGATATACTTCCATCAAACCCTATACTCTTACCTGATTCAGAGAATAGACTAGCCATGCCTTGCGCATTACGCTCATTCCAAGACGAGGTCAATTGTTTATATACACCCTTAATTATTTCTTCATATTCAACCATGCAAATCCTCCCTTTTAATTCAATACAATTATTATTTCACATAAGGAATCCAATCTAAACTTTTATTGAGGTTCCCTCTTTAGAAACATTCCTTATGCGTCTTAAGAGTACTTATCTCGAAGCTGAGTCTTCAAGTATCCTGCCCCTTCGTATTGAAAAAGGGGAATAGCCGGATCAACTTGCTGATCTTCAGTTATTGCCCCCGTTACTTGAATATAGTTATTAATGTGATACTGGATTTGTAGTAAGATAAATAGCCATAAATATGCTAAAACAACCTAACAGAAAGAGAGTTGTAAGGACGACCTTTCTACCTATTTGACCAGTGAAGTAGATATTCACTAAAAGATAATAGATAAAAGCACTTCCAACAATACAGTACAAAAATTGTTTGGTGTCATCCTTTGAAGGGAGTGGAGTTGTTATATTAGTTAATGCTGTCCCAGCAAATATGAAAAGTCCTAATATGTTTAGTAACTTCCTCATACTCACTTCTTTTTTGGTCACCGCTTGATCGTTTTGAGAAGTTTGAACATTAGTTCCCAAAGTGACACCACCGTTTTAAATACTTTACTAACTATACGAATTTATCGAACAAAAGTTTCAATACTTTATGTATTTATTCAACAATCCTGCCCAATAATTGAAAAGGACAATATCTCCCCCTCAGTTATAGCTCCTTAATAAACATTACTTTAAGGTTGATTATAAAACCGTAAGTAAATCACATAAGAAATCATCATAATTAGAGCAATCATTACAGTTATCGCTAAACCGAAAATCCCCATAAATCCAACCCAGCCTCTAGTGAAAATAAGGAAAAAAAGTTCAAAATAGAAACCAAGAAGTATTATGGCTAATGGTCCATTAAATGGAAAGACTCTTTTCCAACCAATAGAAAGTAAGGCGGTTAAAAAAAGTAAAACCATTAACAGTGTAGAGCTTGCAGAATCCCATCTAAAGTCTCTATTGGATTCTTCCCCTATTACTGCGTCTACGTCTTTCAAAGACAGCCATGTTGACAATGCGAGAAGTACGCCACTTACTGCCAAGAGTCCAAATACAGTCCAATTTATCTTTTGGAACCTTTTCTTATTCTTCACTATGATCCCTCCCCTCTGTTGTCTATGAAAAATAATAAAGACAACCATAAAAAATTGACATGATTTCATCCCATTATTTTGATAAGTTTTAGATTAGACGGAAGCGTTATAAATTAAGTTTCGTATCTTCAATTAATCTGTCCGATAATTGAAGAAAGGCAATAGCCGGACCAGTTAGCTGATCTTCAGGTATTGTCGCCTTATCTTGAATATCCGAATATATTACATATGTTAATAGTCACATGGATAGACACTCCATGCTTCTTGAACTTTGAATTGTTCTCCTCTAAGTTCAAATACATCATCATTAGTATTTGCTCCCTTTAAAAGTTCGGGGAAGTTTTCTTTAGAATAGTTATGATGGTCCTTTTCGCTCTTCCATCCTGTTAATACGAGAAAATTATTACTATTCATTTGGGATTGTGCAAAGGTTCCCCCAAGCATCCCTTCAGAGTTTTGCATTCCTGTATTGCATACTCTTCTCTGCATCTCAACAAAATGCTCAATGTTGCCTTCTTTAACTTTCGAAATGGCTTCCCTTATGTAGTTACTTGTTTTGCATACATGAACAATGTCCTTTTCCTTTCCAAAAATCCATTGCTTTTCTCGAAACAAACTCACATCTATAGATTCATAAGAATTTATTTGCCCTGTTTTCCCAAAGATCTGGTCATGTTGCTCTTCCATAAATTGATCATAATCTGTCTGATTATTCCAGAATGAATAGACACAAGCAATTAATGGTTCTTTTGAATTCCAACCACCAATTTGTCCTAAGAAACCTTTTACATTACTAAGAGGCTTCCATTGCATTTGCTGTTCAAAAAACTCTTCTTTATGATTTTCTTTCACGTTGCAAAAAATCCTCTTAATAATCAAGAACTAAAACCTCCTAAACATTGACCATCAATATAGTTGAATTGCCACTCCCTAAAAGAAATCCTTAAACTTTTAGTAAAACCTTACCTTCGTAATTACGGCTCTCTATCAATTTATGTGCTTCTGCTGCATCACTCAAATCAAATATTTTGGCTATAGGCAGAACAATTTGGCTTTCCTCAAATAATTTAATCACTCTTTTGGCAATAGGTGCTAATCGTGCTGGACTGTGTTTTCTTGTTGTGCCTAGACTAAACCCTTTAATATTCCTACAGCTACTGTGTACATCACTAGTCTTTATCGTTCCTGCTTCTCCACTACTATTTCCAAATTGCACTAGTGTTCCATAGAACGCTAAACAATCTAAACTCAATCTCGTAACATCCCCCGCAACGGAATCAAAAATGATATTCGCTCCTTTTTGATCTGTGTTTTTTAAAACCTCGTCTACAAATGTATCGTATGTACAGACAACGTCAGCCCCTAATTTTTGCACATAACTAACTTTATCTCTACTTCCTACCGTGGCAAAAATCTTTTGGACACCAGCTAATTTAGCCATTTGTACGAGCATCGAACCAACTCCACCAGCAGCACTATGTATCACAATAGAATCAGACTTCCGTATCTGTGCAATATCATGTAAAAGAATATACGCTAAGATTGATACTGTTGGCATAGACGCAGCCTGTTCAAACGTCAAAGAATCTGGTATCTTAAAAACTAAAGATTCATCTGCGATTACTTTTTCTGCATATGAACCATCATATGGAAAAGCAATCACACGGTCTCCTATTGAAAATCCTGAATTAGGAAGATTATCCACAATAGTTCCTGCACAATCCAAACCTAAAGTTAAAGGGAAATTTCCTTTTAACTTTTTTCCATTACGTGCTTTTATATCTGCATAGTTTACACTGGTAAACGCTACTTTTATTAAACATTCGCTATCCTTTATTTTGGGTGTTTCAACATCTGAGTATGTAAGTACGTCTGTATCACCAAATTCATTTTGAATGATAGCTTTCATTTAAATCCTCCTAATTATTTTTATAAAACCAACTATATTTCTTAGTTAAAGTGTTAATATTAATAGTGCAAAAATTTAAAAACAACTGTGCATAACACTATACTAATTGTTTACTTCTAAAGATTATAAGAAACAAATGCCGAACACTATGAGCTTTTGAAATAGATTGTTTACAACTTTAGTATGAGAGATGCGATTATCTCAAAACTGAGTCTTCAACTATCCTGCCCTTTACTTTAATAAAAGGCGGCTGCTTGTTCAGCAAACGCCCCGGTTAGTGAAAATCCACATTAGGTGTTCACTCTAATCCAAATTAAACAATTCCGAAATGATTTCAGCACTCCCTGGAGAAAACATAAATATTGAGAACGAAGTACATAAAAGCCCTACAATTATCAAGCTAATTTTTTTATTCCCACGTAGCCCTTTAACAACTAAAAATATTCCTACAAACAATATTAAGAAATACCAAAAGCCCATAAATCTCACTCCTCAATAAAATGATGTTACCTATCACTCTTGTTCAACTAACCTGCCCGATAACGGTATAAAGAAAAAACCGGAGATTTCCTGGCTTATCATGAGCTATTGAACTCTATAAGGAAAAAGTATGATTTCGCCTATATTAACCAATCTCCAATTAGTTGTTGTATGATATGGCGTTTTTCTATAGGAAGCATATGCCCTGCTTTATCTAAAACGACAAAAGTTGAATTAGGAAACTTGTTTAGAAGAAAATCATAATCTTCATACCCACAGATACTATCTTGTTTACCAAGAATAATTAATGCTTGTTGCTGCAAATCTGAAACACCTAGAAACGGTTCTTCTGTGAGAAAATACCCCTTTTCTCTCCAATTCGATGTTAAGAACTCTCTATTAGCTAACAATCGCCCTGGTTGGACTTCCCTAAGAAAACAATCAAGGTTTTCTTTATTTTGGTAAACAAATAGAGTTTCAAAAGCATTTTTTATATCCGAGTCCAATGAACCTAGTATACTTTCTTCCTTTTCTAAGATTATTTTGTCAGGTAAAGTTCTCTCCTTGAGATGAAGGGCACTAGCTAGTAAGCATATACTCCTCACTTGTTTTGGCCTAAAATGTAATAATCCTTGAGCTAAATATCCACCAAAAGAAAAACCTATTAAAGAAAAGTTCTCATCAGGAAATACACTGTCTATTAAATCTAATATATTCATAAGAATATCATCCGTTGAACGAAGTTTTTCATCAATATCGCTTTGTCCGTGTGCAGGAATATCTATGTAAATTCTTCGATATCCATTAATATCTTTAAAGATAGGTTCAATCCAAGCCATCATGGCACGATGATCTGTTCCCATAGAATGAAGGATTAATAATAGATCACCTTCACCTCTTTCTTCATAATAAATTCTCCCCATCCTAACTTTACAATTCATAAGGATCTTCTCCTATCTCTACGCGAAAAAATAATTAAAATTCATTTAATTTAAATTGGTGCTGTCTTTGTTTTTTTCTACTACCCCCATTTAATTAGGTGCTTATGAACCTTTGGTTGATTGATAATCTCGTTTTTTCTATTTCACTAATTCAGTTGAAAATATCTTCTCTAAGGGGATTGGTAATGCGGTAAGGAATAGGTAATCTGGCTTTGTGGATTCATGATATCCTCCAGAAAATGAGGTTAAAAGCTTCTGCCATCTTTTTTAAATATCCAGGCAATGATACACCACTATCAATATAGTACAACTCCGTAATAATTAGAATGCAAAGCGCCAGCAAGACAGAAATAACAAGAACCGCTGACCACATTTTGCTTTCTATATATTTTATATTTCTGTGCTTCTTCTTCCTGTATAATCCCTGCGCAATTCGAAGCCGCTGGTTTTTATCTTCTTTGGAGGAATTCATAGTATATCTCCCCTTCCGTCAACGATTAAGATATCATGTTTTTTATGCCTTCTCATTCAATCTAGAAATCAACTTATGAGAACCCAATACATATAAAAACATGATGATGAAAGGATTTATTGTTGGAAAAACATCTACGCCGCCCTCTTTTACATTTACAACGTATAAGTATGAGATGTCGTAGTTTTCTGCAAGGGAAGCCAGCAGGATAAACCCAACGTAGAATCCAATAAACGATAAGAGATATAAAAAGATCATTTTGAAACTCAAATTATAAACACCTCCTGTTTGTGTTCAAATACTCATCAAACACGTAGCATTTTTTCTCCTTCAACCTTCCCACTGAATGGTGAAATGGGATCAATTAGATCACCCCCACCATTGTGCATCAATATATTATTCATTACTTATACTTATGACCCATTGCACAGCATCTAAAAGATTTTCAGCAACATAATCCGGTTCAACTTCTGCCCAGTGGTCCCTATATTGATTTAGAGAACCATGTCCCCATCCTGTAAGCACTAATACCTTGATTGCTCCAACAGAATGAGCTGCCAACATATCCGTTGAGCCAACGTCTCCGATCAATACAGTTTTGCTTAAATCCAACTTATATTTTTGTGATGCTTCTAAAAGCATTCCCGGTTTTGGCTTATGACAATGGCAGTCATCATCTGATCGATGAGGACAAATGCTGATTATCCTCCAAACGGCGATGGTTGAGTTCCATCCACATCTGTAAAACCATATAATCTTGCTAGATCAGCCACCATCAAGGCGTCGCCTGAAAATCTTGATACCGTTGGGTCTGTTGCTAATGCCACTACAGAACGCCCTACATATGCTGTTGTTTCCGTTGCTCCATCTTCCGGTCCAAATCCTGAATCGATTACTCTTTCAGTCCTCATCCAACCCGGACAAACCGCAACGGCTGATACATTGAAGTCCTTTAACTCCTTTGCCATCCCCATTGTCATTCGATTGATAGCATTCATAGCTAAATCATAATATAAATTACCTGAAATCTTGTCTTTGATAAAAAATGTCATATTTACAATCAACCCTCTTTTGTGTTGCTGCATCAAAGGCACAGCGTAGCGACTGGTCAGTAAATAAGCTTGCGGGCCAGCAACCATCATTGCCTCCCAATGCTCCTTTGGACGTTCCCAAAAATGTCTTCCTTCTCCTGAAGGTAAAGAACTTTCAGAACCACCAAATACACTATTGACTAACATATCAATCCTCCCATGTTCCCTTCCAATTCGCTCAAACAGGTTTCTCACATCATTGTCATTTGTATGATCACATCGTACGGCGATCCCTTTCCCTCCACGTGAAGTAACACCTTCTGCCGTTTCCTCAATCGTTTCGGGTCGATCATCGGTTGTAGCTCCCCTTACACTGCGACCCGTCACATACACCGTTGCTCCGGCAGTGCCTAGTTCAAAGGCAATCCCTCTACCCGCTCCACGGGATGCACCTGTGACAACAGCAATTTTCCCTTGTAGTGGTTTCATAGTTTTCTAACTCCCTTACATATCTGGAATATAGATATAGAAAAATTCACTAAATATGTTACTTACAATCTAATCGCAGACAATAAGATTATCTTCATTTCATCAGATAAAACAGTCATTTTAAAACGTCCCACTCTTCATATATCTCTGCGTTCAACCCCAAATCATTGGTTTTCAACCACTCAAAGGCTTTCATCACTAAAGGGGAAGTATTTTCCCGAGATGCCTCATGTTCAGATATCCACACAGCTCCTAATGAGTCTTGCCCTTCAAACTGTTCCGGTATGCTTATTTCCCCACCGGTCTTTCTCACAGAATAATAAACGGCAATATGATGAACATCCGTAAACTCTTTCCACACAGAGGGAAATTTGAAATCAATAACCCCGATTTGTTCCTCAATTTCAATCTCTATACCTGTTTCTTCAATAAACTCTCTTCTCATCGCTTCTACTAGACTTTCACCTTCTTCCAAACTTCCTCCAGGCAAGTCAAAACGATTACTATACGGGCCCTTACTTTTATGTATAACTAAGAGTTTTCCATCTTCTATATAGATACCATATACACCAAATGCTCTAAAATATTTTTTATCAGACATCTTTATTGGCCCTCCTAAAGAAGTGTTTGTTCTGACATGTCCATTGATATCCCTGCTTCTTACCCAAATACCTGAGCAGCAATTCCAAATAATTCATTATTCCTCTGCGGCATATTAGTGGAATGTAACATCATGATGGGTGGGTTACTCACGTTTACAAATCCGCATTGCTCTAATGCTTTCATAAATGCTTCATGACCTGATGGTATATCGATCCTTAATTTGCCTCGGTGTCCAACGGCCAACTTATCTAAAATGATAGATGCTATCTGAGCATCAGGTGCTACCACTGGTCCTATGATGAGATTGATTGGTCCTAATATGGATAAACCAAAACCTATCATGCTCTCATTTTTATCTTTCACTACTACACATTGCTCGGATTGATTTATTCTATGTTTAAGAAAATTACTTCTCTTATCTCCAAATGCCGCTTCATCGAGCTTCACAATTTCACTAAAATGGCTCGCGTGAAAATTTCCAATAGTAACAGTTGTGTTGGTTTTATTAGAAGGTGAATAGGTATCACAAATATACTTTTGCACCCGATCAACGGTTATGAATCCCATTCTTTCATAAAGAGGCCTTCCGTCTTCAGTCGAAATCAACATGATTGAAATGTCCCTTGTAAGAGAATCGATACATTGTTGAGTCGCTTCTTTTCCTAATCCCAATCCTCTATATTCTTTGTTGACTATGACCATTCCGATTGATGCCATTTGCGTTTCATAGGGAATGATGGCCGCACTCGACACAATGTTCCCCTGAGCGTTTTTATGACCGAATACTTTACCAGCTGACATCACCGTACTAATTTCGGGTTCATCATAATCCCACCCAACTGATTCAGACAGCTCAATCAACCCAAGAATGTCTTTTTGATCAAACTGGACTAATGATAACGTTGATTTGTTGCTTGTATTCATCAATTTTTCTCCTTAATCAATTTCATTTTGAGAGTATGACTTTATATCACCAATTGTCCACACATGCAATACCCATTATTTTCAATATTAACATAATTATGCTAATTAGAGGGCCCGATATATGATTTTTAGAGTGAAATACACTTCGGGATAGGTTGCTCATAGTGAAAAAAGTTATTGATCATCTGTTGACTAGAATGCTACAAGAGTGGTCCGCCCAAATGAGAAATAGCAGGTCCAACTCTTATTTACGAGTTAGCCTGCTATCTCAACTATTACAGGTGGTTTCTTCTCTATTTAAGAAACCAGTACCTTGTTATACTTTATTCAGCGAAATACCCACCTACAATACAATATCCAGTTTCCTTTCCCTCATCCATAACCTCCAGGTAACCAGTATAGCCCCCATAATCAAGATTCCATAAAGGACAGGCACCAACCATATCGGAACCCCCATGCTCACCATTAACGAAAGGATATACTTTAATCCAAATATGAGAAGTGTTAGTACGACAAGAACCTGTATTCCAATCAGACTGATGAAGCTTGGAGCAAGATTTGATATCGCCATGGAAATGACTGCGAGAATAAAGCCCAATACATAAATAGCGACAATGGAAAGGACGATGTATTGGAAGAACGTCAGATGATACCAGTAATGAGCAGCTACAAATGAATTAATCGGAACATCAAAAAAGGCAGAGGGATCGTTTAAAGAATATAAGCTTAAATAGACAGCTAGTAAAACAGTTATCACAATGAATGATGATAACATGCCCGCTGCGAACTTTTTCTGAAATAATTGCCTGCCAGTCTTAGACGTATACTGCAACTCCGGCATCTGCTTGTTTCTGTCATTAAGAAACATTGGCGACACAATCAGTAACACACTGATCAAAACGACAATGGCGATGTTCCTGAAGATTTCTTCCATGTTTCTTAAAGATACATCGGGATACAAATCATTCTGCCCTGTTTCTTTTAAATCTTTCAACTTTTTTTTCTGAGATATTTCTGCTCTATTAATTTGATTTGTCATGATCGTGTCCTGATTACGTTGGAAATCGAGTAATGTTTCCCTCGCCTGAAGCTCCCAAAACAAATTTATCCCTTCTTCAAAGTAAACTCTCTCAAAAAGTGTTCCATTATGACTTTTAAACTCCCCATACGATTGTATTCCAGCTTTCTTGAAATCTTCCCTGCCCTTAATGAACCTATCCGCTTTTTGAACTTCCTGTTCATATCGCTCCCGGAAATCGGCTTTTTCGGATTCATTCATGTCGGGTCCATATTTTTCGACCATTTCAACTCCTACCCTATAGGAATCAAGGGCTGGCCGGCCATTTGGAAAGTACTCAATATCAAATTGAACTAACATATAATATAAAATCACATTAACAAAAGTAAGCAAGAGAAGGATTTTCCAATTGAAGATTTTTTTCATTTCCATCCATACAATGTTCATAACATTTCTCCTTATGTAATCTCTTCTTTCATGATTTTTTTCATAGAACCGTAGCAGGAAATAGCAAGGACAACTGCCCATACGATGAGCGTTTGCACTTCATAGTATTTAAACATTGTCAAACCTCCTGTCGCCATCCACCATTGGTGAGGGTTCAACACGAGTATTGACAAGTTAAACCCCGCCAGGACCTTAAAGACGGAAGAACCTGGGACGAAACCTTGCAGTATAATCATCGAGATGAAAAAGACTGAGAAAGCGATTATTGTGAAATAACTGTTCTTCAACATAATGGAAAGATTAAAGGTAAGAACAGTGAATAATAGCATGCATGTATAAGAAACGATGACTGCCAGAGTCAAATAGATTATAAAAGAGAAATCCCACCATGAAACATAGGGAAACTGAGTCTCCCAATTAAAGCCACTGTTTATCGAGCTATACCATAGCTGAGAATAATCAAATTTGATGAAATAAGCACCGAGTGTCACGGACAGTAACAATAATGTAATAAGAGAAGATGCCATCAAGGAAGCCTTAAGCTTATCAATCATCAACCTCCTGCCTCTCCTCGTTGTAAAAGTGACAAGTCCCGTACCATTCTCAAATTCGAAATTGGTAATCAGCGCAGTCGAAAGGACGACTAGAATCATAGACTCGATAATAATATGCCTGAACACCTTCTTAAATAGGAGACCGTGCATCGCAAATTGTTTACCTTCAAAAAACCACTCGTTGTATTCTCCGTTTTCCTTAAGTTCTTCGAATCTGCTTTCAAATGCCTCAAACCCGTTCTTCACCATGTTAGCCGCATCACCAGACAGTTGAAATCCGTTAATTTGCTTTTCACCCATTTTTTTAATATTGAATTTAGAATATGCCTGGTCCATGGACTGTGCCCGATTCAAATACAATTCCTCAAGATAAATAGTGTTGAAGAACTGAAGTTCCTCATCGGTATAGAAAGGTTGTTCTCCGTTGTTCAGATCGGAAAACAATTCACCAGCATGCTCATAACTCTCACCTGACTTTTTTTGTGTAATAGCATTTAATCCTTCTAAATCCTTTACAATTTCCTGATTTAGTTCTTTCAGTGAATCCTCCGTTATCTCAGTTCCATACGTATTTACAATTTTATTCACTACACCTAATTCTTCTGGAACTTCATTGTTGTCAATGATATAAAAGACATTCCAGGCGAGAAATAAGAGTAGTAATCCAAAGATGATTGGAGAGGCGATCGCCTTCTTGGATTCCAGAATTATTATTCTCATGTGCGCTTATCCTTCTGCCTGCAATCGATCTCGGTATTCATATAAGAAGACATCCTCAAGATTCGGCGTTGCGTTTATCCAACCTTTTTCACTTTCTCCTTTATGAACAAAGCGCACTCTTACATTACCTTCTTCTTGCTTCTCACCAAGAATCGCATACATCTTCCTGAAGGTTTCCAACTCAGCGTTTGAGATCATTGTTTCATAAACTTCTCCCCTCAGGGTTTCACATATGGACTGTGCAGATTCGTTAAATAAAACCTTCTGATTCTTAATCATAATCACTTGATTCGCAATTGACTCGATGTCTGACACAATATGAGTGGATATGATAATCAAACGGTCCTGGGATAAACTAGTCAGAATCCGCCGGAAGCGCGCCCGCTCTTTTGGATCTAATCCTGCGGTTGGTTCGTCCAGAATCAAAATCTTGGGATCATTCAGGAGCGCCTGAGCAATGCCTACACGCTGAATCATTCCTCCAGAGAACTTCCTCATTTTCTTATTGGCGACATCCGTTAGCGCCACACTCTCCAATAACTTCTCAATCTTGGCTGCAGCCAACTTCTTTTCGATTCCTTTCAATGCAGCAAGATACATCAGATACTTCATTGGTGTGTAATGCTTGTAAAAACCGAAATGTTGTGGTAAATATCCGAGGATATCTCGATAATCTTCGTCAAGCTCAACAATGTTTGTTCCATTATAAAGAATTTCACCTCTTGTCGGGTAAACGAGGGTGACGAGCATTTTGATCAGAGATGTCTTCCCTGCACCATTTGGAGCAAGGAGACCGTAAATTCCTCGTTCGAATTCAAGGTTAATCTCATTCAATGCTGTAAAATCACCGTATTGTTTCCCTACATCTTTCACGACTAACATGTCACAACACTCCCTCTGCTGGTCTCATCCGGACCAGCTTACTTAAGTAATACAAATTGCAAACCATGGTTACGGCCAGTACGAGTCCATAAACTAAAACTGGAGCGGTCATTAGAAATTGCATATATACCACCCGGTCCACAACTAAAGGAATGAAATTCAAGATACTCCAGCCCACTCCTACCTTAAGTGCGCCTAAACCGAAACGCCCCTTCATAAAGACCATCAGATAGAAAGTCGAAAACAAAAATAATGACGTTGTGGATATCATTAGTGCCCTTAGGATTTCAAAAGAATGACCACTCCACACAAGGCAAACAATCACAAATGTGTTTACCAGGATTGAAAGAATGCTGAAATGTAACATTCGAAACGCAGAAACCTGATGAAGGTTATACTTCGCCGTCATTTCCACTTCTAATACCGCACTCTGTCTTTTTCCAATCGAGTCATACAGAGATAGTGCCATAAAGAGAAGAGGTGAAACCAAGAAGACCGCTCCATATACTCTCTCCCCGGCACCGGACCCTTCAGTCACCGTAGACATAAAAAAGATGAGTGCCGCCATGATGGAGAAGGTCATGATAATTCCGTCCCTCTGATTTGCAAACAGATACCGAAAGCCAAGTTCCTTCTGCATCTTCCAAATAAATGCGGAGAAAGACTGTTTTGGCTTCATTCCCAAACCAATGATAGTGTGAATTTCCCTTTTGACCATCTTTTCTTCAGGCATCGGAATATGGAATTTTTCTTTAGTCATATTGATTCACCTTCATTTCTTTTTTTATCAATTTGATTCCCGCATAGTACCTCGTCTTTACAGTGGAAAGGGGGAGTTCCAAGAGATTCCCAATTTCCTTCAGCGTATACTCCCCAAACAGTTTCAACCGGACAATCTGTTGGATGCCCGCATCCAGCTTGCTGACGGTCTCTGCAATCTGTTCTACTTCCTCTTGGTACTCAAGCCGAATGACGAACCCCTCTTTTTCTTCAAGGTCACTCTCTTCCAACTGTTCAGTCAGTTTCCTATATTGATAGTGCCGGGAGCGAAAGTAATCCACCACACGGTTTGAAGCAACCTTATAAAGCCAGGTTCGGAATGAAGCCCTCTTGGGATCAAAATTCCCAATCGATTTTAGAGCACTGATAAAGATTTCTTGTGTCAGATCATAGGAAAGCTCCGAGTCGATTGTCTGCTTGTAGACGAATGAATACATTTCCCGGTAATACCTTGAAATCAATTCATTAGCTGCTTCATGACTTCCACTTTTTTTTATTTTCTTAATCCATCGTTCTTCTATGTTCATAATCTCACTGCCTTCTATCCATATATTCGTATGGAATATGGAAAAAGTTTTAGAAATGGCATATTTTAATATTATTTATTAAAAATGTGATCAATGGGGAATGGGATTTCCTCAATAAGAAATCAACCCGAATAAATAATTTCTAGTTTTCTTAACGATCATTCTCATTTTGCCAACCAACAAAGTAAAAAAGACCCGTCAATGTCGAGTCCCTTCCATAAGTCTACATGCTATTGAATTTTTCAGAAAAAAATAGTTGGTATAGATGGTTCCTTTCAAACCTCTACGGTTCAACTATCGAACCATCAGGGTTTCCTATCACAAACTCCTCTATGATATAAGATGAAATCACTCCACCATCTAATTCAGTAACGGATACCTTAAGACCACCTTGAGTTACCATCTTTTCTAATTCATTTTGTGCAACTAGTCTAGTCAGTGAGAAAGTAGTTCCTATGCAAAATGATTTTCCATCAGGTGGTAAACTAGCAATGTCTGCTCCTCTGTCATTAAGCAGATTCCGACTATCAATTGAAACGTTAGAGTCCTTTTCAACGATAGACTTTAACCCATCGTTTACATCGAACGCCACTAAAAATGGTTCATTTGATTGTTCTTCCTTTTGATTTTCTAAGCATACCCTGGGTGCTAATACATTTTGACTTTCAGAATAGGCTACATTACTTTCATTTTCAAGGATCGTTATCCGCTCTTTGTCTCCCGTGTCAGTGCTACAACTACATAAAAAAAGGAAGCATAAAACACATAGTAACTTCTTCAAATCATCCCTCTTGTCTACGTTTTATTCACGAAGTTCTTATCCAATCATTTATTTAAATGATTCTGCTATAGCCATCATTGTTTCTTTGTTCACTTCTGTCTCTAATCCTATCGTTTGATATTCTAAGATGTAATGATAATCGCCATCTGTCCAATGTACAGATGGACCAGTTACATCATTCACAGCATAGAAACCTTCATTTCCTTGTACCTTCACTTCTTCTTGATTTTCCAATTCTCCATCGTAAGTTACAGGAGATGAATGGACGACTAGATTAAATATTTCACCATTCTCACCTGTTAGTTGCATCTCGTGTCTGGACGATTCATGCGGTGGTTTCACTATCTCATATTCTGTAATACGTACCGGAAACTCTGTCGGTAATTTAGGTTCAATGCCTTCGCTTTCTAAATCACTTGCAAGTTGATTATGATCATATGAAACCAGACTTTCACCATTGCCTTTTTCGCTACAGCCTAATAGAAGAAAAGACGCTGCGATTAGCAAAAAGAAAAATTTCCTCATAATGTTCCTCCTCTTGGGTTGAATGAATCTCTACAGTCATCATCTTCAAAATCTTTCACTTTACCATCAAGAAAGCGTCTACTGGAGTGTAAGTATTATTAGAGAGCTTCTTTCTTCTAACAGCTTTTATGAAAATAAACGCAGGTATGGAGATATAGACAATAAAAGAATGGCCACTGGTTAATAGTTCTTGTATTCTATTTATTGTTTCCATCGAATTCCCTCCCATCAAGAATGACAAGGTACACTGAGTGACGGAGAAGGTAAGCAAAGCATTCTGTTTTTGACGTCTAAAACCCTGTAACTTAATACCAATTATTCCAAAATCGAGCATCTTACTCAAGAAAAACTTCAAATAAAAAAGAAGCTCATCCTATTTGAATAAGCTCCCTTTACTTTAAACACAGTACTTTTCAGTCACTAGTGTTTTAAAACAGTAAATAACTCTTCTCACTATTCTTCTTTTAACACCGAATACTTCCGATAAGCCTTATAATAACTCCCAGCCAATAAAACCACCATAAAAGCAGGAAACAATTTCAGCAGAACAAATGGCGTTTCAAAAATAAACGCTTTCCAAAACAACTCATTCTCCATGCTCCAAAGACCTTCATGATATAATGACGAATCTCTGTAGTAAGTAAAGGAATACACCAGAAAAATCATACCAAACCAAAAGGAATAACCCATGAGTCGTTTATAATAATGACTCTTTGACTCCCGGTCGGAGAAGATTTCATTCTGGTCATCACTTTCTTTCTGCCAATAACGTATTCCGCTCAGCCAGTACCCTTTCAGGTAGTTCCAACCGAAATCCTCATAGATCCCTCTGTATTCCTCCAACTTTTTCTTGGAGAGATAATCCTGATAGTCCAGTCGCATCACATATTTCTTGTCTGTTTTTTCGAAGGTGTATATTCCCAGTCCACTAATGTTTGTGCAACGATAGCCTTTTTGTAATTGTTCGTTCAGCCAACGTTCTTCCTTTTCAATACTGATGAACCATTTAAACTTCTTCATTCGCTTCACTTCCTTCATACAAGGATACAATATGCAAGAGCCTTTCTTGCTCCATATTCAAAATGGTATTTCCTTCTGAGGTGATCTGATATATTTTCCTCCGACCTGAATTCCCAACTGGTTCGATCCAACCGTGTTTATTCAAGTTTTCAATCGCACCGTATAATGTGCCGGCAGCTAACATAACGGTCCCATTACTCATTTCTTCGATCTTCTGCATGGCGGCATAGCCGTGGAGTGGCTCACGGAGAGCTAATAAAATGTAATGCATCGTTTCAGACAATGGCAATAATTTATGTTTCATGTTCTCACCCTTTTATTCAGTTCAACTATATAGTTCAGCTTAATAACAATTTAATACAGTTCAACTGAGTAGTCAACCATATTTTTGAAATTTCATCAAAAAAGCCGATTCCCGTTACGTACGGAAATCGGCTTGAGCTATTACCAGTGGGCTTGCAGTTTATTGCCATCTGGATCATAAAAGTGGAAAAAGGCATGGCCGTTATCTTCTTTTATCTCATCGACCTTTACTTTGTGATCCTTTAAATGTTGATGAAATTCAGCCAGCTTCGGACTTGTAAAGCCGATGCTGAATTCCTGTTCTTGATTGACTGTAAAATGGGCAAAGGTTTCATCTTCTGTTGGAATGAGGACCAGTAGAAAAGGACCTTCATTTACTTTGATTGCGGCCAGTTCCTCGGTTACGTTTAATAGCTGCAGACCTAACATATCTCTATACCATTGTGCTGACTGTTCAACATTCTTGACTGGAATTCTAATGTAATGTACCTGCTCAATGAATGATTTACTCAAATCCTTCTCTCCTTTTTTTATAATCTCTTAGTTCATTCTATTATTATCAACGCTCTCATTTTCTTCATCAGGGTCTCTCACTTTGCCGTCCAGGATATCGTCAAAAGGGGTGTAATGATTACTTGGGAGTTTCTTTCTTCTAATAGCTCTAAAGATAATAAAAGCTGGTATGGCAAGATAAACTACAAATGCAAGCCCCATTGATAATACCTCTTGAATACTATTGATGATTTCCATCTACCCTTCCCCTCCTTTAAAGAATGAGAATATGAACCGCTCCCACCATATGCATATACATCCCTGTAAGAGATAGTACAGTTCCCAGGAAAAACGTCCAAGGGTTGTCTTCTGTTTCTTTATCAAAGGTCCAGATTGTTAGTATTGCTACTGTCAACGTGATGATTGGGAAAATGACATATTGTGGTCCGAATGCGAAAGAAATCCCACCAAAGATCAACACAAAAATTCCATATGGATTGACGTTCTTGATAGTATCAATGTATTCTTTTTCAGCAGTCGAGAAACCTTCATCGTCATAGGAATAAATCATTTGCTTAAGTCTATTTAAGTGAGTGACGATTTTCTTAACTAATCGCATCTCCCCCCTCCACGTCCTTTCTATCCTCAGAGGTTCTTCAGGTTAATGGAATAAATATGGGATCAAATAAAGAATAAACCCGTTGCACCAGAGATCATTCTTAGATTTCTAATGGATTGGAACGATCTAAAACGTCTTTGTCATCATATGCTTTTAACCATTTTTCAGCAAAATCAACACCTTGCTCTAATGAAAACAACCGACATTCAGCAAGTCCAATATGATTTACAGATACTTCATATTCACTTTCGAATTCTCTTCCGATCTCTTCAAACAGCTCTTCTCTTGTTTCAATTTCTTGATAGGTTTTCCACACTCGTTCACCACCTATAAAGATCGGGTTTCCTTTACTGACGATTTCACGATAAGGAATTCTATATTCTGCAAGGTGGAAAGATGTATTGCTGTCGTACCCAACACCTAATAGGAGTACAAAGCTATTCATTTTATATAATTTAGCTAAAGGTGAGTGCTCACCTAAACCAAATTCCAAACGATGTTCTCTAATGATACTTTCATTATCCTTACCCCAGGCAGCAAACGAAACCTCTGGATGATTGCTTCTTATAACACCGGGAAAGTTCCGGAATGCTTCAGGGATTCTCCCCATCGCATAAGTTGGTGTATAGGAAGGGTGAAAAGCAGGCATTGTGTCTCGAATAGGCTGCCACCATTCTTTGGGAACAGGAGGCATCTCCCATTCTGACGGATCTGAAAGTAAAGCTGATTGAGTTGGGATGACGATCGTACCTTCTTCTGTTACAAGCTCCATTAAAGCTTGAATAACAGCTACTTCTCCTCCATTCACCCAACCAATGGAAGATAGCGAAGAATGAACGATAATGGTCATTCCCTCTTCCACTCCCATGTTTTTGAGATCTTTCATAATAGAATTTTTTGTATTAGGATATTCGACTCCCTCTATTGCTCTCTTCATTCTTTCTCCTCCAGCCTGTTTTATCAATATGTAGTCTTGACAGTTGCCAAGTATTCCGTTGATGTACATTTTACTTATCCGCTTATCTTCTACCATCCAGTTTTCTAGAACTGTAAAAACACAACAGACCAGAAGCTGCAATAAGAAGGAATGGAATGATGGCATACGAGGGCATGATTATCGTCCAATAAAGAAGATACGCACTTATGGCAAATAGAAACCAGCTGATGATCAGTAAAAAACTTGAGGTCAATTCTTTGAATGTAGTCATGGATGGTTCCTCCCTATGAGTTTCTCACTGTATCGATTCGGCTTTGCGAAAGGTCTTCGTATGATAATGGCCCCAATCCTCTCTCAGATCATCAAGATGCACAATACTCCACGCATTAAAAAACGTCTGGCCACGTTTATTAAAGAAGAACTGACCGTCTATGCAGTAAGAGGCGTGTTGAATGATCCCGTCTTCATTCTCCCACGTCACCACATCGCCCGCTATCAAATCCTGATCTGGGATGACATGATAATCTTCCAGTTCTAAGCGTTGAAGAAACGTTTGAGGATGGACCCATTCATGTACGATCCATTCCTGTTGGGTGATGGCGAAGAGAGTGGCCGATAAGCAATTGCTTCCTGCTCTGGATGGAAAGGTGTTGGCAAACGGTAGCAGGTGTGGAGGGGTTAGGGTCGGAACATCATAGCAAGTCCACTCTTCCCAATCTTGTGCAATATCTGTTATGAGTTCTTTCTTGCAACGATAAGAAAGTTCTTCCCACATCGCTTTATGAAAGACAGCATACTTCTCACCCTTCATTTCAACAACATTGTTATGAAGGGATGATGTGTCTCCAGAGAAGTTAGAGATGGGATGAATCAAGCCCCTTCCCACTGCCACTTGAATGTGAAAAAGCTCGATTTTCTTCTCAGCTGGTAGATGATTCACCCAGCCTGGAGGTGTCACAAATACATAGGCAACGTCCTTTGATAGATTCCAATACTCATAGCTGTTGGCAAGTTGTACTTGTTTATAAGATGAATGATTTTTGAACTCTTCGTGGGGAATGACCAAAGCGCCTCTTACATGTTCTGTAAAACTAGCAAAGTTGGTCTCTGTGAGGAAAAAGAGGTCTTTATCTGGTATATACGTTTTTATCCATTCTTTCATAGTGTCTGGTGATGGTTGGATCTTTCTTTTCATTAACACTCACCCCTGTTGAAAATCTTGAAGCTCCAAAATACTTATTAGATTAGTTGGAGAACCTAGCATTCGAAATCTCAATTACATTTTAACATAATTACCCATTTTTGGGTTGGGAGTTAATCAATTGAATGCCGTATTAAGCAAATAGTTGCCTCTCTTAGAAAAAAATATTTTTTCGAGTGTAAAAAGTATAATTTACTTTTTATGGTATTATTTAAAATAGGGATCATTTCACAAGAAAATTCGCAATAAAGAGAATCTGATAGTTATCTAATTGGAGGAACGTATTAGAAATGAGTGTGAACACCATTATAGATAAATTTTTTATGGAGTGGCAGGTATATAAAGAATTTTACAGAAAAACCATATTTACTGTGCTGATTTCAGGGATATTAACAGCCTTGCTATTGTTTTTCGCATCATTATATTTTGAAAATTTCATCATTGAACAATCTAGAAATATTGCTGAACAAACGGCAGAGGTAAACAACAAAGAAAAGTTGACGAATTTACATAACTTCTTTTCAATATTAGTAAATAATTTGTTCGTAGGGGGAATAATCATTTTACTAGGATTTCTTCCCGTTTATGGACTTCCATTTATTATTGGTTTACTTTCCTTTGCTGCCGTCGGAATACTCTCTGGATACGGTCTCATTATGGAGCATAACGTCATAAAAACTTTGATTATCGCATTTGTACCTCACGCAGTTATTGAAATTATTCCTATTCTTTATAGCGTAGCAATAGGAATGTATGTGAATAAAAATATCTTTAAAAAAGTGTTTTTTAGGAAGATGACTACTTACAATATCAGAGAAATAATAAAGAACGGAATTAAAAGTTATATATTGATTATTATTCCTTTATTTTTTCTTGCTGCATTGGTCGAAGCATTTATTACTTCCTATCTTGTGGAGATTTACTTATAGCTTTATAATAAATCATCTACTCGGAGGAAAATTACGGAAAAATGATAAAGAACATAGGTTGACGTATACAAATAGACTAACGAAACCCTTTATTCAGGCAGACCTCGAAATAAATCTCCTGGATTCGGAAGATTATAGGACCTCAACACTCTACCTGATGAGGTCTAAGGGAACGCCTATGATAATTTTATTTGCACAAAAATAATTCCTTTGGCGTTACAACTAGTTATCGAAGGGTTGTTATAAAGGTATGAAGTATTCATTAATAGGGGCAATTCATTATATAACGTAAAATTATCAAGGCTTTATAACATTCCATTAGGAATCCCTTATATATTTTACAAAATTCAACCTCTATAAAAGGTCTCACCTTCACTAAATGAATCCCGTTTATTGAAGGTGAAAAGGTCATCCTCTACGAAATTCCAAGACAAGTCCGTCTCCAATCTGAGAAGACTGTTTCAGCAGCTCCTTGCTGGAAGGATCAATCCAATAGTATTGAAGAGTATTTCCAAAATACGTTTTCACCTTCCAAGCATCAACGAAATCTTCAAATCCTCTTTTAATACGCTCTAACTCGACTACTTGAATGTGAATATCGACTTCTGACTCAAGCGTTGCATTGAAGCCATCCAATTGTAGAGAGTAACCAGACTTCAAAGGAAGCACACGCAATATGAGCTCAACAGAAAATGTGTCAACGTAGTCTCCCTTTAGTTTGATGGTTTTTTCACTATCATTAATCGCGATATGCACTCCTTTATCACCATATTCTGCTTTCACATGTTGGATACCGTCTAGATAATAAGTAAAGGAAATGGGTTTAAGCGTTGCCTTCTCAATGATTGTAATACCAGTTCTATTGCCCAAAATGTCGGAATTCAATGTTTGCTCTCTCTCAATTGCTTCACGCCCATTGATACGAACAAACTTTATCTTCTCCGTAGTGAAACCAACCTTTTTTTCTTTTCCGTTCTCAAGAATATAAATGTCTTTCTTATCTTCTGTCTCAGATAATAGCGCTCCACTTAGTCTTACTGATTGTACTCGATTCTCACCCATGTCCCCATCCCCTTTTTCATCTGATTTCCTCCGCCAGCTCTAGAATAATCCCCTCCGGACCACGTACGTAGCATAACTTATAACTTTCTTCATATTGCTGGACCTCACTGAAGATTTCCGTACCATTCATTTTTAAATGGGCAACCATTGTGTCAAGATCGTCAACAGCAAAGCAAATATGGCGGATACCCAACGTGTTGGGAAACGTTTGCTGAATACCGTTTTCATCTGAAGGAGTAAGATATTTGACGAGCTCAATCCACGTCTGACCGCCCGGCACCCCCATTCCTACACATAACGTTTTCACATCTTTAAGGCCAACCACCCTGTCCAACAGTTCTCCATCCATTTCCCATTCGGCTTTTACTTCAAGACCTAAACCAATAAAGAACTCTTTTGCCTTTGCAAGGTCGTTAACGTTTATACTTACATGATCCATTCTGTTGATTTTCATGGTAG
Organism: Rossellomorea sp. SC111; assembly: GCF_024733565.1. Taxonomy (GTDB): domain Bacteria; phylum Bacillota; class Bacilli; order Bacillales; family Bacillaceae_B; genus Rossellomorea. The sequence continues at coordinate 190,988 of NZ_JANIOC010000005.1, read as the reverse complement.
ACCTCCTATGTTACTTATCCATTGCTAACATTTAACATACAAATGAGCTCATAGCATCTTGTCCGCCAGTTTAATATTTTCTTTTAGATATACAGGTAGTTCCGTATGCGCAAGAATCTCTGACGTAGTCATCCAAATAACATCATCAACTTCTTCAGTGCTTTTTGCGTAAGGTTCTCCAGTTTTGTGATGGCATAGAAAAACGATATCAATTACATTGATTCCTGATTCAGTAACAAAGGAAGAACTATTTACATATTCAAGACCCGTAACCTCACTGCCTACTTCTTCCAAGATCTCTCGTTTTAAAGTCCTTTCTAGAATATCTGATGAAACTCCTTCAATTTCACATTTTCCGCCCACTAGTGAAAGAGTGCCTCCAGCGTGTTCCTCCTTTTCACTTCTCAGAATTAATAGCCACTTACCATCACGGTGAATAGCACCTTCTACATTTACTACAAACACAAGACATTCCCCCTTAAAAATAAATTCAATTTCCACCTATCATGCCCATTAATTGAAGAAGGCTATAGCCGAATCAATTAGCTGTTCTTCAGTGATTGCCTCCGGTTGATATTACAAAATACTTAATGGTAAACCTTTAGATAGTAAGTATTCTTCCGCTTCATTAATTCTTGTTCCGTTATGTTTTACAAATAATTCATAACGTCGCTTTAACCACTCAAAAGACCTATCACGAATATGCGAGTCATCTGCACCTTGTATTAGGGGGACCACCTTAGTAAATGAGTCAAAACTTGATAAAGCTTCAAAGCACTCCAAATGTTCAATTTTTTTATTAATGATGCTCTGATAAGCATCTACCATAATTTCTTTGAAGCACAATCCAAACCACGAATATCCCAATGTAAGGCTATTCGCTATATCGAAACGAGGATCTCCTATAAAAGCTTTTTCCCAATCTAAAATATATAATTTATTTTCGTTCGTTATGATGGTATTCCCAAAGTGATAATCTCCGTGATTTAAAGCTTCAGTAAATGAAACATCCCTAAATTTTTTCGATATGTTTTGAAGGCAATTAACGTAAATTGAGTTTTCAAACTTAGAGACTCTATTTTTTAAACTTTCTAGATAAAAGTGGATATCATTTTTGTGTCGTAAATCGATATCGTCATGATCCTCTTCAGTGCTAATGGAATGAATATGTGCAAGGGTTGTACCAAATTTCCCAAACGCTAATCCCCTATCTGCTGAATTAGATGTAATATATCTGTCCAGAGTATCCCCTTTAACGTATTCCATCAGCATTATTCCCATATCAATATCAACAAAATAGACAGTTGGAGTATTAATGCAGGAATTTACAGCATTACTCCTTAGAAGTGTTAATTCTTTAGAAAGCATCAGATTTCCACTAAATTCCTTTAGGACAACATTATTACTAAATACCCCCTCATCATGGAAATAGGTAAGATGAAACATTGCAATATTATTGTTAAACCCATCTTTATTTGTTTGTAAATTCTTTATCTCTATATCTGTGTTTTTTCTTTTATTTTTCTTAATCAGTTGCTCTACAGTTTTATGTACTTCTACATTCAAATTTTCTGCCCCCAGCTTGGACCTATTACATCTCATTCCTTGTAACAGATGTTCTATAAAAAGAAGGATTATTTCTTTCTAATTTCATCACCAATGTCTGAGATAAATTGACCACCATCAGTTAGTTGAGCAATACTTTACCCCAGCTAATTTCCTTCGCTTTGATGAACGATCTCATCGACTATGTGTTCAATTGATTCAGTTGCGTCAATGATCATTCCGTTTTTCGGAATGTCTTCTTTCGTTTCGTGCAAATGGACTATGAGCTCCCTTTCCGATTTCTTTCCGCCAAATTCATTTTCCGGTCGCTCGTCCAGTCGTCGGTTTAATGTTTCAGTATCGACTTCGAGAACAAACACACCGTCAAATAGATCGATAAATTTCGAGAAGTTCCTGGACCCACCGCAGAAAAATGTTAACGGCTCGTCCTTATTATCAATCAACGCTTTCACTTTATCTACATCCCATATGTGGTTCTCGTGGGAGGCAGTATCGGTCTGTTCACCAGTTTCCGGATCGCCTTGATAGGCAAGTTCGCGGTCACCATGAATGGCTTGATAACCGCGCCGCTGCAATTCATTACAGACGGTAGTTTTCCCGGTGCAGGAAACACCTTCAATTAGATAATTATTAACGCCCATAGCTAATGCCTCTTTTCCATTAGAAAATGATAAGTATGCTCTCCAGGTTTAATATCTTGATTCTAGCTTCTTGCTTCAGTTAACCTGCCCAATAATTGAAGATGGGCAATAGCCGGTAATCAATTAGCTATTCTTCAGCTATTGCCCCCTTCAGTAGAACTTATTAAGTAGTTGTTAACCCTAATAAATGGTCTGAAAACAAAATAAACTCTTCTAGATACATTGGTGAATTCGGTGTTGATAAGGGTGTTAGTTTCACATTCGTTAAGTAAATACAAGCAGAAGAATTTATTATTGTTTTGTCTGTAATGTCTATTTCTGGACTAAGCTCGTATTCTTGCAGAGCACGACCCAAAATAGGTTCCTCTTCTAAATTTTCAGCTAGTTGCATCTGAAAATCAGCCTCGATGGTTGCAGATTGGGTAAAAAAGATAATCTTCTTTTCAGGGTATTTATTCTTTAGTTCCTCGAATTTTATCTGTAATTCTACGATCGTCAGTTTTTTAAAGTCTACCGCCTCTAATAATTCTTTACCTTTCATCATTGAGCCTCCCTATTTTCAGGAAAAGAGTAAGCATTACTTTCTTAAAAGTCGCAATTCCCTATTCCAATTATTTCAAATAACACTTATAAAACGCAAGAAAATTCAACAATCCCTTTCAAAACTAGAGCATTGGGAAGAAGTTAAAGTTCTAGCAGGTCAAACAGTATTTTTGTCGAAATTTATACATAAGACGGATTTAAATGGAGGAGTAAATGATGGCTGAAGTTTTGTTGTTACACCATGTTTTAGGGAAAACGAAGGGGATTGAAGCAATCGCCGACCAACTGAGAGATGCGGGGCATATCGTGCATGTGCCGGATTTATTTGATGGCCGCACATTTTCCTCACTGGAAGAAGGCTTAGGATTTGTGAAGGAAATCGGATTTGCAGAAGTAACGGCACGTGGCATTCAGGCTGCAGGCGACCTTTCACGAGATGTCGTTTATGCCGGTTTTTCACTCGGTGTTCCGGCAGCACAGCAGCTCGCTCAAACGCGCGAAGGTGCAAAAGGCGCTCTGTTTTTTCATGCCTGCCTCCCGACCTCGGAGTTCGAATCTCCATGGCCAGCCGACTTGCCTGTGCAAATTCATGCCATGAATGAAGATCCCTTCTTCGTTGAAGACGGCGACATCAACGCAGCACGTGAACTTGTGAAGTCTGCTCATCACGCTGAGCTTTTTCTATATGACGGCAAGGAACACCTCTTCACCGACAGCAGTATACCTTCTTACGATGCTGAAGCGACGAAGCTTGTCATCAAGAGGGTTCTCGACTTTCTCGCATAGTCATCAGGAAGCGCTTGGACGGTTCCTGTGCTCCCTTTTCGATAAAAATGGAAGCACAAGAACCGTCCCCATGCTTCACTTGCTCACCCCCTGGCTCTCTCGCTTTTAGGTTTTAAGAAGAGAGGGAAGAGACCAATAAAGGAGAAGACAATAAACAGAAAAGGATATCCTTCCATATTGGCAATGAATCCAGCAAGCGTTGATCCTATCACTTGTCCAAACGCAAGCAGGACGAATGGGACACCCAGCCCTAAGGAAGGGTTACTCTTAAATACGGAAATTCCCCATACGATTAAAACTCCCGACATGAAAATATACGAGCCCCCAAAAAGGAAGGGTGAAAGAAACCCTGTCATTTTGTTATCTGAAAAAAACACTAATGTCAGGGAGGATGCAGATAGCAGGACCACAGAAATTCGGTATGCACTTCCTATCCCAATTTTATTGATTACGGCCCCTACGGTTCCACCGAGTAACCCTGCTACTCCGATAATCACCCAAAACCATTCGCCAAGATATTCAGGAGCGCTTTCTAAATTCAAAATAAAGTCCCGAGAGAACGTCCAATAAGCTGAACTGACGATCCCTAATAATATCGAACCTATGATCAGCTGGAGTGAATGCCGCCAATTCTCTTCACGGAAACGAATGGCCGCCTGCCTTTCCCCCGAACGATGTTCAGGAAGTAATTTGTAATTTACCATTAACACGAATATCGCGATCCCCATATAGATGAAATAACTTACTCTCCATTGATCCGCAAGTAGGATTGCCACCAGTCCAGTCAATGCTGTTCCAATGCTAGTTCCAGAGTTTATCCATGAATTCGTCTGGTTTTGCAGATTTTTATCAATATTTTCACTAACAATTTCTGCATATGGCGGCGAAGAAACCCCTGTACTCAGCCCAGCTATAAAAATTCCTACCCCCAGGATTAACGAATTAGGTGAAACAGCAATTAATCCTAAACCCAATATCGAGGAGAAGCCCGCCGTCATTAAAATAAATTTAGGAGTAAGTCGTTTGGAAAATACCATAGCTAATACGATTGCAATACAGTAGGCAAGATAGGACAAGGATGAAATCAGACCGGAAGTAGATGAATTCATGCTTATTGATTCACTAATGTAAGGGAGCATTAATCCGTAACTAAAACGGGATAAACCATACGTGACCGCAATCATCGGTAAGCCGACTAAAATCAGTTTAGTTGAATTCATATTGCACCTCCTTTTTATATAGAACGTTCATTATAATAAAAGGCAAAAAAATAAAGGAAATAAGTATTATTTCCTACGTTCCTCAATATAGATTCATTCGGAAACTTTAATGGTTTCAGCTAATTTATATGCACTGGTTCTAACCTTTTCTATGTCGAGGATTTGGGCCATCGAAGTAATGCCCTCTAATAGAATTGAAATTTGCACACTAATTGCTTCACTGTCCTTGAAACTATTCAGATCCTTTGCGATTTTATTGATCAGCTTTTGCTTGTGTTCTTGGCTTAAGGAGGAAATGTGCTCGTTTCTATCCGCATACTCTTGCTTTGCTCTCAAGAACAAGCAGCCATTATTACCTTCCTCTTCAACCCATGTAAGGTGGGCATCAATGATAGAATTCACATAATCTTTAACATCTGTGTCTTTGTTAATTTTACTATCTAATAACATGAAATAATGTTTTTCCCTTTCCATTAAGACAGCAGCAATCAATTCTTCCTTGGATTTAAAATGATAATACATCGTCATCGTAGCCACTTCTGCCTGCTCCAGGATCCTCTTAATCCCCACCGAATGAAACCCGTGCTGATAAAATAGCGCTTCAGCTGTATTCATAATATCTACTTTTTTATTGGATTTTCTCATGTTACTACCCCTTTATATAGAACGCTCATTATAATAAAGTGTACCACAGAAGTTTATTCAACTCAAACCACCGTTCTATCAACCCCGCTATATGGAGCACAGGGACGGTTCTTGTGCTTCCTTTCTCTATTAAATGGAAGCAGCAAGCCGTCCCTATACTTCACAACTAATTATTTTTGTTCACTTAAGGTAGAATTTTCAATTGATAATTTCAAAAAGATGCCTTGATTAGCGATATTAAATTATTTCTTTCTTGCTCATCCTTCTTTATTTTTTCAACAATATTATCTTGAAGTAAGTATTCTCGTACTACTTCATTATGAAATATCCGTTCATAATAATTGGCATTGTCGCTAAGTTCCTTGAACCACCCCTCTTTTTTTAACTTCCGTATATTTTTATGAAATCTTATATCGTCTATGTCTAATCCTCCGCCCATAAATAGTAAGCCTAAGATTACACTTCCAATAGTCCCGAATATTATTTTAACAATTCTCAGTTTAATCGCCTCTTAATAATCATTTTAATAACTCTATTAACTTTAATCGTCTATCTTCACTGTTAACCGAAGATGCACTAACATAATCAAGCCAGAGGAGCTGCTGTATAGCTTAGTTTAAGAAGTTCTGAATGAAATTAGTGTTTAGTTCTTCTGAAATCTATATAAACTTACTAATCCTATAAGAATTAAAACGGTTTCAGCAATGACGAAAAAAATTGACTTATATGTATAACTAAGCAAATTCATACTACTAACCATAGCAGACCCTAAAACAAAAAATAATACAGTTACCAGCAGTAATCTATTTTTCATATATTTACTTCCCCCATAAAAAATAATACTCTTAAAATACCGTCCTTTAGCAGAATAATAATTAAATTAATCTTGGTTCCTGAAGCTGGATCTTCAGCTATTGCCCCCTTTATTGGCATTAGGAAGTAGTTGCCGACCTTCAGTTATTACCCACTTTACATCCATATGAAAGTTTGGATGGATACAAAAAAGATAAATATGAATGTAACTACGCCTAACCAGCCGTATCCTTTATTCCCCTTTTGAAACTCCCTTAGTCCCATTACTAACATTGTTAAGCCCAAAAACAAGATCATATATGGTTGAAATTTAAAATCCCCAGTTACCAACCCGTACCCAGCAAGTGAAATACCTGTTATTGAAAAAATAATGTACAAATCTTTAACAATTTATCACGACCGTTCTCTGTTATCACAATTTCCTAATTGATTGTTCAACTACCTTGCCCAATTAAAGAGCCTTCCCTTATCCTCCAAATGAATATCCAAACAAAAACACCAAGGAAAAACCAACAAAAAATGATACTTACACCTAAGGTAATCATTGATATTGTTTTACCTATGCCCGGTTTTCTTTTAGTGCCTAAAAAACAAAATATCAAACATAAAAATGCGGTTATAGGGGCAAATCGAATAAAATTAACAATTGATCCAAAGCCATTCCAAAGTTAAGGGGGAAGGGTTAATATGACTAAAATATTGCCCGATCAATTAGCAGATCTTCATTTATTGCCCCCGTTACTTTAACAAAATTCCCCTAAAGGTTTTTGTATTATCTTTATCTAACTCTCCATAACTCTGATTCTCATTACTGCTTACAATCGTTGTTGTACCTGAACTTTCATGAAACCCAATTTCATATTCAACCAATCTTTCAGGCATGTTTTTATCATATTCATAAAACAATGTTGCTTTTACATCTGGGTTTCTAGCCATGTTCACCTCTTTATCATCCCATTTAATATCTTCAAATAATTTCTTTAATAACTCTATAGATTCATGATCTGTTATCATTACAACTTCTTCGTAATTTCCTTCTTTATTAGCCTTTTGAATATCCACTCTTTTTAATTCTCCTTTTTCTTGCCCAGAACAAGCAGCTAATAATATGAGTGCAAAAAGCAAAATATTGCTCATTATTTTTTTCATATACGTACACCTCCCATAAAATTAGACATTCTTCAATTTAGTTTCATTTTTATTAAACTAAACTCCCCAATAATTGAAGGTGGAGAATAACCGGAGATCAATTTGCTGTCTTCAGTTATAATTAGGGAAAGCTAAAGCCCCTTCCCAATGAAAATTACTTATTCACACTGGTTACGTTCAAAATGCTTCCCTTCCTTTGGTAAACTGCCCTCCGGGGGTGTCCAAGCGTTTTGGCAAATAGTCTTTTCATCTACCACCGAGTACGTATAAGTCCAGCCTTTTTCGTTTTCAAACTCAACCTTTAAATGATAAGGGTTGTATTGCCTCCCTGTCTGATGTCCAATTTCCCACTCTTGATCGGGGTATTTTTTCTCAAGAAAATGATCTAGTTGAGCTGTCTTCTTTGATACTTGATAATCAATCCAATAGGGTCGAATCACGAAGAATGAAAGAACGATGACAGTTATTGAAGACGCGGTAATGAGACTCAGTTTTCTACTCTTTTTAGGGAATAAAAATGCGATTGCAAAGAGGATCATGATAAATGCTGCACACATTGTGATTTCTATTAGTGTTATTGGATGCACGAAAATTCCCCCATTATTCCCAATAGCTAACTATAGCTGCTTACTGCTTTAGAAATTCACCATAAAGCAACTCCAACGCTTCAATAATCTTACCGTCAGGAACCTGGTTGTTTAATCGATTAGGTAAATGAATCGCCCCTAATGCAAAGATATAAGGGTTGTCATTGAAGTCACCCATTATACCGATATCAACAGCTGCATTTTCCAGTCCACCTGTCATATGATTTAGATGGTGTACCGGTATTTGCATTATGTCCCCCTTTTGTCTAACCAATCCATTAATGAGGGGTGTCCACAAGAGGGGGTGCGTTTTGTACCCTTGATAGATACGTAGCATCAAATCTAGCATTTCGTTTAGCTTAGCCATATTATCAATATCCCTTGGGTTTTCAGTAACATGGATGGAAGGATAATGAGACTGAATGGACTTATTCACCTTTTCCCACCCACCACAAAATTCAACAATGCTTCTAGCAATATAGCTATCGTGGCAAGCAATCATTACCTCAACTGCCTCCCTCAGAGGAAGGGTTGGTCTATTTTGCAGATGTGGATAAAGTTCTTTGCTATCTTCTTCTGGATTAAAGGATACTTCTTCAACAATCGCATCCCAATCAACCACATCATCCTCTACCCATTTCGCTACACAGTATGCTATTGCCACTTTTGCAGCTGAAGCAAGGGGGATTGTGAGTTCACTATTTAGAGAGGTGCTTTCTTTATTTCCTTTAGTGGAATAGATCGCTATCCCTACTTCTCCAACATCTATTTCTTTCAGTTTTTCTATTACGTTATTCACTTTTATTCACCTGCTTCGTTTTTCTTGGACAGATATTTCTTAGGAGGATCCAATCAAAATCTTAATGAAATTAGGTATCTAGTTTTGTATCAGTCCGACACGATCTACCCGTCCCACCATTTTATGTACAGAGTCAATGATCAAATCAGGTCGATCGATGAACACGGAATGCCCCGAATGACTCGCAAGGATGTATTCACCTTTGATAGATAATTCACTCTGCTTGGTGATAAGCTCTTCCCATTTCTCTTCAAATACTCTTAACTCCCATTCAGGTATGCCATTTTCTAATTCAGACTGAATCGTATATTCCTTGTCCCGTCCAATCACGAGCAATGGAACATCAGGAAAACTGCCTAAACTCCTAATAACTTCAGCATCTTTCGTCCATTCCTTGATCTCTGATGCCATCGCTTTATAAAGTAAGGGGTTTACCTGAAAGTCCAACAGTTTTTGCTGAATGGCCATTGGCAATTTCCGTTGTTTTTCAATAAGGGAAGGTTGAATGATTTCCGATAGTTCTTGTTCATTTTTTATTGAATAAGCCAAGCTTTTTTCAATCCATAATTCATCTGTGTCTTGATTTAAAACAGGTAGATCAAGCTTCACTAACTCTTTCAATTCAACAGAGATGGAGTCTACTAATATCACTCCGGCTACCTTTTCAGGATGAACTTTAGCGAAGTGCTGAACGCATAGGCCGCCATAAGAGTGTCCCATTAAATAAAGCGGCTCATCGATTTGAAGGTGATTGAGTATGTCGGATAAATCGCGAACGGTGGATGCTGTATTTTGAATCCCAGTCCCGATCTCACTCTGACCCAGTCCCTGCCGATGAAACGTCAGGACTCTATACGTTTTACTTAACGTTTGTATTACCTCGTACCACTCCTCAAATGAGCAGCCCATCCCTGTAAGGACAATAACCAGTGGGCCTTTACTCCCTTTAAGAAGAACTTCAATTTTATGGTCATTGATTTTGATCAGTTGATTAATAGCTCTCAATCCTTTCACAACCCCTAATGCCAATTATTTCAAATTTTGTGTTTTTGAGCAATACTCGACTTTTCTATAATGAATCTTCCAAAAAAGAATCTCTCTCGTTTAGATTGATAGGTGAAATGTGCCCATATTAAATCAAAAGAACGTCCCCTGGTCTGCCAATGGGACGTTTTTTTAAAGCTTTTCCTCTAAATAGTCTTTTTCAACCTTTCATTCCTTCCATCGCATACCCTTGATAAGGGGATAAGAGAAGATTCATGCGAGATATAAAAAGATCATGTTGGATTTGGGTTAATCATGCGCCTTCCGTTACAATCGTGCGAGTTTCAAATGCAATCATGCGAGTTTTCCAATAATCATGCCGCAGTGTCGAATTTTCTTTAACCGTAAGTGCCAAGGGACCTGCCCACATATCTGCTTTGTTGATCGACTCATTCTTCATTCTTTTTCTCGTTCAACTCGAACCATTTTTCAATCTCACCCTTTATGAAAGTAAATCCCTGTTCTTTAAATGGAGAGGTGATTCCACTTTCCTCTATTAATTGAAGAAATGATTTGCTTCCACCTAGCCTACAAAGATTCATGTATTCCTCCCAAGCCATCGATTTATTCTTTTGTGCCTGGCTCCAGATCTGTAAGGAACACATTTGGGCAAGGGCATAGTCTATATAGTAAAAGGGTGTTGTAAATATGTGTGCTTGTTGCTGCCAAAATGATCCTCTCTTTAGATAGGTATGTTCGTAATCTGCCTTGTAAGGCATATATTGGCACTCAATTTCAATCCACTTCTCTTTTCTCTCTGAAATGGATAATGCAGGGTTCTTATAGATGAAATGCTGGAACTCGTCTATCGCCGCCCTATAAGGCATTGAAAATATGGCATCTTCAAGATGAGCATATCTATATTTCTCAGCATCCTCACCAAATATTTTCTCCAGGTAGGGCCAAACAAGGAATTCCATCGATATGGAATGAATTTCGCAAGCTTCTTTTGTGGGCAGGATGTATTCCGGGATACTGTTCCGTTGATTAAATAGATACATTTGCCAGGCGTGTCCAAATTCATGGCTTAACACTTTGATATCTTTTCTGGTACCATTCAAATTCGCAAAAATATAGGGTGTTTTTTCATTACATAAGTATGTAGTATAGGCTCCTCTCGCTTTACCTTCTTTAGGAAGTAAATCTAGTAGATGATTAGCGCACAACGAATGAAAGAATTCCCCGGCTTCTAACGAAATCTCATTGAGGATTTCTTCAAAACTAGATACCATCCCTTCCACATCATCTTTTGGGCTTGGATTACCGGTCCTGAAGCGAATGTCTTCATCGTAAAAGGTTAACTTATTCAGACCCAACCTGATTCGTTGTTTCTCTCTCGCTTCTTCAGCAATGGGAACGATGTATTTTAAGATTAGATTCCGGAAGTCGTCTACCTCTGCTTGATCATAACCGATTCTTGATAACCTGGCATAACCAAGCTCCACAAAGGAATCATGTCCAAGCTTCATTGCTATGGTGTTTCTTACTTTAATTAATTCAACAAAAATATGATCTATCTTTTCTTCTAGCTGGCTGAGTAACTCGTACTTTTTTTCACCAGCTTGCTTTCTAATTGAACGATCGGCTAAATACAAAAATGCGTCTATTTGAGATAAGGTCCTATTCTCTCCACTGAATTCAACGGTTGAAGTAGCCAGCAATTTTGTATAGTCACTTATTAGATTATTTTCCTTACTTAAGTACTCGATGACTTCAGAACTAACTGTATTCTGAAAAGCTTCACCTAGGCAAACGAATTGTTCACCAAATTTCTCTTTGATCTCATCTTTGAAAGGAGAATAGGAAATGTGTTCATGAAAAAGAGCTACTATTTTTTCATAGATTGGCCAATTCTCATTGATGTACTGCTGCTCTTTTTGATATGTAACATCTAAAGTATTTAAGTGATGCCTGATTTGAGCTATAGTAAGCATCGTTAACACATCATTCCGTAGAGAATTAATGTGATCTATTAATTCGAACTGTTCCAAATGAGAATCACTTGCTTTGAACCTTTCTAAAAGTTGAAGTACTTTTCCTTCAAATTCTGCAATGTCAGGTCTCTCGTAATTAAGATTATCAAAATCCACCCTACTCCCCCTATCTCTTCAAATTAATGGTAATGAACAATTTAATGTAATAATAGTCTTATATTTCAAAAAATTGAATGGTACAATAACGATATAAGGTAAGGAATAAAGTTATTCAACCAATTATTTCTTTGAACACAAAAGAGAACTTTCTTAATCTGAAAGTTCTCTTTTTTATTTTCATTGGTAATTAGTTAATTGTTCAAAAATCCATTCTAAAATTCATTATGAAGGTTAACGAGATAGTACACGAATGGTATTCTGGTACCCATCATTTACACCTGGAGCTAGGAATATAGATATTTATCACAATTTAACGTGTATTCAACCAGAGTTACATACATGTTAGAATTTACTACTTAACTAATTATTCCATAATAAGAGGCATAACCCTGCTTGTGGTTATGCCTGAAAACGTGCTCGTGGATTGATTCTTACTCGTCTGTTACCTGTCCTTTTAAGGACAACACCATATTTGTTTAGGAAAAAGCAATTATTTAAGTATCGAATTATTTCATTATCCTGCCTGATTAAAGAAGGGCAATAGCTGGATCAATTAGCTGATCTTCAATAATTGCGCCAGTTAGTCATACACAAAGACTTACCCATTAATTGCATATTATATGAATGATGATACATTAATCATTTCTTACCTTTAAGTTCAAAAAGTATAGGTGCTATATTTAGTAAGATCGAAACAATTGTCAAAAACCATAATGCCCTTTCCATACCAGGTACTACATCCCCTAAAGCTGACCAATCTTCTATTTTTACCCACCTGGATACAAGACTATATTCTGTACAAATTGTTAATGCAGTAAATGATAATCCTACCGCCATAGCAAGCTTATAATCCTTTCCTGCTCTATACATATAAAGATTAATAAAAGTTGCTATTATGGCAATAACCCCAAATATAATAAACATTACTTTCCCCCTATTTTTGGCCGTGTAATATTACTAATGTGCATCTTCTCAATTTTTTGCATTACTTTATTTATTAGACATAATACGTAAATATTTATTTTACAGTAATCCCTCATTCCTATTGATTCTTATTGAACAATTCTTCCCATTAACTCAATACCAATTATTTCAAGAACAAAGATTCGTTGTCTAAATGTGATAGATATGATTAATATGTCATTTCCCCTCATAAAAAATAATCCAGAAAGGAGCCGATTTTGATACAATAAAAGAAAAAGCAGGTGTAAACTATGAAAATTAAAACCTTTACCGTTATGAGTAGTAGCAAAAAGCTTGATGAAAAAGTGAATGAATTTTTAGATAGTGATATTGAATTAGTTGATATAAAATTTAGTAATAGTGCGAACGGATTAGCTGTTTTGATTATGTATAATGAAAATAATGAACAAAATGATCTGATCTAGTCAATGAAAGCCAGTGTTCAGGTTCATTATGAGACTCTCTCGATTAGATAACTCTTGGATCCTTAGGTGCAATCATTAAAGAAGGGCAATAGCCAGATCAATTAGCTGATCTTTAGGTCTATTGTAATTAAACCTATAATTAATTAGTCGAGCCATTTAACGATTATTATTGTTAAAAAAATGATAGCTATAATTATGATTTCAAATTTATCATTACTTTCTCTTATTCTCCTGATTTTTTGTCTATATTTATTTTGAATCTTAAATGAATCCTTTTTCTTATGCTTCTCCATTTTGGACCCCCAAATAAATGATATCTTTCCGAAGGAACATTCATTCTTTATTTCATTAATCTGCCCATTTATTGAAGAAGAGAAATAGCATGTGTTTAATAAGTTTGGATCTTCATTTGTTGCCCCTTTAACTGAATGGACGGATAACAATTTATAACTATACTGCTGATTAACTCAATTTTTCAGGGTTTAAAGCGTAAAGTTCTATAAATCCACAGTTAGAACAAACATAACAAGGAGAGACCTCACTCATAGTTTTCGAGTTTGCCTTTTCTGTTGATTTATAAACCCTGATTGGGTAGCTGTCTAACCTAGCTTCCACCATTGCTGATTCACATTTAATACAAATTCCCCTCATAATACTCAACCCCCTATTATTTACTCACTTATTCCTTTTAACTGCCCTGTATTTTAAGAGTAGATAGCTTAATATCCCTTAAAAAGCTGCTCATTGATTACTCCAATTGAATATATGTTTTCTTCTAATAAGTTATTAATTATTTGTTTTAATACATGCGGTTCTCGCAAATCCTCTTTTTCAAATGCTAAAAGGTCATTCGTTTTTATCCACCTGCTGTCAGTAATTTCATCTTCTTCAAGATTTAATGTACCTCCAGTGACCTCACCAATAAAATGAAATAAAATGACTTGATTGTTCGTATTACTGGTGAAATTATATACTCCGGTCGTACCAATCAGTTTTACATCTAAACCCGTTTCCTCTTTAGCTTCCCTCCTAGCTGAATAAAGAATATCCTCACCATACTCTATATGCCCACTCGGAAAGTTCCACTTATGGACAGCATTGGGTTTATTTTCTTTTATCATTAAGACTTTATCATCACTAAAGATTGATACACTTGATACTAATACAATTCCATCTTGAGACATCCATTTCTCCTCAATTCTAATTAAAGATTACATTTTCGTTATTAAATTTAGCTTCTTCTTTCTTTAATCCTCTCTTTAACTTAATACCAATTATTTCAAATTCCAGCAGCGTTCTCAAGATAAATTTGAAACTAAAAAGGGGCTCATCCTGTTCCGGATAGCCCCTTTTCTTGAATAACACAGGGAATTTGAATTAGCTGAATGTAATTTCATTTAATCTTTTAATTTTTTATTACTTTAGCTAATCCTAGGGCAAAATGCTCCCATAGTATTTTTTCAACAACCTCTCCTTTTGTTTCGTCACACTCGACAATGAGAAGGACTTCGGATTGTTTCCCCTTTAATCTATGCTGTTTTTTATTGCTTAATAAGACCATAAACAATCGAATCAGTAGGCCAATAATAAATCCACTAACCGCACCGATTAATCCCCAATAGATCGGTCCCCACTTAAGTTCAAATCCGATGCTAGCCGTGATGACCGCAAATGCAGTGGCTAAAGGCATGGCAATATCGATAAGGGATATTCCGTCTGACCGATGCAGCGTATCAAATATTTTTCTGCTTTCTTCTCGATTATCAAGTGGGACAGCGTATATATTTTCCTTTTTTATGCCCACTTTTTCTAAATTTAATATGGCGATTTCCAAGTATATATGATTTTCATACGTCGAAAATAATTGCATATTCATATAAGCTTTTTTCCTTTCAGAATGCGAAATGTCCTTCCTTGATACTGTTCTTTAAGAAACCGCCTCTGCTCTTTCTCGTAAAGCTTATTATTTTCTACTGTATTCATATAGGCATCAACGATAGCGAAACCATATAAGGAAGGAAACATAAGCAACCACTCCGGATTCAGTACGCTAGTCGCTCTTTCTATTTCTCCTAAAAATAGCAAAGATACTCCTTCTAACATGTGAGAGTAATAAAAGAAAACAATACTCCAAATGATCACGACAAACCCTGAAACGATTCGATGAATGTAGAGCTGTCCCAGGCCAGGCATGAATAATGACCATAATGCTGCTAAGAACGGGTTCCTTTTATCCAAATAATTGATTTCTAATGCCCCGATACTAAAGGAGTTTATTTTATGGTTTTCTCGTTCGGTGAGTATATAAATGTTATTCAAATCAACGGTCGTACGATAACTATCCCAGATTGCAAAGATGTAGACTGGTATGTATATCAAGAGCCATCGAGTATCCAATACCTCTTTTGCCATTGGGATATTCCCCTGAAATGAATAAATCATGGCCGAGTTCACATGAGCTTTTAAATTGATCACCACTTCCCAGGTTAATAAAAGGAACCCCCTGATATACTTAGAAAGCAATAAATGGCCGAAACCGGGAAAAGATACTGACCACCATGCAATAATATAGGGATTTCTTAAATGAATCTGGGTAGTGCCAAGAATACTAACATAAGCCTTGTATCTTCTTGCAGTGTTGTCGTTCGAATAATTATCAATAAGAATCCATCCTCAAGTATTAATAGATGTCCTTATTTTTCCATACTTTTTGAAATTTATTATAAATGTTTTATATGACTATTTATTCCATTTTCCTTTAACAGAATAACCAGCAAATAAAAAACATCGCCTCCATTCATACGGAAAGAGGCGATGTCTCCTTGCTCATATAACCGGTCCCTCATACGGAGCTTTCGGCATCCGGTGAAAATCGTACCTCGCCAGGTCTTCCACTTTCGTGAAGTAGGCGTGTAAACTGTTAGCCATCATTAAATTCATGGTTGCATTTTTTTCATTGATCAATAGGATTGGCTTACGCATGGAGTAAGCGTAACCTATTTCAAATGCTGTCCCGCTGTCCACATATTTGCCTTCGAAATCACGAATCCCAACCAGCACATCAGCACGTCTCAAGTTTCTCAGATCATTTCGGAAGACCTTCCTCCTCCACTCTTTGGATCCGAATTCGAGATGTTCAAACTGATGAAATCGTGCAGAAAAGATCTCCGATACATAAGGGTTCTGCATAAGGGCGCTCTCAAGCCTTTGTACCCGGTCAATTTGCTCCTCGCTGAAGAAAGGACTTGCGATAAATACTCTGATATTCCTTACATTCGTGCTTTCCATAGGACCTCCCAGGAGACGTATTTACTACGTATCATATTAGGGATCTCCCATGTTCATGTATAAGAATTTTTTTGATGTTGACTGACATAAATATAACGAGTATGCCTGCACATACTCGTTACGGCTTTAATACTGATTCACTTTATACTACTCGCAATAAACATCGAAGCATCCTGTTTCATGAAGATTTGCTCTCCGTGATAAAATGTCCTGATCTCAGTAGATGTAAATCCCGCCTCCGATAATCTTTCTTTCAGTTCTTCATGATCAAAGCCGTTATGTACCTTCGGATGGCTGATATTCTCGTTCTTGTCAAAGTCGACAATGATGAGTTTGCCCCCATCAGGGAGGATGTTCGATAGCTCTTGTAAAATTTGCTGGGTATCAGGGATATGAAGAAGGACGAGTGACATGAGCACGATGTCAGCTTTCAGTTCGGGGGTCCCTTCGGTAAAATCGGAATAGAGGACATCAGCGTTCTGGATCCCTCTTTGAATGATCTTTGCTTTAGCCACTTCTACCATCTGCTCGGATGAATCGATCAACAGAGCAGATTCAACCCTATCTGTTATGGCTAAGCTCACAAGTCCTGTACCGCTTCCTTAATCGATAAGGGTTTTGGATGTACTGTCCTGCAGTTCCTTTTTGACTTCCTCGACAATGATTTCGGCAAGTTTCGTTTTCTCTTCTGTATCATATCGTTTGGCCATTTCTTCAAAGACGTTTGGTTCCATTATCCACTCTCCTCATTTAAGGTTCCTTGAGGATATTATATCAAAAGTCCGTACAGCGTATTTATTTTTGTTACACTACTTATAGTTCAATTCTAGAAAATGGAGGTGCTTTATGGAACATATCACACCGGAAGAACAGCAGCAGTCGATTGAAGCGTTTCAGTCGATTATCCGTAAATCGGAAACTGCCCTTACGAATATGAAACCAGGTACATCACAGAAAAAGTTGCTTGAGAAGCGGTTGGATGCAGCACGAATTGGAAAAAAAGTGTTGCATGCGCGATGGGAAGATAAGAAGCTGGATGTCAGCAAAGAAGAGCTGTTAGCGGCAAAAGAGGTACTGGAGGGACTATTACTGACACTTCCGTCCTTTCTGGAAAAAACAAAGCCAGGAAGTGGACAGCGGACGTATATTAAGAGGAGAATAAAGGCATTTCAAATTGCCGTACGATATATGGATGACTACTAAAAAAACGAGTATGAAATCATTAAGATTTTATACTCGCCTCCCTATACCAAATTCCCATTCACATATCATGGTTAGATGGTTCTCCTCTAATTCTGCATGAATACTTCCGTTCATTTTTTCCATCAAGCTTTTCGCAATCGGTAAACCAAGCCCTGTACCTTTTCCGGTTCTTGTTTGATCCGCCTTATAAAAACGGTCGAACATTTGATGTACATCAAGTTCACTCATTTTTCCAACAGAGTTTGAGATTTTCAGTTGAACGGCTGTATCCAGCTCTTTAAGCTGGATGGTTACATTCCCGGTTGAGTATCTAATGGCATTCACTGCTAAATTTTCAATCACTCTTTTTACGAGAGAGGGATCTGCTACCATCATAATTTCCTGATCAGGAATATGAACGTCCGGTTCTATATTCCGTTTATTAAATTCCTCATAAAATCCTAAAAGTGCTTCAATAACCAGATGGTTAAAACTGATCTTTTCCATTTTCATTGGGTAATCTGCCTGTTCGATGATCGACAGCTCGAAGAAATCTTCAAGTAACACCTTTAACCTGCCCGCACTATTTTTGATGGTGTGGATGTATTTCTTCTTTGTCTCATCACTTATTTCATCTGACTCCAGAAATTGAATATATCCTAAAATAGACGTCATTGGTGTGCGAATATCATGAGATATATGAGAGATTGCCTGTCTTAATTCATTTTCAGTGGAGCGTTTGACTGCTTCAGCCTGTTTCGTCATATCAATCTGATGGTTAATCTTCTGTGCTAACTCCTCGAAATCACGGTCATAATAGCTGATGGTTATTTTTTTCTCTGATTGACGAAGCTGCAGGGTTGCACTTTTTATTTCCTTTTTCAACAGATAAAAATGGGTGAGGACATATGTGAATGCTACCAGGACGGCTATCAATAAGTAGAATATCATGTGACCTCACCCACTTTCGTTTACTTAATTTCTTTTCTTTGGAAAATCATGCTCCCTAAGGCACCAAATAACAGAAACGTCAGAATGGGAACCACTATTATGATTAGAACATCCCCGCTCTTCAACGTATCCACCATAATAATATCGTAAATCAACTTAAAGATGGAATGATTTAAAATGGTTTCAAACAATGGCACTTTTGCCGCCAGCATTTGCAGGGGCCAATCAGCAAATACAAAGAACAGGAGAAGAAACCCTATCGTTTTCCCACTGTCTGTAAACAGGATCGAAAAGATCGCCATAATGGAAGCGAAGGCTGCCCCGTACAATGTAATCAATCCCAGCGTTTGGAAGTAATAACTCCACCCAGGCATCTCGTCAAATCCAAAATAGAAGGCACTGGATCCCGTCATCAAGATCGGTAATATCAATGAGATGATGATCGCTCCAATTGAAAATACGATAAGCTTTGCAGAGTAGATCCGGAACCTGCTATTGCCTGAAGATACCATACTTTTCATCGTACCCATGGAATATTCACTCGTAATGAAGAAGCCTGCCAAAATACTTGGGATAAGCTTTACTATATTCGCATGAGGACCGAGAATACTATCCCGATAATAATCCTTAACGGTTGGCAATCCTGAAGCTCCATTATCGAATTCTATCAGTGGAAACAACACTGCTGCCGCAACTAACATCCAGGTCAGGAATCGAAATGACCGATCTTTCTTTAATTTATACCACTCCGTTTTGAAGAGATTACCCATGCTGAACACCTCCGATACGATGACTAAAGTACGTTTCCAAATCTTCCCCCATTGGCATAAATTGTTCTATGACCAATCCTTCACTGGTTAAGATTTTGGAGACCTCACCCGGTACATCAACATAGGCAAACAGTCTGATGGTTCCATCAGGCATGACTTCAAACTCTTGTGTGGAAAAATGATTTTCGATTACCGTTGCAGCTTTATGGGGATCGTCCACTTTAATATGCAAGTATTGCTGACATTTTTCATTCAATTCTTTGGCAGAAAGTTGTTCCAACAATTCTCCGTGATGAATAATCCCATAGTGCGTGGCCAGTAGGTGCAGCTCACTTAATATATGACTGGAGATTAGGATCGTAATCCCATATTCTTGATTCAGCTTTTTAAGTAATTCCCGTACTTCGACGACACCCATTGGATCCAGACCATTTATCGGTTCATCCAGAATCAAAAACTCAGGATCCCCTAATAATGCGATACCCAGACCCAGACGCTGTTTCATCCCTAAAGAAAAATTCTTCGCCTTCTTTTTCCCTGTATTCTGCAACCCGACTAACGTCAAGGTTTTTTCAATGCAGTCTTTTCCCGGTATTCCCTTCAGCAGACGGTGTGCTTCCAGATTTTCAGCGGCAGTCATCTGGGGGTATAGAGCGGGACCTTCAATGATCGTCCCTATTCTTTTTCTGGCTTCAATGATATTTCGCTCATCGTTTTCTCCAAACAACTCAAATGTACCTCTCGTTGGATAGGCTAGTCCGGTGATCAAACGAATCAGCGTTGATTTACCGGCCCCATTTTGTCCGATAAAGCCATAAATGGACCCTTTTTCGATCATGACACTCACTTTATTAAGCGCCATTTTATTTTGATATGTTTTTGACAATTGGTTGGTTTTTAACACATACTCACTCATCAATATTCCCCTCCTTTATCACTTGTTCAGTGTCTTGCTCCTTGAACACTCTTACAGTATAAGAAGGAAAACGTAAGAAAGTCTTAAGTGAAATCTTAAGAAAACCTTAAGTTTTAAGTTTATAGCCCATCCCCCAGATGGTTTCGATATACTCTTCATGCTGATTCGCTTTCGCAAGCTTACTTCTGATATTACTCACATGAACATTAATGGTATTATCGTCCCCATGGAATTTCTCATTCCACACACTCTCAAACAAATTAGACTTGGAAAAAACCTTTTTAGGGGAGGTTATCATGAGAAGAAGGATCTCATATTCCCGTGCCGTTAATTTGAGCTCATTCCCATTCACTGTCACTCTTTTTGCATCCGTATCCAATATAATATCTTTATACATCATATGATTCGCTAATGGAGCACCTGATAGATCACGATATCTTCTCAGGCATGAATCAATTCTCGCCGATACCTCATCAACATCAAAAGGCTTTGTAATATAGTCATCCGCACCAGCTCTCAACGAATTGATCTTCGTTTGAGTTTCAAGCTTTGCCGAAATGATAATAACCGGAACATTGCTTTCTTTTGTTACCTTTTTTAATAAATCTTCACCGGATAAACCCGGGAGCATCAAATCAATTAACACCATGTCCCATGTTCGGCTATCAAGGTAGATCTCTGCTTCCGTACCTGAATAAGCGGCCTTCGGGGAATAACCACTCTTTCTAACAATACTGCACAGCAAGCCATTAATATCCTCATCATCTTCAATTATTAGAATATCCACAGAATCCTTCAACGAAATCACCCTCACAATTATTACCATTATCATTCATTGAAATCAGGTTAATGTCAAGTAATCCTCACACACGCAAAAAATGAGGAAGGTGTCCGACCCGAATTCTTATCGCCCATCAGGAAACCAGAAGTAATAGCATACTCAAGAGAAACTTTTAACTAAAAAGAAGCTTATCCTTATTTTGGATAAGCCCCGTTAGTTTAAGAGTAAATCATCACAATCTTTAATAAAAGCAAGTGTCTTCTCAAATAATTTTGGCTGAGTCTCTACATAAGTTAGGCTTAATTGGAGGTTTTCAAATAGTTTTACTTCGTCAATTTCCGATACAGGTAATTGACCAATCTCTTGTATTCTTGCAAAGAATAACCTCCCAAGCTAAGTTGCCCCGTTAATCCAATAACTTCAACGAAAAAGCATTAATCCTTCTTAGATCAACGCCGACTTTACTTGAATAACAATTTGTCTAGTTAACATCACAACACTTTACTAAATTTGATATTACCTCTGGTCTGTGTTTATACCTAAAAACATCTTCAATAGGTAGAACTGCATACCAAGAATTTTCAGATTGTCCAGTTAAAAACGCTCTATCATAAATCAAATCAATTTTTAGTCGTTTATCTGCATTTATTGAATCCGATAATTCCCTATAGATCTTATTCATTCTATCATCATCAAAAACACCCTCAAGGGCAATCTTTCCATAAATTTCATCCCACCAAGCCAAAAAGGACTTAACACTTTCTGAATATCCGTAAAAACCTGTTTCATTATCCTCAAACAATTTTTGAAATAATGCTTTGTCAAAATCTAATATTCCATTATGGTCATACATACCACTATTATTGTTGTTATTTAATGTCTCTTCCCATACTTCATTATAGGTCTGTTCAAATTCACCATCTAACATCCCCCACTTTGAACTATCTAAATATGGAAATAGAGGAGTATCTTTATCTTGATTTTTACTATTCAGATATATGTTTTGAACATATATTAAATAATTTAATGAGTAAGGTGCATTTACTTCTATTTCAAATCCACTATGTACTCTTTCTTGATTATTACCCATTAAAACATTCCTCCCTCAATCATTTTATTCAATTAACCTGGCTATTAATTGAAGAAGGGAAGTAACCGGCGATCAATTAGGTGATCTTCAGTTATAGCCCCCTATAGTTGAATAAGCTCAATTAATAACAAACTTAGCTGAACTAAACCGAAATCTCCTCTATGGATTAACCGCCTATTCCCTTGGCTAATAATAAGAAAAATACAAAAATAAGAACTGCTCCATTCGTTAAAACTCCAAGAATCCCTGACAACCACTTTTTAGACATAGCAGCAAAAACGATTCCAATTACCGAAAGAATCCCCAAAATGGTAATCCCTAACGACAAATCTGCGTTAGGTCCTCTTAGTAGCAGAAACACAGTTACACTAATTAGCAGCATTAATAATGATAATAAACCGTATTGGTTCATCTTTTCATTCCCCCTCTACAATTCTGTTGAGCTTTACTTTGTATATCCCTCTTTTAATTAGACGGAAGCATAATCACTTAGGTTTCGAATTATTCAATTAATGCTGCCCTTTTCTTGAACAAACTAGTGTCGGCTGTTTATTCAGGACACGCCCACTTTATTTATGAAGTTAGCGTGTAAACCACCAAACAAAAAATAAAGTTATAGCTAAGATAAACCAAATAAGTGCGATTATATATTTTCTTTCGGTTTTTTTCTTTCCAAATTTAGCAGCAATTACACCACCAATTAAAGCAATAGCTATTGCAGCCCAAGTCCAAAAAGTCATTTAAAACTCCCCCTTTCGAAATAAATAAACTACATCAAATCACCTTTTCATTAACCTGCCCCTTTAATGTAATAAAGAATATGCAAAAGGCCAACACCTATCTTGCGAAAAGTAGTACTATTTTCACGTCAAACGATCCTCGTTTTCACTCATTCTCTCCATATTATCGGTTTCCAGTTCCTGATAAGCTCTGTACGCTAAAACTAAGAAAAATGCAGTTACTCCAAAACTAATTACAATTGCTGTTAAAATTAATGCCTGAGGGAGAGGATCTATATATCCTTTAGAAGAATGTTCACCCAGTAGGGGAGGCGCTTCTTCTCCCTTTGGTAATCCTCCCATTGTTATAAGCAAAAGGTGAACCGCGTGACTGAGAAGCCCTGTGCCGATAATAATTCTAAGTAGACTTTTAGAAAGTATTAAATAAACCGCACACATCATAATTATTCCGATTACTATGGACATTAATATTTCCACTCAAAATCCCCCTGTTCTTCCGTTATCCTGTCCTTTACTAGAACAAAGGGCGACTGCTTGTTCAGCAAACGCCCCTGTTACTTGAATATAGGTATTAGTGTGATACTGGATTAGTCGCAAGATAAATAGCCATAAATATGCTAAAACAACCTAACAGAAAGAGAGTTGTAAGGACAACCTTTCTACCTATTTGTCCAGTGAAGTAGATATTCACTAAAAGAAAATAGATAAAAGCGCTTCCAACAATACAGTACAAAAATTGTTTGGTGTCCTCTATTGAAGGGAGTGGAGTTGTTATATTAGTTAATGCTGTCCCAGCAAATATGAAAAGTCCTAATATGTTTAGTAACTTCCCCATACTTACTTCATTTTTGGTCACCGCTTGATCATATTGAGAAGTTTGAACATTAGTTTCCAAAGTGACACCACCATTTTAAATACTTTACTAACTATACGAATTTATCGAACAAAAGTTTCAATACTTTATGTATTTATTCAACAAACCTGCCCATTAATTGAAGAAGGCAGTAGCCGGTGATCAATTAGCTGATCTTCAGTTATTGCCCCCTTTTATGGAATAAAGGAACCTAAAAGTAAGGTCTTAGATTTACCTTTTTTCATTTTTCCTTGAACTGTACATCTGTTTCTTTTTCTAAGTAATTAGCAATATATCTTATGTTTTCTTGGTGTTTTTCGTTTCCATTTTTTGGGATGTAGAATTTTTTCTGAGATTTTCCATCCCCATGATAAAAAAGAAGATGTTTGGAGGTAGAAATTACTTCTAGATTTTTACCCACGACTATCTTGTGTTGTCCATTCCCAAGTAAAAAGGACATTATTTCCTGATCAAACGCTATACTATATTCTTCACCGTTTAATGGCTGGTATTTCTCTTTTAAATTCCGAGCAGATTTTTTTAAGAAAGTACTAATTCTAAACCAAAAAAGAAGAAAGAGAAACAGGAGTACTATAAGTGATAAAAACAAAGCAAATATACCCGCAAACATAGCATCGGGAAATGAGCTAGCATACTCTTGAAAAGCGTTATTCCAGTACAAGAATAATAGTAACCAAATAACCAGTATCCCAATAATTCCAAAGATATTAACCTTTCTAAAATACGGCAGAAATTTGAGAAGCTCATAATATCCGTCATCAGAAAGATTAAATTTAAATGATTTATTTTGCAATAGAGGTCCTCCTCTCTGATTGTAAGTCTAAATTAACATCGTTTTCCGCGTTTCGTTGGTGAGCCTTCGTAAATAAAGTAAAACCTGCACCATTCCCACTTTATTATTTTAATGTTACTTATTCCATTAACCTGCCCTTTAGCCGAAGATGCTAACACTTGCTGGCGTAGTTGAAGGGAGGCGGCTGCTGCTTCAGCAAACACCCCCGTTAGTGTAAGTACATTTCTTCTCAATCTTACCTGTTAAACTTTTTTACTCCCATTTTTTTTCTTTCCGATAAGGGTTCCTTTCGGATAAAGATAAAACCTTAGCAGTCAAAGGACGTTTAATAGATGGTAACAAAATTTGGTCAAAATAATCCTCTTCAGCAAATACGTTCCAAGGTTTAACTCCGTAAACGGCGTTTGCTAAATCTTCAAGGGTCCCACTTGAAAAACTCCTGGCACCAATACAATCGGTACCGTTGAATTCTTTAGGAACATCCTCTTTTTGAATTCTTACATTCGTATTACCAAGCACCTTCCAACGGTGATTATCTAATGAATTTGGTGTTAATGAGAGGATTGAAATAAAGGGATAACTCATAATTTCTACTAAAGAGGGAATTTCGGTTTTATTAATATCAAATAATCCACAAACAGGGTGTGTATAGTCTTTCCAAACTATTTGTCCAAAGGCGTGTGTACCATTCTCAAGAGGGATTTGGAATATATCTCCCACCTCCCATTTTTGTTTCTTGGGTCTTTTATGTGAGAGTAATTGATTTTTTACAATGCCTATTTCTTGTTCGGCTAAGCTCACCTTAGCAATTTCATTTATAATCAAGGCTATCTCTAGAATAAATTCAGCATTGGTCGTTCGAATAATAACTGCACTTGATTCGTAATCAAAACCAATACGCTTGTATATATTTGGTTCAACCTTTTCTCTAATGGTTTTGCGTAGAAGTTTTAACGCTTCATTATTGGTCTTCAAATTAAACAGTTCTGCTAAATCATCATCAATAAAAAAATAGGAAGTTGAGGCATCGGGTAGTAAGATTTCTATTTTTCCTAATTTGCAAGTCATTTCCATAATGTATCCTTTAACTCCTTTGGAGGTCTTAATAATTGAGTTATTCTCCATTCCTAATTGTATATCCTTCTTCAGCTAAACTGCCCAATAAGTTAATATGAGCAATAATCGGACAAATAGTTGAACTTTGGTTATTGCCCCGGATAGTTGAAGAACATTCCTTTAAAAAACGTCTCATGGTCAATCCACAGGACGTTTTTCCTTTATATACTGATTTTCAACCGATCAGTCCTTTCATCTCATCCCCTCATCCCCTTAAAGAGAGGTAAAAGAAAAATGGATTCTTCTCTAGCATATTTAAGTTTTGGTTTTTTTTTATAAGTTTGATTATTTTCACCCTATGACCTTAAACAATAGCGTCTTTCCCTTGAAGAACATTTCAGAAAATCACCTGAAAGCATTCAGTGCGACCTTAGCTGCCTTTGCGATAAGTTCATTATCATAGGCAGCATCCTCAGTATCACGGCTGGATAGAATCGCGATGATAATCGGGTCTCTATTCGGCGGCCAAACGATAGCGATATCGTTTCGTGTTCCGTAGTCTCCTGCTCCGGATTTATCGCCTACCTCCCACCCTTTAGGTACAGCCGCACGGATCAGTTCGTCTCCAGTAGTATTCCCCCGCATCCAATCGGTTAGGAGTGTACGCTTACCATCCGGGAGAGCGCCGTCGACGGTGAAAGCCTTCAGGTTGTTGGCAAGTGCTCTTGCTGTACTGGTATCACGGATGTCTCCTGGTATGGCACTGTTCAAATCAGTCTCAAAGCGATCTGCCTCGGTGACATGATCTCCGATTTGCCTCAGTGTATTTTCGAAGCCATCAGGTCCGCCGAGTTCCTCTAATAAAAGGTTCCCTGCGGTATTATCGCTGTATCGGATTGCCGCATCGCAAATTTCCCTAAGGGTCATCCCGGTATTCACGTGTTGCTCTGTAATAGGCGAATACGTGACCAGGTCATCTTTGGTATAGGTGATTACCTCGTCAAGTTCGTCAATCGTGTTTTGCTGTAGCACTGCCCCTGCAGCCAAAGCCTTATAGGTGGATGTATAGGCGAACCGTTCATCAGGTCGATAGACCACCGTACGATTGGTACCGGTGTCAATAGCATAGACGCCGAGCCGGGCATCAAACTTTTTCTCGAGTTGCATGAACGTATGAGCAGTCCCATGACTTGTACCTTGTGTGCCGTCTCCTTTTTCTTTTGCTTCGGTCTGCATTAATCCGTTTCCAAAGAGGCTTAAACTTAATAGTCCAACACACATCAAGATTTTTAATATTCCGACATTTTTCAACATCATCAGTCCTCTCATATTTTATTGACAATAGTCTAATTAGACTTTATACTAGCTTAGTCTAATTAGAGTATTGTGTAAAGGAATGAAAATGAAATGATAAAATCTTTTTTAATGTTAGGGCAATCGAATATGGCAGGTCGTGGATTCTTGCATGAGGTAGACCCTATCTATAATGAAAAAATAAAAATGCTTCGCAACGGTCAGTGGCAAATGATGACAGAGCCCATTAATTATGACCGCCCTGTTGCCGGTGTAAGTCTTGCAGCATCTTTTGCAGACCTGTGTTCGAAAGCCAACCCGGATGATGAAATCGGGTTGATTCCTTGTGCGGAAGGTGGCAGTTCTTTAAATGATTGGCACCCGCAAGGCACTCTTTTCCGACATGCTTTGTCTGAAGCCCGCTTTGCTCTTGAAACCAGTGAAATTAGTGGCGTCCTATGGCATCAGGGTGAGAGTGACAGCCATCAATCTTTACATGAAACGTATTACGACAAATTATCACTTATCATTGAATCGTTACGTAACGAATTAAACCTTCAAGATGTACCATTGATCATTGGTGAGCTTGGTCATTTCTTAGGGAAAGAAGGTTTTGGAAAGTACTCAACAGAGTATCAAGAAATCAACGAAGAATTACGTCGATTTGCCCATGAGCAGGAAAATTCTTATTTTGTATCGGCAGAAGGTCTAACTTCCAATCAGGATGGTATTCATATGAACGCCGTTTCCCAACGGAAGTTCGGTTTTCGCTACTTCGAGGCATTCTCGAACAAGCGTCATATCTCAGGGCCTCTTTCGGATGAAAATCAATCACTAAAGATCAACGATAACTATACGAAAACGGAGCAAATCTATATTCACAGTATGAATTTGGCTCTGGGTAAAATCACATACGTTGAATTTGAAGCACAGATGGCGAAGGTGATGCAACCTTGATTCCCTTACTCATCCTTGGCTTACTTATTCAAAACCCCGGCGCACATGGATACGAACTATTAAGTTTAATGGAAAAACGACATTATAAATATATCGTTAACTTTACTAAAGGATCATTCTATTACAATTTGCAACAACTTGAAGAAAAAGGTTGGATTGAAGAAACACATGAAGGACGGCCAAACAACGGTCGTGAAATTCACACCTTTAAAGTCACGTCTTCAGGGATAGAAGAATTTGATAAGTTAATGGCCAAATACGGAACGAAATCCGAGTATGTAAACTTACCAGTCTATGGGGCATTACTCTTTGCAGATGTCTACGATAAAAATAAATTATTAGAATTAATCCAATCCCAAATTGATCAAACTGAAGCAAGAATTGCGCTTCTCGATGAATACTTAGCTACCCTTAAGGAATTACCTGGTGAAATCGATTATTTTGGTCGCATGAACGAAAATTCTCGTTCTCACCATTTAGTGAACTTAAAATGGTTTAAAGAATTGAAGGCAGATATAGAAGAGGGTTCTGATTAAATAAATACTAAAATCACCTATCCAAAATATGAAATGGCTTTTCAAGGTGAAGCCACTTTAGTGTGGAGATTGTTGCTTCCAGGCATTGGTTTTTCAAATCATAAAAAAGTAGAGCGGGAACCGGTCCCACTCTACTCACCTTACTTGAAGAATAGACACTGCTAGTTCAACCTTAAGAGATGTTACTATTATCCTTATCCGCTAAAAGTTTATCTAATTTTTCTTCGACCCGCTTTAGCCTGCTATTTCTTCTCCTAAGAATAACTATCAATATAATAATGCCCACTGGAATGGCCAAAAGAAATAATAAAGACACCAACTGAAAAATAATATCACCGGTATTTACCGTTGATGATTGTGCTGATGCTAATAGGAACAAAGAAACAACTCCTTTATGTTAATTTATACTAGCTTTTAATAAGTTGCTCATTAATTACACCAATTGAATAATTGGCTAATCTTTATTTCTTGTCCACTCTACTGAAAAAGACACTTTTGGTTTTAATTCTATGTATATATGAGAAACAATTTTCGCTTATCCTCAGCAACCCAACTTTTTAAGAATGTCTTTCAAACTCTTCAATTCATTCACTTCTCCTTCCTCTAAAAGAAGGAATGCGCATTCTGTAAAAAGCGGAACTACGCCAATCTCATTGCTTTTAATTAATCAAAATCCTAGCGATACTATCTCTATCACTAGGATGAAGGACAAACGAATTATAAGGTTTCTATTTTTTTCATATCTTCTGCTGATAATTCGAAATCGAAAAAATCTAAATTAGATGCTTGATTTTCGCGGTTATGGGATTTAGGAATAACGATCACCCCACGTTGGATTTGGTATTTCAATAAGACTTGTGCGCCAGATTTTTTATAGGATTCACCAATCTCATCCAGAACTTCTTTTTGATGGGCTTCGGCTTTCATAGGTCCCCATGCAACAGGTGCAATGCCCTCTTCTTTTAATACAGCAAGGAGATCTTGGTTAGGTTCTGTTAGGTTGATTTGTATTTGATTAACCGCTGGCTTCACTTTAGCGAATTCTTTCAATTCTTCCAGATGCTCTTTTCCAAAGTTTGAAACGCCGATGGCTTTCAGTTTGCCCGCTTCGTAATATTCCTCAAAGACTTCCCAAGTGTTTTTAAGTTGTCCTTTGTCTTCGATAGGAAAGTGAATAAGAAGCAAATCAAGATAGTCTGTTTGAAAGTTTATTAGACTGTTATCGATTGCTGCCCGAGTAGCTTCCTTTGAAGAAATATATTCTTCATTGCCTGGAACTTTTGTCGTAATAAATAACTCTTCCCGAGGCACTGTGCTTTCTGCTAAAACTCTTCCGACAAGTTCTTCGTTTCGATAAACGATGGCTGCATCTATTGAACGATACCCCAACTCAAGTGCTGATATAAGCTCAGGAATTTCATTTGTCAACGCCGCGTTATATTCGTTATTTTCTTTTCCATACGTATTTGTACCAGTACCTACAATTGGCATTTTCAACCCATTATTAAGTGTGATGTATTCCATATGTTTAAGCACTCCCTTTGTATACTCTAATTTTTTTGCTAACAAAGTACATCATACCAAATTATAGAATTTTCAAAAAGTAATATGGAAGAAAGGAGTTATTCTACTTAGCTTAATGCACCCAGGTACTTTGATGGATACAAAAAAGATAAATAAAAATGTAACTATGTAAGCTCCATTAATTAGGCTTTGTGAGGTGTTTTTAGGCGTTCTTTGGATACAAGCAGGAAATCAGTAATAAGCTAAAACCTAATCCTAGCCCTGTCCAGGATATTGTATCAAGGGTATTGGAAGCTAATTCCCGGGATATCCCTGATATAAATAACACTATTTTAATAACTAGAGAAAGCATTACTATCGCGTAAGCACTCCACTGAATTATAGTACGCTTTCTGTTTTTCTTACTTTTCATAAGACAAACCCTTTCACAACTCTTTTTCAATACTGCCCGCAGGCAATCATTCACCTACATTGCATTTAAAAACTGAGCTAAAATTGCTACAACTACACTTATTAAAAGAGTTATTAGCCAATTCATTTTATGTGTCATTTTCAAAAGAATATTCAATACTGTACCTATACACATACATAGAATAAAGACAAATAAAAACATAATTATTAATTCCAATGCAAAAACTCCCTGCGAAAATACGGTTACTTTATCTATTTATTACCTTCTGTTTTGAGATTTAAGTCTCATAGTGTTCTGTTAACCAGCCTGATTAATGGATAAGGCAGGAATTAAAGGACCGAGAGATTACTGCCTTATTCATTTATTATTTTTCAAATTAGGCTCTTTCACAACCAAGTTCCCAAATACTAGCTGAACTTTAACTTAAAAATAAACTAAAAAATTCGCAATAACATCTGTCCTAGTATTAATTAAGCCCTATTATGACTAATCATATTATTTCCAATATCTCCGACTTGCTTTTTGTTAAGATATTAGTGGTAAAAGATGATTCAATTGGCCGAGGAATCCTTCGAAATAAGTCTGAACTTGCTTGAGTAAAAAAGTAAGCAAGTTCTTGATCTCCTTCAAATAAATGTACTGCCCCTAGCAATCTAAATATTTCTCCTCGTAAGTAAGTAGAGTCGCTAATAGATAAGCTTTCAAGTGCTTTTCTACAATAAAATTGTACTTGTTTCAATTGACTTAGATGTAATTTACATACCGCTATCTCAAAGAGGCAATTTGAAAAAATTTCTTGATTGTTTTTTCTGGCATACCATGTGCAAATTGCTAGTTTTTTTCGGGAAGAACATAAATCACCTATTTTTCTTTCCACAACAGCCAAATTAAACATAGCTGCCATATGGCAATCCTTTCCTTGATGTTGGAAATAATCGAAACATTGTTCTGTCCATATTTTGGCTTTCACTAAATCTCTTTTTAGTAGATACGCTTTACCAATTCCCATTGATATATTTCCAAGTTGTTTGTCATCACCTTCAAGCTTGGCAAGTTCAAAAGCTGCTATATAAGCGTTTAATGATTCATCTATATGTCCAATTCTTAAATAGCATGTTCCTAAATATGTATGCGCTTGGGACATCGCCAAGTGAAAGTTTTTTAACCTACTTACCAGTTTTACGGCATACTGATAATGAGATATAGCATCTTTAAATCTTTCCATTCTAAAATATAGCTTTGCAATTTTCATATGTACTTCATATCCAAGAGTTCGTTCTTTTATTTTTTCTAAGTGAAATTTTCGTTCCAGATAAGAGTGGTATGCCTCACTATAACGCTCCCTAGAAATCCAAAATTCAATTCTCATTAGAAACGATTTCACCCAAAGAAAGTCATCTAATTTCAATTGTTCTAAACGGTCCAACCAGTCAAGTCCCTCTGCTGAGTTATCCTTTAGAATTAAAGATTCAGCTTTTTCTATGTAAGCTCTACCAACCACTTCGTTATGATCTGCTGGCTCTTCTAGAAAATAATAAAGTGGTTTCTTCAATATATAGGCGATTTTTTCTAAAGTCTGTTGATTAGGAACTGCATGTCCATTTTCTACCATACTTATATAAGAACGAGTCAAGGATAATTCCCCAGCTAATTGTTTTTGAGAAATACGCATCTCTGCTCTAGCTTCTTTTAGTTTTTTGCCTATCAACTTGTACAACTCCTCACTTCTAACTTACGGGGGTAAGTTAATGCTTACCTTATTTTACACTACTTTCCATAAACATTAGACCATATAATGGAGTTAAATCAATAAAACTCGAGGTGTTTTAAAGTGGAAAAATATATTTGTAAAACTTGCGGTACTCAGTATCCACCTTCTAATCAGAAACCAGAAATATGTGTGATTTGTACGGAAGAACGGCAATACGTTCACCCGAGTGGGCAACAATGGACAACTCTAAAAAAAATGTGCGAATCAGGAACCTATTCAAATTGTTTTAATAATGAACAAAAGGGGCTAAAAAGTATGACAACCGATCCTCCATTTGGTATTGGACAAACTGCATACTTAGTAGAGGAACAAGGTTTTCGACTTTTGTGGGATTGTATTTCCTACTTAGATACAAAAACCATAGAGGTTCTATCCTTAAACGGCGGCATCGATGCAATTGCTTTATCTCACCCTCACTATTATTCCACTCAGGTAGAATGGGCTGAAACATTTCAATGCCCCATTTACATACACGAGGACGATAGACAATGGGTGCAGCGACCAAGTGATCAAATCATCTTCTGGAATGGAGAATCCATAGAAATTAGCAAAGGATTAGTTCTTCATCGACTAGGTGGACATTTTAAAGGTGGAGCAGTGTTGCATTGGGTGAACGAAAATGAAAATCGTGGAGTTTTACTTACAGGAGATATCATACAAGTGGTTTCTGACAAACAGTGGGTAAGTTTTATGTATAGTTACCCTAACCTTATCCCCTTACCAGCAAAAAAAGTAGAGGAGATGGCTAACACTGTCAAACCCCTAAAGTTTAATCAACTTTTCAATGCATTTCACAAAGAGATTCCTGATAGTGCGGATATAGCTGTTCAAAGATCCGCAGCAAGGTATATTTCTGCTTTAAATGGAGAGTTGTTTAATACTTAACCTAAGGAAGTATTAGGGTTATTCTTAATTTTTCTATAAACCATTTTAAAGAGTTGATTAAGTTAAGGATGTTCAGATTTTAATCCGTACCATCATGAAATGGTCCATAAACGAAATAACCACCTATTCTAATTAAAGGAACCTCCCTAATTTAAATTGAAAGTGTGTTTGGTCCCCATTCTCATCTACTTTCATCAATAAAACGTCCCTTGGCCGAGCCAAAGGACGTTTATTGAAAGCTTTACTCAATATAGTCTTTTTCAACCGTTCAGTCCTTCCATCTCATACCCTTAAAAAGAGGTATGTGGAGAAGATTCATGCGAGATATACAATTATCGTGCGGGATTTGAAATATTCATGCGGCTTACGTAACTATCGTGCGGGATTCAGATGCAATCATGCGAGATTTCCAGTAATCATGCCGCAGTTTCGAATATTCTTTATCCGTAAGTACCAAAATCACCAAGGGATTTGTCCCCGCGGTTCTCTCCTCCTCAACTCAACAAACTCCCCCTCATCCATGCCTTCTCCCTGAACGGTCCGATCGGTATCTGTATTAAGGTCGTTAAGTTCTCAGAATCCAGTTTATAAATCCCATCCGTCACTGTCGTATCAAACCCAAGCAGCGGATGCCCCCCAAACCCTGTCGCTGCTGAAGACAAAAGCAGGCGCTGGACGAGCATACCCGCTTCCATTTGCATGATCCTGTACCCCCTGTATCCAAGGGAATCCTTGAAATAATCTTTGTTTCCGATGATGTGAAGGCACAGCGGCACCTGAAGCAGATTGACGTTATCCAGTGACAGGCCCGATTGTAGCTGAAGCCGATAATCCCCTGTACCGATTTCCCTTAGTGAATGACGACCGCTGTCATAAGCGTATGCGCCATTTGGAATGCCTTCTACGTTATACAGACAGCCGTATATGGAAACACGGGGTTCTTCCCCGTCAAAAACGTTGTCTAGGTCATTTCTAAAAGAGTATGAATGAGTGGCCCTCTTCAATAAGGTAGCGAGCTGCTCCTGACTGACCTTCCCCATGATAAAATCCATTTCCGGTGAATGACGCTTTTTGCAGGCATCAACAAAATCATACGTACCTGATTCGATCTCAGGAAGATCGATTTCTTTTTCTCCCGCTCTCCTATCCAGTTGTTTCACCAATGTCTGAAAATCACCTGTGCAATTGAATTTAGAAGCCTCATTCACCTCCAGTAACCTTGGAAACTCTCG
Source organism: Rossellomorea sp. SC111 (assembly GCF_024733565.1). Lineage (GTDB taxonomy): Bacteria > Bacillota > Bacilli > Bacillales > Bacillaceae_B > Rossellomorea. The sequence continues at coordinate 156,663 of NZ_JANIOC010000005.1, read as the reverse complement.
AACCTTTTCAGACCTTTCATAGTGTCCAGGAGAAATAGCCGGCAGCTCCCGGCATAATTCTTCAGCGGTAACTGCCCGCTCAATCCCCCTCCCTGCCCAATTCGTTGCAGTAGCTGAAAGTGGTATGACGGAATAAACGCTTTCCTCTTCTTCAGTCAGTCCGAGCATATGATTGATCGGGTTATCCAGAAATTGAGCATACACCCCTGTCTCGAATCCAAACCGTTTGGCCGTTTCCAGGAGCTGCCCCATCAGGACGCCGGCATCGAGCCCCTGCAGCCGGTAGGAGAAGTTATTGTATTTAAAGAAGTTTTTCCAGTATCTTACCGACACAAAGGCAGTGGCAAAACACGTTGAAATGTCACTGCGATTGCCGAGTGCCCGTTCTACATACGAATCGACATTCCCGTCCCGGAGTAAGACAAGTCGGTGGTGGACGGCATCATAATGATAGATTCCATGGGGCAGATCATCCAGTTTCAAATAAAGATAGAGTTCATTCGGATACAGCGCCCCTCCGGATGGAGCAAACCGCCGATAGGAATGGATGGGGTAGGACTCCTCTTCTCCGAAATCTTCAGGATGCACCGACTGGCTTACCCCGGATATGCCGTAGACATACCATAGGAAATGACCGATTCTTTCTACATCAGGTTTCAACGGCGGCAGCTCCTCGGTGAGTGACAATGGAATCTCCAGAGATAATGGGACCACCGGCAATCCCCGGTACAGTTTATAGGGAAGGGGCCCATCCTCCCAGTCCACTTCCCAGTTAGGCTGATTGGCCCGATTGATATCGAATTGCAGATTGTGCAGAAATTCTTCCAGACTCATCCTCCTCACCTCCTCGTATCTTAAGGAAACGGATGCGGTTTCTGATTGAGCTCATCAAATGTCAATGGCTGGTCCCTATATCCCAGTGCCTCCGGGACGTTCAGGACCCTTTCTAGCCCTGTCAGCCGGGTAAGGTGATGCCCGAACGTCATGGGAAGCATGCCTGGAATCAGGACTTTCACGCAGTACAGTCCGTTCTTTTCAAGTTCCGGTGCGGTTTGGTCAACAACAATGACGTCAAGGTTCCGGCTTCGGAATCTTTCAAGAATCTCCTTCAGGTCATCCGTCAGATCGGTGTGTTCCGATCGCCAATTGAATTCCTGCTGGAAACTTCGTAAGCCTCGGCTCTCGTCCTTCAAAAAGGCAAAACGTTTTTCAGCCTGTGGCAATCCATATAGCATACCGTGATCATCCATCTGCCTGACGAGGGAATCATCGTACAGCATCTTTTCATATTTCGCCCTATTCTTCTCCAATTTTTCATCGAGATTCAGCATCATTCCGGCGAGCTCCTGAATCGCACTTTTGGCTGCTCTTACAGGATCGAGATGGGCACCTGCCGCGAGGATCAGATTCAATCCGGCATCCTTCCTGTTTTTGGCCATGGCAAAAACGCTTGGAATGCCGTGCTCCATGGTGGAGTTATACAAAGAGAGATCATATCCTGCGACCGCACGCATCCGTTCGATCATTAACTGGAGCTCTTCGTCCTCGGCTGTCATGGGATCGAGACGAGGCAGCCCCAGTTCTGCGTACCAGGTCATAAGGAACGAGTCCCGTTCGACGACCTCCATGATACCGTAGAAAATGGCTTCCTCCCTGCTTCCCCCAAGGGCACAGCCGTTGGACGTTTCATAAACAAACCCGGATGAGCCGCAGCCCAGACTGTAATAGGCAAGGAGCTCAGGAACGAGAATCGGCCGCTCTTCGATGAGTGAGTATCCCCACACCCAGTCGATGGCCCTGTCAGGATCGAACTTTTCAAATGGGAATCCCGGCATGGCGTACTGCTCGTCGGTGTGTACGCCGACATTTAGGGGATCAAGTGCATGTTCCTCCACATTCCGGTAGCTGTCATGAACAACCGTCCGTTTACCACGGGGCTCCAATCCGCAGTGACGCTCCAACCCTTCAAGGATGGCTGTCAGCTCGCTGTCTGAGTAGACCTGGGTTCGTCCCGCCGTCCCTTCATCACCGGAGAGCATCGGCATATTGACGCTCGCATCGGCAAACGGCGTCACCAGGTCATACATCTTGCTGTTGAAAAGTCCGGTCCGGTTATCAAGATAGTCGTTTATCAGTACATTTTTCAGTTCATCCAGGGATGTACAGCGGAAACTGTCGGGACGGATTTTCTGGCTGGGCTTGAGGGACACTTGTGATAATTCCGGAGAATCATCCGGAATCACGCTGCATACCGGGCATAATGAATCTGGAATAAAGGAGTGCCAGGAGTTGTTCAACGTTCTCAAGTCGGTGAAACATACCCTTCCTTCCGAATGGGCCACTTCACCCTCAAGGATTCTGAATGCTTCTGAGGTGATGATGTGAGCCATGTGCAAGATACCGGTTTTTGAAGCCCACGGGTCTTTCGTCATTCCGCCATCATCCGCGAGTTTCCTTTGCACTTCCCGCATTTCATGCCGTTCCTTTCCTCCAAGGAGACGTCTCACATCGGCACATTGTGAGCATCCTGGAGTGCGGGGCTGGACCAGTGGCCCGATAATCCCTTCTCCAAAGGCAACGAAGCCTCTCAGCCATGGAACCTGAGCCCCCCCCAGCACTTCTTCTGCCATCTGGTGAACGCTTGGGTTCCATGTATCATCAAGTGTGAGTACCAAATCGGTAGTGGCCGGGATGTTTTTGTCTACGTTTTTTCGCCTGAAAACGGGGTACCGGGCTGAAATTTGCTCACATACAAGGTTTGAGAGCATCCCCTCTCCCACAATGACCACGAAAGAACTCATTGCACTTCCTCCTCTCGCAGCAGCACACCAAACACGCCTGCGAGCTCCTGTTTAAAAGCAGGTTCCATATCCAGTTCGTACGCCATCACCTGTTTCTGATTCCGTTTCAAGGTGTCGATTGCTTCTTTCAAATTTTCATACTGGATCCTATCATCAGTGGCCGGAATGGTTATTCTATTCGTATTCTGTTCATTTAACATAACGGCAACAGGGTTTGCGTCAAAAGCATCCGTTCCGTTCTGAACTTGAAAGAGTGCATGCTGCAGAGAGTGCCTCAGGGCCATGGTGACGGTGAAGCCGGTATTTCCATACCAGCCTTTCTTACCCCGGACATATGCGACAGGAAAGCCAGCCACATCCTCCCCTATTCCGATTTCCGCCTCTCCCTGCATGGTGGTCAATGCGTTTAGATAAAAACGACACGTTTCATCTTCTACCTCATTTAATGTAAGGAGTGAAATGGTGATTTTTTGAACCGACTCTCTTTTTCGCAGCTCATCAGTCAGACAGTGATGAAGCCCGCGTCCCATGCATTCTGCAATTGTCGCTCCTGTGCAGATGGCCATATGTTCACCTGTCTGATGGGGAACGATCAAACCGGCAAGTCTTGAAGCGTATGCCTCAATTCCCCTTAACCCGGCTTCACGACGTGCATCTGCATGGGTCAAGCCATTGCAGATCATCTCCTTCAGCAGCTCTGCAGGGCCTTCCGACACTCCATCGACGGGCTGGACACGACATTGAGCGAGTGGCAGCTGCTTCGCGTCCCCCTCTTCCCATACATGAAAAATCCCAGTCTCTTTTGACGTCAGCAGACTGAAGAAATACAGCATTTTTTCAGGATCAGACCTTTCCGTCACCTGTTCCAGGCGCGACTCCAGACCCTGAACATCTTCAGCTGCCAAACGCCCTGTCTCCAACGGATGTGGTAAGAAGGAATGCCAACTTCCTTCAAGAGTCTCTTTATCCAGGAGAAAAATCCGATTTCGCTGATCGGCTTTTGCCACTCCTGTTATTTCTTTGAATAATTCAAAGACGATCATGTTCGCGAGCATGGCTCCAGGGATCGCCGATTCAAGCGATTTGCCATCCTCTTTACGCAAGGCTGTTGCATGGATGCGCCTCCAAGCTGATTCCCACCCTGCCTCAGTATCAGGATGGATAATAGGGCCTGCCATTCCTTTCTCCTTTTGAGAAATGGCCGGAATAAACAGCTTGTGATCCGTCCTGCAAATCGCATGGAGGAGGTCGAGCTCCTCTTGGTTTTCATTTTGACTTACATATAAAATCGAATCAAAAGGCTCCAGTGTATCCCGCCAACCGCCTTCACTGAACCCGACTTCCATGAGCTCTAATTCCGGATCCGTTTTCCGGGCATGGTCCACAAGCTCGCTCACCCGGCGTCTATTCGTAGGTACCTCATCAGTCACGAGCACCTGCAGTTTTGCGATTCCTGATTCAATGAGTGATGAAACCAATGAAGTCAGAAAAGGACCAGATCCCACTGCCAGGACATTGGTCCGGCGGTAGGTTTCAAACCTTGCTGCTCCCGAGTCTGCCAAACTGTCGACAAACTCGATTTGTGATGCGAATTTCTCCAAGGCATGTTGGGACAACTGATGTGGAAGGTCCCTGCTGACGTCCCGGACAAACCCATTCTTATGCAATACCTCTGCCATTTCCATGACCCTGTTTTGATAAGGTCCAGGCAGTCCACTCGTCAAATCCTCAAGGGAGTACTCCCCGTTGAACATCGGCAGCAGCTTCTCCACCCATTGATCAATTCCACTACCTTCCATACGGAAAGAACATAGGTTATTCCTGAAGTAAACTCCGCTGTTTGGTTCAGGGAGGTAAAACGTATCCCTCTTCACTTTTAAACGCATCGAAGGGTCCAATTTTCCCATAGTGCTCCTCCTTACCCCCGCTTATCTCTTGTATTTTGGCTGTCATTACCATCGTATGAGACTCACTTTGTCCCTTATGTATAAAAAGACCCCTGCATGAACTCATACAGGGGTCTATCCGAACACGATATTCTAACAATCGATTAACGTCCGCAGCGTCCACATCGTCCACAGCCGCCACAACGGCCACATCCGCCGCATCTGCCGCACCCGCCGCAACGGAAGCATCCTCCACATCCGCCACAGCCAAAACAACTAAAGAAGCATGAGAATCCAAAACCAAAGCAGCCTCCAAATCCTAAGAAAAGCCGTTCGTCATTCGGATCATACATGTTTTGATCCCAGGAAACGGGCTGTGTTGCCTGGAAATCACCTACATTCAAACTTTGAAGTTCATTATAAAAATTATTCATATCTTCATTACCTCCCAAAAAAGTATCATATGGCTCTCGAAACGTGTAGTCATGAGTCTTTTTTATAATGAGTTTCCGGCATTTAGGTCAATGCACTATAAAGGTGAATCATCCTCAACAATTTATGTGAATTTGCTGGGTATTGTTACTGATGCATAAGCCTATTTTTCATGGACATGAGGTAAGGGAGAACACAAAAAGACCCCAGTCCATGGACCGGGGTTGATTATGAAATTGGAAAAAGCTCCTTCTCATCTTAAATCCGTGGTGTCCTTTCCCTTTCCTCTCTGCATGATTCAGTCAACAAAAAAACCGGCATCTGCCGGCTCTTCTAAAGTCTTATTGATGATTCCTGCACACTTCACGTAGATCCTTCATCACTTCTTCTTTCTCTTCCCATGAATAAATGGACGCGCCAGCAGCCAGTGGATGTCCGCCGCCGTTGTATTTCTTGGCGATGGTGTTGATGACAGGACCCTTCGAGCGAAGGCGAACCCTGATCTGATCATGTTCTTCAATAAAGAAGACCCATGCTTTCATGCCTTTCACATTCCCAAGAGTACTGACAAGCAACGATGCCTCAGATGGTACGACCTCGTGCTCTTCGAGGATATCCTTCGTCATGACCATCATCCCGCAGCCATCCTGATCCATCTCGAAATTCTGCAGCACATACCCATTAAGCTTCGTGACGTTGGAGTCGACTTCATACATTTTATTGAATAATTCATTCCGGTCAAAATCATAGCGGATCAATTCACCCGCAATATCAAACGTCTTCTGCGTGGTGCTTGGATACAGGAATCTCCCCGTATCACCGACGATCCCGGCAAACAGGAGTCTTGCACCGGAATCAGGAAGCGTCAATCCTTTGTCTTTTCCAAACTGGTAAAATTCATAAATCATTTCACTGACGGAGCTCGCCGTTGTATCAATCCAGAGGTGATCCCCGTAGGCATCCTCGTTTGGATGGTGATCAATCTTCACAAGCAGGTCCCCGAGATGGTAGCGACGATCACAGATCCGTTCTTCGTTGGCCGTATCACACACGATGATCAGGGCCCCTTCGAACACAGAGTCTTCGATATCATCGAGACGATTCAAGTAATGAAGGGTTTCCTCTTCTTTTCCGACAGCGTAAATGTTCTTATCGGGGAAGGAGGCTTTCAGCATTTCCACGAGTCCACCCTGTGATCCGTATGCGTCAGGATCCGGTCGGACATGTCTATGTACAATGATCGTTTTATATTGTTTGATAAGGTTCAGGATTTGTTCTTTCATGGGAATCTCCTTTGTGGTGGAATTTTTATTTGGCATTCTGCTCGGTTATCTGTAAAATAGTAGCGAGAGATGTCAACGATGGAGGACAAAACTATGTATTTTCTCGCATTACTGATCGTCGTCACGTTCACCTTCTATGTTTTTTATAAAATAAGACAAGTGCGAACAAGACGACCGATGGAAAAGAAATGGTTATCGGCTAAAGCAAGCATCGCCCTTGGGCTGTTCGTTGCCCTGTTCGGGATCAATCAGCTGTTTTTATTCCCTGGTACGCTGACGTATGTCATCGGCGCGCTTTTCATCCTGCTGGGACTGGGAAGCTGCTGGGCTGGATATAAAATGTACAAGCATGTGCTCCCCTATGCACAGAGGGAAGCGAAGGAACTGGATAACCAATAATCGAGCAAGGACTGCGGACTGGATGAAAATCCGGTCTTTTTTTGTTTGATTTGGTTATTTTGGATACCGGAAGTGCTGTTTTGGTTTAAAAAACGTAACGATCGGACTGGAGAGGGTGCAGAATCGGGGTGCTGCACCCTCTGATTTATTTTTATGATCCGGTTTTGGACACTTATGATCCGGTTTTCGGATTTATGAACCGGGGTTGAAACTTATGATCTCGCTCAGGGATTTATGATCCGGAATTTCAATATATGAACCACTTTTCCCATTATATGAGCCCTCTGTCGTTTCCGACGAATCTCCAGGCTCCCCCTCAAGCTTAATGCCGGTCAATCAACTGACAAATCATCAACGATTTCCCCATTAATACGCCTTCACTATATACCTCTACATCCACCTTACCAAACTTTCGCCCGACGTCGAGCACTTTCGGATGGATTTCAAGCATGCTTTCCATCTGGACCGGTTTAATGAAATAGATGGTCATGTTTTCGATGACGAGGTCACCTTTTTTGTATGGCTTCAGTGCGCGGTTGGCCGCTTCGGTCATCAGGGTCGTGAATACCCCGTATGAAATCGTCCCGATACCCGTTGTCATCTGTGGTGTGACGGCGAACTGGTAGATTTCTTTGTCACCTTTCTTCTCACCGACTACTTCCACTCCGTTTGTAATGAGGTCATCGATGGTTTCTCCAACCTGTGGCTGACGTTGAATCATTTGCAGGGCCTTCAGGACATCCTGACGGCTGATGATTCCCTGCAGCTTGTTTTGTTCATTGACGACAGGGAGTAACTCGATCCCTTCCCAGATCATGATATGGGCAGCAGATGCAACGCTCGTATTCGGGCTGACGGTGATCGGCTGCTTCGTCATGATCTTATCGATGCCTGCATATTTTTCCTGCCCCATGACGTCCTTCGAGGTTACCATACCATGCACTTTCAAGTTTCGGTCCACGACCGGGAAACGACTGTGGAAGGTGTATTGATTCTTTTCGTACCACTCTTCCAACGTGTCATCTAAATGCAGATAAATCGTATCATCGACTTTGGTTAAAATGTCTTCCACTAACACGATTTCTTTCTTAATGAGCTGATCGTAAATCGCACGGTTGATCATGGTCGCAACGGTAAAGGTGTCATAGGAAGTGGAGATGATCGGGAGCTCGAGTTCATCTGCGAGCTTCTTGACGTCTTCGTCTGCATCGAATCCCCCGGTGATCAGGACGGCGGCTCCTGCACGCAAGGCATGTTCCTGTGCCTGGGTCCGGTTCCCGATGATCAAAAGGTTTCCGGCTTCTGTGTATCTCATCATGGCTTCAAGCTTCATGGCTCCAATGACAAACTTGTTAAGCATCTTATGCAGGCCGGATCGCCCACCGAGTACTTGTCCATCGATGATATTGACCACTTCTGCGTAGGTGAGCTTTTCGATATTTTCTTTTTTCTTCTGTTCGATGCGGATCGTTCCGACGCGTTCGATGGTGCTGACGTAGCCTTTCGTTTCGGCATCTTTGATCGCCCGGTATGCCGTTCCTTCGCTTACGGTCAGTGCTTTTGCGATCTGACGGACGGAGATTTTTTCTCCGACAGGCAGGGTATCTATGTACTCCAGTATTTGTTCGTGTTTTGTAGCCAAGCTTTTCACCCTTCTTTATAACGTCCTACTTTATATGTTTATTATAATGTGAAAAGCGCGGTGTTTCAATTTAATCGGGGCTTTCGCATGAGAAAGCCCCAGTTAGATTAGAGAGTGCTGGTTGATTTTCGCTGCAGGGGCTCGCTTTCCGCGGGGTGTGGGTTGAGCCTCCTCGGGCTTTGCCCTGTGGGGTCTCAACTTCCACACATTTCCCGCAGGAGTCGAGCCCCCTCCGCTTCAATCAACATTGGCGGTTCGTTCCTTTCCCTTGCAAAAATTCTTAAAGAGCTTATCCAAACGACCGTGATTTCAACTTTCTCACCGGCTTGGATTTCAACTTCTTGCCTTTACCCATTCCTTTCGGTGTGTAAAGCAGGGCTGCGAGGTTTCCGGCCAGGACACAGCTAGCTAGGATGAGCCAGCTGATGGCGAAGGTTCCTTGTAGGCCGTCTGCGAATATTGACATGCGGGGGGCTCCGTAGTAGATGAGGGCCCCGGTGATGAGTAAGCAGAGAATGTATCGTTGTTTCAAGTATGGTTCCTCCTTTCTGGGCTTGTATCATGTATATGCGAGTGTGGGGAGGATGTTGTGTGAACTTGTGAAAAAGGCGTTTTGTTGATGTTTCAAGGATTTATAACATGATGTGGTAAAATGAAATGTATTATGAATATTCAGTTCTCAGTTAACGGGCAGTAATGTTGATAGGGTAAGTATTTAGGCTGGTGCTATTAAAATCTTTTCAGAATGAGGAGGTGTCCAAATGAATATTGCAGAGGAAATCATCATTTCTTCATTAAAAAATGAATTAATTGAGGACATCAATAAAACAAATGATTCTTTTAAAGTGTTTGGTAAGGTTGTACCCCGTTTTCAATCAGGAAAATGGTCTTTTGAAGAGAATCTATTTGATGAAACCAAAGAAATCCGTTTCCCAGATGATAAACTTGATTGGAGCCGATATATAAACTGTGAAGATAAAGCTCTATTTTTAGCTTATAAGAATAATCATTGCATTGGGCAAATTAGAATAAAGAAGGATTGGAATCGCTTCTGTTATATTGAAAATATCGCTGCGAAAAAAGAATTTAGAGGATATGGAATCGGGAAGTTGCTCTTAACGAAAGCGGAAGAGTGGGCAAAACAAAGAAACCTGATCGGAATGTCTCTAGAAACACAAGATGATAATCTTGGAGCCTGCAGGTTTTATGTAAAACAAGGATTCGTACTAGGTGGAGTCGACACATTGAAGCAGTCATGTAATCCAAATATAGAAACCACTTTGTATTGGTATAAGGTATTCAAGTAACGAGGGATATTCTTCGGGGAGGTTTCTATGAGGGCTACGGATCATAGAGAAGATACTCACTTAAAAAGGCAGACATTAAACCAATTAGTAATAAAAGGGGATACCTATGTTTTCAGATGTAAAAGTCAAAATGAAGAAAAAGAATAAATTACTGTTTTCTCGTGATAGCCTTTGTTTGCAAGAATTGAAAGAACTTATTCAACTGCAAACTCATAGAACTCTTGTCATGTGGGCGTTAGATTGCGCAGCATTACCTTTAGCAAAATTTGAAGAAAAGTATCCAGAAGAAAAGAGACCTAGAAATTGTTTAGAGCTCTGCGAGGATTGGGCAAGGGGTAAAATTAAAATGCCCGTCGCTAAGAGGGCTATCTTACATTCACATGCTGTTGCAAAAGAAATTGACGATATAGAATATGGAACTTTATGCCAGGCTATAGGTCATGCTGGTGCTACTGTACATGTGGAAACACATGCTTTAGGATTACCTATTTATGAATTGACATCAATAGTTCATTCATACGGTAAAGAAGACTTCCAAGATCCAGTAACTGAAAAGATAGATTACTACTATACTCGCCTTCTACATTGGCAAGAAAATACCGATAACTTAGGACTAAAATGGGCTGATTTTTTAATGAATGATACCAAACCCAATAAAGAAAGATTATTGAGTGAGAAAAAGAATGAAAATCAATAATTCCCAGTTTCAAGTCTTCAACCAACGAGGGCTTAACTAAATAAGAATAAGAGCAATAACAAAAAAGCTTGGGACAGTACCGACCCCAAGCCTTTTTGTTATACTATTTACTTTGTTAACTTCCTTGTTCTTTAGGCAACGAAAACGTTCGTTATTTTGGATGAAATTTACGTTTTCTCCCCATTATCTAAACTACTTAATTTGCACCGCCATTACTTATTAATATTCAATCACATCCCCAGCCTTCATAACCTCTCCTTCAGAATCCTCAAGCATCTCAACAAATTTATGTGGATCCTGTTTGATTGGTGGGAATGTATCATAGTGGATCGGCACGACTTTCTTCGCTTTTAGGAAGCTTGCTGCCGTTGCCGCATCTTCAGGTCCCATTGTGAAATTATCCCCAATCGGAAGGAAGGCAAGGTCGATCGGGTGACGCTCTCCGATCAATTTCATGTCGGAGAACAATCCCGTATCTCCTGCGTGGAAGATTGTTTTCCCTTCAATCATCAAGAGGATTCCTGCAGGCATTCCCATATAGATGATTTCGTTACCGTCAGTAATTAAGCCTGAGCCGTGGAATGCCTGTGTGAATTTCACTTTACCGAAGTCGAATTCATAGGCTCCTCCGACGTGCATCGGATGGGTCTTTACTAGTTGCCAGCTTAGGTAGGTTGCCAGTTCGTGATTGGCGATGACGAGTGAATCGTTTTTCTTCGCGAGTTCCACCGTGTCCCCTACGTGATCGTTGTGACCGTGTGTAAGGATGATGACATCTGGTTTTTCATCTTCTAATTTAAGATCTGTCATTTCGTTCCCGGTGATGAATGGATCGATAAGGATCGTTTTTTCGTTTGTTTCGATTTTCACTACTGAATGTCCGTGAAATGAAATCTTCATTATGCATCTCCTCCAAATAAACTTATCTATTTTTCTTACTCTCGTATGCTATTTTATGTTATACCCCAATTTTTTAAAAATAAGCGAGTAGCGGCAATTAAGTTGTTGTCTCTCCTCCTATAAAAAAGTAAAAAAACCAAGGTTGGCCCTTGGTAAGAAAGATTATCTATTTTACCGCTGATTGATCATCCGTTTCCTTTTCCAGTACATTCTCAATATAATCTTTGCCCCATTCATACATAGCCTCCAAGATTGGCAACAGTCTTTCCCCATGCTCGGTGAGTGAGTATTCGACTTTAGGCGGGACGACAGGATACACTTCCCGGTGAACGATTAAATGATCTTCGAGTTCTCGTAATTGGTTAACAAGCATTCTTTGAGTGATACCCGGCATAAGAGATTTTAATTCTCCAAATCGTTTTGTTCCTTCCTTGCCTAGATGCCACAATATTAACATTTTCCATTTACCACCGATTACGGCGAGGGTTAATTCTTTTTCACAGTTGAAATTCTTCTCTCCTAAATTTGGCATTTGCCTCAACTCTCCTTTATTCATCCAATAGTATACTTTTTATCACTATATGCGGTAAAAGTGCGTACTTTTAATTTATTTACATACTGAGTATACTAAACATCATGCTAGTGAGTAAATAACTTTCAGAAGGAAACATTTACTTCTAGCCGCTTAGCACAACAAAATAAAATTTTTCCAGAAGGAGCAAATATATATGAAATTACAATTAGCATTAGATCTTGTCGATATCCCAGGAGCCATTGAATTAGTTAAAGAGGTAGAAGAGTATATTGATGTTGTAGAAATTGGTACACCTGTTGTCATTAATGAAGGGCTTAAAGCAGTGAAAGAAGTAAAAGCAGCGTTCCCTAAATTAACCGTATTAGCGGACTTAAAAATTATGGATGCAGCTGGATATGAAGTCAGCCAAGCCTCTGCTGCTGGTGCAGACATCATTACGATTCTTGGAACGGCAGAAGACGAGTCAATCAAAGGCGCAGTAGAAGAAGCCCGAAAACAAGGGAAACAAATCCTTGTTGATATGATTGCCGTGAAAGACGTTGCCGCCCGTGCGAAAGAATTGGACGAACTTGGTGCCGATTATATTTGTGTACACACAGGTTATGATTTGCAAGCTGTAGGAAAAAATTCCTTTGAAGATCTACACACGATCAAAAGTGTTGTAAAAAATGCCAAAACGGCCATTGCCGGTGGAATCAAATTAGAAACACTACCGGAAGTCATTAAAGAACAGCCTGACCTCATCATTGTAGGTGGCGGGATCACAGGCAAAGAAGATAAACGGGCGACTGCACGTGAAATGCAGGAATTAATTCAACAAGGGTAATGAAACGATGAAGTCTACTCAATATTTAGCCAAAGTCGTGGAAGAATTAAGTCAAACGGTGCACTTAATCTCTGATGAAGAGGCAGAGAAATTAGTAACCCTGATTCTGGAATCCAAGAAAATCTTTGTGGCTGGTGCCGGCAGATCTGGATTGATGGGGAAATCCTTTGTGATGCGAATGATGCACATGGGGATTGACGCCTATGTCGTCGGGGAAACAGTAACAGCTAACTTAGAAAAGGATGATCTATTAATCATCGGATCAGGCTCAGGAGAAACCAAAACGCTAGTGGCCATTGCTGAAAAAGCTAAAAGCTTGGGAGGTACTGTCGCAGCAATAACCATTTCTCCTGATTCAACCATTGGAGAATTAGCTGATTTGACCGTTACATTACCAGGAGTAACGAAAGACCAGTCCGAAGGTGATTACAAAACGATCCAACCAATGGGCTCTCTATTCGAGCAAACGATGTTGTTATTTTATGATGCCATCATTCTGCGATTCATGGAGAAAAAAGGATTGGATTCTGGTAAAATGTATGGAAAACACGCTAATCTAGAATAGAGTTAAATACAGAAAAAGCCACATTTCAATATGTGGCTTTTTCTGTATGCTCTTATTTCTCATTCGAAGTATTGCGCTCCATCAACGTAAGGGATAACACCAAGGACTCAATATCTCTCCTATTTACATAAAAAGCCGACTAACATTCCCATGCAGTCGGCTTCCTGTTGTTATTGTTGCTCTAATTGTGTTCTAGTATCTGAGTAGTCTACAGTATGCGCTTCAGCAACCGCCTGGTACGTCACATATCCATTCAATGTGTTGATACCTTTTAACAGCGCTTCGTTATCTAAGCACGCTTTTTTGTAGCCTTTGTTTGCGATTTGAACCGCGTAAGGTACGGTTACATTTGTCAGTGCGATGGTAGACGTACGTGGTACGGCACCAGGCATGTTGGCAACGGCATAGTGTACAACGCCGTGCTTCACGTATGTTGGATCGTCATGCGTTGTGATGCGGTCGGTTGTTTCGAAGATTCCGCCTTGGTCGATGGCGATATCGACAACAACTGAACCAGGCGTCATCGCTTTGATCATGTCTTCTGTCACTAGTTTAGGTGCTTTCGCTCCTGGAATCAGTACAGCTCCGATGACTAGATCCGCTTCTCTAACAGCTTGTTCGATATTTAACGGGTTGGACATAAGCGTTGTTACGTCGCTACCGAAGATATCGTCCAGCTGACGAAGGCGATCCGGGTTAAGGTCAAGGATCGTTACATTGGCACCAAGTCCGACAGCCATTTTCGCGGCATTCGTACCAGCAACTCCTCCACCGATGATCGTTACTTTACTGCGGCGAACCCCAGGGACACCTGAAAGTAATACACCTTTACCACCGTGGATCTTCTCTAAGAACTGGGCACCGATTTGAGTCGCCATACGTCCAGCCACTTCACTCATCGGAGTCAGTAATGGAAGGGCACGATTCAGTTCAACCGTTTCGTACGCGATTCCGACTACTTTATTATCAATTAACGCTTTCGTTAATTCCGGTTCTGGAGCAAGATGTAAATATGTAAATAAGATAAGCCCCTCGCGGAAATAAGAGTACTCACTTGGAAGTGGCTCTTTTACCTTCATGACCATATCCATGGACCATGCTTCCGCTGCAGAATCAACGATGTGTCCACCTGCTGCTGTGTAATCTTCATCTGTAAATCCTGAACCCATTCCAGCCCCAGCTTCAATGTAAACGTCATGTCCGAATTGAACAAGGTTCACAACACCAGCCGGCGTCATGGCCACACGATTTTCGTTGTTTTTAATTTCCGTTGGTACACCAATACGCATACTAAGCCAACCTCCTAAATGCACTATTGCTCCTTGGAGCATTCACTTCCTAAATATAACACTTTTCATATATAATAGCGAAGGGCAATTACTCACCCTGTAAGCACTTACATTCTAACAAATAAATAAGGAAATATCTCTACTTTTCTTTAAAAAAATAAATGACTATTTCTTCGCTTTTTTTCAAAAATTCTTTAAAATAGAAACCATGCATCCTAGTATACCCAAAGGAGACTTTTTTATGAAACAACCCATGATCGAACGGCTCGGACTCGAAAAGGTCCCACCCGAATTAAAATCAACCACATGGATCGAATACTTCATCATACAGCTCGCCTTCTCCGTGAACGCAGGAAACTTCCTCATCCCGGCACTGGCCGTCCTTGAAGGCGGACTATCCTTTCAGGCAGCATTTCTTGCCACCGTACTCGGAGCAAGCGTCGCCTTCCTATTCGTATCATTCTTATCATTACCGGGCTCCCGCTACGGCCTGCCCGCTCAATACGTCCTGAGATCCATCATCGGAACCCGGCTGTCGATGCTCATCGCCTCCCCCATCCGGTCCCTGACGTCCCTCTACTGGTTCAGCGTCCAAACCATCGGAGGAACCTTCGTCATCATCTCCATGGTGGAAAAAGTAACACTTTATACTATACCGTTCGTCCCGGTCGCCATCGGACTCGCCATCATCATGACCCTTCTAGCCCTCATCGGCTTCGAAGCCGTCAAAAAAGCGACCAAACTATTCATCCCGATACTCGTGATCGGCCAGGGAATCATCCTGTACCTCTTCCTGACAAAAGGAGCCGATTCCATCTCAACACTCACACAAGGCCAGGAACCCTTCTCCATCGGAACGTTCCTATTCTACTCAAGCCTCGTCTTCGTCCAATACATCTCAGGCGTCAGCGCATCCTCCGACATCACCCGCTACAGCAAAAGCGACCGCCACGGATTCTGGGGACTCTATGGTGGAAACGTCGTCGGATTCATGATGACCGCACTGCTTGGAGGATTGAGTGCCAGCTTGTTCAAAGATCTGAATCCATTCGTGGCAGCGGGGCAACTGACCGACTCCAGCCTGCTTCTATTGGTCATCACGGCATGTGCGATGGTGTCGATGATTTCAATTAATCTTAGTAATGCGTATACAGGGGGATACAGTTTGCTGAATGCACTGCCGTCCCTATCTCGGATTCAAAGTGCACTATTGTTCAGTGTCGCAGGGATTATTTTAAGTTCGTTTCCGCAGCTGGTTTATAATGCGCAGGAGTATATTTCGTATCTGGGGATCTTGATCATTCCGATATCTGCGATTGTGGTGGCTGATTATTTGGTGATTCGGAAAGGGAGGATTTCTGAGAGTGCGCTTGTTCGGCTTGCGAGTGGGGAGTCGAATTTTAATCGTGAGGCGTTGTATGTTTTAGGTGTTGGGATGGTGGTTTATTTGGGGATTCCGGATTCGTTTTCTCCGGGGTTTAGTTGTTTTATTATTACTTGTGTTGTTTATGTGGTAAGTAAGATGCGAGGTAGGATGGAAGGACAGAAGCCTCTTCAGAAGCTTGGTTAATGAAAAAGAGTGAACCTGTATGTTAGGTTCACTCTTTCTTGTTTAATAAAATCCAAGAAGTAGACATTGTAAATTTTTTTGTCCGCCAACTAAAAATAGTGCATCATAATCTCAACATCATGTCCTTCATAATGTTGAATTAATATCTCTGATTAACTACACATAATGATAATTATGTCTAACTTAAAAATGTGTTTCCGCACTTCCAAGTGTATATGCAACACAAAAGAGACTGGTGAGGTTATCTAAATCAAGTAGTTGGGATAAATCCTATTTTTTCAAAAAACTCTATACTTTCCTCCCAAGGGTGTCCCATTTTTCGTATTTGATCGATAATGTCTAAATCATGTAAAAGTTGTTCAGTATTTCTGCTTCCTTTTACTTTAAAATGCTCAGGTTTTAAAGCTTTAATACTTAAATGCTTTGGTTCTTTTATGTACTCATCATTTTGAAAGACAGGGTTATCCACTTCATTAAATTGAGGTCTTAAACCAAAAATAAGGAACTTCTCTATGAAGTCGATTATTGAAGGTACTAATTTTTCTTCAAAACTGATTAATTCTAACGGAACTCCTTTATACTCTTGTTTTTCACCATTTATATTAACGCTAATATCCAAGCATACTTGTGTCATATAAACTGTCTTTATATAATTATTGAATTCAAACTCATTTAATTTTTGTGTAGCCTTATGACCGTCGATAAATCTAGGGCTTACACTATTTGTTTGTCCCACATAAACTAACTTTTCAGTTTTATAGAGGGGCAACTGAATTTCATCATCAGTTTTTGCTTCGGTTATTGTAATAAAATAAATTGGACAAAAACATACACTATAATCACAAGTTTCTTTATTTAGAAACTTCTCTAAATGCTTGTGAATTGAAATGTAATGCTGAGCAGTTAAACCTTGTGCAGTATGTGCTAATTTATAGTCTTTCACCACGAGGGAATAACTATTTATTTGAAAATTATCTTTTATCATAATTTTATAAGGTAATAAATGTGAATGTGTTTGTACATATTTTTTCATCATAAAACAAGGTGTCATTTGACCAAGTTTTAATATTTTTGGTTTTAACTTTAGTGTCTTTTTTCCCATTCAATAAACACGCCCCTTTAAGTGTAACTGTATTAACCATCTAAACGCTTGTGAGCTTTACCATCATTTACAACATTCTTTTTGAAATTCGAACTCTGAAGTAGTTCTATTTCTTTTTTTAAAAACTTTAGATATGCTTTAATTAATAGAAGTAACAATTTTTCTGCTATACAACTTTACATCTTGGCCTCAACTACCATATTTCTATTTTTAACACAACAGCAAGCCTCAATAATATAAGTCTTTCTATTTAATCAAATCTTTGTGATGCAACCTTATTATCATTCTGCCGGCACGGCTAGACAGGATTTGTCTAAGCAATCAGCAGGTCCACTTTTCGTAAGAGCCTACTATGAAAAGAAGAAGTATTTTTGATGAGATGCAATCGTTTATGTATATCCTTTTACTTCATATAATCCATGATATACGAACTAAAGCCTTTATAGTTGGATAAAACCTGCAACACCCGTAAGGCTAATCTAATACCAGTAGATTAGCAACCAGACAGGTAATGGCGACAGTAAGCGAGGTAGAGGTGCTTCGGAACTCTTTTATGCCTTATCACACCTTAGGCAATACAGCCGCGCCAATAAATGATCACTCCGCTTTTTCCACGTATGCCCGCAATCCTGGCATTTAGCTGTTACCTTTTCTTTACTTGAAATGTATTCAACAATATCGATTTTGTTATTTGACTTCGCTAAAACTTTTCCTCTAAAAGCCTCTGCTCTCCTAATCTTAGGATCGACTTTCACTTTGTCTATTTTCTTCGGACTCTTTGGAACCTTCTCCGTTTTTTTTTTCGAACGCTTTCTCCTTTTCCCGGTTTCAAGCAATTTCACTGCAAGCGAATGGCCTTGCAACTGTTCATTAAAAAGCGACTTTTCTAAACACCCTTTTGATTCGGTATTAGTCAGAACAAACTCGGTTTCATCGTTAACTAACTGTTGCAGTTCATCTAATACTCCCTCTAACCGTACCAACTTTTTATCTTTCAATGTGTAATCATTAATCCCATGCTTATATTCAGCTAAAACAGATATGAAGGAGTTATCTATTTCATCATCTATCAATCCGGTAATTGAAAACCTCTCGGGATTGAAAACAAACATCCTATCAAAATCTTTCTCAATATACTGAATACCCGATAACCCACGAAGTGTTGTTTCATTCTCAATATAATACTGTTTTTCAACTTTTCTCCCAGAGTCACCGAAGTAACAGTAATCGAAGCGAACAATGAACGGGTCCTTTGGGTAATATCCTCTTGTCCTCCCATTGTTTGAAATGAACAACTGGATATGAATGGTATTCACACCTTCCTCGATGTTTAGTGGAGCGAGCTGCATTCTATCCCCCAGAAAAAACGGACTGAAATGGATTGAAGGGAAAATCATCTTATATCTTTCGCGCTTAAACTTGGCCTTTCTTTCTTGAAACTTGTTATAAGCATCCGCAACCGGCTTCTCTCTTTGTTCTTTTTCCTCCAACCTTTCAACCACTACAGCTATTTGCTGGTCGAAAAGTTGGTAAAAATCTATAGAGCAGTTTTTCTTCTCAAGATACTTCAAAAACTCTCCTTTAAGTGTCTCTTTCTCTTCCTTAACAATACTGTACAAGAAATTTTCAAAAGCCTTTTTACTATAAAACTGTAGTTCTTTAAATTTCCCTTTTACTTGATTAGCAAGAAGCGCGAAGGCTTTATTATATTCACCCACTGCCACTTCATGTGGTTCACTCAGCCACCTCCAATTATCCTCCAGCTGTTGAATTTCAGCTATTTGAAAGTCAAGACGATAATGTGTCAGCAACTGCTTTATCTCAAGATTCACTTCTTTAAAAAGCATCGTGTCACCTATCTTTATGTTCAAATCAGACAAGAAAAAGAGCTTTTTAAGGAAGGCATGCTCTAAGTTAAATCTGGTGAAACCATAATCATAATAAAAATAGATACCCTTTATATCTTTCTGGACCAACCTAAGGAAATCGTCCAACTCATTTATTTCCGCACTTTTAAGATGGTGCAACTTAATAGCTGCAAGAAAGGAATTCAGTTGATTAAATCCGAAGAAAGAGGCATTTAATTGTTGTATGTAGTCCAGTTCTTTTTTATCTAATTCTTCAGTCTCGACCTCTTCTAACAAAACCACACGAAAATCACTCAGGGTGCAGCTATTTTCGATCATAAACTTGAAAATCTTAGAAGATTTAAAACGCCCTTCATAAAACGAATCAGACTTATAAAAAAAGTAGTTATAGTAATCCTCATAAGATAGCCGGTTTAAGGAAAGGATTTCACTGAGATGAACCTTATACCGCTTTTGCACATCCTTTGATTGGCCTATATAAATCGGTACAATCTTATCTGAAGTGAAATTGTCTATGTATATCATATATATACCGGAAGTATTGTAGTTTGTATTTGGGGTGATTTCTCTACCGGAGTGATCTTCAATTAATTTGTTCACCATGCTTTTGACATCATTAATACTATCCAATCCCGCCACTCCTTTTTTCCAAATATGAAACTAAAGCTTTCTATATTTTACCACAGGATACATACCGGTTCCTGGCATTCCTTTGCTGGATCTTCAAGTGAAGGTACAAACCTTACTAAATAAAAAAAGACCTTTAGAATAATTTTATTCGAAAGGTCATATGTTTTTATTTGATTGTCCGAGTGTCATGAGTAATATTCTTACTTTTTTCTTCTAGTGTTTCATTTCTAGGAAATCTAATCGTAGTCTCTGCTGTTAATCTTGGTAAATGGCCACGCAACTTTTTCTGATGTCAATCTATCATCGACTTTCTTATCTGCTAGCATATCAGCATAGCAAAGCTCCGTTTTCCTTCGAAAAAACTACTCTTGCTAATTCCGGAACTTTAATTTCTTATACAAACAATATATCTTATTATATCTTTGCAGGAATATCTCCTTCTTACATCTACTTCAATAATCAACTAATTTTCTTTCTCTTTTACATCTTCAGCTTGTTTAGTATCATCTTTCCCAGAAGTTGTAGTATCTTCTGATTCTTTGTTGCTGAAAGCTTCTAACAAAAGTTTTAGAATTAAGTGTGGTTTAAGTTTAATATGACAACTGTTCTTCTTTTGTCGCTTTTTCCATTTCTTTCTTTGCTTGTTCTTTTGTTTTTCCATCTATATAGTAAGCTATTGCTGCTTTACCTACTGCATATGTTCCCGTATAAGCTATTGTACTACTGATAGCAGACCCTGAACCTGGTATTACTACATTTAATAATTTTACACCTTGTTGAGCTAAAAATCTCAATCCTAAACCAAACAAAGCTACTCCTCCTAACGAAAGAATAAATTCTCTCGCCATCTTACTGTCTATCTTTTGTCCACTTAGATAAGCTATAAGAGTAACTTCAACTATCTGAATCGGTATTAGAACTAAAATATCACTTGCTGGTATTGGAGTAATTGCCACACCCGCACTCGCTGTTGAAAACACTTTGACAAACTTATTGGCAATTTTATCAATTGCTATATCAAGTTTGTTGTTTAACATTAAATATACAGCGGCACGAAAGTCAATGTTTTCTTCTAAAAAGGTTACCAACTTATCAATATTGTATCTACCATCAAATTCAATCTCTAGTTCCGCACGCTCTTCTGGAGACAAAGATTCCGGGTCTTCATGATTCCATTCAATATATGAAGATACTGGTACTATAAAAGTATCTGATAACCCTACTTCTTCTAATACTTGACTAACCTGTTGCTCTTTTATTCCAATGTTATCTTTTTTCTTTTGAGTATATCTTGTTGGCTCCTTAATTCTAGCTGGCTCTATATCATCTACTCGTGTAATAACTGTAACTAAAGGGACAGTTATTTCTAGACTACTATAAACTTCTTTAAGATACACAGCATCTTCCCTTAAGGTAGATCTATCAGCACCATTGGTTAATAATAAAAAGGCATCTGGATCAAATTCTTCAACTACATTTTTCAAATCTTCTTCAGCTGTACTTGATAATGCATTTAAATTTTCTTTAATGCCTCTAGTATCAATAATTTCAAATATTACTTCATCATTCTTTTTATATTGGAATATTTGAGAATTTTTAGTACCAACTTCTATAGCACTTGTCTCCGCTAAATATTCACCAAATATGGCATTAATGAGGCTGCTTTTTCCTACACCTGTGCGCCCCATTATAACTAATCTAGGAGGTCTTCTTTCTTTGATTCCTTCCATAATACTAGTAATCTCATCTGATTTTAAAGCATTAATCACCAAATCTTTGGATTTCTTCGGGAGAGCAAAATCTAACCCATTAATAAAATCTTCCACAGCGTCCATCGTATCTGTAATTTGTTGTAATCTTTTTTCTAAAATCTCTCTACTACTCATAATTCAACCTCCAATTAATATTCAATAATTTGTACTACGTAGCAAATGTTTACTCACCTACTAGTCCATCACCATCTCGATCGTCCATATATTTATAGAGCCAATGATCACTTGTGATTGGTATACTGAAACCGGCTGCTTTTGCTCCTTTAATTGTCACCTGTCCATTACCGTTTGTATCGACACTAGAAACATCGCCGCTTGTGTTTGAACTAGTTTGTTCGGAGGACTCACTGTCCGTTAAATCGAGTGATTCGTTTCCTTCATCAGGGTTCACATTGTCAAATGTATCAATGATCTCGTTACCCATTAAGGTATAGGTATATTGGTAACTTGAAGGAATCTGCGTCTCCGTATCGGGATATGTAATAATTGCTTCAAAGTCCGTTACCCCGCCTGCGTCACGATGAGGGTGCATGCTCTTCTTTATCCCGGTTCGGAATAAGGAGCTAATTATTAAACCATCTTCAATTAATACATGCTCTCTAATGAATGACTTCGCTTTGTTCACTGATGAAGCATTTCTTGGTCACTATATTAAAAGATCAAATCCATAAAAAATTGCTCTATTTCCTTATCTGACTTGGTGAATATTTCATGATTTCCAACAAGTAGTTGCCTAAGTATCTCATCTAAGCGTACTGATACAGGAGCAAGAATTTCTTCACTTTCTTTAAAATCGAAAAAGGTCTTTTTTCTCCTCTGAAGATGTACCCAGTAAAACAGCTACCCTTTCAGCAATTCAATGATTTATTTCCGTTTTAGCTGTACTAAATAAACACTCAAGAGCTGTGCAATATGACACTATTTTCATTGGAATCGCTGCATTCATTCTGGCTCCTGCCAAGAAGTATTGAGCTTTTTTCATTCTTTGTGCATTACTATTTTTATAAAAATGACTAAAATCGGGGTACTTCATACCCATATCATCCAGACTCATATTTTCTATATGAAATGGATGAAAAAGTTTTCTCGCTGCTTCAATTTCTTTCTTTGTAATTATGAATTGACCGTATTGACATGAAGCATTCTTGAAGGTTCTGTTAAAGAAGCTTTAAATGTGCGTCCGTCTTCTAAGTTGTCTTCATATGTAATTAGAAATCCGTCTCTTATATAAATTCCATTATCCTTTATAAACCAAAGGTCTGTAGCAAATCCCTGTGCTTCTCTTAGAAAATAAAAAGTGTACGCTGTTCCTTTTTTTGTCCATTTCATCCTGGTTTTTCAGGTGAGGAAAATCTCCCCTTTTGTAATAGTAAACCGTATTTTCAAATTCATCTACAGAGTGTACCCCTGCAGTCCAAGACATTAATTCTGTCTTAAGAATTTCATCTTTAACTTCTAAACCATTTTTTATTCTTGTCCCTGGTGATAATTCGAATCCCTTATTTAAAGTTACATTGAATTTCATATTATGTAAGATTGTCAAAAAAATGTACTTCAAGATACTCCCCCTCTAATGTGATGTTTTTTAAAAACATTCGGCAAAATATATCGTAGTAGTATCAATCAAAGGAGCTCTGCTTCTATATGTGTCAAGTAATATTGGAATATCAAAGATATAATAAGCTATATAAATTCTTTTTTTATCAACTAACTGTTGAATGTAGTAATAAACAATTGCTGCGGCTATACCTATACAAAAGATTAGCAAGAGCAAATAGAATACATCAACAACTTGATATATTATACTTCCATACTTAAAAACTTCGGGATAATCACCTAATATTGTCCATACTTTACTAAGAATCATAATGACAATACAAGATAAGAAAACCCAACCTAAATCAATATAATATCGCATATATCCCCCAATATTACCTTGAAAAGTTATAACATCTATAACTTATAAAAGGACAGAGAAAATCTGTCCTAAATAAACTTTAATTTAAACAAAAGTAGTTATAAATCAACGTCACTATAACCTGATATGAACCCGATAGAACCATAATTCCCTGGATTTCCATAGTTCCCTATATTTCCATAGTTTCCGTAAACCCCGAAATTGGTATGTCTATGACCAGAATTATTATTGTACATTAATCGATTTTCTTTAATAATTTCACCTAAATAGCGACCATTCATATCTATGAATATCTCTTCTCTTTCCCGATAATGACCAATGTTTTCACCAGTAGGTGCATGAAGCTGGCCATTTCTAAAATTTGCAATATGCTGTCCTCTACTATCAAATAGGCGTTTCACACTCATCTTGACCCCTCCTAAATTAATATTAAAATCATTGTCAATTCTATTGTTTAATGAACATAGGGATTTTGTCAAATAATAGAAAAAGATATAAATGAAAAATGAAAAAAATACTCCATAGGATTCTTTTTTTATTTGTATTTGTAGATTTAAAATACGGTTTGATCCAAAACATCTCACTAACACGCATTTAGGAATCTTATAAATATGTTGATTAGCTAAACATAGATACATAACTGATGTGGACATTTTATAACCACCTCTAGGGAGAATTTTGGTATTAACCAATGTACAAATAATGATACATACCTTCCCCCAAAATGGTGAAAAGAAGCGATAAAAAAGAAAACACTTCTCCAACTAAATCTGGGAGATGTGTTTGACTTTGTTTATCTAGTACATATAATCAATGTTATGAGAACATTAATTAATTTTTAATCTGTAACAAACTTCGACACACTTTTGTAAAAATCATCCATTTCAATTGATATCTCAATTAATAATTTACTAATTGGTTAACATTCTTACCGATAAGTAAGCTTTCTTTTGCTTCCTGTAAAGAAAAATGTATCAAAAAAAATGGGGTCAGGCCCTCGGTGCTTCACCGCAACGAGGATCTGACCCCTATATCCTCATAATAAAAAACATAAGGATCGATATAATTACAAATGTTGAAAAGGCGATCACTAAAGCTGGAATTGTAATTGATAATTTAGTCTTCGGATGAGGAACTGCGGTAAATGTTTTATATAAAACAAATATTTAAAAAAGCACCTCTATTATAAGAAAAGCCCACAAAGGCAAACTCGTATTCATAGCGCCATTCCCCTCATCATTTTCCAAGTCACTTTCAATACACATATTCCCATTTTTTACTTAAACGATAATTGGAATTTTGATAGAGTTCAAGGATATCTAAAGATCGAAATTACTCTTTAACTTTATCTGTTTTTTTGATCTAGTTTCCTCGCGCATTAGTACTTTACCGAATCGAGGGTCAGAACCAATTTCCGGATATTTATTTCCTTTCTATCTTGAAAAATTTACTGATTAATTAAAAATTGTATTAATTTGGTAATCAGTCGTGTTATATTAGTATTGCAAAAAATATTAATTTGAATAGGGGAGTTAAGAATTGAGACTTGCAGAGATCATTGTAGAAAATTTTAGAGGTATCGGAGACCCTGTCAAAATTAAAATAGATGACATTATTGTATTAATAGGTAACAATAACGCCGGCAAAACTACTATCCTCAGTGCTTATGAGGCTTACTCATCAAGTTCAAGTAAACTGAGTATAAAAGATTATTATCAAGAAAACATATCAAATACTCCTGTAATAACTGGTATTTTTGAAGACGTAGATCCAAGTGAAGTAGCAAACAAATGGATATTTGAAGATAATGAATTAGGCTATCAAAATTGTATTATGGTTCAATATCGTTGGCCGAGACCTGATCAGGTTAGAGAAAAGTATTCATTCGATCCAGAAATAAAAGAGTATGTTAAAAACGGAACAGGTGGCTTCGATACTATACTTTCAAGTAAAATCCCTACTCCTCTTAAAATTTCACCCCTAGATAATCCAGCTGAATTAGAAAGTAAGATTCTTTCAATTCTTACAGAAGCAATAAAATCAAATACAAAAAAAGACACTTCAAATTTGGTAAGTTTACTAAATCAAATTGAGAAGTTAGCTATCAGCGTAAAGGAAGAAATTGAAGACGAAATCAGAGAATCTACAGATTCAATTGCTACTGAATTAAATAAAATATTCCCTGATTTTAATCATGTTGAAATTGATGTTAAATCTGGAAAACTAGAACCGGAAAAATTGATAAATGCAGGGAGTTTTATACGAATAGGTAGAACAACTGATGAACAAGACGACAACTTTCATAAGGTCCCTCTTTCTCATCATGGTACTGGACTACAAAGAACATTCTTATGGTCTGCATTAAAAATGTTAGCCGAGACAGGAAGACACAAAATCGGAAAAAGCACCATTGACTCGACAAAGTCAAAAATCTTACTCATAGAGGAACCTGAAGCCTTCTTACACCCTTCTGCTATTAGAGAAGCAAGGGAAGCATTATATACAATTGCTAAGTTAGATAACTGGCAAGTAATGACTACAACACATTCGCCACTTTTTATTGATTTAACAAAGGATCACACTACAATTATCCGAATTGAAAAGAACGATCACACTAACCACACAATTAAGACATTTTCAACAGAAGAGGTTGGTTTTACAGCTGACGACCGTGAGAATCTGAAAATGATGAACTATTGCAACCCTTACATCAATGAATTCTTCTTTGCAAAACAGAATTTGTTAGTGGAGGGAGAAACTGAGTACTCTGTTGTAAGATCGTTATTACACGGCGGCCGTGTGGATCCTTCAATCCATGTTCTAAACTGTCTCGGGAAAGGAAATATCCCTACAGTTTCTAAGATATTAAATCATTTCCAAGTACCATACTGTATCTTACATGACTCAGATAATCCAACAACTTTTCGAGAAGGTAAGAAAATTAGAAATGGTGCCTGGACCACCAATGAGAAGATAATTATAGAAGCTGAAGAAGGCAGAAAAAAAGGGATCGTGATTAAAACATTTGTTTCTATTCCTAACTTTGAAGGAGAGTTCCTGGAAGGAATAAAAGGAAATTCAAAACCATATGAAGCATGGAAGTACTTTAAAGAAGAAACTGATAGTACAGTCAGATTTATTAACATGTTGCAATACATTACCGACGATTCCATTTCATCCTGCGCCAACGAATATACAGATATGTCCAATATTAAAGCAAGGGTCAATCAGCATATTCTAAATAATGAACTTTCAGAACATGAACACTGGGATATAGACTTCTTTTATGCACTCAATAGCAACTAGATTATTACATAGAACCTTCTAATACAGCGAGTCTAAAAAAATATTCGAACGAATTCGAAAATCACAAATGAACATCGAATTCGTTTGGATTTTTTTATTTTAGGGTGAAAGCATGCATAGTGTATTTAACTGATTCTAGATGTTGATTGTAAAAGAGGGGTCTGACCCCCAGTTCATTAGCACTTCACCATACCGAGGGTATGACCCATGTATCCGTGAGGGAATTTAGACCTTTACTTCAGACTTTCATAGAAATGGTATATTGGATAACCACTCATTCTTCTTTTTTCATCCTCTCCAAGAGAGCCAAATATCCGCTGAGCTTTTACTTTGTTTTGAAATAACACTTCACATGCAAAACGTAAGCTGTGGTTAGCTTCTTTTTCTGCTCTTTCTTGTATATCTAAAATATCACCCTGTTCTTTATCTGTAAGTTTATGATTCTGCTTAAGTTTAATTAAATAAATATTAATCATTGGGATATCGTCATTTGGTACATGTACTACGTATCGCTGATTCAGATCAAGAGCAAAGTTTAAATATTCATCCTCATTGGAAATATCATAATAGTTTATATAATTTAACGATGCATCTATCGTTTGACTAGTACCAATATCATGGTATTCTTCCGTGAAGGATAATCTTATCACATCAAAATTAAAGTTAGCGTCCTTTACCATGTCTTGTACATTTTGGCTAATGTATATACTTACCTTTCGATAGTCTTCCTCCCAATTTTCTAAAATAATATCTGGCATACCCTTTTCACTACTATGTTTTCTTTCTGATTTCTGTATAAAACCACCGATTTTAGACAATGTTTCTGCACCATAAAAATTGATAAACTTGTTATCTAGGTACATTAACTTTACTGTTACATAGTCAGAAAGTTTAATATTACAGAGCATTGTATTTTCCGTTTTTCCGTTTTTAAAAAGGTCTAGTAGTTCATATCTTTCATTTTTGAAAATATCGACTATACCGTTAAATAAAGAAGGTAAATTCTCTTTATCGTGAAATAGATAATTCTCACATATCCCAATACTTTTACAGATTTCAATCAGCTCTTTAAACCATTTGATATCTTCTTTAATCCCATTTACAACCTTCTCATTGTCCACTTTCCCATTAATTTGCATAGAAAGAAATGGAAGTTTTCCGTGCTCTGCATAATAACTAATTAATATCATAGATTTTAGGTATGAGCTGAGGGTCTTTAATTTCCCAAAATGAAATTTACCTTTTTTCTTTTCTTTATAAATCTCAAAAGTCAGAGTATCTTCTATAACGACTTTAAATTTTTCTCCTGTTTCAATCAATTTATAAGTAACGTTAATTTCTTCATTATTGTTAACAGTAACAACCTCTTTAAAAACTTTTCTAATTTCCTGTATTTTAGCAAGTTCCAATGGAATTTCTAAATTATCAATAGTCGATCCATATACATAGGCAGTTTCTTCAAACAAATTGAACGTGTTTTCTTTAATGTCTACAAAACTTAATTTGAAATTGAATATTTCAGTTTCTTTTGATGTTTCGATATAATGTTTTGGCTGTTTTTCAACTACATTGATAAAAATGTTACATTTAGATTCTAAGGTGCCCTTTTCTAACTTTTTAAAAGAAACTGTAATTGAATTATTACCACTTGATTCAAGTTGGGATAATAGACTTTTCAAATCTAATGGAGCCAATATCCTATAATATGCTTGCTTTGAATAATTTGTTGGATTTATTGTTACAACAAAATATAAAACTCCGTTACCTTCTTTATAATAAACTTCGATATCCTTCTTATCTATATTATGTTTTATTTTTTCTTTCTTATTGATTTTTTTGTAAGTGGTAGTTCCTTTGATTTGCAAAGGAACCCTTTTGATAAAATTTGATTTTTTTATCTTTCCTTTGCTGTATACCTCAATATCACCATCAAAAGAAAGCCCCTTATCATTCCATTGAACATTACTAATTAAATGAAACGGAGGTTGAAGTATTAAATTGTTTATTTCTAAACATGCCATGTGCTCAATAATTGTTGAATCTATTTTTTTGTCTTTTTTTACAACCATTAAATTATCTCCTTATTACATAAGCAAAATTTAAAACCAACCAAAAAACTAATAGGTGCCATACCTTTCCCTAAAATCATTTGACACTATTAAGATAAATTCACTTTAATTCTAGAAAATTGGGGTCAGCCCTCCAGTTCATTAATGCTGCACTGTACTGAGAGTCTGACCCAAATATCATAATAAAATTAGTCTATTCACCTTCAAAATAAGAAAAATCCACTTCTTTCACAACAAACTTTTTCTTGTTACTAACCCCAATATTATTTTCAATCATCAATTTAGCTAATTTCTTACCATCAATCAGAACAATTTTCTTAACATCTACCAATCTTTCAACATATTCTTCTGCTGCCTTTGAAAAATTAGATGTTGTGATAAAAATTCCTTTTTTGGCACCTTTAGCGTCTAATGCACCTGAGAATCCCATCACTTCTGGACTTCCTACTGTATTTTCCCATCGCTTTGCTTGAACGTATATATTATCCAGGCCTAATTTATCTTCTTTGATAATGCCGTCTAAACCACCATCATTGGTCCTTTTAGTAACTTCCCCATCACCATATCCCATTGAAGTTAATAACTCTACGACAATCGTTTCTAACCTTCGCCAATGGGCTTGCTTAAGATGATCGATTAAATCTTTTATTAAATCGGACTCAATTTCTTCAACTTTCTCTTGAATGGTTTCAAAAGGATCAACAACTTTTTCAAGCTCCTCAATTTCATCTTCTTTTTCTTTAGAATTATCATGGAGAAGTTCTAAGCCTTCTTCTGTGATTTGATATGTATATTTACTTACCTCTTCGATATAATCTTCTTTCTTGAGTGAGTATCTTGCTGACCTCATTCTATTGGAAAAAATAAACTCTTTACCATCGGAATAGGTGATGTTTAATTGCTCCTCTGATAATCCAAGTTGATCAATAACTCCGTCGTTTATCATAGTCGTGGTATAAGGTTTTTTATCCCTAAGAACATTTAATAAGGGAATTAAAAGTTCCTTTTGAGCAGGAAGAGAGTTAGCAATTTCCTTGTCATGATACTTAACAGATATATTGTTTGTTATTAAATCAGTGGTTTCTTGTTCTGTTTTTGGAATGCCACTCTCTTTAAATATCTCCAATATTTCATTCTTTGTAAGACCATTTTCGCTCAAGAATTTTATTTTAGATAAAACATCAAATGACTCGTCATTAAAAAACTTCTTTCTGCCATCTTTCTTTACTGGAATAAACTCTGAAAAATATTTTATCCACCATCTACCATTGGCTTCTGACCACCCTACTTTTTTTGATAAAGCAATTTGAGTCATATAAAATGGTTTTTTCATGATATAACACCCTCAGGACATTTTAGTTATATTTTACCATAAAAATAGATGTGATTAGTAAATTAGTAAATTTCAAGAAATTAAATGGTGATCAAGTAGCCCAAATACATTTATGGTTCACGGTATCGAAGGTCTGACCCCAAGATTCCCGATTGCTCGAACCAGGCCTCCTCCATATGGACTCCTTGAACATCATGCCGTCAACACTCTTTCATCCTGACAACGAAATGTCCAATCAACGCCTGTACCCTATCTACATCCTTAGCGTCGCTATGTTGGTGGTGTTCTCTAATATCTATTCTTTCTCTAAGATCTTAAGTCTGTTTGCAGGTTATATCCGCACCCGATTCACATGCTTTTCGCCGCACGAAGACAATCGGAGTCAGCTTTATTACCAAGCTGGTCAATCCCAGAATTATCACAGCCCTTTATTACAAACATCTCCATCTGATAGACATAATCCCCACAAGCGATATCATTCATCGGCTTAAACGTATAGACACCCCCATACACATACTTCACCGACTCCAACCTCTTACAAGAAGGCCTCATTCTCACTTTAAAAAACAGATCCTCTCGAATCTTCCCGGTCGACTGAATGTACTTCCTTTCACCAAGCACCACACACCATAACTGAACTCCGCCCTCATACACGGAATTCAAAAGAATCCACATATACAGGTGATTAAATGTATCTAAATCGAACATCCATTGGTTTAAATTTCTCCATTTACACATTTGATTCACTCCTGTTTCAATATGTCTTCAACCCTTATATAGTGAGATTGGCTGGGAAAGGAAACCCCTTAGATCAATTTTCTTTTTAAAATCTGTTGTTTTTAAGTAGGGGAAGGCTAAACACTAGAAAAGGAGGAGAAAATTAATAGCAGGTTTGTTATCTTAAAGATGAATATTTTTTGCTAAACCAGGGTCAGACCCCCGACTCATTTTGAGCAAACGCAAGCAAGAAAAGCTGAAGTCTTTTTGCCACTACTTTTATCAACAAACGAAAAAACCTCATCCGTACATAAAAACGGGGTCAGACCCCCAGCTCATTAACGCTTCACCGTACCGAGGGTTGACCCCAATATCATTCAAACTCACCCCACATAAAATGAGGGCTTAGGTACAAAGGGAGACGAAGGAACCAGTAAGGTGTCCAAAAACCACTAAAAGGGACAAGGCGGCCGCCTTGTCCCTTTTTAAAACTATTCCCGGTGAACCTAAAACTTTCTCTCACCTTATATGTGTCAGTTCCCCCACTGTTCTTATCTAAGCACGCAATAATGCTCCATTTGGTTCTTTTAACTCCTGCTCCACTATTTGATTCATCTTAGAGAAGTGGTCCAGAAATTGTTGTGCAAGCTCTTGTTCCTCCGTGTCACTTTTCAATGAGACGATGTCGCGCAAAATCTGAGCCATCCAGGAATTATCAAAATAACGGTACTTACCTGTATTCCATGTCGTTTTTTGAGGGGATTTTTCATTGACATAGTACTTCCAGAAAGGCATCTCTTTTGATTCCTCGTCTGTAAGTTTGAGTCTGTAATGGGAATGGGCAGGAATATTTCCATCTTCACAAAGTTTACCGATGAAATTATCCTTTACCATATAGACACCTAATATCCGTCTGTCTTTTTCAGGCATGCCGGGATCGACCGCTGTCAGCAGGACCGCACTGTTTTGGTGTAAGCGACTGGGCTTGTTTGGCTTACCCTTATTATTACCACTCTTTATTTCACCAGAGGAAACCGTCCAATCTGAAAAGGAGCTAATCTGTTCTTCTGTATCGCACCTGTAAACCATCTGCGATTCGGGATGAAGTTTATGATTTTTCATAAGTTTTTCATGACCCACTCGAAGCTCTTGGTTTTTTCTTTGCCGTGCCTTTTCCTCTTGCTTCTGCATTTCTTCCTCTTTGAGTTCCATTTCCTGCTCTTGCAGAATTTTTTCAAGTGAATTGGCAGCACTTTTATCATGTAGTTTCAAATGCTGTCCAAATACATCCGGGTAAACAAATTTTTTATTTTCCGAGGCGAAATGTATTTCAACTACCGTATCATTATGATTAACGATACTTCCCATACCAAACCGCTCATGTGTAACTTTCTTATTGATTAAATTCAATATATTAGTCCTCCTTGTATAATAACTCGGGTACTATTGCCTGAAAAGCTCACAAAAACTGTTTGAATTTCCCTTCGGTTAAATAAGATATTTAACTAAACGTTCAATATCAAAAAATTACCAGGTAATCATTATAGCATTTTTTTGATAAAAATACAAATTTATTGTTGACAACCTATTTTAATGCGGGGTAAAATGTAGTTTTGTTCAAATCTTGATGATTGGTACAACCTTGATTTTTTGGGGTTTTTCTCGTCAAAATCACCGGTTGAAAATACCTCTGGAGGAGAAAATGAAGAGCAGGTTTGTAATCTTAAAGATGATTATCTCTTTTGGCTTAATCAGGGTCATACCCCAACTCATTTGGATCAAATGCAAACAAGAAAAGCTGAATTCGTTTCTCCACTACTTTTATCAACAAAGAAAAAACCTCATTCGTACAGATGCACGAATGAGGTTTACCACCACAATTTATTCTGAAGAGTCTTCTATATTCTCCTCCGTCACCAACTTCAATGGCACCGGAATCTTCTTGTCTACCTTCTTCCCTGACAACACATCAGCCCCAGCCTGAACGGCCAACGAACCAATCTTCTCAGGCTGCTGAGCGACAGTTGCAGACAGGTTACCATTTCGAATGCTAGTCATCGCATCTTCATTTCCATCAAATCCAACGACTAACACCTCACGACCCGAACTCTTGATCGCTTGCAGTGCTCCCAATGCCATTTCATCGTTATGAGCGAACACTGCTTTGATATCTGGATTACCCTGAATCAGGTTTTCCATCGTATTCAATCCTTCGGTACGATCGAAGTTTGCCGTCTGCTTGGCCACGACATCTAGCTTTTCATCCGCGATGTTGTGGAACCCTGCTCCCCGCTCACGGGTGGCGGATGCTCCAGGGACACCTTCGAGTTCTGCAACCTTTGCTCCTTCACCGAGCTGTTCCACGAGGTATTCTCCGGCCATTTCTCCGCCTTTTTCGTTATCCGAGCTGACCAGTGTGGCGACGTCTCCTTTTTCTGCTGAGCGGTCAAGGGTGACGACGGGGATGCCCAGGCTGTTGGCGGATTGGACGGCCGTTGAGATGGCCGCAGAGTCCGTCGGGTTGATGAGTAAGACGTTGACGCCCTGTTGGATAAGGTCTTCTACGTCATTGATCTGCTTGGCGGCGTCGTTCTGGGCATCGACGACGACGACTTCCATGCCTTGTTTCTTCGCTTCGTCTTCTACCCCGTTTTTCATGGAGACGAAGAATGGGTTATTTAGGGTTGAAACGGATAGTCCGATTTTGATGTCTTCAGGGTTGGTGCTTTTATTTGGCTTGGCCCATTCCGGCGGCTGCAGGGAGCAGGCGCCTAGGAATAGGAGTGACAAACTGATTAGTAGTAACCATGCTTTTTTCATAGTATCCCTCCTACGCTGCTTTCTTTCGGTCGATGAGAACCGCGATGATGATGACGACACCCTTTACGACCATTTGGAAGAAGGATGAGACGCCGAGCAGGTTCAGACCGTTGTTTAACGTTCCGATGATGAGTGCACCGATCAGTGTTCCGACGATCAGTCCGCGTCCGCCTGACAGGCTTGTCCCGCCTAGGACGACGGCGGCGATGGCATCGAGTTCATAGGATGTACCCGCTGTCGGCTGGGCTGAATTCAGGCGTGACGTCAGGATCGCTCCTGCGAGTGCTGCCAGTAGGCCGGCCAGGGAGTAGATCATCACTTTGATGCGTGGTACTTTGATCCCTGAGATAAGGGCTGCTTTTTCATTCCCGCCAATGGCATACGTTTTTCGGCCAAACGGGGTTTTGTGCAGGATCACCCACAGGATGGCGAACGTCAGAATCATTGTGACGGCAGGTACTGGAATTCCAAGGAAGTATCCTCTTCCGAACAGTTGGAATGCGTAGCTGTCGCCGAGTCCAGTAATTGGGTTTCCATCAGTGTACACAAGCGTCAAACCACGGAACAACGTCATGGTTGCAAGTGTTGCGATGAATGGTGCCATTTTTCCTTTTGTGATCAATAGTCCGTTGACCATTCCCATTACAGCTCCGAGGATACAGCCAATCAGGATCGCAAGGATCGGGTCGATTCCCGATACCATCATCCCTGCCATCAGGGCACTGGATAAGGCGAGGATAGAGCCGACGGATAAATCAATTCCTCCGGTCAAAATGACGAAGGTCATCCCGTAGGCAATCAGGGCGTTGATCGCGACCTGTCGTAATAGATTCAATAAGTTCAAAGGTTCTAGAAAACTAGGGTTGATGATGGATACCGTCGCAATCAGCACAAACAGTCCGAGAAGTGGACCGAGCTTTTGCATCAGATTGCCGACGTGATTCGTTTTGAGTGCGTTATTCATGTGCGTGACCTCCTGTCGCCAATGTCATGATTTTTTCCTGTGTAGCGTCTTCCTTTGATAGCTCTCCTGCGATAGTCCCTTCATGGACGACGAGGATGCGGTCGCTCATGCCGAGTACTTCTGGCAGCTCGGATGATACCATGACGATCGCGACACCCCGGTGGGTGAGCTCGTTCATCAATTGATAGATTTCCCGTTTTGCCCCGACATCGACTCCCCTCGTCGGTTCGTCGAGGATCAACACTTTCGGACCGATCCCGATCCATTTGGCGATGACCACCTTCTGCTGGTTCCCGCCGGAGAGGTTCCTTGCGTGGGTCCGGGCTGATTCGGTTTTGATCGTCAGCCGTTTGATGAGCATTTCCACAAAGTCCTGTTCGCTTTTATCGTTGATCAAGCCTTTCTTCGTGAAGCTGTAGAGGCTTGGTAGGGCGATGTTATCCTTCAGGGAAAAGTCGAGGACGAGTCCCTCATCCTTCCGATCCTCGGTGATGAATCCAAGACCGAGTTTCACCGCCTGATCGGGTGTTTTAATGGTGACCGGTTTCCCGTTCACGAGGATCTCGCCTTCATATCGTCCGTCGAGTCCGAAGAGGGTGCGCATGATTTCCGTCCGGCCTGCCCCCATCAATCCTGACACACCAACGATTTCTCCAGAACGTACTTTGAAGCTCACTTTTTCAAAAAGCCCCTTTTTCGTCAGGTTCCTTACTTCAAGCATCGTTTCGCCTGTTTTGGTTTGTCGTGCCGGGAAGCGGTCGGTCAATTCACGTCCGACCATTTTCTTCACGACCTCATCGAAGTTGGTTTCTGGGATCGGCGTCGTATCCACCGTGCGTCCGTCCCTCATGACCGTGATCGTGTCACAAATCGTGAAGATCTCTTCCATCCGGTGGGAGATGTATACAATCGACACGCCGGATTTCTTTAGTGAACGAATGACCGTGAAGAGCGTCTCGATTTCCCGGTCCGTCAAGGCCGCCGTCGGCTCGTCCATGATGATGACTTTTGCATCCGTCATCAGTGCTTTGGCAATTTCAATCATCTGCTGCTGACCGACGGAGCACTGTCCTGCTTCTTTTGTGAGGGGGATGGAAATGTTCAGCTTTTTAAACTGTTCATTCGCAACCGCTTTCATTTTTCTCGTATTGATGAGATCGAATTGTGTAACCGGTTCCTTATTGATGAAAAGATTCTCAAGGACGGTCATCTCCGGCCAGACGTTCAGTTCCTGATGGATGAAGGCAACGCCGAATTCCTCGGCCTGCTTCGGATTATCGAACGTCATGTCCTTCCCGTCGATGGTGATCGTTCCCTGATCCTTCTTGTGGAGACCCGTCAGGATGTTCATCAGGGTCGACTTACCGGCCCCGTTTTCCCCCATCAGGGCATGGACCTCACCCTCCCCGATCTCGATGTCGACGCCTTCTAGAACCTGATTCGTTCCAAATGATTTATGGATATTCTTCATGCTGATCTGCATGGTACTACCCCCTTTATTTTAAAAAATGACTCCTGCGTGAAGGATACAATTCGCATACGGTGTGACTTCCCCCGTGCGGATGACAGCCTTCGCTTTATGGGTTTCTTTCTTGAAGTCTTCATGGGATACATACTTGACCCCATTGAACCATGAGGTCATTTGTTCGTGAACCCCTTTATTTGTTTCTACTTCTTCTGCAAGTGTGACTATTTCGACAACCATTTCTTCCTTTAACAGTTCGACCACGTCAAGGAAGGATGGCTCTCCCGGTTTCAATGCCAGGTCGATTTTCACGGCGTCTGACGGAATCGGGAGACCGGCATCGGCCACGACAATCGTATCTGTGTGGCCGAGATCGGCCAGTATTTTCGCTATATGACTGTTCAAGATGCCATGTCGTTTCATTCTGCCAGCTTCCTTTCCACTTCGTCTCTTGTTGGCATTCCGCCCTGTGCCCCGAATCCAGTCACGGAAAGGGATGCGGCGCGGTTTGCAAAACGAAGGCTTTCTTCCAGTGATTGTCCTTCAGCAACAGCCGTTCCGAATGCGGCGTTGAAGGTATCCCCAGCTCCTGTCGTATCTACGACTTCGACTTTAAAGGAGGGGACAAGGATTTCCTTTGTACCATTATGGTAGCGGACTCCCGCTGCTCCTTCGGTGATGATGACCTTGTCAGGATATTGTTTCAGTGCTTCTGACGGCTCCATTCCGTTAAAAAGTACATCAGCTTCATGCTCATTCGGTGTCAGGTAGCTGACACCATCGATGACTTTCTTTGAAATATTTCGTGCCGGAGCCGGGTTCAATAGCAGTGGGACTTCAATCTTTTTGCACAGGTCTGCCACGTACTCGACCGTTTCCTCCGGGATTTCCTGCTGGATCATGATGAGTTCGCACGTTTTGAGGAAATCGGCTGTTTTCTCTACGTATTCAGGAGTCACAAGATCATTGGCCCCTTTTACGACGACAATGCTGTTGTCTCCTTCAGCGAGGATGATATGAGCGGTGCCTGACTTCTCACCTGTAACCGGTTCCACATAGTCCGTATGAACACCGTTACTCTTAAAGTTTTGCAAAATCTCTTGGCCGTATGGGTCATCACCTACGCATCCGATCATGTACACGTCAGCCCCAAGCCTTGCTGCGGCAACGGCCTGGTTGGCTCCTTTCCCGCCGGGTACCGTGTCAAAACTGTCGCCCAGTACCGTTTCCCCTGCACCGGGGCGTTTCGCTGATGTCACCACCAGGTCCATGGATGAACTGCCGATCACGGCAATCTTCGCTTTTTTCATCTTCCTTCATCCCTTTCGTGTTGTGTTTCGCTGTATGAGTTCAACCGGAAGCTGAACCGTTGTATCGATGTCTTTTTCTTTTTTTATCAGTTTAATCAGAAGTACCGCGGCCTGCCTGCCCATTTCGTAAGCCGGCTGCCTGATCGTGGAGAGCGCCGGATAGGAAAGGCTGCTCTGGGGGATGTCATCGTAGCCGATGATCTGTACGTCTTCGGGAATTTTCTTCCCGAGCCGGAGCGCCTCATGAAGAATCGCAATCCCTACGATATCATTGCTCGCGATGACCCCGTCCGTATCAGGATAGGTGGCGAACAATTCCTCTGCCCAGCCCTTTGCGTCTTCAAAGGAGAATGAGGTCGTGGACATCACCGTGAAATCGACGTCGGCCCCACTTAAGTACTCGACGGCTCCACGGAATCGGTCCTGAGCCGGCTTGACGTGTGCCGGCCCCTTCATAACGGTGATCCGCTTCGCCCCTTTTTCAACTAAGGTCTTTGCCGCCAGGCGTCCCCCTTTACGGCCGTCCGCATAGACAGCAGGATAGTTGTCCGTGGTCCGGTCAAGGAGGACGAGTGGGAGATTCAATTCACTATACAGCTGATCATGCTCTACATGATTGGTCGCTGAGATCATGCCGACGACATTGTTCTGAACGAAAGTCTGGATATAATCCAGCTCCTTCTGAATGTTCTCGTCACTGTTACCGAGGAGGAGCCTGAACCCAGCCTCACTCACTTCATCCTCGACCCCTCTCGCCAATTGCGGGAAGTATGGATTCGTGATATCCGGAAGCAGCAGTCCAATCAGTCGCGACTCCCGTTTATATAGGGAGCGTGCGACCTCGTTCGGGCTGTAATTTAGCTTGGAGATTGCCTCCATCACTTTTTTCCTCGTCTCTACCCCTACATAGCCGTTATCATTGAGCACCCGGGAAACGGTCGCCACCGACACCCCCGCTTCACTCGCCACATCCTTGATTGTTGCCACGTGCTTCACTTCCTGTTCGTTTGGTTGGTTATTGTGTAACCGGTTACATATAAAATAACATATTGTTGTAAACGTTTGCAATAGTTTCGTTTTTTTTGTTCTCTTTTTAGGTTTTTTGAAAGTTGCCTGTCTCAAAAGAAACCACCTCCGATATTAACCTATATTACAGAATTTACTAATAATTTATCATTTGTTCCTTTATACTTATTTTAAGGGGTGAAACAATGAAAAAAAGTTGGATTTCAATGGTCGGTGGATTTATTTCAGGCTTGATTATCTCTTTCTTTACCCTCGAATATGATGGATGGAAATACATTACGGTCAGTGATAACGGAGAAGTAGAACAAGTCATTCATGAGCTTGATTTTAACCTTATTACAAATACTTTTATTCTGATGATCGCATGTGGAATTGTCATTTATTTGATATTATCAATGATTGAAAAGAAGAAGTCTAAAGGTTAAGGGGACCCAAAGGTTCTTTTATTATTTCTAAAAGGTCAACCATATTCTTGATAAGAGGTTTATCTTAACGGAAAACTTAATTCTATTGGGTTTCGTAGAATTCAAAAGGAGGCGTTATTATCAAGCATTGTTTTTGTATAATAATGGTAGTCTTGCTTCTTGTAGGATGTTTTGAGGATTCTAGGGATTCAATAGTTTTTGAGAAGCTAGAAGTATCACAGAATGAAGCTGTTCCAGAGTTCACTCTACTAAGCAGGGAAGAGATGGACAACACAAAAATGCGTTTCACTAAAGTGGTTATTGAGGATGTCGGTGAACAAGCTGCCAGGTTGTCTGTTGCAGATAGTTTTTCTGGGTTGAATGACCACTTTTCTTCAGGATTGGTAGACGT
Organism: Rossellomorea sp. SC111; assembly: GCF_024733565.1. Lineage (GTDB taxonomy): Bacteria > Bacillota > Bacilli > Bacillales > Bacillaceae_B > Rossellomorea. The sequence continues at coordinate 117,415 of NZ_JANIOC010000005.1, read as the reverse complement.
TATCGACAATGAGGGTAATAAGTATCGTGCAATTTATATAGGTGAGTATTATGAAGAAAATTTCGGTGCAGAAAATGAGTATGAAAAAGAAGTTTTAGAGTTGTATCGTTCAAGGGAAAAGGCAAAGGAAGATGATCTGCCGTACATCGAGTTTAAAGAAATTGATTAGAATTTAAGTTATTCCATTATCTGGGCAGGATAGTGAAAAAGCAATAAGAGAAAAATTTATAAAATAATATACTTATAAAGAGGGGGAGATAATATGATTTTAGAAGATAAAAAGAGACCAGATATGGTTTTGGAGAAGGTTATAAAGAAAATCAATATTCAGAGTGAGTACAAGACTTTTGTAGAGAAGTATACAGCTAGCTTGCTTTCAGAGTTCAATGGGAAGATTCACAGTATTTATATGTGTGGCTCAATTCCTAAAGGCACTGCTAAGCCATTTGAGTCTGATGCAGATTTTACAATAGTATGCGAAAGACCAGAAGATATAGATTATGATAGAGTATCATGTCTGAAGGACCAGATTTTACAAAAATATCGATTCGTAACTAAGGTTGATACGGTTATTTGTTCACTGGATGATGTAAGAAGTAAGCCCAATGAATGGGGATTTTGGATCAAGATAATCTGTGTTTGTATACATGGTACTGATATTGGCGAAGAAGTACCTCCTATTCTTATTTCACCTGAGTTCATATTAGACTTGAATTCAGACACTCAAGAGGCAGTGGATCGCGTTCGCGGTTTTCTATCTAATGCCAATGATGACACACTGAAATCTAGATATACCAAAGGTTACTCAAAGAAATTAATTCGTGCATTATACTCTTTGGTTTTAGAAGATACAGGGGTTTGGCAAGATGACATTACTAAGATGAAGAGTGCCATATCAGATTATTGCACGATTGATTCAGCTTTAGTTGACTATCTGTATGCGTGTTACTTGGATAGTAATGTAGATGTTGAAGAATTTCTGAGGATTGCAGAAGAAGTATATAGTTATATTGAGAAGGCTTTAACTGCATTGGCTGCTTCCAGAACTACTCCTTCAGAAATATGAGTTTTTCTCGTGCATACTCGCTTATATGTCGCAAATAATTTATATTCCAAAACAAAGAGACTCGTCAATCGACGAATCTCTTTACTTTTTATGGCTTCTAGTTTGAGTGTCACTATTTGTTTTCCGAGCACCTCAAACGGTCCCTTTAGGTCTGATCCAATAACAACCCCGGATAATCAGTCATAACAACCTCAACACCCGCTTTTTTCACTAATTGTAACTCTTCCATTGTATTGATGGTAAAAACACGCAACGGAATTCCCATCTCCATGACGATTATACCCGTTGGCGATTGAGCGAACACCGCCTCACAGTGGATGGCGTTGACTTGTAAGGGCTTGATTCGATCCAGAATATTTGCTGGAATCCCTTCACCTGTCTCAATATCAGGATCAAGCTCTCTGACCTTCTTCAGACTCTCGGGATTAAAAGAAGAAATAATCGTCTGTTCTTTCATCCCTTTTTCTTTGAGCATCTCCAGGACCTTTTCTTCCAACTGTGGGTAGTCGATTTGATCGTTCTTCAGCTCGATATTAATGATTATCGAGTCACGATGCGTGGTCACCACATCCAGGACCTCCTCTAGTGAAGGAATGGACTCTCCTTTGAAAGAGGGGTGAAACCAATTTCCGGCGTCATAGGTTCTGAGCTGTTCCCATGTCAAATCCTTCACATAGCCGGTTCCATTTGTAGTGCGATCGATGGTTTCATCATGATTGACCACGATCTTGCCGTCTTTTGACAGCTGTACGTCCAGTTCAATCCCGTAGGCACCTGAATCAGCTGCTGCTTTAAACGCAGCCAGTGTATTCTCCGGAGCTTCTCCACTCACTCCGCGATGAGCAAATAATTTCATTCTCGTTTCCTCTTTTCTTCGCGAACTTTGACTAGAAAAATCCCTTGAAGCAGTTTCTAAAAGAATGCCTTGTGTTATTAATATACGTATTCTTAACAGGTTATAAAGAAATAAGCGGAGGTTTTCCGCTTACTCACAGAAAGTTCACCCCGTATTGCATTTCTTGAGTTAATAGGCGGAATATTCCCGTCTATTGATCAGTGACAAATAGGACGTTGCTTCCAATTAGCGGGGGTGGGTTACCTCATTCATTAAATTCCCAATCTTACGCAAATGAAACTTCCCAATAGGAGTATAGTCAGGAAAGTCCAAAATAAAAAGCCCAACTTCTCTACAAATCACAATAGAGAAATGGACCTTTTCAGCACCTTCATTTACTTATTGAATTCATTAACTGAAAGAAGAATTGGGGTTGATGAGTCTGATTCAGTTAATACCAGGAGTGCAATGTATCAGGCGCAAACACATCCATTTTCTTCAGTACCTCCATGGCAAATTCCAGAGGGGCTATTCCTGATGCCGTAACTAAATTCCCATCAGCTACCGCAGATACCGACTCATAGAACTCTTCTCCTTTATAGTTAGGACATACCAATTTCGTATATTCCAAGTTATTACTTGTATGCTTTCTAGTATCTAAGTATCCCCTATCCGCAAGTGCCTCAATTGCACCACAAATGGCAGCCACGAGAGTACCCCTCTTTAAAGCTTGGCCAACTCTTTCCAAGATCATTTGATGAATGTCTTCACTCCAAGTAGTCCCTCCGGGTAAAATTAAAAGATCTTCCCTCTAAAGAATACATTCATCAAAGGACATATCTGTTTTTATGCTCAGTCCTCCCATCGTCGTAATCATTTCTTTAGTAGCACCTACTGTCATGACGTTTATAGGTGCTGCATCTTTTTTGAAATATCTTCCTGAGTTTAGTTCAGCCATCAAATATCCGTATTCCCAGTCCGACATTGTATCAAATACATATAGAAAAGCTTTTTTTGTTTGCATCCAATTACACTCCAATCACTATTGATAGAGCCATTATAATAAAACTTCCCTGACAGGTAGCGTCAGGGAAGTCATTAAACTCGATGAAATTCTATTAATTCCGACAGAACCTCAATCATTCTTCTCTTAAGACTGATGGGCTCCATCACTTTAATCGATGTATTGTACGGTAGAAGTAAATAAGGTACATAGGTATGTATGATTTCTTTTTCAAGAAGAAACACGGCTTGATTGGGGGAACGTTCTTGTAAATAATGTCCCAAGAACCAATGTTGGCAAATATCATCCAATGCACTTTTTTCCCCGTTAAGAACCAAAGAAATAATTCCTTCCTTATCTTCTATTGTTGGAAGAAGGCTGTTCACAAAAAAGTCACGTGCTGAAAAATTCTCCGGCCCGTTAAACTGGGTTTCAGTTACCATTAGACGTTCCATTCGATCGACTCTAAAACTACGGATATCATTCCTAAGATGACAAAATCCAATCACATACCACTTGTTATTCCAATAGATCATTCTGTACGGATCGACTAATCTTTCACTTAATGGCTCTTCTCCACTTTTATGATAAAGAATGTTGACTGAATACCTGTCAGCTACGGCCTGCTCCAATTCTTTCAAAAATGGTTCAATAGAAGCTGAACGTATTCCACTTATGACTTCAAGATTCGTAACATGTTGGTTTACCTTTGTTTCCTGCTCTTGATTGGAGTGGTGACTTAGTTTCGAAATGGCCCTATCGAGTGCTTCCCCTCCATAATATCCGGCTTCTTCTGCAAAAACAGCTGCGTGAAAGAGGGACGTTTGCTCCTCAATATCAAAAAAAAGTGGGGCCTCAATAAAATGATTCAATAAAGAGTAGCCACCGTTATGTCCTGGTTCTGAAACGATCGGTACGCCACTTGTTGAAATGGTATCAATATAACGATACACCGTTCTTATATTCATCTCTAATTTTTCTGAGATTTGCTGTGCCGTCACTTTTTCACCTGAACGAAGCATCCAGAGAATGGCTAGCATATTGTCAATTTTGGGCATATGATTCTACCTCTATATCACTCTATATTTTTTAAAAAACTAAGCTATAATTTCGATATTCTTACACCGCTTGGAAAGGATTTCAATGAACTCATCTCTATGAATGGGAGAAATGAGCACGGTGTCATAGTAACCGTACACAATCTCAAGCCTTTTTAGCGACAACGCAGGACTTGATATCGGGTTTGTCGTTTTTCGTACAGACTTTACCGTGTCTAACGGAATAATCTTTTTAAAAGGACCAAACCTAATGGTTAAGTTGCTCTCGTCTACAACATAATAGGTCGTTACCCACATCCACAATATAAATAATGGCAGAATAACACAAAGAGTAAAAGTAATGATTAAATCCAAGGTATTAGGTGTTTTATCAATAAGTGCATAAAGACCACTTCCAATAGCGAATACCATCGATGTCCAAACGATGATGGATAACCACCAATCTTTCCGTGACTTAATTTTCAATAAGTTCACCCCCAAGCAATTCAAAACCTCTAACGTTAAACAACTCATATACGTTTCGCTAACCTGCCCCTTAACCTTGAGTAAGATATTTAAGGAATTATAATGATCGGGGACTGTCATGCATTGTATTAACAAGAATTATATAGATAAGTATATTAGCAGGTAATAAAAGAAATATTAACCTTACTCCCAAAGAAGAAATACCGAAATATTCTGCTATTCCTCCACAAACACCGCTTATTGACTTATCTGTTCGGGATTTTGTTAACTTGTTTTTCAATCCAACTCCCCTCCTTAGACTATTTAGAATATTTTTAGAGACAACCTAATGATTTTCTTGAGAATTAATCCATTAACCTGCCCTTTAACTTAATACCAATTATATAATGAATAACTCTCAATCTATTTTCATACACAAAAAAAGCTTATTGTGTACAATGTGGGAAGCCATTTTCAATTGAACTATGCGTGGTGTTTTCTAGGCGTTCTTTGGATACAAGTAGGAAATCAGTAATAAGATAAATCCTAAGCCAAGCCCTGTCCAAGATATTAAATCAAGTGTACTGTACGCTAAACTCTGGGATACTCCTGAAATAAATAACACTATTTTAATAAGAAGAGTAAGCATTACAATTGCATAAGCAATCCACTGAATTATATTACGTTTTCTGTTTTTTTTTACTTTTCATAATATAAATCCTTTCACGAACCTTTTATGTCCTACCCCTTTACTTGAACATTGTGTTTATATCAAAAACCAGCTAAGAATACTTAACCCTACGAGAACTAGCCCAATTGTATTCTTGTAAAATTGAAGAATGTATCCTGCTACCAGTAGTATAATTGCAACCCATTTAAAATTATAAAAATCCTTAATATCTTCAGCGATATAACCCATCCAAGTAGCAAAAACCAAGAATAGTATTAGAAAAGGAATTAGTATATTTATTCCTACTCTCAAGACATTCATCAAATTCCACCTCTGGCCCTTTTCTTTGAATAACCTTTTACTATTTAGACGAAACCAAATTGTTTATGTTTCGATTTATTCAACTAACCTGCCTTTTAACGGAAAGATGAAAAAGCTTTTCCCTATCAATTTTTAACTATTTCCGCCTAAGCAGAACAACTTATTTCTATTTAGTGTACTCTAAATCAAATACTATTAAATGCAAATAAATATCCAATAAACAGCAAGCATAGTATGATAGCAGAAACCTTTTTATTTTCCCTTATACTTAAAATAGTTAGGATAATAATCGATAATAGACTTGAAAAATAAAACAAGTAATCAAACCATGCCTCTTCAAGGAAAAAAGTATTTATTGTTAGTAGGGTGAAATGAGTGATCAAGATAAAACGGTATATATTATCAAATTTTCTGCTCTCTTTTGCTTCCATAATCCCCCTCCACCTGAGTATCTTAAGGATACTGATTACATAAATCAAACTGACCTCTGTTGAGTTATTATTTAATAATCCTGCCTTTTAACTTAATACCAATTATTTCAAAATAGAGCAGCTTACTCAAGAAAAACTTTAAACAAAAAAGCTCATCCTATTCCGGATAAGCGCCCGATAATTAATTTAAATTTGCTGTTTTAGTAATTCTATTAATTCTTGGGGATAAAGCAACTTTTCGCCCGAAAAAATCTCTTCTTTGGAAACCCACTTTGCACGAGTAATCTTATTACCTTCAGTTACTGTAAAATGTTCCTTCTGATATAATTTCCTATCTTTAAAATCCACAAAATATATCTGTGTTATTTCGTGCCCTACGCTTTTGTCTATTTTAAAAATATTTTCTATACAGGAAATATATCTTCTGACAATAATTTCAACGCCTAACTCCTCACTAAACTCTCTCACTAAAGTCTGATTTGACCTCTCGCCGAGTTCGATCGTACCGCCTATAGGGCGGTAATAAAATCCTACTCCTTTTGAGTGCTTTCCTTTCTGCTCTTCTAAAAGAAGATAGTTACCCTTAACAATTATTCCTAATGTATTTGCTCGTGGATACATAAATTACCCTCCAAGGTTAATAAAGTAATAAGACCCTTCTTCCACAATACTGCCCAATAATTGAATAATAGTAATAGGCGGATCAAGTTAGCGGATCTTCCGTTATTGCCCCCGTATGTATAATAACTAGAAAAATAAATAATATGATATTACAAATAACAAAATTATGGAGATGATGGCTCTAATCCACGTAATCTTTTTGCTTACTCCAGCTTTTTCTTCAAGAAAATTAACATAGTTCATTGTAAATATAAAACCAAATAATACTATTAGATCTCCACCGTTATTGCCACTATTGAGTCCTTCTGCAATATATCTCATTACTGCTAAAGCAACCAATAACAATCCAACTGAGCCAAAAATCATATTGAGATATAATCTTTGTTTCCCTTCCCTCATCTAATCCCTCCATTAATCAACGTTGTTCAACATTCCTGCCCTTTACTTGAATAAAGGGCAACTGCATATTCAGCAAACGCTCCCTTTATTTAAATTAGCACTATTATATGTCTTTGTTTTTATCTTTGTATGCTTGTAGGGAGGTTACTAACCAAAAAAGAATAGTAAAACATAAAAGCATAAACAGATTTTTAATATTAGTTTCTACACCAAAACTAAGAAAAATTAAGCATCCAAAAGCATAAAACATAATCGCACTGTTAATGTTATAGCTTTTAAAAATCTCCTGTTTCATTGTTATCTTCCTCCAATATTTATAGCGACTTACCTTTATCCTTCTACTGCTAAACTGCTCCTTTACTTGAAGGGGCCACTTGTTCAGTGACACTCCTAAAAAGGAACAAACAAAGTTTATTCTTCATTCAAATCCAGCCATCCTTCAAAATCTTTATTATTCTCTAAGTTAAAATAATGCTTAGTAAACCTTACAAACTCGCTGGTGTTAATTTCTTTGAAATTGTACTCTTCAACGTATGTTTTAAGGAATTTCTTAGCTGTTCCTTCTCCCCCATACTTCTCAAAAAGCATCCCTAGTCCCAAAGATGCTTTTCCATAAATATAAGAACTTTGAGTATTGTTAGGGTATCGGTTTAAAGGAAGATTAACGGGGAGACTAAGTTCTTCTCTAAATTGATCTCCAAAATCAAAAGTAACGTCTTCCTCTTCATCAACGTAATACAAAAGCGTGGCAATTTCTGCTAGACCCTCATCTAGCCAAGCATCGTTATACGGGTCATTACTAACCATCCCATAGAACCACTGATGTGCTACCTCGTGAACAACCATACGTCTTAATGAGTCTGAGTCTACTGGTTTAGAGCTATAAATAGAGCCCACAGTTACTACATCTGGGTACTCCATCCCAAGCCCACCAAGGATTACATCAAACTCCTTTGCAGTATAAGATCCGAATTCTTTTTGAAAATAGTCCAGAACTTTTACCGCAGTTTCTAGCACTTCATTAGCTTGATCAGCTCTTTCTTTATCACTGAATACACGCACATTCACGTTATTTATAGTCGTTGTCTTATCAAAAATCAAGGTATCTTTTAGTAAAGCAAGGAAAATCTCTTTTTCATTTTTCACTTTGATTTTTGTCCCTTGGTTATTCAGTAAGTCATCTTCTTCACTTGATGAAACTATGGTATAAGAAGGTGGGACTTCTACATCTAATTGAAAATCACTAAAGGGAGTATGATAGGTTTCACCTCTTGATTGATACTCTTGTTTATTCCACCCGTTGCGATATGTTGGTACCATAGGATACCATTGGGCCAGGTGAAGGCTTTCTCCGACTTTTGTAAATCTTAATCCCTCTGATGGCATTGTAAAATCATAGTCTATTTGAACATTGACATTGTGATTCGGAGACAGTTGTGTTTTTAAGGGGAGGGTTAGGGTGTCTTTTTCTAAGGAGTAATTTGAAGTTATTCCATTTAATTTGATATCTTTAATATTTACAGATGCTGGATGATCTAATGAGGGTGAATTTTCTTCTGTGAATACATTCGGAATGAAATATAAAACAAGCCGATCCCATTTTTCTTTAGAAATATTGGTAATATCAATTTTTGCTTCCACACTAACCTTTTCATCTTTATCCATCTTTAACGAAAGATTATAGGAGCTCTTACTTCCAGGTAATACCCCTTTAGAAACAAACGGTTGTTCTTTATTATTGCTCGGTATGGTTGAGTCTCTTAGGAAAATCAAACAAAATGCTATCACACATACTAAAATAGAAAGTATTACAAGGAAAGACCTATTCTTCAAATCATAACCCCCATATGATATGCAGTCTATTCTTTCAACAAAATATATGAGTACAATTAAAAATTATTTATACTCTTACACAACGGAAATTCTATACTCAAGATAAGCTTCCTATTTTGTAATATAACTAAAAGTTTTAATATTCTTCGATTTTGAAATATTTTACATACCTTTTATATTCTATTCTTATTCAGACAAGGTACTATTTATGAAATGTCCTATTTTATTCACTTTTTCCGTTAACCTGCTCGTTAGTCCAAAATAATTTTCTGCTGAAATATCAAGAAGGGAAGCGATACCTAGAAGTAACAATTGGTGAGATCAGATGTATTATCAGCTAATTAATTGACAAAATATAATTAGACTGGAGGTGAAGAAAGTGAAAAGGTTTATAATTTTATTAGCGGTTTCCTTAAGTTTGTATGCTTTATCAATTCCAACTTCGGCTAGACAGTTTGAATATCCTGCAAACAATGAAAAATCGTTTGCTAATGAAAATGCGTTCTATCAACAAATGAACAAAAAAGATTATATTGAGTATAAGGATGCTGCATATAGTGTTAGAAAGAAAATGTCTTATCAAGAAGTACCTGATGCATTATTGACATTTGAAAAGAAAACAGGAAATTATAGCGGTCAACCCAAACAAGAGCTCGCAACTTCTATACATCCTGATCGTCAAGTTTATTTCCTCGCTTCTTTTGTACAAACCAAAAATAAAGAGTATTGGAAGCATACAATCATAGATGCAGAAACTCAAAGACCACTTGAAGGAGGAAATTCATATCACAGTTATGAAAATCCTTATAGATAATCCCTTTTAGTCGTCAAATCAAATTGGCGACTTTTACATTTTGTCCTCGGGTTACTTTTTTCTGTTAATCCCCCTAATAACAAAAGAAGGGTAATAACCGGATCATTAGCCGATCTTTAGTTATTGCCCCCAGATTAATGATAGAAAATAAGGCATCAGAACCAATATTTATTGCTTTTTCAGCTCAAAACTCTCTAGTTTGTTGTTCCATTCTACTCTGGCAATAATAGTAGTGGCTTTACTTACTAAATCAATATTGCCTCCACCGCCACGACCAATTATTTTGCCAGCTCTCGAATTGTTAGAAGTAGCATCTAATTTTGAAGCACCTCCTAAGGAACCTACAATTGAATCAAGTCGATATGTTACTCTTCCGATGGAATCAATGTTTTCCCCTTTGTATTTTACTGTATATTTATATTCAACATTATTTCCAACAATATTAACGTTTGAAATTATTGACCAATTCTCGCTTTCACCTTTATAAACAATTATGGTCCCTCTTTCTGATGCAAATACCGTGCATCCAAATGACATTAGTAGAAGAAGACAAATGAAAACTCTAAATTGCCTCATTGGGTAACCTCCAATATTGAACATTACAATTTAGAATATGTATTTGTGCAATCACTATACATTTTCTCTTCTTTTATTGATCATATGGATGTATTTTTTAAGGATAAAGAATATCAATTTCTTTCTACCCTCATCTTTTATTAACCTGCCCTTTAACTGAACAAAGAAAAAACGATTTCAGCTTCTTTATTCTTCTTTATAGAAGTGGCTACAATAACTCTGCTACTATGGACAACGGCAAAATAAACCCCACAATAAAACTTAGGACTGACGTACTCTAATAATCCCTCCTAAAAAGTTGTATTGTGTTCAATTAGCTGAACTTCAGTGTTATTGACCCTTTAACATAACAAAGGAACCCATTATAGATTCCCATTTTTCACTCTCATTATTCAAATGATTCTGCCGTCTTAATCAACTCTTCTTTCGTTATTTCTTTTTCTGACTGTTTCCCGAAATAAGTAAGGTCATAAGAAATACCATTTTCAGTCCATTTCAATATCTTTGCTTCAGTATCTTTTACAGCATATTTTCCCTTTATATCCCCTATCTTTACCTCTTCGAATCCCATTAGTGAGCTTTCAATATTTTTACCCATTACCACCATCAATCCCATGTGGTTGCTTTTACCTGAACTCATAAAGTCTATCATCAAAACATTATCTTGGTTTGGTGGATGACTGACCTGTGCATCTATCACTTCAAATGGAGTTTTAGTTGGCAACATAGGTTGAAACGCTTCCCTATTAAGTTCTTCTTTTAAATTTGAATTATCAAAGCTTTCAAGACTACTGGAATCTCCGCTGTTCCCACAAGCCGCTAAAAACAAAAACACGACAAACACGAATAATTTTTTCATAAACACCCTCCTAGCTATTTACTTTTATGAATGACAGAAGCAAAAATTTCAATTTAGAAGAAAACATTTCATTTAATATATCTGTTGCCCAATCTTCAGCAATCGCCCCGTTAATGAAATAACTATCTCCCCAAGGACGAGCGACCAGATTCTAACGTTATTCTAATTGGTCCCAATGTGGCTTATCTCAGAATCCTGCCATTTAACTTAATACCAATTATTTCAAAATATAGCAGTTTACTCAAGAAAAACTTCAAACAAAAAGGAAGCTCATCCTCGGGATCACTCCCCTATAACTGAATAACGCTAATTTTCAATTATCCTAATATCTTTAATTGGATAAAAAACAATATTTGTTGTCCCCACAACCTCATCTATGGGAATTGCTCCTATTTGTCTGCTATCTGTACTGTTTCTTCTGTTATCCCCCATAACGAATAAATGACCTTTTGGTACAGTCGCTTGTCCGACAACAGTATCCTCCAATTTAAAGGATTTCGTTAGGGCACCATTAATATTTTTCTTTTGTTTATCTAAGTATGGTTCTTTATACGCTTTTCCATTTACATATAAAATGTCATTTTTATACTCAATTTTATCCCCAGGTAAACCAATCACACGCTTAATATAGTCTTGTTTCTCATTTGCGTGAAAGACAACAATATCAAATCTTTCTGGTTCTCCTAATTTTGATACAATCATTCTTTCGTGGTCTTGAAGTGTAGTATTCATCGAAGCACCATCAACTACAATAGGTGTAAATAAGAATGCTCGAACAGTAAACACAATAACTAAAGCTATAACTAGAGCTTTAATCCATTCCAGCGTCTCATTTTTCTTTTCAACCATTTTTTTCATCCTCTCACTTTAAAAAGTCAAGTTCATCCTCATTGGCATTTCCGTTAACCTGCCCGTTTGTTGAATATAGAAAACATAATTACCTCAAGGTGTAATTAGTTAGAAGTCCTAAAAAATACTATTTAGTCAGGACAGTATCTTTAATGATTTCCGTATCTATTCCAGCTTTTTTTAATTTCATTTCAGCTTCACTTTCAATTAAATCCTTTAATAGTTGTAGAGTTTGGTCAAACTCTACATGCTTTCCCATCATAAAGCTCATACTATGCTCAATTTCTAACCATGTTGATAAATCAGCTTCATTATGTTGAATTTGCGCTTCTAATTTATCTAAAGCATTTGCCACTTTTGCTTCGTATGTCTCTTTATTTTCAAACTCGAACCATAGATCATATAAATCGTCCCCTAAAGAATTTCCTAAAGTATCCCTTATCCTTTCTATTGATTTAATCTCATTTGATGCCTTTTGTTCCTTAGCTGCATGATTATACATCGTATTAAATGCAGGAATGTCCCCGGCTTCTGCCTCAACCAAATCGTGGATAGTAATCATTTTTAGTAATTTGGAGGTATCTACCTTCTGTTTTAAATAGGGTTCTATTAATATAGCCATTAAGGTGACCCTCCAGGTATGCTCCGCTACACTTTCTTGTCTACCGTTAGAAAGCCAACTGTGCCTCATCTCAGATTTTAATTTTTCTCCCAGTTTGATTATTTCAAGTATCTTTAAAAGGTTTGTTTTCATTTATACTTCCCCCATAATTTAGTTTCGTCCATTAATAAACTATCCCAGTGAGTAGTCTATTCACATGGAGACTATAACTTAATACCAATTATTTCAAAATCAAGAAGCTTACTCAAGAAAAACTTCAATACCTGACCCTTGGAATTTATTATGAATAACAAATAAACTAATCCAAGGAGTATTATCAGAGGGATTATTTATGCAGTAGTCCACTAATCCTATGTAATTATTACCCTGCTTGATTAGCAGTCGAGTAGTATTTAATTTCTTGGATTCATCATACTCAGAAAGGATATCATCGTAGTTTATAGTGCTTTTACTTTTAGACATCTGATTATAAGAAGGGTTTGAATTCATAATTTCTAATTCAATCTTCCATTTATTAATTTCGTTAGTTTCAAAAGTAATCACGTCAAACACCCTTTCCTACTTTCAATGTAATAATGTAATCGATACTGCCCGATAATAACACAACAAGCTGCTGCTTTTTCAGCAAACGCCCCCTATAATTGAAGATGCCTCCAGATAAATGTAATTAAAAGGAAACAACAGAGTGATTGTGTGTTAATATATAACTGAAAATTAGAAATTTTCCAAGGTGGTGGCATATGAAATATTTATCAATAATTTTGTTGAGTGTTTTCTGTTTGTTATTAGGAGGTTGTAGAGTCATCTTTTTTGAAGAATCAGTTGAGAACCCTAATACAAAATATAAATTGGATGCCAAAGTTTATATCAAGCGTGCAAACATAATAATACGAAATAAGACCAACCTTCCTCCCAAGACCGAGTTAGCAATCTCTATTCAACCATATTCAGAAAATCAACTTTTAGGCAAAATACAAGCATATAAAGTTGAGCCTCAAAACGAGAAAGTCAATAATACAACAGTCATCGTGGATGAAAAAGGAAAGGTTGAACCAGTCGTAATCGATAGACCAGATCCTTCAAAAAGATACAGAATTGAGGTATCAGTAAAAAACGAAGATACTACCGAAGACAACAATAAAATTTCACTTGCAAAGTATATCAATTTAATGAAAATTGAAGACCCAGATGGAATAGGAGCAAACTTGACCTTTTTATCAATGGCAGAGATAAAAGAGCTGTTTCAAACTCCTATGCAGGCAAAGAAAAACGGTTAATATAAATTTATTAAAGGAACCTTAGATAAAACAGGAGGTTCCTTTTAAAATGCCACCGATGCTTATTCAATTAACCTGCCCTTTAATTGAATAAGGGCAATAGCCAGACCAATTCGCTACTCCTCAATTATTGCCAACGATACAGGAATATTTGAATTATAGATAATCTCCGCTCTTATTTATCAACCACCAATTGAATCACCCTGCCAAATTGGCAGGGTGATTTTATCATTCAAAGATTTCTACTGCATCTTGAGGTAAGTACCTTACATGATTTAGATATTCGGTCATACTCACATCTTCATTAGAGGGATAACTAAAGCCTCTATTATCTGCAATTTCTTTAGCTAATGTCCTAAATAGCTCTCCAGCAATAAATAATGAGTCCCACATATTCTCATAATGACCATCTGAATAAGTAGCTAAATATAGATTCCAGTAAGATGCCGGAAGCAGCATTCTAAAGTAATTTCCTACTTTCCCCGTTGAGACTTCAAAATTAGTATTTGTTCCAATCCACCATTCGACCATTTTATTCAATTCCTGTCTAACCACACAGTCCATCATGTACTTTGCGTATGGTAATTCATCTCGCCATATACTTTTAGCAATGTTTTGTTGACACCACCAAAAGTTGTTGCAACAGCTTAGATATTTGTGTACAGTTGGTTCTTGTACGTGATAATCAATATCTGTAGGAATTGGAATAGCAGGTAAACAGTTGTCCTTGTCTAACAAAGAAACAGTTAATTTGTCATTTAGATAGTTATCGTTCATATGTTCTTTCGTTTCGATATGAAGGTCCACACGGTTCCCATCTTTAAATAACATTAAATAACCATATGATAGCTCAAAATTAGTTTTCATTCCAAAGTTACAACTATTCTTATCAGGCTCCTGGAAGATAGCTATATCTCCAAATTTATCTATCCACCCTTTATCTTCAATAAAAGGTTTAGTCTCTTTTACTACATAGACAATGTCGTAATCTTGAAAGATATCCTTTTGAACATTTGGGTTAGTCCTAGAACCATTCATATAAGCTGCTCGAATTCTTTCGTCTTTCTCTGCTATCTTCAGAATCGTATCCATCATTTCTTGTTCATTTCTCATTCCTCAACCCTCCGTAGATATTGTATTTAAAGGTTAATGTATATCCCATCTTATGGAGGGGCCCGTGATTGATATAAGTATTCTTCTAAATATTGAGTTTATAATTTATTCAGTCTTTTCTTCATACCAGATTCTCCCTTCAAAGTATATATACAGCCTCTCCTTCATGATTCAATATCGTGTACAAAACTCCTTCTTAAAATAAGAATTAACAAGACTAACAGTATTAAAACTTGAGTTATCTCGATTCCAAGTCTTCCACCTATAACGGAATACTCAAATTTGAGATATTCACTATAAACTTACTGTGGATTCGTTCTTTGCACACTTCATAACAGTATCCCCAAAAGATCTTACATCAGATAAGTAATCATAACCTTTTGGTGATCCAAAGCTATTAAACATACGAACAGCCACAATATCTTTTTCAGGAATAACCAATAGAGTTACATTAGTAAATCCGAGTATTTGGTATGAACCTTTGGGTACTTGATGACCTATCTCTGTCTTGGTAGCGGGTAAATCCTTAACGAACCACAAGAACCCATTTTGAGGTAAGTCTTTATGAATAGTCGATGGACTTTGAAGAGAAGTTGCCATATCTATGATTTCTCTAGGAACAATTTGCTTTCCGTTTATTTTTCCTTTCTTCAAATGGAGATAACCCCAATATGCTAACTCTCTGGTTGATACATACATATTCATTTTGTCACCTTCAGTGCTATCACTAGTCCTCCAATCTTCATCCCCTTCATAACGTAGCATCACGTCAACCAGCTTATTATGTTTCTTTGAATACCAATTGGATTCATTAAAGCCTAACGGAATAAAGACACTTTCATGAATAATATCTGCAACTGATTTATTGGTAGTTCGTTTAACAATCTGAGTTAGTGCATCAATACCAACTTGTCTATAAGTCCAGTTCGATCCCGGTGTAAACTCCCGAACTGTTCCATTCTCCCCTTGTTTTAATCCATGGGTATGAGTAAGTAAATGTCTTATAGTTGTATCTTTCCAGATGTTCTTATCAAGTTCAGGCAAGTAGGTTAAAACCTTATCATCAATGCTGTTTATGTAGCCATAAAACAATGCATAAGACATTGCAAAACCAATATAACTTTTCCTGACTGAAGCTACGTGAAACTGAGTGTCAGCCTGCACTGCTCGAGCTCCTTTTCCCCCCGACTGTTTCCCTATGTATTGTTCTAACACAATTGAATCTTTATGAATGATAAGAGTGGATGCTCCTGAACAGATTACTTTATTAAAAGTGCAATTAACGTGATCTAATACCGGTTCAAAAATTGGAGTTTCATTGTGACCGAAAATCAAGACAATAACCTTCCCCTCAATGTGGATTTGTGTAGTTATATTATTAGCGTAAACTTTTTGGAACAAAGTAGTTCAACATTACGCCCCCAATTAATGTAATAAAGGGGCTTTTTATCAATATCTGCTTTCACAAGTCGTAGTTATTATCTTGAAAGGTTTACCTTTTTAATCGTCATCCCACCCACTAAGTAAACTTTCTTCACGGTGTTGCTCATAAGCCATATCAGCTGCATAATCAGACCAATAGTCTTCATGAGTTTCCTCAAACCTTGCTTCTTCCAAAGCCTCGGTTAATTCTAGTAGGTGTTCTCCTAAAAATTCCACTCCAAGTTCATAACAGCTTTTTAACTTTTCTATAAGTGTAGTAAGTTCGTCTTTGCTAATAATCAACTCATAGTGCTGTAACTTGTTTCTTGTTTCTACTAAGTAATCGATTGCACCAATTAGATCACTATCTATACGAAAATCACAAAGGAACTTTAACCTCCTTAAAGCATCTATTAAACCTACTGTTTGCAGATTACCTTTCACATCAAAAATATTCTTTTTATTCTGTTGAATCATAGCTTCTTTAGCTTTCATATAACTTTCAATATTAGAAAAAATAAGGTATTCGCTTTGATCTTTTAAAATATGTTTGAATAGGGTTTCAAAAGCATGATTCATCGCTAGGACAGAATCTTTCACATTATGTTCTAGACCCTCTTTTAATTCATCGAGCTTTTCAATACAAAGAAAAGCCTGCTTAAGTGAATCTACACCATTTGTAAACAAGTCATAACGCAATATCTTTACCACCTTTAAGATGTTCTTTTGAATTGATGTTTTCAAGAAAATTATCTATCTCCATATGACAATTCAAACTTTCAGTCTTATAAGCAAAGAAATAATTTATTTATCAAACTGACACTTACAATTATTTCAAATTTTTTAACATTAAACAATCCCTTCTTCCATTAAATGGCCCGATAAAAAAAGAGCCTCACACCCAAATGGGGTGAAACTCTTTAACATTAAAAATATTTGCAATAGAAATCCTGTCGCAGCTTTCCACTAAGTTGAGCATAAATCTTTGTAGTCTCACTTTTTTCATGTCCTAAAAGACTTTGAATTACTTCCAGTGGGGCACCGTTATTAATTAAATGTGTGGCATAACTATGCCTTAGTTGGTGAGGGTGAATGCTCTTCTTTATCCCTGCTCGTTTTGATATCCGCTTTATAATGTACCTCACCATATCAATGCTCATCCTGTTTTGGGGCTTCCTTTCTGTGATGAATAGACAACCATCCAGATCGTCTCGTTCATCCAGGTACCTTTTCAGCCATAAAGAACAGCGAGTATTAAAATACACTTCCCTCTCTTTGTCACCTTTTCCATGAACAATCACGGAGTTCGCTGAGAAGTTGATATCATCTTGGTTTAGTTTTACAACTTCTCCAATTCGACAACCTGTTGAATAGAAGAATTCAAACAAAGCATTTTCTAATGAACTTTGACAAGCTTCTCTGAGGTGTTCAATTTCTATATCAGTTAGAAACTTAGGAATTCTTTTTCCTATCTTTGGCTCTTTTAATTTTGAAGCAGGATTGTAATGTAGGTGGCCTTCATCATGGATCCATTTAAATAGAGATCTGATGCATCTAACCCGATGTCCCAGGCTTGTTGGCTTTAAGTGTTCTCCAGAATGAATAAGATAACTTTTCAGATTTTCCGTTGTGATCTCTTTTATGTTGATGTCGCCAAAGTGTCTTAACAATAGACTATATTGGAAACAGTAAGCTTTTAATGTTAATGGGGAATACCCTTCGATTTTCTTATCTAACTGATATTTCTCCCATGCTTCAGACATTCTCATATTTCATCAACTCCTACGAGGCTGCCAAACAAGTAAACTTTGGTTTAAGTGTGCCCCATTAGAAGGTTATTTATACAAGGTTATTAAAATATATTTCTCCGACCAAAAGGAACCGATCTTCAATTAGCGCCCCCGCTTAATTGAAGATGGCTTGAACCTTTAAAGCAACTTCTTTAGGTTTGACATCAATAGATGATAATTCATCTAAATCAACCCACATAGGTAAATATGTACCTTTATCTCTATTTTCATCTATGTACTCTTCTCCTTGTCCAGTTCCGAATTCCCCATTAATTATTTCAGATAGAAAAAAGTATTGGGTCCCGTTGTATTCAAACTGTGCAATGCAGTTATTCACCTTAACTTCTACACCCAATTCTTCCAACGCTTCTCTTTTCGCTCCATCTACCGGTGCTTCTCCATTTTCTATTCCACCACCGGGAAAAACATAATATACATTTCCCTCTCTAATTCTCTTAATTAGTCCAACCCTATTGTTTTCTACAATTACTACCGAAGCTCTATCTCGCAATCCCATAACCCCTTAATCCTTTATTTTTAAAAAATGTGGAGGCAGCTTGTTTAGCAAACGACCCCTATAATAAAAGTTGAAATATCCAGTGAATTACTGTTTTTTGTGCATAATAAATTGTGATTTGCTGTATTTAAAACTATTTTTTTCATAGAAAGGTATTAAATGTTCTTCACAAAACAAACTAATTACATCTATATGTGAAAGTTCATCTAACACTTTTGATACGAGTTTTGTTCCAATATGTTCCTTTCGGTATGAACTATGTATAACCACATCTTCAACATAAGCTCTAAATTTCCCGTCTGAGACAGCCCTCGCAAAACCAACAAGGGTTCCATCTACCCACGCTCCTACTGATAGCCCTTTGATTAACATTTCTTCAATATCTTGTTCTTGCCTTTCCCCCCACCAACTTACATCCTGATATAGTTTCATCACATCTTGGGGTTTAATTGCTCTTTCGGTATAGCTCAAAATTTCTGTATTCAAGGTTTGATCCCCCTATGTTTTAAATCAATATTTCACAAAAATCTAACAGAGTTCTTCTTCTACTAAACTGCCCAATAATTGAATAAGGGCAATAGCTGGACAAATCATCTCATCTTCAGTTATTTTCCCCTTTATTTGCACTTCGAAGAAACAAAACTTTTTCGTTTGCCCCCTTCAATTTGAGTACCCCTTTTTACTAAGAAGAGGATAAAATAAATTGAACCTTCAACTCATTACCCAAAAAATTCTAAGAAACTACAGATTTTTTTCTCAAAAATGTTTCAAAAGGTCCGCTTATAGATCTATATTGCATATAGTTAGCAACTATTAATGATAAAACCCAAACCATTATTCCAATCAAGTCACTCTCTAGTTGACTAATTTTTCCCCCAAGACCACCCGCATAAGGAGCCAGTATGATAACAAAAATTATTGACTGAAATAGGTAAAAACTCAATGACCGTTGCCCAAGAGCTGCTATAGCTTTTGAAAACATTCCTCTATTATTTTCAAGCTTTATGACGACTAATCCAATAAGTGCGGTCCATCCTAGCCCACCAGCATAACCTGTTATAGTATGAAGTGACTTTGCTGTTACTCCCCATACATCATTGTAACTTGTCCAAAACAAAGACGACATTAGGGCCATCGGTATTCCACCAGCAGTTGATAGCAAAAGGCCCAATACAGCAACTGTGCAAAGCGCCATCTTATGGTTCCTAGGGTTATCTATTATCTGAAACCGCGCCACTAGTATACCAATTAGCACCCCTGGAATTACTTGATAACTCAGTATAGGTGTATAAAAAATCCATTCAAACATTCGAGTAATAGATGCCTCAATAGGGTCTTTAATAGTTGCAGAAGTAGTAACTAGCGTGTTTAGTGCATCAAAACCCCGGGGCATGAATGGAGCAAACACAGCAACTAAGATAAGACATGCAACAGCTATGATTATTATCTTTCTATTTGATAATCGAAGAAAGAAACCTACAAAAATAAGAGCGATAAATCCATAGACCCCGATAATATCAGCGAAAAAGAGAGTTGCATGGAAAAAGCCTATCAGTAGCATCCAAACCCCTCTGAGTCTGTAGAGTTTTTTGGTATCCTTCCAGCTGTTTCCTCTCCTCTCTTGACCTTTAAGTACTTGATGTAGCCCATATCCAAACAGGATAGCAAATAAAGGGAAGGCGCGACCGTCAATGAACACTTGCCTGTAAAATACAGTCAGCTGGTCAATAAAAGTAATTTCCCGCCCTTCTAAAATTATTAATTGATTGGCATGTGCCAATGCAATAAACAATAGCATAAAACCTCGTGCTAAATCAGGGGTTAATTTTCTTTTCGTTACTACTGAGCCAGTAATCATAAATTTCTCCTTGCAATTTTTTTCGGCCTTTTTTCAACAAATTACCCTGAGGTGAGTAAATATTAGTCCTCATTATATTTTTCTTTAAAAACACCTGAACCAATCCTTCCTCCAACCATTAACAATAGGGGGCCAAAATTCCAGAAAAATGAACTTTCTATTAAGTTGAGTTCAAGAGGTGTAAATTTGTTTAATAAAATTATTCCTATTTTTATAATCAGAAAAGCAAAACCGATTAAAAAGAGCACATTAAACAAAAATTTCAGCTTCGGATGAGCTAACTGCTTCCTATCCTTAATTACTTTTTCTTTTAACTCTTCATCAATCCGTAATAATTCATCAATGGTTATCCCAAAGAGATCACTTAAACGGATGATAGTTTCTATACTGGGAAAGCTTTGGCCATTCTCCCATTTAGAAACCGATTGCCGACTCACAAAGAGTTGTTGAAATAACTCTTCCTGAGACCAACCTTTGTTTTTTCTTTCAACTTTCAATTTTTCTCTGAAAATAATTACTGTAACCACCCTTTTATAATCTATAATTCAATATTGTTGAAAACAACATAAAAAGTAAAGATAATTCTCGTTGCAACCCAACGCAACCACTAGTTGCGATCATCTAAACATTGATACATCAGGTTTTTGTACCCTGATCCAACTCAAGATACATAAATCCAAAAATGATCTATAAATCAGGTTATTTTTGTTTTTTAATAATTAATAGTTTATTTAGGACCACCTTTAGTGATAATTATTTCACTTTAAGTGCAACTTTTTATAACACTCAATAAACGATTTTTTTCGCAGTAAAAGTCCACTCCGTAGTAATTCCGTTAAATGGCCCTTTAATGGAATAATGGCATTTGAGCAAGGAACAGTAATTAATGAAAACAGGGGACAATTCTTACGCTATTTCTTGGCTTTTAAGGGCATTATTTGAAAGAAAAAGTATAAACGGTATAAAAGCGAATTAACATATCATTTTAATAAATTATCATCTCCTCCATTCAGCTTAAATGTTATAATTATCCAAAAAATTGGAGTATATACGATGGTAATGGAGTTAAGAAATTCTTTGATTGAAAAGGCTGTTTATCTAACACCCGAGGAGTTAAATGTATTTAAGAGTGCTTTAGAGTATACAGAACTAGCACATCTGGGTCAGAAAAGGGCTACTGGAGAACCTTATGTTTGTCATCCATTTACAGTGTGTGAAATTCTGATGGACTATCAAGCGGATATTACAACTCTTACAGCAGCTCTCCTTCATGATGTAGTTGAAGATACTGATTGCTCCTTAGAGAATATTAAAGACAAGTTTGGTCCCCAGGTTGCCTTGATTGTAGATGGATTAACGAAGTTTGAGAAAGGTTCCTTAAACAAAGAGCTCTATAATGCCTTGAATTCCGAAAAACTACTTTCACACGCAGCCAAGGATATTAGGGTAGCGATTGTTAAAATAGCAGATAGACTTCACAATATGAGAACTCTTGGTATTAAAAAGATCGAAAAGAAAGTTCCCTATGCAAATGAAACGTTAATCTTTTTCTCTCCTCTTTGTGAACGGTTAGGGTTAATTAAATTTCAATCGGAACTCGAGGAACTTGCTTTTAAGTATCTGAACCCTCAAAGGTATGTAAGTGTAAAGAATCTTAAAGTTAATTATGAAAAAATTTTCTCCAACATCTTTCATTATTGTAAAAGACACATCTTAGAAAATAACCAAATACCTTTTACTGTAGACATGACATGGCATTCTGCACCCATCTACGTTTCTTATTCAAAACTTCAAGAAGGAGAGTCTCTCTCTAAGCTTTTTACCATTCATATCATCACAGATACCCCAATAAACTGTTATACACTTTTAGGAATCATACATAACTCATTCAGACCTGTTCCCAATATGTTTAGAGATGAGATTTCAGGTCAGCGAAAGAGATTCGATAGCCATCTTAAAACCTCCGTCATGGTTCATGATGTTGAGGTCAACTTTGAAATTAAACCGAAAAGCTCTTTGAATATAAGTATATTTCATTTACTAGATGAACTTTCTGACACAGAAATAGAAGTGCTCAGTTCCGATTTGCTAAGAGATTCAATTCAGTCTGTTAAGGCTGTTTCGACTGATCCCATAGAATTTTATGAATTGATTTCATTCGAAATACTGCAAAATGATATTACAATTTACACTCCTAAAATGGACGTAGTTTCCCTGCCCGATGGTTCAAACGCCTTAGATTTTGCATTCTTTTTAGATCCTACAATAGCAACAAGGATGTGCGGTGCCAAAGTAAATGGGGAACCAAAACATCTTTATACAAAATTAAAGGATATGGATCTAGTCGAAATCTTGATGGAAGGGCATGAAACGGTAAAAGAGGATTGGTTGAACCATGTACAAACCTCAAAAGCAGTTAAAGAGATCAATAAGAAGCTAAACAACTGTTAAGTTACACTGAAACTGGATGCTTCATAAACAGGGATTCTAATGGATTTAGGGAGGCGATAAAGATCTTCTTGATTTGAATGCTTTAACCTGCCCTTCAACCCATTAACGTCAAAGGAAAAAGCGTTAATCCTCTTTAGATCAACGCTTCCTTTAATTAATATGCATCTTCCATTAACAATTGAATTTTGTATGTTTATTATTGGACTACTCCTGGTTGGGAACGTTTATCCACCCATATCCTCTTCCATATCCTTCTCGTTCAGATGATCCTCAACTTCTTGCATGGATTTGAAGTTTGAAACGTCTGTCACTTCAAGTCCATCCGTTTCGACTGCGACAAACCCGTCTGAGGATTGGAGAACTTGTGCTTTTATTTCTTCATTCCCGGTCAAGTTGTATTTTTTGACGAGGGTGGTTTTCCCCTTTTCCTCCATCGCTGTTAGTTCAGCAGAATAGGAATCGAGGTCCATTCCCTTTTGGATTCGTTCCTGCAGCTTCTCACTGCCGAGGAGTTCGGTTGCCGGTTCTTCCTTTTCCTGGGAATCCTGCTGGTCATTCATTTCTGCCGTATCGTTTGAGGTATTTTCTTCGGGTTCGGCGTCTTCAGAACTGCATGCTCCTAATATCGAAAGTGTGAAAAAAAGGTTTCCTGCTATCAGTAGTTTTTTCATGTCATTCTCCTTTCGTTGATTTCTACGATACAATCTCTCATTTATTCATTATCCTTTTCGTGTTTTTGTTAAACATTGGAACATTCTCCAGCATATAAAAAAGACAGCCCTGATTTGGCTGTCTTTTCATCCTTAGTTACTTGAACCAAACTCTTTCCATATTTCCTCTAAAAGCTGCTTATCCGTCAACAGTTCATATCCCGTCAGTGCAAGTGCCTTTGCCCCGATCACAAGGGCACGGTCACCCTCGGTGGATTTCGCCGCTTCCCTGAATTCATTCGTGTGGACGACGAGGGATTCGGGGCCGATTTTGATGTAGGGATGGATGGTCGGGACCACCCGGCTGACGTTTCCGGCGTCTGATGAGCCGAGGCCCTTTCGTTCCGTATCGTCGAAGTGTTCGCCCAGTGACTGGATGGAACGCTGGAATACTTGATCGAAACGACGGTTGAGCTGAAAGTGATCGACTTCATTTTGGATTTTGATGACATTCATTTTCGTCCCGGTGGCAAGGGCCGATCCCTCAGCGATCGCTTTCACTTTCTTCGTGACTTCATTGCACGCTTCCCTCGTTGCAGCGCGAATATAGAAGCGGGCTTTTGCGTAGTCAGGGACGATGTTTGGCGCGTCCCCGCCGTGGGTGATGATGCCGTGGATTCGCACATCGTCGGCCACGTGCTGACGAAGGGCGTTAATCCCGTTGAACAGCTGGATCACACCGTCTAGGGCATTGATGCCGTCTTCAGGGGAAGCTGCCGCATGAGCAGACCTTCCTTTAAATTCGAAGTCAAGCGGGTCCACCGCAAGGGTTTTCCCTGTCTGCGTTGTTCGGTTGAACGGATGAACCATCATGCAGGCATCCACTCCTTCAAACAAGCCGGCCTTTACAAAGCTGCCCTTCGCACTCCCGTTCGGCCCTCCTTCCTCGGCAGGAGTACCGAACACCACCACTTCCCCTCCTGTTTCCTCGAGTACGGACGACAGGGCGATGGCCGCCCCGCAGCTTGCCGTCCCGATGATATTGTGACCACATGCGTGACCGAGTCCAGGCAGGGCGTCATATTCAGCGAGATAGCCGATGACCGGCCCTTCTTTCCCTGACTGTTTGCGTGCCACAAAGGAAGTCTCATGACCCGCCACTCCCCGTTCAATTGAGAACCCGTTGGCTGCAAGTAAGGTGGTCAAAGTCTCTGAAGCAAAGAACTCTTCGTTTCCGATTTCAGGTTTGTCGTGGATCTGATGGCTGGTCGATACGAGTTTCACAGCCAATTGATCGACTGCTGCGACGATGTTGGTTTTACGATCTGGAATCACTGCTGGTTGACTCATCTCTTTTCCCTCCTAATGCAATTCACTGACCGGCACGAATGTCGGGATCAGGGAATCTTTGTATGTTTTCTTTATATGTTCCGCTACGTCATCTTCCTGATAGAGCTCGACGATCTTTTTATAGGTCTTATTGTCTTTATCTTTTTCCTGCGCGGCGATGATATTGATGTACGGCTTGGATTCAGCCCCTTCGATATAGATGCTGTCATCAACCGGGACGAGCCCTGCTTCAACAGCCACACCATTATTGATGATCGATGCCGCAACATCCGGCAGAACCCTTGGTGTCTGGGCAGCGACGACCGGTGTGAATTCTAGGTTTTTCGGGTTTTCTTTTATGGCTTCGAGACCCTGTGACTGATCAAATCCTTCTTTCAGTTGTATTAAACCTGCTTCCTCCAACAGGAGAAGGGCACGGCCAAGGTTCGTCGCCTCTTGAGGAACGGCTACTGTACTGCCTTTCGGTAAGTCTTCTACCGATTTATATTTTTCCGAATAGATGCCCATCGGCGCGATGATCGTCGAGCCGATCGGTACAAGGTCCAGATTATGTTCTTCCACGAAAGAATCAAAATACGAGATCGTCTGGAAGGCATTCAGGTCGATATCCCCATCGGCCAGCGCCTGGTTCGGCCTCACGTAATCGGCAAACTCCACAATCTCGATGTCGATCCCTTCCTTGGCTGCCTTCTCTTTCATATACTCCCAGATCGGCACCCCTGATCCATTCACTCCGACTTTCACGACTTCTTTGTCACCTGAGCCGGATGCACTGTTTCCCGAGCAGCCGCTCAATAGTAGGGTAAATAATAGAATCGCGATACTTGCTAGACTGATTGATTTTTTCATATTCCTCTCTCCTAACGTCTCCTGATGATTTTTGATAATGTATTTCCTGCTGTCTGCAGTCCCTGCACCATCACGACTAAGATGATGACAGTCACGATCATGACGGATGTTTCAAATCGCTGATATCCGTAAGCAATTGCGAGATCCCCGAGGCCACCGCCTCCGACTGCCCCGGCCATGGCTGATGCCCCGACAAGTCCGATGGTCGCGATTGTGATATTTAGGACCAGTGTACTCAATGCTTCCGGAATGAGGATCCCGAAGATGATCTGCCACGGCCCGGCTCCCATGGATTCTGCCGCTTCTATGACCCCCGGTTCCACTTCAAGGAGCGAGCTCTCTACCAGTCTTGCAATATAGGGTGCTGCAAATACGACAAGTGGTACGACGGCTGCCGCCGTTCCGATCGATGTACCCACTACCAATCTTGTAAAGGGGATGATGGCCACCATCAAGATGATGAACGGGATCGAACGAAACACGTTGATGATGCTGCTGAGTACTGAAAAGACGGCTTTATGTTCGAGTAAGTGCCCCTTCCTCGTCACCACGACGATAATGCCGAGGGGAAGCCCGATCAACGTTGCAAACAGGAGGGAGAATGACACCATCGCCAATGTATCCCATGTCGCTTCTATAATTCTTGGCCAGAATAATTCCCAATTAACTTGCACGCTTCTCCACCTCGCTTACGAATAATCTGTTCTTCCAATATTCCAGGATCTCTTCCGTTTCGTTCTTGCTTCCGATGATCTGTACGATGAGATTCCCGAACGGCTTGCCCTGAAGTTCTGTGATCTGACCGAATAATACATTGATATGAGCATTGAATTTCTTTGCCGTTTCGGAAAGGATCGGCGTACCTGTCGAATCCCCTTTGAAAATGAGACGGCAGATGCGCCCTTCTTTGCTGTCATTCAATTTGTCGAGAACCGATGCCGGCAGCTGATCATTCATGACACTCTTCACAAAGTTTCTCGTCGTCGACGTCTGTGGGTTGGAGAAGATATCGAAGACGCTTCCCTCTTCCACGATTTCTCCCTTTTCCATGACCGCGACCTTATTACAGATTTCCCGGATGACCCCCATTTCGTGGGTGATCATCACAATCGTAATGCCATATTCCGCGTTGATTCTCTTTAATAAGTTCAGAATCGATTCCGTCGTCTGAGGATCAAGTGCAGAGGTTGCTTCATCACAGAGCAGAATCGAAGGGGACGTCGCCAGGGCTCTTGCTATCCCCACCCTTTGCTTCTGCCCTCCTGACAGTTCATCCGGATAATGCTTCGCTTTATCCTCAAGTCCGACAAACGCGAGCAACTCCTTAACTCTCTCGTTGATTTTATCTTTCGGCCATTTTGCCAGTTTCAGAGGATAGGCGATATTCCCTGCCACTGTCCGGGATTGAAACAGATTGAAGTGCTGAAAGATCATCCCGATGCGGTGCCGTTCTTTCCTCAGATCGATGGCCGACTGATCCTTCAGGCTGCGCCCCTCTATGAAAATATCACCCGAAGATGGTTTCTCTAAAAAATTGAGACAGCGGACAAGCGTGCTTTTTCCCGCTCCACTGAATCCGATCACGCCATAAATCTCTCCCTTCTTCACTTCGAAGGAAACATCCCTCAAAGCAGTGAATGGGCCGTCTTTCGTCTCAAATACTTTCGTAACATTCTGAACTCTGATCATACAAGACTTGCTCCTTTCCCTATGTATTCTTCTTGATGCCTGCGTTTGAAGGACATGACTGAAAATAAAAAGTGCCCCCCTTCATAAGAAGAGAGGCACAAATATGTATATGTCCCGCTCTTCTCATCTTTCAAGTCATATGACTTGATGGAATTGGCACGGTATTCATTTAAGAACCCGTTGCCGAGGTATCGCAGGGCCAGTCCCTCCACCTCTCTTGATAAGAAGATATCGCTTTATTAAATTAAAGTTATGATGCGTTTATGCATTAGGGTAATGGTAAAGGAATCTAATTGGTTTGTCAATCCTGTTTTTGAATAAATTGTATTATCAATAAAGTGGAAAGTAGAGGTTGGAAAGAAAACGAAGATAAGCGAATGGGTGGTTTATACATCTTTGAAAAGAACGGTGAAATAAAAGAAGTGATAAATACACAGGTATAGACAATTTTTGTTGAAGGAAATTAAATTTTTCAAAACTTGTTTCGCTAACGGGGGCTTTAATGAAAGATCCATCACCAGCCCCAACCCTCTACCAACGTAAAAAACTCATCAATCGATGAGTCTTTCACGTTGGTTTTTTTGCTTCTATATAATGACTGCCAAAACAAGATGAAAAATTTTCAATTACTTGAAAGCGCGGGAATGCTCACTTTTGCATCACGAGGACCGTCCCCCTGTTGCACCTGTCACACCCGCCGTCCCAAATACCAACGATAAAACTCTTCCCCCACAGAAAAAGGAATATCCCTGATATCCTCGACCCGGATCGGTTTGGCCCGATTGATGGTGGAGATGGATGCGGCTCCGATCAGTTTCTGCAGCCGTGACTGGGTCACTTCGACTTCGATCACTTTTTCCCGCTTCGTATAGAAAATCGACGATTCAAAGAAGCCTTTTTTGAATTGGACAAAGTTGTCGCGCAGGAGATAGCCGGTGTGAAGGAAATTGAGCCATCTCCACACCAAGATCGCAATCAGCAGGGCGATCGATACGTAGATCCAGGAGCCGGCTATCCCAAAGACCGCCGGCTTGAACCAAAAGAGTGCCCCTGTAGCGATGACCCAGATCCAGCTGGGCTGGATCATTCGGATCGCCAGTGATTTTAACGGAAGCGGGTTCATCTTCTTCTCCACCTGATAACCCGGCAGAAGTTCGGCAACCAATTCATACGCGCGGTCGGTCGGGAGGAATGGATAGAGCGACTTAATATCCGGGCTGTCTTCTGAAATCACCCCTTGCCCGATACTGATCAGCTCGACCTCGGTCATGCCGAACAGTCGCTTAATCAACGACTGCTTCAGCTCCACAGCCTGCACCCTTCCCTTCAAAATCGAGAAACTCTGCAGCTCGATGACTCCGTTTTGGATGTAGATCCGGTCCTTGTCGGAGGAAAGCTCGTACGCACCATATTTCAGATACGTCCGGACCACTCCCAGGACGGCCGATACAATCAGAAGTCCTGCCAATACGATGATGAAGGTCAGCGGAGACTGAGCAATCCAAGAAAAGAAGCCCTTTGCCTCTTCGTCTACATTCCAGATGTCACTGATATTCGAGTAAAAAGAGAACAGCAGCGGAACCAGGAAGAGAAAGCCCAGCGAAATGAAAGACGCTTTGATGGTATCCTTTTTGGTCGGACGGAAGTGCAAGGTCCTTTCGCTCGGCAGAACGGGGTCAGCACCCTGCCCTTCCTCTGTTTCCTCCAGTACAGCTTCCTTTTCTACCTTATTCGCTGCCAACTCCTCCAGCTTTTCCGCTTCCTTAAGGGTCAGAGCTTCGAACTTCACGGATGCATCTTCCCCTGCTGCCGCCGTTTCGAAATGAAGGGCAGTCAAGCCGAACATCCGGTGAATGACCGATACATGGCGGTTCACATTTTGAATCTTTGAAAAAGCCACCGTTTGTTCTGATTTGAATAAAATCCCTTTATTCAGATAGAATGCCTTTTTATCATAAGCGTAAGTCTCAAACAGCCACTTCAATGGAATGGCCAGAAGGGAGATTCCGATGACGGCCAGCAATACCCACCTTGCATAATAGATGAAGAGCGAGTCGGATCCTGCCTTGATGACGAATAAAAATATCACGAAGAAGAAAGAACCTCGGACCAAGCTCCAGAGCTTGAGGACCATCATGATTGGATGGTAGCGCTTTGTGGTACTCATTGTTCCACTTCCTTGACCTTGGCAAAATGAGCGATGGTGTCCCTGATTTCAACGGCCATTTCCTCTGACAAGGCGGGTATCTCGTGAGTAGATCCCATCGTTTCGATCCCGATGGAACGCAGCCCGAATTTACGGAGCAGCGGTCCTTGTGAAGTCGAAACCGCCTGGATTTTCGTCATCGGCACGAGGTGATGCTGTTCCTTCCAGAAACCCGATTTCAATTGTAAAAATTCTTCATCAAAATCAAACCGCCAGCTTCTGTACAGAAACCTGGGCTGAAAAAACGACCAAATGAAATCGATGACGGAATAGACAGCCAGTGCGATCAGGATCCAGCCTATCCACTCTGTCCATTGGTACCGGTGATCCAGGTAAAACAGCACTCCAAGTACGGCAAACCCGACAACACTTGAAATGATGTTGCTGGCCAGCCAGACCTGGACAACCTCTTTCGCTAACTTCTTCTGCGGCATTTCCATACTTCTTTCTCCTAACCGTGATGTGAATTTTGTTGTTCATCGAGGAAGATTTCCTCCAGTGACGGTTCCTCAACCTCCACCCGGTAGACATCCACCTTGCACTCATTGCAGGCCCGGATGATTTCCGCAATCTTCTTCTCCTGTTCGACAGTGATGTGTATATACCTATCCTGAATCTCCACGTCTTCCCCCGCACCTTCAAGCCATTGTATTAACCGGTCTTCTACTGCTGCCGGGATGTTTCCGTGCTTGATTTTCACGACGATCCTGGATTGATAGAAGGATCTGAGTTCATCCATCGAACCTATTTTTACGATCTGCCCCTCTTTCATGATGGCGATCCGGGAGCAGAGCTTTTCCACTTCATCTAAATTGTGTGACGTCATGAACAGCGTTTTTCCCTGCTGGTGCAGTTCGCGGATCAAGGTATGTATGTGGACGACCGATTCTGCATCCAGTCCGGAGGTAGGCTCATCCAGGAAGATCAATTCGGGATCATGGATGATGGCTTGGGCAATGCCAAGCTTCTTTTTCATCCCGAACGAATATTTTGCTACCTTTTTAACGGCATCGGTTTCCAGTCCCACTTTTTTCAGGACATCCAGGCACCTTTCAGTCGATGCTTTTTTCCCCGACACCTCTGATAAAAATTTTAAATAACTGATCCCGGTCATCGCGCCGTCAAAGCTTGTATAGTCCGGCATGACTCCAATCCGTTTTTTGACGTCATCGGTGACTCCTGCAGTCCCCAGCAAAGAGAACGAACCCCCGCTCGGATGGATGATCCCTGTCAGCATATTGATGAAGGTTGATTTTCCCGCTCCGTTCCTTCCGAGGAACCCAAAGATTTCCCCTTTTTGGACAGACAGATCAATTCCTTTTACCACCTTCACTCTACCATACGTTTTAACAAGCTGTTTGGTTTCAATCGCAGCCATCAGCACTCTCTCCTTTTAAACACAAGATGGGATATTATGATCATGACGGCGGCCAGCGGCAAGATCAACAAGAACATATAATCCTCTTCCAAGTAATAGAATGGCGTTAGAAATTTCAGCCAGCTCACATAGGAATTGCTGGTGAATGCTAACCACAGACTTACAATTGGAAACGCCAGGCCGATGACAATGCTGAGAAACATCGTGAATGCCGGCTTTGGGATCAAAGTCGACAATAGGATGGTCAGCGCGATTTGATAGATCAATAAACTCATCGTCTGAAAAAAGCTGAGAGGGTCCATGGTCCCTGTCATGAAAAAGATGATCAGGAAAGATGCGGCGACACATACCAGCCAAAACAGCACGATGCCGGAAAATTTCCCGAGCAAGATCGACAGCCTCGATGTCCTTGTCACCAGAAACCGGATCGTCCGGTCATGGGTTTCCCTGTTCATCGCATCATGTGACAGCCCCATCACAAATAGCTGCCCCAGAAAAAGCAACAGGATCAATAACCCCGCGTATTCAATCTTATCGGAATCCTCAGGCGAGAACTCTTCCAGCGAGAGCAGCAGATTTGAAAACTTAGCAGAATAGTAGGACGTTGCAACCAAAATCAAAATGATGATAATCGATTTGATTCCTTTAAATAGTTTCAGAAATTCTCTCTTTCCAATGGCAAACATACCTTATCTCCCTTCAATATGAACACTTTTTTCTGTGATATCCTGATCATACATCGGGTATCTTAAGGCCCGTGAACCTCTTCCTTAATTTTACCTTAATTCCTACTTTTTCATAAAAATAATTGATATGATGGAGCTATAAATTCAGCAAGAATAGGAGACTACAAGATGCATGACAGCAAGATTCTGATTGTCGATGATGAAGTGTCCATTGTCCAGATGCTCACGACCATTTTAAAAAAAGAACAGTTCACATACATAGATTCCGCCCATAACGCGGAAGATGCGTTAGCCCGCAGCCATGATAAAAGATATGATTTGATCCTGTTGGATGTCATGCTGCCGGACCGGAGCGGCTTTGAGATCTGTCCGCTGATCAGGGAAACAACCGACGCCCCCATCTTCTTCCTGACTGCCCGCACCACCGATTTGGATAAGCTGTCAGGCTTTGCTTTAGGAGCCGATGACTATATCACCAAACCGTTCAACCCGCTGGAAGTCGTCGCCCGGATCAAGGCACACCTAAGGCGAAAGACCGTCGCCCCTTCCATGAAGCCTAAGATAAAGACGTATCAATTCGGCGGCCTCATCGTCAATCCCTCTTCCGGGGAGGTAACCGTAAAAGGCAGGAAGGTCGAGTTGCCGGCACAGGTTTATCAGCTGTTGATCTTCTTCTGCAAACATCCCAACCAACTGTTCAGCAAAAATCAGCTGTATGAACAAGTGTGGGGCGAGGAATTCCTTGGTGAGGACAATACGGTGATGGTGCACATCCGGAAACTCCGGGAAAAGATCGAGGATAACCCAAGCGACCCCCGTTATATCCTGACGGTCAGAGGGCTGGGATATAAGTTCATCCCGCACGGAGCGCAGCATGAACATCCATAAACGGTTTGTCGTCCAGCTCTTTCTCCAGCTCATGCTCATCTTCTTCCTGATCGGCGCGCTGCTGTTCTTCCTCTTCGGGATCATCGGCTACTTCCTTTCCGACAGTGAAGCAGAAAATGACCTGTCCTTGGCGGAAGACTATTTTATTTCGCAAAATATCACGGTCGAAGATGGAAAAGCAGACATTTCCGACCGCCTGAAAAAACTGGTGGGAGAACAGCACGGCCGCCTGCTGGTCCTGTCTGCGGATGGAAAGCTCCTCGGAGGATATCCCGAGCTTGACGAGAAACCTTCCACTTTTAACGAAGGGGAACTCGCCGGACTCTTATTGGAGAATGACCCAACGCTCGACTACTCCTACTGGCGGCTGGATGAAACCGAACCTGATGCCCCGCTGGTCTTCTTCAGGGAAGAAAATGGCGAATCGCTTCTCCTGGATTCCGTGAAACAGCACGTCGATTGGAAGCAGGGAAAGCTGGACCTTCAGGAAGGCATAATGTCCAAGCTTCATAACAATAATGCCTGGGTACAGCTGGTGAACAGCTCTGGGGAAGTAGTGGACGACTATAACGCTGGGAACAAGCCCAAGACATACTCTCATCAAGAAATCCTCACCATGACGCAATCCAAGGAAGAATCCGTTTCTTCCTATTATGATGAGGGGACGCAGCAAACGATTTTGATGGGGATGCCGCTCAAGGACATGGCGGCTACATTGGAAGAGAAAATCGACAGCAAGGTTGGAAACAGCATCATCCTTGTTTCTGTCCTGCTCATTCTACTGCTCCTTCTCATCACCTTTTGGTATGCCCGCAAATTCGGAAAGCCCCTGATGACCATGATGCAGTGGATCGAGAAGCTCGGGAACGGCGTCTATGAGCAGCCCGTCAATCACGTCGAGCAGCCCCTCCTTTTTAAAAAGAACGGAAAGATCAAACGAAAATACAAGCTGTATCAAGAACTGATCACAAACCTTTCGCAATTAACGGACACCCTGAAGGACAACCAGGATCAACGGGAAAAAATCAAGGTGACCCGCGAGGAATGGATCAGCGGCATTTCCCATGACCTGAAAACACCCCTCTCCTCCATCGCAGGCTACTCCAAGATGCTGGAGTCAAAGGAGTATGACTGGTCCCAGGAAGAAGTAAGGGAATTCGCCGAAATTATCGGCAGCAAATCCGCTTACATGAAGGATTTACTCGATGACCTGACGCTGACCTACCGCATCAAAAACGGCGCATTGCCGATCGTCCGTGAAAAAATGAATATCACCGAACTCATACGCCGGACCATCATCGGTTATATGAACAACCCGGACTACAGGGAAATGAACATCGATTTCCAGGCAGAAGACGAAACCGTCACAGCATCCGTCGACCCCAAATGGTTTCAACGGATCATCGACAACATCGTCGAAAACGCCCTGAAATACAACCCGGCAGGAACGACCGTCACCGTCTCCCTTGCCGTCATCGAACAGCACCTGTGCCAGATCACCATCTCGGATGACGGAGTCGGAATGGACCAAAAAACCGTCAACAGCCTCTTCCAGCGCTACTACCGCGGCACCAACACAAGCGACACAGGAAGCGGAACCGGCTTGGGGATGGCCATTACGAAGCAGTTGATCCAGCTTCACCAGGGAAGCATCAACGTGAAGAGTACACCTGGGGAAGGGACTTCGATTCGGATTTTGATGCCAGTGTGAGGATCGTCTTTCCAAACCAAAAACGCTTTGATATCTTTGTATCGAAGCGTTTTTGTCTCTTTTCTATCATTACTATTTGTTAATTATCAATGACCACAAAATGTTTCTTTTATAAAAGTCAACCATCTATAAAACTCCAATATTAACTATTATCATGCGTCATGACGAATTAAGCGGAATGCTTCCGTTTATTGATCAGTTCTGGTTCTTAACCAGTTCTCACAACCGATAATGTGTGAGGCATCTTTTACAACTATGCTATACTAAAAGAAAAAACAATATTCAGACTTTTCGAAGGGGCCAATTACATGAAACCAAACATTATCGACATCGTCCAGTCCCAGGTCATCGCTTCCATCAAGGAAGAAAAAGACTTGGACAAAGCCATACAGTCAAACGCCAACATCGTGTTCATCCTTACGGGCAACTTGATTACGATGAACGGCTACCTGAAAAAACTGAAGGAAGCCGGTAAAACCACGTTTATCCATATTGATTTCATTGATGGGCTGTCCAATACGAAGAGTGCCATTAAATACATAGCAGAAATATGGAAACCCGCTGGCATCATTACGACGAGGAGCAATCTGATTAAGTATGCGAAGGAAGAAGGCTTGATGACGATCCAGCGCCTCTTTCTGATCGACCGCAATGCCCTTGAGAAGGGAATTGACATCTCCCATAACTGCAAGCCCGATGCCATTGAAGTCCTTCCTGGTCTCATGCCTTCTGTCATTGATACACTCACTACCATGACTACTCTGCCCATCATCGCTGGTGGCTTGATCAGTAATAAGCAGGATATTCTGAATGGGCTGAGTGCCGGAGCCCTCGCTATTTCTTCCGGGGATCCGAAGCTTTGGAATCTGGATTTTTAACTAGTAAGGACTCGAACTCCCAGGAGTTCGAGTCCTTTTAGGTCCCGACCTTTTTTTCTGCATCGTCGTCTGTCTTTCTTTTTTTCCCGATCCATGGGAGGCGAATTCGTATGATCGTAATCTCCCGTTCTTCAAAGATATTTCCTATCTTCGTAATGATGAAGGTTACCATTGTAGCGAAGATGACGATGGAATAGAATCCTGCTCCAATGCCGATTCCGATTCCCCCGACGTAAAAAATCATCGCTGCAGAAGTGAGTCCTTTTACCCTCAATCCGTCTTTCAGAATTACACCTGCACCAAGGAATCCCAAGCCGGAAACGATCTGAGCTGCAAGACGGAACGGATCCATCATCTTTCCGCTCCCCGGTTGACTGAGCATCTCAGCGCCTTCAATCGAGACAATCGTAATCAACGTACATGCCACTGATACATACGTATATGTTTTTAAACCAGCTGGCTTATTCTTGGATGTCCGGTCCCACCCGATGATGAACCCTAATATCGCGCTCACGACAATCCGGAAATAGATGTCATGCTGCCAGAAGAATCTCGTTACTTCATTCATGTAATGCCCCATGCCCTCTTCCTCCTTAAATGAAAAAGAGACCGCGCCACAAAACGAATAGATGATTTCTCCACACGATTGTGAAAAAATCATACCACTCGCTTCATAGGGGATCTCTTCTACTCTTCCTATCAAGCTTCATCTTATTCCTTTCATCATACACCAATTCCCGCTTCATTTCAATGATATATCTAAAAATTCTAAATATACAATAAATTAAACCTAAATGCCCATTCCCTAAAGATTGGGTTCATTATATGATGGAATTAAACAGTGAATAAAGTGGGTAGAGATGAGGAGAACCCTGTGTCAATCGTGTGTGCGGTCATCGTGCACTCCATTGCCATGGGGTTCTTTTCATTTTACATATAAACATGAGAAAAAAGGAGGAAATGTTGTTGGATAACAAATCAATCACCCGAATAGCCGCCTTTCTTGCTTTAGCCTTTACAGGACTGTTATTGCTTCAGGTTCACAACGCAAGTGCGAAAGAAACCAACCCGCCACTCATCATTACGGAAATCGTCACCAAATCTGCAGGGTCAGGACAGCCTTATGAGTACGTCGAAATCTATAATACCACCTCAGAAGCCATCAACCTGCAAAACTATCAGCTTCAATACTTCACAAGTAACTTCTCAAGTCCTGCCAACCGCTGGTCCATCGAAGATAAAATCATTCAGCCGAAAGAATCCCTCGTCCTTTGGTTGAAGAAATTAGCCTATCCTGATGTACCCCTATGGGACTTCAACTCCAACTATGACATGTACCTCATGCCCGAGGATGTATACGAGATCAAGCTGACCTCAGCAGGTCAAGGATTGCATGACAGCAGTCTTCGACAGGTGGGGATTTCGGACGCCGACGGCACGGTCCTCAGTACCGCTCTCATCAATGATGGGGAAGTCGACGGCATCACGAACCGGAGCATCACGTATCAGGCTACCAGCTCTGCTGCGATGACAAAGATTAAAAACGATGAACAGCCGACTCCAAGCGTCGTTCTGAGCGGACAGGTAGCGGGCCCTCTGACACCTGCTAACCTGACCGCAACCCCAGCCAACCAGTCGATTACCCTTGACTGGGAAGCGACAGATAGTGCCGTTTCCTATCAAATCTACCAATCTGATGGATCGATTACTTCCACGGACGCTGCCACCTCAACCTTTACGGGGTTGGAGAATGGAAAGACATATACGTTCAGGGTGACATCCGTGGACGCAGAAGGAAATGAATCCCCGGCAACAAAAGAAGTCCGGACCGTCCCACAGGAAATCGTGGACAGTAAAGCCCCAGCCACGCCTTCCGGATTGAAAGCAACTCCAGGCAAAGATCATGTCAAGTTGCTATGGAGTGCCAATACAGAAGGTGACCTTGACGGATACCGCGTCTACATCAATGGGACGCTTTACGGGACCGCCCCCGCTGACGAAAAGAGCATGATCGTTTCCCCTTTGGAGTTGAACAGGGAGTATTCTTTCGAAGTAACGGCAATCGATCAAGTCGGAAACGAATCGGAACCTACAAAACCACTCGTCACAGGACCGACCGAAAACGTGCCGACACCGAATCTGCTGATAACGGAATTGATTCCGAATACAGATAACTACGCAGGGTATGATGCATTTGAATACTTCGAGCTTTATAACAACAGCCCAGACCCGATCGATT
This sequence comes from Rossellomorea sp. SC111, assembly GCF_024733565.1. Lineage (GTDB taxonomy): Bacteria > Bacillota > Bacilli > Bacillales > Bacillaceae_B > Rossellomorea. The sequence goes on along the minus strand of NZ_JANIOC010000005.1, from coordinate 80,062 downwards.
TGAATGGATATCGGTTTGCGTCCTATAACTGGGATGAAGAAATCGGGGACACTCACATCGTGAAACCTTGGGGTACGGTCGTGATCTGGACCCGGAACGCAAGCATCAACCCTATCTCCCTTGAAGCTTTCAACTATAATTATTTTTATTCGTATAGTAGTAAGTATCTTCAGGAAGAAGATATGATTGTCCTAGATGATATCGCCGGCCTGGTCAACGGCGGCAATACCCTGACCGTTTACGATCCTGATGGACGCGAAGTCGTCAGGGCCGATTATTCAGGAGAGGACGTTTCTCTAAAACAAACCGTCACCTATTCCTATCCAAAGGATAATACCCGGACGATGGAAAAATTGGCAGCGGGTCAAAGTCCGACACCGGGATGGGTCGTTGAAGATCAAGCACCGGATCGTCCGGTGTCAGATGAGGAAGCACCGCAAACACCGACCAACGTGGAAGCCACTGCAGGCAACGGAGAAGCCGTTTTAACCTGGGACGCTTCCAGTGAAACCGATCTATACCGCTATCACATTTACAAAGATGGAGAACTTGAATATTCCGTCGTTCCATCCAAGACCAACTTTACTCTTTATATGTTAGTCGGTCATCAAACATACACATTACAAGTAAGCGCAGAGGATATATCAGGAAATGTATCGGAGAAATCAGATCCCGTAACCGTCACACCGGACCACCAGCTCATCACCCAGGTTGAACGATCCCAGCATGAGAAAGATCCCGCCTACCAGGACCTGTGGGATATCAGTATCGACGGCCCGGTGATCGCCGGACTATCACAAGGGCTCGTTCCTCAAGGATTGACCTATTATAAGAAAAAAGACTGGCTCCTTACCATCGGCTACGTCGATGATGGGGTTCGACCGGGTACGATTACCGTTACGGACCGCAGAACGGGAGAACTAGTGAAGTCCGTTGTCCTCTACAATACGGACGGTACACCATATACCGGTCATGCAGGCGGCGTGACCGTCAGTCGAGATCACGGCTGGGTCGCATCCGAGAATCATTTATTCAGCTTCGATTTAAGCGACTTGGTAAATGCAGAAAACAACGGGGAAATCCAGTTCACCAAACAGATCCCCATCCCAGTCGAAGCGGCTTACACCGTTTATGATGAAGGCATCCTCTGGGTCGGGGAATTCTATGAAGCAAGCTCCTATCCGACCGATCCAACTCATCACATCGAGAACAGGGACGGAGAAATGCACTACGCGTGGATGATTGGATACGATATAGAACGAAACAATGACATGCTGAGCAAAGACCAGTGGAATGGTTCACCCGAAGTCAACGCCATACCGGATTACGTCCTTTCGACAACTGGAAAAGTCCAGGGAGCCATCATGCAGAAGGCAGCAAGAAACGGCGTCACCCTCAGCACTTCCTATGGCAGGGCAAACGACAGTGTACTGTATCGCTATGAATATCCGTTGAAAGAAGACCCTCATGCATTTGTCACAGTCGAAGGAAAACAAGTTCCATTATGGTTCCTGGACGGTCACACAGCCAAACCACGCCAAAGCATCGAAGCCATCCCGATGCCTGAAGGAATTGTGGAAATTCAGAAAGAGCTGTACGTCGTATTCGAATCCGGTGCCAATAAATACCGCTATACCACCACCTACCCGATGGAACGGATGCTTAAGATTGATATGAAAAAGTTGATGAAGGATGATAAGGGGATCGAGTAGCAATTTCACATCAAAAAGGGCTTAGAGAATTTTCATCTCTAAGCCCTATTTCTATTTTCTTATGGCACGAACGCACCACTTTTATTTGCAAGAAAAGTATTCCTTCCCAGCTTTCCTGTCTTTATTAAATTTATTTAAATAAATCTATTTAAATATTCGCCAAATATTTTGTTCATCACTTTTGGTGTGTTTTCTAAATACACATTGATTTGTTCGAGGTTCGATTCGAATTTATCAGCATTTCTTTCATCTGTTGGAAAATCAGATATTCCTTTAATGATAATGCATTCAACATCATTCTTCTTACAGATATAGCAACGGCACCCGCTTCCGTATCGGCTATTGTTATGTTGTTTTCTTTCAGTTCTAAATAGTCCTTCCACATCACTACTGCTTTATCAGCAGTGGCAATTGTTCCGGTGTAAAAATCATCTCCATATTTTGATAGATCCATCTCAACTATGAAAGATTGTTTAATAAGAGGCTCGATTTCTTTGACTGTGCAATCATATTGAACGGCTATATGGGGTACAAACACATCCAAATTACTGAATCGATCATCTATCCCTGCACACGTTCCAACAACGATCACTTTCGTTAAATTAAATGTAGAAATCATATATTGATTCCCACCAACACCATTTACCTTCCTGACACCGGTACTATAAAAAACAAGTTCACTATCACTAATTGTTCTCATGAAATACTCGCCATAAGGGTAACCGATACGTTCATTATCTCTTATCCCGAAATACTCCAATGTCGCTTCATATTCCCACTTCGTTGCGATACTTATTCCGATCATTGATTTATCATCCTATAAATATAATTTTTTCAAGAACAATTACAACCTATGAAAACACCAAACAATAAGAAACATACTAACAATTCCCCAAGCCGTTGCGCTCACTATCCACCAAATTATGGACTTAGCTTTTGTTAAACTCTCCTCTGCTTCTGAATTTGCTTTTATATAAGCAAGCTTATTTTCCATACCTGATTTCATAGAAGTGAGCGCGATAAATCCGATTAATATGAAAACAATAGTTATCCAGAGTAATAAGTCCACATTTTTTCACCTTACTTTCTTTGTGAATTAGTTTGCTTTCATTCTTATATATTTTATTATCTTGTCCGAAAATTGAGAATATCCATTTTTTACAATTTTATCATACAATTCCATATAAGTGACTCATCTCCATGAGAAAAGGTTCCGACCTGATAAGTCAGTTAGCAAGCTAATTGCACCTCGTTTTTTAGTTGTACAATCCTTATTGTACGCTTGATCATTAAGATGCTATTTGAAGTGTTTATTTAAATAATCGCATGTGAATATTGTTTTAACAATAAATACAACTGTTATTGCTGCTAATACACTAACGAATAACGGATACGTTATGTTTAATCGCTTATATATTTATAGAAAATCAACGCAAAAACTATGACCAATATCAGAATTATTAAAATTTGACATATCAAAAGTGGATAAAACTCCATAATCCCCTCCTCTATAAGTGTAATTTTATACTTATAGAGGAGGGGGATTTTATCAATAAGTTAATTCCATCATTTTCAAAAAAGGTTCTTACGGTACTCTGCGCCGCAGCTCAATCTTAAAACAGTTGTTCTTTTTCATTAAAACAACATATGGTAAAATATTATTAGAATTTTCAGAATAATATTACGTTCGTTTTTCCAGTAAAGAACAGATTAATAGCTAAATACATCACGTGCAAATGAATTTTGACCAAGGGATTATCTATTTAAACAATTAAATCGGAGGGAATTGAAAATGGATGTAAGGACGGTTTTGTTACAGCAATGGGCAAGCTGCTTAGATCAAGAAGACTGGTTTCCCCCACTTGAAAAAGTCCTGGAGGATATCACCTTAGAACATGCCATTTGGAAACCAGCTGAAGGGGCACATTCCATTTGGGAATTAGTGTGTCATTTGCTTTTCTTTGAAAAACGAATTCTGTTACGATTTCTTGGCGAAACAGCAAATGAACCACAGGCAGAAAATAATGACGCTACATATCAATTACCAACTGAAACATCTCAAAATTGGCAGAAAACAAAACAAGAATACTTTTATGTTCATCGTGAACTAGAAAAAATACTAGCAACATCAGCACTAGAAGATTTGTATAGAGATATCCCAGAAGACAACCCATTAATGATTGAACTGAAGAGTTTAGCCATGCACGACGCCTATCATATTGGACAAATTGTATTCCTCAGTAAAATGCAGGGAGTTTGGGCGGCTAAACGCAGTTTTTAATGTAAACCAGGGACTGTTCTCACACTACTTTTGGGGCAAATTCGGAAACGGAAACGTCCCCATTCTACACCCTTAGAAATAACTGAACATTTATTGTTCCTTTAACGGAATTTGGAAAATAGCTCCGCAAATCAACCGGGTTTCGGGCATGGTTGAGTGATGAGATAAGAAGCTATTATTAGTGTGGTGATAAAACGAGGAGGTTCTATTATGACAGATTTCTTTAAACCTATGGCGTTCCAGCTGCAAACCGAACGACTTGATCTGAGTATGTGGGAAGAATCCGATGCAGCCTGGATAAGAAAACTGGTTGGCGAACGTGGTGTAGACATGCCGACTCTTGACTCCGCTCGTAGCAATATTATCGAGATGCGCAAGAAAGCAGTCGAAAATGGCATTTCTCTTCTCACTATTCGCCGCCGGGACGAAGGCGATTTTATCGGATACTGTGGCTTGATTATAGGCCGTTCCTCACTTGAAGAGCCGGAGATTGCATATGAGCTGTTCCGCAGCGCTCACCGTAAAGGCTATGCGACTGAGGCAGCGTCCGTTATCCTGGACGCTGCAATTGCTACCGGACGCCACAGGCTTTGGTCGAATGTAGGTGCTTGGAATGATGCTTCCTTCCGAGTGCTAGAAAAGATAGGATTTGAGCGGCACCACAGCACCTGGGAGGAGCAAGGCGAGATCGTTTGGAACGTACGCGATCTTTAGAGATTTCCCCCTGTTCCGAATCTACTTTTTTATAAAAAAATAATTCAATTGAAAATAAAAATGGCAAACCGGGGACGGTTCTCACTCTACTTTTTGAGATGGATTTTGGGTGATGGTCGAAAGGAAAAGGTAGAGATAGAACCGTTCCCAATCTACCCCAACAGGGTTTTAGCCAAAGAAAAATCCGAACGGTGATTCGAAATTCATAAATGAAAATCGAATTCGTTCGGATTTTTTATTGATTGTCAAAAGCATAAAAATGTACTTTGCACGTTCTAGCTGTTGATTGGAGTGCAAGCCGAAGACTCCTACGGGAAAAGCGGAATAGAACGAAAAGCGGAGGCGGCTTGCTCAGCCCCGACAAGCATAAGATGGCCATTGAAGATCCAAAGTGAAACTTTATACCAGCATCAAATCCCCTTCAAAGCATCCTTATACCTCTGATAATAAGCCTCCACATTATTCAACAGCAACAACTCCGTATACAAATACACCTTCATATTAAAATCATTGAAATCAATCGCAGTCAGTTCCTGTATCTTCTTAATCCGATAATTCAACGTATTCGGATGGATGAACAATTCATTCGCCGTCTGCTTACCCTTCCCATCATTCGCCAAAAACACCTCAAGTGTCTTAAGCAAATCTGTCTGTTTCTTCACATCATTCTTGATCAATTCCAACAGATCATCACTGTAATAATCCTTTGACGTGTTCTTCTCATAGAGCGTCGGCAAATACCGGTAAATGCCCAATTGAGCAAATTCCCGGGGCATCGATTCAGGGCGCGGGCTGATGAAGTTAGCCGTCTCAATGACCTCTGACGCTTCCAAGAAGCTTTTTCTCATTTGATATAACGTTGTGTATTCCTTCCCGATCCCGATCAGGAAGTTGTAGAATTCTTCCTCACCAGTTTGTTCTTTTACTTTTTCAACAAGGTCTCTCGCTAATTCCAGGGAAGATGACGGTGTGTCTGCTTTCCCGTAGAGAACAAGGATCACCTGGTATTCCGTTCGTAGTGAATAAATATTTGTGTTGAAGCTGGATTCCTGGACCAGCTTCTCAAGTTGGTCGAGCATGGACTTGTATTGTGACGATGCGATCGAATAAACCGCCACAGTGAACCGTTCCGGCAGGGTCAGCTTGACGAGGGATGCATCATGGCGGAGCTGGCTTTCACTTCCGTACTCGTGCTGCAGGAGATGCCACAGTACTTCTTCTTTTCTGTCCTTTTTGATATTGACCTTTGCGTACATATCATTGATCAGGTTTCCAAGGTGTGAAGAGATTTCTTCCAGGAAAGCGAGCTCTTCATTTTCGAGGAGACGGCTGGATTCCTGGACCCAGATATACCCCATCGTGTTCCCAAGGTACTTTGCGGCAATGACGACACGCTGGTGGAATCCTAACTCTTCCATCGCCTGCACCCGGATTGGATCGGAGTGTTTTTCGAGCTGATGTACAATCCCCTCTTTTTTCAGTCGATCGATGATGAAGACCGGACACTTTTTCGTGAGGATTGTCTTTAGCTGTGTTTGATCGAATTTATTAGAAGAGGAACTGTATGAAATCAATTCGAAATTTTTGTTTTCTATGATGACGGGATTGCCTAATTTTGAGCTGATCAATTCCGTTGCCTTATGAATATCTTCTGTTTGGAGGATTACATCAAGTGCTTCCATAGGAATCTTACCTTTCCAGTATTGTTTGTGATTCCTATTATAGCGTTAAATCCCCCAATAAAAAAAGAAAAGCTCCCCCATGACGGGAGAGCTTATCCTGTATGATTTATTCCTCATCCATAAATGGATAGGTAATGTCTGTTGTTGGCGCGAAGTTTTCTTTGATGATACGAGGACTGGTCCAACGAATCATGTTGAAAATAGAGCCTGCTTTATCGTTTGTACCTGATCCGCGTGAACCGCCGAATGGTTGTTGGTTGATCACGGCACCGGTTGGTTTATCGTTGATGTAGAAGTTACCTGCTGCACCGGAAAGACGGCGTTCCAAGTGCATGATCGCGTCACGATCCTGTGCAAAGATCGCACCCGTTAATGCATACATGGAAGCTGTATCCACTGAAGTCAGTGTTTCTTCTAATTGTTCATTTTCATATACGTAAATCGTTAATACCGGTCCAAAGATTTCTTCGGTCATCGTTTTGAAGTTTGGATTCGTTGTAACGATGACAGTCGGTTGAACGAAGTATCCAACAGAATCATCATACGTACCACCGGCAATGATTTCAGCTTCTTCAGAATCAGCCGCATAGTCGATGTAGCTTGTGATCGATTCAAAGGCAGCTTTGTCAATGACTGCACCCATGAAGTTCCTGAAGTCTCTGACATCCCCTACTTTAAGCTTAGCCGTTTCTTCCACGACACCATTTTTCACTTCTTCCCACATGCTTGCAGGGATATAGGCACGGGAAGCTGCTGAACATTTTTGACCTTGGTATTCGAATGCACCGCGAACAAGTGCAGCGACTACTTTGTCTGCTTGTGCTGTTTCGTGAGCGAAGACAAAGTCTTTACCTCCTGTTTCCCCAACTAAACGAGGATATGATTTGTAGTTAGTGATGTTTTCCCCTACTGTTTTCCAAATCGTCTGGAACACGCTTGTTGATCCAGTGAAATGGAATCCTGACATGCGTGGGTCTGTTAATACAACTTCTGACACTTGTGAACCACGGGATGGGACGAAGTTGATAACACCCTTAGGAAGTCCAGCTTCTTCTAAAATACGCATGAAGTAGTAGTTTGATAGTATAGCCGTTGTTGCCGGTTTCCATACAACCACGTTCCCCATGATCGCAGGAGCTGACGGAAGGTTACCACCGATGGCCGTGAAGTTAAATGGAGAGATCGCTAGTACGAAACCATCCAACGCACGGTATTCCAGGCGATTCCAGATGTTTTTCATGCTGTCCGGCTGCATTTGATAGATTTGGTTCGCATAATCAACGCCAAATCGTAAAAAGTCTGCTAATTCTTGTGCAGCATCAATTTCCGTTTGATAGGCTGTTTTGGATTGTCCTAACATCGTTGCCGCATTGATGACGTCACGGTATGGTCCAGAGATTAAGTCAGCCGCTTTCAGGAAGATGGATGCTCTGTGTTGCCATGGCATATTGGACCATGATTCTTTCGCAGCCATTGCCGCTTCTACTGCATCGCGAAGTTCTTTTTCTCCAGCTTGTGAATAGGTAGCCAATACATGTTTGTGATCATGTGGCATCACCACTTGCTTCACTGTATCTGTCTTGATTTCCTCACCATTGATGATGACCGGGATCTCAACCTCTAGACCAGCTTGGCGCTCTAATTCTGCTTTTAACGTTTCTCTTTCTTTCGTACCTGGGGCATATGTATTACCAGGCTCATTTGTAGGTGTTGGGATGTTGTAAATTCCGTTACTCATTCTCTTCACATTCCTTTCTGATTACATTCTGTCTGGATGTTTTTTTAAAAGGTTACTTGCTGAAAATTCCCTTCAATGCAAAAGCGATGTTTGCCGGCCTTTCCGCCAGACGTCGCATGAAATACCCGAACCAATCCTCGCCATATGGCAGGTAAACGCGGACGGTATATCCTTTTTTCAATAATTCGGTTTGCAGTTGGTTCCGCATTCCGTAAAGCATTTGAAACTCGAAGCGATCATTCGGGATATTGTGTTCTTTCACTAACCCGATCGTGTAATCGATGATTGCTTCATCATGGCTTGCGACCGCTGTATAATGGCCGTTCAAGAGTTGCTTCTTGATGAGATGCTTCAGATTCTCATCCACCTTTTTCTTCTCCTGGAACGCCACTTTACCCGATTCATTATATGCACCCTTCACAAGCCTCAAATAAGGGGAGAACTGATTGAGATCATCCACATCCTTATCTGAAACATATAGATAAGATTGGATCACCGTCCCCACATTGTCGTACTTTTGACGGAGCTTCTTGTAAACGTCAAGGATGGCATGGCACCTCGAGGAATCCTCCATATCGAGAGTGACCGTGATTCCGCTTTCATTTGCCTTCGACAGAATCAACTCCATGCTTTCCATGACAAGATCTTGACTGATATCCAATCCCAAGGAGGTCAGTTTAACAGAAATTTCAGTGTTCAGCCCATGATACGCGATGGCATTGATACTCTGAATACACCCTTGGACATTCTCCCGCACCACATCTGTGGAATCGACGAACTCACCAAGATGATCGACCGTTACCTGGAACCCCTCCTCGTTCAATTGCGTAATCAATGGAATCGCCTGTAAAAAGGTTTCTCCCCCCACAAGCTTGTTAGCCCCAAATCTCGATCCCCACCGTTTAGCCATTTTATCCAATGCCTTATTGTGGGAAAGAAACAAGAAAAAGCGCTTACTTATTGCTTCCAAGATTACAACACCTCCTTATACTTCTTATAGTGACTGTTACCTCAAGCACGGGGTGATTAAACGAAGAAATGTAAATCTTAAGAAAATTATAACGGGAATAGTGGCTCGGAAACAACGTGCTCGGGACACAAATATTTGTGGGTTGAGTTATGGTGGAAGCACAAAAGGGAGGGTGGAGCTAAGCTAATGGAATAATTTGAAACTTTATATAATGGTTTTCCGTCTAATTCATAAACATATGATAAGGGGATTTGAAAATGGAAAAGAAAAAAGGCTTGATACCTTCCATCATCTTCGGTTCTATTATTTTGTTGTCTATTCTGGCATTAGCCTTCTTTATCTATAATGGCGAATCCATCCTTGAGGGTATTAAAGACGGATTCACGGACGAAGGGTCTATGTCAGTCCAGATTATAAATATTTATCAAAAGGGAGAATGATATGACAAATTTCTTCATCATACTGATGGGATTTTTCATTGTAACTTCAAATGTTTTTGGATTTATTTCATATAAGAAAAAGAAGAGTCTATATTCTGCTGCCTTTACTATACTTCTTCTAGCAGCTTTATTTGCATCCATCGGAGGAATATTGGCCCTGCTCATCATTCGAGATGCCTTTGCCGTATTTTATGGCCTGCAGGTTGGATACTATTTACTGATTAATAGCCTGATAGTTTTATTAATTGGAATTGTTGTAAGTGTCGTGAAAAAATACAACATTAAGAATTGAAATATATGAGGTAACCCTACTGTTTGTACATCGTGAAAAAATATTTCTTCTAAAGATTTCTCAATGAAATTAGGAGGGAGGTGATTGGTAATGAAGAAAAAGTATTATTCAATCTTATCGGGAGTATTCTTCATTATGGCTACCTTCCCTATCATGGCAGGGTTAACTAAGTGGGGGAATGAACTATACAAAACTGTATTAAACGCAAGTATCTTCCTCCCTTTGATCCTTGGTGTGATGGGATTGATTTTTGCTTTAATCGGGATAAAAGGCAAGGTTAAAGTGAGCCTTGTTTTATTAAACGTTTTAGGTCTCACTCTTTCATTATTTTTGGTGTTTGTAGCGATGTATGGGTTTCAACAGGCGTAGTTCTTACATTCTACTAAAGGTGGTGATTTTTCATTAAGTATTGCTCTTTTATTATCTTTGTTGTTCTTGGTCTCATTGGATGTTCTTTCAGTAATAATGACTCTCCCATTTTCGAGGAGTTAGGAGTTTCACAGAGTGAGAATGTTCCAGATTTCACTCTTTTAAGCAGAGAGGAGATGGACAATAAACAAATGCGTTACACCGAAGTTGAGATTGAAGGTGTCGGTGAACAAGCAGCCAGGGCATTTGCGGCAGATAGCTTTTCAGGGTTGAACGACCACTTCTCTTCAGGATTGGTAGACATTATTGACCAAGATGGGAATAAGTTTCGTGCTATTTATATCGGGGGGGATTATAAAGAACATTCCATTGCGGAAAACGATTATACCAAAGAAGTTTTAGATTTGTACCAGTCGAGGGAAAAGGAAAATGAGGACAAAATGCCATACATTGAATTTACTGTAATAGATTAGAGTTTAAGGATAGAGTGGGGACGGTTGCGTCTCTATCTTTTCCATTCGAACTTCTTCCGAAATTATCAGAAAAATAGAGTAAGAACTGTCCCCGGTTTGCACGTTTTGCACGATTGAAGCCACCGCTTAATCAGCTATGCCCTTCTTCATTTTCTCAAAGGTTTCCTTATCCCACGTATCAAGATTCATATCCAAGGTGTCACTCAATTCTGCCCGTGTGACAGTATAGGATTCGTCCGTCTCCCCTTTGAACGTCATTTCCACCTTGTCCAGATTGGGAATCAGTGAGAATAGGATCGCACTGTTGAGCCGGGATGCCTTTTCCTGGTGTTTTGTATCATACCAATAGGCTGCCTCATCTTTATGATCTTCGTTAAATTTCTCCAAGTCATAGTCAATGAGCAAGTTTTTTGAAGAGATTTCGACTGTATGTGGAATGGTACCGGCCGGTAAAGCAGAAACCGCATTTATGACATCTGAATTATTTCCGATAGTTGTAGTCTCAAGATCAGCTACATTGTCAAAGGTGATGCTCTCGGGATGCTTACCCGCATCTTCTTGATTATTTGAACATCCGATCATTACGAATAGAAGCAATAGGGAGTATAGAAATAGTTTGTATATTCTCATGTGATCCTCCTTAGTAAATGACCAAATCTACTGAATCTGGGACGGTTGTTTGGTCTAATAATGTTACATCTTGGTTACCATATTCAAAGATTCCATTTCGAGCAATGACGAATGCGGAATCATCTTGATGAACGATACCGAATATTTCCTGGACCTCATCCAATTCTTCACTTGAAGTCACTTGATCTTGGTTGTTGATGACCTCCAAGTAATTCGAATTAGGGGTCCCCGAAAAGACGATCGTTTCTTCTTTTGATGGCAGAATAAATTTAGGTGGATGTTTTGTTGTAAGGGTATCTGCGATCTTCTCTTCTTTCGTATCATAGACGATCACTTTCTTTACTTCTTTATTATTCGTTTTCTTACCACTGTTTTGAACGAGCTGATTGACCGATATCCAAAGTTGATCCTGGACGAGTTGAGCATTGATTTCATAGCTTTGATCTAAGATCGTCTTTTCCTTCACATGATCTCCGTTTAACGTATAAAGGAGAATTTTGTCCGTCCTCGTCAGGACATAGACCAATTCATTTTCATAATCGGCCACAACCTTTTCGGGGTTCCCTTTCAGTGGCCACTCATCGATTTTTTCAAAGTTATCTTTCTTCCTTTTCTGAAGAAAGGTTTGATCATCTTTAAATACTACTGAGTAGATTGTATCGTTGAAAGCCACACCACCGAACACAGGTATATCAGTTTTCCCTATTTCTTCAAGAGATTGATCATCCTGCATATAGAAATGGTAACCGGTGCTTTTACTATTCTGTACCATGGATAAAGTTGTTTCATTCATTGGGTTAAAGCTGGTTATACCATAAGGGAAATCTGATTTTGTATCGATTTTCACCTTACTCACAACCTTTTTATCTGAAAAGCTGAATACATTTACTTTCTCTTCTCCGGCAAGAAAGCTGATGGAATTTTCCGGAATATCTTGTGTACGTTGAAAGAACACAAGTGCGATGACTGAAATACAAATGATGATGGAAACCGAGAGCAGGATTTTTTTCATGATATTATGTTCCTTTCAATATTTCACTTACCTGGATAGAGGAAGCTTTTCTAATCGGATAAGCACTTGCAATAAAGCTGACAAGGAAGATCACTCCCATGCTTGCAAGAACTTGGTAGGCACTCAGTGAGAGTATAAAGGTATAATCTGCGAAACCTAAGCTATTCACGTATTGTTCTATAAGTTTAAGTGCTATGAAGCTTATCATTATAGATAGGCAAAATGAAATAATGGAGATGATGGACACTTCTACTGTGAATAATCGGATAAGATGCTTTCTCTTATATCCTATGGCACGCATGATCCCAATTTCACCGTACCTGCTGCGCAGAGACTGATTGATGATTGAGGCGATACTCGTTCCAGCGAATACAAGAAGGACAAGTATCAATATACCTCCGACGCTTGCCAGTATTTTTGCTATAACAGGAATCGATTTTGATGCTTTTAATGAGTACTCTGTCATATAACCTAAATCCTCTACATCCTTGGCAACCTGGCTGAGATTGTTGACGTCAGGAACAATCAGGATGGCTTCTTCATAGCTGGGATTTTGGAGATATTCGTCTAAGGTTAAACCAAGGAATGCTGCATTCAAGGTTTGTACGAATTCCAAGTTGGCTATGGACACATCCTCTGGGAAGCTGATGATGTAAGGTGGCTCCACCTTATCATATACCTCGGACTCAACTTCTTTTCGGATACCTTCGTTTTCCTTTACTTTCACGGTATAACTGATTTTAATTGGCTCTCCTTGTTGGAGAGTAGAATCGATATTGCTATTCAGTAAGATCCCATTATCAGGTAAATTCGTCTCCTTCAGACTCTTGGTGAAATATTTAATGGAATCGTTTGGGACGCCTACCAAAGTGGTTGTCACCTTTTCCTTATTTTTCTCTATGCCTACGAATGATTCTGTTCGAGGGAAGGCGTTATGAACATGTTCAATTTCTTTTAGTTTGGCTAGATCCTCATTTTTCAAAGAGGAATCGATTGACGAGACGTGCATGAATTTCAAGCTTGAGTTATCCACCACCGATTCATTGACGCTTGCCGTAATACTGGTGAAAAAGCTGCTCACAATATTAAATAGAAGGATTCCAACCGTAATGATGATGATCGGAGCAATATTCTTCTTTCCGCTTCTCTTGAAGTTCTTAATGCCTAATGTCAGATAGTCAGAAACCTTCAACTTGAGACACTCCCTTCGACAAATAGCCGTCCTTTAGTATGTATAGATGGTCAGCATATTGTTTGAAAATTTCATTATGCGTCACAATCAGCATGCCTACGTTTTGTTTCTTTAACTGTTGGAATATCTCGATGATCTTCAGTTCTGTTTCGGTATCCACATTTCCTGTAGGCTCGTCAGCCAGTATGATCTTGGGTTTGTTAGCTAGGGCCCTTGCAATGGCTACTCGCTGCTTCTCCCCTCCTGATAACGAAGTGGGGAAATGCGCGAAGCGATGACCAAGACCCACACTTTTGAGCAGATCCTGGCTGATTTGTTCACGTTCTTGTTTCTTCATATCTTTATTCAACAATAACGGTAGAGCAACATTTTCCTGAGCCGACAGATTGGGAACCAGGTGATAATCCTGAAAAATGAACCCGAGATACTGTAATCTAAGATCGGTTAGTTTTTCTTGAGAAAAATGCGGGATTTTCTTGTCCATCAGTTGGACGCTTCCTGTGCTTGGAGCATCCAATAATCCCATAAGCGTAAGAAGAGTGCTCTTTCCTGAACCAGATGGTCCCATGATGACATTGATTTCTCCTTCTCTTATATCTAAATCAACATCTCTCAATATGGAGATTGGGTTCCCGTTTAAGTGATAGTCCTTTCCTAGCCCAGATACCTTCATTAATGATTGACTCATGAATATGTCACTCTCCTAGAATGCGTTGATTTAATTGGTTTAGAAAAATGGTTGCATAGAAGTTTTCATATTTCTGCTTGTTGTTCAGCTTGTAGCCACTTCCACTATGGAGTTCCATCAATTTCTCCCCTACTTCTTCCACGTCAGGCTCTTCCCCCATTTTTTCTAAGAATACTGTTTTGTAATATAACTCATATGCGGATACCTGACTTGATAGGTCAATTTGAATCTTCTTTACATATGGAATAACCTCTTCAAGCTCATCTTTGTAAATACCAGATTCCAGCAAACTATTAATAAGTAGTAGATTTGAGAAATCAGTGGAATTTGTGAACAATTTTGTTTGGCCCTTCGCCAACTTCTTCAATGCCGCATCAACATTCTTGGGCAGTTCATTTTTTTTGATAGGAGCATCTAATAACGAGAGAGAGTAAATGTAATAGCTATTCTTGATGATATTTCCGGCATTCAGTTGGTTTGAAAGACTCTCCTTAATCTTTTCTCCCAATCTCTTTCCAAACTCTGTATCGCCAAATGAAGAGTTTATCTCTTTTTGTAGATGGATGTAACTTAATACCTCAAATGGATCCATCTTCATCAATTCCTTTAATGAAGCGTCTTTCAAAAGAGATGATACTCTTTTCTTCAACTGTATGGACGCAACACTTTCCTCACCATCATCAAGGGCAATCAGCATGCTGTAGTAAGGACTGTAAGGATTAGAAGTTTTCGAGATTAACGGTAACATGCCATCTGGATAGACCAAACGATTAAATTGACTGGTCATTGCCTCCTTATGCGGATAAACATCTAACTGATTAAAATGATCATAAATAGATAGCGTATAGTACTCCTGCTGAATATCACTAAATTGATTATTTACGAAGGATAATCTCTGCATAATCAGTTTAATCTCATCCCTCGATAAGGTAATCCAGCCTTTTTGATGCATATAAGCCAGACTTTCAATGGACAACAAGTCAAGAAATTCATAATGATCTTTCTGAATAATAGAGGTATAGACTAGCTGTTGAAGAATTTCTTTATTTGGATTAAATCCCAATAATTCTACTGAATCCATATATTTACGTATATAAAGGGGATCAGTCTCCTTTTCGATAAATTGATCGAGCCATGCTTTTATTCTATCGTTTCGTTTATCTGTATGAATATCCCACTTTTTTCCCAGTTTAAGCATCATTTGTGTTTGTGTTAGCTTTACATCTTCGTACCCTTCCTTGTTCCGGTAGTCTTTAAACTCATCAGAGAGAAAATATCCTTCATCAAAATAGGAACGATCATATAAATCTTGAATGGATTTCTTCGACTGGATATCCGACCTGGTTTTTTTACATCCATCCATAAGCATACTGGCATGATACATCCGTTCGATTCCTGTGAAAAATTCTTCCTGATTCTTGATAAAGTCACTCTTTCCCATTTTATTTGCGTATTGTGTACATATTTGCTCATTGGGATGGATATCGAAATATTCCATCGCCTTATATGTATAGAATGTTGTGAACTCATCCTTAGAATCCTCCACAGGAAAAGTCAGATAAGATCTCGAATTAGTGATGATATCCGTTTGAACGACACGCTTAATCGAGTTCATCTGTTCGTTCAATGAACTTTCCATTTCTTTGCTCAATGCCTTAGGTTCATTACCCCATGAGCGGTAGAAAACAACGGATAATAAGATGACGAATAAAGAAGCATATATATACATTTTCTTAAGTTTCATAATAAATCGGAAGATAAATAATGAAGAAATAGAAGTAAATGCTTTCTAAAGCATTTACTTCTATTGTTATAGTATGGACATTAAACTAAATATGATATAATGATTTTGGTTTAGGCTGTTATGCAGAGGGGTAACGATATTAATAGAATCGGAAAATTGATGCCGTTGCTCCCTGTTTAACACCTTTTGCTAAGAAACTAGCAGTGTTTGAACCTGATCCACTAATTGGAACTCCTGAAATATTGTAAGATCCAGAATAATCAGAAATCCAATTATTTGTATTCGTCCATGTACCGGATAGTGAATTTCCACTGGCCGTTCCACCGCTTACTCCACCGATACTTACTCCCAATCCATTCGCTTTCAATGTCCACGCTGTTTTGATCCAATCCGCATTCGGAGGATTATATCCTAAGAACTTTGCACTAACCTGATAACGTTGAGTTTCATAGAATGCAGTCGCACTCATCCAGATATTCGATTGAATTTCGTTTCCGCTAAGCTGACTAATAGGGTCTGTAACAGAGTCGGAAAAGGCGAACGCAGTTCCTCCAGTTCCTCCTAACATCATAGCTCCTGCCATAGCTAATCCACCGATCGTACCAACGATTTTCTTTTTCATTTTCATCTCCCAATTTCCTCCTTTTTGTTTTCCACCACTATAACAATTCCAAGTATAGCAAGAGATTACGATATTATTTTTTTTCAAAAAGTTGACTTCCATCCTGTAATTGCAGCGCTTTTCCATCTTAACTACCAAAACCAAGGACTTTATGACCATTATCAACGAATGTATTTACCATAAAACGGGTTTTTATTATGTTTTAAGTTACATTTTCCGACGATTAGTTTAACGAGAAAACAATAAATTGCCTGAATTCTTTATAGATTGCAAGAGATTTATTCAAAAATTTGACCTCTAAAGCCTTTCTCGTACAAATTGTGAAGAATTATGTCGCTTCTATTTCAAGTTTTTGAAGAAAAATGAAATAAATGTGTGGATGTATGACCAATTCTCTACACATACCTCCTTGTATAAATTTGACTAATTTGAGAATTTTGTTATTATTTATTTGAATTTGTCAGAAGGGTGAATATAAAGGAGGGGGACTATTATAGAAAATCTCACTTTAGGTCAGCGAATCAAGTACATTCGATCCATAAAAAAGATTAAACAATCCGAACTGTCAAAAGGAATTTGTTCTATATCTTATTTATCTAAAGTTGAGAATGATATCCTTAAACCAAGTAAAGAGGTAGAATCAAGTTTATTAAAAAGGCTTGGAATCGATCATCAAGACCGCGGTTTTGATCAGATGCTTTCTAATAAAATAGATGATTGGTTTTCTGCTATCAGCAAAGAGAATATGGATGAGAATCGAACTGAATATTCTAGACTGTTAAAGGAACTTTCATTAACCAAAAGTGACATCCTTCATATTAAATTCACCATCTTTTCCATCAAGTTCTTTATGGAGCAAGAATCATTCGATGAAGTAGAAGCAACTATTAAGGGTTTACACCAGTCGAAATACGTCATGACTTATCCCTTACTCTTTCACTTTGAAAATTTCCAGGGGATCTTCTATTATAAGATGGAAGATTACGAAACTTCACTTGAGCATTTTGAAGCAGCTAAGAAATACTCGGAATTTATCGACGTCAGCCAGAAAGAACAAGCAAAGCTCTATTATTCTTTAGGCTTGACGACTGGAAAGCTTAACAAGAATCAACAGAGCATAGCTTATACCAGTAAATCACTGAAAATCTCACAATCACTTTATCATTTCAAGGATTGTGTGAAAGACCATATCCTCTTGGGAATTCTTTATAAAAGGAGCAGACTCTTTAAAGAAGCCTTAAAAGAATATAAAAAAGCCAGGGAATTATCTAAAATTACGAGCGACCATCATATTCTACATACGATCGAGCATAATCTTGGTACTCTCTACTCCTATTTCCAGAACTCACCCCTGGCTATTGAACATTTCCGTTCCAGCTTAGCCTATCAAGGAACAAATGAGGGTCATTGCACAACTTATCTGTCACTCAGTAAGGAATTCTACAAAGAGGGGAAAATGGAAGAAGCAAGGAAAGCCTTCAATCAAGGTCGTTCTCTTTCTATTTCATCAGAAAACATCAGCAGGATTGTGTTAAAAGAATATGAAATGCTTGAAGATATCTACAACAATGACTTAGAAACCCTGGATAAGAAAATGATACAGGAAATCCTTCCGATGTTTGAGGAAGAGAACTTCTTTCATCTAATATCCGAGTATCTGACTTACATCGGAGACCAATATTACCAAAGTGGAAAATTCAAGAAATCATCAAAGTATTACTCACTTTCGAATAAGTATCTTAATAAACTTATTAAATAATATGGAGGAATGAATAATGATTAAAAAACTAGTAATGGTAGCTGTTCTTATTTTAGGTATACTCACTGGTGTAAATGCCATCCACTCTAATGAGGCAGCGAATGATATTTTCCCACCAATGTCGGATGATTCCGGAAACTTATAGGCCTTGATAAAATAGTCCAATAAAATATACATTTTCCAAAAGCAACAGATAATATCCGTTGCTTTTTTTAAAATCATCTATAGTATATGATTTAAACCCTGGAAATCCATATACAAACCAGTCTATGTCTTTTCAGCTCCAATCGAATGAATTTGCTTTAGCAAATTTTATATTCAATTGCCATCTGCGTTTTTCACTAACATAAAAGATACTATTAAATTGCTGTTTTCATTTGCTTCATCACTCAAATATAAGCAATTCTTATCGTAAATGATGGAGTGAGTATGAAATCATTTTGATTCCATACTCATTCCATTCTTTCTTCGTGTACTTGAGCTTATTTTTTCAACTTAATTTCCCCAACCGACCCCAACACATAATCCGGCGTCCAAACCGTCCCCCTCAAATCCTCCTCCGTTGTAATCCCGCTCAGCACAAGGGCCGTTCTCATCCCGGCTTCAATCCCCATCCGGATATCCGTCTCCAGGCGATCACCGATCATAACGCATTCTTCCGGCTCCAGCTGTAATATCTTCAGTGCTGCTTTGATGGTCAGGATGGATGGCTTTCCAATCTGGACATCAATCTTTCTTCCTACAACGGCTTCCACAGCCCCGATCATCCCCGCACAGTCCGGCACATCGCCCATCTCTATTGGACAGGTTCTGTCTGGATTGGTCGCAATCATCTTTGCACCGAGCTTGATAGACTGGTAGGCAAAATTCAAATGGTCATAATGAAAATCCCGGTCCCATGAAAGCACGACGATATCAACCTCGTCAGGTGTCATTCCTTCCCTGAATCCCGCAAGTGTCAGCTCATCCTTGATAGGCTGCTCACCAATCACATACAACGTCGCTTGGGGATGATGTTCCCGTAAATAGTCAATCAACGTAACCGTGGGATTCAAAATGTTCTCAAGGTTTGCCTGTATATTGAATCTGTGCAGCTTTTCCACATAACGCTGACGGGATTCAATGGTCTTATTAGTCAGGAACAGCACCTTTTTCCCTTCATTGAGAAGGGCATTGATGGTGGTGTCTGCTCCCTCTATCAATTGCTTACCAAGATACACGGTCCCATCCAAGTCGAAAATATACCCCTTTAAAGTCTTCATCTGTACCCCCTCAATAATTAGAAAAGCGCAAGCGCCTTGTTTAGCCCCGACAAGCATTGGAGGGCCGATCAGTGAAGTCGTTCTTTAACTTCAATGGTCGGACCGAAATGTCTCGAGGGGCTAGGCGCTGGAGCTGGCCAATTCTCACATTCAAGTTACTCTCTCTTATTACAATAAAAAATTCCTTGAGCATGACGATTTCTCCAATTGAACAATTGGATTTTTCGTCATACCCAAGGAATCTCCTCATCTTTATCCTTGTACCTCTTCATTTACATATGTTGTGTCATCAAGTCTTCGCCGATGATGACCTTTGATGTTCCGAGCTTCTCCACCTCTTCTTCATACGGTTCCCCGTCGGATAAGTGGACAAGAACGATTTTCCCGATTCTATCCACGTCATACTTTTCAACAATTTCAACAAGACTGCTGTGATTGCCTGCCACTTTGTGGGCAGATGTGGCTTCATGGATTAACACATCTATATGGTCATACTCACCAATCCGTGCATTTATTTCCGAATCGCTCGAATATACGAGTACCCGTCCGGCACATCGTACTTCAAGCCCTACAGTAGGTACAGAATGTAATGCCTTAAAGCAGGAAAACGACATTCCCCCTCCAGACAAAAGTTCCTTTTCCCGGTCTCCATCAAAGGTCTCGATCTCAATCGCAAAGGCGATCGGCCATTGATCGGCTTCCATCGTCGAGAGCCATTCCTGAAGCTTCTTCTCATTCCGGTCATCACATAGAATCCTTAAAGGCTTTCTCCTGTCCTCAAGCCACATCCCCCATAGCAAAGATGGCAACCCGTAAATATGATCAATATGAAAATGAGTGAACACGACTGCATTAAGTTCCCTCAAATCCACCTGCAGCTGCTTCAGCTTTCTGCAAGGATTGCCGCTGACATCGACCAGCACATGATAATCATTATTCGAGAAGCAGATGGATGTATTGTCGCGTTCCGAACCCGGATACGCACTCCCCGTTCCTAAAAAATGAATGTCCATCAGTTTCCCTCCTATTTAATTCCTGAGTGCATAAAGCTCGATACGAATTGTTTTTGAAAAAGAAAGAAGGCAATCACCAATGGCAGAATGACCATGACCGTACCTGCGGCAACCATCCCCCACTGTGCCCCTGTTTCATAGGATTGTGCAAAGAGTGCGAGTCCGACGGTCAATGGCCTGGACTCCACGGAATCCGTGATGATCAACGGCCACATGAAGTTGCTCCAATGGTGGCTCACCGATACAAGGGCAAAGGCAATATAGGTCGGTTTCGCAGATGGAATATAGACGTGCCACAGGGTTTGATACCATTTACATCCGTCCATTCTTGACGCCTCATCCAAATCGTACGGGACCTGCTTGAACGTCTGGCGCATCAGGAAGACCCCGAATGCCGAAGCCCAATACGGCATCATGACGGCTAGCTTGGTATTCACGAGTCCCAGCTGGCTGATGACCTGATAGTTAGGGAACAGCAGGATTTCAGGCTGGATCATCAGCTGAAGCAGAAACAAGATGAACAGCACATTCTTCCCTGTAAAATTCACCCGTGCAAACGCATAGGCTGCAAGGGTAACCGTGACGATCTGAACGATCAACACGCCAAACACGATCACAAATGTATTAAAGTAGTATTGCAAAAATGGTGCCGTCTCCCACGCTTGAATGTAGTTCTCAAACGTTGGATTTGAAACCCAGAACGGAAAGCCTCCATTAATCACTTGATTCCCCGGGGAGAAAGAAGTGATGATCACCCAAAGCAGGGGGATGAATGAAAGAATCCCTAGAACAATAATGATGCCATAGTTCAATTTTTTCATCGTTGCTTCCCCTCCTAATAATGGATTTTCCGGTCAAGGTATAGATAGTTGAATGCGGTGATACCGAGCATGATGACGATCAGAATCACGGTCAGCACAGCGGCTTTGCCAAGATCCCAGTTCGTGAACGCCGCTTCGTAAATATGATAGAGTAATAGATTACTGGCATTATCCGGTCCACCTTTGGTCATTATGTACAGGTGGTCGACGTTTTTAAATGAATTCGTAATCGCCACGATCATGACGAACAGCGTCGTTGGCATCAGCAGTGGGAACGTGATATGGCGGAACATCTGGAATGGTTTCGCCCCTTCCATCTCAGCCGCTTCGTACACGTCTCGAGGTAAATTCTGCAAACCTGCCAGATAGAAGATCATAAAGAAACCCGCGTCCTTCCAGATGATCATGACAATCATCGCCGCCATGACGGTACCCGGATCCCCCAACCAGTTCGTATCCCCACGGCCGAACGTATGAAGAAAGTTATCGAGCAATCCATACTGAGGCGTGTAGATGAAAAGCCAAATATTCGCTACCGCGATGAGCGGAACAATCGTTGGATAGAAAAAGGATGTATGGAGCAAAGCGCTTCCCGCCATCTTCTTGTTCAACCAGATGGCTAGATACATCGCCAGGAACAAACTCGTGGGCACAGTGCCGATCATGAAGAGGATGTTGTTCAGGATGACCTTCCTGAATATTTCATCTCCGAAGACTTCCTTATACTGTTCCAATCCGGAAAATTGGAGCCTCGTCATCGGACCGCTGTAAAAGCTTAGCTGAATCGACTTGAGCGTCGGATAAAACGTAAACAATGTTAAGAAGATG
The DNA here is from genome assembly GCF_024733565.1 of Rossellomorea sp. SC111. Classification (GTDB taxonomy): domain Bacteria; phylum Bacillota; class Bacilli; order Bacillales; family Bacillaceae_B; genus Rossellomorea. The sequence continues at coordinate 57,820 of NZ_JANIOC010000005.1, read as the reverse complement.
AAAGAAGGTAACAGCAACCCGTAGGCGAACAGATTATTCCTGGCCCGGGAACTGAATTTTCTATGCTTCGTTGTCATCTATCAGTCCCACCTTTCTTGTGAAAGGAGCTCAAGGTCAGCGAACTGTCCACTTGAGCTCCACTTCATTCAATGCGTCACCTTTGTCCTTTACTGAAATGGCTCCAACACTTTCTCTGCTTTCTTCTGTGCGTTGTCCAATCCTTCATCAACGGGGCTTTGACCCGTTAAGATCGATTGAATATGATCATTGAAGATTTTCTGCACCTCACCATTTTGATAGGTTGCCAGTTCACTTTCTGCATACTCAAGCTGCTCACGTGCAACCAATGCAGGAGGGAACTCCTCTACATACTTCTTCAACAAGTCTGTCTCATAAGCAGATTCGGTGGTGGCTACATATCCTGTATCGATGGACCACTGAGCTACCCTCTCAGGTTCGGTCAGGAACTTCATGAACTTGACGGCCGCTTCCTTGTTTGCTTTTGGCAGGTCTTTGAACAAGTAGATGTTTCCGCCTCCTGTAGGAGAACCGTATTGCTCGTTCGCCGGCAGGAATGATACGCCGAAATCAAAATCTGCATTGTTCTTCACATTCGTCAGGTTACCTGTCGTATGGTACATCATCGCCGTTTTCCCACTCAGGAAGTCAGAAGGAACCGTCGCCCATTCAATGACACCCTCCGGCATGATTTTATGTTCTTTCCCAAGGGATAACCAGAAGTCCATTGCTTCTTTTGCATATGGGGCATTGAAATACACTTCTTTCCCATCCTGGGACATGATATTCTTCTCAGTTTGAAGAGCCAACGCCTGGAACATCCAGTACTGATAGCCCGTACTCGGAATCTCAAGACCCCACTGGTCCTTACCGCCATTCTTCGTCAGCTTCTTCCCGTATTCCACTAGCTGATCCCAATTTTCAGGTGGAGCTTCCGGATCAAGTCCGGCTTCTTTGAATGCGTCCTTATTGTAGTAAAGGACGATCGTACTGCGCTGGAACGGCAAGCTGTACACTTTATCACCAATGGAAGAGTTCGCCATGAATCCATCATAGAAATCATTCAAGTAATCTTCTTTAAACATCGGCGTCAATTCCTCGATCAAGTCATTCTCAAGCAACGTAAAAAGGTCGATGGAGAATAATACGGCAAGCTCCGGTGAATTTCCTGCCTGGGCCGATGCCATTACCTGGGTCATTGTCTCGGCATAACTGCCTCCGTATTTCGCATTCACCTTGATGTCGGGATTCTCTTTCTCGAAATCCGCCACAAACCCATCCACGATCTTCGCTACATCCCCGCCAACCGCTACCGGGAACCAGAAATCAATTTCAGTCGTTTCACCTCCAGCGGTATCACTGCTGCTGCATCCGGCAAACACAACCATCAACACTAAAACGAATGATAAAAGCCTGATCTTCATGTCATTTCCTCCCCTTTTTTTTCATAAAAAAACCCATGAACAATAAACTGCAGCACAAAAATGTGGCATGCATTTTATTGGTCACAGGGATTCTCCTCATCTCTACCCTTAGACTAAAACCTGTCTAATATATATGTCTGATTATTCATAATAATACAACATTAACTAAAACTTGGCAATGGAATTCTTGTTATTTACAACAAAATAAAAAGCGGGAACTGATGATCAGTTCCCACCCTGTATTCAATCCTCTTTCTCATCACTTTTCTTCCTCAGCTTCGGCAGACTCATCGCCTTGATCTCCCGTTCTTCAAAGAAGTTACCAATCCTCGTCATGATGAAGGTGACAAGTGTGGCGAAGATGACAATCGAATAAAACCCTGCTCCGATGCCGATTCCGATACCCCCGACATAGAAAATCATCGCAGCCGACGTGAGCCCTTTCACCCGCAGTCCATCTTTCAGGATCACCCCTGCACCCAAGAACCCAAGCCCTGAGACGATCTGGGCAGCGAGACGGAGTGGATCCATCATCTTTCCGCTATCCGGTTCACTGAGCATATCGGCACCTTCGATCGAGACGATCGTGATCAACGTACATGCCACCGAAACGTACGTATAGGTTTTCAAACCGGCCGGCTTATTCTTCGATGACCGGTCCCATCCGATGATGAACCCCAACACCGCACTCACCACAATCCGGAAATAGATGTCGTGCTGCCAGAAGAAGTCTGTCAATTCATTTATGTAATGTGCCATGCCCGGCTTCCTCCTTAAACAAAAAGGGACCCCTTACAAAACGAATCTGCCTATTATGAAAAATCATACCGCTCGCTTTGTGAGTGTCCCTTCTATACTTTCCATCATGATTCGTTCGTTAAAATTTCTTTTTATCGTACACTAATTATTTTATGATAGCAATGCTGTATTTAGTGGGGAGGATGTTCGTGGAATCTTCCACTCCCCTCTTGTCTCAAACCAAAAATATATTTAAAGTAGAACCAGCCGTAGTAAATTGGCCGAGCTTATAAGCGGAGACGTTCCGGTTATAAGCAGCTCGGACCTTGTTTTTGGGATCAATAGGCGGAGGATTTCCGCTTATGCACAGAAAAATCCAACCATTTTTGTATTTTTAGGTAAATAGGCGGAATACTTCCTTCTATTTCAGCCTTTTTTAATAGAAATAAGTAATTAAGCGGAATCTTTCCGTCTATTTATCAGCTCTGATGCTAGCCTGAAAACGGAACCCTTAATTTTATCCCACAGCTTTAAATTTGAAACAACTATTGATTTGTTATCTCCACAAACGACTTCCCATTCTTCAATAAAAATTCAATCGTATACTCATCATCGTGTATTTTCTCCTGAATTTCTGGTAAAGCCAAATAGTCTTGTACGGCTTTTTCAATTTCAACGATCTGCTCTTGGGGAAGCGGTTTATCCAGATCCGTTTTTATCCAAACATAAGAGTGGCCATCCTTCACTTGGTACGACAGTCCTGCTAAATGAAAATTTTCTTCATATTATCCTCCTCTCAATTAAATTATATGGTAAAACTTTCATAAACTGCCCTTTAATGGAATATTCGCTATCTTTCTCTATCCTTATTTTACCACAGGGTAGACTGCCGATTTAACAGTTTATGAAGTTATCTGTGACAGACAAAACGGTCAGGTAATAGACTCTGACTCTCATTATGGCACTTTTTCGAAAGGGCAATTGCTGTTGTCCAGAATAAAAGTGTATTCATTTGACTTGCCATTTTTTCGTTAAAAACCTAATGAAGCTTGATATAATAAGAAACTGACCTATGCCAATTCATAAGTCAGTTTCAATGTCATTTATTCGAAAAGCACCTCAAAACGGAAGCCTTTATTAAAAAAGGTTCTGCTTTTTACCATCAAACGCATTATAAAGGTGGATGTTCAACGCCAAACTGAGCCCAGTCTTCTTTTGGCGGACCATACACTCCGAACGGTTTCAAACCTGCCTGTCTCATAAGTACGGTGATTTGTCCACGGTGATGGACAATATGCTTGATCAATCCCATCAGGTTTTCAGCATTTGTTTCCTGTCTACCGAAAGCCATTTGATGGTGACTCAAGGATTCATCTGTCCATTGCACTTCAAGTGCTCTGGCAGCCGCAGCACTGATCTCTTTAAACGCATCTGCCAGTTCTTTCGCAGTGGTTGGCACTGGTTCTTCATTTCTCCCTTCCATTTTTAATCCGAATTCAGTCAAGTATTCAGGAATGTTTATGATTAAATGCCAAGCAATCCTTCCCAAGTTCCGTCCTTCCGGATAAACCTGTTGTTTTAAGGACTCATCACTCAATCCTTCTAATACACTTTGGGTCATGGCAGCTTCCTTGTTCCACTCTTTTATGAAGTCCGAAATGGTTACATACATATGACATTCCTCCATTTGATAAAGAATCTTTCTCTAATCGTGATTATATAGTACAATGGTGACAATTTATGTCACTGTTATGGATATTGGAGGAATATATGTCCCGAGCTAAACGATTAAATGAAATGATCATGTTGGTGAATCGCAAAAAACGGTTTACCGTTGGGGAACTGGCACAAGAATTCGATGTTTCGAAACGAACGATTCTGAGAGATTTACAGGAATTAAGTGAAATGGGCGTACCATTATACTCTGAAACGGGTCCACATGGAGGATATCAGGTATTGAATGAACGAATTCTTCCGCCAATGGTCTTCAGTGAAGACGAAGCCATTTCCATCTTCTTTGCCATTCACGCCTTAAGGCATTACCTGTCCCTCCCCTTTGACATTGAGTACGCTTCCATCAAAAAGAAGTTCTACCTCAACCTCTCAGGCGATATCCGGGATGCCATTGATCAAATGTACAATCGAGTGGATTTTGTTTCTGCCCCTCAACAGGAAGAGATTCCGTCTCTTAGACGGCTCTTAGATGCCTCCATCCATCAGGAAGTCCTGATCATGGATTACGAAACCGGGGAAAAGACAAGTGTAAGAAGCATTCAGCCCATTGGCATCTACGCCAACGATGGAAAGTGGTATTGCCCAGCCTATTGCTTCCTGAGACAAGATTATCGGGTGTTCAGATGTGACCGGATCAAATCGCTCAAACGTGACAAAGTGAATGTTCCGATTGACCTCTCGACTATTGACTTGAAAAACCGATTCTCCATTCTGCACCGCAACAGTGAAACGTTGAAGCTACATGTGGAACTAACAAAAGCCGGAGTGGAAAAATACAGAACTGTGAATTGGACGGATATACATATATCCAAAAGAAAAGATGGTTCCGGGTATATAAAAGGAACCATCGCAACACATGACTTGAACTTTTACGCAAACTATTTTATCGGGTTCGGGGAACAGGCGGTTATTAAGGAGCCTGTTGAATTAATTTCATGTATAAAAGAGACATTGCAGAAGGTATTGAATCAGTATGACTGATTCTATACTTTACTATTAAAGCCAAAAAGTCTTGGGCATCTTAAGCTTTTTGGTTTGGATGTGTTGTTCTTATTACATTAGAGCCCCTTTAGCTGAATCCTATCTCAATGAAGATTTTTCTACTTTGGATTTTGTGAATGTGCTAAAAGGTATGTAAATGTATGTTTCTTCACAAAACTGAACTACTTACTTTTGAATGCACTGCCCTATCCTCTTTTCACATACAACACCCTGTACCCACCATCATCTTCCTCCAAGGAAATGCCGCGCCATCCTTCTTTCAATAATGCCTGCTGGCCCTCGACATCTCCCATCGGAACTCTGGCAATCTCGGAAATCTCTCCTCCACTGCCCTCTCCATCAAGTCGTTTAATGAATATATAGCGCAATTGATCGACGTATTTGATCTTAAGGGCAGCTATCTCCATTCCCTGCTTGAACTTATCTTTCAAACTGGGAATATTAAAGGGCGCGACCGTGCACGCCACATAGGTGAACCTTTGATCCTGCTTTCCCAGTTCCTGCATGATTAAATGAGCCAGTGTTTGCTGGAGCCGGTTGCCTCGGTAATCCGGGTGTACATTCGAAATTTCCTGATAGATGACCCGTGGCAGTTCCTCTGCTTCGAGTCCTACATCAAGCCCCAGATGCTCGTCATCAATAGGGGGGATCAACAAGGCGCGGAATGCGATTAATCCCTTCTCTGTAAATGCTCCGATCATCAGTCCATTTCCGGTTAATATATAGTCCAATTCCTCATATGTCAGGGGCTGTAAATTCTTTTTTTCCGTCAATGTATCCACCACTAGCTCCTGTAGCTGCTGTAATTGGCTCATATGCTCTTTACTTAACAAACGGACGTTGTATGATTCATTGTTTTTATCAAGAAAACCTTCGAATAGATGATCCATGATTCTATGCTCCTTACTCTATAATACTCTTGAACTCAGTCAACTCTTCCAGAATATCTTTATCTACTTTCACACCGAGACCCGCTTTATCCGACAGTCGGATATATGGGACGTCATACTGCAGGTCTCCGATGTCCTGTGAAAATTTAATCGGTCCCGTCAATTCTACACTAATGATGACCTTTTTGGAAAAAGCCACATGGAATCCGGCTGCTGACGCGATCGATGACTCGACCATCGAACCGACCTGGCATTCCATCCCTGCCATCTCAGCCATGTGGGCCAGTTTGACTGCCGGGTAGATTCCTCCGCTTTTCATCAATTTGATATTCACTTTATCCGCTGCCTGCTTCTGGATGATTTCACGCATGTCACGTACGCCTTTCAGCCCTTCATCGATCATGAGCGGGATATCTGTCCTCGATTTGATCCGGACCATCCCATCTACATCATCTGCCAAGACGGGTTGCTCAAGCCAATCGATGTTCAGGTCTTGAATATGCCGCAGTGCCTTCAGCGTCTGACTGCTGTTCTTCCAGCCCTGATTCACATCCACCCGGATCGGCACGTCCCACCCGACACGTTCCCTGACCTTCCGTATTCTTTCAATATCCTGATCGATATCGGTTCCAACCTTCATTTTAAAGGATTGAAATCCTTCCTCGATCATACTGGCCGCTTCGTCTGCCATCGTATCCGGCTCTGTTATGCTCAGGACGTGGGTAAGCTGGAATTCGTCATGATAACGGCCGCCTAGCAGCTGATAGACAGGCTGATTCACTTTTTTCCCAATGGCATCATAGCAAGCGATATCGATGGCAGCCTTTGCTGTCGGGGCATTGTAAATGGCTTTATCCATCAGCTCATGAATTCGTTCAATATGAAAAGGATTCTCCCCGATCAGTTTCGGGGCGAGGGTATGCTGAAGCACTTGAAATGTGCTTTCCCACGTTTCGCCTGTCACATGTTCATCAGCCACCGCTTCCCCATATCCAATAATTCCTTCGTCCGTCTCCATTTCCAAAATGATAGAAGGCATATCATCATATGTATGGTAACTGATGATAAAAGGCTGTTTCAGTGGTAATCGGATGGCATACAGATTTATTTTCTTTATAATCAAAAGATAAACACTCCTTAAACTAACAAATTTTATTTCTCCTTGGTATAATGTCGTTATATAGTCGTTAATTCAGAAAGGAGCTTGTCATGAAAACGAAAATCGCCCTGATTGGGTCCAGGGAGTTCCTAGAACGTGTCCAGACGTCCATTGCTTCTGATTTGAATGGTATCGAACTGGTCCCCTATATTTACGGTGAACCCCAGGAAGCAAGTAAGCTTATGAAAGACATCACACCCTGTGATGCCGTTTTGTTTTCCGGGGCACTGCCTTACTTTTTTTCAGAACAAGCCTGCCGCACACTTACTGTCCCGGTCCTTTACCTTGAACAGGATGAAACGGCCCTTGTGACATCACTGCTTTATATCCTGCACCATCATAGGATTGAACCAGACCGCGTGTCCATCGATTTGATGGATCGTTCTTTCATCGATCACGCCCAGTCAGACTTACACCTCAAGAACCCGCCCCAATATGTGATGGATTATAAAGAGAGCCTGCCCCACAACTTTAACATCAACGACTATACAGACTTCCACCGGCAGTTATTTCAAGATGGTAAAACGGAGATGGCCTTAACGAGCATCCATGCTGTTTATGACCGGCTCATCGAGTTGCAAATTCCTTGCATGAGAATGATCGACCCTGCCAAGTCACTGATACGGGCCATCGATGAAGCATATTCCCAATCCCTTCTTTCTAAACGAAAAGCAGCCACGATTGCTGCTGTCCGTCTTTCAGTCCAACAATGGGATGGCGAACATGAACATCTTCATGAGTTTGCCCGCTTGATGAAGGGATCACTTCAAAAACATGGGGATGATGCTTACACGATTTACAGCAATAGGGGAAGCATCGAACATTTCCTGGAAAGTACCGACTTCCCTTCCCTGTTTCAACTTGAACACCCCGTGCTTGCAGGATTCGGATACGGTCATACGGCAGCGCAGGCAGAGGCAAACGCAGAGACCGCGTTGTCATTTGCCAAAAAGGTTGATTGTGATGGCTGCGCCTTTATTCTAAATGAGGATAAAGAGTTGTCAGGACCTTATCCTGATAAAAGCAAGAAACAGCATCTGAAAAATGATACTCCCGAAATGCTGTCCCTTGCCAAACAATTAAAATTAAGTCCGTCGAACCTATCCAAAATCATTCAATTCTCCAAATCCCGTTCGTCCCGTGATTTCACTGCGGCAGAGCTTTCTGACTATATGCAAATCACCCGGCGCTCCACGGAACGGATCTTGAAGAAGCTTGTCGACAACGGTTCGGCGAAAATCATTGGCGAAGAAATGACGTATGCTCAAGGAAGGCCGCGGGCCATTTATGAACTGACCTTCCCCATTTATTGACCGGGTCAGGAGGAAAGTGTGGCATCCTCCTGCTCGGCGGCTTTCATTTCGGTTTCAGTCAGTTTGGTGATGCTGAAGCCCGTGAAGGCATAGATGATGGAAATGATCGGCACGATAAAATTCAACACCGCATAGGGAGCATAGTCAAATGCATGGACCCCTAGCGTTCCTAAAATAAAGACCCCGCATGTATTCCATGGGATGAAGACCGATGTCAACGTCCCCCCGTCCTCAAGGGCACGCGACAGATTCTTTGAATGCAGCCCTTTTTCTTTATAGGCATTCGCATACATCCTTGAAGGCACCACGACAGAAATATACTGTTCAGAGCATGATGCATTCGTGGCAAAACAAGAAACCACAGTGGAAGCCACCAAGCCTTTCGATGTCTTTGTCACCTTAAGGATCTGGTTGACGATGGCACGAAGCATACCTGTGTGTTCCAAGATCCCCCCGAAGGTCATCGCGACGATCGTCATCGAGACCGTGTACATCATCGAATCGAGACCTCCGCGGGAAAACAGATCATCGACCATCGTATTCCCCGTCTCGATCACGTATCCGCTTTGAAGAGCCGAAACTGCATCCGCAAACGAATCATGCTGAATGAATACCTGTGCGCCAAATCCAAGAATGATTCCCACGATCAGAGCCGGGATGGCCGGAACCTTTCGTGCAACGAGCACAATGACAAGCAGCGGTACAATCAGTAAAAATGGTGAAACAACAAAGCTGTCCTGCAGAACCCCGATCGTTTTTTCAATGTCCTCCGTATTGACCCCACTTTTCCCAAAGTTCCTTCCTAAATAAGCATAAACAGCCAGGGCAATCACAAAGCCCGGGATCGTCGTGTAAAGCATATGGCGGATATGTACAAATAGATCTGTGTTGGTCAGTCCCGAAGCCAGGTTCGTTGTATCTGACAGTGGCGACATCTTATCACCGAAATAAGCACCGGAAATAATGGCACCCGCAATCATCGGAGCCGGAATCCCCATGCTGATGCCGATTCCCATGCCCGCAACACCGATTGTCCCCATTGTTGACCAGGAACTCCCGATCGCCAGCGACACAACTGCACAAATGACGCTAATTGATAAAAGGAAAAGCGAAGGTGTGATCATCTTCAGACCATAATAGATCATCGTCGCCACGACTCCGCCGCCGATCCACGCACCGATCGTCAATCCTACAAGCATGATGATGACGACGGCAGGTAAAGCAAGACGAATCCCCTTATACATCGCTTCCTCTATATCCTTCCACTTGAACCCCGAAAACCAGGCGACAAGTGCAGCCGTGACCGTACCGATGATCAGAGGAATGTGCGGCCCCTGCTCCAAAACCACGATTGTAATGGCCATTACGGTGATCATGACAAGCAATGGTATGATTGCCAGCCAAAAAGACATTTCTTTCTTCATCCAAATTCCCCCTTGAAAGCACTCAGTTTTTTGACTATTCCTAATTGTCGTTAAATAGTCGCTATATGAGTATCATAAGGGCAGAAGTTGGAGTCGTCAATCCGTTTTTGGTACCGTTTCCAATCAGAATGATGCCTTTTTTAACGTCTCAGCTATTATTTTTGCAGCTTGATTCAATGCTGAAACATTAAACGTCATGTCCGGATGATGAAGCCCGGGAGTCAAATCCGCACCGACCCCGATCATCGCCGCCTTCACTTCCGGATGCTTGATCGTGTAAAAATGAAAATCATCACTGCCCGATGTCATGACCGGCGGAGCCAATGCTTCTTCACCCGCGATGGATCGAATCGCTTCCCTCGTGACAACCTCAGCATCAGCAGACACTTCCGCCCCAGGTGTATAGTCTGTCCATTCATACTCAATGGTGACTCCGTACAGATTGGCGATAGCATCGACCCCATCCTCGAGGCGGCGCTGTATTTCTTCCATCACTTCATTCTTCTGGGCACGTACATCGATTGCAAACTCCGCATTTCCCGGAATGATGTTCAGATTCCCCCCTCCTGCAGCAAGCTTTGTCAGTTTGGCAGAATATGATTCAAATGGAGACAAATAGATCGTTTTTAAAAAGGAATGAATGGCCGCCAACACATCGATGCTATTCTTCCCCTGATGGGGTCTCGCACCGTGCGCATCAACCCCTCTTATTTTCCCTTCCATGTAAATGCCTGCCCCATGATGAACTGAAGGCGAAAAGGACCCATGACCCAATTCTTCTTTCGGTCTCAAATGAACCCCGAATAAATAACCGACATCCTCAAGTGCCCCTTTCTCAATCATGGTCAGCGATCCATTCCCCTTCTCCTCTGCAGGTTGAAAAATGAAACGGATCCGCTTATCTTTTGGAGGATCCTGAAGGCAATAAAGAAGTGCTCCGAGAACCATCGACATATTGGCATCATGACCACAGGAATGATTCGCCTGCATCACCCCGTCCACCTCTTGCCAAAGGGCATCGATATCCGCGCGTACAGCCGTCACTTCATCTCCTTCACCTATTTCAGCGATCAACCCTGTCACATCAGAAAATCTCCTGTAGCTCACATTCAGTTCATCGAGGATCCCTGCAAGCGTATTCGTCGTTTCGTATTCATTCCAGCTCACTTCCGGGTGAGTGTGAAAATGAGTGAACCATTCTAAAATCTGTTTCTCAACATTCATACCCATTCTCCTTCCATTCCTTTTTCACTATGTATTCTGAGATGGGGAGGGAAAATCCTGCTTTTGTTCAAAAAGCAAGGGGCTGCACTATTACTTACTACCTTTTAATTGTCTATCACTATTTCCCCTTCTCCTTTAGGTATTTCAAAACCATTAAGATATGACGTTAAAAGTTCTTCTGAAATAGGAAAGGAATTTGCATCAAAACGCTGGTTCCGTAACGTAAGTCGTTCACGTAAAACATGTGGTTGAACCTTTAAATAAACAAGTATCCATTTACCTCCGGAATCCTCGATCAGTTTTTTATATTGATTCCTTCTTGCACGGTCCCAAAAACTAAAGTCAATCACCACCTGCTGTTTATCTTGAATGAATTCTATTAAACGATGGCGCAATTTTTCTTCTGCATCTTTTCTATATACCTCAACCTTTTCCATTGGGAAATCAATCCCCCATCGGCCATTAGTTGTCCATATTTCTTCATCGATTGAAAGGCGGGCAAACCCAGATCGCTCCAATATTTGTGAAAAAGTCGTTTTACCAGAACCAGCAACACCACACATCATGACCACTAATGGGGTTGCATCATTTCTTTCATGATAAATCAGGTCAAAATTAAATGTATCAAACATTTGTAAACCTCCTATTTCAACAGGATCTGACTAAACTAAATCGCTTATCAATGCCCTATTCGTCTTCACCAATCGCTCCGGAAGATCATTTCGAATGCTCTTCAACCCAAAATGAAATGTCTCCGGTTTATCTTCAAGCAGGCAATCATGAAACGTAACATCTTTATTCGTAAGATTGCCAACTAATTCCTCTACGAATTGAGCCTGTGTCATCATATCGATCGCACCCAGATGAAAAACTCCTTTAAGGTGATGAAGAATGATGTATTTCAACTGTTTGGCCAATAATTCATCCGTCAGATGATTACACACCAGATTACTGTACACATCAATCGTGCCTTCCTCAATCCCACTCTTGAGTTGGTCAAGTCTCGGAGACTTCTTCCCCCATATTTGCGGAATTCGTATCATGACGGCCTGTTCCAGTAATAATTCCTGCAACATTTTTTCACACCCTATCTTGAACTTTCCATAAGGTGATGCAGCGTTCGGGGTGTCTTCTTCCGTATGGTGCTTCGTGAAATCCCCATCGAACACGTTGGCCGTGGAAAAATAATAAAGTGTACTTTCTGTGTTTCTGATTTCCAATGAGAGCTCCCGATGAAATTCAAGCTGTTGATCGAACTCGCCTCTTAGGCATGAAATGATGGCATCTGGCCGTAAAGCTTTGACCATATCCTTCATCTGATCCGTATCGCTGACCTCTAATTGAAATTGTTTTTCTTGAGGCAGATCTACCGGTCGGGTTGCATAGGTCCCATATACATCAAAGGAATCTTTACATTCCTCCACCAGCGCTTTCCCCACTAATCCACTTGCTCCGAAGATAAGCAGTTTTTTCATTCTGAATGCCTCCATTCTTGAAATTGCCTTTACGCATGTTTATTCTACTAAACAGCTGTGAAAACCTGTAATGCCCAATAAAAAAATGAAAGGAGCAGGGATCGTCCCGCTCCTTTCATTTAATTTGATGCCTTCGACTTCTCCCCCACCATTACCGTCAAACTAATCAACGTAACCAATATGGTTGCACCCATATCAGACAGGATGGCAATCCATAGTGTCAGTAGTCCCGGAATGGTCAGGAGTAATGCAATCAATTTTAACCCCAATGCCAGGGAAATGTTGATCTTAATGATATTATTGACCCTTTTCGCAATCTTGATCGCGGAGGGAAGTTTGCCGAGATGATCCTGCATCAGCACGATATCGGCCGTTTCAATGGCGCTGTCTGTTCCCTTGCCCATGGCGATCCCCAGATCTGCCGTGGCAAGAGCAGGGGCATCGTTGATTCCGTCACCGACCATGGCCACTTTACCCTGACTTGTGAGTTCTTTTACTTTAGCGACTTTTTCGTCTGGCAGGAGACCTGCATAATAATTTGTCAATCCCACTTGCTTTGCCACTTTTTCAGCCGTCTTATCATGGTCTCCCGTCAGCATCACTGCCTGTTTAATACCGGCAGAATAAAGGTCTTGGATGATTTCCTTACTTTCTTCCCTGATTTCATCCGTGATGCCGAATAATCCAAGAACTTCTGTATCGCTTGAGACGATCACAAGGGTATACCCATTCGCTTTCATCGTTTGGATCTTTTGCTCGACTTCAGACGGAATGGGGCATTCGAGGCTTTTCTCGTTTCCGACTCTGTAGTTTTTCCCTTCGATCATGGCGGATACGCCTTGACCCGAGATGGTGTTGATGTCTTCAGGTTCCGAGAATGCCTGGTTTACTGAGTCTTCGCTGATCTTTTTCATGACGGCCTTTGCAATCGGATGTGATGATGATTTTTCGATTGAACCGGCAATTCGGAAAAAGTTTTCTTGATCGTAAACGGTCATTTCTTCTACATACGGATGTCCTTTGGTGAGCGTACCCGTTTTATCAAATGCAACGGTATCAATTTTCCCGAGTTGCTCAAGGAATACGCCGCCTTTCACAAGGATTCCGTTTTTCGCATTGCGGGCAATCCCGGACACGATCGCAATCGGAGACGACAGAATCAATGCACACGGACATCCGACAATGAGTACCGCGAGCCCTTGATAAAACCATTCTCCCCAATCCCCATTTAATAGAAGGGGAGGAACGAGTATCACCAATGCGGACACGATCATGATGATCGGTGTATAATACCGTGCAAATCGATTGATGAATTGTTCTGTCGGGGTCTTGGTTTCCTGCGCCTCTTCAACTAAATGCAGGATTTTCGCAAGGGAAGAATCTTTGTACTCTTTCGAAATCCTTACTTTGAGTACCCCTTCGTTGTTGATGCTTCCCCCGAACACTTTCTCATCCTTTTCTTTTTCCACCGGCATGGCCTCACCCGTGATGGCCGCTTCATTTACGGAACTCTTACCGGATTCGACGATTCCGTCTGACGGAATTTTCTGTCCTGATTTCACAAGGACAAGATCCCCTGTTTTCAACGAACTGATCGGAACGGTTCTTTCCTGGTCCCCTTCGATCAGGATCGCCTCTTTCGGCGCAACCTTCAATAATTCCTCCATGGACTTCCTTGCCTTTTCCATGCCCATTCCTTCAAGCAATTCATTGACGCCGAATAGAATGGCTACAAGCGTCCCTTCTTTCCATTCACCGATAGAAAATGCGCCTATCAAGGCGATCGTCATAAGGGTATCAATATTGAATTTGAATTTCAGTACATTCTTTGCTCCCTTGATGAAGGTGGGATATCCGCTTGTCGCAGCAGCCGTCAAATACATGATGACCGGTACCAGATTATTCAACTGCGAATCCACATAGATCGCTGAAAAAAAGATGATGGCTGAAATCCCAAGCAGGATCTTCATGTGACTGCTGTTGGTATGCTCGTGGGAATGGTCGTGGGAATGTTCATCCCCGTGATCCTTCACGAGGGCGGCTCCATCCGAAGAAAGGATCTTCTCCACTTTTTGCATATCCACGCCTTTATTCAGGATTAATTTGCTGCTGTTATAAAGAATTCTCGAGCCTTCTCCATTTTCAAGCTTATTGATTTCCTCTTCCATTTCCCTCGCACAATTTCCGCACGTGAGTCCTTGAAGCTTATATTCGTCCATTTTGAACTCCCCCAGTGTTCCTTAGTGGTGTCTCGCATGGTGCATCGTTTGCTGAAGCATGTTCATGACATGATCATCATCGGCAGAATAGTACAGTGTCGTGCCTTCGCGTCTATATTTGACCAGTCGTAAATTTTTCAAGAACCGCAACTGATGAGATACGGTCGTTTGAAGCAGCGACAGCTTTTCCGCGATATCATTAACAGAGTGTTCCTTTTGCGCCAAAAGATGAAGAATCTTTACACGAGTCGGCTCGGATAATGCTTTAAACGTTTGAGTGACGATAAATAACGTTTCTTCATCGATCTCCACACACGGTTCATCTATTTTTTCATCCTGTTTATGCCCATTCAGCCCCACTACATTTTCTTCCTGATTATTATTCTTTCGCATGTCGACACTCCTATTCTATTTCAATATATGACAATGTGTTCATGTATTCTTATTTATATGATAAAAAAAAGAACATGCTCCTGTCAAACAGTTTAGATATCCGGAAGAAATCTCACCGTCTAATTTTTTTTGCAAACCAGCCTTCCAATCATTTCTACCCATAGATGAACGTTATGTGACATTGACGTCAATCGATTGTGTTCCTTCTCACAATCCTGTTAGTATATGAACAGATATCAATATATGATTGATTCTAACACGAAAGGACTACAATGATATGAAAAATAGATTTTCGTTCTTTACGATCATCGTCACCATTGCTGCATTAGTGCTCGGCAACCTGGTCGTAGCGACACATTCAGGCGATGCATGCGGGAGTGATTGGCCGATCTGTAACGGGAAAATCATCCCGGATATCACCAATTATCGCATCGTGATCGAATACTCTCACCGGTTATTCACGACACTGCTCGGACTGGTCATTCTGATCAATGCCATCATTGCCTGGAGAAAGACAACGGATAAAGCTGTCAAAGTCATCTCGTTACTATCCCTGGTTCTCTTATTTACTCAGGCGATGATTGGCGGGATGAATGTTCTGCTCGGAACGCCGACCGGTTTCACGACACTCGATGTTATGTTCAGCCTCTTTCTATTAATCTCTCTTATTTTCCTTCATGAAGGATTACAAAGAGGAACTGGAAACATGAAGTTGAATGAAGTAAAGAAACCCTTATTGATTGGGTTTTCAGCACTCATGCTCGAGGTGTTAATCGGTGCCTTGTTTAAACATTTTCAGCTCAGCCAATTACTGTTTGAAGTCAAGAACACGGATGTGGAACTGGCCAACTTCACTTATGTGATACACGGATTGCTCGGTATGATTGCGTTATTCTTCATAGGATATGCCGTCTTCCTTGCGTTGAGGTTTAACGTCATGAGGAAATCCTCCTTACTCTTGATTCTCCTATCCATTCTGACAACCTTTGGTGGATTTGTTGTAAAAACGGAAGAATTGAGCCCTGTCACATCGTCCGTTCACATGATCCTGTCCATTCTTACCGTCGCTCTATTGAGCCGGATGACGGCAGTCAGTTATTTTAATCAGAAGAAGTAAGCCAGGCAGAATGAATTGCCTGGCTTTCTTGTGTCTTCGCACCCCCACACCGCATAATTCTCCTGCCATTTCCCTATACTATTCCAGATTGACCCATTGAATTGAGGTGAGATCCTTGGAATCAACTGGTTTGACTGCAAACGAACTATATACCATAACAAGTGCGATAGTCATCGGAACAATGGCCAGGATCCTGACGATCAAAGAAGACTTCAGGCAGTATCCCAGCTATCCGAACGGCTTTTTCATTCAAATCATCACGGGTTTTGTAGCAGCGGCTTTGGGAGCTGTGGCGATTCCTGCTCTATTAAGCAAAAACTTTGTGGCTGTAACGTTCCTCACACTTGCCCTCCAGCAATTCAGGGATGTCCGAAAAATGGAGAAAGAAAGTTTGAGCGACTTGGAGGAAACAGAGTTCACCTACCGGGGGAAAGCCTACATAGATGGAATCGCCAAGACATTCGAAGCCAGAAATTACTTGGCATTTATCGTGGCACTCGTCACGTCCCTTACGATATCCCTTCTCCAAAACGCATTCGATCTGGATAACCTTTTGATCTGTATTGCAGGGGGTGCCCTGACAGGTTTCGCTCTCCTCTATTATTTGCAGAGATTCACCAAGGGAAAAACGATTGGCGATATTGCAGAAGTCAAAGAAGGAAAAGTGGTCGTAAAACATTCTTCCCTGTATGTGGATGACATGTATGTCAGCAACCTCCTTGGTACGGACAATGCTGAAAAGCTATTTTCTGAAGAAGGAATGGCTGTCGTCATCTACCCGAAAGAAAATCATTTCAGGATCAATCTTGATAACTTCGGTCAGCGTCAGGCCGCCTTATTTGAAGCATGCAGGGCATTGGGGGTCAAACGTTATCAATTCACCAGAAAAGACTATGAAGATGGAAAGGTCATGATCACCCTTGTTCCGATCAAACGCGACATCGATGCTTTCATCGAGGCCGTCAAAAAATGTCCATTACTCGAAAGCACGAAAAAATCTCATGCTGTCATGAAAACCAACTTGAAAGGGTGATCCTTCTTGGGCAGGGAAAATTCAATGAAACCACCTTATCAAATACTAGCCTACTTAACGTCAAACCGGGACAGAGTGATCAACGGGGGACCGCTGCTTTTATACAGCGATGATCGTGAGGAATTGAAAGAAATGACCGTTGATATCGCAAAAGGATTAAAGGCTGACGTAGTCCAGATGACGAACGGGGATTACTTGGTCATCAGAATATAGAATAAGCCATGGGGCCATGGCTTATTCTTATTTCTACTCATTTGTTCCTTCTATTCAAACTTCACCCTTCTCAACCCCACCATCAAAAACACAACCGCAAACCCAAGGAGGATCCCAACCGGGGTAACGATATCTCCAATGCCGCCACCTCTTACAGTCAACTCAGCAAACCCTTCCATCCCCCAATACTGGGGAAGGAATTTCGCGACGTTCCGGATTCCGTCCGGCATGATGTCAACCGGCCAGTAGACTCCTGCAAGCATGCAGGTGGAAATGATGATCAGGTTCCCGAAAACTGATTGCTGTTCTGACGTTTTGACGAATCCGGCAAGAAAGAGACCAAGTCCGATGCTGCAGAGAAGCAGACTTGAAACGAGAACCATGTTGGCGAACGTGTTGCCCCATTCGATGTGAAAAATCTTCTGTGACAGAGTCATCAGTATTCCGAACTGGATCCAGCCGATGAGGAAGAATGCCAGCATGTATCCACATAAGAGTTCCAGCTTGGTGGCAGGAGTGGACATCATCCGATACCAGACTCCGTTTTGTCGCGCTTCGAGAAGAATACCGGTGCTCGATAGCATGGCGATCATGACGAACATGATCGTGAAGCCCGCTGAACGCGCAGTCAGATTGTTCATCGATTGCATGTTTTCATTTTTCGTAACGGAGACGGTTTCAACAGCTGCCGGTTCAGGCGTCAGTTCATCTGAGATTTTTTCCTGGATGGCGGCCGGATTTTCACCCGTTGTTTCTTGATAAAGGTTGGCAGCAGCCGTGCTGACATTCTGTTTCTCGAGGCTGTCATTGATGAGCTGTTCCACAAGGGCCGCCCCTTCGAAGGAAGGAGCTGAAACAAAGACGACTTCCGGTTTTTCCTGATTTTGAAGTTTTGCTTCGAATCCTTTTTCCACAGAGATATATCCCGTTATTTCCTGGTTGTCGAACTGATCGGCAACTCTCTTGGCCTCTCCTTTTGAGAAGGTAAAGGCATCGCTTGTTTTCATATCATTGATCAGTGCCTGTGACGTTCCCGTCTGGTCTTCGTCCACCACGGCAATCTCCGGCTTATATCCCCCATCCCCGTTTATGACTCCTCCGAAGATGAACGTGAATAACAGGGGCATTCCGAACAGCAGAAGGAATGTCCGGCGATTTTGAAAAAGTCGTTTCACTTCAAATCGGGCTATGCTGATGATTTTTCTCATCCGATTTCTCTCCTTATCTAAGCTTTAATTTCAGTGAACCGATCCACAATGAGGCAATGCCGATCAGTACGAGTACCATTGCAGGCAGGGTAATGGTGTCCCACGACGTCCCGTTCATGATATCGAGAAAGCCGCCGAGGGCCCATTTATTGGGGGCGATGGAGGCGAATTCCTGCATAGCCTCTGGAAACGAAGCCAACGGAATCATCGAACCTCCGAGAAGTGCGAGAACCTGAACACCAATTCCACCGATGGAGTCAACCGTCTTTTCTTCAGTCATGAAACCGGCAAGCATCATGGCAAGCCCCGAAACCGAAATGGAGTATACGACTCCGAGTAGGATGAGCTGCGCAACATTACTGCCCCAGTTTACTCCAAAAAGATAATGGGTAGCAATGACAAACACTGTGAACTGAAGGAAGGTGAACGAAAGGGTGCCAAGGAATTTTCCTCCTATGATGGATGAGTGGCGGATGGGACTGATCATGAGTCTCGCCAATGTGTCCGTGTTCCGCTCCTGAATGATCATTTTGGCTCCCATGGTCGTGTTGAACAGGAGGAACATAACTCCCATGGCAGCTGCGTAATACTGCATGCCGGAAAGGGGTTCTTTGCCGTCTTTTTGAGTGATGACCCCGTTTTCCTTTGAATTTGCAATTGCAGTAAGTTCTTCTGATAGATCCTTCATTGTAGCGGAAAAGTCGATATTCTGATTGGACAACGGTACAGCCGAGCTTAACTCCTGACCCACGGTCCGTGTAGTAGCTGATACCGTTGTTACACGGTTCGTGAAGGATTCGGTGATAGTGGAAAGGATGGAGTACTGAATGTCTTTACCAGGATCTTTGAATATCTTGACCGGTACGGTTTCCCCCTTCAATATCCCTTCTCCCCAACCGTCAGGGATTACGAGGCCGGCATCCACTTTCCCCTCCTCGGTGGCGTTCCGTAAGGCGGCTTCTGTTTTATAATTCTTTAAGGTGATGCTGTCCTTCAATTCTTTTCCCTGCAAAGTGTCGTGAAGGAATTGGTCTGTCAATTCATCGTGTGTGTTCACGACGACACCAGCAGTCAGTTCTGGAAGCGATCCACTTTCACTGAATGCCCCGCTTAAGGCTGATCCGAGGATGGCTGTCAGAACGATCGGCATAAGTAATAGGGTGATAAAGGACTTTCGATCCTTGAGGCGGATCCTCATATCTTTCCATGCAATGGTGAACATGCTCATTTCTTTCTCCTCCTAATCCCGTAACGTTCGTCCTGTCAGCTGCAGGAAAAGTGTTTCCAGATTCGATTCTTTGATTTCAACAGATTCGATCTTCAATCCGGCGTGGACCGCTGAGGTGATGACTGTGGCCACTGCTTCCTGGGGGTTCGGTGCAAACACTTCGAGGATGCCGGCTTCTTGTTGAAAGGAGATTTGAACCATTCCTTCTACCTTTTTCAACTCCAGCATCGCCTCATCAGATAGGTTTTCCACTTTTATCTGGATGAAGCTGCTTCCCGCAAGGCGGCTGCACAGTTCCGACTTCGTCCCGAGGGCGATCACTTCTCCATGATCCATAATGCCTACACGGTTACAAAGGAACTCCACTTCCTCCATGTAATGACTCGTATAAATGATGGTCATGCCTTTTTCATTCAGTGCTTTGACGGTCTCCAAGATGTGATTGCGTGACTGCGGATCGATCCCCACCGTCGGCTCATCCATGATCAACAACTCCGGTTCGTGCATCAGGGCGGCTCCTATGTTGATCCTCCGCTTCATCCCGCCTGAAAAAGTTTCAATCCGGTCTTTCCCCCGCTCCTTCAGTCCGACGATTTCGAGTACTTCATCCACCCGTTTCTTTGCCTGTGCCCCGGTCAGTCCGTACATCTTCCCCCAGAACAGCAGGTTATCCCTTGCCGACATCGTTGGATAAAGGGCAATTTCCTGGGGAACCACCCCGATTTTCTTTTTGATGAGGACCGGAAATTGTTTCACCGATTGACTGGCAACGAACACTTCCCCGTGATCATACGGCACGAGACCGCAAATCATCGAAATCGTCGTGGATTTTCCCGCTCCGTTCGGTCCAAGCAATCCGAACGACTCCCCCTTTTCGATCATAAAGGATACGTCCTTCACAACCTCTTTTTTCCCGTAGCTTTTCTTCAGCTCTTTCACCTCTAACATATCTCCACACCCTTTTTTCTTTGACTATACTTAAAGTATAGCGGGGATTCCCTCTTTCCAAATCCCCCCCGCGATAGAATTTGAACGTAAAAAAATACAGCTGTGATAGCTGTATTTCATAGGAGTACTATGCTAAAAGTCATGGATCAATAATGCGTGATGTGGTAACGGACGGCAAAAATCGCCGCCTGAGTCCGGTCCCTCAATTGGAGTTTGCTGATAAGGTTGGAGACATGATTCTTCACAGTGCCTTCGGATATATATAGCTGCTCTGCAATCTCTTTATTGTTCATTCCGAGCCCGAGGTATTGAAGAACCTCCCGTTCCCGTTCCGTCAGTTCCTTTACGATTTCCGGCACTGTGTTGATTTGTTCTGCCGGCTGATTTCGTCTCATTTCCTTGACGATATCCGCCGTCAGTTCTTTCGGTAGCACCATGCCACCCGATTGAACGGTCATGATCGCCTGGACGATGGCATCCGTCGGCATATCCTTCAATAAGTAACCGCTTGCCCCCTCCTCCAATGCCTCAAAGATGAGCTCACTGTCATTAAAAGTCGTGAGCATGAGGACCTTAATGTCCGGATAGGCGGTTGTGATGAGCTTCGTTCCTTCCACCCCGCTCGCAATTGGCATGCGAATATCCATCAGCACGATGTCCGGGCGAAGCTCCCCTGCTTTCTCGAACGCTTCCTTTCCATTCGAGGCAACACCTGCCACCTCGATTTCCTGTCTCAAATCCAATATGGTGGCAAGTCCGTCCCTCATTAATTCCTGATCATCCACGATTAAAATTCTGACCATTATGATCCCCCCATTTGCCATTTCATCTCTATTAACGGCACCGTTGCTTTCACACGGAACCCTTCTTTCGTGCTTTCAAATACGGTGGTCCCTCCATGTTCGTGGATTCTGTCCCGCATATGCTTCAAACCGAAACCGGGATTGATGTCCGAAGTACCTTTTCCATCGTCTTGAATCGTGATTTGAATCTTGGACTCGAAAACTTCAAGAACGACGCTGCATTCTTTTGCCTGACCGTGCCGAACCGCATTGGTGATTGATTCCTGAATGACCCGGGTCAGGTCGAGTTGGATGGAGATCGGGATTCTCGTAACATCCCCTTTGACCATGAAGCTTGCCGTGAGACCCGTCATCATCTGATAATCCTCCAACAATTTGCGCACCGTCGTAACGAAGGATTGCGGCTGGTCGTGATCCTTCAATGTCCTGACCGACAGGCGGATTTCCTGAAGGGTTTCCCTCGCAAGGTCCTCACAGAGCTCCATCTTCTGTTTGCTCATGTCAGGACGGGAATCCATCACCTCTTTCGCAACCTGAAGCTGAACGAGGAGTGCCGTCATCTTATGGCCGACCGTGTCATGGATTTCCCCTGAGATCCGGTTCCGTTCCCGGATCAAGGTCAACTCCTCCACTTGCTTTGAGTAATGATGCAGCTGCTCATGAGCCGCGGTCAACGCCGTATGGGTATCCTGCAGCTCCCCGTACTGAGCTTCAATTTTGGCCCGTGCATGAAAAAGCTTGTAGATCAGGCGACCGACGACTGCTTCAAACAAGATTAAGCTGAAATTAATCAGATTCTCAATGAGGGAAAACTCACCTGTAACCAAATAAATATAGTACATCGAAGCCGTCCAAATGATGAAAAAGGCGACCGTGAAGCCCCAAAGGATCCGTCTGTTCTCAGTAAACAAAAACAGTGTCACTGCATTTACCCCGAACAGGATCAAGTATAGGGACGAGGCCGGGTAAACAATGACAAACCCGGTAATCAGGATGAAATCGAGAGCAAGAGGATAATAAATCCTTCTCCTCGTGGACGCCATAAGGATGTGATTCAGGATAAACCCGACTCCCGCTATGAACACATAAACGAGTTGAGCCATTGTAAGATTGGCTACAGAAGAATAATAGATATAACTGATCATGATGAACATGACGAGACGAAGACTGCTTAGGAATGTCAGTTTCATGGGATCACCCCCTTTTGTTTTTTCAGGTAGAAGATATTCCCATTATAATCTTATTTGGGTGGTTTGGTAAGGCGGGAATGAAATGCATGGACCTTCCTGCTCAATGTTACGTTTTCCCTTTTTATCAAAGGGTAAATAGTGTGTATCTCATATTCGAAGGGGGTGCAAGATAAATGGGTCGATACGTTGAAGTAGAGCCATACGTTTCATTATTTGTAGAAGATATTGGAAAAGGGCAGCCGATCGTGTTTATCCATGGATGGCCGCTGAATCATAAAATGTTTGAATATCAAATGAACGAATTACCTCAAAAAGGTTACCGTTTTATTGGAGTGGACTTAAGAGGGCACGGTCAATCAGACAAACCTGTTCATGGATATGATTATACTACTCTTGCAAAGGATATAGACGCAGTCGTCAAAGAACTGAATTTGGAAAGCTTTTTTCTTGCAGGCTTCTCGATGGGTGGACCAATTGCGATCCGTTACGCAACGAAATTTGCGACCGACAGCTTAAAAAGATTGATCTTAATGGGACCAGCTGCACCGCTTTTCACCCAGAGGGACGATTTCCCCTATGGAATAAAAAAAGAAGAAGTAAATATGCTCATTCGAGACATTGAAAATGACCGACCGGCAACATTAGCTGATATTGGCACTAACTCCTTCCACTCTGACGTTTCTGATCATCTCTCCTCATGGTTTGATGGACTCGCTCTCGAAGCCTCTGCCCACGCAACCATCGCTTGCGCCAAATCTTTGAGGGATGAAGACCTTCGAAAGGAACTGAGTGACATTGGCGTCCCAACACTTCTCATGCATGGCAAACATGATCAGACATGTGACTTTAATTTCTCTGTCGAACTCCACAAACACATTAAGGATTCTTCATTGATTCCATTCGAGGAGAGCGGACACAGACTGGTTTATGATGAGAAAGAAAAGTGCAATGAGGAATTGTTGAAGTTGATCCGATAATTTATTATTCACCAAGCGGCAATAGGTGCAGTCGCTTGGTAATTTTACGTTGGAATACGTTAGGTTAGGTGGTGACGATATGAATCGCTGGTACTTTCCATTTGTGGTCGGGATCATAATATTTTTGTTCTTATTCCTACTTGGGAAATACGAGATGACATTCATCCTCACATTGAGCGGTGGATTTACACTGGGCTTTTTTCTTATGTATTGGTTTAATCGTGGAAGTGATGAGGGAGCAGAAGGGAAATAGCTGGGCGTGGCGCAGAACCAAGATGGGGTTATTTGGAAAATAACGCAATTAATTTGAAAATGACGCAATTAACGAAAAAATGACGCAAATATTCTAAAAATGACGCAATCATGGCGGAAAATGGCGCAATTAATCCCTATCCCCTCTTCTCTTCAAGAAAAATATGACCAAATAAGAGTTCCAACCCTATGAGAAAGGGTGGAACTCTTTGGCTTGAACGGAATCTTGGACCATATTAGCCATATTTAAAATTTTTATACCTTTTTCGTTAACGGAAACAATACACAGTCCTTAATGGAATCACTATCTGTCAGAACCATCAACAACCGCTCAATCCCGAACCCCCATCCAGATATGGGAGGCATGCCATATTCCATGGCGGTTAAATAATCCTCATCCATTTCCATTGCCTCACCATCTCCACGGGCTTTTAATGCGGCTTGGGCTTTCAGTCTTTTTCTTTGCTCGATCGGATCCACCAGTTCAGAATACGCATTAATGACCTCTGCACCGTTTATAACCAGTTGAAACCTATCTGTCAGATTTGGGTCTTGATCGTTGCTCCTGGCTAACGGCGACAATTCAATCGGATGCTGAATTAAGAAGGTCGGGTCGACAATATGTGACCTGCACGTTTTTTTGTATAGCAAGTCAATAAAGTTCCCTCTTCCTAATGAAAGGATATCAGGATGGTCCAGTACAATTTTTCTTCTTTTGGTTTCCTCATACAGGTTCTCCAAATCAGGAAAAAGATCTATATCTATTCCGGTTCTTTGAAGGATCAAGTCCCTGAAAGAGATGACTTCCCATTCCTTTGCAAAGTCAATGCTTTGACCGCTTACGAGTACTGAAGTTGCTCCAAACGTCTGGTCTAATATATACAAGACCATTTCCCTCATCAGTTTCATCGTATCTTTATAGTTCCAGAAAGCTGCATATCCTTCTACCATTGAAAACTCTTGAAGATGCTGAGGGCTGACTCCTTCATTTCTAAAGCATTTGGCGATCTCAAACACTTTCGTGAATCCACCGACTATCAACCTTTTTAAGTAAGTTTCTGGTGCAATCCGTAAATTCAGTTCAGTGTCTAAAGAATGATGATATGTTTTAAACGGAGTGGCCAAGGCTCCGGATGAGGTATGTTGCAGAATCGGTGTTTCCACCTCAAGAAAACCGTGTTCTTCAAAAAATCTGCGGAGCACTCTGACCATTTTGCTTCTTGCAAGCATTCGGTTTTGGGTCTCTTTTGTCATCATCAAATCTAAATACCTTTGTCGATAACGGGTTTCTATATTACTCAAGCCGTGCCATTTCTCCGGAAGACTGCGTAATGCTTTCCCAAGAAACGTATAGTTTTGGATGCGCAACGTTTTTTCCAGAGTCCTGGTCGTGTACATTGCTCCCTCCACGCCGATAAAGTCCCCGATGTCTATACATTCAGTAAATCGATTAAATAGCTCTTCACCGACCTCATCCCTCTTTAACAGAAGCTGCAGGCGCCCTTCAATATCTTCAATCGTGATGAATATCAACTTTTTAAAATTTCTTATGCTCATGATTCTTCCGGCGACACTGACTGAAGACGTTCCATCTTCAAGGGTAGCAGCTTCATGAATTTCATAGTTAACCCTAAAGGTATCGGGATATACGGAAACACCCCTAGACTCCAACGTGGCCACCTTTTCTCGTCTTCCCTCTGTTTGTTCTCTGTTCACTTTACTTCAACTCCATCCACTTATGACTTTTATTCATTCTCACCTGCGCTTTTTATATACAACAAAAAAACTCTCACCCCCAAGATCTGCATCTTGAGGACGAGAGTTTATCACTCCGTGGTACCACCCCAGTTTATTGATATGTTGCCATACCAACCTCTTCGGGTACGTCAACGATGTGATTATACCCTATCTCTTTAACGGGAGATCCCGTCGCAGTATCACCAAGAAACAACTCAGATCCGTGCGAAGCTCAGAGACTTTTTTCATTAAGACGATTATTACTCCTTTCCACCAACCGGAGCTCTCTTTGAATAACCAATCAAAACTACTCTTCTCTTCATAGCCGTAAACCGTATTGAAAATTACAAATATTGTATGGGATATCCAGTAATAAGTCAATAGTATTTCTATTTTATTTTCCCAACTCCGTCCACTCTTCCTCCCAAGCTTCCCTCAATGCCACCCTGAACAACAGGTTCAATTCCGCCGTTGCATCAGGAATGTCTTTATTTATCGACTTCGTATACGCTTCTAAGCGTTCGATTTCTTTATGAAGATATTCATTGAAGTTATCGATCCCCGTTTCGAGATAAATCTCTTCTCCCGCTATCTTCCGTTTTAACAAGTTTGCGATCGTTTCTTTCCATTCACCCGGTGGCACCAGATCTTCAAGCAGCTCTTGGAAATCAATCGGCGGGATCGAATGGTGTTTCTCAATCCACTGGGCAGCCAGCAAGGGACGAAGCACGTTGAAAAATTTCTTGACCTTGACTTCTTCACCTTGAAAATGAGCATGAAAGTTGCTCTTCACCATATTTAAATAATGATACAGACTGGAGGCGGGTGAAAATAGTTTCTGAGCCAGTTCCTTTAATTGATCAACAACAGAATAAGATTGGCAATACACCATTCTTGATGTAAGCCATTCGAGAATAGACGGGTTTGATTTTCTGAGTAACCTCAGAGCCTTCGTAAGCTCCCATCCGCTCATATCCAACAACGGGTCAATTGGAAGCGACACTGAGTCCCTCGCAGGAATTTCAATCACGTCCTGTTTCTTATCGATGGATAAATACCAGTCTGGCTTATGGATATAGATGAAGCGGACGTCATAGTCGCTATCCTTTGATGGAAAGCCCCACGCCCTGCTCCCGGATTCGCAGGCAAATAAAATTTTCACTTCATGATCGATTTCGATTTGTTTGATGACGTCCGTTATGTGATCTTTCATGGTTATGACCTCCATTGGATGACCCAGGATATCGTTTTGTTCACTTAGATTCTACTCCCAAAGATACACCATCATCGTCGTTCCTTGTCCCAATTCACTCTCAACCTGTATCTCCCCGCCGTGCAAGTCGATGATTTTCTTCACGATCGATAAGCCCAGTCCGCTTCCACCCAACTGACTACTTCTGGACTCGTCTGCCTTGTAAAATCTCTCAAAGATATGCATCCTGCTTTCAGAATCCATCCCGATTCCCGTGTCCTTTATGGTGACTGTGACATTATCACCAGGTTGTGCAAATGCCCGAATGGTGATGGTCCCTTCATCCGGAGTGAATTTAATGCTGTTATGGATGAGATTCGTCCATACCTGATCCATCAGATCTTCATCGGCATGGATGGTGGCCTTTTCTAGGTCAATATCCATGTTGATTTTCTTGTTTGTCCATTGAGGTTCATTGGCAAGGATTATCCGGCGAAGCTGATGATCCAACCGGTAATCTTCCCGGTCCAGGGTGAAATGGTCTGCTTCAAGAGAGGTCAGTTTCAAGAGATTATCACTCACTTTAGACAGTCTCACGCTTTCCATTTCGATTATTTGAAGATACCGTTCTCTCTCCTTAGGGTCGAGACTGTTGTTCTTCAATGCATGGGCAAAACCGCTGATTGATGTAAGGGGGGACTGTATTTCATGTGAGACATTCGAGATGAATTCCTGTCTCATCTCTTCCATCTCCCCCAATCGTTCCGCCATATGGGTAATGCTGTCGATGATTTTGTAATAAGGATGATCCCCCCGATCATTAAATTGATTTCGATAATACGAAAGATCAATATTGAAGTTCCCTTCCGCCATCATCTTCATCGCATGAATCATCGGATGGAGGAATTTATCCTGCCGATTTTTCACCCATTTAATGTGTGTAATGCCGTACATACTGCATCCAAAAAGGAAGAACCCAAGGATGGAATTGATGAGTAGCCTTGCCAATTCATGAGGGCGGGTATGAATGGAGTCATATAAATTTTCAGTGATCCAATAGGAAAAGGACCACATCACGATCAAAGCTGACGAAACAGCTATCATCCCGAGTATCCGTTTCATGTATTCAGGCAGTTTCATCGCGTAACCTCCAACCGGTATCCGAGACCCCGGATTGTGGTAATGTTGAATGGACAATGGACTTCAGCGAACCGCTTGCGAAGACGCTTGATGTGAACGTCAACGGTCCGTTCATCCCCTTCATAATCATATCCCCAAATATCTTCAATCAATTGCTCCCTTGAAAATGTCTTTCCTTGATTGAGTGCCAGCTTAAATAATAATTCAAACTCTTTTAATGGCAGAGTGAGATCCCGCTCCCCGATCACCACTTTGTAGCAAGCACGATCGATCACCACACCGTCTAATTCTATCCGGTTCGCGATTGACACCTGTGATCGTTTGAGAAGGGCCTTTACCCTTGCTACCAGCTCAGCCGGTGCGAACGGTTTGACCATATAGTCGTCTGTTCCGAGGTCAAACCCCTTCACTTTCTGTGCAACCTCTCCTTTTGCCGTAAGCATTAAGATGGGGACAGTCTCTGAATAATAGGTTCGGACCTCATTACAGAACGTCCAACCATCCATATTCGGCATCATGATATCCAGGATGATAAGGTCCATTTTCATAGAATGAAGGATTTTAATGGCTTCTTCTCCATCTGCAGCTTCTTCGATGGCGATTCCCTCTTTCTTAAGCAGGGCACGGATTAATTCCCGTATATGTGAGTCGTCATCTACGATCAATATTTTCGCCATATTTTTCATTCCTTTTTAACAAGATGTTCTTCCAGGGAAGCCATAACCATTAAGGGAATGGCTGTGTTTAACCGAATCTGTTTTGATACACCCATTTTACTCTATTTTCATGTTCGTTTCATATAGGCTTTTACTGTGACAGGAGCGAACACTGCTACAATCAATACAGCACCGAGGAGGGAAATGGTGAGATCCAACCCTATGGTCCCGGTGTTTGTCAAATCTCTGACAGCAGTGACAAGATGGGAGATCGGATTGAATTTGACAAACCACTGGAGCCAGTTCGGCAGCGTTTCCGCCGGCACAAAGGCATTCGAAAGAAATGTGAGTGGAAATAAGACGATCATGGAAATTCCCTGAACACTCGAGGCCGTTCTAGAGATCACGCCAAAGAAGGCAAAAATCCAGCTGACTGCCCATGAACAAACAATGACGAGAAGTCCGGCGGCAATCACGAATCCAAGACCCGCTTCCGGTCTGTAACCCATGATATATCCCATTGTGAACGTCAGTACCGTAGCAATCGTATATCGGATCGTATCGGCAAGCAACGCCCCGGCGAGTGGAGCAATCCGGGCAATCGGCAGTGACTTGAACCGGTCGAAGACTCCCTTATCCATGTCCTCCCTCAATTGAACACCTGTGACGATCGAAGTTGTGATGACCGTTTGGACTAGTATGCCGGGGATGATGACAGGTAAATAGCTCTGCACATTTCCTGAAATCGCTCCGCCAAACATATACGTAAACATCAAAGTGAAGATGATCGGCTGCAGTGTCACATCAAACAACTGTTCAGGTGTCCGGCGTATCTTCAATAATCCTCTAACCGCCATGGTCAATGAATGGTTCACCGTCTGCTTCAATGATGTCCGGTTGCTCAGTCTTGCCCGGGCTGATTGAGTAATAGTAGATTGTTTCATCCCAGTGCCTCCTTTTTCGTTTTCCATAGGTTATTTGCCACATCTTTCTTCTCGCTACCTGTAATAGTCAGAAAGACTTCATCCAGTGATGGCTTTTGGACACTCATCTCCGCCAGCTCAATACCAGACTCTCTCAAGGTAATCAGCAGATCTGTCACGAGGTTGATGTTCCCCAGTGGTGCTGTGATTTTGCCTCCTTCTGCTGATACAGCCGACCGCACACCCAAGATCCGTTCCACTAATTGGCGCGTATCGTGAATTTTTCGTTCATCCTGAATACTGACATGTAAGGATGAAGTCCCCATTGATCCTTTCAATTCATCGACCGTCCCTTCTGCTACCACTTTTCCATGGTCGATGACGGCAATCCGGTCGGCCAATTCATCCGCTTCCTGCAGATACTGTGTAGTAAGGAGTACAGTGGACCCCGATTTCACCAGTTTTCGAATTGTGTCCCACATTTGATTTCGCGTTCTGGGATCGAGACCCGTTGTCGGTTCATCCAGAAAGATAAGCGGAGGGCGGGATATCAGGCTCGCCGCCAGGTCTAAACGACGTCGCATCCCTCCGGAGAAATGCTTCAGCGGCCGTTTCGCCGCTTCCGATAAACCGAACTCTTCAAGTAATTCCTCCGATTTTCGCTTTGCCTCACTTCTGCTCAACCCCAACAATCGAGAAAAGATCATCAAATTCTCTGTCGCACTCAGTGACTCATCAACGGATGCATACTGGCCCGTCACGCCAATCAATTGCCGTACAATATGAGCCTCCTTGACGACATCATGTCCGAAGATGCGGGCTGTTCCTGCGTCTGCTTTAAGAAGTGTCGCAATCAACCGAATCGTGGTTGTCTTCCCGGCACCATTTGGACCAAGCACTCCATAAATCGTCCCCGGCTTCACATATAGATCGACCCCGTCAACTGCCCGGTTGTCACCAAAAGATTTAACCAGACCGTGTGCTTCCAGGGCCCATTCCCCGTTACCTTTTGATATATCTTTCATCATAAATCTCCTCCTCATTTTTAGCCCCTTGAAATGAGATATTCCTTTCAAGCAGGGGCATTTCGTTCCTAATCGGAAGTATAAATGATTTATATGAACTGAATATGAACTTGGCAGGACTCGAAAACCCTTTGACAAAAACCAAACAAAATTATATTATGTTTATAAAATAACAAACAAATTTAAAATAAGTTTGTTTTATTATTAATGAACGAATAGGACGTGTGAAAAAATGGAGCTTTCCAGCCTGTTTTGGAGTGCCTCTTTGGAAGAAATGAAAAGAGGCTTTATTGAAGATGAAGATTCATTTATTTGCCTCATGTGCGGGGAAACCATTGAAAAAGGCATGGTTTATCCTTACGAAAATCAGTTTTACCTCGCTGAAAAATATATGGGTCTTCATATTGAACGTGCACACACATCCGTATTCGATTATTTAATCGGAATGGATAAGAAGCTCACGGGGCTTACCGATCATCAGAAACGTTTACTGACCCTTTTTTACCAAGGGAAAAACGATAAGGACATTCAGGAAGAACTGGATATCGGCAGTGCGTCCACGATTCGCCATCACCGGTTTGCTTTAAAAGAAAAAGAGCGTCAGGCCAAGACCTTCCTGACCATGATGGAATTACTGAAAGAAAGAGATGAGAATGCCCCGACATTTGTACCCGTTCATAAAACAGCCACCATGGTAGACGAACGATACAATGTCACTCAGGACGAACAGGATAAAATACTGAAGAAATTCTTCACTGACGGAGCATTGACGAAATTTCCACCAAAAGAAAAGCAGCGGCTGGTCGTTCTTCGTGAGATTTCAAGGCAGCTGAAGAACGACAATGTATACGATGAGAAAGAATTAAATCAAGTATTAAAAGGGATTTATGACGATTATGTTTTAATCAGAAGATATCTCATTGAATACGGCATACTGGACCGGAAACCTGACGGAAGCAAGTATTGGGTTAAAAAATAAACTGGAGGTCAGAACAAATGGATCGAAAAAGAGAGTTAAAACAACAGTATAAAGAAACACCCGTTGAAGCAGGTATCTTTCAAATCAAGAATCAGCAAAACAATAAGATCTATATCGGCAGCACGAAAAACCTGAAGACCCTGAACGGGATCAAATTCATGCTTGAAAACAACGGATTCACTACCAGCAAGGCGTTACAAACTGAATGGAACCAGTTCGGGAAAGACGCTTTTACCTTTGAGGTGCGGGAGAAATTGAAAAAAAGTGAAGATCCGTTTGTAACTGAAAAAGAAGCTTTGGCGGAGTTGGAAGAAAAGTGGTTGGAGAAAGAGCAGCCGTATGGGGAACGGGGATATAATTAGAAATGAGCCATTATCATATAAAGACAGGCAAGATGAATATCCTGCCTGTCTTTTTTTATCATTCTTTCTTTTACTAGTTCTAAAAATATAGAAACAGCTGCACCATATAAAGATTCCACAATGAATGAGCCATCATTGCTGGCAATATCGATTTGGTTTTATAAGCCGTGATCGTTAATAGGAAGCCTGCCAGTACAGTGAACATCCAAATATCCGATGGGTGGATGAGTCCAAACAAAAGGGACGTTATGGTGATTGCCCAAAACGGTTTTATAATCCTTAATAGGAGCGTCAGCAAGATACCCCTGAACACAATTTCTTCAGAGATTGGCGTAAGGATTGCCACATCGATTGTCTGCCTCCAGCTGCCTGCATGCATCATATGGTTGTTGAAGTAAAAAATAAAATATTTATCGAGGATCACTTCAAAATAAAGACAAAGATGCAATAAGGTATAAGGGAGCATAAAGGTGAGAACAATCCACAGCCACGTTCCCGGCTTCTTGAAGGCTTTGACGTTCAAGAGTGGAGAGATGAAGGTTCTGATTTCCTTGTAGCAGAGAGTCACGACCATAAAATACGTAAACCATATAAGTCCTTTGACTCCTTCATACTCAGCACCCTCAAGAGGCAGTTTATTAATAAAGAAACCGGGAACCGCCAATAGAATCAAATAGATACATAGAGTTTTAAACCGAATGGCCGATTCTTCTTCCTTCAAAGCAATCGGTTCATTTGTGGACAGGCTATTTTGCATAAAAATCCTCCCGCTCTGCTATAACTTTTTTTCCAGAATGATCTTATGTATGCCTTTCTCATTTGTATAGGTATCGATGACGTCAAAGCCATTCTTGATATTGAGAATCAGCATACTTCTCCATTTATTGTTTGCGCGACCTTATACCCACGGTCCTTCAAGGTTTGATGCTGCCGTTTCATCAACTCAGCCGCAATGCCCTGTTTCCGATATTCCGGATCCACGCCGCCCAACCAGCTGTAAAAGGTGTCGGGGTCCAGTTCGTAGCCTATTTTATATCCAATGATTTTCGAATCGTCCATCGCTATATCTATTAATATTCCAGGTTTATTGGCCATTTTAGTGATCAGGTCGTCCGAAGTTTCAAATATGGATTGATGCAATGACACCATTCCATTCACGATAGGATCTTCGGGTAACGAGCGAAACTGATGATAATGAATACGCAAGGTGTTGCCCCCTCATCAAGTGAATTGCTTAGGAGTAAGATAATGTAACAGTTCATCCAGCGACTGAATCTCTTCATCTGGCTTTATATCAGAATCGTTGTCGATTCCACTAGGATTGAACCATATACCCTTGAGGCCCGCACCTTGTGGCCCACCCACATCCTTCTCCAGATCATCCCCGACGAATAATGCATCTTCCGGCTGGACTTGAAGCTTATTCAGCGCCAATTGGTATATGCGTTGATCGGGCTTCTCCAATCCGACTTCTTCAGAAATCAAGATAACATCAAAACATTCATGTAAACCGGTATTCATGATCTTCGCTTTTTGTCTATGTGTGGTGCCGTTTGTAATGATTGCTATTTTCATATGTTCTTGAATTGCCTTCAGCAGATTGACGGTATGCTCACTAATCGAAAAACACTGAGGAAATTGTTGATTCCAGAATTCTTGAGGCTGTGGCAACCGGAGAAGCGGTGGGAATTCATTAAAAAAAGATTCAAATACAGCTGTTTTATCACTGACGCCGTAGCCTCTATTGTCATACATCTTGAACTTACGCAGCATTTCCGCTTTCAACATATCCTCTACATTCCCATAGCACTCTTCCAACATGATATGAAATATGTTATCCACTGCCTGGTTTCGATCGAGTAAGGTATCGTCTAAATCAAATAGTATGGCTTTGTATTTGCTCATATGCATTTACACCCCTTTAATACCAATTATTTCAAATTACATCCAGTTACTCAAGAGAAATCTAACTAGAAAAGGGCTTACCCCGGTTTGGGTAAGCCCTTCGTTGCATTACACTCCTACAAAAATCCCTAAACGATCTCCATCCATGTCGACGGCCTTCATGTTTTCTCTCTTCTCAAACGTCATGCTCTTGATCAAGAGGCTGCCTTGCAGTAAATCTTCAAATTGCTCCACTACCTCTTTCATCCTATCATCCACATCCAACACAAGATGCACGCGCTGTTCCACCGGCAGATTCAATTCTTTCCGGTATTGCTGAACGGCACGAACAAGTTCCCGGGCTTTCCCTTCTTTCCGCAGATCCTCTGTGATCGTTGTATCAAGAAAGATGCTGAAAGTTGAGTTTGATGCCATTTCCAACCCTTGATGTGTCTTTTGATGAACAATGAGATCAGCCTTCTCTACAGAAACCTTTTCTCCGGCTGGAGATTCAAAGTCAACGTACCCTTGTTCCACAACCTTCTTTGCTTCTTCAGAAGATAACGTTTGTAAATGCTTCTGCGCGACGCCGACTAACTTACCAAGCTTCGGACCGGCAGTCGGGAAATTAAGCTTCAGTTCATACTGTACGGAATCCCCTGCATTGTCCTGTAATTGAACGTTCTTCACATTGATTTCATCTTTAATGATGTACTCATACTTCTGAAGTCTCTCTGTATCCTGTTTCGAACCAACTACCGTAAGTGCTGATAGGGGCTGCTTCGTTTTGATGCTTGTCATATTCCGGGCAGACCGGGCAAGCTCGACGACTTGTAACACATGATCCATTTCCAGTTCTAGGACTGGGTTGATCTCATCTTGTTCAGCTTTAGGGAAATCAGCCAGATGCACGCTTTCACCTGTTAAGTTCATGTGAATATCTTCTGCGATGAACGGCGTGAACGGTGCAAGCAACCTGCTCACACTGACCAATACCCGATGTAACGTGTGGTACGCCGCCAGTTTATCTTCATTCAATCCTTCACGCCAGAAGCGTTCACGTGACCGGCGGATATACCAGTTACTCACTTGATCAACCAGGACGGTTAACTCCCTGGCTCCTCCAGTAAAGTCATACCCATCTAAATGCTCCGTTACATTTGTGATGACCGTATTCAATCGTGATAACATCCACTGATCAAGCAGAGAAGGCGTTCCGGCTTCATGCTTTTCAGAATCGAACCCGTCGATCACGGCATACAGGGTGTAAAAGGAGTGAACGTTATTCAGTGTGTCCACAAGCTTCGATTTTGCCTGACTGACGACGTTTTCTGAGAAGCGCTTATTATTCCAAGGAGCGCTATCTGCAAGCAGTGCCCATCTGAGAGCGTCGGCCCCAAACTTCTCAACGAGCTCCATTGGATTCATGACATTTCCTTTACTTTTAGACATTTTCCGTCCGTCTTCATCCAGGATATGCCCGAGTGATAAGACGCGCTTATAAGGCGCTTTTCCTGTGAAGAGAGATGAAACCGTCAACAGGCTGTAGAACCACCCCCTCGTCTGGTCCACTCCTTCTGCGATCACATCTGCCGGGAATTGTTGTTGAAATAGCTCTTCATTCTCGAATGGATAATGATACTGGGCAAACGGCATTGAACCACTGTCGAACCAGACATCGATGACTTCTTTCGTCCTCTTCATCCCATTTGAGCAGGATGGACATTCAACGGTCACTTCGTCGACATACGGTTTATGAAGCTCAAGACCCTCACTCCAGCCGCTTTTCGCATGTTCTTTAAGCTCCTGAACGCTTCCCGGGACGAACTGATGGTCACAGCTCCCGCAAACCCAGACGTTCAGAGGAGTACCCCAGTAACGGTTCCTCCCCAGGTTCCAATCCACCATATTGTCGAGGAATTTCCCGAAGCGGCCTTCTTTCATATGATCCGGGTACCACTCGACGGATTGATTGTTCTTGATGATGGTGTCTTTTATAGCGGTTGTTTTGATGAACCAGCCTTCCATGGCGTAGTATATGAGCGGTGAATCACATCGCCAGCAGTGTGGATAGCTGTGTTCGTACTTCTCCTTGGAAAAAAGAAGATTGCTGTCTGCCAGCATCTTGATGATCTTCACATCGCTGTCCTTTGTGAATTCCCCTTGGAGAGGCTTGAAATCACTGGTGTAACAACCCTTTTCATCGACGATATTGACGAAATCCAGTCCGCTTTCTTTGATCGCATTGTAATCATCTTCCCCGTGAGCGGGTGCCAGATGGACGATCCCGGTTCCACTGTCGTCGGTTACAAACCCTGCGGAAATCACTTCATGGCCGCGACCAAGCGTAAGATTGTCGAATGGCGCTTGATACGAAACACCAACAAATTCGTGTCCTTTATGCTCACTTACCAAATCGAAATCGTCTCCAAGCACAGTGTTCACCAGGTTTTTCGCCAGGATGTACGTCTCTTCTCCACGCCTAGCTTTCACGTAATCCACGTCATTATGGACGGCAAGGGCCACGTTTGACGGCAGTGTCCACGGTGTTGTCGTCCAGCCGAGAAAGTATTCCTGCTCTTTTCCTCGCACCTTGAACTTGGCTGTCGCTGACAGATCATTTACATCCTTGTATCCTTGAGCTACCTCATGAGAACTGAGGGACGTTTGGCAGCTCGGGCAGTATGGGACAACCCGATGCCCCTGATAGAGCAACCCTTTCTTATGGATGTTCGAAAGGATGTGCCAGACGCTTTCGATATAGTCATTTTCAAGGGTCACATAGGGATCATCCATATCCACCCAGTATCCGATCGCCTCTGTGAACGTACGCCACTGCCTCTCATAATCGAACACACTTTTTTTACATTCCTCAATGAATTTCTCTACACCATATTCCTCGATTTCCTGTTTACCGGATACGCCGATTTTCTTTTCGACCCCGAGTTCCACAGGGAGGCCATGAGTATCCCAGCCTGCCTTTCGTTTCACTTGATACCCACGCATCGTCTGAAACCTGGCGACGAAATCTTTGATTACACGTCCGAGGACATGCCCGGCATGTGGCAGGCCATTGGCCGTCGGGGGACCTTCGTAGAAGACGAATGTCTTTTCCCCTTCACGGTTCGCCACTGACTTTTCAAAAATATGATTCGAATTCCAGAATTCCTGGATCCGCTTCTCCCTATCTACCGACTTTTCGTTTACATTTACCTTCTCCATGTCATCACACCTTCATTTTTTATAAAATAAAAAAACCCGCCCCTAACCTAAGTTAGGGACGAGTTTGAACCCGCGATACCACCCTGATTCTGCCTATAAACCATTCGTAGGTTTAGTTGACAGCGCTCATGCAACGTACAATCATACGCGTTCCTTGTAACGGCGGAAACCCGTCAAAGCTTAAAGGACCTTCAGCTTTGCTTCTCGGAGAGGATATTCAATATGATCTGAACGCTGACTTCCACCAAATCGCCAACTCTCTGTAGAACAGACTCCATACCTACTCGTTCTCGTCATGGAATGTAAGTGTTATGTTACACATAATCTATACGAAACAGGTTAAATTTGTCAATACTTTATTTCATTTTTGACGGAAAATGATCCATTTATTCACTATTCTTTACTAACGAATCAATTTATGTATATAATAAAAGTAGTTAAGTACACTAAAAAAGGAGCCCTGACGGCAATCAGGACTCCTCCACAACATAAACTGCATGGAATGCAGCGGCTCACTTTAGAGTCAATCGAAACAGAAGTAATCATCAATGATCCTCATGAGCGGTGGGGACGATGGTTACTTCTTTTTTTGTGTAACCGCG
Organism: Rossellomorea sp. SC111; assembly: GCF_024733565.1. GTDB lineage: Bacteria > Bacillota > Bacilli > Bacillales > Bacillaceae_B > Rossellomorea. The sequence goes on along the minus strand of NZ_JANIOC010000005.1, from coordinate 20,116 downwards.
ACAATTGCTACAATCAATGTTCCAAAGGCAATCATGATTTGTAATACATCTCCTACAGCAATCATTAGCGTATCACCTCCCTTCACTCGGGAGTGTGAGCCGCTACCCCATCTTCCGTATTATGTTGTGTCCTTCCATTATATCACACACAAACATGCGTTTGCTCCCTTCCAAATGGACCAGTCTGAAAATTTGGCGGGGTTTGCCTCTTCCATTCTTAGAAGAATAATTTATTGTGAATTTCAACGAAGACGAGTGGTTTCATAAACAAATTCAATCTCAATCGCTTATGAATAGCATATAAAAACGCCCTATAGTAAAAAAGTAATGGTAAAATATACTCTGTTCACTGAGAATGGATCGATCCTCTTCAAGGAGAGAAAATGAAATATAATCTCGGCGATATTGTAGAATATGAAGATGAGTTGTACACGATATTCTGGATCTATGATTCTGAATATCTGGAATTGAGTTCAGATGAGAAGAAATGTGTGTTGGCAAAGGCAGAAGATCTTAGGTTGGTTAAAGCGAAGTAATTAAGACTGAAAGAACGTGATACTTACAGGAATCGTCCATCTCAGTGAATCATCTAATGGGTGTAACATACACCCATTAGTACCATTCCACCTTATTAGACACTTTCAATCTCCATATGCTTGAAACAATAGGCAATGATTTCTCTCCGTCTGATGATCCCTATAAAATGGTCTTGATCGTCCACGACGGGCACAAAATTCTGTTCCAATGATTTTGATAGGATATCTTCCATTTCCGCATCTATATGGATCGGCTTATGCTGCCTGTGCAATGGAATATCAGAGACCATCACCTTGTTCGTATTTTCAAACGTCATCCCCGGTGTGTTCTTTATTTTCCATAGCAGGTCCCCTTCCGTAAGGGTTCCAGCATACTTTCCATCTTGATCGACCAATGGGACGGACGTATAGCGGTGATACTCCATCTTCTCAAGCGCCTGCCTCATCGTCGATTCGTATTTAATATAAGCCACGTCCCGCTTGGGGACTAAGAAAAACGCAATGTTCAAGTTCCGGCCTCCTCTTTATCTTCCATCTGCCACGATGTGTATATCAATATTGGTTGTTTCCCTCATGATCATGTTGACGATCGACCCTTTCCATATTTCCTCCCACCTCGTTCTGGCTGACTGACCCAGAAGGATTTGAGTCACATTATATTTTTGGGCCACTTCAATGATGACGGATGCAGGCTTTCTGTTTCCTTGTTCTTCAACTAACAACGTCGCATTGAACTGTTCGGTTAGCAATTTCCATTCTTGCATTTTTGGTTCGTTGACCTGGTGGGCATTTGAAACTTTATTCGCCATAATGTTCAAAATATACAATTCTGCCTTCAGGCGATGGGCCATTCTCCAGCCTCTCCTGATCAGCTTTTCTGCAGTGGGTCCGTAATGGATGCATACCAGGATTTTCTCGTTCACTCCGATGGGGCCATTCTTAAGGTCGCCGCTTATTTGTTCAATCCTTTCGTCTACATCATTGGCAATCTCCCTTAAAGCCAGTTCACGAAGAGCTGATAAATTGGCAGTGGTGAAGAAATGGGTTAGACTTTGTTGAATTTTCGCAGGGGCGTAAATTTTCCCTTCCTTCAGCCGCTTTCTCAACGTTTCAGGAGTAACATCAATCAGTTGGATTTCGTTCGCCTTCTGGACAAAAGTATCCGGGACTCTTTCTCTTACTTTCACTCCAGTAATCTGTTGGACGATATCATTGACACTTTCCAGATGCTGAATATTGACTGCTGACAGGACATCAATCCCCGCCTCAAGTATCAACGCTACATCTTCATATCTCTTCGTATTAACGGAACCGGAAATATTCGTATGGGCAAGTTCGTCGATAATGACGATATCCGGTTTTCTCTCGATGATATCTTCTACATTCAGTTCATAGAATTTCTTTCCTTTGTAATCCATGACCTTTAACGGTATCTGCTCAAGATCTTTCAATTGAGCTTCCGTTTCTGCCCGTCCATGTGTTTCGATTAATCCGATGACCACATCTTTGCCTTCTTTCTTTAAATCTGCAGCGTCCTGGAGCATTTTATATGATTTTCCGACACCTGGAGCAGCGCCGACATACAATTTCAGTTTGCCCCTTGCTGATTCTGTGATGTCATGGAGAATTTCTTCCGGGGTCTTTCTCCTGAAATATGGGTGATTCGTTTCCACACTTTTTCACCTCCGGGCAGCACACGTCAATTCGATACCCCGACCAACGGGTTGGTCAGGGTTCTGTACGAGTTATAATAACTTCTGTAAATCCAGATTAAGCAAGAGGACATTGATGCGTTCTTCTCCGAAAATCCCCCATTCCTTCCCTTGGGTATTGTCTTCTATCAATTTCTCCAACTTCTCTTTGGATAAGCCGGTGAGCTCTGAAATTCTATTCACCTGAGCCATGGCACCCTGAACGGAAATATGTGGATCAAGACCCGAACCTGAGTCTGTCACAAGATCGACCGGAACCTCACTGATCGGTGTATCCGGATTTGCTTTCTTCCAGACGTCCAATGATTCCTCTGTGCGGTTGATCATAACCTCATTGGACGGGGCATAGTTATTCGATCCTGAACCTGAGGCATCGTATTCAATGGCGGACACCCTTCCATGAAAGAGGGTGGGATCACTCACGCTCTGCCCGATCAATTTCGAGCCCACCACTTCATTTTCTTCATTATAAACCAAGCTTCCATCCGCCTTGTCCGGCATGATGGCCTGTGCGATTCCAGTTGACACCAGTGGATACACCAATCCTGCAAGCACCATGATGGTGAAGCTGGAACGGATAATCGGTCCGGCAAATTGACTGTGTTTCATCTTACATCTTCCTTTCTATCCTTTTTATATGAATAATGAAATCGCCATATCAATCAATTTAATTCCTATGAATGGAACCAATACACCTCCAAGACCATAAATCGTTAAGTTCCGTCTCAATAATGAGTTGGAGCTCATCGGTTTGTATGCGACCCCCTTCATGGCTAGGGGAATCAATAATGGAATGATCACGGCATTAAAGATCAGTGCCGACAGGATGGCCGATATGGGTGTAGACAGACCCATGATATTCAATGCTGTCATCTCTGGAATCGCAAGCATGAACATGGCAGGGATGATGGCGAAGTATTTCGCGATATCGTTGGCGATACTGAACGTGGTCAGCGCCCCCCTGGTCATGAGTAATTGCTTACCTATTGAAACCACTTCAATGATCTTTGTCGGGTTGGAATCCAAATCCACCATATTCGCCGCTTCTCTTGCAGCTGTGGTCCCGCTGTTCATGGCGAGCCCCACGTCTGCCTGGGCGAGTGCTGGCGCGTCATTCGTACCATCACCTGTCATCGCTACCAATTTCCCTTGGGATTGTTCATATTTGATCACTTCAATTTTGTCTTCCGGTTTACACTCCGCAATGAATTCATCCACCCCTGCTTCACGTGCAATCGTGGCAGCCGTAAGCGGGTTGTCCCCTGTAGCCATGATGGTCTTGATGCCCATTTGCCGGAGTTTTTCAAAGCGTTCCTTCATTCCCGGTTTCACCGTATCTTTCAAATAGATCAATCCATAGATTTGTCCTTCCACCGCTACAGCCAATGGAGTACCGCCTTCTTTAGCGATTTCTTTCGTTTCTTCTTCAAGATTTGCAGGGATTGTGCCTCCTTGAGCTTTCACCCACGTCTTGACTGAATCCACAGCCCCTTTACGTACTTGTCGGCCATCTTTCAAATCCACCCCGCTCATTCTCGTCTCGGCTTTAAATTCAATGAATTGTCCATCTGCTGCCATGGAAGCATCGAGCTCGGTTCCCTTCTCTTTCAACAATTCAATGATGGAACGTCCTTCAGGTGTTTCATCCTGCAACGAACTGATTCCTGTCCAGTAGAAAAACTCTTCTTTCGATGAATCCCCTACTGTTATGAACTCACTGGCCATACGGTTACCGAATGTGATGGTACCGGTTTTATCCAGAATGATCGTGTTGATATCCCCTGCCGCTTCAACTGCCTTACCGGACATGGCGAGTACATTGTACTGAGTGACACGGTCCATTCCCGCAATCCCGATTGCCGATAACAATCCACCGATGGTCGTCGGGATCAAACAGACGAGGAGTGAAATCAATACAGGAATTTCAAGGGAGAATCCCAGATAATTCGTAAAGAAAGGAAGAGTGACGACCACAATCATGAAGATTAGCGTCAAACTGGTTAAAACCGTATTCAAGGCGATTTCGTTCGGGGTTTTCTGACGCTCTGCCCCTTCCACCAATGAAATCATCCGGTCTAAGAACGATTCACCAGGGTTACGTGTGATTCGGACTTTGATCTGGTCACTGACGACTCTCGTTCCTCCGGTGACAGAATTGAAATCGCCACCGGCTTCTTTGATGACCGGAGCAGATTCACCCGTAATCGCAGATTCATCCACCGAGGCAAGACCTTCAATCACTTCTCCGTCACCTGGAATCATCTCACCTTGTGAGACGACAACCACGTCCCCTTTCTTGAGAGAGGTGGAAGCCACTTTTTCCGTTTTTCCATTTCCCCGAAGCAGATTGGCGGACATCTCCTGTTTGGACTTTTTCAATGAATCTGCCTGTGCTTTCCCGCGGCCTTCTGCCAATGCTTCGGCGAAATTGGCAAAGAGCAGTGTAAATAATAGAATCAGGCTGACTGTCACATTGAACCAGGGTGCTACATCACTGGGTCCAAATGCATCAGGTGCAAAACACAATATGAATGTAATGATGAATCCAATCTCCACTACAAACATGATTGGATTTTTTATCATGATTCTTGGATCAAGCTTAACGAAAGAATCCTTCAAGGCCTGCTTGACCATCCCTTTATTCTTCATGTCATTTCCATCCTTCTGTTCATTTAGATTGGGCCGCTCGGGGGAAAGACGGTTTCGTTCTCTCCCTCTAAATTCAGCGACCTTATTTGTCTCTTTCAATAATGGATTTGCCACTTCTTCCACTCCCATCTACAATGTCAGATATTCTGCTACCGGACCCAATACGAGTGTCGGGAAGAACGTTAACGCCCCGACGACAAAGAATGTCCCAATCAGGATCACTCCGAATAAGGACGTATCCGTTCGGAACGTTCCGATCGTCTCAGGAACCATTCTTTTGGATGCGAAGGATCCTGCAACAGCGAGCATCGTCACCAGACCGAAGAATCTTCCAATGTACATCACGACGCCCGTCGAGATGTTCCAGAATGGAGTGGCATCCCCAAGTCCTTCAAATCCCGATCCATTGTTTGCAGCGGATGACGTATATTCATAAACCACTTGGGATACACCATGAAATCCACTATTTGAAATGGCTCCCACCCCAAGAGGAGTATAAAGCGCAAAGGCAGATGCCCCCAATATCAACAGGGGATGCATAAGCATCGTAATGGCAATCATCTTCATTTCCCTGCCTTCGATTTTTTTGCCAAGGAATTCCGGAGTGCGTCCAACCATCAATCCTGAAAGGAACACAGCGATCATGGCATACATGAGCACATTGATGAAACCGGCGCCAACTCCACCGAATACGGTGTTCAACAACATATTCGTAAGGGCCAGCATCCCGCCGATCGGGGTTAACGTATCATGCATCGTATTGACGGCACCTGTTTCCGTCGCCGTCGTGACCATGGCATAAAGAATCGATTGACCGGTACCGAAGCGGACTTCCTTCCCTTCCATACTTCCTTGATCAGTTTGGATCCCCATGGCATTCAGTGCCGGATTTCCTTGTGTTTCATAGAATAGGGCCGTTGAAAGAAATACAACGAAAACCATCACCATCGATACAAACAGGACACGTCCTTGCTTCGGATTCCCGACCATCTTTCCATACGTAAAAGGGAGGGCGGAGGGAAGCAGGAACATCAAAAGGATTTGAATGAAATTACTGATGGCGTTCGGATTCTCAAATGGATGGGCCGAATTGACACCAAAGAATCCTCCCCCGTTATTCCCAAGTTCTTTAATGGACAGGAATGTTCCGACAGGGCCACGGGCAATCTCCTGGGTACCACCCTCAACCGTATTCACTGTAACCGATGGCTCAAGCGTCTGCGGAACTCCGAGCGCTATGAAAATAAAGCCTGTAATAAAGGCGATTGGCAATAGCACGCGGGTAATGGCCCTGAATAAATCGACAAAGAAGTTACCGATTTCTGCTCCTGATAGTCCCCTGACAAAGGCGATGGCTACTGCCAGGGCAGTTCCCGGTGCAGCGAACATCATGAACAGAATCCCGATCATCTGTCCGAGATAGGAAAGACCGGATTCCCCGCTGTAATGCTGGAGGTTCGTATTGGTCATAAAGCTGATGGCTGTATTAAAGGCAAGAGTGGGATCCATCCCCGGATTTCCACCCGGGTTCAGGGGAAGGACCCCCTGCAGCCTGAATACAAGATACACAAGGAAAATCATGAAACCATTCGTGAAGACAAGGGCCAATGCGTATTGCTTCCACGTCTGGTTCACTTTTTTTATTCCACTGACTTTGAAGAGTAGATGTTCGAATGGGCCAAAAACTTTATCTAAAGGCGTTTGATTATAGTCGAACGCCTTTGCCAAATAGACCCCTGCAGGCTTTGCAATCAGAATCATTGCCGCTAATGTAATGATGATCGATAGAATGGTCGTAATCACCTATGATACCTCCAACTAATTAGAATTTTTCTGGATGAAACAATACATAAAATAAATACAGTGTAATCATGGCAGTAATCCCAAGTAGCAACATCATGAGTCCTTACCACCCTGATCGACAACAGTGGAAGACCAATTAATAAGTCCCGACATAAGCGCCGGAAGGATGATGAATAGAACGATCATTATGATATCCAACATGTGTATAACCTCCTGATATTATTTGAAGAAAAACGAAACATTCCTGCTCTTTGTATACACCACATATCTTGCTCCGATGGATTGATACAGTCTTACTGGATACCCTGGTGTCATCGTGACGACAATGATGGGTGCTGATGTACTGTTATGAATGATCCTCATCATCGTTAACGTATCGAAAAAGTGATTCTCAAACACGATGACCTTATTGAGGTGGTGGCGGTGATCAATGAATTCTTCATTCACCCCCAAACCCATGACATGTTGGAACCCCCGCCACTTCAGAATCTCAACCACTTGTGGACTGGGGGAAACAAAACAACAATCATGGGAAAGATTTAAGCAACCCTCTATTTCCTGCAGCACCTCATAAGAGGGAATACAAACAAGCGTTGTGTCCTTTTGCCGTTCCTGCGTACACACATAAATCCTCCTTTCGTTCTGTATCATCACACCTCTACCATTTCAAACTGCAGAGAGTCATACCCTCGAAAAAACATGGGCCGTCTCTTCCAACAGATCCCCTCATCAGGAAGAAAAATCCGTCTTCAGAAACAAAAATAGACCAACATACACTTCTCCCCCAGACGATTGACAAAAGCAAAGAACAATCAGCACCCTGTATAGATGCGATTTTCTATCATCTCTTGTTCATCTGGAGAAAAAGTATACATTGGTCTACTTAACGCCTAGCAGGCTCCTTTAAGCCTTCTATGCATTCTGTCTTCCATGTTCACTTTTTCGAAAATAGGCATTATAAAAAGACCTACTTGATCATCAGGCTGCCCCTTTTGCCATTATGAAACAACAAAAAAAGCCCCCTGAAAAAGGTGGTCTTTATGACCTCCTTCGCTTTAGCCGACGAAGTTAGCTGACGGGTAGGATGGCGAAAGAGTTTAATCTCATCCCTTCTACACTTGTAGAATTAACCCCACTTGATTGGGTCCTCCGTTCTCGTTTCCGAGACTAGGCCGAAATATTGAGTTGTGCTTTACAAGGACTATATTACTCCCGGCTTATGAAATTTGTAAACGGATAAAAAACGCCGTATCCAGCTAAATTTGAATGTTTTTCTGACAAAAACCATCGATTCCTTTTAATTCCTAATCGAATCGGATTTTTTCTCTTAGTCTACTTAACTCAAAATTATAGATTGACAACTTTTAACACACTTGAGTAAGATAGTCCATGAATTATTACGTTAGTCATTAGGGGGAAGGAAATATGAAAACGACTAAACGCCGATTAGAGGCTGAATTGAGTGAAGCATTTATAAAGATGCAAAGAGAACTGATCGGCCGCGGTCCACAGGAAACACGAACGTACATCCTAGAGGACATGGTCATTGCCCGATTCAAAGGGGTGCTAACCGTTGAAGAAAAACACCTTGTCGAACATGATAAAGGCAGAGTGCTCGTTAAACAGATGAGACAGGTACTGCGGGAAATGTACAGCCAAAACATTGAAGAAATTGTAGAGCAACATACAAATTGCAAGGTCTTATCGAGCCATAGCGACATCAGTACAAAAACGGGAGAGCGCATGGAGGTATTCGTACTCGATAAGAACTTGGAAAAGCTGTTAGAAAACTAATCAAAATTGTATAATCATTCATTTTCTCAACTTGGAAAGCAATGAAGATCTTCATCACATCTGAACTAAGTCGCTGAATCCCACAGGAGCGGAGAAACCAAAGGAATGGATGACACCTATTCATGGGGTGAAGTCATATGACCGGGAGACTTATACCTCCCGAATCCGTCAGCTAACTTCGTAAGCGTTGTAGAAGAGAGGAGATTAACCGGCTGTATAACTATCTAAAATATAAAGCCCTGAATCTATTGAATGGAGGACTCAATGATTCAGGGCCATTTTGTGTTAGATTAACATTACTTACAATGAACACTCCAATGAAATGCCAATATTGTCTTTTCTACCATTGGAACCTTATCGTTACTTATACAAGCATCTTGTGCTTTTCCGAGAGAATCAATATTTAATAAAGCCAAGAATAACAGTATGGCCAAAAGAATGACTGGTAAATAAATTTTTCTCCACGAACCAACCTCCATCATTTCACCACCGTTCTTCCGTACTTCACCAACACATGCCACAAAAGCTTTAATTCCTGCAGTACCTCTTCATATGTTCCCCGATCCTTCCAGCTGCCCGGATTCTGCTTCACACTTAGGACTGCCTGCCCGATTGTGTGTGCATCAATCCTATTTTCATCTGCTATCCGCTTTGAAAGTGAAGGCATGGATGGCCCCCTGAAATCAGAAGGAACATCATCTACATGGAGGATAAAACCCATGTGCCACTGAAGATCAATGGAAAATTTGGAGCACAGTTGCTCCAAAGTTTTACCGACTGTTGTACCCTTAAAAGATGGATCGGCAATCAACACTTCCACATCTTCTTTCAGAGAAATCGGCCCGTGAATCTGGGATTCTATATAATGATTCAAATTTCGATTGGCCAAGCTTTCCTTCCTGCCATGTTCAAGATGATTCAATAGGTGATGAATGAACTTTGCCGGAGTCAAATCCTTTTCTCCAAGTGCAAAATCTCTTAAAAATATCTCTTCCAAAAGCGCAGCTAATATCATATCAAATTCTTGATATGTCCCCTTCTCAAGTGGGTTTTGATGTGAGTCCAAATATGTAAAGGTTGAACGGGATGAAACTTTAGGTGATAACAAAAAATAGCACGACCCAAACCGCGGGGAAGGACCATCCGGATGTAACATCAGATTCAATGCCCCGTACTTTGGCCGATCGCTCATCAAGGTACCGTCCGATTGGTAAGCTCCTCCAAACATACTCTCTTCCCACCTATCCCGGTCACCACCTGAATGGGGGGACACCTTCCCATTCGATATGAATGTTTCGAACTGACTCTTATATTCCCCATGTTCAAGAAGGGATTGGGCAACGGTCTTCATCGTGGAAGTCGGTCGATCCGGATGGAAGTGCAAACCGATCTGTGCGTGGGTTTTAATAAGATTGACTGCCTGTTCAAACACTTCAACTGATATATTGGACATGTTCAGGACATGATGAATGGTAGCCTTCGCATCCGCTTTATGCTTTAAGGCATTGGCCGTAAAATAATCGATTGCCTGACGCTGTGACGATGTTAATTCCATAAAGAAACGACGCTCCTATCTGCATGGCCACCGCCCATTATTTCTCCCAAAGCTCAATCAGCCTGCCTTCAGGATCTTTAATCCAAATAAACTGACCAAATTCACTCACTTCTTTGTCCTTTGCAAGGGGTACACCCATTCGTTCAAGATGCTCCATTGTTTCGTTTAAGTCATACACCTGGAAATTCAACATCACCTGCTGTTCTGTCGGGAAATATGGATCCTCTTCCGTAAAGAAAGAAAAGATTGTTTCATTTTCTGGATCCTGTTTAATCATGGTTCCGTTCCAATCTCCCATTTCAAGCTTTAATACTTCTCTGTACCATTTCTTTAAAGCATCCAGGTTTTTCGTTCTCCAGAATATACCTCCGAAACCTTTTATCATCTATAATCGCTCCCTTTCGTTTTTCACTTACAAGTCAATCGTTCACTAGATCATTCATCTTTTCCCTTCTGTTCCGTTACTTAGAAGACTTGCCGCAATTCCACCTGTCCTTCCCCATACCCTTGAGGGTCCGGCACACGCAGGGCCCACTCGATGGCTTCTTCCCTCGACTTCACATCGATGAGGAAGAACCCTGCCACTAACCCGTCCACTTTAAAAGGACCCTCTGTCACGACCGGCTTTCCTCCTGGTTCCGGGTACGAAATGCGGATACCGTTCGAACTCGGATGAAGTCCTTTCGCCATCACCCGCACGCCTGCTTCCACTAGATCCTCATTGTACTTCGTCATTGCGTCCATGAGTTCTGGGCACGGAAGATTTCCGCCTTCGGAATTTGTCGAGGCTTTGACAATCATCATAAACAACATAGGAACGACCTCCTTCCCGATTTTCTCGTTATCTTCACTTCAAAATACACGAATTTCATGTAGATCATAATATAAGCCAAATACTATACTAATGGTATTCCATTTCCATCAAGATACTTCCTCCATTCAGCGAAAAATTCTATGAAAACATTCATGTATTCACCACATTTCAATAAAAAAAGAAGACACAAAAGTCCGTTTGGTTACCAAACTCTCTTGCGTCCACCCACATCCAGGAGGTTATAAAGACTATCCATCTTTTTTGTTATAATATTTTTCTGCTTACCTTTTGAGCTCATCCTAACTGGCGTTTGAATATCTTACTGGCAATAAAATAAGCGATGACCATGATACCGATGCACCATGCAAGGGAGGTCCAGATATCGTTACCAACCGGTCCCCCATTCAAAAGGGCACGAATCGCATTCACGATGGACGTCACGGGCTGATTCTCAGCAAACAACCGTACAACGGTTGGCATCGTTTCCGTAGGAACAAAGGCTGAACTGATAAACGGGAGGAAGATCAGCGGGTATGAGTATGCCGTCGCCCCTTCCATCGAGTCTGCGGTCAATCCCGGAATAATTGCAAGCCATGTCAAGGCAAGCGTGAACAGGAGGATTATCCCGATGACTGCGAGCCATTCCAATATATCAGCACCAGAACGAAAGCCCATCAACAGCGCAACGAGAATGACGACCATAACGGCAAGAAAATTCGATACTAAGGAAGTCAGTACGTGTGCCCATAATATCGAGGAGCGCTTGATCGGCATTGTACTAAACCGCCCCATCAGTCCGCTCTTCGCATCCGTAAAGAGTCGGTGCGATGTATAAGCGACACCAGATGCAATCGTAATCAGCAGAATTCCGGGTAACAAGTAATTCACGTAGCTGTCCGTCCCTGTCTCGATGGCACCGCCAAATACATAAACAAACAACAGCAACATCATAATCGGCGTAACAGCAACCGTGATAATTGTATCAGGACTCCGTAAAATGCCACGCATCAGCCGTCCAAATAATACCCCTGTGTTACTGTTCATTTTCATTTCCTCCTTTTTTGCCAATGATCGAGAGGAAGATTTCCTCGAGCGTCGGCTGCTTCTCGATATACTCCACTTTCGCAGGCGGGAACATGGCTTTCAGTTCAGTAAGGGTACCCGTCGTAATGATTTTCCCTCCATGGAGGATGGCGATCCTGTCCGCCAGCTGCTCTGCTTCCTCCAGATACTGGGTCGTCAGTAAGATAGTCGTTCCGCCACGGGCAAGCTCCTTAACCGTTTCCCAGACTTCCATCCTTGCTTCCGGGTCAAGGCCAGTCGTCGGCTCATCGAGAAAGATGACAGGCGGCGCCCCGATCAGGCTCATGGCGATGTCAAGCCGGCGCTTCATTCCGCCAGAGTACGTATCCGCACGTCTGTCGGCAGCGTCCGTCAGACTGAATCTTGTCAGGAGATCCTCTGCGATTCGGGACGGATTGGACACTCCCCGTAACTTCGCAATCATGATCAGATTTTCCCTGCCGGTCTGGATACCATCCAGGGCTGCAAACTGTCCTGTCAGACTGATGCTCTGCCGAACCTGATCCGGCTGGTGCTGCACATCAAAGCTGCACACACTCCCATTTCCGCTATCCGCCTTCAATAACGTCGAAAGGATATTGACGATCGTTGTCTTCCCCGCCCCATTGGAACCGAGAAGCGCGAATACCTCCCCGCGCTTCACCTCAAAATCCACACCCTTTAAGACTTCCTTGTCTTTGAACGACTTTTTCAATCCTTTTACTGAAATCGCTGCATGACTCATGTGTTTTCCTCCTTTTTTATCTATCACTACTTAGTGTTACTGGTAATCAGTAACACTTACTACTGTGGTAAAAAAACAACTGAATAGTGCCGGATCAGACTTTATCACCCAGCATTCAGTCGGTATAACTGATTGGATTCACTTTTTCCCACGACCGATCGTATCGTTCAACTTCGCCCGATGCTTGTCACTCCACTTTTCCGAGTCTTTCACCAGTTCATCACAGAATCCGGCAACGTCTTCCCCAGTGAGATCAGTGACTTCCTTACCTTCTGCCGCTCCTTCTTCGAACAGATCCAGAATGCCATTAAAGATCCGGCTCATATCTTTCCAGTCTGTGAGACCACCTGCAGTCCACATGTATTTCTGAATCGCCTTGTAGGCATTCAGGTACTCATTTGGCAGTGTCTTCGCACGGGCTTCCATTGCTCTCCATTCACGTTTGTCGGCCATACTTCCCGTAATCTTTTCAATAAATTTCATGTTATCCTCTCCTTATGATTTCTTTTGTTTTGAGTTCGTTCATCTTGCTTGAAAGGAATTCCCATTTCCCCCAAAAAATCTCGAGCTTCTCCTGCCCTGCTTCATTCAGAGTATAGAATTTCCTCGGAGGCCCTACAGTGGATTTCTTCTTTTCAATATTCACCAGATTGTTTTTCTCAAGTCGCATGGTAATGGTGTATACGGTGCCTTCCACCACATCCGTGAAACCAAGTTCCCTCAACTGCTGTGTGATCTCATAGCCATACGTTTCACCACGGCTGATGATCTCAAGGACACAGCCTTCAAGAACCCCTTTCAACATTTCTGTTAAGTTTTCCAAATGTTCACCCCCTACTTCATACTACGTACTCAGTAATACTAACTACCACTATATAGTATGACAAAGTAGCGGATGGTGTCAACCTAATTTATAAAAAGCTGAAGATGTTTAATTCGATCTTCAGCTTTTGCCGTGGTTATTTAAACATTCAATTCTCCCGTAATCCATCCTTCAATAAACTTGTCTAGAGACGTTGACACTACTCGTCGATTTCGATCTTCGTGATTCCATATGTAGATATTCTCAGACTGTATTCTGCCCTTTACAAGCGAATAACCAAATAAATCACCATTGCCTGCATCGGAGAAAAACAACAAAGAATTCATATTTTCACTAAATTCAAGACCTGTTCTACAAAATATATTTTCCCTAACCACCTGTTCTGTTGACCAAATATATGATATGCCATAGTTGCCAAAGACTCCATTTGTCTCATTGTATAATTGGGCAAGTTTCCCCGGCAGTTCAAGCTTCAAGGTTTCTTTGATTGTCGAGATCTCAGATTCAGTTGCTGGTGCTTTGAACTGACATTCTTCCGATAAACTGCCTAGATAATTTCTCCACTTCATTGCTTCTTCCCACCTGAAATTTTTATTGAAAAGACTCTGCCATTTGAATCAACTGTGTTTTACTCACTTCTTTTGGGGATAGTTTAGGATAATAAATCAATTCATAATACTTTACATCTTTCCAGGCAAGGATTCTTCTGCCGGAGTCATCCGAGATGAAATCACCATACATATCATGTCCGATTTTGACCCTTTCGATCTTATCTGCTTCATACTCTGGCTTTGATGACGAAATTCGGATGTCCATCATATTTATATCAGCGTTCAATAACGAAATTTCTGCTTCCTGTTGCACTTCTCCAACTGAGAAATCGGTCACTTTCATTTCCGAAAATGGAACCTTTGTTGGCGTCTTGAACTCAAATGACATTTGGCTTGCCTTTGGAGTGTAATCAAGATCGTACATCCTGCCACGGAGCTCTGACCAGACAAACATAATGGCTCCTATGGAAGCCAACAGTATCACAGAAACTATTATTTTCCGTTTAGTAACATTTAATAATCCAATCTTATTAATCATTGACCCACCTATAATTTTTATTTTTATAAAGAGGTATTAACCCTTATGAAAACAGTCTCCAATTCCCCTCCGAAACCAATTCGATTTCTCCATCTACCACTTTAATGGCAGTCTCATCATCGATTGCATATGCAGGACCCTTCATTCCTTCAGCCCATTTCTCTGCATCAGCCATCGTGTTTTCCGGCAGCATCTCGTGATCCAGATGCGGGAAGATTGAAAAATCAACCATTCCGAGCGCTGCATCCCCGCCGTTTGGAGGGTTCCAGCCAACAAAGTCTTCCCCGATGTTAGGAGCCATCACCATGCTCCCTGCGCTCATTCCCACATAAACTGCGTTCAGCGAAGGCAAAAGATCCCCAAGGCCGGATTGTCGCATCCAGTGAGCCAAGTAGAGGGCATCGCCGCCCGATACAAGAAAGACGTCAGTTTCCCTTACAAGGGGCACCCAGCGGTCTCTATTGATGCTTGGCAGTGCTGTGAGTTCAAGCACGCCGACAGACTTCCATCCAAGGTCAACCATTGGATTCTCGGAATTCCCGCTGATGAATTCCCATGTCCTGACGCCGGGGCCGACCCAGGGGTGTCCATACATGGCTGTGGGGATGCAGAGGGCCGTGGAATCCTCGATCGGCTTGTCGAGCATCGTAACCAATGCTTCATGTATGCTTTTGTTATTGACGCCTGCGGATGTAAGCAGTAATTTCATGACTTCATCTCCTTTATGTGATCAATCCCTTATATCCTTGCATTTACCAGGTTGTTATTTTGGTTTTTCCTTCTTCCATTAACCAGAGCTACTTGTTACTTAAGGAATTCAACAAAAATAGCCGTTTATCCTTCTTGGATGAACGACCGTGTTCTCGCTGTTATTCCAGTGCTGTCTGTTGTCGGTGGAGCATAGATAAAACGTTATACATCTTTTCTATAATGGTTAGATAAAAATTCATCCAAAATCACTTTATGGCTTTTCACACTATTGCTTGGCAGTTCATCTGGATCCATAGCCCTTTTAAGAGCCAATGTACCTGACCGCGTGGTTCCCTTGTAAAAATAGTCAACCAAGAACCGTCCCCATCTTACCGAAACAGGGCATCCACGAAAGGGATGCCCGGTGAACATCAAGTGAATCGAAAGCTGCCAAAGGCATGCTTTGAGTTTTCAGCCTTAACCTTTTTCATCAAGATCAATAAAATATTGATCCTTTCGATAAGCCACCGCATCCATAGTCGCAATCATTTTTTCATCATGAAAGATATCAATCCTATAAAACCCTGTGCGGAAGTTCCGTTTAATTTCAGTTGTTCGTGCTGTAATTTTGTCCCCTGGAATGGCTGCAGCAATAAATTGAATATTGGTCGAAAGACCTACTGACGTTTTCCCATAAGCATTGCAGGCCACAGAAAAAGCATGATCAGCCAATGCGTAGATGACTGCCCCGTGTACAGTTCCGTGTGCATTGACCATATGGTTTTGCACTTCCAGCACAGCTTCAGCAAAGCCAGCCTCAAATTTCGTTAACTGAATGCCTAATGACAGGGCATACTGATCATTTTTTACTTTTTCGTAAATCTGGTCGTAGTTTTCTCCATGAATTTGTTGTTCGTCGATTTTCTGCACTCCAATTCCTCCTTTTTTCTATTATTGTATTTGTTTCCTGCCATTGCAATAGAAGTATTACAGAGATTATGGGTTGACAAATGAAAAAAACACCTGCATTTCGGTTACAACTATTCGGTCTCTTTTTTTAAATAACCAAATGAAATACCTTTTTTGGCCCTCTCATACGGAACTTCTGTGTGAATTGTGCTAAAACAAGTTCTCTTATATCTCTTGCTTATACTTCCAAAAAACGTAACTTTTTTAAAGAATACCTCCACTCCCTCAGGAGACACTACAATCGTAACAAGTAGTGATAAAGGAGGTCAGTTTCATTGGATAAGTATCAATTGGCACCACACGAATCACTGGATCTGCATGAAGTGATAAATTTCAAAACATTATGTGTAGCAAAGTCTAAATTGATGCAGGGTGTTGTTTTTGACCAGGACCTAAAAGAGTTGATGGAAAAAGATATGCAGCAATCCATGCTGGATCTTGCTGAATTACAGCAGATCTATAAACACGCACCATTCGAAGCCCCGGTTCCCCAGAGCCGCCCGACACCAATCATCGATGATAAGGAGGGTAACGTACATTGAACCAAGATTATTTAGATCCCATTAATGCACTGAATATGCCGGAACTTGCTGACATGACATTTGCAATGGATTTTCTCGTTCGTGCAAAAGAGGGTGTTAGAAATACGGCTGTTGCTTTAACGGAAACCACGACACCACAATTAAGAGCAGCACTTCGGAAACAGCTTTTTCAAGGCATCGCCATGCACCAGGAAATCACAGAGTTGATGGTGCAGAAAAAATGGTTCCATCCTCATGACCTGAGTGAACAGTATCAATTGGATCAGCTCTCTGCCAAGAATACGAATATGATCGGAAATATGAACCTGTTCCCAGTTGACACTAACAGAAAAGGAATGTTCGATCGAACACCGGATGAACAATAACACTGGAGGTAAATCAGCATGAAAGCAGTAACCTATCAAGGCATCAAGAATGTCGAAGTGAAAGAAGTTCCAGATCCAAAGATTGAAAAGCCGGATGATATGATTGTCAAAATCACCAGTACCGCTATTTGCGGATCAGATCTTCATTTGATCCATGGAATGATTCCCAATATGCAAGAAGACTATGTCATCGGACATGAACCGATGGGAATCGTCGAAGAGGTTGGTCCAGACGTAAAGAACTTGAAAAAAGGAGACCGCGTCATCATACCGTTCAATATTGCATGTGGGGAATGTATTTATTGTAAAAATCAGCTGGAAAGCCAATGCGATAATTCCAATGACAATGGCGACATGGGAGCCTATTTCGGCTACTCAGGTACTACCGGCGGTTTTGCAGGCGGTCAGGCTGAGTATCTCAGAGTCCCTTTTGCCAATTTCACCCACTTCAAAATTCCTGAATCCTGCGAGGAACCGGATGAAAAATTAAGCTGTATTGCGGATGCAATGTCCACAGGGTTTTGGAGTGTTGACAATGCAGGTGTTAAAAAAGGAGATACGGTAATTGTTCTTGGCTGCGGCCCGGTTGGATTATTCGCTCAGAAATTCGCCTGGATGAAGGGCGCAAAACGGGTAATAGCTGTAGATTATGTCAAATACCGTTTGGATCATGCAAAACGAACAAACAAAGTAGAAATCGTCAATTTTGAAGACCACGAAAATGTTGGCAGCTATCTTAAGGAGATTACCAAAGGAGGCGCCGATGTTGTCATTGATGCGGTCGGGATGGACGGAAAGATGAACGATATGGAGTTTCTTGCAACTGGATTAAAACTTCAAGGCGGTACCATGAGTGCCCTCATCATCGCGTCCCAGGCAGTACGGAAGGCAGGAACCATCCAGATCACAGGTGTATACGGCGGCCGATATAATGGTTTCCCGCTTGGAGACATCATGCAGCGAAACGTCAATATCCGCTCCGGACAAGCCCCGATGATACACCTTATGCCTCATATGTATGAATTGGTCACGTCAGGAAAGGTTGATCTGGGAGATATCGTTACCCATGTAATTCCCTTAAGCGAAGCCAAGCGTGGATATGAAATCTTTGATACAAAAACTGATAATTGCATTAAGGTTGTTCTTAAACCATAAAAAAAGACCTGTCATTTAATTCGCAATCAATAAGTATCTGATTAAACTGCATCAAAAGCAAAGGAGGTCACTATATGGATCATGCATTACATGAAGTCCTTGAAGTCCAGGAAATGGCGGCTTTTAAAACCAATTGTTTGACCAAGTCTAAAACAATGAGAGTCCTTGTTTCCGATGAAAAACTGAAAACAATCATGGAGAAAGATGTAGAAATTTCTACTCGTCAATTAGGTGAATTCTCCGATATTCTATCCAAAGCAAAACAATGATGAGGAGTTGAACATACATGAATTTTGTAGTAGAAAACTTAACTGGGATGAAAGCACTCACAGACCAGGTCGTGGCGATGGACCTTCTTATTGCAGCCAAAAGCGGCGTGCGAAATTACGCCATGGCTGTCACTGAATCGGGTTCGCCGGAAGTCAAAGAAATGCTGACCAAGCATTTGGAAGAAGCGCTTGATTTGCACGAACAAATTTCGAGTTATATGGTGGAACGAGGCTGGTACCATGCCTTTGATACCAATAAGCAGCTGGATCTCAACCTTAAGAATATTGACACCGCTTTACAACTTCCGACACTATAAGAAACCGAGGAGCAGATTTGATGGAACGTCAGCTGTTCCTCGGTTCTATTTCTAAAATGATACAGATAAAACAACAATTGTTGTCCGTCCAGAGGTTTTGGAAGAATTCACGAAAAAAAATAAGCGTTATGCTTCATAGAATTTAAGAATATAATAAAAACGCGTCAAATAAAGCTTGCAGAAACATTCACTGTCTCTGCAAGCTTTTCCTTTACCTACTCTTCATATTGTTCGTTTTCATATGTCCCATACTGACCATTTTCCGTATCGATGACACCGCTTGTATACGAATCCATGATCTGCTGGCTAACCTCTTGATTCGCATTTTCATCATATGTGAACTGTTCTTTCGGATCCTTCTTCTTCATGGTGATTCCCCCTTAAAAATAAGTAGTCTATTCACTCTTATTGTTCGAAAATTGGCTACAGATATAAGTGGGAAAATATAGTATGATGAATATAAGGAGGGGATCACAATGAGTTTAAAATATCACAACATATTAGTAGCTGTAGATGGATCAAGGGAAGCAGAATGGGCCTTCAAAAAAGCGATTGCCATCGCCAAACGGAACGACGCCATTCTTTCCCTGATCCACGTCATCGACACCCGCTCTTTCGCGGCCATCGAATCCTACGACCGCACAGTAGGTGAAAGAGCCATCAAGTATGCTGAAGAATTATTAAACGAGTACAAAGAAGAAGCGGTTAAAGCCGGATTGACCAAAGTCAAAACCTATGTCGAATACGGCTCCCCGAAAGTGATCATCCCAAAAGAAGCAAACAAAAACGTCAAAGCAGACCTCATCATATGCGGAGCCACCGGCCTCAACGCCGTCGAACGCTTCCTCATCGGCAGCGTCTCCGAACACATCACAAGAGCCGCCCACTGCGACGTACTGGTTGTCAGAACGGAAGAAGTGGAAGATTGATTTTACCATCTTTCCAACAAAAAAAGAGTGGTTGAAGGAGGAAGTTCCTTTTTCAACCGCTCTTTTTATTGGGATTAGAAAGAAAAACTCTAATAGTTGATTGAAGCGGAAGGTGCTCGACTCCTGCGGGAAATGCTGGACAGGTGAGACCCCACAGGGCAAAGCTGAGTTGCACCCCTATTGTTGGACACCCCAACCAACAATAGGAGGTACCAGCACAAATGGCCAAGTTTACTCAAGAATCTAAACTGAACGCTACTAAACGTTATCTTAATGAACTCGTTAGTTATCGAGATCT
>NZ_JANIOC010000004.1:125639-326162 GCF_024733565.1 Rossellomorea sp. SC111 | reverse complement strand
TTTTTCTTATATGGACATGAAAAAACCCGAATATGGGGCACTTTTTTATCAGTGTCCTATATTCGGGTAGTAGTTCACAAAGGGACGGTTCTCTTGCTTCTTTTTTCTTAAAAAGAAAGGTGGATGACAATGTATATTCCAAAAGACTTTAAGATCACGGATGAATCGGTGGCATTTGGTGTCATCCAAGAACACAGCTTTGCAACGCTTTTTTCCGAACACGATGGGAAGCCGGTTGCGACGCATTTGCCACTGCTATTAAACAAGGAGAAAACCCACTTATACGGACACTTTGCCCGTCCGAATCCTCAGTGGAAAGAGATCGAACATCAAACGGTGCTGGCCGTTTTCCACGGTCCTCATTGTTATATCTCCCCGTCGTGGTACGAGACGAATCAAACCGTCCCTACATGGAATTACGTGTCGGTCCATGTGTACGGGGAAGTCGAGCTTATCGAGGACGATAATGAGCTCGTCGATTCTCTACACGAATTGGTATCAACGTTCGAAGCCCCCGACAGTTCCTACAGCCTGGGGGATCTAGATCCTGCGCTGCTCGCTGGCATGAGCAAGGGTGTGCAAGGGTTCAAAATCAAGATCAATCAGATTGAAGGAAAAGCTAAGCTAAGTCAAAACCATTCGATTGAGAGACAAGAGCGTGTAATCCGCCAGCTCCAGCAGAAACCAACCACTGATGAGCAGCAGATTGCTTCTTGGATGAAGAGGAATTTGAAGTAGAGGGACGGACCTTGAAGAGGGGGGAGTTTTTACTATAACTGGTCAAATCAGCATGCTTTCATCTCTATCTATCATTGAAAATAAAAAACAGCCGGCACCCGCCGGCTGTTCATCCTCATTAATTCTTCTGCGCATTCATCGCTTCCCATTCTTCCTTGCTCGGTCCATACACGCCAGGCACTTTCAAATCAGCCTGTCTCATAAGGGTCGTCAATTGTCCACGGTGATGAGCCTGATGCTGAATCAGCAGGCGGAATACGGATTGCACCGGCATTTCCATCCCGAACAGATTCACCATTTCATTCATCTTTTCATCTGAAACCTGTTCTGATACGGCTTCCGTCAAACGATTACTGACCAACTTATACGTTTCGCTGATCTCTGCAGCAGTTGCCGGTGCGTCTTTTCGAAGATCCGGCACTTCAAACGTGATACCAAGCTGAGCCGGGAAGTAATAAGCGGATCCCGTGAGGTGCCAGGCAACGCTTCCTATGCTGTAAAGGCCGGGTGCAACCTCTTGCTTCAGTGACTCGTCCGTCAGTGCGTCCATTACCTTCTGGGTTACTGCGGCTTCTTGTTTCCATTCTTGTAGGAAATCATTTTTGGATGTGAACATGGTATTCCCTCCTAAATTTTAAATGAAACGTTCCTTTTCATTGTATCACGGGAAGATGAATTGAGGCTTCTGTGAAGCGCTGCCTCTAAGGAGTAAAGAAACGGTATGAAAAGGGATATCAATCCAGGCAGTGATTGAAGGAAGCACAGGGACGGTTCTGTTGCTTCCTTTTTACGTCAAGTGGAAGCAACAGAACTGTCCTTATACTTATGGAAAAATAAACATATTTATACAAATATTCCTAAAAGAATAAACCAATTACTCCAATACATGGTAATATAATTTCGAATCGATTCAAACTAATGCTCATGAGTAGCTTGTTCTTACAACATACGAATTTCACACAAAATGAAAGATGCTATTGCTATGGTAAAAATGATTTATGAAAGTTACTTACCGCACATCAGGTTCTTTTTACAACATGATCCCCCAAAAAAATCAGATCCATTCCAGGAGGAGAAATGAGATGAAAAAGTTCAAGAAGATTATGATGGGTATCGCAGTGGTGATATGTGCATTTGGATTCACCATCAGTTCGGCGAGTGCAGCATCCGATTCTAATTATGTGTCTACACCGTATGGTAAGCTTACATCGAATGCGTGGAGATCAAGCCTTTCAACAAGTGGGAATACGTATCAGTTTACGTATCAAACATCGGCTGTTTATTCAGGAAGCAACTCGGTTGATTGGATTAAGACGACTTGGGAAGCGTGCGCTTCTTTAAGAAACAGTGCGTCCATGTCGATAGGGATTTCAGCGGACGGTGTCAATGCCGGTTCCAGCAGTTCATGGCAAAACGTTTGTCAAAGTGCCTACTGGCAGAATTCGAATGGTGCCAAAGGGGCTTATTCTGAAACACGTAACGCGGTCATCAAGCCCAGAGCTGATTATAGAAGCGGAACGGTTTCCATCCAAAATGAAGCAAAAGTTAAGATCAAAGGCGATGCTCGTTCTTGGTCAGTTAACGCTTCAGTATAATAGATAGGAATTAGGCGCTGATAGGAGCCTGATCATAGAATGAGAACGAAGGAAGGAGTATAGTTTGTAACGGTTGGTATGTGAGAGTGCCCATACGATGCAGGCTAGCTCCTTTTTTCTAATGGAGATGACGATATGAAAAAGCTTTTATTTCTACTATTCATTTTACTGTTATTCATAAGTGGCTGCGATGAGCGGGCAGGAGTGAAATCCGAGGCACTCGGCTGTTCGGGGGAAGACTGCAAGCTTGTGTATGATGGTGTTCAGTATCTTACATATAATGAAAAATCGAAATCAAGCACCGGAAAGGTCGATGTAACAGAGAATGAGTTTCAATACAGGCTTCCGGGGAATGATGAGTACGTGACGAGCGGCAATTCCATGACGAACGAGTTTACGATTTTGAAACGGGAGAACGAGCGTCTGGAGCCGGTGTATGAGCATGATAATGATAAAGAAGCGATATTTCCTGTAGCTGTCATGGATGAGAAGTACATCTTCGCTATCATGGAGTATGCTGAAGATCAGCAGGTGTTCAAGGGGTTGTTCAAGTTGACCGAAAAGAACAAGCTTGAGAAGCTGAAAACCGAGGACAACGAAATGACCCGAAAGATCTTCGGCGTCGGCATTTCCTCCGATGATCAGTTCTTCGTACTCCTGAACGAAGATGGAAAGCAAAATGTGTATCATACAGACCTTTCGTTGTCATCGTTCGATCTGGTCGCTGAAGATGTGTCGCAAAATCTGAGCGCCCATGAAGGAGACGTTTGTTACATGAAAGAAGGGACATTCTTCTGCGGCGATAAGAAGATCAAGAAATTAGAGGACGGCACGGTCTTTGCCTGGGCGCTGGGTAACGATATTTTGGAAGTGAATGATACAGGGAAGTTTGAAGTCAGGGATTTCAAGGATCAGAAGCTTCTTGAATCGGGCAATCAGTTCATCGGTTTCGATTCAGATTCATCAAAGCTCACCATCTACAGCGATGGTGACGTGACGGAGTTGGCGAAATGACGACGATCCTTGAGCTGGAGAAAATCAATAAGAGCTATAGAAATAACATTTTAAGTGACCTCGACTACAAGTTTCCTGATAAAGGATTCTACGCTATCTACGGGGCGAGCGGCAGCGGGAAGTCCACCTTGCTGAATATCATCGCGGGATTTGAAGCCCCTGACAGCGGCTCCATTCATAAGACCTTCGACCATCTTGAATACGTCATGCAGGAACATATGCTGCTGACGAATATATCAGTGAAGGAAAATATGTACCTGAAGCTGAATGTCACGGATCATCCTGTGGATCAATATGATGCCATCATCCTGGATACGTGCAGGAAACTGAGCATCGACGGCCTCATCGAGGAGAAAGTGTCGTTCCTTTCAGGGGGAGAGAAGCAGCGGGTATCCATTGCAAGAGCGTTATTAAGTGCACCGGACATCATCTTATTGGACGAACCGACGGCAAGTATTGATTATGAAGTGAAAGAAGACCTATTAATTCTGCTTCTGAAGCTCTCCAAGGAGAGACTGATCATCGTTTCGACACATGATCCTGTCGTGAAGGACTACGCAGATACGACGTTGTCACTAGAAAGAGGGACATTTTAATGAACACTACATTCGTTGTGAAAATGCTAAGGAAGAAGACACATCACTTCCTGACCATTTCCATTCTCATCATGGTCATTTCCCTGACTATGCTCAATTTCATGGTTTCCTATATTTCCAATCAATATCAGATGATCAATAAAGACTTCATGAACAACAATAACGTGAAGGTCATCCATGTGACGGGGAGAGCAGATGGGGAGGCAACCGCCCAGATATCCCTTCAGGATACGAGTGATATTAACACCCTTTTAAACGAGAAAGGTCTTTCAGATAAGGCGAAAGCCTATCCCGTGTACACATTGCCCACCGTTTATCGCGATTCAATGGCCACTGCGTATTCCTTAATCGGAATCAGTCAGGAGCTGGCATCACTCGTAAGTGACGGGTGTACGCTGAAAGACGGGCATATCTGCGTAGGGGATAGGAAGAACGAGAAAATTACCCTCAGCGTTCCCATCATTGAAGAGAAAGACGGCGGTTTCTCATCCACAGAGAGCACTGACCTTGACATGATAGCAGAAAAAGGAGCCACTAATGAGAATGCCGTCTTCATTCACTCCATTCCGAAAAACAATCAGGCTTATGTGAATGAGAAAGAAGCCGGGAAGCTGACGAAGATTATGTATCAGAAATCACAGAACAGCCCTGAATACATCAAGGAATCTCAATTGAGCAACCTGGTTGTATACGTAAAGGACATTAAAGATGTAGACACCGTGGGCAAACTTTTAAAAGATGAGAATTACTTCACAAGCTACACCTTTAACAGCTTTGAAAACTTCTCAATCAATATCAGTACCAATCAAATGATCCTCATCATTCTCTGTGTGTTCCTCGTCGTGACGTCCATCGTGACGGCAGTTCTGTTAATGATCAATTTCCTTCGGATTCAGAAAAAGGAAATCGCGATTCTTAAACTGATCGGATATAAGGGTAAGATGATTGTCACCATCTATACGAGACTTCTTTATATCCTGTTTCGTAATATCTTCTTGTATACCATCATCATTTATTTACTTAATCATTTCTTGAAGCTGATTCCGGTGAGTCTGTCCTTTTTAGGAATCATTATCCTCTTGGATTTCATGATTCTGTTGGTTACACTGGCGTTCGTGTATTTCTTTGGCATTCAGAAGATCTGTCGGATGGATACGATTGAATTGTTGAAGAAGGGGAAGGAATTTGAGTAGAAGCAAGGGGACGGTTCTCTTGCTTCTTTTTTTTATTTTGAAGAAGCATCAGAACCGTCCCCATGCGTCACCCATGCTTCGTCTAACTCATACTTCTGCCGCAGGTGATGACGAAAATGCATTCCAACGAGATCAAACCACTCCTGGGCATTCAGCCATCCAAAGCCCCCATGCTCCTGTTTGTAACTGGGGTTTATTTCATCTACCTTCTTCTTCAATTCTTTCATTCTTTTCATTAGTTGATCGAGCTCTCTTCTAATATCTTCTTTCGTTTTTGTATTGTCCGGGGCAGCATTAAGTTCGGGAGGTAATTGGATTTTAACTGGTGGGAATCCACCAATATTAAATAAATATTCTCCAAACTCTGTTTTCCCCTGCGTTCGATCTCCAACAGTCATCGTACAAGCTTCAACACTGTCCAGATACTCATGAGCCACGACAAGTAGATGGTCATACATTTGACCGATTGACCAGACCCCTTGTTCGGGGATGAATCTTAGTTGCTCCGGAGAATAGGTTTGTAGGAAGCGTTTGTATGTTTCGATCAATTTAAGGTCATTCATTTTATTTGGTACCTCACTTATCATTCTTAAAGTAATGAACGGGACGGATCTCGATTCGCCATCCGAACTCTTCTCCTATATTCAATTGCGTGGTCGGATGAATAGAGGCTAGCTCGATTGCCTCATCCATGTTCTCTGCTTCAAAAACGAATATGCTTCCAATCATCTCTTTCGATTCCGTAAACGGACCATCTGTTACCATGACCTCCCCGTCCACACGGCGCAAGTTTTTGATCTCTGACTCCAGACCTGCATCAAGAAGCACCTTCCCAGTTTCATATAATTTCTCCGTGTGCGGCTGGCATTCAGCCATCACAGCCTCAATCTCCGCACTTGGACGTGCATCCATTTTTTCAGGATTGAAATAGCCCATGCATAAAAAGATCATCCTTATCTCTCCCAGCTCATTCGATTTTTTATTGATGATTCATAAAATTCTAATAATTTTATCTTACCATAACTGATCTTCATCAAGAAGAAGCATCAGAACCGTCCCCATGCTTCTTGCTTTCGTTTTAACGTGGTGAGTGAGATAATTTGGGCAATCACAAAACTGAAGGAGGAATTATGAATGAAGAAAGTCATGAATGAACCGGAAGATTTGGTTGTGGAGATGTGCAATGGGATGGCCATGGCTCATCCGGAACTTGAGTTTATGAAAAAGTATAAGGTGATGAAGAAAAAGGATTTGAATGAAGAGAAGGTAACGTTGATCAGCGGCGGTGGAAGTGGACATGAGCCTGCACATGCAGGGCTTGTGGGGAAAGGGATGTTAGACGCTGCCGTGTGCGGTGACGTGTTTGCCTCGCCTTCACAGATTCAGGTCTATCAGGCAATCAAAGCGACGGCCGGTAAAAAGGGAGCCCTCTTGGTCATTAAGAATTACAGCGGGGATATCATGAATTTTAAAAATGCTGCCAACATGGCTTCAGAGGATGGCATCCCTGTGGAATATGTCAAAGTCGATGATGATATTGCCGTGGAAGACAGCCTTTATACAGTGGGACGCCGGGGTGTCGCGGGAACCGTGTTGGTACATAAAATTGCGGGAGCGGCAGCTGAAGAAGGCAGAAGCTTGAAGGAAGTCAAAGCCGTGGCAGAGAAGGCAGCCGAGAATGTCCGCAGCATTGGATTCGCACTGACATCCTGCACCGTCCCGGCCAGTGGAGCTCCGACGTTCAAATTGGCTGACGACGAGATTGAATATGGCGTCGGGATCCACGGTGAGCCGGGAACAAGGCGGGAAAAAATGGCGACTGCAGACGAAATGGCAGAACGGATGGTAAACGACCTTCTGAAAGATCTGAAAATGGAAGATAGTGATTCTTCCGAGATTGCGATCCTTGTAAACGGCTTTGGAGGTACGCCGCTGCAAGAACTTTATCTGTTTAACAATTCCGTGACCCGGATTTTGGCGGATAAAAAAATCCAGATCAACCGTGCCTTTGTCGGCAATTACATGACAAGCATTGACATGGCAGGCGCTTCCCTGACTGTGATGAAGCTCGATGAAGAGTTGAAAACATTGCTCTCAATTGAAAGTACTGCGCCTGCGTTTAGAGTGGACGGACCGGTACCGGGTGTGGAGTACATCGACCTCGAGGAAGATGAGGAAACGAAACCAGTCTCATTCGAAGTAGAAACGCCGGAAGAACACGCTGTGATTAAAAATGATAGAGCAACACTCGGAAACATCATCTATCTCGTAGATAAAATGAGCGACACGATTATCAAGAACGAAGTACCATTCTGCGAACTGGATTCCCATGCCGGGGACGGGGATTTCGGGATGAGCGTATCGAAAGGATTCAAGCAATTGAAGCGGGAGTGGAAAGACATCCTTAATCAAGAGAATCTCACCATCGGAAGCTTCCTGGATGCAAGCTCCATGGTCATCATGGAATATTGCGGCGGTGCATCCGGTCCGATCTGGGGTTCTGCATTCCGTGCGGCTGGGAAAGCGGCACAGGATCGAACGGAACTGACCGTGAAAGAATTCGCGGAGATGCTACAAGCGGCCGTGAAGGGAATCCAGGATACAGGCGAAAGATCCTTCGGCAGAGGAGCAGAGGTCGGCGACAAAACCCTGGTGGATGCACTCGTTCCATGTGCAGACTCCTGGTCACAAAGTGCCGCAGACGGAGACGACTTCAAGACCGCATTCCAAAAAGGAGCAGCGGCCGCTGTAGAAGGAGCCGAGAAAACCAAAGACATCGTTGCCCGTATGGGACGTGCCGGTACCGTAGGCGAACGAAGCCTTGGTCATCCGGATGCAGGTGCCTATGCCCTTGGGGTAATATTTACGGAGCTATCCGAGAGTTTGAAGTAAAGATTGAAGGAAGCAAGGGGACGGTTCTCTTGCTTCTTTTTTTGTTGGTTGGAAGCGGGAGAACCGTCCCTGTGTTCCTAAAAAAGAAGCAGGAGACCAAATGCGGTTTTCTGCTTCTATCTTTATTATAGCAAATAATCGTAGGGATTTTGAGTCTGTAAATTGGATTATTTTTCTATTATTATGTTAAAGACCATAAAAGGAGGAATGTGAATGATTTCCGGTTATGCTTCTTTAAATGGAACAAGTGGCTTTTTAAGTAAGTTCGCTTTGGCTGGTCGAGAATCGCCAATGTTTTGTGCTTCTCCTATTGCGCTGGGGACTCATCTGGGGGAGATGAAGGAGGAAGACTCGGTGCTTTATCGTGAAGGGATTGAGTACGGGCTGCTGAATGGATTGAATTTCATCGATACAGCCATCAATTACCGCGGGATGAGATCCGAAAGAGATGTCGGCCATGTTGTAAAGTCATTAATTAAGAGGGGATTAATAAAGAGGGATGAGGTAATTGTATCCACAAAGGGTGGTATCATTCCAGGAGACATCGAGGCAAATTTGGTCCCGACGGATTATTTACAAAAAGTCTTGTTGGAAGGTGGAGTCATACAGAAATCGGATGTAAATATCGTTGATACCCATCGTCACGTGTTAGCTCCTAGTTATTATCGATTTGCCATTGATACCAGTAGGAAACATCTTCACTTAGAAACGATTGATATTTATTATATCCATAACCCGGAAATCTCCATGATGATCCTTGGGCCAGCTATTTTTTATAAGCAACTGGAAAAGTTATTTTCCTTCCTTGAAAATCAGGTGCGAATCGGAAATATTCAATGTTATGGGTTGGCTACTTGGTTCGGACTCCTCAAGGATCCTACGGATATTGGCTACATTTCAATCAAAGAGGTATTGGATATAGCCAAAAGAGTGGCAGGGGAAGGGCATCACTTCAAGTTCATACAATTCCCACTGAATAAGCATATGAAGGAAGGAGTCCTAAAACAGAATCAAAAGACAAATGGAAAGTGGCTGTCTGTCATCGAAGCAGCACAGGAGCTGGGAATCTATTCAACGACCAGTGCTCCATTTCATCTAGGGAAGGCGTTCGATGGGGAAAGTGACTACCGATCTATGTTAATGGAGGTCACTTCAACCAAAGGTGTTTTCTCTACAATGGTGGGAATGAAAAAGATCGAACACATCGAGAAGAATATTCAGATCTTGCAGAGTGATTAAACGTTCAATACCGTCTGTTTCCCACCACTGCATATTGCCTCATCAAGTATCCCTTATGGAAGCGGGGGTGCTTCTTTTTCTATTGGTAGCAGGAGCATCCTTCATGTGCATCTTTCTTATTTCACGATATTACAAAAAATTCCACAAACGAAACTTTCCAATCGAGTCAATCGTATTCATATAGTAGGAAAGAAACAGCGTTAAACATAAGGAGGGATTTGAAATGGAATTCACTATATTTCTAGCTGCTTTCGGTTTATACGTGTTGGTTTTAATACTCCTGCCTATGCAATATCGCTTCTTGATCGCTTTAAAAGCTGATGAGGAAAAGAACCGGCTGAAAGGAAAGAAACAGGCTGAGATGTATGATGCCATGAATGTCAGTGAACTGAGCCTGCATGGGAATATGCAGGGGAACCCGTTATTCTTCTTGGCCAATCTCTTTGCTTCCATTCTGTATAGAGTGAAGCATAGTGGGGATCCAAAGTAGGCAAAGGGATTCTGTTCCTCTGGCTTTCTTAACCTATCAAGGAGGATTTCAATGAAAGGAAAAATGGAGAAAACGCACCTGGTAGTAAATCTAATAGGTAGTTTGTTATTATTCTGGGGAGGGTTTCAAGCCTTTTACTTCATTAAATATGGACATGAGACTGAATTCGCATATTATGTGAATATTGCAGGTCCTGCCCTTCTATCCCTACTGTTATTATCCCTAGCTATCAACAAAATCGCGGAGAAAAATGTTAAAATGATTTTCTTATATCTAAGCCTCTCTATCGCTGTCGCTTATGTATCTTCTGCATTTTATTTATAAAGGAAGCATGGGGACGGTTCCCGTGCTTCTTTTTCTGGTGACTTGGAAGCAGGAGAACCGTCCCCATGCTCCTAGCTGTTTTTTTATGCGAAAATTGGTACAATGGCGTAATATCCATTTTTTGCATAGGAGGACATGGTCATGAGACAAGAATTAGCGGTTGAGAAAGTATTGGATAGTCTAAAAAAAAATTCGAGTGTCCGGAGTGTATTTCTAAAAGGATCAATGGGACGGAAGGAACATGACGAACATTCGGATATTGATCTGTACTGTTTGGTGAAGGAAGGCGAGGAGAAGGAATTCCTGACCCGGCGCCTCGATCATTTGAAGGCATACAAAGATTTCATCTTCCACGATGACATTTTCATCATCGCCCCGCAGATCATCGCCATCTATGAAGACTGGCTGCACATCGATTTGTTCACGGTGACGGAGAAGACGTTTCAGGAGAAGGATTTCTTTACGGTGTTGTATGATCCGGACAATTTATTAGGGAAATATAAACCTACTCAAAATCTAACCATATCAAAAGAACAGTTCAAGTATAACGTACTCGACGCCCCCTGGTTTCTGTTTCAATATCAGAAGGCGGCGGCAAGAGGAAATTATACGTGGGCAGTGGAGATGTTGCGGCATTCTATGAGGAATGTGATCACCATTTTGCTTTCGAGATA
This sequence comes from Rossellomorea sp. SC111, assembly GCF_024733565.1. Taxonomy (GTDB): domain Bacteria; phylum Bacillota; class Bacilli; order Bacillales; family Bacillaceae_B; genus Rossellomorea. The sequence continues at coordinate 315,407 of NZ_JANIOC010000004.1, read as the reverse complement.
TGCGAAAGAAAGGGCAGTGCTTGGGTTGATGACGATTCACAGAGATTTGCCGCAAGAGGTGCAGGATCGGGTAGTGGAGATCTATGAGGCTATGACACCGTCCTGTCATAGTGAAGCTGCGTGGAAGATTGCGAGTCTCTTAGAGAGTGAGTTTGATTGGATTCGTGGAGAAATCGATGATGGTGAGGTCGCTTCGTTTATGGAATTGATGATTGGAAAAGTGTTGGTGGGGAGGTAGAGGATGAAGACGATTCGGTTTTTATGTTTGTTGCTGGTGGTGTTCTCGGGTGTTGGGATGGCGGGGATGCTCATGGACGACCCGATTGTACCGATAGGGATTAATTATATGGCGATTTTTGTGCTTTCTATTGCTATTGTGGTGATGGGAAATAAGCGAAACGGATAATGATCATTCAGTAAAGGGTAGGCGGCTGGCATTTCCTCGGAGAACACCGGGTGCGCTCCATCTATCCTTTTCTCTACCCAATCCACGTCATACCACACTCCCTTTTCACATCAGTGAAAAAATAGTGAAACCAAACCCCATCTCAATCGTAGATAATAGTAAGGCCAAATAATAGGAGACAGCTTGAAATCAAACCAGTATACTGCGAAGAAGCAACAGAACCGTCCCCATGCTTCACTAGTATATATTTCCTCCTATAAATAATGGCAAAAACTAGATTTTATGGTAGTACTTTAGTAGAATGTGAATATAATTATGTTTTACAATTTTATTGTAAAAACGCTATGATTCTACAATTTGTGCAATGAATTTGGTAGAATTTTATTATGGAAGAGGAGTGAAGCACAGTGTCCATTTCATTACAAAAAGGTCAAAGAATTGATTTAACAAAAGGGAATGCTGGTTTATCCAAATTAATGGTCGGTCTTGGATGGGATCCGGTTAAGGCTAAGAAGAGTGGTTTCTTCGGCTTGGGCGGGGGAACTCCGAATATTGACTGTGATGCATCTGTCCTGATGCTTGAGAACGATCGATTCACTGAAAACAAGAACCTGATCTATTTCGGTAAGTTGAAAAGTAACTGTGGAAGTGTCAAGCACACCGGTGATAACTTGACTGGTGATGGAGATGGGGATGATGAGCAAATCCTCGTTGATCTTCAGAAGGTTCCTTCCCAAATCAATAAGCTTGTATTCGTTGTCAATATCTATGATTGCAAGAAGCGTAATCAAGACTTTGGCATGATTGAGAATGCATTTATCCGGGTAGTGAATACGAGTAACAAACAGGAATTGATCAAGTTCAATCTGTCTGAAGATTACTCAGGTAAGACAAGCCTGATCGTGGCAGAGATCTACAGACACGGAGAAGAGTGGAAGTTTGCTGCAGTCGGAACTGGCACGAATGACGGCAAGGTAGGCGAGCTAGTTCAACGATTCGCTTAATCCAACGGAAAAACCAATTAGAAGATAGGAGAGATATATAGTGGCAATTTCATTATCAAAAGGACAAAAAGTCGATTTAACAAAAACCAATCCTGGTCTATCTAAAGTAATGGTAGGACTTGGTTGGGATACGAATAAGTATGACGGAGGAAATGACTTCGATTTGGACGCGAGTATTTTCTTGCTTGATTCAAACGGGAAATGTGCTTCTGAAAAAGACTTTATCTTTTACAATCAGCTGATCGGTGGAAACGGATCTGTTGAGCACACGGGTGACAATCTGACTGGTGAAGGGGACGGGGACGACGAGCAAGTGAAGGTCAACCTTGGTTCTGTTCCAGTGGCGGTTGAAAAAATCTCATTTGTCATCACCATCCATGATGCAGAGGCGCGCAACCAGAACTTCGGTCAAGTATCCAATGCGTTTGTTCGTATCGTGAATGAAGATAACAAGGAAGAAATCGTCCGCTACGACTTAGGAGAGGATTTCTCCATTGAAACAGCTATTATCGTTGGGGAATTATATCGTCATAACGGTGAATGGAAGTTCTCGGCAATCGGTTCCGGCTACCAGGGCGGATTAGCAAGAATCGCGACAGACTACGGTCTTTCACTGTAAGTAAGATATCACTCTATGAATCATGATTGGAGAGATGAATATGGCTATTCAGTTATCAAAAGGTCAAAGAATCGATTTGACCAAAACCAATCCCGGATTGAAAAGAGCCGTCATCGGTCTTGGATGGGATACAAATAAATACCAAGGCGGGCATGATTTCGACTTGGATGCTTCTGCGTTCCTGGTGGATGAGAATGATAAATGTGTCAACGACCAGGATTTCATTTTCTACAACAATTTATCCCACCCTTCTGAATCTGTTATACATACAGGTGATAATCTGACAGGAGAGGGAGAGGGTGACGATGAGCAGCTGATCGTGGATTTCTCCAAGATTCCTTCCTATGTTCATAAGATTGGAATCACGGTGACCATCCATGATGCCGATGCGCGCCGTCAGAACTTTGGACAAGTGTCGAATGCATTCGTCCGTTTGGTGGACGATGCAACCGATAACGAGTTACTTCGTTTTGATTTAGGAGAAGATTTCTCCATTGAAACATCGGTGGTCATTTGTGAGCTGTACAGACACGGGAATGAATGGAAGTTCAATGCCATTGGCAGTGGATTTTCCGGCGGATTGGCAGACTTATGCCGTAATTATGGTTTGCAGGTTTAAAGCAAGCTGAAACTTGGGGTTTTAGCTTTAGGAGGATCATTAATTGGAAATTATACAACAAATACTTTCGACGTATGCCATGTTTTTTGACTTTGAAATGTGGGGAGAAGTGTTAACCGACCCGGTAGCCTGGGGATTGATTGGTTCACTGGTCGTCATTGAGGGATTGTTATCAGCGGATAATGCCCTTGTATTGGCGATATTAGTCAAACACTTACCTGAAAAACAACGAAAAAGAGCACTGATGTACGGATTGTTCGGAGCCTATTTCTTCCGTTTCTTATTTATTGGAGTAGGTGTGTACTTAGTTAAATTTACATTCGTTAAAGTGATCGGTGCTGCGTACCTTGCCTGGATCGTGATTGACTTCTTCCGCAAGAAGAATAGCGGCGGTGATGAAGACGAAGCGAAGGAATTCAATAAAGAAGGATGGCTGGTCCGTACGATCGGGATGTTCTGGGCAACGGTCTTTACCGTTGAGATGGTCGATATCACGTTCAGTGTGGACTCGATCCTTGCAGCATTCGCGATTTCAGATCAGGTGTGGGTGTTACTGATCGGTGGTATGATCGGAATTCTGATGATGCGTACCGTTGCAGGTGTTTTCTTGAAATTAATCGATAAGTTCCCGGAGTTTGAAACGACTGCGTTCATTCTGATCGGGTTGATTTCGGCGAAAATGTTTGCCAGTATCTTCGGATTCCATCTGGATCATATGGTGTTCTTTGTTATATTGATAGGGGCATTTCTTGCGACATTTGTCGTTCATTACATCAACAAGTCCAGAAGAATGGTTGCCAGCGAGCAGACAGCAGCTTCAAAAGAAGAATAATGAAAAGAAGGAGACTCCGAATCTCCTTCTTTTTTCTAAATATGAGGTGTACGACATGAGGCATTTTAGTTATTTATCCGCTCTGCAAACAGCAGGGGTTTTTTATGTTAAACCTGCGAATATTACAAAAGATTCACCTAAAGAACTCCTGGAATACAGCCTGGGAGCCACTTTGTATATGCCGGCGACTAGGACAGATATTTCAGACCTGGTCAGCGGGAGAAAGTATCCAGAATTATGTTCGATGGTTCTGTGTCTGGAGGATAGCATCGCTGACAGTGAAGTAGAGCAGGCAGAAAGAATGGTGATCCACCATCTCCAATCGATATATGAGTCTTTACAAAATGGAAGACTGTCTACATCAGATCTCCCCTTGATCTTTCTTCGTGTACGATCACCTGAGCAAATCTCCACTATCAGCAGCGAGCTGGGAGAGGCCATCGACTGTTTGACCGGATTTGTGTTTCCTAAGTTTTCACTGGACAATGCTTCTTCGTATTTGGAACAGATGATTCAAGCCGGAAAGGCTACCGGGGCTAGGTTATACGGGATGCCGATCTTTGAAACATCCGACCTCCTGGAGAAAGAGACCCGGTACAGCCACTTATCCGAAATCAAGAAACTCCTTCACTCCTATAAGGAGCACATCCTGAATCTCCGCATCGGTGCCACCGATCTTTGCGGCCTTTACGGAGTCCGGCGCAACTGTCATACGACGATTTATGATATTTCGCTTGTGAAGGATTTTATCATCGATGTGCTCAACTACTTCGGCAGGGAATACACCATCTCCGGTCCTGTCTGGGAATATTTCGAGCATGCCTCTTCAAGGATCATGAAACCTGAGCTGCGACAGTCTCCATTTAGGGAGTCCTATGGTGATGAAGGTTTACGGTTCAGGTCTCAGTTATTGAGTGAGTACCACGATGGGTTAATCAAGGAAACGTTATTGGACCTCGCCAATGGACTGAATGGGAAGACGGTCATTCATCCGAGTCACATTAAAATTGTCGAAAGCCTGAATGCCGTTTCGAAAGAGGATTATCTGGATGCCTTGTCCATTACGGAGGGTGTGAATGGAAAGGTTGGAGTGATGAAAAGCGAATACTCCAATAGAATGAATGAAATCAAACCCCATTATTTATGGGCTCAGAAAGTACTGAGAAAATCAACGATTTACGGGGTGTACAATGAAAACCACAACTACATCGACTTACTGTCAGACACAGCACAAACTTCAACTGTTACCCAATATGGCCATTGATATAGAGGTGTTGGAAAACCCCCTGAACCTCCGGGTAGACGACTTATTCATCATGGCAGCAAGGGTGAATAAGAAGAGGGGGTTCCTTTTTGTCAGCAGGCTCTTAGGAAAACATTTGCCGCTAGTGCCCACGCAGTCCCTGCTCACATCGGGAATGCTTGCGATCGAGTATTACGAACAGATCACGGGTGAAAGCGTGAACGAGAAAGACTCCATCCTCAATGGATGTTTCTCTGAAGATCCTCTGGAAATCGAGGGTGCCTATAGTCACCTGTCCAGTTTAAGGCTGGACTTACCCGAGAATCCCCTGATCATCGGGTTTGCTGAAACTGCCACTTCATTGGGGCATGCCTTTTTTGACTGTATCGGGCAGGCAGAATATATCCATACAACCAGGGAAGAGATCAATGATTTCGCACCACTGTTAAATTTCAAAGAAGAGCATTCACATGCGGTCAATCAATTTTGCTACATTGACGAAGATCGCATTCAGAACAAAAAGCCCATCGTACTGATCGATGATGAAATGACCACGGGTAAGACGGCGCTTAATATCATCAGGGATATCCATTCCAAATTCCCACGTGAACAGTATGCTGTCGTATCCATTTTAGATTGGCGCTCGGATGACAATAGAGAACGGTTCCTTCAGTTGGAAAGAGAACTGGGAGTGAAGATCCATACGACTTCTCTCTTGTCGGGTCAAATCCTTTTCTCCGGGGAGACCATGGAGGAAGCGGAGTATGATTATCAGCCGAATCATCGGGAGACGGAGCTTTCCGTTGAAAGGTTGGACCTAACACCGATTTTCACCCCGACGCCTTATGAAAAAGACGGGATTCCTTACATCATGGAGACAGGGAGGTTCGGGATCTCCCATAATCATAAAGAGGGTGTGGACGATGCCTGTGCCAAAGCTGCCGCCTATTTGAAACGGAATCGAAAAGGGAACAAGACCCTCTGTCTCGGTACAGGGGAAATGATGTATCTGCCGATGAAGATCGCTTCTCTGATGGGGGACGGAGTACTTTATCACTCCACGACCAGAAGTCCGATTTTTCCAATAGAGAGGCCGGGGTATGCGATTCAGAACGGTTTCTCCTTCATGAATCCTGAGGACGACTCGGTGGTTCATTACGTCTACAATATCCCTCGGGATGAGTATGATGAACTGTTCCTTTTCTTTGAAAAAGAAGTGTCAGAGGAATCGCTGCGAGCAATCAAACAATTGGCGAAAGACAGAGGCATCGGGACATTGAATGTCGTCATGTTTTCCACAAGGGAAAGGAGGGATGACGGTGAATAAAACGATGGATGATCTGGGCAGTTATGCAAAGGAAGACGTGATATTCCTGCTGAAGGATCTGTCAGGGGCCGATATCGAAAAGGGTACGCTCGAACGGGAACGGGCAATCCAGAACGGGGTCCATTATTCCGAGATGCTTCCAGTCGAATATCAGCCTTCCGAAGACTATATCAGGCTCTTCCATGATTCTTTGGAAAAAACGAAGAAGGATATCGCTTTATATGTAGCCCTTGCCGCGGAACAAATCGTGCACTCACGTGGGTTGGGCATCGTCCTCTCTAGTCTGGCGAGGGCAGGCACGCCTATAGGTGTTCTGATGAAAAGATATATTGAATTCAAGTATGGAGTGACGGTACCCCATTACAGTATTTCCATTGTCAGGGGACGAGGCATCGACGAAAATGCCCTTGCCTTCATCCTGGAGCAACACCCTGAAGAAAATGTGGTGTTTGTGGACGGATGGACGGGAAAGGGTGCAATCACGAAAGAACTGACGGATTCCATCAGCCGCTACAACGAGAAGCATGGCACAGACCTTTCCTCCGATCTCGCCGTCCTGGCCGACCCCGGTCATTGCTCGAATCTATACGGGACACGGGATGATTTCCTGATTCCGAGTGCCTGCCTGAATTCAACGGTTTCGGGACTTGTGAGCCGTACCGTATTGAATAGCTCCCTGATTGGTCCGGATGATTTCCACGGGGCAAAATATTACAAGGAATTGTCACAGGATGATCTTTCCATTTTCTATGTGGATACGATTTCGTCTGAATTTGTGGGGATATCGTCAAGAGTGGAATCCAGGCTTGCCGAGCTGCGGGAAAACCATACTGACATGAACTGGGAAGGCTTGAGATCGGTGAGACGAATCCAGGAGGAATTCCATATTGATGATATCAACCATATCAAGCCCGGCGTTGGGGAAACGACACGCGTCCTATTGAGAAGGGTGCCGTGGAAGATCTTGATCAATCCCGGGAAAAAGCATTATCTTGAGCATATCCTCATGCTTGCAAGGGACAGAGGGGTTCCGGTTGAAGAATACACTGACATGTCCTACAGCTGCTGCGGCCTGATCAAACAAATGGACGATAAGAAATGAACGCATTTGCCAGTGATCTGGACCGCACCCTGATTTTCTCACAAAGAATGCTTGCAGCATATGGAGCAGACGGTACCGAGGAGTGCATTGAGCTTCTGGACGGGAAACCCGTTTCCTATATTTCACCAACCACTAAGGCGATCCTGAAGCAGATCAATGAGGATATGTTCTTTATCCCCGTCACAACGAGGACGATCGAACAATACAAGAGGATCCGGTTGTTTCAAGAGGACATCGTGCCAGAGTATGCCATCACCAGCAATGGGGGGACGATCTTGAAGAGGGGTGCGGTATGGAAGGAATGGACGCTTCATGTCCAGGAACTGCTTCAACATTCCACTCCCCTTGAAGAAATGATAAAGAAAGTAGCGGCCCTCGACGATTCTAAATGGATCAAGAAAATCAAACCGGGTGATGGGATGTTTTTTTATCTCATCCTTGATACGGAACGATTTTCTCCTGATCGGTTCATAGAGTTAAGAGAGCTTTCAGACCATTTAGGATGGCAAGTGTCGCTTCAGGGAAGAAAGCTTTATTTTATTCCAAAGATCCTCAATAAATGGACAGCCGTTCACCATTTACGTGACGAGTTGGGATTGAGTGACATCTATACGGCAGGTGATTCCATACTGGACGCGGGGCTGATCACGAATGGGACGTATGGGATAGCGCCTCTTCACGGAGAGGTTGTGGAGGATTCTCTTGCGTTCAATAAGACCCAAGAGGCTGGAATCAAAGCATCAGAGGAAATCGTCGAAAGCGTACAAAGCCGCTATCGGAATGTAGGGGCCAAGCGTTAAGGAAGCAGTATATGGAAGGTCACCGGCTGGCACGAAGGAGATGGCCTTTTGAAAAAAGTTAGTTTGAGGGGTGACATCATGAGTGATTATTCCAGTATCCATATAACTCAGGCAGAGATTGACTCAGATAAATGGAAACTTACTCTATATAAAAAACTGAATGAACGAACTCCTTATGAAAAAAATGAACAACTGACCTTTTGCCAGGTCACCGGAAGGATCGTGGGGATTGGTTATGATGAAACGGATTATTATCTCTCCCTCTATGAACTATATTCTTCCGATGGGGTTCATGTTTTAAGTGAGGAATTAAATAAAGAAATCTCACAAGACATGTTTCAGCGTGTTCAGAAGATCATTATGATCAATCAGAAAGAAAAAGGGCTTTCCGTCAACCGGATTGTCGCGTTCATGGAAGGGGAGCGACTTATTCCCAGTCATTCCAACCAGCAGTTTCACAGACTGCTGAGACAATCCCTTATTTCGGTGCTCGCCACATTTGAGAAAAAGCATCCCGGCGGTTTGGGCAGTCCCGATTTCCGAAGAGTGTTGGTGGATGTGGTGAAATGGTCGTGGAACCACCTGGACCCATGGCTGAAAGAGCTCGATCCCGAAGTTGAAATGCCCCGGATCATTTGGTACGGGGACGCAACGAAGAGCCAGTTGTACTTTCTTTATTACCTGATGACCATCGGGTGTGATGTCCTGATCTTCCATCCCGGGGGAAAGGACCAGTTTGCGGATCTGGATCCGGATGAAACATTCTCCAAAGTCGTACATAACCCAACCAATGGGGAATTGGAGCCGTTCCCGACTGAGAAACCGGATCGTCAGTCGACTGTGGCCTACCGTGCCACCCAGGAAATGAATGATGTGTTGTTTCATGACGGGTCGCAACTGTATAAACCATGGCAATTCCGCAACAGTCTGCCTACCTCGGTCACCCTGAAAACCACGTATGATGAACTGTTTCTCATCAGTAAAGAGAAAGCATTCGTCCGGCCGAACTTCAAAGCCACAAAGCAGGAAGTGGAGATTCCGGCCATTTTCGCCAAAATTATGGGGGTTTCAGAGAACCACAAGGAGTACTGGAGCCGTTTACATAGTTTGGTAGAAGACAAGAATGCGGTGTTGATTCAGCGTTTTCCGTTCACAACGGAAGTGAAAGCCAATCATACCTTCCATTATCAGCATTCCATGGGGAGTGACGGAACGCTTGATGTGGAGAAAATGATGACCGGCAACTGGTGGCAATATAAGCATCTTCCTGAAGGAGTACAGCGGGCCATCGCTCATGTGATCTCGAAAATGTGCGAAAGTCCACGGCTCCTCCCGTTGAATCATGAACGAACGGAGGACGTACAACTTTATCTATTCACTCAAGCGACAGATCTTTCCATGGAAGATTTGAAACTGATACAGAAGTTTGATTATTCACAGGATGTTCCGAAGCTCGTTCTCTTCAATAATGAAATGAATGGCATGCTGTCCCGTTCGGATGCAGCAAGGCTCCTCTTCTTTAATGAACTGGGAGCCGATATCGCGGTCTATAATCCGCCGGGACATAATTGCATCGAGCAATTTATCGAGTCCAATGTATTCGATACCCACTGGCTGGAGGAAATGTCATTTGAGCTTGAGTTTAAAGAACCTTCGTTTGTTAGAAGGATTTTCAACACAATCAAATCCCATAAATAGGAGTGAAGAAATATGGTAAACGAAACAGGAGTCGCAACCCTTGAAAACAATGAAGTGATCACAGAGAAAAAGGCTGAGGACATCCGCAAGGAACTTCGCCAGGATCCCGAAGTCATCCGACTATCCCAACAAGTGGACACGAAGAATCAAATGGAACTGTTGGAATTCGGGAAAGAGCCAGCTGTGCAGATCTCCCAATTCTCAGACCGTATCCTGTCCATGATGCGGACAACGGAAGTCACAGACTCAGGGACCATGCTGAAGCAGCTCGGAAAGATCATGGATCGCTTTGATAAGAAAGATTTCGAAGAGAAAAAAGTCGGCCTCTTAGGTAAACTGTTCAACCGGGGCAACGACATGATCGAAAAGATCTTTGGCAAATACCAGACACTGGGTGGCGAAATCGAGAAAGTCCACGTCGAAATCTCGAAGTACAAAGATGAAATGACAAAATCCACGATGACGCTTGAAGACATGTATGAAAACAACATCCAATATTATATGGAGCTGGAAAAATACGTCGTCGCCGGCCAAATCAAATTGGACGAACTGAAGAACATGCTGCCGGGTTATGAACAAAAAGCGATGAACGGGGACCAGATGGCGCAACTAGAACTCGATACGTTAAAGAGTGCCATCCAAACCCTTGAAGAACGCGTATATGACCTGGACTTGGCCCGCATGGTCGCCCTGCAGACAGCACCGCAAATTCGTCTTCTGCAGCGCGGGAATACGAAACTAATCGGAAAGATCAACTCTGCGTTTATCATCACGATCCCGATCTTCAAAAACGGTATCATCCAGGCCGTCACGGCCAAGCGCCAGAAGCTTGTTGCCGATTCCATGAACGAGCTGGATCGCCGTACCAATGAAATGCTGAAACGGAATGCACAAAACATTGCCAATCAAAGTACCGAGATTGCCAAACTAGCCGGAAGACCAAGCGTTCAAATTGAAACGATCGAAGAGTCCTGGAATACGATCGTAAAAGGATTGCAGGAAACGAAATCGATCGAAGAAGAGAACAAACGCCTGCGTGAAGAGGGTACAAACCGGATCTTGGAACTTCAGGATAATATGAAAAAAGTGACTCAACAGCAGTAAGAGAATACAGAAAAGTGCAGGAGCTGCGTCAAGCTTCTGCTTTTTTTCTGTCCGGAACAGAAAATTCTTTACTAAATTACGAGATTATCTGATAAATAAGCAATTTTTGTATTACAATTAATATACAAATCTGTTAAAAATGTAGCGGTCATTCAGAGGGTTTGAACGAAAAAATATTATGGGGTGCTGAAATGAAAGGATTACATATGATCATGGTGGCCATTGCCATCGTTTTCACCATGCTTCTAGCGATGATTACACCTGTAGCATGGGTTGGATTATTGATCGTGGCGTTTAGCTTATATCAATCTTCTCAAAAGAGAAAAGGCAAGAGGGCGTTCACAGGCTGGTTGATCACGGTCGGAATTCTGGGAATCATCCTCGGGGGCTGTGGATCTCCATCAGAAGAAGTGAATAAAGACACCAATGCCCAGGCTGAGAAAGAAGCCGATCAGCAGGCGAAGGCAGAGGAAGAACAGAAGGCGGCTGAAGAGAAGAAAGCCAAGGAAGAAGAAGAAAAGAAACTGGCTGAAGAAAAGGCGGCAAAGGAAAAAGCGGAGAAAGAGCAGCAGGAACTGGCCGACTCATTCGGATTGGAAGAAGTGTTGGTTAGCCGCGTGGTGGACGGAGATACAGTCGAATTGAAGGATGGAAGAAAAGTCCGGTTCATCGGCGTCAACACCCCCGAGTCCACAACGAGAACAGAAGAATACGGAAAAGAAGCTAGCAACTACACGACCGAAAAGCTGGAAGGCAAAACGGTCTGGCTTCAAAAAGATGTGTCTGAAATGGACCGGTACAACCGTTCCCTGCGCCTGATCTGGCTTGAGATCCCTAAGGATGATATGAGCGAAGAAGAAATCCGTACCAAAATGTTCAATGCGGACCTCGTATTAAACGGATATGCAGAGCCGTCCACCTACAATCCGGATGTGAAATACAGCGACTATTTCGTGAAATTCGCCCGGGAAGCAAGGGAGAATGAAACAGGACTCTGGGCTTACGGTGAAAATGGGACGACTAAAGGGGACTTGGATCAAAAGGAAGGAAAGAAAACAGCGACAGCAGCCACACCTAAATCCAGCTCCAGTGCAACAACGGAAGAACCAGGGGCTACTCAACAACAGGAGTTTTATCAAAACTGTACCGAACTGAGAAAAGTCTATCCGGACGGAGTCCCTGCGGATCATCCTGCTTATGCACGGAAACATGACCGGGATAAAGATGACTGGGCGTGTGAGAGATAAAGAGAGAGTATGGGCCATTCCTTTTGTATGGGAATGGCTTTTATTTTGTGAAAATACTGGAACTTTCCTCCTAACTCATTCGTAGATAATGTAAGGACTAAAATTGGGGAGGCAAATCATGAAACAACTATACATCAAACAAAAGGTATTCAGTCTCAGCGAGAAATTCACCGTAAAGGACCAGGATGAGAAGGACGTCTATTATGTCGAAGGGAGCTTTATGAAGGTTCCAAAAACCTTCTCCATCATGAATACAGACCGAAATGAGGTAGCTCTGATCACGAAAAAGGTGTTAAGCTTTCTTCCGACATTCTTTGTTGAGGTGAATGGTCAAGAGGTCGTGACGATCAAAAAGGAATTATCCTTCCTGAAAGCCAAGTATTCCATTGATGCGGCAGGAATTGAAGTAGAGGGAAACTGGATGGACATGGACTTTCAGGTGTTACACCAGGGCAGAGTCATAGGTGAAGTGGGCAAGGAATGGTTCAGTTGGGGCGACAGCTACAGGGTGCGGATCCTGGAGGAAGAGATGGAGACGATGATTCTTGCCCTTGTGATTGCGATTGATTGTGTGAAGGCAGATCAGGCGGCTTCGTCTAGTGCATCGTTTTAAGTTGTGTTTATACTGAAGAAGAAGCTGCTTCTACGCTAGTGGAGCGGACGAATCATCTGAGAGAGGAACCTTGTACTTACAAAAATGATATAAAAATTAGAATGAAAATAGGGCATTAATGGAAAAATGTTAAATTTGTGGTAACATATTGAATGGTAATCGTTTCATATTTCTTTACATGAAGTTTTTTAAGAAATGAAAAACATAATAGGAAATGGTGAAAGTGTTGGAAATTATATCAGAACTGATTTCATTAGTGAAATCTCAAAATAGATATATCCTAGGAATAGATGGGCTAAGTCGCTCTGGAAAAACAACTTTAGTAAAACAGCTTCAAGAAACCCTTGATAATGAAGAAATCGAATATTATTTTTTTCATATTGATGATCATATTGTTGAAAGAGAAGGCCGTTATAATACTGGGTTTGAAGAATGGTATGAATATTTTCAATTACAATGGGACGTTGATTGGCTGAAGAGAAACTTTTTTGAGAAACTCATAGACTGTGATCAAATAAACCTTCCATATTATCATTCTGATACCGATACCCAAGAAATTAGAACCGTTACATTGCCTAAAACAGGATTGATTGTGATTGAAGGGGTTTTTCTCCAACGGAAAGAATGGCAGGGATTTTTTGACAAGGTATTATTTTTGGACTGTTCTCAGGAAAGAAGATTTATGCGTGAAACAAAAACGACTAAACGTAATCGGGAAAAATTTGAAAGAAGGTATTGGAAGGCAGAGGAATATTACATTAATACGTTCAAGCCTTTAGACAGTGCAGATATCGTAATAAAGACATAAGAAGATATAGTCCCTTTCAAGAGAAAGAATGCTATAGAAATGATCGTGAAGATTCCAATGTATAGCATGCAGGATTTCGTTGCCGATATGGACCCTGATGATGTGGATGAAGAGAGGATAAACCATTTGCTACCACTGGTTGAAGAAGTGAGGGGGATGGATGTTACGCAGAAGAATGAGGATGGTCCTGTAAAGGAATTAAATGAATGGCTGGGTAAATGATTGAAGTCACATGGACCGATTTTTCCCCTGTAATATTAAAAGAGTTAGAATCCACTTGGCTCACTCCTCGATAATAAGGCTCCTCTCTCAAATGCCCGGCCTATATGAGCCAAGGTACCTGTCCCCTGGTATCAATAAGGCACTTCTTTTGGTTTTTAAGAAAGCAGCAGCTTACTTCAAACGTAAGCTGCTGCTTTTTTGGTTGATATAAACCCCATTTTACCATCAAGTGCTATCTCCCTAAAACCTCCTCGAAGTAAACTTAAACGTATACTTCTCACTTCTAAAATACAATTGTGTGTATTCGAAGATGGTGTCGTCTTCGAGGTATGCACACAGGTTCATGGCAAGGCAGGATGAGTCTTTCATCTGCAATATGTCCCGAAGTTCCTTGCTGGGGATGTGGGGGAGGATTTCTCCCTGGCGTTCTTTGATTTTGTATCCTTTTTTCTCGACGTATTCATACTTGGAGCGGGTCATCACTTCGACTGATAAGTCGGGGAACAGGGTGACGGGCATGTAGGTTTCCTCGAGGATCATAGGTTCTCCGTCCCCACTTCTTAAGCGCCGGATAAAGAATACTTTCTCATTTTCTTTGAGGTTGAGTTTTTCTTTGATGGGCTCTGCTGGGAGCTGCATGGAAAATTCGAGAACCTGATTGGATGGGACATGATTGAGGCTTTCCATTTCCTCGGTGAATCCCTGGAGCCGGTAGATATCGTGCTCGATTTTAGGCTGCTTTACGTACGTCCCGCTTCCTCTTACCTTATACAAAATTCCTTCATCCACCAATAATTTGATTGCCTGCCGGATAGTGACCCTGCTGACGTTGAATGACTCCGAGAGTTTTTGCTCTGATGGAATGGCATCATCCTTGTCGAGGTTATCGGACTGAATGTGTTTTTTGATCTGATTGGCTACTTGTTTATATAAAGGAGTATGAGTGTTCAATATTTCCCACCTTTTTAGATATGTTAATACCAATATAAAACAACTGAATGTTTTTTTCACCCCATAATTGAAATTATTTCAGTTAATACATAAATAATACAAGTTTTTCTTGCAAGTTTTTTAAAGTTGTATTATATTTGTATTAAATAATAGAAAGAGGGAAGGAGCATATATGAAAAAGCAGCGTTTGGTCATTGCCGGAAGTGGGAGCACCTACACTATGGGGATGATGATGAGTTTAATTGAAGAGAAAGACCACTTTCCTTTAAAAGATCTAGTATTCTATGATATTGATGAAAAGCGGCAGGAACGGAATGCCGAAGCAACGGAAATCCTCTTTAAAGAGAGATACCCGGAACTCGAATCCTTTTCATATACGACGGATAAAAAGGAGGCGTTTGAAGACGCGGATTTCGTATTTGTCCAGATCCGGACCGGCGGGTTGGCGATGCGTGAAAAAGATGAACAAATTTCCCTCAAGCATGGAGTCGTCGGCCAGGAAACATGCGGTCCTGGTGGGATGGCATACGGGCTGAGATCCATCGGGGATATGATTCAGCTTGTCAAGGACATCCGGGAGTATGCTCCTAAGGCTTGGATATTGAATTATACGAATCCAGCAGCCATCGTGGCGGTGGCGTTGAAAAAAGAATTCCCTGACGATGAAAGACTATTGAACATCTGTGACATGCCTATCGCCATCATGATCAGCTATGCAAAAATGTTAGGCCTCGAAGTCTGGGACATCGTACCGGAGTACTTCGGTCTGAATCATTTCGGCTGGTTTACAAAGATTTATGATACAGCAGGAAACGACCACACGGACCGGCTTAAGTCGAAGATCATTCATGAAGGGTTCATTCCTGAGGACAAGGAGATTGCCAATGATGTATCGTGGCAGAAAACCTTTGAACAGGCAAGAAAGATGTTGATGGATTTTCCAGAGTTCCTTCCGAATACGTATCTGCAGTATTATCTATATCCAGATCAAATGGTGGAGAAAGAGGATCCCAATTGTACCCGGGCAAGACAAGTGATTGACGGCCGCCAAAAGCGAGTCCACGATACCTGTGATGGCATCATTGAACAGGGTACAGCGGAAGGGGCCGATCTTCATGTTGATATCCATGGAGTGTTCATGGTGAAAGCTGCTGCATCATTAGCGTATAACCTAAATGAGCGGTACATCGTGATTGTTGAGAATAACGGAATCATATCCAATCTGCCACATGATGCGATGGTCGAGGTGCCGGCGTTGATGACGGCGAATGGACCGAAGCCTTTTGCAATCGGCGAAATCCCGGTATTTTATAAAGGGTTGATCGAAGGGCAATATGCTTATGAAAAACTGGTAACAGAAGCTTATTTTGAAAACAGCTACGTAAAATTAGTGCAGGCACTGACGCTCAATCGTACGGTCATCAACCCAGTAAAAGCGAAAGCGATAGTGGATGAGATGATCGAAGTGAACGGCCCTTATTGGCCGGAGCTGAAGTAGAAAAATCCTGCTCCTGTCCTTTGACGGGAGCAGGGAAATCAGGAGGGAAGAAGATGAAAAAGCTGATTATCAATGCGGATGACTTTGGTTATTCGAGAGGGGTCAATCACGGCATCATCGACTGCCACCAACAAGGGGTCCTTACCTCGACGACCTTCATGAGCAATATGCCGGGTGCGGAACATGCCGTCCGACTGGCTAAGGAAAATCCGGACCTCGGTGTAGGCGTCCATCTTGTCTTGACGTGTGACCGTCCGATGCTCGATACTCACCGGACTATTGTCGATGTGAATGGTGTTTTTCGTTCACTGAGCTTTTATAAAGGGGCCTTTACGATCGACTATGAAGAAGTGTATGCAGAATGGAAGGCTCAGATCGAAGCTTTTCTCTCGTATGGTTTAACACCAACTCACCTGGACAGCCACCATCACGTGAATTCATTCGGGGGCATTCCCCAGGTATTCCTGACTCTTGCGAAAGAATACGGACTCCCGGTGAGGAACAATATGGACGTTCCTCCTGGGTTTAAGACCACCGATTCTTTTTCATACTTAATTGAAAACGCTTTAAAAGATGGGGAAGCCCTGGATACACTTTTTGAAGAGAGTGACTCGGTGGAAGTGATGTGCCATCCTGCCTATCTGGATAAAAAACTGATGGCAACTTCATCGTTTACGTATCCAAGGGTGGACGAAGTCGAATTCTTGACTCATCCGGAAATTATCCGGTTGCTCAAGTCACGGTCAGATATTGAGTTAACGACGTACAAGGGGATTTAATTTACTAGGGGGGATTTTTCATGAACGGTTTCTTGCAGAAGTTAGGTAAATCGCTGTTGATTCCGATTGTTGCTTTGCCGATTGCCGGGTTGTTACTAAGGTTGACTGCACCGGATTTATTAGACGTTCCATTGTTTCAGGCAGCAGGGGTGATCTTGGCACAAATGGACGCACTCATTGCGATCGGGATCGCGATGGGGCTTGCGAACACAAGGGATAAAGGGATACCAGCATTGACCGGGTTTCTCGCCATCATTGTGTTAAAAGAAGGATTGAAAATCATGGATCCTGAACTGAACATGAGTGTGTTCGGTGGGGTTATAGCAGGTTTGATCTCAGCATTCATCTATAATCGATTCAAAGATACCAAACTGCCAAGTATGTTTGCCTTCTTCAGTGGAGAGAAATTTCCGATCACAATGATCATCTTTACGATGATACCAGTAGCTGGGTTCATGTCGCTTATCTGGCCTTATGCCCAGATGGGAATTGATTCATTCAGTAAGACATTAATGGGTCTTGGGGCCCTCGGAGTCTTCATCTTCGGTTTCCTAAACCGTTTCCTCCTGCCATTTGGCTTGCACCATGTCCTGAACACGTATGCGTATTTCGGGCTCGGGGAATATGAAACCGCTTCTGGGGAAGTCGTGAACGGCGAGATCACCCGGTTCCTTAGCGGAGATCCGAATGCCGGCTTCTTTATCGGGGGGTTCTATGTCACGATGATGTTCGGGATCCCGGCGATTGCACTCGCAATCACCAAGACTGCCAAAAAACGCAAGCAGGAAACAAAAACGCTGATGACTTCCGGGGCAGCCACTTCCTTTGTGACGGGAATCACGGAACCAATCGAATTTACGTTCCTTTTCACATCACCGCTTCTCTATTTCATCCATTCCGTTTATACCGGTTTGGCAGGCGCGGTGCTGTACATGCTTCATATCAGGCACGGGTTCTCATGGGGAGCTGGCCTGATCGACTATGTCGTGAACCTGAACCTGTCGGACCGGGGGCTCCTCATCATTCCTGTAGGACTTGTATTCTTTGCCCTTTACTATTTCACCTTCACTACCATCATCGTGAAGAAGGATATTAAATTGATTGGTCGGGAAGACGATATCGAATTCGAGGCAGCAGCCACGGCAGAAGAAAAAGAGCTGTCACTCTCCCACTCAAACCATGAATATATGGCAAAGAAAATCCTCGAAAACATCGGAGGAAAAGAAAATGTCGTCATAAATGATCACTGCATGACGCGCCTTCGTCTCGAATTGAAAGACACCGACAAAGTTAATACAGAGAAAATCAAGCAGACCGGTGCTCACGGCGTCATCAAGGTAGACAAGAAAAATGTCCAGATTGTCATCGGCTCCGAGGCAACTATCATTAAAAAAGAGTTAGATAAATTCTTAGATCAATAGGATTATAACCCAACCCCGGTTCCCCGAAGGAAACCGGGGTTGGTGCTTGAAAGAAAGGAGAATATCATGAATGTCGTGTCAGTGAAGGATTATCAAGAACTAAGCGAATATACCTGTAATGAAATAGAGCGTGTGGTACGGTCAACCCCTCACTCTGTCCTGGGACTCGCAACAGGTGGAACCCCGCTTGGAACCTATCGGGAGATGATAAATGGATTTAAAGAAAGGAACGTCGACTACCGTCATGTCACTACCTTTAATCTCGATGAATATATCGGGCTGGGACGAGACCATCCACAGAGCTATTACACTTATATGATGAATAACCTCTTCAAACACATCAATGTTTCCCCTGAAAATATCCATATTCCCAACGGAAGTGCTGAAGAAATGGATTCAGAGTGCCTCCGATATGAAAGATTAATAGAAGAAATCGGACCTCCAGACCTGCAGATTCTCGGGATTGGTTCGAACGGCCACATCGGGTTCAATGAGCCAGGGACTTCAATTACGAGTGAGACACACATTGTGGAACTGGCTGAATCGACTAGAAAGGCAAACGCCAGGTACTTCTCTTCACTGGACGAGGTTCCGCAACATGCGATTACGATGGGCATCCAATCGATTTTGAAAAGCAAACGAATCCTGTTGCTGGCTTCCGGCAGTCATAAAGCAAAAGCAGTAAAAACGCTCTTAGAATGTCTCCCTGATGAACAGTTTCCTGCTTCCGTGTTAAAAGGGCATGGGGATGTGACGTTGGTGGTGGATGAGAGTGCTGGAGGGTAAACAGCAGACCCGAATTAAAGCCTGTCCCTCGGTATGCTAAAGTATTAGCGCACCGGGGGACAGACCCCATTTCCCAGTAGGAAAGGTTGAGAGAGTGTAAGACTTTTGACATAATGAGGGATGTTCCGAGATAAAAGGGGGATTCTGTTTTGTATTTAGTACTGTCAATAATTTTGGCGAGTTTATTAGGTTTCGGATTGCTTATGGCTGGCCCAATTGTGGGTGGTGTTCTTGCTTTCGGCATACTGGCTGGCTGTTTGTTCAGGGGACTTTATCTGCTAAGTGATATACATAGAGGATTAGTAAAGGATTTACCGAGACAAGATAAAGCAAAAGAGGTATATGAGGAGTATTTGAGAAGGAGAGAGGAATGAGGTCATGGGCCCTTATTCCTAGTTCACTACGCAATACTACTAATAAACTCCAGGGTCATTCGATTAAACATCGAAGGGTTTTCCGTGTTGGCTAAGTGACCGCAGTTTGGAATGATTCCTGGTGTGATAAGGTTGTTCATGGATGATAGATGGTGGACCGAATCCACTTCATGTTTTTCGTTTCCGCCGTTGACGAGTAGTGTAGGGATGGTCAACTTCTTTATTTGCTCATCAGATACTACTGGATAATGATAAGTGAAACACTTCACCACCCTGTGTAACGTGGTTTCCCAACGGGGGCCATGGAGAAGAAGATAGTCTTTCGCTACTTCAGGTGCTTCTGCTTTGATGTTATGTAAAAAATGATATTGTCTTTCCATGATCGCGTGCATTTCTTCGGGGATGCTTGGAACATAGCCAGTCAGGACAATGCCTTTTGTTAATTTGGGATATCTGATTGCTGCATGCAGGGCAAAACTTGCTCCCATTGAAAGTCCAATTAAGATACCAGGCTCTCTTTTTCTGAGTTCACTTATAAGCCACTCAAGTGTATGCTCGAAAAAGGGGTCATCAGCATCCCGGCTATTCTGACCGTGTCCCGGTAAATCAATTGGAATTACAGTGAATTCCTCACGTAAAGGACCTAATTGCTCCTTAAAATGCATTTCTCCCGTTCCCATTAAACCATGAATCAAATATACATTCTTCGTCATTATCTCCACTCTCCTCACTTCTATATGCTTATGTACTAAGTTTATAGAGTATAGCCATAGCTGATAATGAGCCTGAGGTGGACTTTTGTGTAGGTCTTAAGACTTGTGGGGAGATGGGAGGGGGACGTCCCTTGAAAGCACGGGGATGGTTCTCGTGCTTCCTTTTTCTATTATAAGAGAAGCAACAGAACCGTCCCCATGCTTACCTTGAATAATCAAAGGAAATAGTAGAGAATAAAGTACAGATTTGTTGATAATCAAAGGTAACTTGATATAGGAGTGGGATAGATGAAGAGTATTTCGATTCTGGTTGCGGATGATGAGGAGGAAATAGCTGACCTGGTTGCCATTCATTTGGAAAAAGAAGGATACGATGTCGTGAAAGTACATAATGGGCAGGAAGCCATTCGCGTTATTGAGACTCGATCGATTGATTTGTTGATTTTGGATATTATGATGCCGGAGATGGATGGGTATGATGCCACTCGTCTGATTCGGGAACGGTATAATATGCCGATCCTTTTTTTGAGTGCGAAAACGTCTGATTTTGATAAGGTACATGGGCTGGTGATTGGAGCGGATGATTATATAACAAAGCCGTTTACTCCCATTGAATTGGTTGCGCGTGTGAATGCGCATTTGCGACGGTTTATGAAGTTGAATCAACCTAAGGTATCTGGTAAGAAAGATACGTTGGAATTTGGTGAAATTGTGATTTCTCCTGATCAGCGTACGGTTTTCCTTTATGGTGAAAATATCGAGCTGACGCCGAAAGAGTTTGATATTTTGTATTTATTGGCCAGTCATCCAAAGAAGGTTTATAGTGTAGAAAATATTTTTCAGCAGGTATGGGATGATGCTTACTTTGAAGGCGGCAACACGGTAATGGTGCATATTCGTACGTTACGGAAGAAACTTGGGGAAGATAAGAGAAAGAACAAGTTAATCAAAACGGTTTGGGGAGTGGGGTATACATTTAATGGCTAAATTTATACGCAGTTTTCGCGCCAAAGTCCTCGTATTATTTGGTTTAAGTATGCTTCTCGGCGGTGTGATCACTTACATCCTTTTTAGGGGACTACAGCTTTATTATCATTCGGTGGTCCGTCGTGGTGAACCATTGGCCCAACTCCGTCAATTCATTGACAGCATTGGAGATTTTAACGTCTTTTTTATCCTGTTTATCTCCCTTTCGCTCTTATTTTTCTATATGCTTACTAAGCCAATTTCTACCTATTTCAGTGAACTATCAACGGGGATTCAGTATCTCGCCAATGGCGACTTTAAGCATCGGGTGAATATCGAGTCAAATGATGAGTTTGGTGATATTGCACAAGCCATTAATCTCGCAAGTGAAAAACTAGAAGAAGCTATCCAAAGAGGCGATTTCTCAGAAAACAGTAAAGAACAGTTAGTGGTGAATTTGGCTCATGATTTGCGTACGCCCCTCACGTCTGTTTTAGGTTATTTAGATTTAATCCTTAAGGATGAGAAGTTGACTAAAGAACAGGTCAGACATTATTTAACGATTACCTTTACGAAGTCTCAGCGATTGGAACGGCTTATTGACGAATTATTTGAAATAACACGAATGAATTATGGCATGCTGCCTTTAGATAAGAAGCAGATTAATTTATCGAATCTTCTTAATCAATTGAAGGAAGAATTATATCCTGTTTTCGAAAAAAATCATTTGATCGCCCGAATCACGATTCCGCCTCAATTACCTATTTGGGGGGACGGAGAGCTATTGGCCCGTGTGTTTGAAAATCTTTTAACCAATGCCAATCGTTATGGATATGATGGTCAGTTTGTAGATATTAACGGGTTTGTCGATGGAGGAGAGGTGGTCGTTCAGGTTATGAATTATGGAGACCGGATTCCTCCGAATGAACTTCCTTATCTTTTTGATATGTTTTACACCGGTGACAAAGCCCGAACTCATCAAGAAGATGGCACAGGGCTTGGTTTATTTATTGCAAAGAATATTGTGGAGCAACATAATGGGACGGTTACGGTGGAAAGCAGTCTCATACGGACGGTATTTGAAGTTCGTTTACCCCAGGAAGGTATTGAACCTGATCAAGATTCCATTTCATAAAGGATTTAAGAAAAATTTAAATTTTACCCCACTCTTTTTTTAAACAGTTTTTCCTATTCTATATTAAGAATAAGGAGGAACGTGAAATGAAGAAGTGGGGATTTTTATTGTTATTGGCATTATGTTTGGGTTTCACATTTGTTTATAAGGAATCAACGTTTCAAGATCAAGTAGAGATTCATCTTAACGATGCTCATGTAGAAAATAGCGGGACGTCAGAACACTTTCAAACGATCGAGATAAAAAAAGAACAGGTCTTTCAAGGGAATTTACTTTTGGTGAATCAAGAATATCCGGTTCAGCAGGAGAGTATAACATCAGACGTTGTCAATCTATTTACGCATGAAGAACTGACAAAGGGATACGGATTGTTTGATACCAACATAACATTGTCGGAGGATGTGGCACATAAATTCTCCGAGATGACCGTTGCTGCCGGTAAAGATGGGGTTAGACATTTCATCATCAATAGCGGCTATCGGGGCTTTGAAGAGCAACGTGCACTTTACCAGGAAATGGGGTCCGACTATGCCTTGCCTGCAGGCTACAGCGAACACAACTTGGGGCTATCACTTGATGTAGGATCCACTCAAAGGAAGATGGAGCTGGCATCAGAAGGAAAGTGGATCGAAGAAAACGCGTGGAAATACGGCTTTATATTACGGTATCCAAAGGATAAAACAGATGTTACGGGTATCCAATACGAACCATGGCATATTCGCTATGTTGGATTGCCCCACAGCGTGATCATGGAAGAAAAGAACTTCGCTTTAGAAGAATACTTAGCATTCCTAAAAGAACAAAAATCGATTTCAACGACGATACAGGGCGAAACATATGAGATCTCATATTACCAAGTCACCAAAGATACAACCATTCGTGTGCCATCAAACCATCATTATGAGATATCAGGCAACAACATGGATGGTGTCATTGTAACGGTGTTTCCCTAAACTCACCGGATACACATAAATGAGAGGAGATAACATGGAAAAAATAATATCTAGAGGATTGCTGGCATTCTATTTAGTGATACTAACCTGGCTAGTCCTATTCAAATTACAATACAATATTTTGTCAGTATTTCATTATCAATATGCTAGTTTAAACTTGATCCCATTTGCTGCACCTGGAAGTACCAGAGAGATGGTAGATAATATCCTTATCTTCATTCCATTCGGTCTGCTCTTGGATGTCAATTTCAAAAAAGTGGGCTTTTCACCTAAAGTTGCCCTTATATTAGCTCTAAGTCTTACTTTTGAATTCATTCAATTGATATTCGCTATTGGAGCGACAGACATAACTGATGTCATTACCAATACTGTTGGTGGGTTGCTTGGGCTGGAATTATATGGTGTGTGCAATAGGTTTATGAATAATAAGAAATTGGACTGGGTTATTCTTTTGGTGGGTATTTTTTTACTTGTATTGTTGGTTTATTATCGTACTCATTTGGTCATTAGATATTCTTAGGGAAGCGAGGGGACGGTTCTGGTGCTTCTTTTTATATTAAAAGGAGATAGCTCTAACTGTAAAATATTTTTATTTGCCTATGCCAAAAGACACATGTACTCCCCCCTCCCCCATAATAAAATAACAAAGAAATAATCATTTTTTTACTAAGAAGGGGACCGTATGAACGAAATCAAGATGAGAAGTTTGGTGAAGCAGCTGCACAGTGCGGATCCGGGGACGCGGTATGAGGTGCTTGGGACGTTGTATGAGTTGAAGGGGCATGATGATCTGAAAATCCGCGTGGAGATGTTGAAGGATATGATGAAGGAGGCGGCGACATCGTTTCCTGTGCGGGTGGATGTGTGGGATAATCCTTCGCTTGGGTTGGTGGAGTTTGTGTGTGATTATCCGATGCCTGAGATCATTGATGAGATTCTGCTGCGCTTTGAGGGGCTTGATCCGGATGCGAAGGTGCGGGCGCTTGAGTGTCTGCTGCTGACGAAGGATGAGGGGATCTTTCAGGAGATTCATGACAAGTCGGTGCATTTGGTTACCCATGAGGAAGTCGTGCTGCCGGTGGAGGAGTTGTGTGAGTTTCCGGTGCTGTTGAAGGGAATTGTGGATAAGACGTTCGATCAGTTGGAGTCCCCTCATTATAAATATATGTACTATGACTTCATTACGGCGATCAATGAGTCGGGCGTGGAGGCAGGGTATAAGAGAGCGAGGGTCCTTCCGTTGCTGCTGGCTGATTATGCGAAGCTTCGGGACGAGTACCTGAAGTATGACAAGGAATACCGGTCCGATTATGCGTATCAATCGTGGAAGGAAACCTACTTTCAGCTGAGGTACCGCCTCAATGTGCTGATCGGGTTGATGAACTTCTATTACTCCGAAGAGACAGAGTGTTTCCTGAAGGAGGCGGTGTCGTTCAAGGATCCACGTATCAGCACAAATGCGGTAGTGGTTGCGATGAATAAGAATATCCCGGTTCAACCGGACATCCTCCAATCGCTTTCCAACCATGTCGAAAGTGCCGAAATGATGTACTGGGAGCTCGCGGAACACAATAAAGAGCATCTCTTCCCGGTCAGTCCGAAGCAGCCGGTGCTTGCCAAGGCACATCTATTTAACCATCTGGTCCATTTGCAAGATGAAGAAGGAGAGGAGCTACATATCTTTCCGGAAAACATTCAGGTCGTCGATTTCGTGGACACCGTGAACTCATACGGTCAGCAGCTACGCTATTATCTGATGAGCTTCTCCCATGGGGACGAGGTACTCGCTGCCTGGGTAGGAGGATATAGCCTTGAGGAGGAGGATGACAGTGCGGACATGTGGGAAGGGACCCATACCGATCTCGAACCGATACAGAACAGAACCATCGAGGAGCACAAACAACACTTCCTGAAAAAACGAGAAGAATACGCCCGTGAAAATGAAGAGACCGTCTACTACGAGAGCTCACCAAGCCTCTCCAAAGGCCTGTGGTTCTTCTACGCCATCCTGATTTCCCACTGGATCAGGGTCTTCATTAACGGAATTGATGAGGAGGTTTACATCTCCATCGGCTTCACTCTCCTTGGAGGGATCCTCACCCTCTATGAACTATGGAAGAAAAAGCGGAGTGCCGTCGTCATTGTGGGCAGGGAATTGAGGAAGGTCACGGGTGAGAAGAAGGAGAGCATACCTCTTCAGGAGATAAAGAAGGTTACCTATGATAAGAAGCAGATCAGTGTGTATAACAAAGAGAATGTTCTGACGATGAAGTTTCCGCTTCGCTGGGTGGAGTATGGAGAGTTTTATTATGTGATGGTGGAACGGACGGGGCATTTGAGGGAGCAGCCATATATTGAGGAGTAGGGGACAAGGGAGACCTTGTCTTTTTTTGGGGCGGTGTGAAAGACTGTTTCGACTAAGGAATGCAACTAAATAAAAAAAACAATTCACCTCGAAAAAGGTTCCAGTTTTGATGAGGACCGGCTCTTATTCTTGTTCATTCCCAATGTAAAAACAAAAGTATGTATATTAAATGTTATAATATGTATTAATTGTATTTTTGTAGAGGAGAGGTTCTAATGACCAAATGGTGGATGATTCGTGCTGGTGACAATAATGAACTAATACCCATATGGAAGGAAAAAGGTTTAGCGTCAATAGGTTGGCCTCAATTAGGAAATCCAAAGCAGTATTCTTCTAAAGAAGAAATGAAAACTAAAGCAGATGCTGTTTTCAGTGAGGAAAAACCTCAATCTAGGAATAGCTGGGTTAATCAAGTATGGCGTTTTAGTCGAGATATACAAACAAATGATAAAGTCATATCATATTCAAAAGAAAAGCGAGAGTACATGGTTGGCACTGTTTTGGAATCTCATTTCTATGACGATTCTGTCGGAGACCCCAATTATCCTAATACAATTCGAGTTAAATGGGAGAATGAGTTTTTAGATAGGGATAGGCTGTCTCAATCTGCAAAGAATAGTTTAGGTTCTGTTCTAACAGTATTTCGCGTGGATCAATGGGGCGCTGAAATTGAGAAATTAATGGCGAACCCAGACTCAACCCCTTTAGAGTTTGACGATGAGGAAGAAGAGGTAGTGGTTGAAGATCTTGTTAGTAAGGCTTTAGTTATGATTGAAGATAAAGTAGATAAGCTAGATCCTTGGCAAATGCAAGAGCTCGTGGGAGGGCTGTTGCAAGCAATGAAATATAACGTAAGAATAAGTCCTAAAGGACCTGATGGTGGAGTTGATGTACTTGCCTTTAAAGATGCTTTCGGATTTGAGAAGCCAATAATAAAGGTGCAGGTCAAACACCGTAAGAGCTCTGCTTCTGCTCCTGAGATTCAACAGTTATTAGGAGCTAACCCAATTGACGCGAATAGTTTATTTGTATCGACTGGAGGTTTTACTTCGCATGCAGAAGCAGTAGCAAAGCATAATTCTGTTAGATTAGTTGACTTAGAGGAACTGGTTCGTCTTGTTGTAGAGTGGTATGAGAAAATGCCAAATGATAAAAGAGCTTTACTTCCCTTACAAAGGTTCTACGTTCCTGAATAATTACTGTAGTTGTAGAACTAAATAGATTCTTCTATATATAATAAGCTTTAATCTAAAACCTATAGAAGTTCTTTCCCACTAAGAAAACAGTGGCTTACCTCCCCCGTAAGCCACTGCTTTCTTCCTTCACCAACCTTATAACTTCCTTCACATCCGAACCCCTAAATATAGAAGTAGATTTATCATTTTCCGTGAAATAGATCTCCCCATAAGCATTCTTCTCATCAAACCCAACAATCATAAAACGGTAAATTTGCTTATCCTTCATCAAAACAAATTCCTGCTTTTTAATCTCAATCACCTCTATAGTCTAAATCGGAGTATTGGTGTTTTAATGCAGAAGACTTATTGTCTTTATGTATCCTTACGTTCTCCCACACTTCTTCATTTAATCGGTCCACGCTAATCCCTAATGCTATTGCGATTTTCGATAGGGTGTAGGATTCGGGTATGCGATCATTGCGTTCAATCTTACTTATCGTGGTTCGAGCTAGTTGTGCTTTTTCTTCCAATTCAGCCTGAGTGTAGCCCATTTCATCTCGTCTTTTTCGTAATAAAATCCCTAAGTATAATCCGTATAATTCCCGTTCTGTCAATGGTTTATCCAATACTTTGACCCCTTTTACAACCATTATCAAATGGTGAAAAATGGCTTGGAACGGACAGGTCGTCAACTTATTGAAATAAATGGAATATTATTAAAGTATTTCTCTATATGCTCTTTACGTAAAGGTGAAAATTAGGGAGAAGCTTGCTAAATCCCAAATTTAACTAAATAATAGGAATATACTGTTAGACGAAAAGCTGACGAATATGATCGTATATGAAGCTACTAAACAAGAGTTCCTTGAAGATGTTTTTCATGATGACTTGGTTAATAATATATGCAGTAATACCCGTCGAAGATTGGAAAGATCAATGAGTGGGAGGTTCACTCTTGGGGTAATTTGATGCATTATATGTGTATCGTATCCCAAGTAAACAAGATTCCTAGCCACTCTATGGTGGCGAAGGTCACCTGCTTAGAGGCTTATCTTGTTTGAAAATCATCTCTATTAAAAAATGTTATAAAATAGAAAATAAAATCCACAGGAGGTCATCAGCATGCCAACCTATAACAAGTTAGTCCGTGATAAAATCCCACAAATCATTAAAAGTAGTGGTAAGGAGTTTTCAACAAAGATCCTCAACGATGAAGACTACATAAAGTACTTAAAAGAAAAAGCTTATGAAGAACTTGATGAATACTGTGCGGCTGAAACGGATGGAGAAGCTGTGGAAGAGCTTGCTGATCTCTTGGAGGTTGTCAGGGCTTTGTCTAAGCAGCATGGATCTACTATTGAAGAAGTAGAAGCAGTACGGAAAGATAAGGCTGAGAAGCGTGGGGGATTTAAGGATAAGATGTTCCTGATTGAGGTAAAGGATTGATTCATTGGAAGTTCCAACTTATCTATTATATAGGAAGAAATAGATCTCTATGAATGGTGGAAAATGATGAACAGCGTTGAGTTAAAGGAAAGAATTAATAACCTGTCCATATGGAAGAAAGGGGACCAGAGAGCTCCCCATAAACCATTGTTGATTTTGTTTGCTTTGGGACACCTACAAGCAGATAAACCCAGATTCATAAGTTGTGAGGTTACAAGGGAGAAGCTAACAGAACTGCTGAGGGAATTCTGACCGCTCAGGAAATCCTATCATCCTGAAGAACCTTTTTTACGATTAAAAAGAGATGGGATATGGCTTCTGGATAAAGAAGCAAATACGAAAAGTCCGAGTAATCGGCAACTACTGGCCGATGAAGTTGCTGGGGGATTCACCCCGGAAGTATATCAGCTTCTAAAAAATGACCCCAGGCTGGTCCAGGAGATTGCTCATATTATATTAGACAGTCATTTTCCAGAAACGCTTCACCAAGATATCCTAGATGCGGTTGGACTGGACTTCACCGTTTATACAAAAATGAAGAGAGACCCAAAATTTAGGGAGAAAATTTTAAGGGCTTATGGGTACAGTTGTGCTATTTGCGGTTTTAATGTAAGACTAGCCCACACACTCGTAGGAGTCGAAGCAGCCCACATCAAATGGCACCAAGCCGGTGGTCCTGATACTGAAGAAAACGGAATAGCTTTGTGTTATTTGCACCATAAGCTATTTGATAGGGGAGTGTTTACTTTTACGCCTGAGAGAAGGATGCTAGTTTCTCAGGATGCACATGGGAGTCATGGGTTTGAAGAGTGGTTGATGAGGTTTAATGGTCAGTTGGTTCGTGAGCCGATTCAGTCGTATTATTATCCGGACAATGCTTTTTTGCATTGGCATGTCAGGGAGGTCTTCAAAGGCCCACAGTATGGTATATAAGTTTAGCAGAAATGAAGATTCATAAGTTTTTCATGGGGGACTTTCGTAGAATAATCAATTAAAGTTTTTGAGATAGACAATTTTTAACATGTGAATTTCTTTGTAAATCAAATACCTGAATTGTTATAATATATAAATATATAGGATTATATGACTACTGTAAAAATCCTACATTAATTTAAGACAATAAAAAGGTGATTAAATGCAAAAAGATTTAAATTGTATAGTGGAAGACTTAGTTAATAAGCTTACAAAATACTACGGTCTTTCATTTGAAAACTTAGCTACTGAGTTAGGATTGAATGTTCACCTTATTAAGGGAAAACTATCAACTGTTACGGTTATTAATCAAATGTTGAGAGATGCAGGGATTTCAAAACAAACATTGTCAAAACAAGGACTTAATCTAGCTATAAAGACTGTGAATCTAAAACAAAACGGCATCCCAAAGGAATCCATGTCATTCGAACAAATAAATTTTAATATGGTAAATCAAGAAAGTTGGGAAGAGAGTAGTATAAGGAATAAATTCTTATATACTACATTTTGTTTCTTCGTGTTACAAGAAATTGATGGGCAAGTCTACTTCCGGGGAATAAGGGCTTGGAAAATGCCAGCTGCCCAAATTGAGCAAGAAGTTAAAAAATTTTGGAGGCAACTCAAAGAAGTTCTAAAAAATGGTGTAGTGATTGAAAAACGAAAAAGGGGATCTAAATTCGTTTCCGTAAATAATCTACCTTCCTCTTCTGACAATGCCATCATGCACGTTCGTCCTAAGGCAAAGGATAGTAATGATACAGTACAACTTCCTTGTGGGAAACTAATTACTAAACAAGCTTATTGGATAAATGCATCTTTTATAGCCGGAATTTTAGAAGATATGCCCCAAGTGGAGAAGAAGCAGACTAACCACTTACATATAATTAGCAGTGATATCAATTGGGCTGAAATCCTCAATGCGGATATATATACTATTGATGAAATCGTGAATAAAGGAAAAAACGTGGTGCCTGGATTCACGGAGTTGAAAATCAATGAAGATGATTTATCTAAGTCTGGTTATCTCATAGAGTCTTCGTATGTAATCAGAGAGGGATTAGGCGGACTTGATAAGTATTTGCAAACAAAAATATTATCGAATAATTATTTTGACAGCAAATCTGAAAGTATATTCGACACCCCATATGTCAAAAGGAAAATTGAGAATTATGAAAATGCTTATAAATTATTAAAAGTTGAAAAATCTCTTTACCTCACTGATACCGGAATGAAAAAAGCCAATGTTGGTTCAGAAGAGATTAAGTCTTATAAAAATGATGTGGAAAATTTTGTTAGTGCTGAAATTTTCTTTACTTTGGAATCTATAAAAGCTGAAGGGTTTAAGCATGAAATTGATGAGTATGGTTTTGATCCGATTTTTTATGAAAATCTTTTGAAGCGACCGGGTAGGTTGAAGAACATAACATTAGATTCAAAAACGTTTTTTGTTAAATCAGTAAAGAAAGTGACTCTAAATGATTTAGTAGGGATAATCCTTAGGGATTTCAAAAATCTAACTGTCAATCAGCTTCTTGAGGAAATTAAAGAAAGATACAAGGTCCAATTAAGTTTTGAAGGTGTAGAAAGCGCTTTATACAGCATGAATGATTATTACTATGTTCCCGAAATGAACAGACTTTTCACTTCAAAGCAAGCTTATTTCGACTTTTTGGATTAAGCAAAATTAATTATTTGTTAACATATTCTTGCTGAGTGGGGTGTACCTAACCGTATGAAACAAAATCTGGACTTATATGCCTTGTGTGAATATAAGGTCTCTTTGAATAGTATAGAAAAACTAGTGAAAGATGAATTTGAATGGGGGGATTTTTCAACTAACAGCGAAAAAGTTAAAGCATTAAGCAAGAATAGACCTGCTCTAGTGAAAAAAATTATAGATGCAATTCCTCTCATTGATGAAAGTAAAAGAGAAAATAGTTTATTTCAACTTGCGTATGGGGGATTAAGTCTTAATAACATCAATACTTTAATAGAATTTGGAATAAATTATGATGATATACCTGCACTAACCTTGGAAGAATTAAGCCTCTTAATGGGGGGGAATCGTGCCTCCTTATACATGAAAATAAGAACTGCTTTTGAATCCGTTGAAATAAACAAGGGGAATCCCCCATGTTTCCTAATAGAAACCCATATGAAGCAAATGATAGAAAGCTTGCTTCCGAAAGAAACCATCACAGTGGATGATTTTAAGAATTCTATAGAGATAGCTATCAATGAAAATATTAAAGTTGATTTAATCGAAACTTTTATTGAGAAAAATATTAAAACAGGGTTGCTTATTCGTTGTGAAAATGGATATGTGAGAAAATATAAGAAAATAAAAGATTTTCTTGATGAGGATTTTCTTAATAAGGATATATTACTATTGAGGATGAAAGGGTGGACATTAAGAGAAATCGCTGAGACACAAAATATTTCCAGGCAAGCAGTTTCTAATAAAGAGAGACGGATTCTAAGCCGTGTGGGTGATCTAGAGGAAATCCTATTATATACGGAGTGGTTTCAACGATTTGATTGGAATCAGGAATTATTCTGTTCCATATTTAACGAGTCCGTCGAAGTCTATCAATTTCTTAATTTAATACTAAACAAGGGGAACGAACCCCTGATTTCATTACTGGCTGAAGAAAATGATTTTACTCACCCCCAAATTGAGACTATCTTAAAATCATGTGAATCTTTTGTCGATTACAAAGGAAGGATAGTTCCTGTAACTAAGAGCTCTATATTTGAAGAGGTCATTTTCCATCATGCACAAACTAGTACGAATGATGAAAAAATGGTAGAAAAGTTCAATGAATATCTCGAAGTCAACGAGTTGGATGAAAAACTTCAAGTTGATGCTTTTTCAGTGCGCGGAATGAGTGAAAGGTGCCCCACCGTCATTAGGACAAAGAGTAACCATTATCGTTATTTTGATTTTGATGGGATAGACTCTTTACAAATAAAAAGTCTGGAATCTTTTTTATCCTTAACACAAGGTGTCTATAGCATGGTAAAAGTGTATCAGGAAAATAAAGAATTCATGGAAGAAATCGATATAAGGACAGAGCATGAATTACACAATCTTTATAAAAGAATTATTAAAGTGGATGGTGTCACATATAATCGTATGCCAGAGTTTTCGGTGGGGAACTTGGAGAAAAGAGACTTCCTGGTTAAGTTATTTCACGAACAGGCACCTATCCATATTGACAGTTTTGTTGACTATGCAGAGGATAACTACGGCTTAAAAGGGAATTCATTACATAGTTATATAAATATGTTTCTCAATGAGTATATTCATGAAGATTTCATTAAGGTAGAATATGATGAACTTCAAGATGAAGATGTTGAAATTTTGAGAAATTTATTGGTTGACGATATCTATACAATCGATCAGCTTAATGAATTAGGTAGTAGAATCGACGATGATTTTCATGATAAATTCTTGAATAATATGATTCTATCTAAGCTGGGATTTAGCTTGAAAGGTAAATATGTATTAAGTGATAAATATGGGTCAATTGATAGTTACTTTACTGAGTTAATACTAAGCAAAGATTATTTTTCACGTGATGAAAAGGAAATATTTAATTCCTCTTCCTTCAATCAAGCTTTGTACAGTCTGGAAAAAAGTCTGGAAGTAGTTAAGGTTGAAAAGGATATTTACATAACTTCCAAAAATTTGGCAAATGCGGATGTTCCGAAAACCTTGCTTTTAGATTTTAGGGGAAAAGCACTAGCAACCGTTCCTCCAAACAGATTCTTTTCTTTACAAAGTATAAGGGAGAGTGGGTTCTCACATGAAGTGGAAAACTTAGGATTTGAAGATTCCTTCTATAATCGAATCATCTGGACTTCAGATGATGTAAGAGTCATACAATTGTCTACAGGATATATATTTATAAAACAGCAAACCGATGTTTCACTAAAGGACTTTGTTAGTTTTTTGGTCCAACTTAATCAATTTAAAGATATTTATGAAATGAATGATTATACAAAAACAAATTACGGTATGTCTTTGGACTTGAATAGGGTCATATCGATTGTGAACAATTCAGAAATGCACTACTCACATGAATTATCAAAAATATTTATCAACAAAAATACTTATTTTGAGGAGATATATTAAAATGACGATTGATTTAAAGAGTCTGATTGGAAGCAGAATACAAGAAACTACTGGGACAAGAAAGTTAACCATCAAGGGGGAAACAGATAACTATACTGTTTGTAAAATCCCTTTGGATTTAGTCCATTACAATGAAAAAAACGGTCGTATCGCCACATACATCAGTCAATACCTTACTGAAGGAAATAAGATTGATAAAGATGTTATTGAAGATTATAACATGGTTCTACAGAAATTCATTGAAAACTCAAATAGTAATGCGATTAAGACAACTAAACAAAATATTGATCGCTTTGGTCAAAGAGTACCCGGTGTTGTTTTGAATGATGGCCGTATCATTGATGGGAACAGGCGTTTCACTTGTTTACGGCTTTTGAAAAATGAAGGTAAAGATGTTTATTTTGAAGCGGTTATCCTAGATCCGAAAAATGGAATTGATGACCGAGATATCAAACGACTTGAATTAAATCTGCAGCATGCAGAGGAACGTCCGGTAGATTATAACCCAATAGATAATCTCGTCGATATTTATCGCGATATTTCAATTGATAAGCTATTCACAATTAAGGAATATGCTGAAAATACAAACAAAAGGCCAAAAGAGGTAGAAGTAAGCTTGAAAAAAGCTGAATTGATGGTTCAATATTTGGAGTTCATCAATGCTCCAGGCCAGTATTTTATCGCAAGAGATATGGAATTGGATGGTCCACTTCAAGAATTAGTAGGAATTCTAAATAAAGAATTCAAAAAGTTGGATTTTAAAGATTTGAGTAGACCTGAATATCCAAATAAAACTGAGCGCGAGGAGTACCTTCGTATTAGAAATGCCTTGTTCACTGCAATCTTTACAAATCGAGAAAAAGGGGACCTTACCCGTTACATACGTGAGATGGGGAAATTCGTGATTCACAGTACGAATCGGGATGATTTCTTGGATGAGTATGAAGAAGTTGTGGAAGAGGTATATGAAACCTTACAAGACCAAGAGGAAGTCACTACTCAAACGGTCAAGGAAATAGGTAAGGAACTTGAGGTAGTTCGAAAAGAAGGGAAAGACATCATTGATAGAAAGATTCAAGATACACAAATCAAAGTAGCGAGAAAAAAGCCAGTTGAATTATTAAATCAAGCGTTAGCTGATTTGGAGAGAATCGATTTGGATCAAGTCAGTAGATTGAAAAGTGAAGATGAAAAAGAATTTAGGCTGGTATTGGGGAAAATTGACTCAATGTTAAAAAAGTTTGGTGGGAAAATTGAGGTTTAATGAACTTTTATTACAGCCTACCTATTATACTACTTCTTCCAATATAGCCAAGGAGTTCTACAATCCAGTATTATCTTTGGCTACTTCCTATGATCGCGTCAGTGGTTATTTTAGTTCGAAAGCCCTTGCATCTTATGCGAAAGGGCTTTCGGGCTTAATTAATAATAATGGGAGAATGAGGTTGATTATATCCTTGGAAATCAGCCAGGAGGACTTTGAGTTGATTAAACAAGGATATGGATTGAGGGAAGAAGTCCAACATGGATTGATTAGCAAATTGGATGAATCCATGACTATAGAAGAACAGAAGGATTTCTTTAATCTGGCTCACCTGATTGCGAACGGGTATGTAGATGTGAAAATTGGTTTTACAAAATACGGAATATTCCATTCTAAGTTTGGCCTTTGTAAAGACCTTGATGAAAATGTAATTTACTTTACTGGATCTAACAATGAAACGGAAGCAGCTATAAAGAATAATTTTGAATCATTCGATATAACAGCTTCTTGGTTGGCCTCTTCTTTTGATGAACAAAAGCTACATAAGGCAAGGGTGGAATTCGATAAGCTTTGGAATAATGAAAGGAAACATGAAACAGTATACGTGCAGGAAATAAATGAAGTGGTAAAGAAGAAAATTGTTAAATATGATAAGGGGCGACTTGTCTTGGATACAGATACTTTGACAGAAAATGCACTTATTTTGACTTTGGAAGATAACAAATTAGTTCTACAGGATAATTTAGAAGGTTTTAGTATACCACCTAATGACTATGCAATTTCACAAAAGCTCGCTCCTTATTATGAAGATGTTTATCCTAATTTTTCTGATGAACTTACATATATAGAAATTAAAAAAGCAATTACTGTTCTTGAAAAATATGCTAAGAGGAAAAAGTTCAAATTCATTGTAAGTACGCGATTAAAGGACTATTTGGCCAGAACGGCTTATTGGATTGAAGAGCGTGCAGAATACGGAAAGTTAATCAAAAGTCAAAATGAAATGATTAGAGAAAGGTTTAATAAATTCAGTAGTATTGTTCATAAAGAATTGCACCGTGAATTACGTGACAAGCAGATGTGGAGTGCATTTTATATGCATCAAATGAAAAACGCTGCGAACTTTTCTGTGCCAGGAGCAGGTAAAACTTCAATGATTTATGGTGTGTTCGCCTATCTTAATTCAGATGAAGTCAACGAAGTTGATAAGATTGTGATGATTGGTCCTAAGAACTCCTTCTTATCTTGGAAGCTTGAATTTGTAGAAAACTTTCAAGATAAAAAGAGTTTGAAAGAACTTGATATCCATGAATCCAAAATGAATGAGTTTAGGATACGACTGGATAGTGGGGAGAAAAACCTTATTCTCATAAACTATGAATCTTTACAAAAGTATGAATCTGTACTATGCGATATCATTGATAGCAGGACGATGCTTGTCTTTGATGAAGTTCATAAAATTAAGGGAGTACA
Organism: Rossellomorea sp. SC111; assembly: GCF_024733565.1. Lineage (GTDB taxonomy): Bacteria > Bacillota > Bacilli > Bacillales > Bacillaceae_B > Rossellomorea. Next base: position 279,351 of record NZ_JANIOC010000004.1, on the reverse strand, counting down.
GAGCAAGAGGGCTCAGTCAGCAAAAAGGGTATCAGTCAATGCTGGGTTTAAATATGTTTTGACTGGAACGCCTATTCCGAACACATATCAAGACGTTTACAATTTCTTGAATATCTTGTATGCGGATGAATATAAGTTGTTCTTTAATTTCAAACCCAATGATTTACTGAACCCAGGTCCAACTCAAGTAGATAGTATCAATGGGAAATTATATCCATTTTTCTGGAGAACCACTAAGAATGAACTCGATGTTCCACCTGCGAATCCAGATGAAATCATTAAAGTACCTGCTTCAAAAGAGGAACAAGAACTCATCGATCTTTTGTATCGTAAGTACGGGGGTTCACCTTTCAATCTTTATATTCGCTTGATTCAAGCATCTGCAAACCCTGAATTATTACTTAAATCAATTGATGTGATAGAAATGTATGGTGATGAGAATGCCCCCTTGTGGGATAGTTCTTTATTTAAGGAAGAAGTTACATTTAGTGAAGAGGAAATTAACTTAATACGTAATATTCCAATAACAAGGAAGTATAAAGAAGCGATTGATTTAACAACTGATTTATTTGAAGAGGATAAGCAAACTATTATATGGTGTATGTTTGTTAATACAATTGACAAAGTCCATGCTGATTTAAGGGGTCGAGGAATAAACTCTGCAGTCATATATGGCAATACTCCGCAAGAAGAACGTGATGAAATTATAGGTAAATTCAAAAAGAGGGAAGTAGATGTGCTGGTGACAAATCCACATACCTTAGCAGAATCGGTATCTCTGCATAAAACATGTCACGATGCAATTTATTTAGAATATTCTTTTAACCTGACTCATATGCTGCAGTCGCGTGATCGTATTCATAGATTAGGCCTGCCAAGTAATCAATATACTCAATATTATTATTTTATGCTTCAAGGACAAGAGGAACGTCGTAATACTATTGATGAAAAAATCTATGATCGACTAAAGGAAAAAGAAGAAAGAATGATACAAGCAATTGAAAATGGTGTGCTTGAGCCTAATCCGGAAGAAGATTATCAAGATATCTTAGAGCTCTTTAAGATGTAGATTTTTCCTTCGCATAAATTTAGCTATATTCTTTATAGGAAGTCCTCAGTTTAAGTGGGCTTCCTATATCTTTTACTTAATCTATTCCTTAATATCACTGAACATACCGTTCACATTAGTAACTATAACCTCTCAATATATTCCTATATCTTAAAGCTTGATTTCTGTTATAATATACTATTGGGACATTTTAAATACCGTCATAAAACAAAATAATAATCTAAGATTGTACTTATTCTATATTTATTTTTATATATTATGTTAAAGAGTTGTATTTAGTGATAGTTTTATTATAATAAAGCTTAAGAAATAACCGAAAGGATGTTCGGTAATGATAAATGTAATAGAATTATTTGCCGGAGTGGGTGGATTCCGAATCGGGTTGGAAGCAGCAAAAGGTTTTGATGTTGTCTGGGGAAATCAATGGGAACCTTCAAAGAAAGCACAGCATGCATTCGACTGTTATGCACGTAGATTTGATAAACAAGGTATGCACTCTAATGAAGATATAAGCACGGTTGATGGAGAGACTTTCAAAAAATTGGATATCGAAATGATTGTCGGTGGCTTCCCTTGTCAGGATTACTCCGTTGCTAGAAGCTTGAATGGGGAAAAAGGACTTCAGGGTAAGAAAGGCGTTCTCTTTTGGGAGATTACCCGGTTGATGAGGGAGACAAGTCCTAAATATGTTTTGCTTGAGAATGTCGATCGACTGCTGAAGTCCCCTTCTAAACAAAGGGGCAGGGACTTCTCCATCATGTTGGCGAGCTTCAGGGACTTGGGATATTCTGTGGAGTGGAGAGTCATCAATGCGGCTGAATATGGACAAGCCCAGAGAAGAAGGAGGGTTTTCATTTTTGCCACTAAGAATGAAACTCCTTATGTAATCAATAGAAGAAGTTTTGATGAATCCCAGATGTTACACGATAAAGGATTCTTTGCAAAACCATTTCCAGTAAAAGAAGGTATATCTGAAAAGAAAAAACCTCAATCATTCATCATGAAGAAAGATCTCGTGGAAATTTCCGATGAATTCTCAATGAATTACTATAACGCGGGAATCATGAGAGACGACTTAGTCTATACGGAAGAAGTCACTCCTGTGGAAGAATCACCGATTCCGTTGAAGAAAATCCTTCAGTCGGATGTTGATGAAAGATATTATTTAACTGAAGCGGCCATTGAAAAGTTCACTTACTTAAAAGGTCCTAAAAAGATTGAAAGAACGTCAGCAACCGGACATAAATACGTCTTTTCCGAAGGGGGCATGGCATTCCCCGAGTCTCTGGACAAACCCGGAAGAACGATGTTGACGAGTGAAGGCACTGTCAATCGAAGTTCCCATGTGGTGGAAGATCCAGAGACGAAAAGGCTGCGTATCCTTACACCGGTCGAATGTGAGCGACTGAATGGATTCCCGGATGGGTGGACGGAAGGCATGACGGACAGGATGAGATACTTCTGTATGGGAAATGCCTTGGTCGTTGGGTTAATAGAACGCATGGGGAAACGGATATTTGAACTAGAGAAAGAAAACGTAGATGGGAATCAAGTTGAACTTGATTTGGTGTTTTCGGAAACGGATGCACAATAGAAAAAGAACTCTCCCGATTCAATTAGGAGAGTTCTTTATTTATAATCCATTTTAGCTTCATCAATGAAATCACTAATCTTTTGGATTGCGGTTTCGAATTCCCCTCGTATCTCATGTTCCCAAAGGCGCAAAATATTCCATTCCTTTTCCTCGTAGTATTCAGTCACTTCCTTATCACGTTCTTGGTTCCTGGTCAGCTTTTCTGTCCAGAACTCGACGTGTGATTTAGGTATCTTGCCATGGATCGGACAAAGATGCCAAAAGCAAGAGTCGATAAAGACCACTACTTTATACTTCTTTATGGCGATATCGGGTGTTCCTTTTAATGACCTTACATTTCTCCGGATTCTGTAACCACGGCTCCACAATTCTTCGGTCACCATGTTTTCCAATTTAGAGACTGCTTTGATGGAGCCCATAATTTTGCTTCTTTCCTCTGTTGTTTTAGGGTTCTTCATTTTTCACGAACTCCTTTTGATGGGATATGTTTATACTACCTGGTTTTTGGCAGTGATAAACATGGGATGCAATTTGATATCAAAGTAGAGAATCTTATTAAAAATGAAAGCCACAAGAAGAATTTCCTGTGGCTTTCATTTTATTCATCATCTAAAATTTCTTGTATATATTCCCTATCCAACCAGTAGCTTTGTTTAGTGATCCATTGACCATCGGGAAGTAACGTTTTATCTTTCCCATTACCTGCTTTGGGACGGACGTGGCTGACGCCGTTAAACGAGGGGCCAGGCAAATTGTTGAAGACCCGTCTCCCTTTAGGAATCAATTCGACTCCCTCATCTACAACTTTTTTTAATTCCACCCATAAATTGTATAGTTCGCCTTCGATGGTCTGTTGGGGCATATTCCAAAGTTTGATTCCTTCAAAAAAAGGAATTCGTTTTACCTTTGGCTTATAATTTTCGGTGTACCTAAATATAAGGAATAGGTACTTTCGCTCAGCAAAAAGTTGATATAGTTCACCATCTTCCCATTCTTCGTTTAACAGTGTATCAAAATTCACTCTCTTAAATGACATGTGTTCACGGATACTATCGTCAGGTTCACGACCAACAGTCTTGAACTTGATGTTTGCCTTTGAAAATTCCTCAATGTCGCTGATATCATTTTTCTTAACACCCAGTAGTCGGGCCATCAAATGAGGTACCATGGATTTGTTGTTAGGGTTATACTTTATTCCCATTTCAGAACATAATAAATCCACTCTTTTCCCATAATGAGGCATGAACCTCTCATTCAAGATTTCCTCCAGTGATTTTGTCTGAAGCTCGTCTTTGTTGGAGAAGGATTCCATGTATTCAGGTGTAAGACATTTGCGGATTAAACCTGTCATGTAAGAAGCTTTAAGAGAAAATGCACGTTGCTTTGCCCCTAAAGTAGAATAAGGTTGAGGGCGGACGCTCAACTTGTTTGCGCCTTTGGTAGAAGCAGATAAATACATGGTATCTGCTTCCGATATCAAATGAGCCTCGCCACTCCTGATTTTTGTAACGATGGTTTTCCAGTCCCGGCGCATCACTGCCAAATCCTCCTCTGAGAATTCGTTTAGGAAGGCTTTGAAAATTTGATAATCACTTATATCTACATCCGGCTCGTATTGATATAACATAATCAGCATTTTGGCTGCCTTACTCATGAATGAGGATGTCTCGAAAGTCAATTTGAATTCATTCATGTAATCGATGATATTCAGGACCAATCGCTCTTTTGCAGAATATGTCCCATTTTTATTTTTCTTAAAGGGTGTGACTTTGAGTTCGACGCCGAGATTTTCAAAGTCTGGTTTGGAGGCAGAGTTAATTTCGTATCCAAAGTAGCTTTCTTCGATGATGTTACCCAATGTCCCTTTAGATTTTAAGTTTTTTATTCTGCCAGTGGTATCTATTTCCCCGAAGGTTTTTCCTTCTGCAGCTTGTGCTTTAATCATTAATTCTTCTATTGTTTCATATATCATATATTTTCTCCTCGTCAATTGAGTGAATACCTAGATTTCTTATTTTGTATTTTACTAGAAAAGTAAAATTATGTATATTATTTGTGTTTAAGGGAGCAAGATGAATACTTTCCCTTTTCCTCCCAATAATATGCTAGTCTAGAAACATAACTAACAATAAGTGGGTGAACACAATGCTCAACCTTACATACTATCAATCATTATTCAATGAAGACAATACCGAAATTAGGTGCCGCAGGGTCCTTGATGAAGTGGCTCCTCAAGTAAACAGGGTATTTGAACGATTCGTTACTTCCAAGGAAATTCCTTTGGGAGATAAGTTATACATCCGTAACTACGATACTACTTTGACGACGACTTATCATGATGCGCGGAATCCAACATATGCAGAAAAGAAAAAGAACTCTGATATGGGCAGGAAATACTTTGTGGGTCTATATATGAAATCCGGTGAGAAGGAATACAACCTTTTGACGCTAGAATTTAATGGAATTGATCAATCGTTATTGATGCATACGGAAATAAGCCTTATTCCTTTTTGGTCCTGGTCCAGGAGTGGTGTTATCCGGGACGTGTTGTCCTCGATTCCTGATGAGTACTCGATTTTCACTGGATGGAAGGAAAAGTCGAGGGTGCCTAAAGAAGAATTTGAAGATTTTGTGAAAAGTTGTATAAAACCAAGAAAGAGGCCATGGTTCCAAGTAGGGAAGAGTATGGACCTTGAAGGACAGATGGATGAGGAAGAACTGAGTGGATATTTAAAGGAAGTCTGGGACGGGTTGAACGAATTCAGGGAATTCATCAATAGGGAAATACAAACAGGACAGAGGGCTTGGACTGCATTAAAACAATTGTCTTCCATACGTGATATTGAAGAAACCCAACTGCTTGGACGACCTTATTCTGTAGAGATTTCTTCTGCTGAAAACCTTAAATATCAAGGTTAGAGACAATCTTTTCAAATCAATGATGGAGATCAAATGATTACGAAAGGCAATATTGATTACCTTGATTACCATGACAAAGTCACCCCTTACCAAACGATTCTCTTGAGGGTGGCAGGGGGCAACCAGATTTTCACCAATGTACGTGAGATTTTGGCCGATGGTACAAAGGAATGGTGGATCAAGAAGTTATTTGCCACTCAGAGCATGGATAATCATGAAATCAAAGTGGAAGCTATGCGCTTGCTCAAAGAACATGGAATCAAGGTGGATGATGCTTCTTATTGCGTGGGCACCTATGACAATGAGTCCGAGACCTTCATGGAAGGGGCTCATCAGGTGAAGAAGAACTTTATTGATGCAGCTCTTTTGTTTGCCCATGCACGGAAAACTGTGGAACCCCCTTCTGATAGTGCGGACAATGAACTGGAAATGGAAGGTGAAAATGAGCTTTCCGACACGGAAACACTTGATCCTAATTTCAGGTTCCAAGAGATTCATGACATGATTGATAACAGTCAATTTACTTTTTCAAAATCCATTGTGAGGGACTTGCACCTGAATCTGACGGCGCTTGATGACAAGCATTTCGTTATCCTCAGCGGAATTTCCGGGACTGGTAAAACGCAACTTTGCCGTTTATACGCCAATGCTGTATATGGGCTGGAGTATGAAAGTGAAAATCCATATTTCAGCATTATACCCGTCCGACCCGACTGGACTGATGCCAGTTCCTTGTTCGGGTACTACAGTTCATTCGAGAAACGTTATGTGAAAACGGAATTCTTGAAAGTGATACTGAATGCATTGAAGGAACGGGAAAAGCCACATTTCATTCTACTGGATGAAATGAACCTGGCCAGGGTGGAGTACTATTTGAGTGATTATCTAAGTGCGGTGGAGTCAAGAAAGGAAATCCCACTTCATCAGGATGAGCATATAACGGATGTCCCTCAAAAACTAATCATACCGCCTAATGTTTATATACTAGGGACCATCAACATTGACGAAACTACTCATTCCATATCGGATAAAGTGCTGGACCGTGCGTTTGTCATGACATTATCGGATGTGGACTTTACTTCCTTCTGGAAAAGGGTGGACCAGGATTTGAAAGATTCATTGTTCCGGGAATTCCTTCTTTTGAAGGAGTTGCATACTAAATTGTCTGCATACGAACTTCATTTTGGCTACAGGACCATGGGGGAGATGCTTCAGAAGCTCTATGCGAATCACCAGCTGGGAGCGGATCATGCAATGGATCCGATGGAAGCACTGGATGGCGTGATTGCCGAAAAGGTGTTAACGAAGATCCGCGGTGACGAACGAATATCGGAAATGCTTCATGAACTGAATCGCTGGTTGACTGCCAATCTGGAAGGCAGTTCCGTCTCCTTGCAGCATGTGAAACGGATGCAAGAGGAGTTGGAGTACTATGGTGCCACTCAATTCTGGAGATAAATCATTGGAAATATGGATGTCTTCGGATGGATGGATTTCTTTTGAAGAAGCCTATTTAACCGAGGCTACGGAATACAAATTGCGGTATGAGGGGACTGAAATCGAATTAAGGATGCAGGGGATACCGATACTTTTTCACAAGGAGGGGGGCCGTTTCTTTACGACACTCGTGACTCCCTTCCAGAGCGGATCGGTGAAAGTATTCCTCAATGGTAAGGAATATGAAACATTCATTTATCCTGATTCCCGTAAACTATCAGAACAGCAATTTGATGTGATGATTGAGGAGGTATTAGAGGAAAGCAACAGCTGTTTTCAATTGAGCGGATTGGAGAGGGAAGTCTCTGTATCCGGTAAGAGCCGGGGAGCCTCCTGGACGCAGTGGATTTACATTGAAAGGTCCATGCAACCTCTACGTCAGATTTTTGACCGTATCGAGAAACAGCCATTCAGCAGGCTCGTCAAACTGCCGATTGTTCAAAAAAGGGAGAGGGTACAACGTGTTGAACATACGACGTTGAACTGGCTGGATAAGAGAGGGTACGGTGAAACTATTCCCCTCAATGTCGAGACGACCAAAACGTTTGAGACAGTGGACGTGTATGAAAATCAGGTCTTGAAGAAGCAGCTGTTTGACCTGACTACTCTCCTTAGGACATACATGAAAGTGGAAAGAGTGGACATTTCCAAGAAAGCGGCAACGTTTCATTCATTGATAAGAAGGTGGATCAACTCTCCTTTTCTACAGGAAGTTTCCATGCATCAAGGGCCATACTCCATAACCCAGAAATTCAGGAAACATCCCATTTACCGACAATGGTATAAATGGTTTGAGCAACTATACAAGCATGATAGGGAAGGAATCGGTTTTGATTATCCCATTGCCCTGAAAGACACGTTCGAACTATATGAGATGTGGTGCTTCATGAGAATCGTCAAGATATTGAGAGAGCTGAACTTGGTGGAGGAAACCGGTGGGCTATACAAGACGACAGAAAGCGGAATCTTTATCGATTTGGCTCAAAACAAAGAAAGCAGAATCAGACTTCGAGATGGGAAGTCACTCTATTTCCAACGGAACTATCAGTACAATTCGAAGGAATTCTATACCTATACTCAAAGGATGATTCCTGATATCGTTTTGGAGTGTGGAAAAGAAATCTTCGTATTCGATCCAAAATACCGAATATCCGAAAATCTCGGTACCGCCCTTGGTGAAATGCACAAGTATCGTGATGGAATTGTTCACAGGGAAACAGGGGAAAGAGCTGTCCGCGAAGTGTATATTCTGACACCGACGAGTAATAATTCTGTGGAAGCGATGAGGTATTTTTAGGAAGGCTACCATGCTAGATATAAGGTGGGAGCCATTCAGATGGTACCTGGAGTTGAAAGTGAGCAGTTACAAAAATTTTATAGTAGCATAATACAAATGTTAAGTGAATCGTAGAGTTTTAAAATGGAATGTTTAGAACGCGATGGATTAACTATTCAGTTGGACTTAAAACCTATTTTAAATAGCGAAAATTTATAGGATTTTATTTAAGGTGATTTATAAGGCTTTTTTTTAATCACTCTGGCAAAATGAGTCCATTAGAAAAAACACTCATTAATTTTTGTCTAATGAGTGCATAACAAAATACTAAGAAAAATCCATTGATAAATTTTCTGAGTTCAAATATAACCTTTCTAATCTATTCATTGAATTATTAATTAGAGTTTTATTCGGCTTATGATTATTTTTTTCTAACCAGGAAAAAACTCTACTTGGAATTTCGTTGGAATTTATATTTTCATTAAATTTAAACCAGTGTGTAATCGATAGTGTTAGTAAGCTATCATAAGTTTCAAATCCACTGATTAGTGACTTTATTATAAGATAATCAGGATCTTTCAGGATTTCATTTTTTTGTGGAAAATTTACATTTAAGATTTCTATTTGTTTGGGTTGGTTGGGTTCGTTATTTTCTATTGGTTTAATATAATATTGACTCAACAGTATTATCACTTTATTTAGTTCTTTTAAAAAAGGTCCTTTTTCTCTTAATTCAAAGTTAATATTTTTTTTGTTGAAATTTATAAAATAACTAATAATATGAGTTTGAATATAACTTACCATGGGACCTTTTGTGGCAGTATTATAATCATTCATCAAGAGTAAAAGTTTCTTTCTATCTTGAGTTAATCTGGGTCTTTTTTTAGTGTTTTTTTCCTTCTCTTCTTTTATGGTTGAAGGTTCAAAGATGAATATTTTTACATTTTTTAAGGGTTGTAATTTTTTTTCAATTAGAGGTTTTACATTATTCCAATCTAGGTTTCCATTACCACAACCAAGTGCTGGCATAGCAAGGGATTTTATATTATATTCTACTAGTAATTTAATTAAATTGTCCAATCCTTCTTCAATATATTCTATCTTTGAAGGGTTGCGCCAATGTTTTTTTGTTGGGAAATTAATAATAAAATTTGTTGTGTCAGAATTAGGTATTTCATAAACAAAACTGTTGCCAATAGTTAATTCTTTTTTTGCACATTTTGTTTTGTATAATTGAAAATTTTCAGGGTATCGTTTCTTGAACTCTAAAGCAATACCTTTACCCATTACACCTACACAGTTCACTGTATTAATAATAGCTTCAACCCGATTAATTTGCTTGAAAAGGTCGCCTTTCTCATAGATAATCATTTATTCACACTCCTTTAAGATTATTATATATGGTAATATTTATTATATATAGATTTTTTTGGGGGTAACTGATTATGGAAACAGTTAATTCGGCAAAAGAACTATTACTTAGTTCAAGTGTCACAAAGCATTTACCACAAGGATGTGAGTGGTGGTCAAAATATATATATCATTTCAGCCATATAACAAACATTGCTTATATTTTAAATGATGATTTATTGAGAAGCAGAAATCAAGTGGTAAAATTAAAAGATGAAAACTTAAATGATAACGCTAGTGGTGAAGTGATTTTGGGAACCGAGGAAATGTATAAAGATTACGTTCGTTTTTATTTTAGACCTTTAACCCCTACCCAATTTCACAATGAAGGAATTCGAGCAAGTACACAAATCACAGCCCTGGGTGCACATTGTCCAGTTCCAGTATTTTTACTTTTTGATACAGAAATACTAGATGAACCCAATGTGTTTTTTTCTTTTGAAAGTTTAGCTTCACACTATTATGTACCTCTTTATCAAGGGGTACGTAGTTTAGCAAATGCGCCCTTTCATTATATTTATCATAACGAAAGTACGTATAACCTTGATGGGAATCAAATTAGGAAGCACCGTCAAGCAGAAATAGTAATCAAAGATCAATGTAATTTACACCATTTGAAAAGAATTCTATGTAGGACTAAAGCCGAAGCAGATACATTAAAGTCATTATTAAATTTCGTTGCTTATAGTAAGTACAACGATAAAATTTGTTATATTGACCAAGGTGTTTTTGATACGGGGGATATAAATACCATTTTTCATGGTGATTACTTGAAAATTTTAGATATAGAACAATGCAAAAGTCATATGTTAATCCAACTGAATAGAAATGATTACCACCCAAGAAATATACAAATATTATGGTCAGATAGAGGTGGAAATCAAATTTGTCATTTTAATAAAGAAAATTATTTAATTAATTCAAATTATTTTAAGATAACAATGAATACCTTTTTAGACAGTCATGATTTTGTAAATGTAATGTTAAAGTTAGACGGGCATCTCGTCTATTGTAATGATTTTTATTTGTAAGGAGAATAAGGTATTAAAAACAAAAGCAAAATATATTTTTTAGATATTAGATTATTCCTAATAGTTTTTTTATTTTTCATCTTCTGTTCAAGGATAGATTCATTTGACGCTGGAGATGTAAATGATGAATGTTTCCTTGAAATGACTGAACATTGAATAGGTATTTTAATTAAAATATTAATTTTTGAATAGTATTACAATTTCGGTAAAAATAAGTATTTTATTCCGTTGTTAAGCGTCAGAATTATGCATCCTATGGATGCTTTTTTTATTTTATAAATTTCTGTCATTAGTGCATATGTTTTTAGGATTAAGGACGGTTGTATATAGGTTAGTGTAGCACACATGACTGCTAAGGTTGTTGATCTTGAATTTATCATAAAAAAATTCTGCCAAAGAGTATCTTTCCACACCCATCCCCCTATATGTCCAAAGCGGAGATTCATAACCAATTAGTTTCAGAGTATGGTGAAAAGTTTTCCGAGGAAGCGGCTGCGTATGCCATGGGAAAGCTTGAATATGATTGGAAGGACAACGCTTTGAAAAAGGCGGAATCTTACTCTGATACGATGTACATGTCAAAGCAAGGTAATTATAATCAGCTAGTTTCAGAGAACGGCGAACAATTCACTGCGGAAGAAGCACAATATGCGATTGATACCATGAAAGCAGATTTTAAAAAGAACGCCTTGGAAAAAGCAAAAAGTTATCAAGATTCCATGGCCATGGCACCAGAAGCGCTTGAATGTGAATATTTTCTTTTGCACAGTTGGTTCTCCTATCTAGATTAATATTACTTTAAGTCTAAGTTACATAGATGAAAGTTCAAGATTTTCATGCCATTGAATGGCGTATCCATTAAGTTCATATGTCCCCCTAAAAACATTCGGACCCCACCCGAATGTTTTTTTTATAAAAATTTATCTATAGGGTGACCCTTTCACTCCCATCCCCCTATATAAAGGGTGAAACCAAAACGAATGAGGAGTGATTGTAATGAATGGATGGAGAAAGTTTGAGACAGGTATGTTGGATAAGGAGACGTTTCATCACCCGGAGGATCTTCGGTTGTATGTGTTGATTCTGTTGAATGCGACGCATAAAGGCGGGGTTCAGGTTGGGGGAGTGGTGCTTGGGGAGAGGCAGTATGTGCGTTCGCTCCGGAAGCTGAGGGAGGATCTGTGGTTCTATAATGGGAAGAAGATTGATGAGTATTCGCATTCGCGGATTCAGCGTTCGATTAAGAGGTTGGAGAGAGATGGATGGCTGAAGGCGGAGAAGTATGAACATGGGTATGTGTTTACCCTTAGACCGACGAAGGATTTCGCCTGTGGGGAGTATTTGAGTTGGATGGGGATGTCTAAGAAGGAAGGGGGACGTGAGGAATCCGGTGGTGACCAGCCTGATGATGGGGCTGGTTCCGGAGGGTCTTCGTGCGGCGAAAAGGATGTGAAACAGGTGCGGAGAGAACCTGCAAACAGACTTAAGAACTTAGAGAAAGAAGAGAAAGAGAACACCACCAACCTTAACGGCACTAATGAGGAAGAGAGGCTGCAGGCGCTGATCGGGCATTTCATTGGCAGGAGGGAGAGAGGACTTATCTTGACGCCGATGGATTATGTGGCGATGGAGCGGATCAGCTTGAGCGAGTTGTCGACGGAGGAGCTGATTGTGTTCATGGATGAGGAGTTTGACAGACAGCAGAGTATCAATCCGAAGCTGACGATCAACAGTCCGAAGTATTTGGAGAAGGCCCTTGAGGGGTACATTTCTCCTCGGGAATCCATGGAGCACATCGACGACCTGTTGGATGGGCTGGAGGAGATTGTGAAGGAGGCATGACGTTCCATGAGTTCAAGGAGCTTATGAAAATGATCCAAGGAGCTTACCCTCAGCGGCTGCTCACTCATGATCGGGCGAAGCTGTGGTTTCAGCACCTGGAGAACTGTGATTATCACGTGGTGAAGAAGCGGGCTGAAGCCCATATCAAGGTGAGTCCGCATATGCCGACGATTTCTGAGCTGTATGAACCGCCGGTGGAGGAAACGACGATACTAGAAACCATGGAAGCGTGGGAAAAAGAAGGAGCGATTCGAATTGAGAATGAACGACGAAATGAATGGACACGACCTGCACCACCCTGGGGCTGATGAGCAGCTACTTCGGGAGTTGCATGAAGCGGAGAGTATGATCATTGGAGCGGTCCTTCTGGATGCGGATGTGTTGGATACACTGACCTTGGAGGAGAAGCATTTTAGCCTGGTGAGGAACCGCCTCATTTTTAAAGCGATGAGGGGGCTGCAGAAGAAGCGGCTGGAGATAAATCTTGTGATGCTGTTGGAGGAGCTCCGTGATGACATTGAGAATGTGGGTGGGGTCCAGTTTCTCCTGGCGCTTGCCAATTACTGCCCGACGACGGTGAACATCGAGCAGTATGAACAGATTGTCCTGAAGTATTACGAACTGAGCCTCATCAAGAACTCGGCCCATCACTTCCTGAACGCCTACACCCCGGAATCCGCACAGGGACTCTACAAAACACTTATCGACATGCATACGAATGCGACGATCGACGAAGAGACGAAGGACGACATCATCATGGATCTTTATGAATCTCTTTACATGGAGAGGGACGGACTTCCCGGGGTCTCGACGGGATTCGAGAGTTTGAATGCGCTGACGGGAGGGTGGAAGGAAGGGGAGCTCATCATCCTGGCTGCGAGACCCTCCATGGGGAAGACGGCTTTTGCCATCCAGCTTGCTTGGGAATGCACGAGGGAGAAAGGTGTGAGCATGGTGTTTTCCCTTGAGATGAGCTCGCGGCAGATCATGCAGCGGCTTCTCTCAAGTATCACGGATATTAACATGATGAAATGGCAGAATCCCTATAAGTATTTGACGAAGGACGAGATGCCGAGGATGCACGGGGCGATGAACGCGGTGTATAAGGCGAAGCTCGAACTGTCGCAGAATGGGATGATTACGTTGCCCGAGATCAGACAGCGGATCATGAATCTGAAGCGGGATTACCCGACGGAGCCGTTTCTCGTGGTGATTGATTACCTGCAGCTGATTACGGTGAAGGAGCGGTTTGACCGGCATGATCTGGCGATTGGGCATATAACGAAGCAGCTGAAGGGGATGGCGAAGGAGTTTGGGATTCCGATCATTCTGTTGTCCCAGTTATCGAGGGGAGTGGAGTCCAGGGATGACAAGCGGCCGAGGCTGTCGGATCTCCGTGACTCGGGGAATATCGAGCAGGATGCGGATGTGGTGTTGTTTTTGTATCGAGATGATTATTATTATCCGGACTCTAAGAGCGGACAGGAGGTTGAAGTGAAGATTGCGAAGAACCGGAATGGGCCGGTGGGGACGGTGAAGTTGGAGTTTGTGAAGGAGTTTGGGAGGTTTCGTGGGGGATGGATGAAGCGGGGGGACGGTTCTGTTGCTTCGGTTTGAGTGAGGCGGGGGGACAGGACGGTTGATTCACTGAATGATAAATAGGGAGGGATTGGGATGTTGGTGACGGAGTATGCGAAGGGGAATGAGTTGAATTTTCGGGTTGAGAGTTTGAAGGTGTATGGGGTGTTGGTGGGATTGTTGGGAGAAGAGCGGGAGAAGCGTGGGAGAAGCGTGGGGATGGGTATGGGTTGGTGAGTTATCGGGAGTTGTGGAAGGGGTGTAAGGATGTCGGGGTGTTGAGTGGGGTGGATCAGGGGTTTGCGGTGATGATGGATATGTTGGGTGTGGTGGAGGCTGGGGGATTGATTGGGAGGGAGAGGGTTAGTGGGGGGAGTTGGGTGAGGTGTTTGGGCTGATTGGTTTCTGGTAGATGAGAAAAGGAAGCATGAAAATCGTCCCTATGCCCCCACTTGCACCCTTGATTATTTTACTGAATTTTCTAAATAAAACATGTGGATTATACGATTTATGGTATAATAGAATGACAATCAAACGAAAGCGATCTGAGCTATGTTATTAAATGCAGCTACAAACAGTCCCGTTGATTATTATTTTCGAGAAGTGGGAAAAGAAGAGGTAAAGGATAATAGGTACCTTCCTGATTATGGTTGGGAATTTAATTGGCTTTATCCGATATCGCATGATTTTAAGGTTTTCGGATTAGTTACTGACCATAATCCAGATATTGTAGAGGGTCTTATTGCCTTGAAAGAAAACCCAGATGAAGACTTCCTTTGTGTAGATGTAGATATTATTGAATCTTCACCACAAAATAAGAAGTTTATAAAAGGGGTACTTAACCAAGAGCGCTCATATATAAATGTTGGAAGAGTTCTCATAGCGTTTGCTTGTTGGTACAGTATTGAAAAAGGGTATGACGGGTATGTTGGTCTCACATCTAAAAGCAGCAAATATCCCTTTTATAAGAGTCTGGGAGCTCAACTGACATATGGGCAGTATTTCATGTTTAATGACATTGCAGCTGAAAGGCTTGTAAAAATATACTTTCCGGGAGGTGTAGTATGGTGGCAGGAATCAAGTTGAAATCAAGATATTTTAAAAAAATTCCAGGAGGGCATACTATAACCAGGAGTGATAGAATGCATAAAGATATCGAGAAATTTGATCATGATTTTCCTGATGGGGTATTTGCATTCCCAGCACCCGCCGAATCCCCGAAAGTGAAAATAAGGGCATTGGACAAATACTGCAAAGAACACGGTGTTCAACCAAAAGATTTAACAGATGAAGAAATGCGACAGTTCCTTGTTTAATAGCTAAAAAGGGACGTATCTCACTTTGCCAAAGGTGGGATACGTCCCTTTTTCCATGTTGTGTTTTACGGATTAGGTAGAGATGAGCTTCACTCCAACATCTCCTTTATTTCTTCTTCTGAAAGAATCGGATTAGTCGTCCAGTACATTTAAATAAATGTTATAATTATCTAAATAATAAAAATTTTACAACTGCATGTATAGAGGAAGGTGATTGTGTGGACTACCTCCGTCACCAATGGGAGCCGTATTTGTCATACGGGCAGGTATTCGAGTTTAGGAAGAATAAAGTGGTCTATCATCAAGGGCAGGCGGGTCAGGGAATCTATTATTTGAAGAAGGGTGAAATAAAGATTACGCTCTTGTCCGACAAAGGGGATGAGCGTATTATCAACATGGTTCCCCCGGGGATGTTGTTTGGGGAGCACGGGATTCATGGGGAGCCATATTTGACAAGCGGGATAACGAACTGTCCATCAACGATTTACTATTTTTCCAACGATGCGATTGATGCAATCTGCAAGGATCATCCAGAGGCAGCTGCCATCTATACAGATTCATTGATTTACAAATTCAGGACCCTGGCTGAAATCATCGCTCACCTCGATAGTCCCATTGAGCAGCAGATGGCTTTCTATTTACTGAAGCTTATTCAGGAAAACGGAAATGCCTCGATGAACCAGACGGCCTTTTCAAAATACATTGGCACGTCCCGAATTACCGTGAACAAAATCATTCAGAAATGGAAACAGAAGGGGTACATCGAGCTTCAAAAACGAAAAATCGTCGTAAAAGATTTTCCTGAAATCAGGACGATTGCCAATAACCCCCATGAAGATTAACCAACCAGGTTTCTAAGGAAATCTGGTTTTTTTATGTAGTATTTTCGCTTGTCTACCTCAATGATCCCTGCTTCCTGCCATTGTTTTAGTACTTTGTAGACGGTGATTCTAGTCAGGCCTGTACAGCAGGCGAGATCTTGCTGAGAGATTGGAATCTCATAATTTTTGAATTCATCACAGATATTGTGGAGTAAAGCAGCAAGCTTTTGCTCTGATGTAAGCGCATTCATATTTATGCGATCTAAGAGGATTTTCATTTTATGGATGACGCTTTTGGAAAAGAGTTTGAAGAGTTCCGGGTGGGCAATCATAAGTTTTCGAAATTCGTCTGCTGAGAAATGATAGACGACTGAATTCTTTACTGCAATCGCGGTTGTGAAATGAGTGTTCTGGTCAAGTGACTGGACTCCTAATAGCTGGTTGGGTATGACGATGTTAAGCATATTTTCTTTGCCAGCGGCTGTTACGGTAACAATCCGGACCAGGCCTTTATGTAAATAATAAAATCCTTCTCCGAGATTTCCCTGCTGGTAAATGCATTCTTTTTTTCTGAAAAATTGGCGTGTCCCGTATTTTAAATAACCCTCCCAATGAAAAGTTTCTTCGTAAACTGTGGCCATACCATTACCTCCCCAAAAAGTGAAGATGATTTCTAAGATAAGCATAGGGGAAACAACGCTTAAATTCTATAAAGATTTGGATAATTTCGATTTTTCCAAAACTATCTCAGAAAAAACGTTAAATAGGCTACAGTTAGGATGAAAAATTAGTATTAAAATCAGTATGAATTTTCAAATAATATTTTCAGGAGGGTGAATATGGGAATTAGGACTGGAGCTCAATATATCGAAGCGGTTAAAGCACGCAAACCTGAAGTTTGGCTTTCAGGTAAAAAGGTTGAGAATTTGTTTGAGGAACCGGTTTTCAAGCAGCCGATACTTGAAATCGCCAAGCTGTTTGACATGCAGCATGATCCTGAATTCCAGGATAAGATCACTCATGTATGTGAGGAAACGGGAGAGCGGGTGAATAATTCCTTCCTTGTGCCAAAAAGCTACGATGACTTAGTGAAGCGTCGCAACGTTTTCGAAGCATATGCCAGGGCAACCTTTGGATTGATGGGAAGAACTCCGGATTTCTTGAACGTCGTGGTAACATCCATGTACTACAATTCTTGGTTCTTTGAAAAATACAACAAAAACTGGGCAGATAATGTCCGCAACTATTATAAATACCTCCGTGATAACGACATATTCCTGACTCATGCCATTATCAACCCGCAAAATGACCGCAGTAAAAATTCACATGAGCAGAAGGATACGTATACCCATCTTGGTGCGGTGAAGGAAACTCCGGATGGTCTGGTTGTCAGGGGAGCAAAGATGCTTGCGACCCTTGCACCGGTGACAGATGAAGTGATCATTTACTCATTCCCTGGATTTGCCCCAGGTGATGAAAAGTATGCACTGGCTTTTGCGATTCCGATTGATACCCCGGGGCTGCGTATCATCTGCCGCGAGCCGATGCAGGATGGAACACGTTCGTTCTTTGATCATCCCCTCGCTTCAAGGTTCGAAGAGATGGATGCCTTACTGGTGTTTGATGATGTGGTCGTTCCTTGGGACCGTATTTTCTTATATAACAATGTGGAAGCAGCCAACAGGCTGTATCCAATGACAGGCGCTGGTCAGCAGCCGGCCCATCAATCAGGGGTCAGGGGCCTTGTGAAATTGGAATTCGCAACGCAAGTGGCCATGAAGGTGGCGGATACGATTGGCGTCGATGGATACTTGAATGTTCAGGAACAGCTTGGAGAGCTTGCCCAGTCACTTGAGTCGATCAGAGCGCTGTTAAAAGTGGCTGAATACGAGCATACGATGACCGAGCATGGAGAAGCAATGCCGGATTACGTCGCACTAGAAACCATCCGCGGCTTGCTGCCTACCATGTATCCACGGGCAATCGAAGTCATCCAGATTATCGGAGCAGGCGGTTTGCTCATGTCCCCGACTGGAGCTGATTTTGAAAATGCAGCATTAAGAGATTCAATCGACAATTATTATGTAGGCCGAGAAGGCATCTCTTCTTTAGAGAGGGTAAGTATTTTCAAGCTTGCATGGGATCTGTGCGGTGAGGCATTCGGTCAGCGTTTGCTTCAATACGAGCGCTATTATACAGGTGATCCGATTCGTAAGAGGGGGATTTTCTATAACAACTATAAACGCCAGACCCAACTAACAATGGTTGATGAAGCGTTGAGGGGCGGTCTTTTGGATAATAAGGAAGCGCTTACAAATTAATAATCATTCTCAGGAGGTGATGGCTGGATGGAAGCACATGTTTATTCTTCGTTGGAATTGCCTCGATCAGTGGTTACCATTGGCGCTTTTGACGGTGTCCATCGGGGGCATCAAACCGTAATCCGCCAGTCAGTACAGAGAAGCAGGAAGCTCGGGGTTCCGAGTGTCGTGTATACATTCGACCCGCCGCCCCGTGTGTTTTTTCAAGGAGCAAGGATGCTGACCCCCGTGGGGGAAAAGTTGGATAAAATCGGAAAACTCGGTACCCGGCATGCAGTGGTTGCCCGATTTGATGAAGTGTATGCAGAGAGAAGTGCATACGAATTTATCGGATGTTTGGCGAAGCTTAACCCGGTGGAGATCATTGTTGGCGGGGATTTCCGCTTTGGCAAAGATCGATTGGGAGATGTAAAGCTTCTTGAAAAATATTTTAAAGTACGCGTAACAAAACCGGTATTCTGCCCTCAAGGCAGCGTGATCTCTTCATCCAGGATCCGCCAGCTGATTTCAGATGGGGAGCTCAACCTCTCGAAAGCATTGCTAGGTTGGGAGTCTGGAGTGAATGCGAAGAATCATATTTTACAAGAGTAGGAGGCGAAAACGAATGAAATTGCTGGGGATATCAGGCACGATCATCGGAGCCAAGACAGGGATTGTGGTCCGTAAAGTGCTTGAAGAAGTGACAAAGAAGTACCCTGATATCGAGGTGGAAATGCTCGATATGATGGATTATAACGTTGAGTTCTGTGATGGCCGTCCTGCTGAAAAATATTCGGACGATACCAGGGCTGTGATTGAAAAAATATCGTCTGCCGATTTTTATGTGATTGGGACACCTATTTTCCAAGGCTCGATTCCAGGGGTATTGAAGAACCTATTTGATTTGATCCACCCGGCTGCCTTCAGGAATAAGGTGATGGGGTTTGTCGCAAATGGTGGAACGTATCAGCATTTTCTTGTAATCGAAAACCAGTTGAAGCCCATTGCTGGTTATTTCCGGGCCTTCGTTGCACCTTGCCATGTATACGCAACCTTCGATCATTTCAACCTGGAAAACCAAATCGTAGATGAGGATTTGTTGAATCGGATTTCCATTCTCGCAGATGAAGTGGTCCATATGCAAAAGTCATTAAAAGGAAGTCCGGTCGAGATGGCAGACTGATTGTAATAGCAGAGATATGAGATGAATGGTAGGAAAAGCTGGTAATGCCAAGAAGAATCTTTAACTGAATTCACAAGAATCGAAGGGAGACGAGGAAATATGAAAAGTCAATTTGTACCGATTAATCTAATGCAATTTATTGAGGAAAATAGAGATCAGCTTAAGCCGCCGGTCAACAATAAGGTGATCTGGAAGGATGCTGAGCTGATGGTCATGCTTCTGGGAGGACCGAACAAAAGACGCGATTTCCACGTTGATCCGTCCGAAGAGGTTTTCTATCAAATTCAGGGCAGTTGCTATGTAGAGGTTATCAATGCAGAAGGAAAGCGTGAAGTAGTGGAGGTAAAGGAAGGTGAAATGTTTCTTCTTCCAGCGAACGTTCCGCATTCTCCGCACCGAGTGGAGAACACGATCGGACTTGTTATTGAACGCAACCGTGCACAAGGTGAACTTGAGGACTTTGTTTGGTTCTGTGAGGAGTGCGACCATGAAATGCACCGTGCCACGATTCAACTGACTAACATTGAAAAGCAGGTAAAGGAAGCCATCGCTAGCTTTAACGGAAACGAGGAACTTCGCAAGTGTGATAATTGTGGATACATGATGCCTCCGGAAGCGAGTGAATGGAAATGCGAGTAGACTTCCATACCCATATCATTCCTGAGGATTTCAGTGATCTGACGAAGCGTTTCGGCGGCGACAAATGGCCGAAACTGGAGCGTACTTGTGCATGCGGGGCAAACATCATGATTGCCGGGAAAGTGTTCCGTGAAGTGACAGACCAGGTGTGGAACGCTGAGAAGAGGATTAAGGATATGGAGAGGGAAGGGGTCGATATGCAAGTTCTTTCTCCCATTCCTGTAACGTTCTCATACTGGGCACCAGCTGAAGAAGCAGAAATTCTGGCTCGTGTTCAAAATGATTTTATCGCTGACTTGGTAAACCAGTACCCGACCAAGTTCATTGGACTGGGTGCCGTGCCGATGCAGAATGTTGATGTAGCAATCCGGGAAATGGACCGCTGCAAGCATGAATTAGGCTTGAGCGGCATAGAGATTGGCACAAATATAAACGGTATGAACCTTGATGATCCTCGTTTAATTGAGTTTTTTGAGATGGCTGAAAAATGGGATGTTCCATTGTTTATCCACCCATGGGAAACACTTGGCAAGGAGCGGATGCCTCGTCACAACCTCATGTATACAGTAGGGATGCCGAGTGAAACGGCTCTGGCTGGAGGAAGTTTGATCCTTGGCGGAATCATGGATAAATTCCCTAAGCTGAAAATCTGCCTGGCTCATGGCGGCGGCTCGCTGCCCTATTTGCTGCCTCGTCTTGATCAAGGGTGGAAAGTCTGGCCGCACCTGCGTCTTCTGGATAAGCCGCCCAGCCATTACGCAAAACAGTTTTACTATGATTCCCTTGTAAATGAACCAGTGAACCTGAACTACTTAGTACAGAATTTCGGCCATGAACGAATCATCATGGGCTCTGATTATCCATTCCTGTTAAGAGAGGTCCCGCCGGGTAAGGTCGTTGATGAAACGGTTGGATTGTCAAAGGAACAAACGGAAGCAATACTTGGTAAAAATGCGCTCCGGTTCTTGAATATACCAGTCAAAGTGGGGAGTTGATTTGATGAAACAGGTACAGCTGACACCTGAAGGACGCTTGAAGGAACTTGGCCTGACCTTGCCGGCTCCACGCCCTGCAGCAGGGAACTATGTAAGCTGTGTAAGGACCGGCAATCTGATTTTCACATCCGGCCAGGGGACGAATGAATACCGGGGCCGACTTGGGGAGGATGTTTCGGTTGAAATCGGCTATGATGCAGCGAAACAATGCATGCTGAACCTTTTGACCGTTCTAAAGCAGGAACTGGGTGAGTTAAGCAAAGTGAAGCGGGTGGTAAAAGTGCTTGGTTTCGTGAACAGCACCCCTGACTTTACTGATCAGCCGAAGGTCTTGAATGGTGCCTCGGATCTGCTCGTGCAGGTGTTTGGGGAGTTCGGGAAGCATGGCCGTTCTGCTGTAGGCATGGCGCAGCTGCCCCTCAACAATGCCGTCGAGGTTGAAATGATTGTTGAAGTCGAGGATGAGGAGGGTGTTTTAGGATGAAACTGACTCAACCACAAAAAGTAAAAGATGCCAAACTCTTTATTGATGGTGAATACCGTGATGCGATGTCTTGTGAAACATTTGATACGATTGATCCTTCGACCAATAGAAAGCTCGCTTCGGTTGCTAAAGCTGGTGTTGAGGATGCTAAACACGCGATTGATGCAGCACAAAAGACGTTCGAAAGCGGTGTTTGGAGCAAGATGCCGGTTGCTGAAAGGTCAAAGATATTGTGCAGAATGTCTGATCTGGTCATGGAAAAGGTGGATGAATTGGCACTGGTAGAAACCCTCGATGTCGGGAAGCCGATTAAGGAGAGCCGGGGATTTGATATTCCCCGGGCAGCTGCGAATTTGCGCTTCTTTGCTGAAATGGCTAACTACATAAACCATGAGCATTATGACCAGGCAGGATACATGTCTTATTCAAAATATGCTCCCGCTGGTGTGACAAGCCTGATCATTCCATGGAATCTCCCATTCATGCAAATGACATGGAAGGCATCGGCGGCAATGGCCGCAGGGAATACAGTTGTAGTAAAGCCAGCTTCTTATACTCCATTAAGCGCAGTGATGCTCGGGGAGATTGCCAATGAGGCAGGGCTGCCGCCAGGGGTGCTGAATATTATCACGGGTCCTGGAGGGACAGTCGGAACAGAATTGACTAGAAATCCATCCGTAAGACGAATTTCATTTGTCGGTGATAGCACGACTGGCCGCACGGTGATGCAGAATGCCGCGTCTCAGCTGATTCCGGTTTCTCTGGAGCTAGGCGGAAAGTCCGCGAATATCGTGTTTGAAGATGCTGATTTGGACGAAGCGGTTGCCGGGTCGATTGAAGCCATTTTCAGAAATCAGGGTGAGATTTGTCTGGCAGGATCACGTCTGCTTGTCCAGGAAAGCATTTACGATCAATTTTTGGAGAAGTTCGTGGAAGCAGCACGTGCCATCAAAGTCGGTAATCCACTTGATGAGGATACAGATATGGGTGCTCTTGTTTCAAAGGGACATATCGAGACAGTTGATGGATATGTGCAAATCGGTCTGCAAGAAGGTGCGAAGCTGGCAACTGGCGGTAAGACTATTAACTCCCTTGGAGAAGGCAATTTCTATGAACCTACTGTTCTGTATGATGTAGACAATAAAATGCGTGTCGCCCAGGAAGAGATCTTCGGCCCTGTACTGACGGTCATTCCTTTTAAAACGGAAGAAGATGCAGTAAAAATGGCCAATGATTCCATGTACGGTCTGGCGGGCGTCGTGTGGACAAATGATCTGCGCCGTGCCCATCGTGTAGCAGCTAATGTAAATACTGGCCTGCTGTGGATCAACTGCTGGTATTACCGCGACTTGCGCACACCGTTTGGCGGATCGAAAGCGAGCGGCATAGGACGTGAAGGCGGCAGGCACAGCTTCGAGTTTTATACCGAAGCAAAGACGATCACCATGAAGCTATAGAAGGAAGCGCATAGCATGATAGAAAATATTAAATGGTAGCAAAGGAGGATGAATCCATGAATGCGTCGATCGAAAACATTGCTCATACGCTTTTAGAGGCGGAAAAAAGCAAAGAAGCGGTTTCACCGTTAACTTCACAATTTACGAATCTTAATGTAACGGACGCCTACCAAATTCAGCTGGAGGTCATAAAGAGAAAGCTTAAAGGAGGCCGCACGGTCATCGGCAAAAAAGTTGGTCTGACGAGTGTGGCGATGCAAAGAATGCTTGGAGTGGATGAGCCTGATTATGGTCATTTGCTGGATGATATGAAAGTAGAAAATGGCGGAACAGTAAAGATGTCCAACTTCCTCAGTCCTAAAATCGAGGCGGAAATCGGCTTTGTATTAAGCGAAGACTTAGAAGGTCCGAATGTTACGTTTCTGGATGTGTTGATGGCAACGGATTACGTGGTACCGACCCTTGAGATTATCGACAGCCGGATTGCTGATTGGAAAATCGGTCTTGTTGATACGGTTGCGGATAATGGATCATCAGCGATGGTTGTGGTTGGAGAGCAAATGACAGACATCAACGGAATCGACCTTCGCAGTGTTGGGATGACTTTATCCAAGAACGGTGAAATGATTGCGACAGGCTCAGGTGCTGCTGCTCTTGGCCATCCGGCACATGCGATTGCCTGGCTGGCAAATAAGCTTCATGAATTCGGCATTACCCTTAAGGCTGGAGAACTGATTTTGCCGGGGGCACTTTCTGCGGCGATTACAGTAGCTGAAGGAGATACAGTTACAGCTCAATTCGGTCCGGTCGGATCTGTGTCAGTCACTTTTGAATAGAGGAGTGGAAGAATTGGCGAAAATCAAAGCAGCGATCATTGGTTCTGGAAATATCGGAACAGATCTAATGTATAAACTTGAACGGAGTAAAGTCATCGATCTCCAGGCGATGATTGGGATCGACCCCGAGTCAGATGGCTTGAAGCGAGCGAAGGAACGGGGCTATCTTGCCTTCGATAATGGCATCCAGGCATTAAAGGATCATCCTGAAATCGCAGACATCGTGTTTGATGCTACATCTGCAAAGACCCATGTAAGACATGCTAAGGTACTCGATGAATTGGGGAAGCTTGCCATTGATCTGACTCCGGCAGCTAGAGGCCCCTTCGTCTCACCAGCCGTCAAAAATGAACATTACCTGGATGAAAAGAACGTCAATATGATTACTTGTGGAGGTCAGGCGACGATTCCGATTGTCCATGCGATCAACTCGGTCGCAGATGTAAGTTATGCGGAGATTGTAGCAACGATTTCGTCCAAGAGTGCAGGGCCGGGCACGCGTGCAAACATTGATGAATTCACGATTACAACCCGCCGGGGAATTGAAGTAGTGGGGGGTGCCGACAAGGGGAAGGCCCTGATTATTCTCAATCCCGCAGAGCCCCCGATTTTGATGCGTGACACCATTTATTGTGAAGTGAAAAATATGGATGAAGGTGCGATTACAAAATCGATTGAGCGTATGGTCGAAACGGTGAAGCAATATGTTCCTGGATATCGCCTCAAACAGGATCCCTTATTTGATGGAAACAATGTGACGGTTTTCATTGAGGTTGAAGGTGCGGGAGACTATTTCCCGGTGTATGCAGGAAACCTTGATATTATGACGGCTGCGGCGACCCGGGTTGCTGAGGATTTTGCGATCCATATACTTGAAAATCAGAGTGTCAAATCGAAAGGCTAGGTGAATTTTTTTGAATCGCAAAAGTGATAAGCCTATCAAGATTACGGAAGTTTGCCTGCGTGACGGGAGCCATGTCATGCAGCATCAGTATACAAAAGAACAGGTGCGACGTGTCACCCGAGAACTTGATGATGCAGGAATGCATTACATTGAAGTGAGCCATGGCGATGGAATAGGAGGCTCTACGCTGCAGTATGGAAAGTCCCTCGTTGATGAGATGGAACTGATCGAAGCAGCTGTCGATGAATGTAAAAACTCAAAGGTCGCTGTTCTTCTTATACCTGGAATCGGTACAGTACATGAGCTAAAGCAGGCACATCAGCTAGGGGCGGGTCTGGTCCGGGTAGCCACACATGTGACAGAAGCTGACGTTTCTGCCCAGCATATCAATATGGCGCGTGAGCTGGGAATGGAGACACTTGGATTTCTGATGATGGCCCATATGGCTCCGACTGAAAAATTGGTCGAGCAGGCGAAACTGATGGAAAGCTATGGAGCTCAGGCAGTATATGTGACTGATTCTGCAGGAGCCCTTTTGCCCCATGAAGTAAAAGAGAGAATCGCAGCACTAAGAGATACATTGTCTATTGAAGTAGGTTTCCATGCTCATAATAATCTCTCATTGGCTGTTTCAAATACGCTGGCTGCTATTGAAGAAGGTGCCACGAGAATCGATGGAAGTGTCAGGTGTCTGGGTGCCGGTGCGGGGAACGCTCAAACAGAAGTTTTATTGTCCGTATTGGACCGGATGGGTATGGACGTAGGGATCGATATTTATAAAATGATGGATTTGGCTGAAAATACGGTTGGGCCAATGATTCCAAGGCCTCAGGAAATTAACAGAGGCAGCCTGGTTTTGGGATATGCCGGGGTGTATTCCAGCTTCCTGCTGCATGCTGAACGGGCCGGCCAGAGATTTGGTATTGATTCAAGAGATATTTTAATAGAGTTAGGCAAAAGGAAAGTTGTGGGCGGCCAGGAGGATATGATCCTTGATGTTGCTGCCGAATTGGCAAAAGCACGAAAGCTGGAGGTGTAAAGGATGGCGATTACAAAGGGAGTCGACCTGGAAATCGTAGAATACTTATATTCCGCAGAAAAAGAATGTCGTGAAGTGGTGAAAGTAACCGACCGTTATCCGGAATTGAGTTTTGATGATGCTTATTTAATCCAAGAGAAATTAATCGAGAGACGCGAGAAGGAAGGTGCTAGGAAAATCGGGTTGAAACTGGGTTTGACGAGCAAGGCAAAACAACAAATGATGGGTGTCCATGAAGCCATTTATGGATACTTGACCGATGACATGCTCGCATTGGAGTGGGAACCCCTCGATTTTACCGATTTTATCCACCCGAAAGCAGAGCCAGAGATTGCGTTTTTGATCGAAGAGGATTTGGAAGGGACAAATGTTACGGCTGAGGATGTACTGAGAGTGACTAAATTTGTAGCTCCGGCAATTGAAATTATCGACAGCCGCTATTTAAACTTTAAGTTCACTCTGGCTGATGTCATCGCAGATAACTGTTCTTCCTCAAAATTCCTCATCGGCAGCAAGTGGATGTCTCCAAAGGATCTGGACTTGGGGCAGCTCGGAATGGTGATGTCGAAAAACGGAGAGGTTTTCCAAACCGGGTCGAGTGCAGCGGTACTGGGGCATCCGGCAGCTTCGGTTGCATGGGCAGTCAACAAGCTTGGTGAAGTTGGTAAGGGAATTAAAAAGGGAGACGTCATACTGAGTGGGGCCGTTTCCGAAGCGATCAGCTTCGAACCCAATGATACGATCTTGGTCCAATTCGCAGAGCTTGGCAGTGTCACATTTTCTTGCAAATCCAGCACTTAGTTCCTGTGACTAAGTTTCTGCCTATATATTTTAGAATATTCAAAATATATAGATGAATTTCTTTTTCTATGTTAAGTACTTTACACATTGAGTAGGAGAAAGTGACTATAATCACAGGTAGAGACAGCTTTGAGAAATTTATTGGAAGCGTTTTCAAAATTGGAGATAAAAGGGGTGCAAGAAATGATGGGTTTAAGGAAACTAGGGCTGACATTCGTTACTTTTTTACTGGTACTGACGGCTGCTGCCTGCGGCAATGACAACGATGCAAAGCCTGCATCTGGATCTGAATCTGGTGAGAAGTATACATTCAAGCTGGCACACATTACCCCGACAGATCATATGTGGCATAAGGCTGCAGAGAAATTCAAAGAAGAATTGGATAATCGTTCCGATGGAAGAATGAAACTTGAAATTTATCCAGCGAGCCAGCTTGGTACAGAAGCAGATATGGTACAGCAAATTTCTTCAGGTTCTGTAGACTTCGGATTCATAACTGCTGCCTATATGAGCTCTCGTGCTCCTGCATTTACGGCATGGTTCGCTCCATATGCTTTTAAAGATTTGGAAGCTGCAAATGCTGCGCGTGATTCAGAAGTCGCGAAGAAGATTCTTGGAACACTGGATGACCAAGGACTAAAAGGTTTGGATTACCTTTTTGCAGGGAACCGGGTCATGCTGTTCAAGGATAAGGAAGTCAAGAAGCCTGAAGACTTGAAGGGTCTTTCCTTCCGTGTAACACCAAGCCCGCCGCTTCAGGATTTTTACAAATCAATGGGAGCTTCGCCTGAATCATTACCTTTGCCCGAAGTATACGCTGCCATCCAGACTGGTGTCATCGATGGGATGGATATGGACCTGGACGCTACAATCACCAATAAATACTATGAAGTTGCCAAGTATGGGGCGGTGACGAATCACATGGTATGGCCGGCAGTTGCCATGATGAACAAAGAAGAATATGAAAAAATGTCTGATAGTGATAAAAAGATTATTGATGAATCCATTAAGGCTGCTGCAGAGTATGCAGTAAAAACCCGTTCCGGACAAGAAGAGGAATTCAAAAAGACTCTTAGTGATGCAGGGATGAAAATATATGAAATTGACCAAACGTTATTCGATCCTTATATCAAGCAATTCGATGAAAAGTATGGACCAACTGATCCACTGATTCAGGAATTCATCGATACATTCCGCGAATAACCTAATGGAGGGAAATGCGTGAAATACATCAGCAATATGGTAGCCAGTTTCGAAAAGAAACTGGCTATTATCCTAATGTTTGCAATGGCTGTCATTGTCGCGGCTGCAGTGGTTTTTAGATATGTGTTCAATGAACCTCTATTCTGGGCAGGGGAAGTTTCGGTTTTTCTTCTAATCTACATAACGTTCATAGGAGGGAGCCTTGGTCTTAAGTATAAGACACAGGCATCCATGACGCTCATCACGGATTATCTTCCTGCGAAGGTAAATAAATGGGTGGCGATTTCAGCACATATTTTTATGCTCTTGTTCATGGCCATTCTATTATTCTATTGTTTTTCATGGATTACTTCACCTACCGTCGCAATCCAAAAATCGAGCGCAATATTGGTGCCTATGGTGATTCCATATGCGATTCTGCCGGTCGGTCTGCTATTTGCTTCGATCCATTTACTAAGCAATATGCTTGAGATTATAAAGGATCAACGTATTGAAAGTGAAATGGTCCATAATCTCCAAGCAGCCGCAAAGGAGAGTGAAAAAGAATGATGTTGCTTGTCATCTTGGCTTTTGTCGTATTTTTATTAATGGGAATTCCTATCGCCTTGGTGCTGGGGATGACGACAGTTGTCTATTTTTTACTAACAGGTAATACAATGCTGCTAGAATCAACACCACAAAGGCTGTATTCAGGCATGGAGAATTTCGGATTGCTTGCGATCCCTTTGTTCATGCTTACCGGTGAGTTGATGAATAGCGGAGGAATCACGAACAAGCTCGTTGTCTTTGCAAGGGTGCTTGTCGGACATGTTAGGGGAGGACTCGCCTATGTTACAGTCATTGCGAATATGTTCCTAGCTTCGATCCTGGGTTCTGCAAATGCCCAGGCAGCGATGATGAGTAAGGTCATGGTCCCCGAAATGGAGAAAGAAGGGTACACCCGTGAATTCTCTTCTGCATTGACGCTTGCATCCTCAATTGTTGCGCCGATTATTCCACCAAGCATGATTTTTATCATTTATGGAACCTTGTCGGGTACGTCCATTGGCGGGCTATTTATGGCAGGGATCATTCCAGGAACGATTTTCGGAATCGGTTTTATTGGATTGATAGCCTATTTAGGTTATAAACATAATTTTCCTCGTAGTGAAAGAGCAAGTTTGGAGCTTATTTGGAATTCCTTTGTAAAAGTGTTGCCGGCTATTTTGGTTCCCTTTGTCATCATTGCCGGGATCCTGAGCGGGGCCTTTACTGCAACCGAGTCTGCTGCGGTAGCGAGTGTCATTGCTTTTGTGGTGGGGATGTTTTTTTACAGAGAATTGAAGTGGAAAAGCTTGCCGAAGATATTGATTAACACTGTAATTGGAACAGCTACGGTGACATTCTTGATCGCAATGGCGAACTTGTTTGGCTGGCTGATAGCGTTTGAACAGATTCCGCAAATGATTGCCAATTCAATGTTGTCCATCTCTGATAATCCGTTTGTATTTCTGCTGTTGGTCAATATCTTCTTGTTAATCATCGGCACATTGTTGGATGGCATTGCTGCGCTGATTATCCTGGTGCCGGTATTTATGCCGCTGGTGAGCGGGTTTCAAATCGACCCGATTCATTTCGGTGTGATCATATGTATTAACCTGACGATTGGTCTCCTGACACCACCGGTTGGAACAGGATTATTCATCGTATCCTCAATAGCCGAAGTAAGGTTTGAAAGCTTAATCAAAGCGGTTATGCCAATGCTCCTATTAGGTATTGGAATGCTATTGATCGTTACTTACTGGAAACAGACCACATTGTTCATTCCAAGATTATTAGGATTCTAACAGCTGAGGGTAGTGCCTGTGTCACCACCTGAATTTTTACCAAAGAGGTGATGGTTCGATGCCAATTATTCAAGTACAGGTACTTGAAGGGCGGAGTGATGAGCAGATAAAGGATTTAGTGGCAGGAATCACTAAAACTGCTGTTGAAACACTTGGAGTGAAACCTGAACAGGTCCGGGTGATTGTGCAGCCAATCCCTCATAAGTATTGGGTTGTTGGGGGTGTTACGAAGGAGAACGGTTGAGCCAGGGGGGGCAGGTACGTTGGTTCGAATGGGCCAAGGAACCTGTCCCCTTGGTTTCTTACTATCCGGATTCGAAGAAGGGGCCGGAAGTGGAAGTGAAGATTGCGAAGAACCGGAATGGTCCGGTGGGGACGGTTCTGTTGCTCCTTTTTGCTTGAAGAAATCCTTCTAGCCAATAATGCCAATGTCGGAGGGCCGACAACGGCTGCTGCGATTGCCATTTCGAAAGGATGGAAGGATTTGATATGGCCGATCCTTATGGTGGGGACGTTGGGGTATATTATTGGGAATTATATTGGAACGACAGAGAAAATTTTCTGAAGTAAAAGTAAAACACAGCATTCGATCCCGAATGCTGTGTTTTTTTGACGCCACCAAGTTACCTGTCCCCTTGGTTCCCTGCATGTTTAATAAGTAAGGAAAATATACTACTTATGTAAGCTTACTATATGAAGGGGGTACAGCTAGTGGGGGAATCGCCAAAAAAGAAAAAACCGTTCTATAAAAAGTGGTGGGTCTGGGTCATTGCGATTCTGATTGTTGCAACAGCTGTTGGTGGAAATGATACTGAGACGGGTGATACGAAGGTAAAGGAAGTCAAGTCAGAAACTACCCAACCCGTGGCGGTTGAGCCAAAAGCGTCAGAAGAGAAAAAAGAGGAACCAAAAAAAGAGGAGCCTAAAACAGAACAGCCCAAATCAGAGGAACCCAAAAAAGAAGAAGCAAAAGTGGAAGATGACGTCCCTGCAGAACATACCTCCGCTTTGACAAAAGCGAAAACATACGCTGAGATCATGAATATGTCCAAGGCAGCGATTCATAACCAATTAGTTTCAGAGTTTGGTGAAAAGTTTTCCGAGGAAGCGGCTACGTATGCCATGGGAAAGCTTGAATATGATTGGAAGGACAACGCTTTGAAAAAGGCGGAATCTTACTCTGATACGATGTACATGTCAAAGCAAGGCATCTATGATCAGCTTGTTTCAGAGAACGGCGAACAATTCACTGCGGAAGAAGCCCACTATGCGATTGATACAATGAAAGCCGATTTTAAAAAGAACGCTTTGGAAAAAGCAAAAAGTTATCAAGATTCCATGGCCATGTCACCAGAAGCGATAAGGGACCAACTCGTTTCTGATTACGGCGAACAGTTCACTCAAGAGGAAGCGGATTACGCTATTCAACATTTGCAGGAATAAAATCTTATACATGAATGGGTGTCTGATCCTCAATATAGAAAAATGTTAACGTTTAAAGGGCAGAAACTCTTTTTAAAAAAAGAGAAACATACAATTACATGAGGAAAAAGACCGTCATTGAGACATTCACGACGGTCTTTTTCCTTTTGTACTTCCATAGTTTAAGGATGCTGATGGAAGCAGTAGAACCGTCCCAATGCTTCTGGTGAGGGTAAGGTGTTAGGTGGTTGAAATGGAAGCAGGAGAACCGTCCCTCTGCTTATTTTTCTCCCTTTTTACCCCACCCATTCTATGGTAAATTTAGTAGAATAGTAGTTTCACTTTTCAAACAATAGAATCCTATTCTGCATTAACCATGGAGGCCATATGTTTTTCTCACTTCGCAACCGATTGTTTATGATCTTCACCTTGCTGCTGACTTTTCCTTTTCTCGTTCTGTCGATTCTGATTCCCAACTGGTTTACGTCCATTATGGAGGAACGTACGACGAGTTCGACGATTGAAATGATGGAGCAGTATTCCCTGTATATTGATTCGATCACGTCGCAGGCAGAGGATTTAGGAAAGCAGGTACTGGTGAACCCTACGACTCAGGAATGGATCAAGTCCGAGGAGGATGAAAGGAAGGCAACGGATGCTGAACGTCTTTTAATGAAGAACCAGTTAAAGGCGGAGTTATCTTCGATGATGATCAACAATTCCAAGTCGATGTCCGTATCCGTTTACCTGAACGATGGAACCGGGACAGCCGGGAATCTTCCTCCTCTGGAGAAAACCATTTGGTTCGATGAAT
This sequence comes from Rossellomorea sp. SC111, assembly GCF_024733565.1. Classification (GTDB taxonomy): domain Bacteria; phylum Bacillota; class Bacilli; order Bacillales; family Bacillaceae_B; genus Rossellomorea. Next base: position 247,095 of record NZ_JANIOC010000004.1, on the reverse strand, counting down.
TCTATAAAGACGATCAACGCTGGCTTCGATCTCATAATGATCTGATGGCGGATCAGGTGAACAGTTACCTTCTGCCACTCTTTGATATCAATACTCTTGATTTATCCGGGGTGATCAAGGTGAATTTTCCATCGTCCCTTCTTGAGAATGCCTTAAGCAAGATCAAGCTGGGTGAGAACGGGAGAGTCTATCTCCTGGACAGCCTCGGTAGAAATGTGCTGACGGGCAGCGTCGATACACCGGAGAATGTAGTAAAGGAAAGCTTAAAGACTATCAAGACAGAGACGAACAGCTCGGGATTAATAGAGGTCCCTTTCGAGAAAGAAGAGTATATGATTTTCTATCAGAAGGCAAAGGTAGGGGAATGGGTACTGGTCAGTGAAATTACCAAGTCCGAACTGTTCTCTCAGATTAATGAGCTTCAGAGGAATCTCCTTTTGACGAGTGGATGGATTTTCTTATTGACGATCATGGCGTCTTATCTTTTTTCTTCTACTATCGTAAAGCCTTTGGGGAAATTGACCGGTGCCATGAAACTTGTTGAAAAGGGAGAATTTAAGAAAGCGAAGCAATTGATTCCTTCCATTAAGACAGCAAATGATGAGATCGGCTATGTGGTGGATGTGTTCGGCCAGACGACCAACCGCCTCGACACCCTGATCGAAACGGAATATGAAGCCAATATCCGTAGACGGGACGCGGAATACAAGGCGCTGCTCCTGCAAATCAATCCCCATTTCTTCAATAATACTCTGGAAACCATCGGTGGTCTCGCAGCTCAAGGGAAGAACAAAGAGGTGATCGATGTCACAATCCATTTAGGGAGGATCATGGGATATTCCCTCAATACGGAATCGGACATGGTGACCCTCGGAGAAGAAATGACCTATATACGGAGGTTTATGGAAATTCTGAAGCTGCGCTATGAAGATTCTCTCTCCGTTTCTATTGAGGAAGATCCTGAAGCCTCTACGCTTCCGATCATCAAGTTTATCATCCAGCCACTCGTGGAGAATTCTGTGAAATATAGCTTCATAGAGAAAACCGAGGCCGTTCTTCGCATTTCGACGAAGAAAGTGGATGACTGGGTGGAGATTATGATTGAGGATAATGGAATCGGGATCCCTGAGTCTATTGTGGAAGAATTGGAGCGTGACCTGGGTCGTCATGAATCCAGTCAAGTACTCGAAAGCAAAGGACGAAGCATCGGGCTTAAAAATGTCCTGGGACGTTTGAAGTTGTATTATGGAGAACATTTCACCTATCACATTACATCCAAAGAGAATCTGGGCACAACCATTGTCTTACGCATAAAAAATGGAGAGGGGGATCTTCATGCTGAAAGTGATTCTGGTCGATGATGAGATTCAAATCCGAAGAGGGTTGAAGTGGAAAGTGGATTGGGATGAAGAAGGCTTCGTTATTGCCGGTGAAGCCTCGAATGGTAAGGAAGCGTTACAGGTCATTGAAGAGGTGATACCGGATCTTGTCCTGACCGATGTCAGGATGCCGGTCTTGGACGGGATGCAGCTTGTGAAAGCGTTATCGGGTAAGTATCCGGAGATCAAGGTGATCGTCCTGTCGGGTTACGCGGATTTCGAGTATGTCCGTTCTTCTTTGGTCGAAGGAGTAAAGGATTATCTGCTTAAGCCGGTCGATCCCGAGGAATTGACGGCTGCCCTCAGGAAAAGCAGGGGCGAGATTGAGGAGGAGAAGCAGAGAAGGATGGAAACGGATAGAATGAACAAATTCCACGCCGAGGAAATGAGGGAGCAGTACTTGCTTCATTTGGTGAAGGATGAATGGGCAGAGAAGAATATTTCCGGGGAGAGACTGAGTCAGCTTAAGCTTGATGTGCTAGTGGGTGAGGATACGGTCGTCCAGTTCATCACCGTAGAGATTCGAAGTAGTGACTCCGAACAAGTGAGGGATTTGTTTCTGCCGTTCAAGATGTTGTGCAGAGAATTATCTTATAAGCATGAAGGAATCATGTCCTTCTATGACACGAGTTACCCGAATATGATTCACTTTCTATGTCATCATCACTCGGGGGGAGATCAAGTCCCTCACTTTGTTCAGGAGCTGCAAAAGAATGTCAGAGCCTATCTCAATCTTGAAACGGTCATCGGACTGGGGAAAGTGGTCAGGGGTTTGTCACAATTAAAGAACGGATATATTTCGGCCCTTCTTTCCTGGAGCCAAAGTTCAGCTGATGTTATGTCCCAGCTCATCGACGGGACATCGAGTAAACAGACCGCAGAGTTCACTGAGGATGCAGAGTGGAAGCTGTCCAACAGTATGGAGCAGGGGGATTTCGAGAGCTTCAAAAAACATCTTCTGATAACTCTTGCTGAATGCGACCGGCAATCAGTGATGTCGTATTCTTTTGCAGCAAGCCGGGTGCTCTTCATGCTTGGATCAATGGCAAGAAAATATGATCTATATACCGATGATTTGAAGAAGAAGATGTGGAATTGTCAACTGGGGATATGGGAACTGACTTCCCGTGACCGGGTTAAAGGAGAACTGCTGGACCTCGCAAGAATGATTGCGGAAAAGGTGAGTGAAACCCGCCATTCCTCTAATGGCATTGCCATTGTGGAGAATGTAAGGCGGTATATGGACAGGCATTACACCAATGAAATTTCACTTTCCTCCCTTGCTGATCAATTCCATATCAACTCTGCCTATTTATCGGAGATGTTCAAAGAACTGATAGGACAGAATTTTAGTGATTATCTCGTCAACCTACGAATGGAAAAAGCCCGTTCCCTGTTGATGGATGAGCAGTTAAAGGTCATCGAGATTGCCCATCTTGTCGGCTATTCCAATTCAGGGTATTTCAGTACGGTGTTCAAGAAGCGATTTGGACTAAAACCACTTGATTACCGGAAATCCATGACTGTGGATAAGGGGGAGGCGCGATGAAGTATAAATTAACCATCATCTATGTTCTGGCGGCGATACTAATGTTGACAGCAGGGATCTACAGCATCTTCACTTTCACCTCCTTCAAGGAAAGCAACAGGGATAAGGCGGGTGATATGCCGGATAAACAAGCCGAGATCCACCTGACATTCTGGAGAAACAAAGGGACGGAGCTTGAGAATCAGGCGTATGAAGAGCTGGTTGCGGACTTTAATAGGGAGCATCCCACGATCGAAGTGGAGATGGTCCCTATCCCTTATGGGGATTATGAGTTGAAGCTTAGAACCGAGATGGCAGCAGGTGATCCACCTGATATTTTGACGATCGATACGCCGACTCTTGCTCTTTATGCAAGTGCGGGTGGTTTGCTGTCTTTGGATGATTATATGAGACAAGATGGTCATATTGAGGATCTCGCAACCCCTACATTGAAAGGAATCACATACGAGGATGAAATCTATTTATCCCCCATTGCAGAGTCGAGTGTCGCCCTTTTTTATAATATTCATTTGTTTGAAAAAGCAGGGGTACCCCTCCCTTCCAAAAATACACATGACCCGTTGACTTGGGATGAGGTCCTCGAGGCAGCTAAGAAAATCTCTGCTTTAGCACCTGACATCACGGGGGTCGACCCGGGCCAGGGATTTCCGGATGGGGAGTCGCCATCCTACTTCAAGATGCCTATCCTTTGGCAATTTGGAGGGGATGTACTGGATCCGGGCAATCAGACAGCGAGTGGTTATTTGAACTCCCCAGCTTCATTAAGAGCATTACAGTTTTATCAGGATCTCTATCAGAAACACCGGGTAGCCAAGGTCGAACTCCCTGAGGAGGCATTGGAGACCGATAAGCTCGGTATGACGGTCCTCGGTTCCTGGATGGTAGAGAGTCTCAGTATGATGAACCCTGATTTCCGGCTGGGTGAGGATTTCGGGATTACCGCCCTGCCGAAAGGGAGCGAACAGGCGGTTCCAAACGGAGGGTGGTCCCTCGGAATTTCATCTGAAACTGACTATCCCGATGAGGCATGGGAGTTTATCCGATATGTCACCAGCTTTGAAGGTGCAAAGAAGTATGTGGAGATCACCGGAGATGTTCCGGCTCGTTATTCTGTTGCGGAAGCCTTTCCCGAGTTCAATGAGTATCCGAAGAATATTTTCGTGGAACAGGCACAAAAGTACTCAAGGAATCGACCGATCACCCCAGCTTATCCTGTCGTGAGTGAAGCAGTCAAAACGTTATTTGAAGATGTGGGAATCGGAGGGAAGGATGTCAAAACATCGGCAGAAGAAGCGGTCAAAAAGATCAATGAAGAACTGAATGATTTGGAATAGAAACCTTTGGCAGCCGCCAGAGGTTTTTTTTTGTGCGGTGAACTTCCAAAAAATTTAAACTGTTTCATCCGAAAATAGTAAACGTTTTCATTCTGGGATTCTAGTAAAGTGAACTCAATAGACATCCTCACCGAAAAGGGCGGGGTCATTGTTTCTGAACAAAGTGATTTATAAAAAGGGGGTCAAACGATTGCAAGAACTTGCGAAGGCAGATACACCAGTCTTAACGGAAACAAAGAAAAATTCGAAACTCAAAACCAAGCTCCACTATATGAAGAAAAACTATATTCTTTATTTGTTTCTTTTACCGGCCATCATTCTTACGATCATTTTCAAGTATGTTCCCATGTACGGGGCGTCCATCGCATTTAAGGATTTCAGTCCCATCAGGGGGATCAATGGAAGTGAATGGGTGGGATTGAAGCACTTTTCGGACTTTCTATCGTCTCCGAATTTCATGGATATCCTGATCAATACGTTGAAATTAAGTTCCTTCGAGCTGCTGATCGGGTTTCCGATTCCCATCATCCTTGCACTCATGCTGAATCAGCTCAGAAAAGCAGGAGTAAAGAAAAATTTACAACTCATCCTGTATGCACCGCATTTCATCTCGGTCGTCGTCATCTCGGGTATGATCTTTCTCTTCCTATCACCTACGGGACCCATTAATGCGATGTTGTCGGTATTTTCGGATAAGCCGATTTCGTTCATGTCTGATCCCGATGCCTTCAGAAGCATCTATATTTGGTCAGGGGTTTGGCAAGGGGCAGGGTGGGCATCCATCATCTATGTGGCAGCACTCGCCAATGTGGATCCCCAGCTTCACGATGCAGCAACCGTAGATGGGGCGTCCCTGCTGCAGCGCATTTGGCACATCGATCTTCCGACATTGAAGCCTGTCATGGCGGTCCTGTTCATCCTGGCTGCAGGAGGCATCATGGCGATCGGATTTGAGAAAGCCTATCTGCTGCAGACGTCTATGAATCTGCCAACCTCGGAAATCATTTCGACCTATGTATACAAAAGGGGACTGCAGGCTGGTGACTATTCATTCGCCACGGCAGTAGGGTTGTTCAATGCCGTCATCAATGTCATCTTGTTGGTTTTCGTCAACCGTGTGGTCAAGAAATTAAACGAAGGCGAAGGCCTTTTATAGAAAGGGGGAAACGAGATGTACCAATACACCAGGAGTGATAAACTCATTCTTTTCATTAACAAAATCCTGCTTGGGGGAATCGTGATCATCGTTCTGTTCCCTTTGATGTACGTTCTACTATCCTCGGTTCTTGAGCCGAATGTTCTGGTGAAAAAAGGATTACTCATCAGCGGTTCGGATTGGACGCTCGAGGGATATAAACGGATCTTCGAGGACGGTACAATCGTCAAAGGATTCATCAACTCGATTCTCTATTCTGCCGGGTTCACCCTCATCACCGTGAGTGTCTGCATCTTTGCCGGCTATTCCCTCTCGGCTGAAGGGCTAGTCGGACGAAAGTTCATCATGGTGTTCTTTCTCATCACGATGTTCTTCAACGGAGGATTGATCCCGACGTATATGGTGGTGAAGGACTTAGGGATGCTGAACACGATTTGGGCGATCATCCTTCCCAATGCCATCAACGTTTGGTTCATTATCCTTGCAAGAACGTACTTCAAATCGATTCCGAATGAGTTGAAGGAAGCAGCAAGGATCGACGGGGCATCGGAGTTCAGAATCTTCTTGAACATTGTGTTTCCGTTGTCAAAGCCGATCATCTTTGTCATCGCGCTCTATGCGTTCATCGCACAATGGAATTCATATTTCGATGCGATGATCTACCTCGAAGACCGGGATTTGTACCCGTTACAGCTCGTTCTGCGATCGATCCTCATCCAGAATGAGGTGCAGCCGGGAATGATCGCTGACCAGCAGGCGGCAGCTGAACTGCAAAGGATTTCAGAGATGATCAAGTATTCATCCATCGTATTAGCGAGCTTACCGCTGATCATTATGTATCCATTCTTCCAGAAATACTTTGAAAAAGGTGTAATGGTGGGATCTTTAAAATAATCTATATTTTATCAATGGGGGTTTAACAATGGGGAAAAAGGCGAAGACAATGTCGGCGATTCTAATGTCAGGTATGCTGCTTGCAGCAGGATGCAGCAACAACAGTGAAAGTGCTTCTTCTGAGAATTATGAACTGGAAAATGTGAAGTTTCCTTTAGAGGAACAAGTGACGCTTAAGATGATGACATCCAGCTCACCACTTGCTCCGGATGATCCAAATGAAAAGCTGATCTTCAAAAGACTCCAGGAAGAAACGGGAGTGAAGATCGACTGGACTAATTATACAGCGGGGGAAACCTTTAATGAAAAACGGAATCTGGCTGTCGCAAGCGGCGAGCTTCCAGACGCGATCATGAATGCGGGGTACAGTGACTATGAGCTGTTGAAGCTTGCGAAGGATGAAGCGATTGTTTCTGTTGAGGATCTGATTGATGAGCATATGCCCAACCTGAAAAAGGTCTTGGACGATGCGCCTGAATATCGTTCGATGATGACGGCACCGGATGGACATATTTATTCCTTCCCTTGGATTGAAGAGCTTGGTTCAGGAAAGGAAAGTATCCACTCCGTCGATGACTTCCCATGGATCAATGTCGAATGGCTGAATAAACTGGGGCTTGAGATGCCGAAAACTACCGATGAACTTAAAAAAGTCCTGAAAGCATTCAAGACGCAGGATCCAAACGGGAACGGTGAGGCAGATGAAATCCCGATGTCCTTCATCATCAACCATGGAGGTGAAGATGTGTCCTTCTTGTTCGGTTCATTCGGACTCGGTGAGAACTGGGATCACACTGTCGTCACAAATGACGGTGAAGTGAAGCTGACAGCAGCCGACGAAGGGTATAAGGATGCCATCAATTATTTAAATGGATTATATAAAGAAGATTTGATTGACGTAGAAGCCTTTGAACAGGATTGGAATACCTACCTGTCGAAAGGGAAAGAAGGACGTTACGGCATGTACTTCACATGGGATAAAGCCAATATCACGGGTATGAACGATCAATACGACCTCATGCCGGCCCTTGAAGGACCTGATGGAACGAAGAATGTGGCAAGAACGAACGGAATGGGATTTGACCGGAACAGAATGGTCATCACGAGTGCGAACGAGAACCTTGAACTGACGGCGAAATGGATCGATCAATTCTATAACCCGCTACAATCGGTTCAGAATAACTGGGGAACATATGGGGATGACAAACAGCAGAACATCTTCGAAATGGATAGTGCCAGTCATTCATTAAAGCACCTTCCATTAGAAGGAACGGCTCCTGTTGAGCTCAGGGAAAAGACATCCGTAGGCGGTCCACTGGCAATTCTGGACGAATACTATGGACCCGTGACGACAAAACCGGACGATGCTGCCTGGAGACTGGGGCTCATGAAGGATGTCATGGTACCGGATATGAAGGCGGATAACATCTATCCAAAAGTATTCTTCTCCCTTGAGGAGTTAGATAAGCTTTCGAAGATCGAGACCGATTTGCTTGCTTATGTGCAGCGTAAGAAGGCGGAATGGATCACCAACGGGAAAGCTGATGAAGAATGGGCGGATTATTTGAAAGAACTCGATCGCCTTGGGTTACAAGAGTGGCTGAAAATCAAGCAGGATGGATATGACCGTAACCAATCATAATCAATATTCAGACTGTGCCTTGCTTTGGCAATCGCGCAGTCTTTTGAATGCAAAGGAGGATTCTCATGACGAACGAATTTCAAGAAAAAATGTGCCTTTATACAGAAACCTATCGTCCACAATTTCATTTTTCCCCGAAGGAAAAGTGGCTCAATGATCCGAATGGGATGGTCTATTTCGAAGGGGAATATCATCTCTTCTTTCAATATCATCCACAAGGAACCACGTGGGGACCGATGCACTGGGGACACGCGGTTAGTCGTGATTTGATCCATTGGGAGGAGCTGCCGATCGCTCTATATCCTGACGCGCACGGGGCTATTTTCTCTGGAAGCTGCGTGGTGGATTGGAAGAATACATCTGGGTTCTTTGAAGAGGAAAATAGCGGGCTGGTCGCCATTTTCACACATGCGGACTCTTATCCGGATTCCGATCGTCCAAGACAAAGGCAAAGTCTGGCCTATAGTCTTGATCAAGGCAGGACGTGGGAGAAATATGAGGGAAACCCTGTTCTGTCAGATGAAGACATTACCGATTACCGGGATCCCAAAGTATTTTGGCATGAGGAATCTGAAAGGTGGGTCATGGTGCTTGCGACAGGTCAGACGATTACCATTTATACGTCACCTAATTTAATCGACTGGGAGTTCGCCAGTGAATTCGGCCAGGACGAAGGAGCCCATTTCGGAGTATGGGAATGCCCGGATCTGTTTCCACTTATGGTCGACGGAAATCCCGATCTTGTGAAATGGGTGATGCTGGTGAGCATTGGTGACAATCCCGATTTCAAGGAAGGGTCGAGGACACAGTACTTTATTGGGGACTTTGACGGCAAGACGTTCATTAACCATCACGGTGAGGACACCATTCTCTGGCTTGATCACGGGAGGGACAATTATGCCGGAGTGAGCTGGTCCGATATTCCTGAAAAGGACGGGAGACGCATCTATATTGGGTGGATGAACAACTGGAGATATGCAAACCAGGTTCCGACTGAAACGTGGAGAGGAGCCATGACGCTGCCTCGGGAATTGACCTTGATTTCTACTAGAGATGGTGTTCATCTTTTACAAAAGCCCGTAACCGAGTTGAATGGAATCAGAAAAGAATCAAAGGTCACGAAAGCGATAGAGCTGACGGAAGATGCATACGTAATGGATGTGAATCATGAATTAGTGGAAGTAAACCTGGCTGTAACGTTGAAAGAGGCAGAGGAGTTCAGTCTGACGATCCACCATTCATCCGATGAGAAAACGAGTATCCGGTACAATCGAATCAACCACTTGTTATCAGTTGATCGGACTCAGTCAGGAAAACATCAGTTTTCGGATTCATTTCCGGCAACTTCCAAATGTCCTGTGGCATTATTGGACGATACAATCAGTCTTCAATTATTCTTGGACTCGTGTTCCTTAGAGATATTCGCACAGGGAGGACGGGGAGCATTAACCAACCTGATTTTCCCACAGGGAACGAATCACACCCTTTCCCTCACTTCCCTTGGCGGGGGTGCCAAGGTAGAAGATCTCTCGGTTACCGAGCTTTCATCTATCTGGGGAAAGGAAGTTTGAGCATATGAATGAACCGTCAATCCTGTGCATCGGTGAACTGCTCATCGATTTCTTTTGTACCGATATTAATACAGACCTAGCTCAGGGACAACATTTTTCCAAGCAAGCAGGAGGGGCTCCCGCCAATGTGTGTGCCACCATTACCACACTTGGGGGGCGCGCCAGATTCCTGAGCAAAGTAGGAAATGACCCGTTCGGCCATTTCCTAAAAAAGACCATGAAAGATCTTACCATTGATGATTCTTCCATTCTTCTTGATGAGCATCATCCTACGACTCTGGCATTTGTATCATTGAAAGGAGATGGGGAAAGGGATTTCGTGTTTAATCGTGGGGCGGACGCCTATCTGAACAAGGAAGAGCTTCATGAAAGCAGCTGGAGGGAATCTTCCATCATTCACTTTGGATCGGCTACCGCCTTACTGGATGATCCCTTTAAATCCGCGTACGTATCCTTCATCCAAACGGTCAAAGAAGCAGGGAAATTCGTCTCCTTTGACCCGAACTTTCGAAGCGATTTATGGAAAGGGAGAGAGGTGGACTTCATAGGGGTGACGGAGCAGTGCATCAATCAAGCAGACTTCGTCAAAGTAAGCGAAGAGGAATGTAAGATCATTTCTGGTTCCGCCCATCTATCAGATGGAGTCGAACGTTTTCATAGACTGGGAGCAAATACAGTTGCCGTCACCCTTGGGAAGGATGGAACACTCGTTTCAAATGGAAAAAAATCGTGTATCGTCCCAAGCATTCCCGTTCATTCCATTGATTCAACGGGAGCAGGAGACGCATTCGTTGGGGCGACACTGCATCAACTCAATCACTATCCAGATCCGAAAGCCCTCCTGGAGGATTTCAAACAATTAAAGAACGTCATTTCAACCAGCAATCGCGTAGGAGCAACTGTCTGTACAAAAATAGGAGCGATCAGCGCAATAAGAGAATTAGAGGGACGGACCTCTAATTGATGATAGCTATACATTAGTGCACTAGATTGGTGCCTGATGCCCAGCATGGTAAAGTTTTAGCGTGCTGGGGGTCAGGCACCTTTATTTGTTGGGTGTGGTGGAGGATGGGGGATTGATTGGGAGGGAGAGGGTTAGTGGGGGGAGTTGGGTAAGGATTTAAATGGATGAAATGGAAGCAGGAGAACCGTCCCTGTGCTTCTCATTAATTTTTGAATCAAGGGAGGAGATTTCTCCTCCCTTGTGAAATAGTTAGAAAGGGGTGATGAAGTGGTTAAACGATTCTTAAAATTCAATTTGAAATTATCTCCAGCTTACTTGGTTCTGGCTATTGTTTTTGTTGTGGGTATAATGCTTACTGGGGATGCAGAAACCTATCTAAGAGACATGATTGCGATAATAGCACAAATTACGCTAATACTTTTCATCCCTAACATAATCTATATGTTTAAACACAGAAAAAGGGAGGGGAGTGTATTGGGTTTATTAAGTACGATTCCGTTAATTCCAATCCCGTTTGCTCTTATTGCGGTAATTATGAAAGTGATTTATTTGTAATACACTTCTTTATTTATTCCTTTTTCGGTTGTAAAACTGTTTGGGGTTTTCCTACCAAAGCAAGTCCTCGTGGTTTCCTTCATATTTCTTTATCCATTTTACTAGGTCAGTTCAACAGTTTCTCTTCTTTAGGCGTGTATCCCGGACTGGAAAGAGTGGGTACAGTGTCCACTCATCTCTTCACCTATTCCTAAGAGATGAATCATCTAAAACAAAAGTCTTCACCCAAGACGTGTGTCACCGAACCTATCAGAAAATAGGATAAGAACTGTCCCCAGCTCGTTCATAAAAAAGGGTTATGCCACTTTTTGTTGAATTCTACATAACAGAATGCCTAACGATCCTTCTCTTTTTATATGCGAATCTCTACAAACTGTAATATCGATCCTTCCTAGTTTTTCCGGGAAACAAACGGGGAATAGTGAAAAGAGTGTAATAGACAGAAGAAAGACGGACTTGCTCTGTTTAGTAGAATGCTAGATACTCTATTCATAAAGAGAGGTTACGTTTATGTTCCCCACCATTATCGCAAAATTACTGCGCCTCTATTCTAATCAATCAAATAAAACACCTATGATCCCCCGGCAGAAAGTAAAAATGAAAAAAGATATGTTAGTAGAAACATCTGTCGGACCCACTTCCGTTTCCTTCTATTATCCTTTGGCAGCAAACCAGAAAAAACGCCCTGTCTATATCAACTTCCATGGCGGAGCGTTCATTATGAATGACAAGGAGCTGGATGATCCCTATTGCCGCTATCTTGCGAATCAGGCAGAGTGTATTGTTCTGAATGTCGAATATGGCAAAGCACCCGAGCATCCTTTTCCGAAAGCCATTGAACAGGGCTATGAAATTATTCAATGGGTGAAGGGGAGAGCGGAGGAATTGGGGATTGATGCAGAAAAGGTCATGGTTGGCGGACAAAGCTCAGGTGGGAATATTGCCGCAGCCCTTTGTCTCTATCTTGAAGAGAAAGGGGAGCGTCAGCCGCTGCTCCAAGTGCTATCGTGCCCGATGCTTGATTTTGTCACCCCTCATGCGGAGAAGCCGGAGCCGGGCAAGTGGCGTTCGCGCTTTCCCAGAGTAGCCCATTTTATCCATAGGTGCTACGTCCCAGTCAAGGGACAAGCGGGGCATCTTCTCGCTTCCCCTGTCCGTGCCGAGGTTAGTGGCCGCTTAGCCTCAGCCCTGGTTCTCATAGCTGAGTCCGATGCATTCAGGCCGGAAGCCGAATGTTACGCGGAGAAATTAAAAGCAGCAGGGGTGAACGTTCAAGAGGAGTTATTCAGGGACTGTTCCCATGCGTTTACCCATCTGGGACCAAAAGAAAGAGCCGAAAAGGCCTGGCAATTGATCGCAGGGAAAATCAAGGCTGTGGCTGAAGACCCCCACTAGTGAACATTGATCAGCACATCCAACGTTTCCCTTTAGAGGGCGCAAGGGTATAAGATAAGGAAGAAGGGTACAGACTTGATTCATTGGAAGTAAGTCTGGCCCCACCTAAGTTCAAAGACCCAGAAAGGGAACTGCCACGAAGGACAGGCGGATGTTGAATGTGTTTTAGAAAACATACATGCTCCAAACAAGATTTCGGAACGGGAGGAACGGTAACCATTGAAAAATAAAACGGTACTTATCATTGGAGGCGGGCTCGGCGGGGTGTCGGCTGCCATAACACTCGCACAGGCGGGGTACGATGTATCCTTATATGAAAAAAACGATCACATTGGTGGAAAGTTGAACCGGCTGGATCAGGATGGTTTTGGTTTTGATCTTGGGCCGTCCATTTTGACGATGCCGCAGATTTTTGAGAAATTGTTCGCGGCCAGCGGAAAATCCATGAAGGATTATGTCCCGATTGAGAAGCTGGATCATCAATGGCGTTCCTTTTTCCCCGATGGAAATGTCATAGACTTATATGAAGATGTGAACGACATGCGAGAGAAGAACAGGTCTCTCAGTGAAAAGGACATTCGTGAATATCAGAGTCTGCTGGATTATTCGAAAACCCTCTATGATATGACGGATAAAACATTATTTAAGCATGGGGTTGATTCGACGAGAGGAATGATGAAGCATACGGGACTGTTCTCGGCCTTGAAGAACTTTGACCTGTTATCTACTGTACATAGATCCCTCGATAAGCGGATCAGCAATGAGCAGTTCCGCGATATGCTCTCCTATTTTATCAAGTACGTGGGTTCGTCCCCTTATGATGCGCCGGCCGTGATGAATATGATGATCTACATGCAGCATGACCAGGGAGTATGGTATGTTCCCGGCGGTTTACACAAGCTCGCGGACGGTCTCGTGAAGCTGGCGGAAGAAGTGGGGGTAACTTTCCACCTTGGAAGGCCGATCGTCAAACTTGAAAAGAAGGATGGCGAAATTACCGGAGCCGTTTTGGAAGACGGGACACGCCTCACGGCAGATTACTTTGTTTCCAATATGGAAGTCATACCGGTATACGAGCGATTGCTGGAGGAAGACAGCCACTATATTAAAAAATTAAAAAAGAAATTCGAACCGGCGAGTTCCGGTCTCGTCATGCATCTCGGCGTGAAGAAGAGTTATCCGCAGCTGCGCCATCATAATTTCTTTTTCGCCGAAAATATGAAGCAGCAAATGCAATCGATTTTCCATCGCCGTGAATTGCCTGAAGACCCGGTCATTTATCTCGTGAACGTCAATAAGACCGATTCGACACAGGCGCCTGAAGGACATGAAAATATTAAAGTGCTGCCTCATATTCCCTTCATCCGGGATGAAAATCCGTATACTCAAGCCGATTATGAACAATTCGCTGAGCGGGTCCTGATCAAATTGGAGAAAATGGGCCTCGATGGCTTGCGTGACAACATTGTCACTCGTGATATGTGGACACCGGAAGATATCAGACGCACGTATGGCTCCGACCGCGGTGCGATTTATGGGACCGTCTCGGACAAAAAGAAGAATAAAGGGTTCAAGCATCCGAAACAGAGTGAACGCTATGACAATCTCTATTTTGTCGGGGGGACGGTGAACCCGGGAGGCGGAATGCCTATGGTTACCTTAAGCGGGCAGCTTGTAGGCGAGCAAATCGTGGAGAGGGATTCATCCCTTGCCTGAAGGTGATCATGCCTTTCTGGAGACTTTGCCGGAAAGGCTGGTTTTCTTCGATTACAGAGCGTATCTACGTTCATGTTCAGGGGAAGTTCCCGCCGTCTTCGAAAGCATTTAAGGAAGTGGCTATTTTAAACCATTGTACCTTTTAAAATAAGGAGTTATGTCATGATCGTATCACTGCCTGTCCATTGGATCATTATCATAGATGTGCTTGCCTGGATGTTCTTTCATCTCGCCATTTCGGCCTTCTGTTTGAGACTGCCTTTGAGCTGGTTTATGAAAGACCACTTCTGGTTTCAGACGTTCCCTTTTGAACAATCGGGAAAGTTGTGGCAGCGGTTATTCCGGGTGAAGACGTGGAAGGGATTGATCCTGGATGGCACGATTTTTTTCAAAAAGGGATACAGTAAAAAGGGGTTGCATGGGACGAAGTCGAGGGAGTTGCTGGTCTTTGCGGCGGAAACGAAACGCGCGGAACTCACTCACTTGCTCTCCATTCTCCCTGCCCCTCTGTTCTTCATATGGAATCCAGCATGGGCAGGATGGGTGATGATCCTGTATGCCCTTGTCTTCAACCTTCCGATTATCGTGGTTCAACGGTACAATCGCGGGCGAATATCGGCGATGATGTCAGGACTTGGCAGGAAATCAAGCAGACTATTGTAAGGAAACGAGGGAATGCACATGAGTAAGAAGGTGATTGTCGTGGGGGCAGGTGTTGCGGGGCTTGCCAGTGCCATACGGCTTCAGCACGCAGGGTACCAGGTGGAGTTATTTGAAAAAGGACCCACCCCCGGGGGCAAAATGAATCGAATTGAACTGGACGGCTACACATTTGATCTGGGGCCAAGCATCGTCATGATGCCGGAGCTGTACCGGGAATTGTTCGAATTATGCGGCCGTGATCCGGATGATTATATTCCGATGGAAAAGTTGGATCCGATTTACCGGGCTTATTTCAGTGATATTCCCGACAAGCCTTTTGATATCTCGACAGATCTTATCCAAATGACAAAGACGATTGAATCGATCAGCGAAGAGGATACGGAAGGGTTCTTCCTCTATCTGCATGAAATTTACAAACGTTTTGTCATCGCGAAGCAGCATATTCTTCAAAGACCATTCCGCAAGAGGTCTGATTTTTATAATTTCCCCCTATTGAAGGAAGTGTTGAAACTGAAACCATACGACACGGCCGACTCTTTTATGGGGAAATTCATTAAGAATGAAAGGCTGAAGCAGTTAATCAGCTTTCAAACGTTGTACATAGGCATTTCCCCTCTTAAAAGTCCATCTTTCTATACGATGATCCCGATGATTCAATTTTTATATGGCGTGTGGTTCATCAAAGGCGGTATGTATACGATGGCCTTGGCCATGGAGAGGCTCTTCAAGGAACTGGGAGGAACGATTCATTACAATAAGGCTGTAGAGGAAATTTCCATTCGAAATCGTAAGGCGGAAGGGATTATCGTGGACGGCCAGAAAGTTCCTGCGGATTACGTGGTCTGTAATGCAGACTTCCCTTATGCCATGAAACACTTGGTAAAGGAAAAGACTGCTAAGGGCAAATTTACGGATAAAAAGATCGAGAGCATGCACTACTCCTGTTCGTGTTTCCTGATGTATCTCGGGATGGACAGGAAGTATGAAGAGGTCGATCATGTACATACATTTATTTTTAACGAAAAGCTGAATCAGAACCTGGAGGATATTTTTGATGGGAAGAAATTGACGAATGCCTCCTTTTATGTGTACATCGCTTCCAAGAAGGATCCATCCCTTGCACCTGAGGGGAAGGACGGCCTGTACATTCTGATGCCGGTTTCCAATGTAGCGGCAGCCGATTATACATGGGACGAGGAAACCATTTCTTATTATCGAAGCTACATTTTAAATGAATTAAAGAAGATCCGCGGCTTTGAAAATGTCGAAGATGAGATTGTCACCGAAACGTATACGACACCACTGGATTTCGAGTCGAAATTCAATGCCTATCGCGGGGCCACATTCGGCTTGCAGCCAACGCTGGATCAAAGCAACCACAAACGTCCACAGAGCAAGGCGAGCCACTGTGAGAATTTGTATTTTACCGGAAGCAGCACACATCCCGGCGCCGGTGTCCCGATCGTGCTGTTATCAGCGAGGATCACCGCACAGGAACTGATCCAGGATGATACAGGCAATCTGTACGATTATTCAGCTAATATAAAGCCTGAACGGGGATTGTCACATTAGTGAAGTCACCCGTAGAGGAAGGAGGCAGGTTACATGGCAGCTTCAGAAGTGATCAATCTCATCCTGGGTGCCCTGGGGGTTACGATTGGCATCATCGTGTTTTGGTCATTGCCGGTCCCAGGATTCACCTCCAAAAATACAGCGGGGTTGCCGTTTCTGTCCATCATTATCCCTGCCAGGAATGAAGAAGGCAGGATCACTCCGTTATTGAAGTCCTTGCAGGAGCAGCGATTCAAATCGTTTGAAATTCTGCTGGTGGATGACGACTCAACGGATCAAACCGTGGCTGTTGCTGAAAGCTACGGTGCAACGGTCCTTGAGAATAACGGGGCAGGAAAATCGTCTGCCTGTTGGCGCGGTGCCAAGGAGGCAAAAGGAGCCTGGTTACTATTCCTGGATGCCGATACCAAATTCACCAGCGTGGATGGATTACGTAATCTTCTCCATTACTACCAGGGAAAAGGAGCCAGGGGGATCCTTGCCTTGCAGCCCTATCACACAGTAGTGCGTGTGTATGAGCATCTCTCCATTATCTTTAACATCATCGTCGTGGTGGGTATGAATCTATTCACTGTCTGGGGATCACGGTTCAAAGCGGCGGGCTCGTTCGGTCCATGCATTCTATGCAATCGAGACGATTACTTCTTATCCGGAGGGCATGAAAAAATCGAAGGGGCCATCATGGATGATCTGGCACTGGGAGAGGCCTTTCTTGACCAGAACCTTCCCGTTCGCTGCCTTGGCGGCAAGGGGATCATTTCGTTCCGTATGTATCCGGAAGGCTTCGGTAGCCTTATCGAAGGCTGGTGCAAAAGTTTCGCCGTTGGTTCGAAGTCCACTCATCCAGTGGTCATGTTGATGGTCATCCTCTGGATTACCGGCAGTTTAACCACCGCGTCTGCATTGATCTCTTCGATTATCGAGGAAAGAACCGCCGCTATGATCGTCAGCGGGGCATTGTATATCCTCTATGCGGTTCAAACGGCATGGTTTGCCCGCAGGGTCGGGGATTTCAGATGGTGGTATTTCCCTTTTTACCCTTTGTTCTTTTTATTCTTCGCCGTGATTTTCCTTTATTCTTTTGTTCGGGTGAATGTTTTTCATTCTGTGAAATGGAAAGGGCGGAAGATAAAGGTGTGAGGGGATTGGACCATGGGGATTTTCCCCTGGCATTCGCATTTATTTTAGGTCATGAATAATCCCTTCTTACATAGTGAGTGGGGGTTTTTTTATATTGGTAGATTGGAATTTCATTGCTATTCACCGTCATGTAACAATACGAGTTTACTAGAATGAACAATGGTTGAATGAGTCGTGAAAAGAAGATGACAGACCCCAGTAGGTCAGACACTTTTCTGTTTGAAGATGGAATGGTCTAACAAAAGAAAAATCGAAGAAATGAAATGTGGATCATGGTGAGAGGGAACGGAGAGTAGGTGTAAGAAAATCGCCATAAAGTTATATTGAGAAATGACGATTACCCTTCAGCTCGATTCTCAAGGGTGAAAACCCGTTTATCAATATCAGTGATTCTTGTGTTCAGATAATGAAAGTCTGTTACAGAACGTTGCTTGCCTACTTTAAACATAGCAATGACATCTTCTCTCTGCGATGTATCAATTCTATTGACCGTTTCCTTTACCTCTTTCAAATCATTTCCGAATTTTTTCAGTTTATGATCGAACTCTTTCATGTTACTATCTAAATCCTTAACGTTCTGTTGAATATCGGATAACATGTTCACGATTTGTTTGTCCATATTTCTCACCTCCTGCCTACTATTATAGTGGAAATGAATTGATGATACTACGGTGTTATTGTGTGTGAACTGGGATGGAGAGGGAGAAGGTACCGCGGCTTTCTTCGTTTTGGGAAAATAGTGGAGGTATCAGTCTCTTGTTTTTTACTGAAGCTCTTTAAATAATGAAGCGAGCTCGTCCTGGTGTTGGATGAGCTCGTTTTTTTGTTAATTGGTACTACGGTCAAAAGGACGGGTTTCGTGGCTCTTGATGGTTTGGACACAGTCTAACTTTTAAACTGGAATCGGATGTGCAGAGTAGGCACTTTGAAAGGATTCCCTGTGAATGAGTTTCTCTTTCAGGGAGGTTCTGCAGACTACTGAACCAATACCATCCCCTTTAGGAATACTTATGTACCCTTCGTCCATTGCGATATCTTCCGTAATAATGTCTTCTTCCCAATAGTGGGAGGAGGGGGCAGTGTCGCCGGGAATCGTAAAATTTGAAAGGGTAGTCATGTGAAGGTTATGAGACCTCCCGACACCGGTTTCAAGCATTCCTCCACACCAGACAGGTATCTTGTGTTCTTTGCACAAGTCATGAATTCTGATGGATTCATGAAGTCCACCGACACGGCCGATTTTGATATTGATGATTTTACAGCTGCCCAGTTCAATTGCTTTTCTGGCGTCATCATATGTGTGAATACTTTCATCAAGACAGATCGGCGTTGATAATTCTTTCTGAAGAATACTGTGGTCAATGATGTCATCGTGAGCAAGTGGCTGTTCAATCATGAGTAAATGAAATTGATCCAGTTGTTTCAAATGCTTCGTGTCTTTTAGTGTATAGGCAGAGTTGGCATCTGCCATTAGGTTGATATCGGGGAATTCTTCTCTGACTTTCCTGATATAGTCGAAGTCTGCACCTGGGGCAATTTTAATTTTAATTTTTTGAAAGCCCTCGTTTACATATTGAGCGACTTTTGAAACCAATTCTTCAGGGGACTTCTGAATGCCAATACTTTTTCCTACAGCAATGGGCTTCTTTTCTCCCCCCAATAGTTCATATAGCGGTTTATGGTTCTTTTTACTGAAGGCATCCCAAATCGCTGTTTCGATTGCTGATTTGGCGATGTGATTCCTGCGTACGAAGGAAAGCATAGGGTGAACTTCCTTCGGGTGGCTGATTTCTTTCTTGATCAATTTAGGAATAAGGAAGTCTTTCAGGATATACCTTGCCGTTTCGGTGGTTTCTTCATTGTAATATGGTTCATCGCTTGTGACGGTTTCTCCCCATCCGGATATACCGGAATCATCTATTACTTCTACCAGGCATACCTCCTTTGTCTGAAGGGTTCCGAAGCTTGTTGTAAAAGGTGATTTTAGAGAGACATTGATTGTATGAAGAATGACTTCTTTAATAAAAACAGGTTTCATTCTTATCCATCCTTCCTTGAATGAAGATTCACAATTTCAGTCAAAATCTCAATGCCATTAAACAATGAATCCTTCTCAAACTCCATATCGGGATGATGGAGACCGGGTTGTAAATCACAGCCAAGCCCTACCATAGTGGCTTTAAGATGTGGTTTCTTAATGGTATAAAAATGGAAGTCGTCCCCGCCGGGCGTCACGAGTGGAGGGTTTGCTTTCTCTTCACCCAGGACATTCACGATGGCCTGATGTGCATAAGCCTGTGCGTCTTCACTTACCTCAGCCGCAGCTATACCGTAATCCTTCGTTACTTCAATGGGCACTCCATATAATTCACTGGTGGTATGAAGGATCTCGGTTACCCTCTCATGCAGTTCCTCCATGAGTTCATTGGTCTGGGAACGCAGGTCAAGACCGATGGAAGCACTGCCTGGAATGATGTTCAGGTTCTTTCCTCCCGCATGAAATTTCGTCACTTTGATTGAGTGGGCAATGCTTGGGTTTAAATGAATCGTATTTAAAGCATTCAGGATGTGATTCCCGATCTCAATGGCATTGTGAGTCAGGTGAGGACGGGCTCCATGGGCATCATCCCCTCGTATTTCAAAAGCCAATGAACCTGTTGCACCGTGGAGGATCGAGGGAGTAGCGAAGCCATTCACCGTCTCCTGAATCGGACGCAGATGAATCCCGTATAGGTAGTCGATGTCATCTGCAGCTCCCTTTTCGACCATTTTCAGTGCGCCAGCCCCTACTTCTTCAGCAGGTTGAAAGATAAAGCGGATGCCAATCTTGTCTTTTAAATCTTTATCCCCCTGAATGTTCCACAGGACCCCAAGTACCATGGTCATATGGGCGTCATGTCCGCAGGAGTGATTGGCCTGCAGCTCGCCGTCGACCTTCTGCCATAGGGCATCGATATCTGCCCTGATGCCAATGATCGGAACGTTTCCACTAAAGTTTCCATAATCCCCGATTACCCCGGTACAGTCTTCGAATGTTTGTACGCGGCAACCGGCTTTTTTAAGGGTGTTTTGGATATAGATGGTGGTATTCGTTTCCTCCCAGCTTATTTCAGGATGTGTATGCAGGTAATCAAAGGTATTCTGGATCTTCTCTTTAAATGGTGCTTTCATTATGCTTTCTCCTCTCACTTTATATAATAGGTGTTGGCTGGATTGACAAAGTCCATTTTTCCTGTCTTCTGAGCAATGTGCAGAAGCAATGCGTTTAACACTGAAAACGTGATGGGGCCTTTCTCAAGTATTGATTTCTTTGCCGAATGAATAGTGAGGACATAATCACCATATTCAACTATGGGGGAGAGCTTGGAATCGGTGATGATGACGATCGTATTCCCTTTTTCTTTTGCCTCCTTTGCAAGTCGAATCCCTTCTAAGGCATACCGGTAGTAAGAAAAGATGATCACCGTATGTTCGCTTCCTTTATTCGTGAAGCCAATATCCGTTTCCGGTCGGTAAAGTGATGTGTTATCTATTAAATGATGCAGAAGGAAATAGAACCAGTGCGCATAGGAAAAAGAGTGGTAATAGCCGACTATGCTGGTGGACTTGGATTGAACGAGACAATCGACAATTTGTCTGGCAACTTCCCAATCTATGTTGAGAGAGGCGTTATGGATGTTTTCTTCATCCGATTGCATGATCCGTTCAAATGAATTTACTTGATCGTGTCCGTTTTCCCTTTTGGGCGGTTTTAATGATAAAAGACTTTGTTGGACATCCTTTTGCAATTCCCCATATCCTGCGTATCCAATTGCTTTGCAAAAGCGGATGACCATTGTTTCACTAACATCAATGATTTCCGCTGTTTTTTTCGCAGGATGGGTGGCGAACAGAACAGGATTTGTACGTAAAGATTCTGCCACCTTTTTAAGACCTTTCGTTAAGTGGTGATAGTTTTTCTGAGTGTTTTCTAAATAAGCCATCATCATATCTCCATTAAAATAAAGTATTTAATTTATTGTTGTTAAATTAAATTGTATGATTTATTATGGTGATAGTCAACAGAATATTCAGAAGATTAAAAAGAAGGAGGCAGAAAACGATGGAAGTTCAAACAGTCACGTCAAAAGAGAAGAAACGGAAGTGGGGAATCCCGGATGCTTATGTTATCTTGTTCGGGATCCTCGTATTGATTGCAATCATGACTTACATAATCCCTGCTGGAGAGTTCGCGAGAGAAGAAGTGGACGGCATTACGATGGTAGTTCCGGATAGTTATCAGAAAGTGGATTCATCTCCTGCTACCTTGATGGATGTATTCTTGGCCATTCAAGAAGGGATGATCAGCTCTGCGCCGCTGATTTTCTTGGTACTGATCATTGGAGGAGCCTTCGCTGTCATCGAATCAACTGGAGCGATTGATGCCCTTATTTTTAAAACCATTGAGAAGACGAGGAATAAAGAATTACTATTGATTGCGGGTGTCAGTATATTATTCTCTGTCTTTGGAGCGCTCGGTATCATCGTTAATGCAGTTATTGCGTTCATACCCATTGGAATCATCCTTGCCCGTTCCATGAAGCTTGATGCCATTGTCGGGGTGGCCATTATCTATTTAGGAGCATATGCAGGTTTCAACACTGCTTTCTTAGATCCTCTGACTACAGGAACAGCTCAACAAATTGCCCAGCTTCCATTGTTTTCTGGTATCGGCTATCGAATTGTCATTTACCTTGCTATCTTGATTTCAACAGTAACGTATGTGGCTTGGTACGCTAAGAGAATTAAAAATGATCCTTCCAAAAGTGTGTTAGGGAAGAAGCCATTTCCGAAAATTGATGAACAGGAAGAAGTTTCGGAGAAGCAGGAAATAACGGTACTTCATAAACTTGTCCTGGCATGGTTGGTTGTAGGAATTGGCATTTATGTTTTCGGTGTGTTTCAGTATAAATGGTCATTAAATGAAATGGCAGCCATCTTCCTGATTATTGCAGCCGGTACAGCCATTCTTACGAAAATGACTCCAAATAAACTCGTATCTGAATTCTTTGAGGGTGCGAAAGGATTAGTATACGGGGCATTGATTATCGGGATGGCCCGCTCCATCGTTGTCATCCTGGAAGACGGAAGGATTCTTGATACCGTCGTTGAAGGGATGGCCACCATGATGACCCCTTTCACAAGCGTAATGGGAGCATTGGTCATGTTCGTAGCCAATTTAATCTTTAATATTCTCGTTTCCTCAGGGAGTGGCCAAGCTGTGATCGTCATGCCGATTATGACACCTCTTGCAGACTTAATGGAAATCCCCCGCCAAGTAGCCGTTCAAGCTTACAAAATGGGTGACGGATTCACGAATACGATTACACCAACCTCTGGAATCCTTATGGCAAATCTGGCGATAGCCGGAATCTCCTGGACTAAGTGGATTCGCTTTATGATGCCTTTGTTGTTGATATGGATTGTGCTTGGTTCTATTTTTCTAACCATTGGGGTTATGATGGACTGGGGGCCGTTTTAGGGGCATGACAATTTAATCATTTTGTGTTGTTTAAAGTTGAAAGGTAAAGATACAATGATTATAAAAAGGTTTGATAGAGTGCCAGTAGGCAAAAACTATCAAACCTTTTCTTAATCCAATTAAGATACGTACCTGTATTAAAAATCATACTCATCAATATGATCCTTCGTAAACACCACACGCTCAGGCAATAGAATAATCCCACTATCTTGAGCTTCATAATCATACCGCAGAATGCTATATGGCTCGATTTTTTACCTTGCCGATTTCAAACCAGTCATGAAAGGAGATTTTGTTGGAGTCATAGTATGAGCACTGATCATGTCCTTATACGATTAAATATTACAGATTATCATATAGGAGAGAAGAGTGGAATTATTTCTGCTCTTTTTTTTTTGTGGATGTAGTCGAATGGAAGCTGTCATTCGTTCACTGCAAGTGCCCCTCTGGTAGATTACTGGTCTTTTAGTCCAAGCATTGGTGAAAATTCAACATACAATTACATTAAAGATTGTTTATAGGGGTGAAAAAATGTTTAATAACAAGCGAATTCAGTGTGATCTTAAAAATATACTACCGCCTAAGGGGTGTGACTTTTACCCACCTCCGCCAGGGCCACCGGGACCACCGGGACCACCAGGACCACCGGGACCCCAAGGACCAGCAGGACCACCGGGACCGGCTGGGCCACAGGGACCGGCTGGACCTCAAGGACCTGAGGGACCACAGGGACCAGCCGGCACTCCCGTTTTGACAGGGGTGGGATCGCCAACCTGTGACATCGGCAATGATGGAGATCTTTACATTGATCTCTCCACGGGGAATCTTTATTACAAGGAACAACAACCTGTTCCCCCGACCACAAGGACGGTCCCTTCTCCAACAGGAAATACCCTGCTTGTAGGCTCCACTCGGACCTTTACGACGATTCAGGCTGCTTTGACTGCGGCAGGAAACGGGGACAGGTTATTACTCGATGCCGAAACCTTTATCATTAACGCCAGCTTGATTGTAAACAAGTCGGTCACAATAGAAGGGCAAGGGAAGGGGGCAACGACGGTCATTACGTCGAATAATGCTGTCACGTTCTTGTTCAATGTCACGGTATCAAATGTTGTTTTCCAGAACATGACCCTCGTTCAAAATTTCCCATCCATCGCATCTACTGAATCGGTCATTCGAGTGGGGAATTTATCAGCCACTGGCATTTATGTGGATAATTGTGAGATCACTGTATGCGAATTCGGTGTATCACTGATCGCCACTGAATTCCAAATTACCAATTGCGACTTTAATTATGCCACTGGGGCAGCGGCAAACAATAACTATCGGTATATTAGTATTTCGTCTACTTCAGGGCAGAGTATCATTGACACCAATACGTTTGTCTCGGATTCAGGGCCAGTCAGGTGCAGCTTCATCATCATCACGAATGTAGCAGCCAGTTCTGGTACGCTGAAGGGAGATTTAGTCGTAAGAAATAATACACAATTAACCTCTCCTTTTACGCTGCGCCATCTTCTTCTCATGGAAGAATTCACAGGTGCCAATTTTGGTTTGTATATCATCGATAATACGACGATTAGCGAAGGGAATGTCCCTGTTTTATTTAATGTTGCCAATTTTAATATTTTTAAATTTATCGCTTTTTATGGTAATACGGTTCAAAATACGGCTGGAAAAGGACTCTCTGGCATTGATACGAGCTATATAGGAACGACAGACATCTTCAGCACTGATAATACCATCGTCAATGAATCGTTCACCGCAGGATGGGCATCTGCCACAAATCCGGCAAGTTTTATCGTGGGATACAATACAACCGTTATTCCAGTACCGCCTAATCTGCCGCTAAATCCTTGCTATTGGTTATTGTTGAGTGATTTTATTTAGAAAGGGACTGCTTCTTGGTTCCTTTCTTTTTTTGGGGGAGGAAAGGAAGGGAACGGAAGCAGGAGAACCGTCCCCACGCTTCCAAACAAATGATATTTATCACTATTTCCACCTATTCCCACATGCTACGATGTAAGCAGATTTTCAGTTAATGAGAGTAGGTGCATGTATGAAGAATAGTGTAAAGGTTGGATGTATGGTGGGGGCGATTTCCGGGGTGGCCGCAATCGTGGTGTATTACTTGCTATGCTTTGTGTTAGACGTTACATTTGAGAAGATAACGCCGGTGTCGATTTTCTTGGTGTCGATTGCCGTGAATATGATCGGGGCCTTAATTTATGCGAAGTTAAAGAAGCATAGTACGAGACCGCGATGGGTGTATGCGTTCATCACGATTGGGGTGGCATTGGCCCTTTCCCTATTTGATTGGGCGTTCCCTGCAGAGCCGGGTATCGCAGGTGTAGCGAATACGTTACATGGATTTGTGGCGACTCTTTCCATTGCATGGCTTCCGGGCTGGATGGATCGGACGGTCAGAAGAACAAAATCTTGAGATTTGTAGAGGGAGGGGGATGACAGATGCCGACAATCGCAAAGTTTCCTTGGTGGAGGCTGCTCATCATTCCTTCTTTCTATATGCTGCTCCTGCCTTTTGGAGATAAGTGGTATGGGTATGTTCTTTTTCTGTTGCTTGCCCTTGCCTTTTGGGGAAGTACGTCACACGTGAAATATCGTGAACCAGGCATTGCGATGCAGCATATGTGTGTGATGGGATTGATCGTCCTCTTTAATCCATGGAATATCTGGTTCGGTCTGTACCCTGCTATTGTGACCGGATTCCTTCCTTCGTTTAGAAGGATCACGGTCTATACTGGATCGATGGTCGCCTTGTATATCGCGTCTGTATGGTATCATGTGGAATTGGACTTAGGAACACAGGATTTGTCCTGGATACCGATCCTCATTCTTCTCATTGGGTTGCCGTATTTCCTCCGTAATCAACAGATTTCAAATCAAATCAAATCAGAGCTTTTCGGTGCGAATGAAGAAATAGCCCGCCTTATCAAAATCGAGGAAAGAGAACGGATTGCGAGAGACCTACATGATACGCTCGGACATACTTTGTCCCTTTTAACGTTGAAGGGGGAGCTGGTGGAACAGCTCGTCCGGCGAAATCCTGATGAGGCGATTCAGGAGGTCCGCGAGCTGCAGGACATTTCCCGGAATACTTTGATGCAAGTGCGGAAATTGGTCAGTGACATGCAGTCTGTCAGACTATCAGAAGAAGTGGTTCAGGCATCGCAATTCCTTCAATCAGCAGGTATAGATGCACATCTGAATTCGTTGGATTTGGAGAAAATACCCCTCGTGAATGGCAAAATACTCGGTTTGTGCCTTCGGGAATGTGTGACAAATATCGTGAGGCACAGTCAAGCTGAAAATTGTTGGATGACCATTTATGAAAATAGCGGTTCTTTCATCCTGGAGATTGAAGATGATGGAGTAGGCATGGAGAGTGCGAATAGAACTCATGATGGGAGCGGTTTGATGGGGATGAAAGAGCGGCTCCGCATGATTGAAGGGACGTTAGAATGGACATCTAATGCCGGTAGAGGAATGAACATAACCATTTCAGTACCAAAAATTGAGAAGCCAATAAGTGAAAAGAGGTGAGAGTATGAGAATCATCATCGCAGAAGATCAAGGGATGGTGAGAGGGGCGATTGGGAAGCTCTTGTCCTTAGAACCGGATATTGAACTGGTGGGCGAAGCGGAAAATGGTGAAGAAGCCTTGCTTCTCATCCACCAGACTTCACCCGACATCGCCATCCTGGATATAGAAATGCCCATCGTAAGCGGCCTTGAAGTAGCGGAGACATTGAAAGATGAGGCGCACCCCTGCCGCATTGTGATCGTGACAACCTTCGCACGAAGCGGCTACTTGCAGCGCGCCATCCAGGCGGGAGTCTATGGCTATCTCCTGAAGGATTCCCCCGTTTCCCAATTGGCTGTGCATTTACGAACCATTCTGACAGGTCAAAAAGTATTCAGTCCGCAACTCTCCCATTCTATGTTCGAAGAATTGAATCCGCTTACGAAAAGGGAACAAAACATCCTCACCCATCTTGAAGAAGGCTACTCCGTAAACGAAATGAGTAAACTCTTATTTCTCTCTCCTCCGACCATACGAAATTACATTTCAGAAATCATCCAGAAAGTAGAAGCGAAAAACCGTCTCGATGCCGTGAAGATTGCGAGGGTGAAGGGGTGGCTTAATTGAAGATGACATGAATTACCCATGACAGGAAGAGCAATGATTTGGATCTTCTTTTTATTATTTCTTTCAAAATAGTGATCTATGTAGAATTTTGCTTATATGGTGATGAGTGCGTTGGCTTGGATCTTATAATGGTCTGATGGCGGATCAGGTGAACAGTTACCTTCTGCCACTCTTTATATGTGGTAAATGAGCCATTTGTTTTTCTTCTAGCTGATCTGGACAATGCACCATGGGCTGCTATATTCGGAATGGTCCCTGTATTTGCCTCCATGGTAATCGCAGGTAATCGCAATCTTTGCCGCTGTTCTGCAATTTAACTTCTTGATGATAAAAAAAAGATAATCTAAACAAATGCCCTCTACTTAAAGGTAGGGGGCAATTTCAAAGCCTCAAATCATTGTAGCTTATTAACCAGCTGTAGCAATGGCACTAAAACTTTCAGGGCCCCTTCTGACAGTTCCAACGGCCGTAGCGCTAATCAATGCAGAGTAGACCAGTGGTCCACTAACAGGCTTTGGTGGGTTGAAGTCTGCCCCAGAAAAGGTAATGAGTTGAGGGCCAAGAATGGATAACTCTAATGCTTCTTCTGCTGAATAAACCGTAGTGAATCCCGTTTGCTCTGTTCCACGAACAATTCGAATATTAATACTGGTTGCAAGAGGTACAAGAGGTAATTGCACTGCAACAGTCCCATTAAATTGTACTCGGATCTGCCCCACTGTGGCTTTGGTTACATCAAGTCCAATAATCCCAAATAATTCTTCACTCCCGACAAGGATTGGAGTGGTGATGCTATTCGCTAAGCTAGCATTTTGTGAGGTCCTTCCGTCTAAATAAATACCCAAGGTTTTTTCCTCCTTTCTGTTTTGATATTTCATTTTATGCATAATATGGTAGATTGCTTGTACTACCGCACAATTCATAGTAATAAAATGGTAGAAGAGGGCTTTTGAGTGAATTTACTTCTTTATTAAGACCAGTCACGTCGGTGTAAGTTCACTTTTTGAGAATAGAGTTTTTGTAAAGGTACAAAATTTGATGAAACGTATACCCGTATCCTTTTAAGAATGAAAAACGTTCTATTGTATGACTGGAACTATTGGAAGCGATTAAAATGAATGGAGGATAAGTATGAATACATTAATACTGGGGGGCGTTTTTGGTGGGGATTGGAAATTGTTGAGTGGCGAAGGTTATGATATTGTTAGTTGATTAATTATTGAGTAAGGTTTTTCTGTTCACCTGCTTTTCGTTGTCCTAATAGGAAGCACAAGAACCGTCCCTATGCTTCCGCTCAATCTATCTATGCTTTTTGTTTAATATTATTTTTAAAGAAAATCCAATTATCAATCCAGGAATGACACATAACATGGGAAACCACACCGACCCCAATACTATTCCGAAGATTTTGGCTTGTGCTGAATACATAATTCCTACTGTCACAAGGAATGCGGAACTGACGAATGGAAGATAGGAATAAGGTTCTTCCCCGCCACCTGCGTCCTTAAAGGCATCCCACATCGCGAAGAAGTATAAACAAGGATAAAACATAAGCCACTGATAATTTGTATGTGAGACGACATCCTCTATATTTCCAATGAAACTCAAGCGGATCATTTCATTAAAGTTTGCCATGACGTTTACCATAATCTCCAAACCCACAAAGAGAATTCCTTTTATAAGCCGGCCATTTAATAATTGAGAAAATCCAGGCAGGGCGATACTCCATACTATACTCTCAATGATTTTATCTTTTTTTTCCATCACTCTACATCATTTATTTTTTGCCAAGGCTTTATGATCTGTTGCCAGAGGAGGCTGTTCCATCCACTCATTTTCTATTAGTAGATTCATGCCGTCTTCACCTAACAGTCCAATTTCTGCAATCATTTTAGCATAACTCACCGCTAAATCCCTTCGTTGGCTTATCGACATTGCTTCACCGTAATAACCAATGGCAGAAGAGAGTAGAGTAGTTACATGAAACAACATAAGCTTGTCTGAAAAAGGAGGAGTGGTTGAATCAGTCACCTCCGTCTCATATGTCCTGGGGATGTGTAAATTATCTTCAATTAACATAGAAGATAGTACTTTAAAGTGATCGTTACAGAGCTGCCTGGCCCGTTCCATGTAATTCCTGACTTCTTTAGATTTAGCAACTTGACTGAAGCCTAATTCAAGGACTGTCTTCACCATTGTTTTCTGCAAATTCAGATAGGTGCCGCTTATTTCTACTGCATTTATCGGTCTGCGTTTTCCAAGCCAACCTGTTAAGAAATTTTGTTTCTTTATAAACTCAACTTTTTGGTGATTGTTCAAACTAGGTGGTTTGCTAATAATACCTTTATGTGTAAGGACTTTAGTAGACCTATCATACAATTCCAACGTTTCCTTGATAACTCCAATAAAATAGTTCCTCTGATCTTCCCGAGTGACATTGCCAATTGCACCTGCATATCTAGTGAGCCCGTGAATCGCCATGATATGTAGATAAACAATGATATAGCTGTCTGTAAATAATGGGGGTGCATCTACGGTAACATCTTCATCTGTAAATCCTTTTGGTATTGGATACCCTTCTATTGTTAAAAATTCTTCAACCTTTTGAAGGTGTCTTTCCGTTAGCTCAAAGGCATATTCAAGAACCTGAATAATATCTGTATCTTGAACATGATGAAGGAAATAACGAAACATACAGCGTGCTAAGCTATCATTCACATATTGTGTCCAAAGGTTTGCGAGTTCTGATGCACTTATCTTAGGGTGGTGATTACTAAATTCCATTTAAATACCTCCTGTCATTGGTCTAAAATAGTTTATCCCAATGGATCTTGTTTATGAGTACATAAATCGGGAAGCATGGGGACGGTCATCTTGATCATCATTGCATTCTTCCTGTTCGTCGGTACGTTCATGGACGCAATCCCGGCCATGATCTTATTCGTACCGGTCATCCTGCCGACAGCCAATCTATTCGGAATGGAGCCAGTGCATCTTGGACTGATCGTGGTCATGACGCTCGCCATCGGACTCGTCACCCCACCTTACGGGTTATGTCTCCTGTTGGCAGCGAAGATCGGTAAGCTCAGCATCGAGAAATCCTTCTCTGCTGTCATGCCGTATATCTTGATTGTCCTCGTCGTGTTATTATTCGTCGCATTTTTACCGGAAGTGGCATTTTATCTTCCGAAATTAATAAACCCAAGCCTATTCTGAGGAATCAGCTAGATGGAAAAAGGAGAGTCGATCGCAATGGTAAAAAGAGAAGTGTTAAGCAGTGAAGGTTCCATGATGCTCGTGAAGGTGGAGCTCTCGGAAGGATTCGTCGGTGATATCGATCAGCATCCGGAAGAGCAATTGAGCTTTATTGAAAAAGGACAAGTAGAATTCGAAGTCGATGGAGAAAAACGAATCCTGAAGCAAGGGGATACGCAATATATTCCTTCGAGCATCCAGCATCGGGTGAAGGTGCTCGAGGAGTGCGTGATCTTGGATATGTTTTCGCCGATTCGGAAGGATTTGCTGCAGGGATAAAAAAGAGCTTCACCCCATTATTCTGGGTGTGAAGCTCTTTTTTTATTGTAAACTGGTTTTCGATGCTTTTTCCTTTTAAATGGGTGCCAAGGTGCCTGTCCCCTTAGGTCCTGAGTGGGGTGTTACGTTGGATAAGTGAAAAGGAAGCACGAGAACCGTCCCCGTGCTTCCCAGGCAGGGAACATTCGTGATATACTTAAGTTCGAAAAATGAATGTTTCATTTTTCTCTGAGACGTGGATAGATGATGATACTTTAAATCAATACGAGAGAGCTGATGAATGAACAATGATTAACTAATCTATATTTTGTGTGAATCGAATAAAAGTTCGAACATGTAAGTATAGGATTAGTCTGTTCATTTTTATAAACTTGTTTATGTCTTATTGGTTATG
Source organism: Rossellomorea sp. SC111 (assembly GCF_024733565.1). Classification (GTDB taxonomy): domain Bacteria; phylum Bacillota; class Bacilli; order Bacillales; family Bacillaceae_B; genus Rossellomorea. Next base: position 215,942 of record NZ_JANIOC010000004.1, on the reverse strand, counting down.
GAGATCATTTCCATCCCATGAAAGACGTATCCAATATGAGTGTATGACAATCCTTCCAATAACTATGGGGGGATTTTTTTATTCTCTCATTGATGCGAAGTATACTTTTCATCATTCTATCCACACTCTAATTGGTAAAGGAGAGATGAGATGAGTACCGACACAAGTGTTGTGCATGATCCACTCCGTATAAGTCGTTCCTGTCCATCAAACTTATACGGAGTAAAATAGAATCGATGGATAAGTCGACTTTGTATATCAGGAACATGCAATATACAAAGGAGGAATTATGATGTCAATGATTCAAGTGCAAAACCTGACTTTTTCTTATCCAAGCAGTTTTGATCCTATATTCGAAAATGTAAACTTTCAAATAGATACAGATTGGAAGCTTGGGTTTATCGGACGAAATGGAAGAGGGAAGACCACATTTTTTCATTTGTTATTAGGAAATTATGAGTATAGCGGGAAAATCAATTCTTCGGTTGAATTTAATTATTTTCCTTATCCGGTAGCCGATAAAAGCAAATACACTCATGAAATTTTAGAAAGCATATGCCCTCAAGCAGAAGACTGGCAGTTCCTTCGGGAGATTTCGTATTTACATGTCGACGCCGAGGTAATGTACCGTCCATTTGAGACGTTATCCAATGGGGAACAAACGAAGGTGTTGCTTGCTGCACTTTTCTTAAATGAAGGTCAATTTCTGTTAATCGATGAGCCAACCAATCATTTAGATACGAATGCCCGAAAGATGGTTGCAGACTATTTAAGCAAGAAAAAAGGATTTATCTTAATTTCACATGATAGGCATTTTGTGGACGGGTGCGTTGATCACATTTTGTCTATCAATAAAACAAATATAGAAGTTCAAAGTGGAAATTATTCTTCCTGGAAGCTGAATTTTGATAGACAACAGGAACATGAAGAAGCCACAAACGAACGCCTGCAGAAAGACATCGGGCGGCTACAACAGTCTTCGAAACGGTCAGCGGGTTGGTCAAATCACGTGGAAGCGTCCAAAAGAGGAACCACGAATTCTGGTTCTAAATTGGACAAGGGTTTTGTAGGTCATAAAGCAGCGAAGATGATGAAACGATCTAAAAACCTCGAAACAAGACAGCAAAAAGCCATTGAGGAAAAATCAAATTTGCTGAAAAATGTAGAAAAAACAGAGGCATTAAAAATAGAGCCATTGGAACTTCATTCGAAAGAATTGGTGAGTCTGACGGATGTGTCCGTTATGTACGATGGTAAAATCGTGAATAAACCGATCAGCTTTAACCTGGAACAAGGAGATCGCGTCATCCTTGATGGGAAGAATGGAAGTGGGAAAAGTAGTATTTTGAAACTGATCTTAGGAGAGCCCCTTCAGTACAGAGGGACAATGAAGGTAAGTTCGGCTCTTGTTATATCGTATGTACATCAAGACACTTCTCATTTGAAAGGCATGTTATCTGACTTTATTGACGAGCACCTGATTGATGAGACGTTGTTTAAATCCATTCTACGGAAGATGGACTTTGACCGGATTCAGTTTGAAAAGGACATTTCTCATTATTCTGGTGGACAAAAGAAAAAATTGCTTATAGCGAAAAGCTTATGTGAGAAAGCCCATTTGTACATTTGGGATGAGCCATTAAACTTTATTGATATTTATTCACGCATGCAGATTGAAGAGCTTATCCATAGCTTCAACCCAACCATGCTTATGGTGGAGCATGATCAGGCATTTCAACAAAATGTTGCCACGAAAAAAATATCTATGGAGTGAGGTACATTATAAAAGTAGATTTGATTCTATATGAGTACGATGAAAAGCGGTGACCGGATTTCCCGGTCACCGTTTTTGTGTGGAAGGAAGCAACAGAACCGTCCCCGCGCTTCCTGAATAAAATATCCACGATATGGATAAGTTGTTTTTAATGATGTATTTAGAGGAGCTTCCCTTATATGGATTCTATTTTAAAGGAAATCAAGGATGTGCTTGGTAGTAACGATGACTTTTTCATGCTGGAGCAAATCATTGATCATAAACACTTTGTATTGCTTGGTCTGGATAGCCTCATCGATATGCCCAAAACGATACAGGCTCTCGAGAAACATTTTCATCTGAGTGGTGAAGGGGAGTTTTTACATCAAATTGAAGAGAAGAAAGAGCAAAGCGATCTTATTCAAACAATAGTAGAAGGCAAACTGCTTATTTATATAAAGAGTCAAAATGCTGTGATTCCTTTTGTTGACACGGTCGGCAGGGAATTGAGCCGGGGAATCGAGCCACCTACGAATGACAATATTCTACAAGGTCCTTTACTTGCTTTCACTGAGGATCTGACCACGAATATCGGCGTGATCCGCAAAGAGATTAATTCCGTTAATTTGAATGTGACGGCCTATTCATTTGGTAAGGAGCAAAAGAAGAACGTTTCGCTCCTATTTCGTACGGATAAAGTCAATGCGAAGCTGAAGGATGAAATCATTTCCAGAATGGAAAGAAATAAGCACTTAGAGTTAAACAACTTACAAGATATCTCGAACATGCTGGGATTTCCAAAAAGAAATGTGATCTCGAGTTTTAAAACGACTGAAATTCCTTTAGAGGTTTATAGAAGCCTGGAAAGAGGGAAGATTGTATTACTTTTAGACAGATTCCCATTCGCTCTAATCCTTCCCAATGTATTTTCAGATCTGTTTTTTCTGGAGAATGACCGAAACTATTCATATCCGATCATGTTCGCCATGAGACTGCTTAGAATAACGGGAGCTCTTATTGCCGTGATTCTTCCTGGATTATATGTAGCATTGGTTTCAGTGAATCCGGAAATGCTCAGAATAGAATTAGCATTATCTGTTGCCCAGTCTCGAGAAGGGGTACCATATCCTGCGTTTATAGAAACGATGTTAATGCTCCTTATTCTGGAGTTAATATTGGAGGCGAGTTTAAGACTTCCAAAAAGCGTTGGCCCAACGATTACCATGGTAGGAGGGATCATCTTGGGACAGGCGGTTGTAGAGGCAAGATTAGTCAGTAATCTGCTAATCATCATTTTAGCTGCGACAACGATCGCCAATTCGACCATCATTGGTTTCGCCAATTCCCTATTCATTCGAATCTTTAAGTATCTCCTATTGATACTTTCCGCCATATTTGGTGTATTTGGATTATTTGCAGGCATATTTTTTGTTTCTGCCTATCTAGCCGGTTTTAACACGTTAGGGATGCCTTATATTACGATGAAAGGAGAAAATAATAGTGGATAGAAGCCTGTATGTCAGTATATTGTACATATTAACTCATGTGGGACTCATCCTTTTCTTGTATCCGGCCAATATTATAATGAGTACAACTCAAGGACACTGGATTCCGATTATGATTGGAGTCACTATCCATTTCATCTTACTCTATTTATTGTTGAAGGGGATCAGTCGTTTTCCTGACAAAGACATCATTACCATTTACAAGGACAAAGGGAAGGTTCTCACATTTATTTTTCTTGCGCCAACCTTTATTTACTTTCTAATGGCAAACATCATTTCTGTGCGAGCCTATTCCGAGATTGTTTCCATCGTATTCCTTTCAAAAACACCTCTATGGGCTATTATGGCTCTTATCATGACGGTTGCATGCTACTTAGCACTTAAGGGGATTGAAGGGATAATCAGAACCGGCTACTTAATTTTCCTGCTATTGTTTCCTATCCTTTGTTTTATTATGATTTCCTCTTTTCAAAATGTGGATTGGCGCTATATCTATCCCCTATTTCCCCATGATTTCTCCTTCTTAACCAAAGCTTCTTATTTAAAAAGCTACTTTGCCATTGGTGGCTCTTTTCTGTTTCTGGGCTTTATTCACCCATTGGTTCCGTTCAAAGGAAGAAAGATTATGTGGACAGGAATTGTTCTTATACCAATCTTCCTGTTATCTGTTTATGTACCTGTTCTTACTTTCGGACAAGCAACGACTTCCCATTTCATATTTCCGTTTGTCATGACGGTAGACGCTATTCATTTGACCTGGATTATGTTTGATAGGTTAACGGTGTTCTTCTTACTTAGCGTTGTCATTTTCACCCTCCTGTACATTTCATTAGTATTATGGATGCTTGAGAGAATCATTCGCATGTGTCTATGGCCAAGTGCCAAGTCGTCATTGCTTATTATTGGACTATCTATATTTATCTATTTGGTGTGCTTATGGATTGATAATTGGGAAGGTGTGGAGATGCTGTTCAAATGGAATACGATCATACGATTCATCGTCATACTTGGTGTCCCAACCTCAATCTATTTCCTTGGTGTGAATGAAAGAAAGGGGGAGAATGTGTGAGCAAGAAGAACGTAAGGAAGGGGATTTCCCTCTTGTTAACCGTTGTATTATTAAGCGGATGCTGGGATAACAGGGATATTAACCATCGGGTCATGCCAGTTGTGTTGGGAGTTTCGAAAGAGATGGAAAAATATAAAGTCTACTTGCAAATCCCAGAACCTCAAAATGGCACGATTATGACCCGGGTGGTGATCGGGTATGGTGAAACAATCAATGAAGCAGTGGAGAAGATAAGTACCAACATAGAACAAGATGTCGATTTATTACATGTAAAGGTTATTGTATTGGAGAGAAGATTAGCGGAAGAAGGGGTAGAAGATCTGATTTCTGGAATTATGAGATCAAGAGATATCTCTGCCAAAGCACTCGTTGCCATATGTGATGACAATATAGGGGATTTCTTTGCCAGCATGGAAAAGGATACTCCTCCCAGTGGCACCAGTCTCTTCGGTTTTTTTGAGAAAAATGCTGGATGGGATCCGGAGATTGCTTTAACAAGGGTGTGGCAAATCTACAGGAGTATCCATTCCTATACAAGAGATGTTGCCGTACCTCTTCTTCGACGTGGAGAGACTACCCTGGTAGAGTACAAAGGGGCGGGGGTAATCAAAAACGGAAGAATGGTAGAAGAAATCAGTCCCGATGAAACGTTATTATATAATGCATTTAATGGGGAAAGCACTCAAGGGAAAGTAGAAGTAACCAATGTAGGAAGTGTATTAATTCTTGACGACTCAATGTCTCATAAGAGTACCTTCATTCATGATCGGCCATCTTTAGTAACCAACATGAACTTTGTTATCATGGTATTAGAAACAAAAGGGAACCCTTCAGAAAAAGCAATAAAAGAGGATTTCGAAAAAATTGTGACGAACAGGTTTGAACAGATGGTCACCAAACTACAAAAATCCGAAGCCGATATTTGGGGACTGGGTCAACTGTTTCGAAAAGAAATACCCCGCCAAAACTTAAAAGACTGGCGTTCAAAGTATTACCCTGAATTGAATGCATCATTTATCATCAAAGTAGAAATTCAAAACACAGGGAATTTGAAACTGACCAATGAATAGGGAAGCATGGGGACGGTTCTGCTGCTTTGTTTTTGACTAACTAGGAAGCACGGGAACCGTCCCTGTGCTTCCTTCAAAACTGCTATAATAATCTCATTGAATCTTATCATCTATGTCAATAAGCCACGGAGACAGGCGACTTTCTTGCCCGTTTTAGGAAAACTGGCCAAGGTCCCTGTGCTCTTTTAAATACTAACAATATAGATAGTAGAGGTGTCCTATACCATGAGCTGGAAGGTGAAAAGCTTTAATGAACTATCAACCCATGAACTATACGAAATTTTACAAGTAAGGACCCAGGTCTTTGTAGTGGAACAGGAGTGTCCGTATCTCGAAGTCGATGGGAAGGATCTGCACGCCCATCATCTTTATAAAGAAGAAAGCGGTGAGGTGGTCGCTTATGCGAGACTCTTGCCTGCTGGTATTTCTTATAATGAACCGTCCATTGGGAGAGTTCTCGTGAAGGAAACCTATCGCGGGAAAGGGTTTGCAAGCGAGCTGGTTAAAAGAGGATTGAGTTTCATCCATGATGAGTGGGGGGAAGAAACGGTGAAGATCCAGGCTCAGGAATATTTGCGGGAGTTCTATGGGTCATTTGGATTCAGGGCGATAACGGAAACCTATCTGGATGATGGGATCCCCCACATCGATATGGTGTTGCAGAACCCTACACGTTAAAACGTGCTAAACAAGCCATGTGGACAGATCCCGTGGCTTGTTTAAGTTGCCGATATGGGAGCATGAGAACCGCCCTATGCTTCTAAAAATTTCTCCAATGCCGTATGAAGGCTGGAGGTTACGGCGATGTTGGAAGAATCGATTCCGAGGTTGGTCATCGTCTGGGCGATCTCTGGTCTAATTCCGGATAGGGTGGTTTCGATTCCGATCAGGGATAAGGCATCCACTACCTTGAAGATGCGGTCTGCCACCATCGTATCGATGATCGGAACGCCGGATAGGTCAATCACCATGTACTCAAGAGATAATTCGTTCCCTTTTGAAAGTGCTTTATCCATCAGTTCCTGAGCTCTTTCTGTGTCAATGTCACCGATTAAAGGGAGAACTCCCACTTGCTTCGTTATTTTGATCACCGGGATGGATAACTCCAAGGCTGTCGCTTCTGCCGCATTGATCCGTGTATAAAATCTTCTAGAATACGACAGTGTCAGCCAATGCACGGCCCTGTCCACCACTGCATCAAATTCAGAGATCAGGTTATAAAATTGATCAAATGACATTTCGAATTTTGAAGCTTCCTCTTTAATGATTTGCCCGATTAAATTCCGGTAATCCCTCACTTCATCCAGGGCGACTTCCAAAGGAAGATTGAAGTTAACGAGTGTATCGACAGCTTCCGATCCCCACTCCTGTAACTGTCCGAAGGCCGTGTCCAGGCCACTCTCAAACGATTTCGCATAAATGTCGATGATATCCTCACGCCAGCTATGAAGCTTCGATTCTAAGTTGCGGTACTCGCTTGACCGTAGATTATCCTTTTGAACAATCAGCTCTTGCTTTTGGCTCAATACTTTATCACAGATTGCTTTCGTATACGTTTGTCTGCCTTGATCGATCATGGTACGTAACGCCTCTCCTTTCAATGTGGTTTCCAAATATATTTTAACATAATGGATGGTGAGCAGTGGAGTGGGAACGTCTGGGGTGGGGGAGGGGCCAAGCACGGGAATTGGGCTGATAGCAGGGATATCAAAGAGATCCGTGAAGTAATGTGGCTGATTTGCCACGTATCCTTGCCCGTTAAGTAGGGCTATTCCACCCTTGGTTCATCAGGAAAGTGGGGTGGGAACCGTCCCCGCGCTTCCCTTGACATTCAACCGGAATTTTATTATCTTTATAAAAAACCGAATACGTTTTTCACATTCGTATAACTCCAATAATATGGTTTGGAGGTCTCTACCAGGAACCGAAAAATCCTGATTACGAAGAAGATACTTTCACTTGTATTTTCTTCGTAATCAGGATTTTTTTTTATTGAAAATTGAGGAGGTACAACATGAATTATTCTACAATGCCAAAGATTGAACTGCACTGCCATCTGGATGGGAGTGTCAGACCTGAGACGATTATTGATTTAGCAAAGAAGGACGGTATCGATATTCCTTCCTTTGATAGAGGAGAGATGAGAGGGGAACTCATTGCCCCGTTGGATTGCGAATCATTGGATGAATACTTGGAGAAATTCTCGATCCCTAATGACGTGATGCAGTCGAAAGAAAATCTAAAGAGAATCACCTTTGAGCTTTATGAAGATGCAGCGGGGGAAAACGTGAAATATATGGAGGTACGGTTCGCCCCGCTGCTTCATACACGGAAAGGATTATCGGTCGAAGAGATCATTGGAAGTGTCATTGAGGGAATGAAAGAAGCGGAAGAACAATACGATATTAAAGGGAATATCATTCTGTGCTGTATGAGAACGATGTCTCCGGAAAGTGCCTTTGAGGTTGTGGAAAAGGGGAAGGGTTTCCTGGGAAGAGGCGTCGTCGCTATCGATTTATGTGCGTCGGAAGAGGAAGGGTTCTGCGGGAAATTCATCAAACCGATCGCATTGGCGAGAGAATATGGATACAGAGTCACGATCCACGCAGGTGAAACGGGAGTCGGAAGAAATGTACTCGAGGCGGTTGAATGGCTCGGGGCAGAACGAATCGGACACGGCGTCTATATTACAGAATGTCCGGAAGCGTATCAGGTTGTAAAGGATAAGGGGATCGTGCTTGAAATCTGCCCGACGAGTAATGTCCAAACGAAAGCCGTTAAAGAGTTCCGCGATCACCCGCTCTACGATTTTCACAGGGACGGAATCAAGATCACGATCAATACTGACAACAGAACGGTATCTGATACCACGATGACGAAGGAATGTGAGTTAGTGTGGGGTGAATTTGCCATGAGTGAGGAAGACTATCGAGAAATTTATATGAACAGTGTGGAAGCAGCTTTCGTAACTGAAGAGGTGAAGGAAGAGTTGAGGGGGAAGCATGGGGACGGTTCTGCTGCTTCCATATGACGTGAAAGGAAGCGCGGGAAAAGATCCCGCGCTTCCGGACTGCGTTACCAACTCTTTTTAACGGATTCCTTCACATCTCCAACTTTTTCTTGAATCTTCCCTTTATCTTTGTCGCGTTCGCCTTCTGCAATCGTAGAGTCGTCGTTTGTCAATTTCCCTAAACCTTTCTTCAAATCGCCCTTTGCCTGGTTTCGCTTTCCCTTTACTTGATCATGATTTTCGCTCATTTTTCACTACCTCATTTCTATAGTTTTAAATCTTATTATTCAATATCCAATGGGAGTGAAAATAAACCAAAAGGCAGTCGGGAAATAGTGGGAATTTGGTGATTGGGTACGGTTACGATTTAACTTTTTATAAAAAAAGCGGAGGAAATGGTTCTCCCCCTGCTTCTCAAACTGCTTGGATCATTTCCACCCGATTTCCGAAAGGGTCCCTGAATTCAAACCGTTCGAATCCGGGTATCGGTATCCCTTCAAGGATTTCAATGTTATGCTTCTCCAACATGTTTCTCCAAGTTGAAATATCATCGACCTGGTAAGCTAAATGGGCTTTCGTTTTGGAACGGTCGACCCCGTTTTCCGTGCCGACGTGAACATCTCTATCTCCAACCTTCAGCCAAAATCCACCCCGGCCTTTTAATGAGCCGGGTTTATCCACTTCAGGTAATCCGAGAATGCCGCAATAGAAGTCCTTCCCTTCTTTTTCAGAACCTTTTGGAATGGTGATCTGGACGTGGTGTAAACCTAGAATCATCGAATCTCCCCCTAATGTGAGTCGAACTTATACCGGTGAATATAACCTTAATCCAATCCTAGCTCTCCCATTTTAATAAGTAAATGACGATTACTTTATGATGTGTGATAAGATTTACTTATTATGGATAAATATGCTATTTGGAAAGGAAGGTCATTGAAAACTTCATTATTTGAAAATCGTCAAATAGATAAACAGGGGTGTGCTGAATGTTTTGGTTGAAATTTGTCTTCATTATGATAATTATGTTTGCACTTATTTCATTTGTTACATTCATTCTACGAAAAACGTTTAAGATTGAGAAAGTAAAGAAGGAGTTCTTTTCTAATCATTATATTAATGAGTTGCATCGTAAAGTAGACAAATGGGTGAGGCGTACGACCGGGATCTCCCTCGTTATACTCATTTTCGTTCAGATTGAAAATGAGGCTTTTGATTACTTGTTGATACTGGGAATGATTTTTTCCGCCATGTTGGAATATGGTGTGAAAGCATTCTTTGAGTATAGATATAGTGAAATCCCTAAGCAGGCGATCTTAACGTTAACTGAACTGTTCCTAGTGCTGACAGCCGTAGTTACAGTTGTTCAAATGGGATTGCTGGGTTCTTTTTAGGAAGCACGGGGACGGTTCTGTTGCTTCTTTTTTTATCAAAAAGGAAGCACGAGAACCGTCCCTTTGCTTCCTTGAAAAAATATCTTTCTTTTTTGCACGTCCATAGTGTATGATACATAGTATAAAGCATATAGTGTACGACACATAGTATAGATCAATCAAAGAGGTGAATATATGGATAAGTCACTGCTGACATCCTTGACGACGGAGCTGCGGAGGGGGACATTGACCCTGGCCGTATTAAGTCAATTGCGGACACCGCAGTATGGATATTCACTCGTCCAACTACTGGAGAAAAGCGGAATTTCGATGGAGCAGAGTACACTTTATCCACTGCTGCGCCGGTTGGAGAAACAGGAACTGGTCACAAGCAGCTGGGACCGTACGGAAAGCAGGCCGAGGAGATATTATGTGCTGAGCGAATACGGCACTGAGATCTTAGGACAGTTACAGACCGAATGGGAAAAGATGTCCGGGGAATTGGCCAGTTTATTAAAAGGGGATGAGGAAGGATGAAGCTTGTTGAACTCTATATTCAAGAAGTGATGAGAAGGCTGCCGGAGAAGAACCGGGACGATATTGCCTTGGAGTTGAAATCCACGATTGAAGATATGTTGCCGGAGGATTATACAGAGGATGATGTCAGAGAGGTCCTGACTTCACTCGGGAATCCGGCTGTGCTTGCCTCGAATTATCAAGACAGGCCGATGCACCTGATCGGGCCAAGATATTATGACCTGTATGTGACGCTCTTGAAGATCATTCTCCCGATTTCTGTAGCGATTACGTTCATTGTGTTCGCCGTTTCATCTGTCCTGGGCTATTCAGGGGAATCAAGTCCCATCGAGGTCTTCTTGTCTATCGCAGGAAATGGGCTGGGCGAGGCAATCGGAACAGCCATGCAGGTCTTCTTTTGGGTGACCCTCACCTTTGCCGTCATCGAGCGGACCGTTTCAACCCACAGTCAGCTTCCCATCACTATGAAAGGGAAAGAGTGGACGCCTGATGACTTGAAAGACATCCCGTATATCCCGAAAGAAAAACGAATTTCCAAGTTTGAGATTTTCGGGGGCTTGGCCTGGACGATCATTTGGTCAACCGGTTACTTTAAAGCGTCAAGTATCGTCGGATTGTATGAAAAGACTGACAGCGGAAGAGAATTCACTCCGCTCTTTAATCAGGAAGTGCTCATCGGGTATTGGCCGTTGATCGTGTTCCTGATCGGCTTGGAACTTCACCTGCTTTTTAGAAAATGGACAGTGGGGGTCTGGACCAGGAAGCTTGCGATCGTGAATGCAGTCTATCAGTTCATTCCTGTTCTAGCCTTTATGTTCATGTTCAGAAATATGGAGTTGCTGAATGCCGGATTCACAGATCGAATACAGGAACTGTTCAACGGCTCCTTCAACTTCCAGTGGCTCTACCTGACCATATCTGTTGGGTTACTAGTCGCAGCGGTGATCAACAGTTACGATGGATTTAAAAAAGCCTATAAATGAGCATGGGGACGGTTCTGTTGCTTCTTTTTCTGCAGCGGACATACCAACGTAACGTCTAGTGTATGGTTTTAAAAAATCTTTTTCAGAAAGGGGGAGGAAGATGGGACTCTTCTTCCTGAAAATAATTCTCATCATACTGATATACCTATTATTGATGTACACATTCCACCGCGGGATAAGCAGTTGGCTCGGAGTGAGCAAAAGGAAAATATTTTCCCATCATATCATCAATGAACCACATGAAAAAGCGGATACCATGCACAGGAGAATCATGATGGTCGCCTTGTTCTCTTGTGTTATTATCGATGTATTTTTTGATTTTAAGCACTGGTACCAAAATCCTTACTCATACATGCTGCTCCTTCTCATCAGCGGTTCATTCTTGAAAGCCTATATGGAATGGAAATATGTTGAGGATAAACGTGAATATAAATATACCGTAATGGAAACAAGTTTCGGTTTTGGTCTATTAATCTTGTTATTATCAGTGGGAATTAGTTTTTTAAACCATTCATTCTAAGAGCATAGGGACGGTTCTGCTGCTTCTTTTTTATTGAAAAAGGAAGCACGAGAACCGTCCCTTTGCTTCCCTTAAAGATTGTCTGTACTAATCCTTGGGGCTTCGGGTTCCAGTGAGGCAGCGGCTCTGGCGTTATCATTGTGTCGCTCGGTTTTATCGGGTTTTTCGGTTTCTTTGGATGGTTTCTTTTTGTCGGGCATCCTATCACCTCCTATGGATAATATGCTCAATTTCTACTGGAAAGATGAATATGGCAAGCCCATGAGGATTAAATGTGGTTCAATCCGGATCAATTCCGCAGCCGACTGAATTCCTTTTAGGTATTTCACTCCACATCCGGCAGCCGACACCCGTCTTTTTCTGGTGAAAAGCAGATGAAAGTGGGACAAATAAGCTGAGGGACCTGTCACCATGGCTCCTTCTCAATTAAAAATGGAAGCATGAGAACCGTCCCCTTGCTTCCCGAGAATCGGAATCAAGGAAGAAGGAGTTAGAGATTCTATGAAGAATACTACAATCAAATGCTTTTTTTAAAAAGGGCTTACCCACGTCTTCACATACGGTCATTCAACGTATAAAAAATGAGGAGGAAACGACATGTCCAACAACAATAAAATGCTTTCCAGAGTGGAAGATAACCGGGTACTTGTGCTGGAGAGAGTCTTCGATGCACCGCGTGATCTGGTGTTTAACATGTTCAAAGAACCCGAGCATCTTAAGACTTGGTGGGGACCAAGAGGCTGGGAGCTCCCAGTGTGCAATATGGATTTCCGGCCTGGAGGTGTCTGGCATTACTGTATGAAGTGCGCGGACCGGGGACAGGGACAATTCTACGGGATGGAATCCTGGGGGAAAGGGATGTATAAAGAAATCATCGAACCGGAGAAAATCGTCTACGTGGATGTTTTCTCAGATGCGGAAGGCCATACGAATGAAGACATGCCGGCAACGGATGTGACGATGGAATTCATCGACATGGGAAGTCAGACGAAGCTGATCAGCCGTTCTGAATATTCATCTGAAGAAGCCCTTAAGACCGTGATGGATATGGGGATGGAACAAGGGATCACGGAAACGTGGGATCGCTTGGAAGAATCTCTTCAGTTGCTAAAATAACATGAACGAATGTTAGAGGAGTGGAGAATCAATGATTACTAAAGTCGGTCAAATTATGTTGTATGTGAATAACCAAGATGAGGCAGTGGACTTTTGGACGGAAACAGTAGGATTTACAGTTAAGGCTGAGGAAGATAACGGCCAAGGAATGAGATGGATTGAAGTGGCACCAACGAAGGATGCCGAAACAAGCATCGTTCTGCACAATAAGGAATTCGTGGCGAAGATGTCACCCGGCCTCAATCTGGGCACACCTTCCTTAATGTTTTTCACCCATCAGTTTGATGAATTATATACCGGTTTATCCAATAAAAAGATCAAGGTAGGGGAGATCGTTGAAATGCCCGGGGGAAGGGTATTCAACTTTGCCGATCACGAAGAAAATTATTTTGCGGTGATGGAGAAAAAGTAGGCACGGGGACGGTTCTGTTGCTTCATCTCATCCGAAAAAGGAAGCACGGGAACCGTCCCCGTGCTTCTTTTTATGGCCGCTCCAACACAGCAGCAAGCATCTTATGCACAACCTCATGATCCCGCACATCATGCAGGCGATACTCCTCACCGGGCAGTGAATACCATTCCTCCGCCCCGACGTATGTGATCGATAGCGTAAGTGCACCATCCTCGTCACAAGTCGTCACCAGCTCAAGTTCTCCACTGATCACCCCGACTTCAGACGTCATGACTCCGTGGGTTGCAGTAAAAACAGTTGATTTCTTTTCCATATGTATCCCTCCGTTTTTGTGATAGTTGGAAGCACGGGGACGGTTCTTCTGCTTCCTATTGAGCAAAAAAGGAAGCACGAGAACCGTCCCCGTGCTTCCCTCTCATTCAGTAAATGCAGCTGTTGAGCATGCCTTGAAGGGCGGTTTTTTCTGAAGATTGGAGGCTTAGGCCCCATTTGTATTTCGTGCTGATCCACCATTTCGAGTAACCGCAGGCTGCGGCAGTACGCGGTGGCTGCCATGTGGATGGGTCCTGGTCTCCTTTGGAGCGGTTGGAGCTTGCGCTGACGGCAATCAGTTGTGGACCGCTCAAATCGTTGGCGAAGTCTTCGCGCTTTGCCGTCGTCCAGCTGCTGGCTCCGGAGCGCCATGCTTCCGCAAGAGGAACAACGTGATCGATATCAAGATCGGATGGATCGGTGAATGTGACCCCGTCGTAATAACTGTACCATGAACCGGATGTCACAGGGCAGCTGCCACTGTAGCTATCAGCGTCACGCTGCAAGACGAGCTGGCGTGCATCACATCCGCTCCCCTGGCCGATCCAATGGGGGAACTTATCACGGGAGTAGCCGGTCATAGAACCTTCCGTTTTCACCGTCAACGCGTTCAACTGTGATTGGGCCGTGGACTTGGACGGTGTGCCGGGTGGGAATGCCAGTGCAGAGGGCAGGAATAAAGCGAACGAGAGAAGTAGTGCAACAACAAACAACATGGATTTCTTTAGCATGGGAATGCCTCCTGTATGTATTTTTTTATATCAACATATCATTCCCTGGGAGAATGATATGTTAATAGCAAAACAATGTAGGCAGTGAGAAATGATTTTGACATGAGGACTTGGCATGAGTTGTGTTCGCTTCTACTTAAAATGATAGGGGATGGAATAAGCTTCTAACAAGTTAATATTTTGTAAATCAGGGTCTCATTAGAAAGATGAATCTTTATGCCTGTACCTTCAGAATCATATCTTCATCAGGAGTGAGAGATTTGTGTTACGTAATGACTAGTTGAAGAAATGTGTAGATATAATAGAGGTAATTTGAAATAATTGGATAATGGGAGGGGGGTACAATGAAAAGAATCTGTCTGCCTGTCCTTTTTGTCATTGTATTTGGGTGGATAAGTTATTCCGTGTTGTACAACGGTTTTTCCGGCGTGAAGAGTATGACCATACAAGAATATGATAGAACATTTGACGATGCTGAAAAGGTTACCGACCATGAAGTCATCTCAACCGTCACTGGAATTCTTAATCGATCGAATAAAATATCCAATTTGCATTATAAACTGGCAGTAGAGCCTACATACAAAATTAAATTGGAATATAAAGAGACGGAGGAAATTTTATACCTTCACGAAGGATTCGATATAAATAAAACGTTGATTTCAAGTGATAGCAGTGAACATTATTTTAAGGTCAATCAGAAACAAACGGATACAATCATTCAGCTTTTATCAAAGTGAAAATGGAGGATGAACCTTGATACATATCCAGAAAGCTAACCAGAGCCATGTAAAAGGGATAAAAAAAGTCTGTTCCGATGGGAATTGGGCAACATACCGCGATATATATGCAAAAGAATATATTGAGTGAGTGATAGAAGAATTTTATAACGAAGAACGAATCCTGAAAGAAGTGACCACATCGGACCGGGAGTGGGGTGGCTATTTTGTCGCGATTGAAAACGATGAGGTCATTGGTGCTGGTGGAGGCGGGATGATTAATGATACTGAGGGAGAACTGTATGTCTTATACCTGGATCCTTTGAGGCGCAATGAAGGGATTGGTACCCGATTGCTGGATGCCATCACCCAGCAGCAGAAGGAAGAATTCCATGCTGGGAAGCAGTGGGTGTCTGTACAAAAAGGGAACGAGAAAGGGATTCCTTTCTATGAAGCGAGAGGGTTTGTATATGAAAGCGAGCAGCCTGTTTATGGGAATGAGGAGGGGGAGTATCGGTCGTTGAGGTATGTCCGTTTCATTTGAGGGAGCATGGGGACGGTTCTGCTGCTTCTTCTTTACTCAAAAAAGGAGCACTAGAACCGTCCCCATGCTTACCTGTCTTTCCATGTCAAAAAAAGACAGGCTCCACATAGTGTCATTCTATATAATAAGCCTATAATCGAATGATGATTGAGGGGGAACTGCTATGTGGAAAAGAATCGAATGCCTTGCCATTTATACCGAGAATCTAGAGAAGTCCGTGACATTCTATCAATCGATGGGTCTCACCAAAGCTTGGGAAACCTATCAAGACGAGCAAGAAAAATGGAAATTGGTAGGAATGAGGTTTCCTGGTGGGGATGCAGAGCTGGTTTTAAAGAACAATCCGAATGTAACATTCGCTGAAACAGAGATCATGGTGGAAGATGTGAGGGATTTTTATGAAAGATTCAGAAGTAATCCAGAAATAAAGTGGATTCGCACGCCATTTCCAAATGCTTTAGGAGGGCACGTAGCCGTCATGAAAAGCCCGGAGGACACTATCTTTGTGATCCTTGGAAGCTAATGTCTTACATATAGGGAAGGTTGCCTGACCCCACTTTCGTAGCAGGGAACAAGTAACCAACCCCCTTTTCACTATGACTTACTATTATCTTATTGAAAAAAAGACCCTGTTTACAGGCTATTTCTTAGGGGTTTTAACTGTTTTTCTTAAATTATTAAGGAAATGATGGGTGTTTACATTAAGTCTGAAGGTGGAGAATCGTGGATAACATAAACCTTCATATATTGGACGTTTTACAAGTGAACGGAAGGATATCAATGACTGAATTGGGGGAAGGAAATCTCTATTTCCGTTCCTGCCGTCACAGAGAGAGTAAGGAAGCTGGAAGAGCAGGGAGTCATAGAGGGGTACAAAGCCATCATTAATCCCGAAAAGGTGAACAAACCGGTTAAAGCTTTTGTATTAATGAAAACCCATCGGTGTAAAGCCTTCAGAGCCTTTTGCAAAGAGCATCCACACGTTGTGGAATGTCACAGGCTTACTGGGGAATACAGCTACCTTATGAAGGTGATCACTGAAGATAATCGGTTGTTGGAAGCATTTATTGATGCATCCATGTAGTACGGAAAACCGTATACGATGATGAATCTTTCTTCATCGGTGAGAGGGAAGATTATCTGAACATGAAAAGGCAATGGCTGAATTTTTGGCCATTGCCTTTTCAGAGTATTAGAAGATAGGTTTAAACAATGCTTCCCCATGCTTCACCCCTTAAACGTAAACAATTCCTCAGAACGAACTGCTCGTTCGGTTGATTTCTTCTCTTCTTTTATCTTTTGTTTCAATGGCAGATCACTATCAATCAACGCCTTCTTTAACGTAGAGCTGATGGAATTAATGCTCAGGATCAGGATAGAGAACAGGATCAACGGCACAACCACGAGCATGGGGGTGGAGAACACTTGCTGGATGTTCATGCTGATGGTGGCAGCCCATTCGTTGGTTTCCGAAAAATAGACCGGGTTGCTTGGTTCAAATGGACCGATGGCGAATTCCGCCACTTTCATTCCGCCAAGGGCCATTAAGATGATGCCGAGCTGAATGAGCAGGGATAGGGCTTGTGATACCTGCTCGGAAAACAACACGATCGAGTGTCGAAGAAATTGGGGCAGGAGATGTTTTCGTATGAGATGAAAACGGCTTGCTCCCATGGTCTTCGAGACATCGACAAATTCCTGCTTCATAAAGAGCTTCATTTCTTCCCCCAGATAGATTCCGAGAGACGGGATGGTGATGACTGCGATCCCGGCAAGCTGGATGATGAAGTAGCGGCCGGAGGGAAGTGCTCCTACTTGAAAAGCTCCTTCTATCGGTGCCAGCAGTCCAAACACCACAATCGCAAGGGGAAGGTACTGAAACGATTCTCCCAACCCTTTCAATGGGCGTGTGAATGAACCCGGCAGAAACGTGTAAAGAAGGGCGAATCCAAATCCAAAGATCATCCTGAGGGCAGCAATGACAAGGGCTGCGAAAATCGTGAATTTCGCACCGGCCATCAGGAGTAAGAGGAAGTTCCTGCCCAATCGATCACTGCCGAGAAGCGGCATTTCTTCAGGCGTGAAAGGCGGTGCGGCTATTACCTTATTGTTTTCATCCGATAAATATTGGGTGATTTCCTCATAATCAGGATTCAGAACGGGAATCAGGAAGCTTGCCACAAGCAGACCCACAATGATCAACACGGGGAAAGCCAGTCGTTTGATGAGCGGCTTAGACATGGTATTCTCCCCCTTTCAGCCATTTTTTCAACAGTAAGGAACCGATCGTAAATACGATGTAGAACGGGACGAAGATCAGAAGCATCCCAATGAAAAAGGCAGGCGATGACGATGTGGCCGTTTCGAGCAGGACCGTCATGAAGCCTTTGATATTAAATAAAATCTCAATGACAAGAAGATTCGAAAGCATGAGCAGAAAGATCGGCTTCAAATGCAGGAAGAAGTGAATCCACACATTTCGGAATACATGAAACCAGATCGTATAGCTCTTTTTGAACCCTTTTGAATAGGAGAATTCTACATAAGGTTTATTTTCTTCTTCCTTCAGCTGGAATAAGAATTGTTTTACTAAAAACACCACGGGAAGGAACGAAAGGCAAATGACTGGCAGCGTATAGATCTTTTCCTCCCCGGTCGTATAGATGTCAAATAAGAGGAAGTCCGTTTTTTTGAACAACCAAATGATAAACAGCTGGAATAATACGACGAGGAATACATCCGGGATTCCATCAAGAACGTTGACCACTTTTTCTGAAGCACGGTAAAGCTTTCTTGGCATGAGCATCATCAGGTAACTTGTGATAACCGAAATCAGGATGGCGGCCACAAAAGAGATGAACAGGATGGTGAACGAATAGGGATAGGTGCTGAAAAAAATGTCGAACATCCCGTATTGTTTATTATCGACCCCCCATTGGACCATGATGGAAGAAGGGGAAGTGAGTTCGAGAATCGTCTGCCATAATCGTAACCCATATGCTCCCACATTGATGACGAGCTCTGTATCATAATCTAATAAAGCGCTGATTCCGCTGAGTAAAAACAAACCGATGAACACGATCACAAAATGAACAGGCGTGCGTAATACTTTATTCATAGAAATTCCCCTGCCTTATTCTAGAAAAATTACAATTTTTACTATATAAATGGTACAATAAAGAAATTCAATAGTAAACACTATTCAGAAAATATTGTCGAAGGTGATCTAAAAATGTATCGTAATCTTTTTGTTTTTATACTATTCATTTCATCCTGTCTGTTCCTTTCCGGCTGCAGGGTAGTCTTTGATCCATTCGCCCAAAACGCGGAGCAAAAGGAAATCCAAAAAGAACACCGTCAAAAAGCGGACGTGCAGGAGCAGGAGGAAGTCGTGCAGGAAGAGCCTGAAGAACCTGCGTTCAAGATTGATGCGACTCTAACATTGGATGGGGAGAATATGGTGTTATCAGGGAAAACGGACCTTCCGCCTGATACATATTTAAAGATTAATTTAATTCCATATAAGGGAAATGCAACGGCGGAAGAAATTAAGGAAAAAACCGCTGGGACTCTGAATGAAGTGCCTGCGAACACGGTGGGGATCGGACCTTCGGTTGAAGAAGACGGATCGCTCAAGGAGAAAACATACTACAGACCTGATTTATCGACCCGCTACCGATTTGAATTGACCTTTGAGCCAGAAGGACAAGAGGAAAAGATCAAGCAGCAATTGATCGAACAAGCGGGCAGTCTGGATGAACTGGCCGGACTCCAGGTGATAAAGGAAGCCGATCCCGATGCCTCCATGGTACATGGGGATGACCCGGTAAAGGGATACATCCAAACCGTCAACATCATGAAAGCCGATGAAAAGAATGGGGACGGAGTGACGTTGGAGTTTGAGTGAGCATGGGGACGGTTCTCGTGCTTCCAAATATAAAAGGAATGCTATCACTCTCAGCATTCCTTTTTTGTTTGTCCGGTTTCTGTATCATGGCATACGCAACATATCCGATCATTCCGATGAATACACCGTTTCCGCCGAAAATATAGATCATCGTAAATATCTTACCGAATGTGGTTTGAGGTTCAAAAGAAAGAGGGCAGATGAACTCTAATACTTCGAGCCGGTGAAACATGTTCTTGAAAATAAGCCACGGGACCCGTCCCCATGGCTTACCTCCGGCTGAAAAGCGAAGCACAAGAACCGTCCCCCCGCTTCCCTCACACCTCCGGCCGCACCCACAGTTTCGAAAAGTCTACATAGCCGAAATGCTTGATTTCGATATTCATAATGTCGGTGGAAAAAGGGATGTAGCGTTTCTCATAATAAAGTGGGATCATGATCGACTCTTTCATCAGCTTATTCTCCAGCTTCATATTCAACTCGGTCCAGTCCGCAAATGGTGTGTGACGAAATTCCTCTAAATGCGCTTTCCACTCTTCTTTTTCAAAAAGGGAATAGAGAGGTGAATATCCGTTTTTCAAAAAATGATAGAACGAGAAAGCCTGGTTGGATTCGAAAATCTCCCCATGAACGAACAGGTCTACATGCAAGGTCTCCGGCTGCCTCGTCAGTGTATCTGCGAAGGAGAACCACTGAAGTTCGACGGGAATACCTTCTTTTTCAAACATCTCCACGAGCCATTCGGTTGTTTTCGCTGTATGGTTGGCACAGCGGATCACGATCGGTTCGGTGAACAGGGGACGTTCAATCTCATTAATAACCATAGCCTGATCCTGGCCGATAAGGACGCTCTTCCCATTCGGTGTAAGACGTGGATCGAGGTCACGAAGACTGTGGCGGTTCTTCGCGATTACCCAGTGCAGATAATCACGTACGTTTTTTCTCTGAATCTGTGAATCCCGTCCAGGGACGGCGTTGATGACAACAATCCCGAATCCCGAGTCACTCTCGACTTCAACGGAAGACGATTGATTTTCCTCAATATGAGAATGGTAGATTCCTTTGAAGTCTTTCGGGACCTGGACGAATTCGACGGCATCTAATAGAGGTCTTTCCTGGAAGTGTTCTTTAAAAGCAACAAGAGTCGTCTTGGAATCGGTGTTTTCTTCAAGTGCAAAGCATCCTGTCCCGAAGGTCCGTCCCTTATTTTCTTTATAGATGCTCGCGCACATCATGGTGAGCATGGGGAGGATGTAGCTGCAGCCTCCAGGGTGGTGGATGTCGATGATGAGTGGTGCCTTGACTTCGATTCTTTCGATTGGTTCCCATAGTTCGTGATAATGATGGCAGGTCCTGAGTTGTTCGAGACAGTGGACGACATCTTTGGCGGTGAGGATGGAGCCGTCGTGGAACCGGACATCCTTTTTTAAATAAAGTCGCAGTCTACTAGAGGAAGCATCCCAGCTGTGTGCAAGTTCCGGGAGGATATCCCCTTTATCCGTGATGGAGACGAGGCGGTTAAAGACGTTCGCCACCAAATGGGCGCTCATGACGTCCGCCGCCTCCAACGGGTGGATCGAGAAAAAGGGATACCGCTTCGGCACGATCAGCTTATCCTTGGATTCCTTCACGAACCCGAGCTTACTGTGAAAATGATTCATCAGCCTCATCTTGCTGTCAGTGGACCAGTTGTACATGAGATACTTGCTGCTCTCATCAATCGGTTCTTTATCCATCAGCTTCACGACTTCTTCTTCAAACTCTTCCTCTACATCTTTCTTCCACTGGAGGGTCGAGACATTCCCACGTCCGCGGCCGGGGGTGAAGGCGATCCAGCCTTCTTCATTCCATTTTTTCAAATAGCGGGTTGTCTGTTTATGGCTTAATTGAAGGGTCTCAGAGATCTCCTCCACGCGGATGCTGCCGGAGGGATAGTACCTCCAAAGGGTAAGTAATTTGTTCTCCATAATGGTTCTCCTCCTAAAAGGGGACATCAATTTGAAAAGTGTCTATTTTTATAATGTTCCGTCTAGTTTACTATACAGTAAATAGAGGAGGGGGAACAACATGAAGTGGAAGGAATTACCTCAAAATATAAAAGTACGGATGATCACGTCATTCTTTAATCGTGCTGTTTCATCCGCCGTCATGCCATTCATGGCACTGTTCTTTGCACAGGAACTGAATAAAATCTGGGCAGGGATCTTCCTCATCGCCACCGTGGTGATCGGATTTTGTGTCAATCTGGTCGGGGGATATATTTCCGACCGCTTTCCACGGAAAAAGGTTCTGCTGACGACGTCGTGGTTAAACGCGTTGTTCTTTTTCATTATGACGGCCAGTCTTTTTCCGGAAGATAATTTGATCCTGCTGTTCGCAGGTGCGTATATTGGATTTATTATCACAAGCAGCCTTGGCCGTCCGGCGATGCATGCGATCATCATCGACTCGACGACGCCGGAGAACCGGAAAGCGGTGTATGCTCTGGATTACTGGCTCGTCAATCTGTCCATGGCGATCGGTGCGGCACTCGGTGGACTGCTGTACTTGAATCACCAAACCGAATTGTTCATGATGCTGACCTTCACGTCGACGACGATTCCCGTTGCGTATGGCATCTGGCTTCAGGACAATTTCAAGGACCAGCTTCAGAAAAAGCACGAGAATGTGTTCATCGATCTCGTCAACAATTACCGGATTGCCTTCAGGGATTCGGCATTCGTAAAAGTGGTGGCCGGTTCCACCTTCATCTTCGCGGCGGAATTTTCCCTGAACAGCTATATCGGAATCCGCCTGGCAGAAACATTCAAGGCAGTGAACATCGGAAGTTTTGAAATTGTCGGGGTGAGAATGCTCAGTATCCTGAACATCGAGAACATGATGCTCGTCGTATGCCTCACGTTCATCATTAACCGCTACACCGATCGCCTGAACAAGAAGAACGCTCTCCTGATCGGGCTCATCCTGTACGGCATCGGCTATGTGACTGTCACATCCGCCAACACATGGTACGTCCTGATCGCTTTCAACCTGATTGCGACAATGGGGGAGCTGATCTACTCCCCGATCCGCAACGCAGAACAGGCGAACATGATCCCAAGCGACAAACGTGGCTCTTACTCCGCTTTCTCCAACCTGTCCTTCAGCGGAGCGGACCTCGTGGCACGATCCACCATCATCATCGGAGCCTTCCTGATGCCGACCATGATGAGTGTCTATATCGGCTTCATCGTCATGCTGGGTACCGTTCTGGTTTACACGGGACTATTTGGCGGAAGCTGGGTGAAAGCGAAAGTATTGGGTGTAAGTGAAGGGAAGTAAGAGGGACGGACCTCCAAATCTTGAAATCGTTCCATCCAAAGCGAGGGGTGGAAGGTCCGTCCCTCAGTCTAAAAAAGGAAAAGGAGAGGAAGATTCATGATCTACCGCAGAAAAATGTACCGGGTTTCCCCGCGTATTATAGACGATTTCAACCTGCATTTTAACAAAACGCTGTTACCGACCCAGCTGAAATACGGTTCCAGATTGGTGGGAAGATGGATGACGCAACATGCCGATGAAGTCGAAGTGTTTGCGATATGGGAATATGATAGCTATGAAGAGTATGAGAGAATCGAAGCCAACGTCAGAGGTGACGAAGCACACGTGAAACGGGTGCAGGATTGGTTCGGAAAATGGGGAGGAAGAGAAAACCTGAAAGAACACTTTTATCACATCGATCAGGATTTTATTGATTCTACTGTGACGTGAGGAAATGGGGGCAGGCTTTGTGGCTGCCCCCCTTCTAAAACTCAATTTCCAGCAACTGCTTCAAGTCATCAAGCAGTTCTTCATGCCGTTCAACTGACATCCTTGGTTCTTGAGGGGAATTAAATTCACTATAGGAAAAAAAGAATGTCCCATCTTCCAACACATTAAATGCGAATGGTGCTGCTTTACCCAATTCTGTTTCATTACTTTCAGAAAAGACGAACATATACGTGTTGGATGACCTCATTTTATCCATCATTTGTTCCGAACGGATTTTTTTTACTTTAAGACCTTCTATCTTCCTCAATACCTCTTTGATTTGATCTTGATCAAGTACATCCTTGGTCAACTCTTCGGTGGAAGTATTGTTTTCGATTTTTTGAATGAATAGGGCAGTTGCTTTTTCTTTATGATCAATTGTAGCCACTCGCTCACTATCAGAACAGCCAGTTAGTCCAGATAGAAGGAAGACGAGACTTGCCAGTAGGCTTTTCACTATAATCGTAACCTCATTTCTTATTCCGTTTCCTTTTCCTTATTTCACCTTCAGGAGTGGACTTTGTATAGACTCACCTTACTCCCATTTCTTCGCCATAATGATAAAACGGTAGGTCTGCCCCCTGATATCGTTCTTGAATTCATCTCTCTTCCAGAATCCCTCTTTCTCATACACCCGGATCGCCCGTTCATTAAAATCCGCAACGGCCAATTCCAAGTGAGTGAACTTCAGCCGTTCACGTCCCTGTTCGATGATCGCTTTCACAAAGGCTGAACCGTTTCCCTTACCTGTCATGGCAGGGTTCATCTGAACGCCGAGGACCAGTATGTTTTTCCCGTCTTCTTCTACATCATAAAACTCACAATTTCCTACAAGATTTTCATTCTCATCCACGACTGAAAAGGCTCGTTCCAAATGGACGCTTTCTTTCAAGCCGTCGATTTTTTCTTTTTGGCTATTGTTATCATAAAACGAATAGATTCCGTCATACGTCCACGTTATGAATTCGTTGATGTCTTCCTGGTTTCTTCTTCTGATTGTCAGTTCCATGGTTTTCCCCCTTAGGATTCCTGCTTCTCGAGCCATGCTTTCATTTTTTCGCTAGTCCCATAGATTTCATGGACTTCAAACTGCTTTTCTGTGCCGTAGTAGGAGGTGGTGTTCTTTTGGACGATATACTGAGGAATCACGTCATCGATCTGCTGTGTCACCTGTTTATCTCCATCCGTCAGATTCATCTCTTTTCCATTACAGGCAGAAAGGAAGATTGCGATTGTGAGAAATAGAAATATTCGTACCTTTGTCAAAATGGTCATGGCTCCTTATATAAGATTTGATTTAATATTACCATATAATTCCTTGTTATTTCTTAAGAAACCTTAAGAAATACTACCCCTGATTCTTAAGATTTCACGACTATTCTACTTATAGAGCATCATAATAAGGAGTGAATGGCATATGAAATCTACCACGTTTTTTCTTCAATATCTGTTATTTCCCAGAAAGACTGGGGCTGTGCTGCCGAGTTCTGACTATCTGGCTGAGAAGATGGTGGAATCCGTCGATTTCCAAACCGCCCGATGTATCGTGGAGTATGGGGCAGGTACGGGTGTGTTTACAGATAAAATCCTGAAGTACAGGAAGCCGGATACCGTCATCCTTGTATTCGAGAGTAATCAAGCGTTTTATGACTTGTTAAAAGAAAAGTATCAAAAAGAGCCGAATCTACTTATCCTGAACGATACGGCAGAGAAGGTCGATCACTACTTGAAAACCTATGGGATCCAGTCTATCGACTATGTCATCTCCGGATTGCCTTTTGCCAGTTTGCCCAAGCCTGTTTCGAATGCTATCTTAAATAAAACAAGGAAATGGTTGAAAGCAGAAGGGCTCTTTATTACGTTTCAGTACAGCCTTCTGAAAAGGACGCTGTTTGATCAATATTTCGGGTACATGGACGTGAAGCTTGAATACCGGAACGTTCCGCCTGCTTATGTGTTATGCTGCCGAAAATAAAGGTGAGGGGATAAAGATGAACACAAAAATCTTAGTTGTGGATGATGATCCAGACATCCGAAATCTGATCTCTGTCTATTTAGAGAACGAAGGGATCAAAACCGTTCAGGCTGAATATGCGGTGGATGCCTTGAAATTACTTTCTACAGAGGATGTGGACCTGGTCATTCTCGATGTGATGATGCCGCAAATGAGTGGCATAGAAGCCTGCATGAAGATCAGGGAAGAGCGTCATATGCCGATCATTATGCTGTCGGCAAAATCAGAGGATATGGACAAGATCCAGGGGCTCGCTTCCGGTGCGGATGATTATTTGACGAAACCTTTTAACCCCCTTGAGCTCACCGCACGCGTGAAGTCCCAGCTCAGGCGCTACAGAAGATACAATGGTGGTGCGGAACGAAATCAAAGCACGATGGAGATTGGGAATCTGACTGTAGACACGGGGACACGTCAAGTGTTCGCAGGGGAGAAAGAGATAAGACTAACCCCGAAAGAATTCGCGATTTTGGAGCTCCTTGCGAGGAACAGGGGCAAGGTGTTGAGTGTCAGTCAAATCTACGAAGGCGTCTGGAAGGAAGCGTTCTTCAAATCGGATAACACGGTCATGGTCCACATCACCAATATCCGTGAGAAGATAGAGGAAGACCCAAAACGTCCGGTGTATATCAAAACCGTGTGGGGAGTGGGCTATAAACTATGAAGAAAACGGGTGTCCGGTTGAAGAATTCGTTATTCGTCAAGCTGCTTGCGGCAGTGGGGATCAGTTTTCTGTTAGCTTATGGGGTGCTGGTCCTTATTTCCATGGGTCTTTTTCATTTTTATAATCAAAACTATTTAACGGAATTCAGTGTGGCAGGCTACAACTTTGCCTTGATTCTTGTGGTTGTCATATTTGTCATGACATTCTTATTACTCGTGCGGAAAAGAATGATCTACCTGAAACAGATTACAGATTCTGTCCATGAGATGGCCAATGGGAAGCTGGGACTCACCATTGATATACAAGGGCGTGATGAATTAAGTAAACTTGCTCAGAATATCAATTATCTGTCAACGGAGCTTGAAAGCAAGTTTGAGTATGAACGTCAGTTGGAGCTGTCGAAGAATGAACTGATCACGAATGTTTCTCACGATTTGCGTTCGCCTTTGACGTCCATCATCGGTTATTTGGATCTATTGAGAAAGGGGAACTATTCGGATGATCAGCTTATAGACTATCTTGACACGTCGTACGGTAAATCCAAGCGTCTCGAATCCCTTATTAATGAACTCTTCGAATACACCCACTTATCAAGTCCGGACGTTCAGTTGGATGTTCAGGAAACGGAGTTAACCGGCCTGCTTGAGCAGTTCATTGGAGAGTCCATTCCCATGTTTGAAAAAGAACGGTTAACCGTCGTAACGTCCATTCCATCTAAAGAAATACCAGTCAGAATGGATGTTGAAAAAATGGTGCGTGTGTATGAGAATCTGCTGATGAACGCCCTGAAATACAGCTTGAGACCTTCTGACATCCATATTTCATTGAAAGCGGAGGATTCACTGGCCATCTTGAAGATTTCAAACCGGACAGAATTTCCTCCAGAGACCGATCCGGAAGCGTGGTTTGAACGATTTTATACGGGGGACAAGGCAAGAAGGAATCACCGGGGCACTGGCCTTGGCCTTGCAATCTCAAAGAGGATTGTGGAATTACACGGCGGGCACATCCGTGCAGAATATAAGGGAGGATGGATCACATTCAGCGTGGAACATCCGGTAACATAACGGCTTGTGGATTGGATTCCATAAGCCGTTTTTTTTGCTCGATGAATTCTTGTTTTTTCCTTTTTTTACAATTAAATCTATGGTATCTTCCAATAGAGTGCCTGGAAAAGGGGAGAGGATGAATGAAGATTGTATCATTGGGGGAATTACCGAAACAGCTGATCACCGATTTTTTTCACCGTCATTGGGGAAGCACGAAGATGGTCATTTCAAGTGGAGTTTATGAGTGTGACACGTTAGACGGCTTTGCTGTTTTAAATGAAACCAGCGAAATTACAGGTTTGATTACATATATGTTGAAGGGCACAGAATGCGAGATTATCTCACTTGATAGTTTGGAAGAAAAGAAGGGGATCGGCACCACTTTAATGAAAGAAGTAGAAAAGGTGGCAGCCGAGAACGGGTGCACACGCATCACGTTAATTACGACGAATGATAATTTGCTTGCGCTGAAGTTTTATCAAAAGAGGGGCTTTAGGATATCGATCATCCACCGGGATGCCGTGGAGAAAGCAAGGCGTATAAAGCCGGAGATTCCGTTGATCGGGAATGACGGGATACCAATCAGGGATGAGATTGAATTGGAGAAGGGAATGACGGGGAATGGAAAATAGTGATTGGCCGAAATGGGCTGTGGAGTCGATAGAGGTCGTGCCTCCAAATCCGAAATGGATCGAGGCGGGAAGAGCGGAGGTGAAGGAACTCATGCAGCATTTGAGTCCCTTTGGAGTCGAGGAAGTCGAGCATGTTGGAAGCACTTCGATCTGCGATCTTCCTGCAAAGCCGATCCTTGATGTGATGGCAAAGATTCCGTCCTATGCTGAAGTGGACGAGATCGCGGGAAAATTTGCGGGGGATCAATGGCATTATGTCCCGACGGAGCTTGACAATCGGCCGTGGAGAAGGTTTTTCATAAAGGTGGAGAATGATAAGAGAGTTGCCCATCTGCATCTCATGTTGGAAGGGGAACCGCGGTGGGAACAGCAGAGGATATTCAGGGACCGGTTGAACGGGGACCCTTCTTTGAGGGAAGAATACGCAGAACTGAAAAAAAGTCTGGCAAACCAATTTCCTGACGACCGGGAAGCGTATTCGGAAGGGAAAGCAACATTTATAGAAAGAGTACTGGGGGAAGGGAAATGAAGAAACGTATACTGATAATCATGATACTCGCGATAGGATTTCTTTTAATGGCCTGCAGCGCTGGAAAACAACAGGTGGTGGAACAGGCACAGCCTGACCAGGAAAGCGAAAGCGGGGATGTTGCATCAGGAGAGACGGAAGAAGAAGTCGATTCGGTGGATTTGGCAGAGGCAACTTCTCAAGATCAAGGTCAAGAAGAATCGGGCGCCACGGAGGATCCACTTGCTGCCTATCCTTCAGAAAAAATCGAGTATGCCCGTGTCTGGCTCCAGGTCATCGGGAATGGAGACGTTGAAGAATTGAACGTCAAACATATTTCAGCCGGTGAGCAGCTGAATCCTTATGATGACAAGAGCGTCGCGTATCCGGAAGACGTCATCGTATTAAGCGGCAAAGCGATGGTAGATGGATTTGTTACCTATAGTGGCAATGGGGACGGCACCATCAATGTGTATGATGTTCCATCTCACTGGCCGACGAGTGAACAGATAGAGGAGTCGATGGAAGAGTATACGAAGGGGATTGTGGAAGGTACGGAGAAGGTATCGGTTGATACGGGGGATGAGGAAGAGGTTGTGGAGTTGATTGGGAAGATTAGTGGATAGGGGGATCATATTGAAGAGAGAAGCTTCAACAAAAATGTGGAATACGCTGCGGAACACCACTCTGGTTATCATCTTCTTCATTTTTATAAGGTATTTATTTGATGAGGATCCTTATAATGACCGCATTGGATGGTCTGTAATGATTGTTTTTTGGATTTCTAAGGGTTTGTTTGATGCGATGGAAGATAAAAAGAAGGGGAATAAGAAGTCAATGGTTGCCAATATTGTCTTTGTCATTGCTGGCTTTGGGATCCTCTGTTGGCAGGGGCTGCAAATGATCTCTAGATCCTGAGGGACGGACCTCGACACACAGATGCAGGGGGAAAGCACGTGAAATATTAAGTGATTTTTCCAATGAGAATAGAGTGTATGATGAAAAGATGTGCATTCATGACCCTACATTCTGGTGCTGCAGTTTTATATAAGCCTGTGTACCTGTCCCCATGGGCTCGCGGAAGGAGGACAAAATGAAGAACGAAAAGTCATCAAAGCAAAGAAAAATTCTTCGAAACGCTCCCCTTGTGATCCTTCTCCTTATTTCCACAAAGTATGTATTTGATAAAGATCCGTTTAATAACCATAAAGGCTGGTTTGTGATGATCGGGTTCTATATGTATATGGGCTTGTTTGATTTAATCATAGCAATCCGAAATAGAAACACGGTTTCGATGTTTTGGAATAGTATCTTCGTTGTCGCTGGATTAGGAATCCTTTTTTTATACATGACTGAATATGATTAAACTGAAACTTCTTTCGCACACGTTTCGTATATAGTAAAAAAGAAAGGAGCTGATAGGATGTCTACAGGAATCCTTTCCTTGCTGACCACCCTGATTTGGCTGGCGGCGATCCAAGAGTTTTTGAAACCGGACAATAACCAGAGCAATCGGAAAATAATGATTTTCACGTCAGCAGGCACCGTGTTGACGTTGGTTTTGACAGTTTCTCTCTTTCAAAGTCTCTACTCATGAAGACAGGGGATGGTAAGATGAAAAGGGGACTCATCTTTACAGGAGCCCTGATTTTAACTGGATTCGGGACCGCCTTTCTCATTCGGTTCCTGCGGGATGGTGATGTGTACCTTGCAGAATGGGGTATGAAAGTGATTGGTGTCGGCATATGTATGAAAATAAGTGGGATTTTCAAGTGATGCAAGGGCTAGCCTATTGGTATGATAAAATAAAAGGAATACATATACCTGCATAAAAGGAGCGAATGCAAATTGGCCATCATCACCTTTCTACTCATCGCATGGATCCTCACTTGGTTTAAGTTCCAACACTTATTCATTCAAGCCTTCAAAGAACTCTTTAAACGGGAGATCACGAGTGCGAGTTATTATTTTGTTTTCTTCTGTATCGGTTTGTTCGGGGACCTTATTTTGTTTATTCAAGGTTCTTATGAAATGATCTTGATTGACGGATGATTCTCATACAGATGGGGGATTCTTCTTAATAGGAACGGAAGGTAGGAGTGGACGTATGAAATTAGACGATAAGAGGTTAAAAGATAAGGCACGTGCAGCCATGCATAAGTTGAAGGATAATGTGAAAGGGACGTACTATTCGATGGCAGATATCCCGTCATCTTCCGTACAGGAGCTTGCGGTTTTTATTCAGCTGCATCCTGAGTCCCACGTAACGAAGAAGAATCTGCTTGGGAACGCATTTTCACTTTTTAGACTGAATCTGAATAGGTATGATTTCTACCTGGAAACCAGGTCTGGCCGTATTTTGCAGCTGGACGGGTCTAAAGACGGAAAGAGATTCGTTTCCTATAGGTCCTACCGGGATGCTGATGATTTACACTCCCCGGTGAAATTGAGTTGAGGATTGAATGGAGGGCTTTCTTATTGAAGAGGGCCTATTTTTTATTTGATAAAGAGAAAAAAGAACGAAAACCTACTTACCCTTGCTGCTGCCGCCGAAAAAAATGAAACGAACACCTTAAGTTAATCGTATCTTTTCTATATACAAAAATTTGAAATGGATAAAGCTGTTGAATCAATGGGGGCAGATTGAATGAGAAATGAGCTTCTTAAGTGTACTCTTATCATTATCTCAATTACTATTCTTTTTTATCATATCGTTCATTTGTTTTCTCTGTGGTCAGAGGTTCCAAGGACAATCCCTATCCATTTTAGTAAAGGAGAACCTGATCAATGGGGTTCAAAATATTTGCTATTCATCATGCCGGTTGTAAGTATATTAATCTGGTTTTTTATGGGTTTGTTAGCCAAAAGACCAGAGAAGTTGAACTATGTTAATTTAACAGAGGAAAACAAACACAGACAATATGTAAAAGCTGAAAAGGGAATGGTGGTCATTCAGTACCTTAGCTTGATGATTTTTGAGTTTGCGAATGAAGCATTTTTGAGAAATGCAGTTGGGATGGATTCAAGTTTGCCTTTTTCAATCGCACTCGCATTAATGGCCATTTGTTTTTTGGCACCAATTTACCATTTATTTTGGGCGGCAAGGTTGAAAAAGTAGAAGGTATATAGAGAGGGATTATACAATGATTCTAGCAAAAAAAGGACTCACTAGAGGCGTCATCCCATTACTGTTTTTCTCCATCCTATTGCTTTTATGGACTCAATTTAAAGGGGAATCAGCGATTTCAAACACTCTCTTATTTTACGGTGTGATCGCTTTTTTCCTGGGTGTGGCGAGCGTCATTTATGAAATGGAACGATGGCGCTTCATCCAACAAATTATCGTTCATTATCTGGTCATGCTGGTGACGGTTTTCCCAACGTTGCTCCTGAGCGGTATTTATCCAATTGATTCGTTTAGGGATGTAATGAATGTTTATTTCCTTTTTAATAAAATGGGGATGATCTTGTTTTTGGCTACATACTTTATTTTCAAATGGCGAAATCGGGGTTATGTGAAAGCACAGGAAGAAAATTCGACACCCAGGCATGATTATTGAATTTCCCGCATGAATCTTCTTTATCCCGCATGATTCCTGCTGGAGGGGCATGATTATTCCCTTTCCCGCACGAAAATCGCATGAATCTTACGTATATCCCAATTTCAGAACTTGAGCTTAAAGGGTTGAACCCTTGATAATGGATAGAAAACGTCCCGTGTGGCATATCATGGGACGTTTTTTTGACGTGATGGACAGGTTTAGGGAAAAAAAGCCGCAGTACCTGTCCCTATGGCACGTAATAAATGTACGTCAAGAAGATACAGTGCTCGTAAAAGTCATATAAGACATGACCACCCACATAATCGAGAATGAAATCCCCATCAGACTGAAAATGATCCCAGTGATGGCGAGATTTCTCCCCTCCCGGTTATCACGCTTGACTTCTTTCAGTCCCATCATCCCCAGTATGGAACCGACCACCCCCAGAATAAAGCCGACAAACGGAATGATCACAATCACAATGGACATGTTACCTAAAAGAAGAGAGGAGACCGCTTTTCCATTCAAACCTTTCCTCTCTGTCCGGTGTTCTTGATTCATTGGTAAATCCCCCTTTTGACATACTATATGTGTCTATCTTCATAAAGCTCCTCATAAAATGGACGTTTTTCCTCCTTTCATCAAGAGACGTTCTCCCACTATGCATGTTGTCGAAACCATCCCTTTGACTATCCCCCACAAAAGGAATACACTAAGATAGTTCCATTACGAACAGTTCATTATATTAACCATTAGAAATGAGGGCATATCAATGGAAAATCAGCAGATCACTCCTGCGCTGCAATTATTGCGTTCATTTTCAAGAGTGAATAAGACGATGATGCGGTTTGTCCAGAAAACGGCGGCAGATAATGGATTATCTGTCCCGCAATATACGATATTAGTGACGATTGCCCCTGAGAAAGAGTTGACTCAGAAGACAATCGGAGAAAGGACATTTCTTCCGAAAAGCACGTTGAGTCAGGCCGTGGATGGGTTGGTTCAGGCAGGATTCCTTCACCGGCAGCAAGTGGAAGACAATCGTCGGGAAATGCTTCTCTCCCTCAGCAGTAAAGGGGAGATGATGTTAAAAGGGATTCATAAACAGGAAGGCAGCATTCATCAGCTGACGGCAGGGGCTGTCGAGACTTTAACAGAAGAAGAGTTTGCCGGTCTCCTGCAGGTACATGAGCAGATTGCCGACTTCTTTGATCAGAAAGCGAATGAGGAGGATGCCACATGATCAAGCTCTTAAAACACTTATCGGCGTATAAATGGATGGTTGTCGGGATCTTCGTGCTGATCTTCATTCAGTCCATGTCGACCCTCTATTTACCTACGCTCATGTCTGACATCATCGACAAAGGGGTCGTCGCCGGGGACATCCCGTATATATGGAAGATTGGCGGATTCATGCTGGTCGTTTCCGCTTTCGGTGCGGTGGCTTCCATCATTGCAAGCTTCTATTCTTCTAAAGCAGCCATCGGATTGGGACGCGATGTCCGCCGGAAACTTTTCTATCATATTGAGAAATTCTCGTTGCAGGAATTCGATGAAGTGGGGACCGCTTCACTGATTACGAGAACGACAAACGATATCACGCAGGTGCAGCAGGTCGTGATCATGCTGCTAAGGATGATCATCAGTGCACCGATCATGCTGGTCGGCGGGATCATCATGGCGGTTTTGATGGATGCGAAGCTATCCCTGGTCATTATCCTGACAATGCCGGTATTGGTCGGATCGATCCTGCTGATTCTCTATAAAGGGATTCCGTTGTTTCAAACCGTCCAGAAAAAGCTGGATCAATTGAATCTTGTCCTGCGTGAGAACTTGACCGGTATCCGGGTCATCCGTGCGTTCAACCGGGAACCGGAAGAGAAGGAACGTCTGAAACGGACGAATCAGGAACTGACGGATGTGTCGATTAAAGTAAATAAAATCATGGCCTTTATGATGCCGGTCATGATGCTTGTCATGAATATGACGGTTGTGGCCGTGATTTGGTTCGGTGGGATCCGGATCGATAACGGCGGAATGCAGATCGGGGACTTAATGGCATTCATTCAATATGTCATGCAGATTATGTTTGCCCTGGTCATGGCGTCCATGATGTTCGTCATGGTCCCACGTGCCGATGTATCGGCGAAACGGATCAACAAGGTACTCGAAATGAAGCCTTCTTTTGACGATAAAGGGACGAAAGCAGCAGCCGTTAAGCAAGGGACGCTGGAATTTGATTCTGTCACCTTTCACTATCCTGGTGCCGAAGAGCCTGCACTGTCTGATATCAGTTTTACCGCGAATCCCGGAGAAACGACAGCCATCATTGGCGGTACCGGATCAGGGAAAACAACGCTTATCAACTTGATCCCACGATTTTATGAAATCGCGAGCGGTACCATCCGGGTCAATGGTGTGGATATCAGGGAAGCTTCCCAGGAAGAAGTCAGGTCGAAGCTTGGACTCATCCCACAGAAGGCGACCCTTTTCACAGGAACCATTGCAGAGAATATCCGTTTTGGAAAAGAAGATGCCAGTGATGAAGAAGTGGCGGAGGCTGCCCGGATCGCTCAGGCGGAGGAATTCGTCAGCCGGATGGACGGGGGATTCCAGGCGGAAATCGAACAGGGCGGATCGAATCTCTCCGGAGGTCAGAAACAACGATTGTCGATCGCAAGAGCCCTTGTGCGGAAACCGGATATTTATTTATTTGACGACAGTTTCTCAGCCCTCGATTACAAAACGGACGCCAGACTCCGTGCCACTTTGAAAAAAGAAACCGGTGATGCCACGGTGCTCATCGTTGCCCAAAGGGTCAGCACGGTCGTCGATGCCGACCGGATCATTGTGCTCGAGAAAGGAAGGGTCGCCGGGATCGGTACCCATCAGGAGCTGCTTGAAACGAATGAAGTGTATCAGGAAATCGTCGCATCACAGCTTTCAGAGGAGGAATCGGCATGAGTAAGGAACGAAAACCTCAAAGAGGCGGAGGTCATGGAGGATTCGGACCGGGCGGCGGCAACATGATGATGATGGGGCAGAAGCCGAAGAATTTCAAGGCGACGTTAAAGCGCCTGCTTGGTTATCTTAAGCCGCGCCGCGGACAGTTGATCGCTGTTCTGTTTGCCGCGATCTTAAGTACGGTGTTTGCCATCATCGGTCCGAAAATCATGGGGAATGCCATCACGGAATTATTCGAAGGTGCCTATGCAAAATTTAAAGGAGTGCCCGGTGCCGGGATCGACTTTGGGAAAATTGGTGAGATCCTGTTGCTGCTTGCAGGGTTATATGTGTTCAGCAGCATCTTTAATTTTATCCAGCAATACATCATGTCGAGCGTCGCCCAGCTGACGGCGTATGATTTAAGGGAAGATGTGAATCAAAAGATCGAGAAGCTTCCCCTGAAGTATTATGACGGCCGACCGAACGGGGAGACCCTGAGCAGGATGACGAATGATATCGATACAATCAGCAGTACACTGCAACAGAGTCTGACTCAGTTCATCACGTCGATTGTGACGATTGTCGGGATCATCATCATGATGCTATCGATCAGTCCTTTGTTGACGCTGATTTCGGTTGTCAGCTTACCTGTTTCTGTGTTTGCGATCCGTCCGATCCTGAAGAGGTCCCAGAAACACTTTGCCGATCAGCAGCGGACGCTTGGGCAGCTGAATGGACACATCGAGGAAATGTTCACGGGACATCAGGTCGTGAAAGCCTTCGGTCATGAAAAGAAGGCAGGCGTGGAGTTCGATTCGGTGAACGACGAATTGTATGAAGCGGGAAGCAAAGCCCAGTTCATCTCCGGGATCATCATGCCGATCATGATGTTCATCGGAAACATCAGCTATGTGCTGATCAGTGTCGTCGGAGGGATCCTCGTTACAAACCGGGCGATTTCCATTGGGGATATTCAAGCTTTCATCACCTATACTCGCCAGTTCACCCAGCCGATCACCCAGACGGCGAACATCGCGAACATCGTTCAGTCAACGGTGGCAGCGGCGGAACGGGTATTTGAGCTTCTGGATGAGGAAGAAGAAGTGAAGGAAGAAACCGTGGCTCACCTTTCCCGTCAACAAGGCGAGGTTGTGTTTGAACATGTGGACTTCGGATATGGCGAACAGCTGTTGATCAACGATATGAATATTAACGTGAAGCCCGGCCAGACGGTTGCCATCGTTGGACCGACCGGAGCGGGGAAAACGACTCTGATCAATCTGCTCATGCGTTTTTACGAATTGAATGATGGAAAAATCATGATCGACGGCATCGATACGAGGTCCGTCCCTCGAAGTGAATTGAGAAAAAGCTTCGGTATGGTGCTGCAGGAAACGTGGCTCTTTAAGGGGACGATCAGGGAAAATATTGCGTACGGGAAGACGGGTGCGACGGAAGAGGAGATCATGGAGGCGTCCGAGATGGCCCATGCCGATCATTTCATTCGCACGCTGCCCGACGGCTATGACACCGTCCTGAATGAGGAAGCATCGAATATCTCACAAGGTCAGAAACAGCTTATGACCATCGCGAGGGCGATCCTTTCCGATCCACCGATCATGATCCTGGATGAAGCGACCTCAAGTGTTGATACCCGGACCGAGCTTTTGATCCAGCAGGCCATGAACCGCTTGATGGAAGGGCGAACAAGCTTCGTCATCGCCCATAGACTTTCGAC
This sequence comes from Rossellomorea sp. SC111, assembly GCF_024733565.1. Lineage (GTDB taxonomy): Bacteria > Bacillota > Bacilli > Bacillales > Bacillaceae_B > Rossellomorea. The sequence goes on along the minus strand of NZ_JANIOC010000004.1, from coordinate 179,505 downwards.
GATTAAGGATGCAGATTTGATTCTCGTCATGGACCAGGGATCTGTCATCGAACAGGGATCTCATGCAGAATTGCTGAGAGAGAACGGTTTTTATGCGGATCTGTATAATAGTCAGTTTGGGGAAGTGGCTGGATAGGGGTCAGCCGCTTTCTGGATATGGGTGCCGGACCCTTTGATAGACTTATCGGGGTTCCGGGACCTTTTTCTATTTGCATTAAAGGGGAAGCAAGGGGACGGTTCTCCTGCTTCCAAAAGTAAGGGTGTCCCTCCCTCGAATTCTATCGTCTGCCTCTCCGTCATTTAAGTGGTAAGATAGAGAGTGAGATTTTCAGCTATTAGTCTAGTATTTCCGGAATATAGATATAAGAAAGGGTCAGACAAAATGAATCAAGAAACCAAACAAAAGTCTGTTGTTTTTGCACTATTGATTGCCACGTTTCTCACGGCTATAGAAGGAACGATCGTCAGTACGGCGATGCCGAAGATTGTAGAGGATTTGGGAGGAAGCGAGCTGTATACGTGGGTCATCTCAGTCTATCTATTAGCCATTGTGATCAGTACACCAGTGTTTGGGAAGCTGGCTGATTTATTCGGAAGAAGGATTATGTTTACGATCGGTGTCAGCATCTTTTTAGCAGGTTCCATGCTCTCAGGATTATCGCAGTCTATGGAGCAGCTCGTCCTGTTCCGCTTGATTCAGGGTATTGGAGCAGGGGCATTGACGACGCTGCCGTTTACGATCATCGGCGATGTGTTTACATTTGAAATGAGGGCCAAAATGCAAGGATGGATGAGCAGTGTCTGGGGGATCGCCGGAATAACAGGGCCGCTTGCAGGCGGTTTTATTGTCGATACGATTTCATGGCATTGGATCTTCTATATGAATCTTCCCTTTGGTATTCTATCACTCTTCCTATTATGGACGTCATTAAAGGAGAATATCGAAAAGAAGAAACACAGAATCGACTACGCCGGGATTTTTACTTTTGCCGTCAGCATAACCGCTTTTCTGTATGCTTTGACGTTATTAAAGGAAGAAGAACACGTGACGAGCGGTATTCTGTCTTTACTGATTGTGGCGGCCATTGGGATCAGTCTGTTCATCTGGATTGAATCGAAGGCCGATGAGCCCATGCTTCCACTCACATTATTCAAGAATCGCTTTATTACGATTTCCACGATTGCCGGTTTTCTCCTTGGTTTCATACTGGTAGCCGTAACATTCTATATCCCTTTATGGGTCCAGGGTGTCACCGGTTTGAATGCCACCATGTCCGGTGTGACGATGCTGCCGATGTCCATTACCTGGCCGTTCGCTGCAGTGCTGTCAGGGAAGTTGATGGCGAAAACCTCCATTGGACGAATCACTGTGATGGGGATATCCGTCATTACAGCGGGATGTCTCGGATTGGTTTTATTTACGGAACATACGATCGTTCCGTTGATGATGGTGGTCACGGCCATCATCGGCTTTGGTTTCGGCTTATCCCTTACTGCCTTCACCGTGGCTGTTCAGTCATCTGTTGAATGGAAGGTCCGGGGAGCCGCCATGGGTACGTTCAATTTAATGCGAAACCTGGGACAGTCCATCGGAATCGCGGTGTCAGGCCTGTGGCTGAGCGATCAGTTAAGCGGTCACGTGTTAGAGACAAGCCTTCACACAGTGTTTATCATCTTGATAGTATTAGCCCTATGCGCCATCGTGACAGCGGGAATGCTCCTGGGTGAAAAGGGGAGACAACTTTCACTGAATTAGAAATTCCCGTACCTGGCATGATGATTAAGGTGGTATGATGACTTTGTGACTATACCAACTGATGTCCAGTTAACTCTAGTGTTAAAGAGGGTATAGATGAAATATCTAAAGAAGAGCTAGAAGAGGTACAAGAGCTAAGGGGATTAGAGCATCATTAGATATAGAGGAAAAGCATAGATATAAAGAATAGTGAAAAAAATTGATCCGATTTTCAGAGTGCTAAAGGAAAAGCCCACAAGTCAACAGGTGGCTACCGGATGCTTCAATTGATATGCTTCTATGTAAAGAGCCTTACCCTCTGTGATGGGTGTGAGGCTCTTTCTTTTGTATCATGTCATACAATGGACTCAGGAATCTTCATACCCAAGCTTAAGATATTCTTTTTAAACTTAATTAATAGAAAATGATCTAAGATTTGGTCTAAAGGAACGAATTTTCCTTTCGTCTATTGGAGACGAGTGATAACCAGGTGGGCAGAAACAGGCTCTGTCCCACCAGCGACAGGAGTAATGGTTAACGCCGTGGGATTATCAGCAGGGTTTCGAACCGTGAGTATTGAATTTACGACTGTTGTTTCAACGATGGCAATTCCTACAATTTGAGACGTACCCGTTGCTCGACCAACTACTGTATAGGCGAGTTCAATTGCTCCTCCTCCTGAATCAAGGGTTAAAACCAGCTGACCTGCTTCGTCGACACTTACCTGAAACAAAACCTGATAAAAGCCAATTGCAGACAAGTTAAACGTATCGGCACCAGTACGGAAGATTCCACCACTTTGAGGTCCATCCTGCGGGAAATCCACATCGCCACCTGGTGGAACTGGTGCAGCATTATCAGGAGGCATCAAAGCAAAGAAATCTGCAAATTCAGAGACTCCTGCAGGACCTGGAGGCCCCTGTGCCCCGGTTTCGCCCTGAATACCCTGTGGGCCCTGTGCCCCGGTTTCACCTTGAACACCCTGAGGACCTTGAGGGCCAGTATCACCTTGAGGCCCTTGTGGCCCAGGAGGACCCGGAGGACCTGGAGGACAATCACAATCACAATCACATTGAATCGGGAAAAAAGAGCATTGTTTCGGTGGTAATACATCATTAAAACAAATTTCTAAGTCTGTTTTTTCTTTTGACCCTCCTAAGCCCTGCGGCTTCCTCAACCTGGAGTTCCTGAGTTTTTTATTGTATTGGTTCCATTTATTTATATCCATATTTTCACCCCCATTTAGTTGTCCTTATAGAATATAAAATAATGGATTGAATTGTGCTTGTCCTCTTCGTCCACTTCAAGAATAGGCTTCATTTGGAAGCAGTTACAGAACTCTACCCAAACGATTTAATTAAGATTCTTCCTTTAGTCAATTTTCATTGGAATCACTGAATCTGACTATTCACTTTTCAAAATGTCCATTAATGAAAATGGAATTTCATTTCCTCAATAGAAGGATTTTCATTCATAGAATCGAATAAGGGATATATTCAGATGAAAAAGGAGCGAATCATGATGAGTAACAATTACCTTGAATGTGTAACGGATTTCCTTAAGGTTAATAGAGAGGATTTTCAGCAGAGACTCTTATCTGAAGCTGTAAATGTCAGCAGCAAAATCAATGATATTCTTGAAAAAGGAAACATTGATTTGTTAAAGAATGCAGAAATGGTCGCCCACTATATCGTTGAAAACAGAGAAGAAGAGCTGATTGAATTTGCGAAAGTGGAGGGGGTTGCCTGGGCACAGCATTCTCTTACACTTGCATTCAAGCTGGAATGGGTCCATGCCATAAGGAGAACACTATGGCACTTCCTTTATCAATTTGATAAGCAGAATGAAGAGACTGAATCTCAACGAAAGACATTCTTTGACTTGGAAAAAAGAATTAATGACAATGTGGATCAATTCCTGAATAATTTCTTTATCCGTTACTCGGATTACAAAGATGCACAGCTTTTGTCGCAGAAAAAACTGGTGGAAAATCTATCAGCACCGATCATCCCGATCGATGACTCCATTGCAGTGCTGCCTTTAATAGGAATGATTGATTCTTACCGCATCAATGCATTGGAAGAGAAAGTGTTGATGGAAATCAGTTCGAAGAAGATCCAAACCATTATTATCGATTTATCGGGTGCTGCCGAAATGGAAGTGGATGTCATTTTTCAATTTAAAAAGATTCTATACGGAATCAATATGATGGGGTGCAAAGCGATCCTCACAGGGCTGCGGATACAAATTGTCAGAAATATAGTGGATTCAGGCGTCGGATTTGACAATTTGGTAGAGATAAAGGGTACATTACAGCAAACGCTGAAAGAACATTTGTAAAAGCAGAGGGACGGACCTCGTGCTTCCAAAAGGGAAGCACAGGAAACGTCCCTCTGCTTCTTGTCGAACCTCCACGTCATAGAGAGGATTTCCCGGGAAAGTGTCGAAGAATTAGAGTAGATATTTTTTCCAGAAGGAGATTCTGTATGGTAGAGACTGTCCATCATTTAATTCTACATGTGGTATTTATCCTGTTTACGATTCTTCTTTTTCAAATGTTCACGAGTGAATCGGATAGGGATAATAAAGTGTTTCCCGTCCCTTTTTTTCTGATGAATCTCATTGTTTTAGTGGTTACGATGGCATTTCCGGAGGTTTATTCAAGGGGATATGTGTACGATTTTAAAGTGATCCCTGTGATTCTTGCCTTTCTCTATGGAGGGAAGAGGGTGGGATTCAGTACGTTCTTCGCCATGCTCGTCATTGGCTGGTTTACAGACCATGTGTGGATATTTTTAGTGGTGAATTATGGAATTTACAGTCTGTTACTGATTCCATTATCTACGTGGTATAAGAGATTGGCATGGAAGAATAAAATGCTCCTGATTTCCGGTTTTTATTTGTTCATTCCCGTTACAAGGTCCCTTTATTTACTCACGCATCATGAACCGGAACAGCTTCTGTTTATGGTAAGCTCCACATTCATCATATGGATCACATTGATCCTTTCGATTTATCTGATTGAAAATCAGCTGGAACAGGTCAGGGTCAAAAAAGAGCTCATCAAGGCGGAAAAGTTTAACGTGGTGAGCGAACTCGCAGCATCTGTTGCCCACGAAATCCGGAATCCGATGACGACGGTAAGGGGGTTCATGCAGCTTCTGCAGAGAGAAACGTTAACGGATCAGCAAAAGAGCTTTATCGATATTTCCATCCAGGAACTCGATCACGCCCAGGACGTCATCAATCAATACCTTTCCCTGGCAAAGCCCCAGACGGAAGAATACGAGGTGTTCAGTCTCACCGCCACCATGAATGAATCCGTTGACGTCATGTCTACGTATGCCGTGATGAACAGTATAAAAATCAATAAAGATATTGAAGAAAACATGATGATCAGGGGAATGAAGTTAGAGGTGAAACAGGTCCTCCTCAATCTTCTGAAAAATGCCATCGAGGCAATAAAGGAAAACGGGGAAATCACGGTAGCTGCGAGTCGCCATCCTGACGGCCGAATGATGATCATCGTTCAGGACAACGGAACCGGCATGCCTCCGGAACAACTTAAAGTACTAGGGAGGCCCTATTATTCCACGAAAGAAAAAGGGACGGGACTCGGGCTGACGGTGAGTTATCAGATTGTGAAGAGGATGAAGGGTGAGATCAAAGTGGAAAGCGAGCCAGGTGTGGGAACGACATTCAGGGTCTTTTTTCCAGGTAGTACATAAGAGGGACGGACCTTGCTTCTTCTAGGCAAGGTCCGTCCCTCTCCAAACATTCCATAAGGAGGAATAGTTGATGATCAATTATGACGGGCGTACATTCGTTTCCATTGAAAATACGGCAAATGGGGAGGTGTCTTCAAAGACCGTGTTTGATTATAAGCAGGAAGGGCAGATTCTTTCAGCCACGTACAGTGGGGGAGATATCCTGAAAGGAACTCTGATTGGCATTGTGAAAGACGATGGCAGCTTAGTGTTTAGATATAATCATGTGAACGTGAATCATGAAATCAGGGGAGGGCAATGTACCTCTGTACCAGAAAAGCTGGATGGCGGCAGAATCAGATTACATGAAAAATGGAGATGGATGGACCGTGATGAAAGCGAAGGGGAATCGATTGTAGAGGAGTGTTGAGGGGAGGAGCAAAGGGTAGGTTCTCGTGCTTTTAGAAGAGAAGCATGAGAACCGTCCCCTTGCTCCCTGCCCTTGCTCCCTGAGAGTTCCTCAGTCATTCATCTGTTTTCCAATGAGCGATTGAATCTCTTCTACTGAAGGGACCGGTTCGATTTGTGACACCGGAAATCTTACGTCACTTTTCGAAGCTTCTTGGTTTGTCTTATTTTTATAGAGGGAGGGGTAAGCTGTGGATCTGAATATTATCACGGTTTCTAGCTCATTTCCCGTCTTTTCAAGATTCTCCTTCACCTTTTCAATGACTGGAATGGCATCGTGAAAACGCTTGGCGTCCGATGCGGCCATCCCTTGATCCAGGTACAAAAAAAGAGCCGTATTTAAATCGTGCAATTTCCTCTCATCGGTCCCGTAATAATGGGTCACATGAGAATGGTGAAATCCCAGTTTATCGAGTGTCTGATATTCTTCTGAAACGGCCAGCTGTTCATTGAAGTCATGAAGGATTTCCGCTTCAACGTAATTATCGCTTTCTTCATTGGAGGAGACAAACTCGATGGTGAACACATCTTCCGGTCTGTCTTCCCGTTTGACGAGGTACTCAGTGGAAGGAGCGTCTTTATCATCGATGATTTCTACATGAAAGCCATATTTTTCATTGGTGTATTCATTGAGCCCCTTTTCGGGATCCGCTTCAAGACAACCAGTCAGCCATAAGGTGGATCCCAATAATACAGCGGTAACAAGCAATCGTCGTTTTGTCACAACGAGCACCCCTTATTCGAATGATGACTATAAACTATACTCTTAACAAGAAGCATGAGAACCGTCCCCGCGCTTCCTGGACGGCCTACCCGTATTTCTAACTCTTATTCTGTCATATACTCCTCCACCAACTCATAACACCGTTCCTTCGTCGACTCATATAACGAGATGTACCACGCAACATTTTCGAACGTGCCGCCTTCATATTTCAGTCTTTCTTTCTCTGCTTTCGCTTCTTTTTCCTCGATCCATTTCACCTGCTCCGCCTTTAGCTCTGCCATGACTTCTGGAGACAGCTCTTTTTTCAACAGGGCATAAATCTCATTCAAGGCGTCGTCATACTTTTCATAAGACACTCCGTAGTAGCTTTTCATCGCGTTGGTGACGCCTTTATCTGAATCCTTCTTTTCCGGCATGGCATCGAGTTCTTTTTGGATGTTATCCAATTTTTCTATGTACGCCTGTTTTCCTTCTACCTTTGTGACGGCAGGATCTTGTTCCGGACTATCAGGACTAGTTTCTTCAACAGTTGTTTCATCTGACTGATCCATCTCATTTTCGTCGGAGGCAGCAGAATCTTCCGCCTGTGAATCATCCGAATCTGTATTTGCTGCAGTCGCCTCGGATTCAGGCTTTTTAGCGGCATCCTCATCCGAATCTTGACTACAGGCGGATAATCCCATGAATAACGCAGTGGATAAAGTCGTGACGATCAACCAATTCCTTTTCTTCATTGTGACAGCTCCAATCTTTTATTAAAAATCGTTCACTTGGATTATTTTAACATACCCAGATATATCCTTCTAACTTACTTTCCCTGGTATGAAAATGAAACTTTTTCCAGTTTGGTCCGTATATGTTAAAAAAGGGGGAAGGGTATATGAGGATAAAAAAAGTCAGTATCATCCTGTTACTCGTTGTGGGTTTTTCTACAGTCATTCTGTGTGGCTGCCGAATTGGGGGGCCAACAAATGAAGCAAAAGAAACCATTGTAGAAGAGGAGCAGGAGGAAACGCCAGTGGCCACACTGGAAAAGTATAATCAACTGGAAAAAGGGATGAGTTATGAAGAAGCAACAGATATCTTGGGCTTTCCTGGCAATCCCATGTCTGATGAGAGTAGTGATAGTAACCATAAAACCTATGCATGGGACGGAGAGCAGCCAAAATCCTTTCTTACGGTTACCTTCTTGAAAGGAAAGTTGTCAACGAAGCAACAGGTAGGGTTGCAGTAGTATTCCCATTTCAAACCATCTTCTGGTAAAATCAGGTGTATGAATCTAGTAAACTTAAATGGTGCCAAGGGACCTGTCCCCATGGCTCACTGGAGGTGCCACATGTTTGATATCAAAATGGATTACGTGTTTAAAAAGATCGACCTGATCTCGAAAGGCTGGTCGAGTGATAAGAAATATTTTGTGGAAACGGAGACGGGGGAAAGGCTGCTGCTCAGAACGGCGGATCGTTCTGAGTATGAGAGTAAGAGAGACGAGTTCGAGGCGATGAAACGGTTGGCAGAGCAGGGGATTCCGATGTCCAAGCCCCTTGAGTTCGGAATGAGTGACGATGGCTCTAGTGTGTATACGCTCTTTACGTGGTGTGAAGGGGAAGATGCTGCTGACGTGCTGCCTAAGCTGACGGAGACGGAACAATATGTGCTCGGCATGAAGTCGGGGCGTTATCTCCGGGAAATCCATTCCACTCCTGCATCGCCTGATGAAGAGAAGTGGGAAACGAAGTTCAATCGCAAGGTGGACAAGAAGATTCAGCAGTATCAGGATTGTCCGATTAAGATCGAAGCCGGCGATCTCATCTTAGAATACATAGAGAGAAACAGGCATCTTCTGAACGGACGTCCCCAAACATTCCATCACGGTGACTACCACGTAGGGAATATGGTCATTTCAAATGAAGGGGAGCTTTCCGTCATCGACTTCAACCGCCATGATTTCGGGGATCCGTGGGAAGAGTTCAACCGCATCGCCTTCAGTGCGTCGGCGAGTCCCCATTTTGCCACGGGACAGCTCAATGGCTATTTCAACGGCAGGCCACCGGAGGATTTCTTCAAGCTCATGGCCTTTTACATTAGCAGTAACATGCTGTCGTCCATCCCATGGGCCATGAAGTTCGGTGAAGAGGAAATCGGCGTCATGAAGAAGCAGGCGAAGGAAGTACTTGGCTGGTTCGACGGGATGAAGAATCCGGTGCCGACGTGGTATGTGGAGGACTTTTATATTCAGTACACCGATGGGCTTACGTATAAATTGAAGTCTCCGTTCGATTTTTCTTTTTTACAGAAGTACGGAGAGGTCTTCAAGGTTTATGACGATCAAGACTCGGGCAATATCTGTTTCGGGGTCAGAGACGATGACGAGAAACTTTTTATCAAATTCGCTGGTGCTAACACCGCGCGATATGATGGCAAACCGGAAGAGGCGATCGCCGGGTTGAAGTCTGCCGTGAAAGTGTATGAAGATCTGCGCCATTCAAACCTGGTCAATTTGATCCGTGCGGAGGAAGTCGGTGGTGGGTTTGCTGCCATCTTTGAATGGACCGACGGGGAATGCATGGGGAAGATGTATCCCTTGTCCAGGGGGAAATTCATGCAGCTTCCGGACAGTACAAGGGTTGGCGTCTTCCGTGATATCCTCGACTTTCACATCCATGCAGCGGAACAGGGATATGTGGCCATCGATTTCTATGACGGAAGTATCCTTTATGATTTTTCAAAAAAAGAGACGTTGATCTGCGATATCGACCTTTATGCTAAACGGCCCTATATTAATACGATGGGCAGGATGTGGGGTTCGTCACGCTTCATGGCGCCGGAGGAATTCCAGAAGGGCGCCGTGATTGATGAAATCACGAATGTGTTTGTGATGGGGGCAACCGCCTTTGCCTTGTTTGGTGGGGAGAAGGATCGTTCTAGGGGAAAATGGAGATTGAGCGACGGGTTATATGAAGTGGCGCTGAAAGCTGTGAGTGATGACAGGGAGGAGCGTCAGGCGTCTTTGGTGGAGTTGAAGAGAGGGTGGGACAGGGCGACAGGTTCAGTGTCCTGGTGATGAGCCAGGGGGTCTGGCATCCATTATCCATTTAATTAGGATAAATACACATTTCGAACTTCATCATATTCGAGGGATAGTCGTTTGTAAAAGTCCAACGTGTTCAAGGAAATCCCTTCTTTATTCGTCTATCTTTCTATTTTAATTGTTAACATTAATTAACAAATTAGAGAGGTGCGTTGTCCACGTCTTCAAAGGATCATGAGCCAAGGTACATGTCCCCCTGGTTACCACAATTAAAGGCAGACCCATTCAGAGCCTGCCTCTTCACTGCCCATCAATCTTTCCCACATTCAGCGGCATCGTAAACCCAACCCTCGTCCCTTTCTGTTTGTTACTACTAATCAATAGCTGACCATGATGGTGTTCGATAATTTGTTTGCAAATCGCCAATCCAAGTCCGACGCCGTCTGTGTTCTCGTTGGCTTTATAAAACAGGGTGGACACATGCTGGAGGTGCTCTTCTTCAATTCCCTCGCCCTCATCTTCGACTTCAAACGTCAGATCATGTTCTCCCTTCTCATATCGAACGGTGATGGTGCTGTTTCGACCAGAATACTTGATGGCATTCTCGATAAGGTTGAGGAGTACCTGACGGATTCTGTTTTGATCAGCCACCAGTTTCAGGGGTTCATCATGGATCACGATGACTTCCTGTTCTTTTTGCCGGCGCTTTTTATCCAGCTGCAACACGACTTCCTTCACAAGCTGGTCAAAATGAAAAGGGGACGGGTTGATTTCAAATGTACCGTTCTGATAGCGGGAGAAGTCCAGCAGCTCCTCGACCATGTCGATCAGTCTGTCTGTTTCTTTCGTGATGATGGAGAGTCCTGTTTTGGTTTCTTCCACATTCTCCGGGTCCCCTGTTTGCAATGTCTCGCTCCAGCCCTTGATGGAGGTGAGGGGGGTCCTCAGTTCATGGGAGACGGAAGAGATGAATTCATTTTTCATTTTTTCCGTTTGGAGGAGTTCTTTCCCCATATTGTTAAATGTCTGGCTAAGGGTGTGGAATTCATCTTTATAATGTCCATCCACCCTCGCTTCAAGATCGCCTTCTGCCATGCGGTTTGAGACGTTCGTCAATTCGATGACGGGTTCCGTGATGATCCGGGAGAAAAAGGTACTGACCACAAAGACAATCGCGAGGATCCCGATCCCAATCGCGGACAGGGCGATCAGGATCGTTTGAAAGTTATTATCTAGGCCTTCAAGTGATGTGACGAAGCGGAGGATACCGATCGTTTTATCACTGGATTCCAATGGGACCGAGACGGCGAGGATACGTTCGCCTGTTGCGGGATTGGTGCCGAACCAGGTCCCTTTTCCTTTTGAGAAAGCATCCTTCACATCGGGATATTCCATTTTCCCCCCTGGAATGAATCCGGTGGAAGACGATAAGATTCTCCCGCTTCCACTCAAAATTTGTGTTTCTGCCTGATCGATGGAGAAGTTGCTTTGAAGATCCTGCAGATTCTCCCTCAGGTTGTAGGTCGATAAATGGCTGTAGCGCTTCGCGAATGAGGCCGAGTTCTGTGCATGATTTTGCAAAATTTCAGCCGTACCGTTGTAATAATAATGATAGATGCCGGAAGTGACGATGCCGAGAAACAATAGGATCGTCATGGTGATCAGCGTCAGATTCTGTATGAGTAGCCGTCTTCTAATTCCCATTATGCTTTCCTTCCCCGGATTCATCCCAGCGATATCCGTACCCCCATATGGTTAACAAATAACGGGGGGAGGAGGGGTCTGCTTCAATTTTACGCCGGATCCGCCTGATATTAACATCGACGATTTTCGGGTCCCCCATATAATTGATCCCCCACACCTGGTCCAAGAGGTCGTGGCGGCTGATGGCTTTCCCGTTTGCTTTCAGGATGGTGCTGATCAGCTCATATTCCACCGGGGACAAATCGACTTCCTTTCCCTTCAACTTAAGGAGGCGCCTGCTTTCATCTAAATAGATCGATGGAGCAGGCTTTTCAGGTTCAACAGGACGGATCCTTCTCAGCAACGCTTCAATCCTTGCGATCAATTCATTCGGACTGAAAGGCTTCGAAATATAATCATCGGCCCCGTTCATCAATCCATGAACTTTATCCATCTCCTGCACTTTCGCCGTCAACATGATGATGCCGATGGACCGGTTCCATTCCCGGATCTCTTTGCACGCTTCAAACCCGTTCATTCCGGGCAGCATCACATCGAGAAGGACGATGTCGACAGTCGTCTTCTCCTGCTTCAACTGCTCGATGCCGGACTCTGCATTGTCCGCCTGCAGCACACTGTATCCATATCGCTTTAAATTGATTTCAATGAAGCCCCTGATAGATTCTTCATCTTCAATGATCATGATTCGTTTCAATCTTAACACCTGCATTTCATCTTGTTAAAAGTAAGGTCGGTCCCGATACTCTATTAAGAAGACAACAAATGAACATATTTCTTGAATTCCGACACCGGTGATTTTGTCAAGTATACGAACTGATTACTTTCCATCAGGACATTCCATCCTTCGAGTGAATCCTTATCGTCTTTGTCCGCGACATACACATCAAAAAGGAGGGAGCCATCATCTTCTGAGAGGAATTTGACATATCTCCGTCCGTCGGATGCTTCGATGATGATATCAGGCCAATCTTCCGGCAGCACCAGTTCATACTGATACGGATAGTTCTGATAGGAACGCAGGGTGAACTGCGGTTGGCCGTCATCGGATAATTGATAGTATTCATGTATGAATGGCATGTCCACATACGGTTTGTCCGGGTTCGCCTCGATTAGGAGTGGAAACTCCAGGATTCCGTCCCCGTTTTTGTCTTCGCTGTTGGCGGATGTTGCCCGAAATAATTGATCTTTGAATTCTTTTGGGACGAGTTCCACGAGTTTCTTATTTCTCACACCGACGATGAACGAAGTCGAGGAATGGGCACCTACAGTGGAATCGAATATCGCCCCTTTGACGGACGGGGTGACATAGCCCGATGCCGAGTTATAGTAAGGATAAACATATGGATCGAGCTCCAGTTCATCCACCTTCTCCGATTTTCCTTTTGGAAAGGCATAAAGGGAGACCGTATGCTCCTGATTCGGTATCAAGGAAGAAAGCAGCAGCTCGGCCTTGCCGTCTTCATTGTAATCATCCGCGAAGAATGCGCTGTATTGGGACTCGAAAAGTTTAGCAGGCTTTTTCCCTTCCAAATCATAAATGACGAGAGCGGAGTCAGACGCTTCTGCAGCATAGGAAAAGCCGATCAGGAGTTCCTTCGTTCCGTCCCCGTTTAAATCAGAGGCTTCCACCTTCATCAATTCCCTCCCGATATCTTTGATTCCGGCCACCTTCGTCCATTTTCCATCTTTATTCTCAAGGATGATTCCTTCCATTTGAGAGGTTTCTTCTGGGAGGCGGTAGAAGACGATCAACTCTTCTTCCCCGTCTCCATCGAGATCCGTCTCTTGGATGGTGTCTGCCGTTTTATCTTCGTTTGGAGAGAGCCACTCCGCCTGAGGAGGGACGAATGCTTGAATGGCATGCTTCAGTTCTTGCTGTTCGACAGGAAGCTCCGGAGGCTTCATTAAAGAAGAATTGGACTGAAATAACGAACAGCCGCTTGTGACAAACAGGATCCCGATTAAGAGAAAGATCATTTTTTTCATCTATTGTTCACATCCTAGCCTTTGCTTTCAATAGTATAGTGTAAATCCATTCGACAAAAGTAACAAGAAAGTAACAAATTTCGCCGTCTCATTGTAACCGCCTAGTAACCCTTTTCAAGCATTTTTCTCTTACGATAAATATAGAACAAAACAGCCGGAGGAAAGGTGAAAAGCATGCGGAGAATGAAAAGACGATTAAAGAAAAGTGTGCGGGTGACATTCGCAGTGATGTCAGCCCTCTTCATCCTAGTATCGACCATTTGGGTGATGGATATAGGGGAAGCGAAAAGTAATGAAGGACAGGAAAACTTAGAAAAGGTAATGGCAAAAGAAACCGGAGAACAGCAGCCTGTCAAAAAGCAAACCGATGAAGTGAAAGAGAAATCGTCAGAGGAAAGCGGCGATCTTCCTGATCAAGAGGGTCAGGAAGATGAACCAGTCGATTCTGTAACGGTTGATGCGCCGCTTCCACAAGAGGAATCGACGGTTGATCAGCCTGGAGTGGATGCTTCATCCGAGGATAAACAAGCTCAGGAAGAACAAACCGTTCAAGATGAACAACAGTCCGTTTACCTCACATTTGATGACGGCCCGAATGAAAACACAGAAGGCATCCTGAACGTCCTCGAGCGCTACGATGCCAAGGCGACATTCTTTATGCTTGAGCCGAATATGAGAAGATTTAAAGATTCCGTAAAGGATATGGCGGCAGAAGGTCATGCAGTCGGCATGCACGGTGTGACCCATGATGCGGCGGCATTCTATCAATCTAGTCAATCGGTTGTGGGTGAAATGAAAAAGGGACAAGAGACCCTGGAGTCGATCACCGGAATTCACAGCAATCTGATCAGGGTCCCTTACGGATCGGTGCCGAATATGAAACCAAGCTACCGAAAAGCTGTTGATCAAGCAGGATTCCATATGTGGGACTGGAACATCGACAGTGAAGACTGGCGGCTCTTGAGCCAGGAATATGTTCCGAATGTGATGGAACAGATCAACGCGTTTCCTTATAAACATTCACCGAAAATCATTCTGCTTCATGAGAAAGATGTGACCCTTGAATATTTGGAAGAGCTTCTCATCGACTTGACCGAAAAGGGATACCGCATGAAGGCGCTGACAGACCAGATGGATCCAGTAACATTTTAACGAAAGAGGAGCTGTAAAGGATGAATAAGAAATGGAAAGTAGGCATCACCGTCCTGATTGGATTGGTGGTCTTATCAGGTGGACTTCTGTTCTTTGTTTTTTCAAAAGTGGGGGCGTTCTTCGATGAGACGTATGAGCCGATTGACGTTCCTGACGCAGGAGAAGAAGAGAAAGAACCTGCCCCAGACGATAAAATCCACATCCTGCTGATGGGAGTCGATGAACGGCCACATGATAAGGGAAGGCCGGATGTCATGATGGTAGTGGAAATTGATCCGAAGTCTGACAAAACCAAGGTCGTCAGCCTGCCCAGGGATACCAGAGTATCCATCACGGGACGTGATGAAAGCACCAAACTGAATCATACGTACACATATGGAGGGACCACCCTCACCGTACAGACCGTCCAACAGCTATTGGACATCAACATTGACTACTATGCGAAAGTAAATATGAACGGATTTGAAGAAGTCATAGAAGAAGTCGGTGAACTGACCATTGATAATGAATTGGACTTCACGTTTGATGGATACCACTTTGCACAAGGAGAATTGACGTTATCTCCGGACGAAGCACTCGCTTATGTCCGAATGAGAAAACAGGACCCCATGGGCGATGAGGGCCGGAACGAACGGCAGCGGAAAGTGATCAAGGCATCCGTCGAGAAGCTACTGAAACAGAACAATTACGGCAAAATCCTTGAGATGCTCGATACGGTCTCTCCCTATCTCCAATGGAATATACAAGAGAAGGACTTAAAGGAGTTATACATCCATTACTCACACGCCATGAAACAGATGGAATCGTCGGAACTGCCGGGTGAAGGAAGGCTTGCAGAAGATGGATTATGGTATTTCATTGCTGATCATCCGGAGGAGATATTTGCGGACTGAACTAAATTAAACAAAAAAGTAAGAGCATTGAAAACACTTCAATGCTCTTATTGCTGTTCACGCATATCCTTTTCAGGAGATCCCTACATCTTTATTTGTCTTTCCAGTTGGTATTGAGTGAATGGGTAAGGAGTTTAATGGAACAATCAAAGGGAAAGGGGCATTCCCTTTAAAGAAAATATTCATTAGTGTAGCCGTCCCGAGTTTAACTGAGTAATTGATTCATTAAGTTTAGTTATGTTAGGGTCATCGGACTGTAAATCAGCTAAATGGTATTGTTGTTTTAAATGAATGATTCTTTTAACACTTTCATTGATTCGGTTTTCCGAAATTTCTCCGCTGCGTACAGCTTCCTTTAAAGAATTAATCGCCTCAATTGCATTGTTCTCATCATGAGCCACTAATATAAGATCACAACCAGCTTTGACCGATTGTACTGAAGCTTTGCCAATGCCGTAATGGTCTGTTATGGCTTTCATCGTCATGTCGTCCGTTATGACGGCTCCGTTGTAATCCATATTCTTTCTTAGAAGATCTGTAATAATACTTTTGGACATGGAGGCAGGGTAGGAACGATCCAATTTAGGTAGTAAAATATGCGCAACCATCACTAAATCGGCTTCATTTTTGATCGCTTGTTGAAACGGTAAAAGCTCCAGTTCTTCAAGGGTGTCAAGGTCTTTATTCACAACAGGCAGCTCTAAATGGGAATCAACATCTGTATCTCCATGTCCGGGGAAATGCTTTACAGTGGATATAATCCCCTGGGATTGAATACCTTCCATCGTTTGAATGCCCAAATGACTGACGATTTCAGGGTCACTTGAATAAGACCTATCCCCGATCACGGGATTATTTGGGTTGCTATTTACATCAAGTACTGGCGCAAAATCCAGGTTGAATCCAAATTCTTTTAATTCTCTTCCAAGAAGGACTCCTTCTTCATAAGAGTACCCCGGTGAGTTGAATTTCCCTATCTCTTCATTGGAAGGGAAGTTAATCAGTCCTCCAGGCAGTCTTGTCACTCTTCCACCTTCTTGATCAGTGCTTAAAAAGAGGGGGAAAGGATTATTGTTATTTGCTGACTTCATTCTATTAAGGAACTGAACGGTTTGAGGGGCATCGGTCATATTATTTGAGAAAAAAATGAATCCCCCGATTTTATACTTTTGAATTAAATCTTTGGTGGATTGACTAAATGTGGTACCGCTGACACCCGCTATGACCATTTGGCCAATTTTGTCCTCTAAGCTCATTTGAGAAAGGATTTTGGATGCACCTTTATCTACGACGTGAATTCCACCTTCTTGGTCTATATTAGATTTATCCAGGGCAAGGACAGCGATATGATCCACTTTGGGATTGGTATTATCCGTCGTTGCTTTTGGGAATATCCATTTTAGTTGATACAGTGAATTGACGTTATAAATCAGAATAATTTGATCATGTGTCTTATCTTGATAGTATTTTACTTCATCTGGATCTCCGCTAAATCCTTTAACCTGATTTAGGTGGATTTCTTGTATACCAGGGTCAAATGATCTCACATCATATACGGTGTTTTCTGAGACTCCAACTGTCACTCCATGGTGTATGAAATCATGGTAGCTGTCATTCTGTATTTGAACCGAATGATCAGGATTCCCCCACATCTCTGTTACCTCTTCCATTCTAGTTTGACCTGAGACGATAGGTACATTAGGAACCCTTCCTTCCTTTGCACTTGAAATTACATTATGAATGGATTCCTTTTGCGTAGAGGGAATATCAGCAGGTTGAACGGTTTGATCTGATGAAGTGATGCCGGTTTGGGTTTTGTTATCACTGGATTGACCGGGGTTCAGGTGTTTATTAAATACTATAAAGCTTAATAACGTTAAAGACATTACGAGGAAAATAATGAAAAAAGTTCTCTTTATCATGCTTAGGTTCCTTTCTATTCAGTCTCTTGTTGATGCCGCTTACATTTCCTTTAACAAACTTAACATTTCGTGAAGCGAAATAAAAGGCTTTCCTGTTATGCAATCATTTCATAATTAGTCTTTCCTTCCCATTCTCGCTAATCACGATCTTTAGTTAAAAGCTGCTTCATTCCTGCTCATTCATCTTTCAATCCTCATAATTTTGAATAAACCGGAGAGATGTACACCATCATAACAGTACATCATCAATACGCCTTTAGGGAGTCGCTCTATGTTCAAAGAAGACATGATAGATAAAAGTATGCTCATTCATCACACGACCTATGAACAACTCATTGATTCTGCGAAAAAGTCAAAAGACTTCGTGGAGAGCAAAAGAGAAGTAAGCACATGTGACATTATCATTCAGTATTTCACTACGTTAATCGACCACGACACGATGCAGAGATCGTTGCTTACGCCTTTAAGTAATGTTGACCCCAATATGGTGATTAGATCATTACGCGATATTGAAGCCTGCATTCCCATAGAGGGGATTACGATTACCGGTGAAGTGAAAGAGATTGAAGACAAATTATATAACGGGTTCGTAGTGTTATCCCTTGGAAACGAAAAAAGTGAATATATGTTGTTAAACATGAGCAACTCCCAAGCGGGATTAAGGCAATTTAATGAATCAGAAAATGAGTTCAGTGTGATTGGACCTAAGATGGGCTTTGTAGAAAGTTTAGATATTAACATGTATTTATTGCGCCGGAAAATTAAATCCCCTGCATTGGTGATTGAAGAATTATCTATGGGATCCATGTCCAAAACCAAGGTCATCATTGCCTATTTAGATGGGATAACGAGTGACAAGCATATTAATAGCATGAGACAGAGATTATCGGATGTGGATTTTGATATTGTGTGGGATACAACGGCGCTGGAGCAGATCATCAGTGATCAATCTAATTCTCCTTTTCCATTATTCTTATCAACCGAACGAATCGACAGAGTGGCTTATGCACTAGTTAGCGGCCAGGTAGCTGTTATGTCAGATGGATCACCCTATGTGATGTCCGGTCCTTCTACATTACTGGATTTCTTTATTTCACCTGAGGATTACTACTATAACTGGGTACTGGGCTCTTTTTTTCGATTGGTACGATTGATGGGAGTATTCTTCTCTATCTTTTCTTCTTCTTTATACGTTTCGGTCATGACCTATCATTATGAGGTTATACCTATGGAGTTATTAGAACCATTGTTGGAATCAAGAGCCAATGTTCCCTTTCCGCCTTTCATGGAAGTGATCTTTCTAGAGATTACGATTGAATTATTAAGAGAGGCCGGGGCACGTCTCCCTACTAAAGTGGGCCAGACATTGGGTATTGTAGGGGGGATCGTAATAGGCCAAGCAGCCGTATCTGCAGCATTAACCAGTAATGTCTTATTAATTATTGTTGCTTTATCTGCTCTGGCTTCTTTTACCACACCTATCGTGACGATGTCGAATACGATTCGATTATTAAGGTTCCCATTTATCTTGATGGCTTCTTTTTTAGGAGGACTGGGGATTATGATTGGATTTGTTTGTCTCTTATGTCACCTGTTTAACTTGAAATCGTTAGGTACCCCATATGTTGTGCCTCTTTACCCATTTAGAAAAGAGTCCTTTGCTGATAGCTTTGTTCGCTTACCATTTAGATTGATTAATAAAAGACCTCTCTATCTTGATACGAAACAGCGATTGAAATTTAATCCAGGAAAGGAGAAGAGAGGGCGAGGGGAATTGACGGATGAATAAGAGATCTCTATATTTATTTTTACTATTTCCTGTTTTTCTCACTGGATGCATTGAACAGAAAGTTGTAGATGAAATAGGTATCATTCATAACGTTGGATTTGACTACGAAGATGGAGGGTTGTTGGAAACTGCAGTGCTTCCAGAATATACGGATACAGACCGGACAAACTTGATAAGCGCAGAGGAACACAGCCCCATTCAACTTAAATCAAGCTTAAGTAAAGCCTCGCAATATGATATTCAATATGGTCAGATAAGGGTTCTAGTGTTAGGAAAGGAATTAAGTGAAAAAGGTATTACTGAAATCATCGAATCCATTTGTAAAGAACCTTCATTAGGAAACGTGAGAATTGCTACCGCAAACGAACGTGCAGCAGACATTCTGAAGGCAACCGTTTCTCTCCGTCCCCTTTACCTTATGGAATTGGTGGATAATGGTGTATTAAGGGAGGGGGTGCCTGACACCTCACTACACACACTGTTAGATCAATTCTATGGACAGGGGCTTGACGTATATATTCCTAATTTAAAGGTGGATTCCTCTGGAATACTTAAAATCGACGGGCTCAGCATCTTCAAAGGAGATAAGTTAAAGCTAGCGATATCAAACCAAGAAATGTATTTATTCAAGCTTATGAATGAAAAAAACAAGAAAGGTACATATGAATTCACATTAGAAAAAGAGGGGAAGGAACAAATAATTGGAATTGAATCGTTATACGGAAAACATGACATCGTACTTAAAAGAAAGAATGAGGGAGTGGTTGCCACCATCAATCTTAAGTTGGATTTAGAATTAAATGGATTACCGACCTGGATGGATATAAAGAAAGGGGAAGATAGGGAATATCTGAAGAATTATATAGAACGTACCTATTCTAAAGAAATTCATGAGTTGTTGACCAAGTTCCAGACAAACCAAGTGGATCCCCTCGGATTGGGCATCATCTTCCGTGCAGGTGAAAAAGGGTGGTCTGAACATGATTTCTATCAAAACGTCTATCCTGATATGAAGTTCAAAGTGAATACGGATGTTATTATCCGTCAAAGTGGGGCTGGTAAGTCTTGAGCAAGCTAGTAAAAGATCAATACCTTGTTTCTTCCTTTTTTACTTTTTTCTTAATACACTCATCCCAAATTGGTGCAGGTATACTTGGATTTCAAACCTATATCAGCAAGGATGCAAGACAAGATGCCTGGATTCCTCTGCTCGTAGCGGGAGGGACGATCCATCTTATTATCTGGCTGTTATATAAGACGCTGGATGAGGAACATATTGATTTGATTGCCATCCATCACTATTGTTTCGGAAAAATCATTGGCAATCTTTTTTCCATTTTTGTCATGATTTTTTTTCTGTTTGAGACGCTCACTGTGTTCCGGACGTATATCGAAATCATTCAAGTATGGGTATACCCTTACGTGAAGACCTGGCAACTAGGCATTATTTTTGCCTTGGTGATGTACTATTTCGTCTCCAGTGGTTTCAGAGTATTGACCGGCTTCAGTTTTTGGGGAGTCATTTTGCCGTCCATTCTTTTGATCACGCTTTATTTTCCTCTTCAACATGCAAAGCCTTTGTATCTGTTTCCTATGTTTGAACATTCCATGAAAGATCTATTTCTTTCGTTTAAAGCTTCGACCTACTTATTTTTAGGGTTTGAATGGATTCTACTGTACTACCCATTTATCAAAGACCGCGAAAGAAGCAGTAAGTATGCACACTTTGGAAATCTGTATTCAACGATTCTCTATCTTATCGCCGCTTTGGTTTCCTTTGTTTATTTCAATCAAGAAGTGTTACAGGAAATACCATGGGCTACGCTTCAAATGGTTAAAATTGTTATGTTTCCCTTCATTGAACGATTTGAATATATTTTTATTTTCCTTTGGCTCCTGGTTATCATTTCTCCCCTATGTATATCAATATGGTCATGTACGAGAATAGTAAAGAGAATCACCCCGGTTCACCCTAAAGTGATTCTGATTACTCTTCTATGTATTGTCTTGGTATCCGCAAGCGGGATAAAAGATTGGGATGAGGTAGAAATGTTGGGGGGGATTACCTCTGCGACAGGATTTTATTTCATTTACCTGTATATCCCCTTATTATTTTTAATCAAACAATTAAAGAAGGGGGTAAGTAGAGCCAGATGAGGGATAATGTATGTAAAAATAGGAAACGGTATGTGTATAGTAAAATCTCTTTAGAAAGGACCCGTTGCATGGAGAAAAAGATGTTGAACAGTCTGCAAATGCTGTGTATCGTTTCATTGCCACTGTTATTTAAAGGCTCCAAGATGAAAGAAAATGTATTGATTTTTTTTGCAAAAGGGCTTTTGGCCCTTCTTGTTGACGCCTATGTAGTAGGAACGAAGCGAATCGAGTATCCCATTAGACCTTTCCCAAAAATCTTCAAAACCAATATCATTTACGATGTATTGTTCTTTCCACTATTAAGTGTCATTTGGGTCAGAACCACTTATAACGACCGTTTAATAAAAATGGTACTGAAAAGTTGTATATTCAGTGTACCAATGAGCTGTGCTCAATGGTATTTAGAAAGGAACACTAAACTATTCAAGTGGAAAAAATGGTCTCCCCTACACACATTTGTAAGCGTCAATTTCACCTTGTTTACAGTCAGGGGACTCGTAGGACTGTTGAAGCTACTTGATAAAAAGAAGAAAGAAACAACCAGTGAACGTTAACCTCACCTCACTTCTTAAGGGTTATGTATGCGAATTACATACTTATGATCAAAAAAAGAGGCCGCCAAGTAGCACATTCTACTTAGGGGCCTCTCTTTCATTTATTCGCTCTCTTCCTTCTTCAATTCAAAATATTTATCCATCACCCGTTTGGAAATGACTTTATTGATGTAAGGATCATGTTCCTGATGGGACCATGGGACGACGGTCGAGAAGGCGATTTCCGGATTGTTGAATGGTGCGTATCCGATAAGGGTCGTGTTATAGGTTGGCTTCGCACTTTCCATGTCCGGTCCTTTGTAAAATGCCTCTGCTGTTCCTGATTTCCCGGCTGCATTGTACGGTGCATCTTTAAACAGATTGGCCGTACCTTCTGGACCGTGAAAGACCCGGTAGAATCCTTTCTGAACGTGTTCGATCTCTTCCCGTGATGCATCGATCCGGTTCAGTACCTCTGGTTCCTGCTTGTACACGACACTGCCTAACCGGTGTGACTGGTTGGAAGGTTCACGTACTTCTTTCAACAGATGGGGCTGAACGCGTTTTCCTCCGTTGGCGATACTGGATACGTATTGAGCCAGCTGCATCGGTGTGTAGGTGTCGTATTGTCCGATGGCAAAGTCGAGGAGCAGTCCCGGATGTTCAGCGGTTCCCTGATATCCAGGAGACTCCCCGGGAAGATCGATTCCCGTTGGCACACCAAGTCCCATCTGGGCGAAATGCTCCCTGAAGGTACGGAAGGCGTCACCTTTCAGCTCAATCGGTGCGTGAGGGACGTAGCGGTTACCGGCAATACGGAGAGCCACTTTCCACATATACGCGTTAGAGGATTTCTCCAGGGCATAGAGATCACTGATCGGACCCGTTTGATTACCCCATACGTTGAACCAGGACGTTTTCTTCGGCGTTCCTTTAATATAGAGGGGTTCATCCACAATCCTTTCCCCTGGTTCGATATGATCCGTCATATAACCGGTCAGGAGGGTGGCGCCTTTGACAACGGAGCCCGATTCATAGGACGTCGTGTATGTCCCTAATGAATAATCTTCGAATTCGATTTCCCCGTTCGGATGGATTTCCTTCACTTTCTGGCCGACCATCGCTTCGATTTCCCCTGTGTGAGGATCCATCATGACGACAAAGGCACGGTCCAGATAAGGAGATCCTTTTGTACCGATGTGTTTCGACAGTTCTTCCTGGACGATTTTCTCGATCGCTTTTTGCAATTCGACATCAATGCCGAGTACGAGATCTTTCCCGCTCTGACCCTGCTGGATGACCTTTGTACCAACGACCTGGCCGTCTTGTATGATGTTTTTTACCTTCTTTTTCTGACCGTTCAACAGGTCTTCATACTTTAATTCCAGGTAGCTTGTTCCAACCCGGTCATTTCGGTTATACCCTTCTGCCAGATATTCCTGGAGCAGATCTTTCGGGATCCCTTCCCTGGTCGACGACACGTCTCCAAGCACGGAACGGAGACTGTGGTCAAGGGGATATGACCTGGTCCAATCCGTAGTCACGTTCACCCCGGGCAGTTGATCGAGATGTGCGCTCACCTGTGCATATTCCGTGATGGTCACCCCTTTATTCTTCACGGTTTGAGGGGATAGGGCGTACCCTTTGGAAATAGTTTGGTAGATGGCGAGTATTTCATATTCTTCTTCTGAAAAAGAAGACCATTCCTTTTCACTGATGCGTTCTAGCTTCAGTTGATAAATCTTCTGATCGGCTTCTTTGGTTGAGAGAGCCTTCTCTCCCTGAATGCGTTTGATTTCTGACGCGGAGACCTTCTTCTCTGCCTTGGAAGGATTCATCAGGATCCAGAAATCCTTTTTATCCCGTGTGGTGAGTGAATCGGTCTCGACGTCAATCATGTCTGCGAGCTTCCTCGCCACCTTCAGCAATTCCTTCTGAGTGGAATCCGACGTCCGGGTGTAAGTGATGGCCCTCTGTGGTTTATTATCGACAATCAGCTTCCCGTTGCGGTCATATATGCTTCCCCGCGGCACGGGTGAATCCACCGTCAGGCTTTCCTTCTTCTCCACCGCCTTCTCATAAGACTGTCCATTCGCAATCTGAACCATCCCGAGCCTGACAATCAGCATGCTGAATAAGAGAAACACTGTGACAAAGAGAATCTTCATGCGCTTAGGCAGGACCATTTTTCTGGTTCGCTGTGTTCTGTTTTTTTCTTTCATATCATCACCATTTATTAGATTTGACTTCATTACAATTAAAACAAAGCCATGACAAAAACCCAAGAGATAAGAAAAATCTTTCACGAAATCGTTTCATTCAACCCTTATTCTAAAAAACTTCCCATCCTGTACACAGATTGTTAATAGTTTCGTAACATTTACCTTCTAAGATGAAATCAACAGCAAAGTTCAACAGGCAAAATCAATCGAGGAGGAAATAACATGTTTGAACATAACAATCAAAATGAAGAAATGAATCATACGGAAACAAACGATACAGACGTCACACCAAAAGAAGAGGTGCAGCGGACGCAGAAGCAGAAGAAGCCGTTTAAAGGAAGAGGCTTCCTGAATACCGTGGGCGCAGGGATCATCGGTTCGGTCCTGACGCTGACGGTGCTGCCTCAAACGGACTACTATCAGAACATCGCTCAGCCACGCGTCGAGCAGTCGGCAGACAACGGACAGACGAACAATTCGGGGAATTCAGGGATCACCCCAACGTCGGTTTCAACCAATGCCGGCGGAGATGTAGCGAATATTGTGGAGGATGCCTCTGAATCGATCGTCGGAATCGTCAACTATCAGAGTCAAAGCCGAATGGGAGCGGCAGAGGCCACTCCGGCAGGAACAGGTTCCGGCGTTCTTTTTAAAAAAGAAGGGGACAGTGCTTTCATCATTACGAACAACCATGTGATTGAAGGTGCGTCGAAGATTGAGGTCTCTCTCTATGATGGAGAAAAGACCGAGGGCGAGCTGATCGGAGCGGACCCCCTGACGGATCTTGCTGTCGTGAAGATTGACGGTAAATATGCAGACAACCTGTTGGAAGTCGGTGACTCCAGTGCCCTGCGCGCCGGTGAACAGGTCATCGCCATCGGGAACCCCCTTGGACTTGACCTTTCACGGACGGTGACACAGGGAATTGTCAGCGCCGTCGACCGGACGATTCCTGTTCAGACATCTGAAGGGGAGTCTGAACTCAACGTCATCCAGACCGACGCCGCCATCAACCCTGGTAACAGTGGTGGAGCGCTCCTGAATTCCAAGGGTGAACTGGTCGGGATCAACAGCGCGAAGATTTCAAACTCCGGTGTTGAAGGACTCGGGTTCGCGATTCCAAGCAAGGACTTCATGCCGATCGTCAGCGAAATCATTAAAACAGGGAAGGTAGAACGTCCCTATATCGGAATCGGGATGAAGAACCTCTCTGATATTCCACGTTCGTACTTACCGAATCTGCCTCAATCCGTTGAATCGGGTGTAGTCGTTGCCAACATCGACCCGACATCTGCAGCAGCGGACGCAGGTATCAAAGAAGGCGATGCGATCACCGAGATGAACGGAAAGTCTGTCGGAAGTGTCGCCGATCTGAGAAGGCAGCTGTACGGTGACCTGAAAGTCGGGGACAAAATCGACCTGACCGTCTACCGTGACGGCAAAAAGATGACGGTGAGCCTGAAGCTTACCAGTAATGCGATGATGAATGGGTAAGGGTTAGGTGGAGGTGGTGCCTGGTACAAAGTGAGTGAAAAGTACCAGGCACCAAACGAATGGAATGTACCAGGTACAAACAGTGTGAGTTGTAACCCAAACTGTACCAGGCACACACAGTACGAACTGTACCAGGGACAAACAGTAAAAAATATACCTGGCACCAAAACACCAGCCAAATAAATGAACAAAAAAGGAGTACGGGTTAGTGACTAAGAAAAAACAATCAATCACATTATGGAGCCTCATTGGAGGGGTCGTCCTCATCGGATCGCTGCTTGCGGTGTTTGGATTTTCGAAAGAAGATGCAGTCGCCAAAGTGGGAAGCGAGACCATCAGTAAAGAGGATCTTTATACGACGCTTGTGGATCAGTACGGGGATGGCGCCCTGGACACATTGATTGCCGAGAAGATCGTGAAGCTTGAGAGTGAGAAGAAAGATCTCACGGTGAAGGATAGTGAGATCAAGAAAGAATTGGAGAAGATCAAAGGACAGTATGACAGTGAAGAGGCATTCAATGAGGCACTCGCTTCAAGCGGGTCGGACCTCGATAGTGTCAAAGAAAATATCAAGACGTACTTGTTGACGGAGAAGTTGCTGAAGGATCGGATCAAGATCACGGATGACCAGATCAAGGAATACTTTGAAGCGAATAAGGATACGTTCGCCCAGGAAGAGCAGGTTGAGGCCAGTCATATCCTCGTGGACGATGAAAAAACGGCACAAGAAGTGAAGAAGAAACTCGATGAGGGCGGAGATTTTGCCGAGCTTGCGAAAGAATATTCCACGGATACCTCGAATGCCGAGTCAGGCGGAGAGCTTGGTTATTTTGGCAAAGGGGAAATGGTGGCAGAGTTTGATGATAAGGCGTTTTCTATGAAGAAGGGTGAAATCAGTGACCCGGTCAAGACGGAATTCGGCTATCACATCATCAAGGTGACGGGCAAGAAAGAAGCGAAAGAGGCTGTTCTTGCCGATCATAAAGATGAAATCAAAGATATCCTGTTTGATCAGGCGCTTCAGACGGAGTATGGCACGTGGCTTAGTGAGAAGAAAAAAGAGTATAAGATCGAAAATACATTGAAAGATTCATAAACCGGTCATGGTTTGTTCATGATTTGGCCATAATTTCTGGAAATAATGATAGAGCAGCTGCAACTTATAAAAAGGAGGACATCAAATGAAGAATAAGAGAGCACTGGCACTTGCAGGTGTATTAGCAATCGGGATCGCTGGATCACTTCCGGCATTCGCTGCTGAAGAGGAGGCAGGAAAAACAAATGACTCGGCAGTTGTCAGCAAAAAGACGGAAGGGTTATTTGGCGGCCATCACAGAGGGCCCGGGAAGTTCCACTTGAACGAAGATCAGCTGAAGAAAAAAGCCGATGAACTTGGAATCGACACCACCGATAAGGACACACGTGAACTCGCCAAAGAAATCATGGTTGCCGAACTTGAGAAAAGAGCGGAAGCATTGGGAATCGATACCGATGGGAAAAACCCCCGTGCTGTCATGGATGAAATCCGCCAGGCGGAGCTGAACAAGAAAGCGAAGGAACTCGGAATCGCAACGGATGGAAAAGACCAGGAGAAATTGGCTCAAGAAGTGAGAGAAGCCCTGGTGAAACAACAAGCCAAAGAACTTGGAGTCGAGACCGAGGGCAAGGATTTGAACGCACTGGCTGTTGAAGTCAGACAAGCAGCCCTTACGAAACAGGCGAATGACCTTGGCATTGAGACAGAGGGAAAAGATCATCATGATTTGCAGCAGGAAGTATTCGAGGCATCCATCCAGAAAGCCGCCAAAGAATTAGGCATTGAAACGGAAGGCAAAACGCCGAAGCAACTGATGAAAGAAATCATGACGGAACATGCCGAGGAAGCGAAGAAACTGGATTTCTTCCCTTTCAATAAGGAAGAGGGATTATTTTTCCTTATGGGTGGTAAGAGGGATCACGGTCCCGGGCAAGGAAAAGGGCCTCATGAAGCTCCTCAGAGTGATCAATCGATGGACAAATCTCAAAGTGAATCATTATAAGAACGGAAATCCCCGCCATATGAGCGGGGGTTTTTCAATTGCAGGATATTAATAGAAGGAATTGGTCAAAACGACTATAATTTAGATAGAGAGAAATCAAGAAGGGATGCGGGGGTGTCTGTCCCCGTGGCTCGGAAAGGAGCGATGGTCATGAACGTGTTGGTCGTAGAAGACAATCAAAGCGTCACAAGCATGCTTGAGATGTTTTTTTCAAAAGAAGATATAAAGGGTGAGTTTGTCCATGACGGAGCGGAAGGGTATCGTCGATATCAGGAAGGCAAGTGGGATCTTGTTATCCTTGACTGGATGCTGCCCGGGATGGACGGCGTGACGATTTGCCGGAAGATCAGGGAGGAAGGGTCGCAGGTTCCGGTCATCATGCTGACGGCGAAGGACAGTGAGTCCGATCAGGTACTCGGTCTGGAACTCGGTGCCGATGATTATGTGACGAAGCCTTTTTCACCTCTTGCCCTGATGGCGAGGATCCGGGCGGTGACCCGTCGCTACCAGGGTCAAGGGGAAAAGAAAAGTACGGGGACTCAGGATGTTGACACGTCCGATTTCCGGATCAGCAAGGAAACCCGTGAAGTTTTCCTGAAAGGCGTACCCCTTACGAATTTGACGCCGAAAGAGTTTGAACTTCTGTATTATCTTTCAAAGCATCCCCGTCAGGTGTTCTCGAGGGAGCAGCTTTTGGAACGGGTATGGGGCTATGATTTCTACGGGGATGAGCGGACGGTGGATGTGCATATCAAGCGGCTCCGGAACAAGATCGGAAGCAAGGACAAGCCTTACCTTCATACAGTATGGGGAGTAGGATATAAATTCGATGAGGCGGCGGCAGGGGATGAAGTTTAGGTATCTGTATCAGCTGCTGCTCAGTCATACAAGTGTCCTCATCATTGCCTTCGTAATCCTCGGCCTCCTGTTTTCCCATTATGTCGAAAACCTGGTGTATGAAAATAAGGTGACGGAGCTCCGGACGTACGGGGATAAGATTTTATCGGATCTTGAGAGGCCAAGTCCGAGACGTCCTCTTTATTTGGACGAATACAGTAACCTGCTTCATGCCCGGAATATTGATGTGATCACATTCAATCGTCAGGGGGAAGTATCTTTTTCAAGTGGAGGGGTCTATCCGCGTATCGAGCTCTCGAAAGAAGAATGGCAACAAATCGAGAGCGGTGAAACCGTGCCTTTGAAAAAAGATTTCGGACGCTTTGACCAGGCAGTATCCCTTGTCATCATGCCCCGGGTGGTCAATGAACAGCTGACGGGGGGACTGATCCTGATTTCCCCGATCAGCGGTTCAAGGGAGATGTTGAGTGAGATCAATCATTATTTGCTGTACATCGTCTTGCTGGCACTCGCCATCTCTGTGCTCGTCAGCTTATTCTTATCGAAGCTCCATGTGAAACGGATCCAGCGGATGAGGGATGCCACGTCAAAGGTATCGTCGGGAGATTACGATGTACATGTCCCAAGTTCCAACTTCGATGAAATCGGAGATCTTGCCGAAGACTTTAACGAAATGGTGACGAAACTCCGGGCATCGAAAGAGGAAATCGACGCCCTGGAAAACAGGAGACGACAGTTCATGGCGGATGTGTCCCACGAGCTGAGGACCCCGCTGACGACGATCCGCGGAGTTATCGAAGGGATCCGAAACGACATGATCCCCGAGGAACAGAAAGAGAAAAGCTTCGGACTTGTCAGTCAGGAAACGAAGCGGCTCATCCGCCTCGTGAATGAAAATCTGGATTATGAAAAAATCCGTTCCAATCAGGTGGTCCTCTCGAAAGTGACCCTGCCGTTACTCGATATTTTCGAAGTCATCAAGGATCAGCTCGATCTGCAGGCAGAAGAAAAAGGGAACACCATCACGGTTCTTGCCGATACGGATGCAGAGGTTCATGCCGACTATGACCGCCTCGTCCAAATCCTGATCAACATCACAAAAAACAGCATCCAGTTCACCACCGGCGGAACGATCACGTTGAGGGGATCTTCTTCAGGAAACGAAACGGTCATTGAAATCCAAGACAACGGAATCGGCATGGACCCCGAGGAAATCAAGTCCATTTGGCGCCGTTTTTATAAAGCGGACCTGTCCCGGACGAATAATCCATACGGTGAATTCGGCATCGGACTCTCCATCGTGAAGCAATTGGTCCTCATGCACGAAGGATCGATTGATGTATTCAGTGAGAAGGGTGATGGGACGAAGTTCGTGATCCGGCTACCGCTTTGACGGGAGAAAGGCACGGGGACAGGCACCTTCGCATTTTGAGAGGAGGCATCTGTCCCTTATTTTTCATCGGCCCACTACGGCTTGATCCCAAGGTATCTTTCAATGCGCTCGACCCTTTCCAGCAGTCGCTGCATTTTTCGATTCAACTGGGAATAGTGTGCTTCGATCATGTGCACATGGGTATCATACCCTCCTGTATACTGTCTGTGATGAAGATAGCACCTGGTATCAGGTGGATAGACAAAGTGATTCCCGGGTTTTCGGTAATGGAACATACAGTCACTCTCCCATTTCATTGGTACGTTCGGACGTACAGATACTATATGCTCTTATCTGTCCATTCGTTCACTGGAGAAATGATCTTTATAAAGGTCGATGAACAGGGTCCCATTGCTGTTGATCACGGCATAATAAATGTCATTCAATGTGATTCCTCTCTTTTTCGCTTCGGATTCCAGCCATTGTAACGTGTAGGGAGGGGTCAGATTATTTGAAATCGGCTTTCCCTCCATCATTAATTCGATGGGAATGGAAGCAGAGGGGGAAGGGTCCATCTTCATGTCTGCCTTGGTGAGTGGAAGGAAACGGTTTTTCTTTTTGATGGACAGAACCCCGCTCACTTCTAACAGGGCATATTCCACCTCGTTAATGTCAAACACACCAAGTTCCCGGAGATGCTGATTCAAGTCATCCATCGTAAACTTTAATTTCTTCATATTCTCTTCTAAAATTTTGCCCTCTTCCATCAGAATCGTGGGACGGCCTGTTAACCATTTTCTCAAAAGCCGGTTTTTCGAGGACAGGATCAACAGTAGATAAAATAATAGGACCAGTACTAAAAAAGAAATGAAAATATGGGAAAAATCAAGCTCCGTATCAAATCCCATATTGGCAATGCAGGAACCAACTGTGATCGACAGGGCGAAGCTGTAATGATTTTTGTGTGAGTTGATATGTTTGCCGATGGCTAATGCGACAATGACCAACAATAGAAAACTGATCACCGTTCTTCCGATTGGTATTAAGACTCCATCCATAGGGTATCTCCTTATTCAAAGCATTCATTTTCATTATGGACAAAGGATGAAGAAAGAAGACGAATGAAAGATTCCAGTCAAATAAAAATAAAACACAATTCGTTCATATGGGTTATAATAGAACGAAAGTATGATTTTTTTCAATCTTTTAAAATTACTGAAAGTAGGGAAGCCATACCGATGAATCATTCTGATTTATTGACCGGTCTACTTATTAATCTCCTTGCCATATTGATCATGATTTTACTGATAAGCTTTCATTATCTTTCCCGAAATAAAGTACATAAGCTTCACATTAAGCCCTTGTCGATCTATCTGGCCAGTTCGCTGCTTCTCTTGCTCAGTCTTGGGTTAAGTGTCCGATTGGAAGATGGATTTGTGTATGATCTGCGCTTCATTCCTTTTCTACTCGGGGGAATCTATGGAGGGAACCGTGTCCTGCCCTGGCTCGCTCTTACAATGATTGCAGTCCGTGCCCCCATGATGGGCCCTGGATTATGGGTGACCGTGGTGATGGCGGTTCTCTTTACATTACTCATTCTGTATATACGTCCGAGAATGGGGGGGAAAACCTGGTTGACGAGGGTGTACTGGTATACGCTCTTTGCATTCGGGTACTCTGTCCTTTCATTATGGATCCCGGCCGTGATCTTTCACTTCACGTATGATCACACGTTCCTGATTTATTCTGCCGTCCTCAGCGGGGCGACGTTCTTCGTCTTTTATCTGTGTGAAATCATCAGGACTATCTATATTCTTCAGCTTGAAGCAATCAAATACGAGAAGATGCAGGTGGTCAGTCACCTGGCGGCAAGCATGAGTCACGAAGTGCGCAATCCGCTCACCACGGTGAAGGGGTTCCTTCAGCTGATCCATGAAGATCCAACCAACGTCAGCACGAATAGTGAGCTGTCGAAGGTCGCCGTCAGGGAAATCGACCGGGCGACAGAAGTGATCAATCAATACTTGGACTTTGCCCGTCCACACCCTGAACTTGAGGTTGAAGTGGAAATCCGGGATGAAATGAATCGTTCCCAGGAAATCATCATGCCTCTGGCCGTGAAAAAAGGAATCATCCTGAAGGTCAACATTTTACACCATCACTCCATCAAGGGGGATCCCAACAAGCTCCAACAGATTCTCATCAACATCATGAAAAATGGTCTTGAAGCAATGGAAACGGGAGGGACACTCCGGATCTTCAGCTATCAGGAAAACGAAAAGGTATTCATTGTCATCAACGATACGGGAATCGGCATGACCAAAGAACAACTCATGCGCCTCGGAGAACCATACTTCTCCATGAAAGGCAAAAATGGGACAGGACTCGGCATGATGACCGCCTACCAACTCACAGAAGGCATGAAAGGCAACATCAATGTCCAAAGCAAGCCCGGCAAAGGAACCTCCGTCATCCTCTCCTTCCCCATCTACAAAGAAGAAGGAGGAGAAGGAACCCTTCCAAACCCGGCCCACCCAACAAAGGTCCGCCCCTCACTGTGAGAGGGACGGACCTTATTTTTTGAAGGGCGAGGGACGGACCTCTGTTTTCAGCTCATTTTTGGGGTGGAATCCATTGGATAAGGGGTTTGGAAGGGATTTTTAGAGGTCCGTCCCTCTCATCTTGAAACTTTTTACATGTCGGACCGTATAGATATGTAAGAGACATTCAGGAAGGGTTGAATTAAGATGGATGGTATTTTCTTGATTATTATAGTAGCGGCAATCGGTTGTGCCATCGTGGGGACGGTCTTTCTAGCTAATAAAGCACTCGGTCACTATATGCACAACCGCAAAGGGATTGACCAGCAGTCAGCGACCGTCATTTGTCCGCATTGCGGAGCGAAGAATAAGCGTCAGGTGAATGGGCAGCATTGCAAGGAGTGTTATGAGGCGTTTTAGTGGTGAGAAGTTGGAGCAAATGATACCCCGACCTTCTGACAGTTCTATCAGTTTGTGTTCGGGGACATAGCAAGAAAAGAAATGATGCTGTAATGAGAATTCTTTTAACCCTGTTGGGGAACTATCAGCGGCCATAGCTGCTAACGCCAGAAAAGATACGGAAGAAGTGAAAACGATGATAGATGAACTAAAAAAACAGCTTAATGATGCGACAGAAGAGGAAGTGAAATCCCTTTTATTCCACATGCTTTATCGGTTGAACATGAATGAGGGTCCGGATTCGCAAAAAATTCATGATGTAAAGAAGATGTCTGACAATTTCCAAGAATATAAAAAGTTACAATCAAAAGCGAAGAAAGAGACATTTGAGGTCACCCACATCCTATTTGGTGATTCAGCATCCGGCAGTTTAAAAATGGTTGTAAATGAAAGAGAGCAGGTGCTCTCTTTCCAAGACGTCTTTTCCACCGGTCCGGTTTGGCAATTGCATGAAGAAGAAGGGATTGACCGGCGATTCAAGTGGCTGGAAAACCATATACTCTTTGAATGGGATGAATGGGAAGAATATCGTCATCGATTCAATGAGACGATGATAGCAATGAATGAAATCCCAAGCCACATCCCAATCATGATTTGGGCTGGAGAGAATGCGCACGAACAAGTAGCCCTGCGCTATGTCCTTTATCAATTAAGAACGAAGCTGAACCCGATCGTTCTTGTCAACACGACTTATGAGGATAGGCTGCACACAGGAGAACTGTCATCAGAAATACTTCGAGGATTCTATGACAAGGAACATGAGCCTTTGGGCAGGGAGGAACGAAAAACATATGAAAAAGAGTGGTTGGAGTTGTCTTCGACAAGGGAAGTGCTGAGAATATGGGAGAAGGGAAGCATCAAAAGTGTCCCGGAAGATCATTTTGATAAGTACATCATCCGTGCAGCAGAGTCATTACATAATGAACAGGAGTGCCACGGGTTCATGAAATCCGCCCGGCTCATTGGGGAAGTGATTGGACATACAGAAAACTATATCGGGGACGGTTTTATCGAGTATAGAGTGAGACATCTGGTGATGAGTGGTGTCTTCCAACTATATGGAGTTCCGAAAGGGATGAGGTTTTACAGTGTAAAACTGAATGAAAGGGGCGCAGATGCACGCCCACCATCATAGGTCTAATTACGCAGTTTATCCAGTTTTGTTGATATGGACCGAAGAATTTCGTTTTTTTCTTTCTGGATCTTCAAGAATTTCAAGAGGAACCAGATGATAAATACAATCGGAGCCAAATAAAATAAAAGCGTTAAAAGCGGAAATATACTAAACAAAATATTATTAGACATAGAAGTTCTCCTTTCAAATTCTGGATAATTATAACATATATAAAAAGGAGGAAATGTATGAGTGTTACCACCGATTCTTTTGTCACCCTTTCCATTTTGTGGGGGATCCCCACTGCGTTGGTTCTTAGAGGATACTTGAAAATGAATGACGAAGAAAGGAAATCAGCGAAGCAAGACTTCAAATCCAAAGGATTCATCATGACGATGGGGTTTATGTTGATCGGTGCTTTCCTTTCACATGTAGGAATGGTATTTAATGTTTTGATCATAAAAGGAATTGGGATGACGCTGTTCACTCTGGGGGCAATCATTTCTGCCGTTGATATGTGGAAAGTTGGTAAAGTAAGGAGCGTGTTTCTGATTTTCCTTACCACTGTTGTCATTTGTGCCTGGTTGATGTGATGAATAAGAAATGGTGATCGATCATCTTAGACACTATAGTTGGAATTATGTTCGTTCTTATTATTTTAGGATTATGCTTTTCGGTTATGTACTGGGGTGGAAATTCTTTATGGAAAAAGTCTAAAAAGGCAAAACAAAACGGAAACGAAGAAATAAGAAGAGAAATAGAAGAATTAAAACAGCGGGTGGAGCTTCTTGAAAAGAACTGACCCATGTAATAGAAAGGAGAGCTCACACATGATCTGGTTATTTATCCTGATTCCAATCATTCTCGTCGCAGGCATGGCGATCTATTTTGAGAAAAAGTCAGGTATGACGCCCCCTGACCTGACAGACCACGCCATGAAGATTAATGAAGCGGATAAGAATAACAATGTGAACAAAAACTCAGGAGGCTCTTAAATAATGGTCAGCGGCAATACGTCCTGGCTATTCTCCGTTGAGGGACGGACCTCAATTTTCTGCCTGTTTTAATGGTGAAACCCGATAGAATCGGGTTTTGCATTGAAATTTAAGAGGTCCGTCCCTCTCGCCGAACGGCGGTTTCTTCTGTAGAATAAACAGAAAGACAAATAGAAGGAAGTGAGCCGATTGATCAAGTACGAATGTCTTCATCATGTGAGTTTGAATGTAACGGATCTCGAGCAGGCAAAAGCGTTTTACGGGAACATCCTGTGTTTAAAGGAAATCCCACGTCCGGATTTCGGTTTTCCGGGTGCCTGGTATGACATAGAGGGCCAGCAGCTTCATCTGATCGCGGACGCGTCTTCCCAGACGATCCGGAAAGACAAGCATCTATCCAGCCGTGAAGGCCATTTTGCCTTCAGAGTGGAGAACTACCATGCCACGCTTCAATGGTTAAAGGAAAAAGATGTGGAAATCTTAGAGAAACCCCATTCCAAAAGTGGCTTTGCCCAGATTTTCTGTGCAGATCCGGATGGGAATCTGATTGAATTGAATGTGGATCAAAAAGAGTTGTAAATGAATCAACAGGAGCATTTCCTTTACTTGGAAGGAAGCTCTTGTTGGTTCTTTTTTTACTTGATGATTTTCCCCTTTTCCCTTCATCTCAAATTTGCCAGTCTTTTCAGCGAATGTTCTTCCCCCCTTTTTCAAATACTGAATAAATAGCAAATCAATCCAAAAGGGTGGTTTAGTTGAAAGAACAATGCAAGAGCACGACGAAGATTAGTAATTGGTGTGTGGTGAGCATGGCATCGATTCCATTAGTGATGACATTGGGGAACTCCATGCTGATTCCTGTACTGCCGGTTTTTGAGAAAGAGGTTGGGATCACTTCTTTTCAGACCAGTATGATTATTACAAGTTACTCGATTGCGTCGATCTTTCTGATTCCAGTGGCTGGTTATTTATCCGATCGCTTCGGCAGGAAGGTGGTCATCCTGCCAAGCTTGCTGATTGCATTAATAGGCGGGTTGGTCGCAGGGTTTGCCTCATGGAAAATGGACGATCCCTTTACCTGGATCATTATCGGCCGTGTCCTTCAGGGGATCGGTGCTGCCGGGGCGGCACCGATCATCTTGCCCCTGGTCGGTGATTTGTATAAGGATGATGATGAAAAGACGAGTTCATGTCTTGGTTTGATTGAGACGTCCAACACATTCGGCAAGGTGCTGAGTCCCATATTAGGGGCTTTGTTTGCTGCGTATTTATGGTATCTTCCGTTCTTCTCTATTTCTGTATTCAGTCTCATTTCGATTGTTCTTGTTCTCTTTTTCATTAAAGTTCCCAAGAAGAAGGAAGAACCCGTGGCCCTGTCCGCCTTCATCCAGAGTACGAAAAAGATCTTCAAGCAGGAGGGAAAATGGATCTTTACTGTCTTTCTCGTCGGAATCTACATTATGCTCGTCCTGTTTGCCATCTTGTTTTTCTTGTCTGATTCATTGGAGAAAATCCATGGACTGTATGGGGTGAAAAAAGGATTTGTTCTCGCCATCCCCCTACTCGCTCTATGCATTTCTTCCTTTATTACAGGCAGGAAGATCAAGGGGGAGCTGAAGGTCATGAAAGTGATCATGACGATAAGTTTGATTCTGATGAGTGTCAGCGTTTCATTGATCGGATTTGTTGATCAGCGACTGGTTCTTCTCCTTGCTGTCTCAAGCTTCCTCGGTCTCTCGATTGGTGCCCTCTTACCGACGATGGACGCGTTGATCACTGAAAACATCGAGAAAGAAGAGAGGGGAACGATTTCCTCTTTCTATAGTTCATCCCGGTTCATCGGGGTGGCTGCCGGTCCGCCCTTGATGGCGGTATTGATGAAATCCCTCCTGAATGTAAGCCTTATTGGGGCGGGTGTTCTTGGTCTATTGATGTTTCTGCTTGTGTTAATTTTTATCAAGCCTGAAAAATCCGGTTCAACGGCAAAAGGAGGTAAACAATGAAG
This sequence comes from Rossellomorea sp. SC111, assembly GCF_024733565.1. Classification (GTDB taxonomy): domain Bacteria; phylum Bacillota; class Bacilli; order Bacillales; family Bacillaceae_B; genus Rossellomorea. The sequence continues at coordinate 142,606 of NZ_JANIOC010000004.1, read as the reverse complement.
CATTTGGATAGCGATTTTTCCGATTCACATCTCCCTTTCTACAGTGTGAACAGTGGGAAGGGGAAGGAAGTACGAAATGATCTCTATTATTGGACAAACCAGATCGTAAATGTCTGTTTTTACGGGATTCCGGGAAGCAGGGAGTGGGTGCTGATTGATTGTGGGATGCCTCATTCTAAGCAGAAGATTATGGAGGCGGCAGAAGAACGGTTCGGTCATTCCGGTAACCCCCTGGCGATTGTGTTGACCCATGGCCATTTCGATCATGTCGGTTCGCTTGAGCCGCTTTTGGAGGAATGGGATGTACCTGTGTATGCACATGAATTGGAAATCCCTTATCTTAATGGGACAAAGGACTATCCAAAAGGAGATCCAACGGTGGATGGGGGATTGGTGAGCGAGTTGTCCCCATTGTATCCACATCACGGTATTGATGTTTCTGACAAACTTCAAGTCCTTCCGGCAAATGGCGGGGTCCCCTTTATGGAAGGATGGAAATGGATCCATACACCGGGACATACGCCGGGACACGTATCCCTGTACCGGGAGTCGGATGGATTATTGATTGTCGGGGACGCTTTTGTGACAGTGAAGCAAGAGTCCCAGTACAAGGTAGTGTTTCAAAAGAAACAAATCAGTGGGCCGCCGAAGTATTTCACGATGGATTGGAAAGCGGCCAGGGATTCGGTGGTGACCTTATCCAATCTTAATCCGAAGGCAGCAATCACTGGTCATGGAGAAGTGATGGAGGGAAAAGAGCTGGAAGAATCTTTGCGGTACTTACTCGACCATTTTGACGAAATAGCTCTTCCTGCTAACCGCAGGCTCCATTAACTCAATTGTCTGGATAATGTTGTACGAGTGGGGAAAAATAACAGACAAATACCTTTTCCCTCTTCAGCTGAAGAGGGATTTTTAACGGGTGAAAGGGAGGGATTGGAATGGATTTGGATTGGATTTGGAAAGCTATTCTCATTGTACTGGCAGGAACCTTATTGCTAAGGGTCGCTGGAAGAAAGTCGATCTCTCAGATGACGCTTGCGCAGACGGTGATAATGATCGGAATTGGATCATTACTCATTCAGCCGGTGGCCGGTAAAAATATTTGGACCACGATCGTTGTCGGATTGACTCTTGTCCTGACCCTCATCGTCATCGAATACCTTCAGGTGAAATCAGATCGAGTCGAACAGTTCATCACTGGAAGGTCAAAGATTCTGATGGAAAATGGCGTCATCGATGAGAAGAACTTTAAAAAGTTACGGATGACGGTGGATCAACTTGAAATGAAACTGCGGCAGCAGGGAGTAAGTCAACTGTCGGATGTCAAATGGGCGACCCTTGAGCCGAATGGACAAGTGGGCGTGGAGTTGATGCCAAATGCGAAGCCGGTCACGATGAAAGAGTTTGCACAGCTCCAATCAGAAGTACAGAGACTGATCAATATGCTTCAGGTTCCACAGACTGCCGCAAGACCACTCAGTCAAAATAGGGGAGGCGAGGATATCTTTAAAGAAATCAAGCAGAATTCTTCCGTCAATCCTCCCCCAAAACATCTTCAGTAAAGGAGGAAAACCATGAAAGCCGTCACATATCAAGGAAAGAATACTGTTGCAGTCAAGAATGTGGAGGACCCGCGCATCCAGGACTCCGAGGATATCATCGTCTCCATTACATCCACCGCCATCTGCGGATCTGATTTACATCTTTACAAAGGGAATTTCCCGCTGCCGATCGGGTATGTCATTGGCCATGAGCCGATGGGAATCGTGGAGGAAGTCGGGAAAGATGTGTCGAAAGTCAAAAAAGGAGACCGTGTGATCATCCCTTTCACCGTGGCGTGCGGTGCATGTCCCTATTGTGAGCAGCATTTGGAAAGTCAATGCGATCATTCGAACCCTCATTATGACTCTGGAGGATTGCTTGGGTATTCGGAGAAATTCGGTAATTACCCGGGGGGACAGGCAGAATATCTCCGGGTTCCATACGGGAACTACACCCCATTTTTAGTACCGGAGAGGTGTGAATTGGAAGATGAAGAGATCCTCTTATTATCCGACGTACTGCCGACTGCCTATTGGAGTGTGGAGAATGCCGGAGTGAAAAAGGGGGATACGGTCATTGTCCTGGGATGCGGTCCTGTCGGATTGATGGCCCAGCAGTTTGCCTGGAAAAAAGGGGCAGAGAGGGTCATTGCCGTGGATTATTTCGATTACCGCCTGCGTCACTCCAAAAGGATGAATCATACGGAAACCTATGATTTCACTCAGTACGATGATATGGGAGAAACATTGAAAGAGTTGACGAAAGGGGGAGCGGACGTGGTCATTGACTGCGTCGGGATGGATGGAAAGAAGTCTCCCCTTGAATTCATGGAACAGAAGTTGAAACTGCAGGGAGGGACGATCGGACCGATCCAGATTGCGACCAAAGCAGTCAGAAAGTGTGGAACGGTTCAACTGACCGGGGTATATGGCGGACTTTATAACATGTTCCCACTTGGAGCATTCTTCTCCCGTAACGTTACGTTGAAAATGGGTCAGGCGCCAGCGAGAGCCTATATGGCCCCACTTTACGAGCAAATCGTCAAAGGCGAAATCGACTCGACTTCCATCATTACTCATAAACTTAAGCTTGAAGATGCAGCAAAAGGGTATCATCTCTTCAATGAGAAAGAAGACGATTGCATCAAGGTGATTTTGAAGCCATAGGGCAGGGGAGATTTCTGGCCCCCTCCCAGAAATCTGAATGATGCTCCATATAAAATAAAAAAAGATTCTCAGGTCGACTGGAGAACAGTCACAACCTGAGAATCTTTCTATTTCATGGATTACTCACAATGTTCATTTTTGTTTTTATGAAGCGGTGGAGGAATCAACCATCCCTTTTCTTTGTGCAGCTTCAGGACTTTCGCACCCAATTGGGCTTTTTGCATATGAAATTGGCCGAACATCATTGCTACATCTTCACGGATGCTTTGTCCCATGATCGTGCTGCATGCCACTAAGCCTGAAGCGATATTCACAGACATTCCTGCTGCAATGGATGGATCCGGCATTCTGGCACCAGTCGGGATATCATCCAGGCACGCGTGTGGAGGCTCTGGGGGAGTGGGAGGAAGTCCGATCCCATTTTCCTTTAACAGTTTCTCTACTTGCTTGATTTCTTCCTGCCCGCCTTCGATGCTGTCTTTCAGTAATTTCTTCAGATCATCATCCCCGGCGTGATTAAGCTGCATCTGATACCCAGCCACAGTGGCTTTCGCCGTCAATAAATAGTTCCACGTTCCAAATACTTCACCATAATGCAATGGCTCTTCTTGTGGATTTCCACTTAAAATACCCATGATCATCCTCCTGATCGTCATATTGGTGTGCCACCTTTCGAAAACGATTGTACGAGCACAAGGAATATTTTTCTCAAAAAGGCAGGAAAGTATGTAATCTGTTGGTGATTCATTTGATTCGTTTTTTTTTATATAGCACAACCCGGGAAGTGGGTCACGCATCTTGTCAGTCAGTTCAGTACATCATTGTATCGATCTACCGCAAGTGTCCCGTCTTTTTGAATTTCTGCATAGAACACATCTGTCATGTCAGTGATGCCTTGTGAGGTTAATTGTTCCTTCAGCCAGCTTTCATCTAGGTGAAGCTCGCGAAGACTGTTCATCACAATGTTTCCATCTTCTATCAAGGCGGTGGGCATAGCCACCTGAGGGGTAGGGCTGAGGCTTGTGAAAGTCTGTTGATCCCCCTTTGTGAGAGGTTGATGTTTCTCCTTTTTCATCACAGACAAGGTCCCATCGGTTTCAAAGATGGCATAGTCCACTTCTTTGATGGAAAAAACATTTTTCTTTCTCAACAGGACGTTCAAAGCATCAAGGTCCAGTCGTACTTTGCTCAGTTCCGCATCCATCACTTCCCCTTTTCGGACGACAACCCGGGGCTTACCCTCAACCGCTTTTCTGAATGCTTTCGACTTAAGGTCAATAACCCCCATTGCGATGGTGAAAATGGTCCATCCCACCAAGGCAATCACACCATTGCGTACACTTATCGATGAGTCGATTGCAAGCGATGCTCCCAATGTCCCGATGGCAATGGCTGATACAAAGTTGAAGAAGGTCATCTGGGAAATCTCTTTTCTTCCCATGATGCGGGTAAGGGCAAGCAGCAGGACGAAGGAAAGGATGAGTCTGAATGAAAGCTCGATGATGGTCAATTTTCTTCACCTCTTCATTGTTTTGCTTCTTTAGTAGAATGCGCAATCTACAACAATTTATTTAAATCGGATAGCATAAGTCATGGGTGAAGCCTCTTCTGCATAACAATAGAAAGATATTGCCAAATCAGGAGGGAATACCTTGCATACGAACTATAAAGTGTATTATCCATACGTCAGTCCTTTTGACCCTTGTCCGCCGATCACGAAGAAGGTGTACTCGACACCGCCAAATCTTTATATGGGATTTCAGCCTGCCAATCTCGAGCAATTCACACCACAGGAAGCACTGCGGAAAGGGACGCTCTGGAAAGCGTTCTATGATCCATACTACAGCCCTTATGAACTGAATGGGGACGGTGATTCGTGATGAAACAGCTTCCTGCTCATTATTACGAGGTGATGGAGGAACTTCAGACCGTTGATTTCGTCATCGTCGAGCTTACCTTGTACTTAGATACTCACCCTGATGATTACGAGGCCATCAAGCAGTACAACGAATATGTACGAATGAGGAAAAAAATCAAAAAGAAATTCGAAAAGGAATTCGGTCCCTTGACCGGGTTCGGATACAGCTATTCAAACTATCCGTGGGACTGGAAAGACGCCCCTTGGCCATGGCAGGTCTAAAACGGAATAAAGGAGAGGATAGACACTATGTGGGTTTATGAAAAAAAACTTCAATATCCTGTACGGGTCAGTACGTGTAATCCGAAGCTGGCCAAATTCCTGATCGAACAATACGGCGGTGCCGACGGAGAGCTGGCGGCAGCCTTGAGGTATTTGAATCAGCGCTATACGATTCCCGATAAGGTCATCGGTTTGTTGACTGACATCGGTACCGAAGAATTCGCCCACTTGGAAATGATCGCCACCATGGTGTATAAACTCGTCAAAGGCGCCACACCACAACAAATGAAAGACGCAGGTCTCGACCCACACTACGTGAATCACGACGGCGCCATCTTTTACCAGAATGCGGCGGGGGTTCCCTTTACCGCATCATATATTCAGGCAAAAGGTGACCCGATCGCAGACCTCTATGAAGACATTGCCGCAGAAGAAAAAGCGAGAGCCACCTATCAGTGGATCATCAACATGAGCGATGACCCCGATTTGAATGATGGACTCCGTTTCTTAAGGGAACGGGAAATCATCCATTCCCAACGCTTCAGAGAAGCAGTGGAAATCTTAAAAGATGAACGGGATCGGAAGGTGATCTTTTAAATGAGGGAGAATGGTCAGAGGCATATTAGCCCCTGACCATTTTTGTTGTTTTAACTTCGGACATGACTTATTTTAAGCCACTTTCTGCAAAGAAGAGATTGTTTTTTCTCTTTTCGCATCGCTGACTGAAAGATGGACCGACCGGATCGAGGATGCCTTCCTTGTGTACACTAGATATGATCCGGTCCGGTAGTTTATGGTCCGGATTTTAAACATATGATCTGGAAATCTCTTTTATGATCCCCGGTCCCTAGTTATGATCTGGAAACCTCTTTTATGATCCGCCCCCGAAATAATCCAGAATTCTGATAAACGAGTTTTTTGTCGAAATATACCTATGACCGGCTAGGGTCTAATTGACAGAATTTTCAAATCTGGTATATTGGTAATGATTAGCAGCAATCATTACTGGAGGTACAAGATGAAACAACTGAAACAATCCGGCTTGGAAGCCGTTCTGATTATCATCGGCATCATTCTCGTCAGTGCCACATCCGGCCTGTTTAAAACACAGATGCTTTCCCTCGTTACATATGGTCAGGAATTAATGGCAGTATGCAGGGAATTGGTCGAGCCTCAACATCTCGTCTATACAAACCCCGTCTCGCATATCGAACGTCCTCTCTTTCCCATCATCCTGAAGGCTTTCATGAGCAGTGCACGCATCTTTTTCCTGGCACTGGGTTTGGCGTTAACGTGTTCAGTCTTAATGATAATCCTCTATTTTTCAGTGGGGAAAAGGATTCGGCAAGGGATGGAAGCCATCTCGTTTTATCTCGCATCGCTTCCTGATATTTTTGTCATCGGGAGCCTGCAGATGCTTGTGGTCTGGTTTTTTAAACAGACAGGCATTCTCGTCGTCGACATCGCATCACTCGGAGAAAATCAGGTCATCCTGTTCCCGGCGGTCACTCTCTCAATCCTGCCGACATTCTTTTTTCTGGGATCGATGGTGTCTTTTTTGAAAGAAGAAGAGGGACTTCCTTATGTGGAGCTTGCGAAGGGGAAGGGACTCGGCCGATTCCGGATCATGTTCATCCATATGATGCGGAATGTGCTCGTCAGTTTAACCTATCACGGCAAGCAGATCATCTGGATGATGCTGTCGAATCTATTAATCTTGGAATATCTATTCAATGTGTTCGGGGTCACGTCGTTTCTATTTTCCTATAACACGCCTGCGATATTCGCCATTACGTCGATCATGCTATTCGTTCCGCTCTATCTTCTATTAAAATTCATGCAGTTCGTGATTTCGAGAAAAATAGGCAGGGAGATGAGTCTATGAGAAAGTGGAATCGTCATCATGTCACCATTAGCATCTGCTTAGTGTTCATCATCGTGCTCGTCGGATGGAGTATGATCTTTAATCTGTCGGACGGAAAAATACCGAATACATATATCCTTTATGATGATGAGGCCAATATCATCGGGGACGCGCCGTTTCCCCCTTCAGCCGACTTTCCGTTCGGGACGGACCGGGAAGGGGACCACCTTTTTTACAAAGTATTGGAGGGTGCTCAGTATACCATTGGGGCGGCGATCGGCATTTCGCTCCTCAGTTTCATCCTTTCCTTCGTCGTCGGGGTGCTGGGAGGGTTTACGAAATCCCGGGCGAAGAAGTGGACACAGTCGATCTTCACATCCTTTTACTTCATCCCACAATCTATCATTGCCTACAATATGCTCTACCCCCTGCTATGGGAACCCAGGCAAGGATTTGAGACGAGTTTCACCGAACGGGTCATTTGGCAGGCGATCACCCTGGCCGTGATCACGGCCCCGACAACGGCGATTCTCCTCTCCAATGAAACCAGGCAGATACTTGACAAAGAGTTCGTGACGTGCGCCCGGGTCCTTGGCGGAAGTAAGACTTTCCTGTTCAGAAAACATGTGCTTCCACACTTGAAGCCGCGGCTCTTTATCATTTTTCCAAAGATCATGATCCAGGTGCTTCTCATCATAGCCCACCTTGGATTCTTCGATCTGTACTTCGGTGGAACCGATGTGTGTTACGGCCCCATGTGCCCACCGCCACAACCCTTTGTCCAGGAATGGGCGAGCATCATGTCCTTGAGCTTTGTCGAATTGACCAATGCCTGGTGGATCTTTATGATCCCGATGTTCTTTTTCGCCTTGACGATCCTGTCCTTGACGGGGATTGCGAGGGGACTGGAGGGATTGCTGGAGGAGGATGAGGTGAAGGGTAGTTCGGATAAAAAGAAGAAGTCTGAACGGAAGGAGAACGGTCCTTTGATGGAGGGTGATTTTAGATTGGTGGATCGGGAGTTGTGAAATGATTAATGAAAAGAATTTATAAGCCGCTTGAAACGTGTAAATTCAGCAAACAAATTTACCACATCAGGGGGAATATAAAATGAAGAGGACGAACGCTTTAATCCTACTAATCCTATGTCTTGTATTGACCTCTTGTTCAGCTGAAAATGAGAATACGGTTGCAGAAGATAAAACGAATGAGGTCGTAGCAGTTGATCCGATACAAGTGGAGGGTCTGAATGCCACCTTGCAGTCGTATAAAATGACTTACATGAGTGAAGGGGAAGAAGCAGTAGCGTATGTGTCCTTACCGAAGAAATCAGGGACGTATAATATTAATCTTGTTTTGCACGGCGGCTTTCCAGCGTCAAAAGACTTGTCCCATGTGTCAGATATGATGGGGATAACCTTCGATGAGAGTATGCTTCGCTATTCCGCATCCCCGGGCTTGATCAGCCTCGTGCCTTTATACAGAGGCTATGGGGAAAGCGGTGGGACCGTTCCCGGATTAAATGGAACCACTCTTGACACGAGTCATGCAATTGATGCATTAACGGCGTATCTCGAGAAGAACGAGACGCGAAAAAGTACGGGGAAGGTGTTTGTAATGGGGACATCGCTTGGTGGGGGAGTCGGACTGAAACTGGCCACGATCCGGGATGATATTGCCGATGTGGTGGCCATAAGCCCGTATGTCGGCCTGGACCCGGTCTACCCTTGGCTGTTGGAGAATCCAGATAAAGACATCGGTTTTCTGGAAATGTTCCAGGAAGCCTATGGTGACTATGACCAGAGCTCGAAGCAAACGAAGGAAGAATCCATTGATGTAAAAAAGATAGATGTACCGGTCCTGATCGTACAAGGGGACGCGGATCGTCATATCGATTGGCACCCGGTCAAGAGCTTCTATGATGGATTAAAAAAAGAGAATGACAATACGACATTTGAGCTCATTCCTGATGGGGATCACGGTCTCATGAATAAGCAGGAAGAGTTGAATGGAATCAATTCGGCATGGTTTGATAAGCAGTTTTGATGGAGAGGGTAATCGCAGCGGATCATGGATTAACAATAATCTCCTAACCCGTTACACCCACCTTTCTGCTATATTTATAGTACAATGAAGGAAAACGGTTGAGGGTAGGGGAGATGGATCATGACATTGAAAAAGATGAAGAGCATCCTGTTCATGCTGCTCGGGTTCATTGCCCTGGTGTGCGGGATTGCCGGCACAGTCCTGCCCGTTCTGCCGGGTGGACCGTTTTACCTGCTGGCGGTTTACTTCTTTTCGAAGAGCTCGAAGCGCGTGGATGCCTGGTTTAAAAACACGTATATCTATAAAAAATACGTGGTCTCCTTTCTCGAAAAAAAAGGTATGACCCTGAAAGAAAAGATCAGGATCAATCTGACCGCAGACTTCTTTATCCTGCTTTCCGTCCTGTATGTCGACATCCTTGCTGTCCGGATCATCCTTATCGGACTCGCATTTTATAAACACTATTACTTTATAAAAAAAATCAAGACGATTCAGCCGGAGTCGTATCAGGTGGAGGAAAGCCAGTAATCTACAGGCTTTAGTCAAAATGAAGAGATATCAATTAAAACGTGATTTCAGAGGAGTCAAAAAGGGATCCTGTTTCTATTTGGTCGTTGAATCCGAATATATCGGCATCAAGGAATATGTGGTACGAACGCAGGATTTCTCAAGGAGAATGATCATCTCTGAAAGGGAAATGGAGAAGTATTTTATCCGGATGACATAAAGGCCCGTCGAGAAGACGAGTCTTTTTTTTGTTGCCAAAAAAATGAAGTCGGAGGAGTCTGGGGATGCACTGTATGTAATGTATATATTGCATAATGACATATATATGTTACTATTATCTCAAGAGGTGTTGGATGTATATGGAAAACAAAGTGAAGCTTTCCCGTGTTGAAAAGAATTTAACCCAGCAGCAGCTGGCAAACCAGGTGGGTGTCACCAGACAGACGATCAGCCTGATCGAGAAGGGTTCATACAATCCATCCTTGAATTTATGTCTGGAAATCTGTTATGCCGTCGGGAAGACGCTGGATGAAGTGTTTTGGAATGAAAAGGGGGAGAATTAAGTTGAAGAAAATCACAGACGAGCGACTGAAACTACAAAACTTAAAAAATATTAGAGTACTGTTCCTGTTTCAGAACGCAGGCATCCTCGGGATCCTTGTCTATGACTTTATCACATCGGGACTGGACGGGATGACGGATAATCCTCTTTGGTTTCTATTTATTATGACGACCGTGGTATCAGCTTATTTGTCCATGAGCATCAGTGTGGATCATGAAGAAGAAAGGCATCCCCCCAAGAAGAGTTTGTTGATGGCCGTAGTGGTAGTGACCGTCCTGTCCGTTTTATTGGGCGTCATCACCTCTTTACCAGAAGGGGCCGATATGACAGATGGTTTAATCGTTGGAGGAGTTATTTTCGTATGCGGGCTGATCCCCGCCATCTATGTCTATTCCATCAGGAAAAAAAGGAACGAAGAGTAGGAAGGTCCGTCCCTCATAGTGGCCGACCTTCCGTTATGAGGGGTTGATTTGGTTTCCAGTATCTGCTAAGATGTATCTATATTGTATTACAAGACAGTTCAAATCCGGAATTTTTTTTGAGGGACTATATTGCTTTGCAATGTAGTTAGGGTGTAGAGAGGGGGAACGAGGGTGTCATCCAGTCAGTTATTGAAGGGGATCCTGGAAGGTTGCCTGCTTTCCATTATTTCAAAAGGTGAAGTGTATGGATATGAAATGATGGAGAAGCTTGCCACGAATGGATTCAAAATGGTCAAGGAAGGAAGCATTTACCCGTTGCTCCTTCGTATGAAGAAAGAAGGGCTCGTGACAGCCTGTCAGAAAGAAATGCCTTCCGGCGGTCCGAAACGGAAATATTATTACATCACGCCAAAAGGGGAAGAAGAGTTGGCGGATTTCAAAAAAAGATGGAGAGAAGTTTCTGTGAGCGTGAATCAACTATTGGAGGAGGAGTAAGCATGTCATTATCGAAAGAGAGTGAAGACTTTTTAGGGAATCTGAGAATCTATTTGATCTCAAGCGGGAAGAACGAAAAAGAAGTCGATGAGATTGTGGGGGAACTGGAGGACCATTTGGTTGAAACCGAGAAAAGGGGAAAGAGTGTAGCGGAGGTAACAGGTTTGACACCACGGGAGTATATGGATCAAATTTCGGGAGAGATGCCGATCGATTATAAAAGTATCTTCAAATATATTGTGATGGTATTGCTTGGCGCCTTGTCTTTTATCGTATTAGGTGACGCGTTAAGCGGGGACCTGGAGTATTCGCTGTTTGTATTAATTGGTTATCCCCTAGTCATTACGGGGTTTCTGTTCTGTACCGCAGCAGTATTTAAATACGTATCAAGTCACCCTGTATCAAAAGTACGGGAGTGGACATTATTTCTGATTCTTGGCGGAGTCCCGATGGTACTGCTAACAGGGCTTTTATTTCTAAGCCAGATCATCGATGCACCAACAGTGGCGATTGAAGGGGTTGGGGAGTTTTTTGCACTGGCACTAGCGATCGCTGTCCTGATTGGCGTTTCTCTTTGGTCGAAAACTTGGATGATGATCATTCTGGCGGTCCTCCTCAATGGACCGGAAATGCTCATTCAGCAAAGCTCTTTTTCTGAAGAAACGAAACTTATCTTGACCGGCATTTCTCTTCCTGTTTTTGTGGGAGGATACTTTGTCCTTCTTATATTGAAGGACAAAAAGAAGGAAAAGCAGTCACGGCCAGTGATGTAATAAAGCAGTTGGGACGTTCCTCTGGTAACGTCCTTTTTTGTTGTTCAAAAGAAAGAATAGTCGACATCTCCGAACGTTCTCCATCTTGATGATCGACTACATCGGTAAAACTTGATGGCGAGAGACGAAGGGACTTGCCTGAATTAAAGGGATTTCCTCCACATAACGAGTATATATACCAAAGGATAAATAAATCTCAGGATGTGAATGTTCATGAAATCATGGTTTTTTCCTGTGCTTATCGCCCTCATGGCGGCTCTTTACTTAGTCATCCCATCAGATCCTTTACCGGTCAAAGTCATTTTTAAACTCATCCCGATGATCCTGATCATGTTCTACGCCCGGGGTCAGGTTGCCTCCAAATCAGCAGGGGCCATACGTTTCATCCTTATCGGACTCGTCTTCTGCACGCTGGGGGATGCGTTCATCGCCGTTTCGTTTGTAGCAGGGCTTGGTGCCTTCCTTGTCGGTCATGTTTTCTACTGCTTGGGGTTTTTCAAAGTCTCCCGTATAAACAAGTGGAGGCTTGCAGCGATCATCCCGATCGCATTGTATTCTTTCACCATCGGCAGCGGGCTTATTTCAGCCCTTCGAACGGGAGGGGAGGGTGGTCTCGTCATCCCGGTCATTGCTTACATGGTGATCATTTCCTTGATGGCATTTTCGGCCATGATGACCGGAAACAGGTGGGCTATTTCAGGCAGCATTCTGTTTGTCCTATCTGACTCGATTCTGTCCTGGAATATGTTTGTGGCAGCAGTCCCATATTCAGATGTCCTGATCATGTCAACCTACTATTCAGCACAGTTCCTGATTGCGTCCAGTCTCGCGCATCTTCAACAAATAAAAGAAAGGATTGTCTGATCTTACATGTTTTGTCATAATGAAAACGAGAACTGCCTGATGAAAACCTGTGCGAGGAGACTCGACAGGTTTTATTTATGGATAAAACTGTAAAAATAAAACTTTTTCTATTTGAGATGCGTCTCATTAATGTTACATACAAAGCAGGTGAATTATGGAACAGCTGACGAAATACGAGAAGGACAGACTCCTTGAGGAAGCGATGACGAAATACGGAAATGATGTCTATTATGTGGTCTTCTCCTATGTAAAAGAACATAGCCAAGCTGAAGATCTCACCCAGGAGATCTTCATCAAGTTTTATCAAAAAATGGATACGTTCAGGGAGGATTCTTCCCTCAAGACTTGGATCATCTCTGTCGCTATTAACCACTGCAAGGATTATTTAAGGAGATGGGATACTAGAATGATCAGTATTTCCAATAAGATCAACGATATGGTGAAGGGAAAGATGGGTGCGCCGGAACAGACCGTGATCAAAAATGAGCAGAATTCTGAGCTGATTCAAAACGTCCTGGACCTTCCAGTTAAATATCGGGAAGTCATTTTCCTCTATTATTTTGAAGAAATGAAGCTTGCCGAAATCGGTGCAAGTCTCGACATCAACACGAATACAGTGAAGACCCGGCTGACAAGAGGCAAAGCCCTGCTCGGTTCCACGATCAAGCGAAGCGAGGTGTTTAAGAATGGATGAACTGAAATCTTTACGTGGATTGATGAAAGAAGAAACGTTCAAAGGCAGGGGATTTACCGAAAAGATGAGAGAGAATATCCTGAATGAAGTCCATTCTAAGCCATCCAAGTCGTTTTCCATTTCGAAAAAACCGGTTTTTGCCCCTGTCCTGTCTTTCCTATTCTTCGCCGCCTGCCTTTCGATCTTTGTGTACTTCGGTGGAACACAGCTGGGCATCATCGGGAACAATGCGAGCGCGCCGTTATATGAAGCAAGCGATCGTCCGGAATTCCTGGGAAAAGAGTTCAAATTCATCACCAAAGTTCCTTTCAACGTGAAAAATGTCAGCTCGGAAGCGAAGGAAGGTCCCTACGGAAACGCACAAATCGTCACTCTCATGGGTCCGGAAAAGCAGACGATCACGATGTCATTTCAACTTCTTGAGCCGGGAACGGATCTGTCCCTATCACAGGATCCAGTGAAAGTCGGTTCGTCTAAAGGGAGCTATACCGAATCAGAGGGTCCTTTAAAGACGAGTATACTGACATGGATAGACGGGGAAGCCTTGTATGAAATGAAATACATGCCGGCGCGGTCAGGCATCACCCTCACCAAAGACGACATGATCAAAATAGCGGAATCCTTCCGTTAATGAAAAAGGATGATGGTTCCTGCACCATCATCCTTTTCCTGTTAACTCCCGTAGACCACTTTCACGATTTTTCCGCTGTTGTCATATGTGACCCTTTTCCACTGACTCCCGCCGTTTGCGCTTATATATAAGACGATTGTATAACTGCCCGAAGTACTCCGGGAGGCAACTTTCCAGGTGACGCCACCCTGGCCCCCGCCGTCTTCAATGACTTTCGTTCCATCATTCATCATAGACCAACTCCTTTTGTTAGTGAATACCATTAATCTATGACTATCATACTATAAAACGTCTGAATGCATTTTCTTTTTATACAAGTATAGGATGGGGAAATCACCGGTAAAAATCGGGATAGCTTGCGAAATCCGGTCGACATATAAATATTTTAATAAAAGAGGTATAGAGGATAGGAGAAATAAAGGAAATTCGACAAGCTGGCATGAATGTTGATAATCCCGCACAAATTCATGAAAGGATTGTAAAACATTCATTTATTTGAAATAATTGGTAGTGTAATTAGCTATTGTTTTGCCAACGGGAAGCAAAAGGATGAAAGATTGATAGTGAAGTTGAACCAGAGGACGACAGAAAGGACGTGAAAATCCTTGAGCACAGATAAATCTTCCAAACCGGCCAAATGGAGTGCGAAATATGGATGTCTGGCTATTGCGATCTGTAATTTGTTTACATGCATTACAAGTTGGGGAGAGAACTGGATCCTTACAGTTCTTTTAGCAATGGGCGTATTAGTTTGTGGAACGATAGGTATTTTTGATCTTAAGCAACATATGAAAGGATAGACATTCTCTTGTTTACCAGGATTAATGATTAGAGTGACATTAGAATTTGTTCCTTCCAGCAACTACGGTTGATACATAGATTATTGAAAAAAAGGAAGTTGAAAACATGATTAAAAATAAAAAATATCTCATTGCTTCGTGCTTGATCCTGATTATTTGTATGTCGCTCTATTTCCCTTTTCCCAACCATCAAATGATTTTCGAGCGGATGACGTTCATGTCTTTTCCTATCAGTGATCAAGATGGATACAATGTACTTGCAATCATAGGATCTTTCTTATTTATCTTTGCCATCGTATTACTTGTGAAGGGGATTTCTAAATATCATATACGAACGGTCATCATCGTTTTATTTTCTTATTCGTTATTACCCTTGGGTCTGGTTATGTTATACCAGGAAACGTTTGCCGAAGGAATTGCAGCCATTTCGTATGATGGTACGGGGACGTGTGATTTCGAGCGGGTCAGTGAGGACGAATTAAACGGGGAATGTCATCTGCTGATCACCAACCATAGTGGTGATCCGGTCACATTCGACATCGAATTCCTGGATTCATATATTCCGGATGAGGATCACCGTAGGACCTCCCTGATGAATGAGGGTGGTCCTTATAGAATCACAGTAGAAGCCAATTGTGAAAAAATGGTTGAGGTCAAAGAGTTACTCGACTTATCAGATGTCCCCTATCATGTGGATGGGGGAGGTTCCATGAACGTTCACTTAAGGATTTCTGATGGGGAGAAGGAACGGGTTTTATAAGGGAGTCGGTATAGAAGATAGATAGTAAAATCCACAGAGGATGGATACTCTGTTGGCTTTTTATTAGTGTTCACGATCTTCTATAAATGGTAAAACGGAAATAAATTACATAACATGTCACGCTGGAAGGAGTCTCTTCATGTTTAAAAAAAGCATCCGGTTACCGCTGATCTATTTTGTCGTTAAGATCCTCTATCAATTCATCAAAAACGGAGAGATCAGGTGAATAGAAAATATCAGTATCTGCTTCTGCATTTTCTTATTTGTTTTGTTGTTTCATTGGGCAGATAAGCCTTATAAGTGGAAAAAAGATCGTTATTAGGGGGGAGCAAAGTACCAACGAAAGACGAAGAAAAAATGTGTGGGGAAGGGGAATGAGAGGGATTCATGCTGCAACATGTTACCGTTCCACCCGGTTCTCAAGGTTGAATACCCGTTTATCGATGTCTGTCGTTTTCGCATTCACATAGTGAAATTCGGAATCTATGGTTTGCTTCGTCACTTTTATTAAAGCAAGTACATCTTCGGTTTGTGAGGCTTCAATCCGGTCGACAGTTGCTTTGATGTTTTTTACGTCCGCTTGGGTCTGTTTCAGATCGGAACGGATGCTGCGAACATCAGCTTGAGTCGTCATCAGCTCACTTCGAAATTCCTTCATGTCACTGCGCACTTCTTTCATCTCGCCACGTAAATCCAACAGTATTTCAAGTATCTGCTTCTCCATTTTTCTCACCTCCTTCCCATTATTATAAAACATCTGAATGGGACATTCTACCTTGTATCATTTCCTTTTTGGAAGGAAAAAGGGGCGATGAGAACCGCCCCCTTTGCATCACTAATCTCGCATGGCTCCCGCTTCCCGGGAAGTCATGGCACCTTGCCCTGCAGCTACGTCTTTTTGAATTTGCTTTTTCACCTGTTGTGGGTCCGTCCCTGATGTCGTGGATTTCATATTCGTTTGATTAGGCTTTTTCATAAACAAATAACCTCCAAGTTGATTTAGGCTCTTAGTATGAGCCGTGCGTGTGACAGATATAAATTCTCCCCTTGTCCAAAAAAAGGAAGAGAGATATAATTAAAATGAATCTTACATACTAAAGGAGGGAATATCATGCATACGTTCACTGTAGACATCAAAAAGTACCGACTATTAATGATGTCTATTATTGGAATTTCAGCCGTCCTCGGGACAAGTCTGTCCTTTTTTAGCTGATTTTTCATAGTGTGAATGAGTGTATGATTTCCTATTATAGCGATAGCCATGGGGAATGATTCCCTGTGGCTTTTTTTGATTTTATTCAGCTCCGGCGGCTAGAGGCTCGAGGTCATAAGATAAACAGGCCAAAAAGGCAAAGAACGCCTTCTCGTCCTGTTTATCTTATGCTTGTCGCCTCTGGGCGAGCCGCATGCGCTTTTTCAATCCAGCTCCGGCGGCTAAAGGCTCGAGGTCATAAGCTAAACAGGCCAAAAAGGCAAAGAACGCCTTCTCGTCCTGTTCATCTTATGCTTGTCGCCTCTGGGCGAGCCGCCTGCGCTTTTTCAATCCAGCTCCGGCGGCTAGAGGCTCGAGGTCATAAGCTAAAGAGGTCAAAAAGGCAAAAAACGCCTTCTCGTCCTGTTTATCTTATGCTTGTCGCCTCTGGGCGAGCCGCCTGCGCTTTTTCAATCCAGCTCCGGCGGCTAGAGGCTCGAGGTCAT
>NZ_JANIOC010000004.1:0-125539 GCF_024733565.1 Rossellomorea sp. SC111 | reverse complement strand
ATCTTATGCTTGTCGCCTCTGGGCGAGCCGCCTGCGCTTTTTCAATCCAGCTCCGGCGGCTAGAGGCTCGAGGTCATAAGCTAAACAGGCCAAAAAGGCAAAGAACGCCTTCTCGTCCTGTTCATCTTATGCTTGTCGCCTCTGGGCGAGCCGCCTGCGCTTTTTCAATCCAGCTCCGGCGGCTAGAGGCTCGAGGTCATAAGATAAACAGGCCAAAAAGGCAAAGAACGCCTTCTCGTCCTGTTTATCTTATGCTTGTCGCCTCTGGGCGAGCCGCCTGCGCTTTTTATGAGAGGACGAAATGAAATGATGAAAATATTAAAAACAAAAAACAATATCTATTTACTATACTTTTATCTCTTTTTTGCCCAGCTGTTTTTTGACCGGGCACTATGGGTTATCTATCTTGGTGACAAGGGGATGACCTTAGGTGAGATTGGGGTGTTGGAGGCACTGCTCCATTTGGCGATCGTGTTATTCGAGGTTCCGACAGGGATGATTGCTGATTTGTACGGGAGGAAGGTCAGCCTGGTGATCGGGAATCTGTTCAGTCTGCTTTACGGATTGTTCATGCTCTTCAGCGGAAATTTCTCCATGTTCACCCTGGCGTTCCTGTCCATGGGGCTCATGGTCACCCTTCATTCGGGAGCCGAGCAGGCCTTTGCCTACGATACACTGAAAAATGAGAAACGGGAAAAGGATTATACGCGGGTCATCGGAAGTATGACGGCGATTTCCCTGTTGTCTCTCAGCCTTGCTAAATTTCTAGGCGGATTCATGGCGGAAGTGAGCTGGGAGTGGGTGTACGGATCCACGATCATCACCCACGTCCTGGCTGTGATTCCCCTGTTGTTCATGAAAGAACCAGAGCGGGAGAAAACGGAGGACGTCAATGGTCGCTGGTACAATCAGTGGGTCCATCAATTCAGGTTGGGAGTTAACGTCTGGAGGAATAATTCGGTCATTCACGCACCGGTTGTCCTTTTTATACTGGCAAGTGCGGTCATGGTCATCATGGTATTCTACGGGCAGGAATACTTTGTGGAACTGGGCTATTCGTCCGTGGTTGTCGGAGCCGTGTTCACCATCGAAGGACTTCTTGGCGTCGTGATGGCGAAGATTGCTTATAAAGTGGAGGAACGATTTAAATTTTTTAACATCCTGTATTACGGATTTGGTCTTTTTCTAGTGTTTTTCGTTCTGTTCATTTTTGCTACGGACTGGGCGATTCTGCTGTCGTTCTTGATCCTTGCCCAACTGTTGAGTCTGTTCGAACCGATCTTCAGCTCATTTGTCCAGAGCTTTTTGAAAAGCAATATACGGTCGACTTTCCTTTCCCTGATCGGTTTGATGGAGAGTTTTGTCATCATGATCAGCTTTCCGCTGTTCGGCTATGCCATTGAATGGACGGGATTCACCGACGGATGTAAGAGAAAAGCTTCTCACTTTTTGAGTGGGGAGCTTTTTTTTATATCATAAAAAAGGAAAAATGTGTTAAAATTTGACTAGTAGAACACAAATTGTGGAGACGTATCATCCAATGGAGGATGGCGGGGAGGAAGTGGTGGTTTATCTGGCGATTCAAGGTGCTTGATCTAATGTGAATCTGATGTAGTAAGCCTGATAATCACAATAGAATCCCTTTGTCGAAAAACCTTAAGAAAGGTGTTTTCCTGATAGCTGAACTTTAAAGAAGTATGGTGAATCCCCATCTTAAAACCACCAAGAAAAACGATCGGAGGAACCAAACATGAAAACAGGTACATTTTTATTCATAACAGGGTTACTACTCTTTATGTCGGGTGTCTATTTATCTACTTATATCGCAAGCCTAGGGGTGTTATTAAGTGTCGGTGGTGGGATGATGCTTGGTGTCGGCAGTTATCTCATGGGGACGAATCAGGTGAAACCAAGAAAAAGGGTGAAAAAGCCATGAAAAAAGGAAGACTCGTCACCAAAGAACATATTGTAAAAGATTTAAATAGGATAGGAGTTACAAAAGGAATGACCGTCATCGTCCACTCATCCTTAAGGTCAATCGGCAGAGTCATAGGCGGCCCGGTTTCCGTCATCCTGGCATTGGAAGAGGCGGTCGGTACAGAAGGAAACATCGTCATGCCCACCCAAACCGAGCATCTTTGCGACCCGACGGAATATGGAAGCGGATATACCGATGAAGAGCTGGAACTCATCCGGGAGAACATGCCGACCTTTCATCCCGATCTTACACCCTCCTCATACATGGGGTTCATCGCCGAGACATTTAGAAAGCAGGACGGGGTGAAACGGAGCCCGCACCCCCACACATCATTCGCTGCCTGGGGGAAAGACGCTGCCCGCATCACGCAGGAACATGGTCTCGACTTTTCCATGAATGAACAATCCCCATTAGGAAGGATGTATGAGCTGGGTGGCACTATTCTTCTCCAGGGTGCCCCGACGAATTCAAATACTTCTTTACATCTCGCAGAATATAGGCAAGACAACACCTTTGTGAAAGAGAAGATATGGGATGTGAAAGTGAAAAAAGGGGACAATGAAGTCTGGACGACGTATTGCGATATCAATAATGAATCCGATGATTTTGACCGGATTTTTGAAGATTTTTGTAGAGAAACAGAGTATGTGAAAGAGGGTATGGTCGGGGAAGCGAGGAGCTACTTCATGCCGATGAGAGAAATGGTGGACTTCGCTGTAAGCTGGATGGATAAGAACAGAAAATGACGGGGAGGCATACATCATGTCAATTGACGTGTTATCGTTAATCGTCATTGGGGCAGTTGTTGCATGTGTTTTACAGGCTTTGCAGAAATATGGTGGGATTCCGTCTTATTTTAATGTGAAGCTTTTCTTCGCACTGGCTATTTTATCAGCAGCATGCTGGTTCATGAGTCTTGCCGTTGGCGGATGGGGTGGCATGAGCTTGACTGCAGTTGGATTGAACGGACTGGTGGCAGCGGTGTCGGGGTTGGTTTGTTCTTTTTTATTAAATATCGTGTTGAGAACCCAATAATCAGCAAATATATAATGACTTGGCTCGATGAAGAATGTTTTTATACCATTTATCATATGTAGGTTAGTGATGAGGAGGGTTACAATTGAAAAAAGTATTCAGTACGGGGTCATTCATTATTTTTCTCATCGGTCTAGTATGCTATTTTTTAGCCCTGTTAGGGAAAGACACATTCTTACTGCCTGCGGTCATTATGGCAGTCGTAGGTTTTGTGGCAGGCTTGTTCGGAGAGAAAACAATCCAAAGAAAGATTGGACTGTTTGGAAATGGCCTCATAATAGTAGTCGGTGTGCTTTTGCCGTTCGTGGTGACGACGTTTTTTTGGAATAAGCCTTAGGGAATACATTCATTACGTCAAGAACTTCTTGGGCAAAGAAGTTCTTTTGTTTTATTGAAATAAAGAAATTTAGAAAAAAGGAGAACAAACAATGAACTTGGGAAGTCCAACTGCAACCGGAAACACAGCCAAAGTCTATCTCTTTGAAAATAAAATATACAAAGTCTTTAACGACTCTTTACCGGCTGAGGAATCTATGAAAGAAGCAAAAAAGCAACAGTATGCCCACTCATGCGGACTGCCTGTACCTGAAATCTATGATGTCACAAACATAGATGGAAAACAGGTCATCATCATGGAACACATAGAAGGGAGGCCAATAGGGGATCTGTTGACTGACAACATGAAACGAGCCGAGTATTATATGGCTATGTCAGTGGACATTCAAATAGGCATTCATCAGATCAAAGCTCATTCCATTGAACCCATGTCCGAAAAGCTGCATCGCCAAATAGAATCTGCACCTGAATTGGATCATCACATGAAGCCCATCTTACTGAAAAAACTAGATTCCATGACCTTTGAAGAAAGACTCTGTCACGGTGATTTTCATTTATTCAATTTAATCCTGTCACAGAATAACATCACCATCATCGACTGGGTGGATTCGAGTGCGGGGGATAGACGGGCTGACGTGTATCGCACCTATCTCCTGTATTCCCAGGTATCAAAAGAACTGGCTGATATGTATATGCGGCTGTATTGTGAGAAAAGTGGTCAGTCTAAAGATGAAATTTTCCAATGGGCGCCAATCATCGCCGCAGCAAGATTGTCAGAGAAGGTTTCTTCCGAAGATCCAAAGAGACTATTAGAGATTGTGCATCAGATTTGATAAAAAGCCTAGGGTCAGGAAAAAGCCAGGGTACCTGTCCCCATGGCTTTTCTGGGAGAAACGATTAAAGTAGATGATCCTTTGAAAAAACAAACAAATGAAAAAGAAAAGGTGACTCCTGAATCCTGCTTCATGTGGACGATGGATTCACCTTTTTTTGGTTATTGAATAATGTTTTTTTCAATGACAAGGGATAGGCTATCAGCTATTTGCTGATATGTAGCATCATTTGGATGGAAGTTGTCACTTGAAAGATCGCGTTTGGCATCTGTTACCAAATTGAAGGTATCCACCACTTGAACGTCGTATTTTAAGCCTAATGTGCGGGCAGATTCATTCCATTTTTGGATGACAGAATCAAAGGACTCCCCGTCCGGTAATTCCTTAAAGGGATTATATAGTCCCATATAGAGGATGACGGCATCCTTATTTATGTCACGAATGGTTTCAAACGTTTTTTCTAAATTAGGAATTTCGGTTTCCAGAATTCCAAGGGCTGCAGTTTCTGAATAATTGTTTAAAATCTCACCAGAATTAAAGAGATTGTTTCCACCAATCGTGATGGAAATGATTTTGGCGTCCTTAAGAGATCGCTTGACATCCTTTTGTTCTAATTGGGCCAGTAAATCTTCAATCCTGGCACCCCGTATACCTAAGTTTTGGTAGCGCTCCACCGTATTGGTTTCTTTAAGTGAATCTCCAACCAGCGGGACAAAACCTTCTCCTTTTGAAGATCCTACCCCCCTTGTCAATGAGTCGCCAAGTGCAATATACGTTTCACCAGGAGTGTCGGGAGCTTCTTCTGATTCTGCTGATATCTGCTCTTGGGGAGGGTTGGCGATATCCGAATAGGCTCTTACAAATCCATATCCAAATAGGACGGTCAGAGCAAGGGAAAGGGTGATAAATAGTTGCCACATCCATTTTTTCATCTTTTATTCTCTCCTTCTATTATGATTGTACCAACTTTTACCCTTGCTGAGTATTCAAAAGAGCAATTGAGAAAAAAGTTGGTTAGAATAGATGTAGGGTGATAAATATGAGCATAAAGCCAACCGTTCAATTGAAAAATGTAACGAAAGTAATAGGGAAAAAGACGATTATTGATAATATATCATTTGACATATATCCAGGAGAAGTATTTGGATTCCTTGGTCCCAATGGTGCGGGGAAAACGACGACGATCCGGATGCTCGTCGGTCTGATCAAGCCAACATCGGGAGTTATTAAAGTCTGTGATTTTGATGTGAGAAAGCAATTTGTTCAGGCGATGCAGCGTCTTGGTTCGATCGTAGAAAATCCAGAGTTATATAAGTATTTGACCGGTCGGGAAAACCTGCAGCTGTTTGCACGGATGCTGCCTGGGGTGGACAGTGAACGAATACAGGAGGTCATTGATCTGGTTGATCTGACTGCACGGATTGATGACCAGGTACAGACCTATTCATTGGGGATGCGTCAGAGGCTTGGGATTGCACAAGCATTGTTGGGCCGGCCGGAAGTGCTTATTTTGGATGAACCTACGAACGGGTTGGATCCAATGGGAATAAAGGACCTTCGTACATTTATAAGGAAACTGGTCGATGAAACGGGTCTTTCCGTTCTTGTATCCAGTCATATATTAAGTGAAATCGAAATGCTTGCCGATCGTGTGGCGATCATGAGCCATGGGAGAATCGTGAAGGTAGGAAAGGTGAGGGATTTAGTGGATGAATTGTCATCAGGTGTGGACTGGAGAGTCAATGATGCGTTTCGTGCACTTGAAATCGTTAAAGCATCTCCCTATGTCCAATCTGCAGAATTGTACGATGATCATACGATCCATACGCTGATGGATGAAAGCAAAACGTCGATCCTGAATGAATCGTTACTACAGGCTGGAATCGAGGTATGGACCATTGAAAGGAAGGTCCAGACATTGGAAGACTTATTTATTCGTTTGACAGGGGGCGATCATATTGTCTAATCCAAATATGATGGGTCTGATTCATAATGAGGTTATGAAAATGGCTTCCAAAAAACGCTTTGCCGTTGTCGTCGCTATTTTAATCATTCTAGTCTCTATGTTTACATATGCACAATACCGGGAGATACAAGAGAAGATTGAAAAGCAGGGTACGCTGGACTGGCGAGTGGAGCTGCAGCAGGAGATAGTCGATCGGCAAAACAGGCTTGCATCCAGTGGGATCCAGGATGAGGCAAGACAATTCCTTGAATTGGATTTGAAGCAAAAGCAATACTACTTGGACAACAATATTAATCCGAACTATCCTGGAGCACCTACATTCATCCGCATCTTCTTCTCACAGGGACTCACACTCGTCCTGCCTTTACTCATCATTATTATTATGGCTGACGTTGTGAGTGGGGAATACAATGATGGGACCATCAAGACATTATTATCCCGCCCGGTAAAACGATGGAAGATCCTGATGGCCAAATGGCTGACGGTTTTGCTGTATACGTCGATGCTGATGGCAGCTACGGTAATTGTCTGTTATGGGATTTCAGGGATTGTCCTCGGATATGATGGCTGGACAGCACCTATTCTGACGGGCTTTCAAGCTTCTCCTTCTGGTGAGTTTTCGACGACCTATATCCATACCCTTCCGATGTGGGAATACTTACTGATGTCCGCGGGTCTTGCATGGGTCGTTACAGCGACTGTTGGAACCATAAGCCTGATGATTTCAGTACTTGTTAAAAATACAGCAACCGGTATCGGGGCGATGATGGCTGTGTTGATTGCAGGCACCCTCTTATCTTCTATCGGTTCAAGCTGGACGAGCTCAAAGTATTTGGTGAACTTGAATTTTGATCTGATCAATTACTTAGAAGGTCAAGCTCCGCCAATCGAAGGGATGTCACTGCCGTTTTCATTAACAGTACTTGGAGCATGGACTGTCGCTTGCCTTGCCATTGCGTTTTGGAATTTCACTCAGAAGGATATGTATTAAGTGCATCATTGAAGCCACCCTCCACATACATTGAGGGTGGCTAAATTCATCGCTATAGTGAGAAAAGCGGTTTGTCTAAAGAGTAAGTGTTTCAGTGGACCCAAACCATCGCTGCGGCCAGATTGTCTGAGAGGGTCTCTTCCAAAGATACAAAGGGATTATTGGAAATTGTGCATCAGATTTGATGACGCAGGGACAGATGCCTTGGCACACAATAAGCTATGGTACTCGTCCCCATTGTTTAATTGTCAAAATAGTATAAATCCATTAATGATAGTTCTTTCGTGCTGTCTTTATATTGAATGGATATTTTGTCATCGGCTGTCAGTTTTTTCTCTTTCCCATTATTCAGTAGTAATGTGTTTTCATCGAGGAAAGTATACGTTATGTTGATTCCATCCATCAAATTTTCCGGTGTGGATAGATCTTCTCGCATCTCATACACGATCATATTGTCTATATAGTCTTGATTCAGCTGTTCTTTTCTAAGTAACAGATAGCGGTTGTCCTGTTTTGATGTAAATGTCAGGTTAACTGTGTTGCCTTGCTTTTGGATTGTTGTTTGAACATCGTTTGGTTCTGCTATCCACATTTTAATATAGAGCAGGTAATAGCCAATGATCAAAATGAGGAAAAGGGATAACAGAGAGGTGACAATCGTGAGTATTTTCTTTCTATTCTTTGATCGTACCTTTTTTAAGTAGTCAACATTTCTATCCTCCTTTGCCTGTTCATGCTCATTTTCAGACAACCAGTCTTCTTGCATGTCATGTAAATATTCTCTACAGTTTTTGCACTGCTCCATATGTACTTCCATTTGCCTATTGGTTTCTTCGCTCGTTAAATGTTCCATATAGCTTGGAACCAAATCTTTAAACACATGATGGTTCATTTCATTGATCACCCTTTCTTATTTGTTGTTTGGCACGGTAAAATGTGACTCTTGCCCAATTCTCTGTTTCTCCCAAAATCGAGCCAATGTCTTTGAAGGATAAATTCCCCAATAACCTGAGATAAAGGAGTTCACGTTTTTTCTCGCTAAGTTGCTGAGCTTGCTTAAAAAAGTGGATTTTGTCTTCGTTTTGAATATATTGGTCTTCCAAACTGTAAACGGGAGTGTGTTCACTGCTCAGTGATTCCACTAGCCGGTGTTTCTTCCTTTCGCGATTCACTTCTTGTAGCCAAACGTTTTTGGCGATTGAACAGAGCCAGGTTGAAAACGTGGCTTTTCCGTTTTCTTGAAAATGATCGATGGATTTAAGGGCTTGATAAAATGTTTCTTGAGTCAACTCCTCAGCAGATTGAGCGTCATTTGTCATGGTTACTAAATATCTGAATATAATATCTGCGTATTCTTGATAAACATCTTCCTTATCCACGTCTTACCTCCATTTCGATAAAGTGTTGGTCATAAACGAATGACCCCTTAAAAATCTATTCATCTATTACTCCAGAAAAGCGTTCATTCGTTACAATTTATTTAAAAATAATTTGTGAAAATTTCTCAAAAATATCATGACATGGACTAGATTACACGAAAACCTTCTATTAGAGAATGTTTTTTTACAAAGTCAATGATTTCACGAGCCAAGGTTCCTGTACCCCATTGCTTGCAACGAAAAAAGCCACCCGCAACTCGCGGGTGGCTGAATCCATTTTATGCTACTTCTGTCTCATCCTTCTCCCCAGTCCCTTTAGACTTAAAGCTGATAAAGAACAAGACAGCGAGAAGAACGATGATCGATACGAATACCATCATATTGGATTCGATCAGTTTGACAAGGTTACCAAGCACGATGCCGACTAAACCAAAATCTGCATCTCCAAACGTGGTTCCCTGGAATCCGAGTGAGCTTAGCACCGGTAACAAGAGGGCCGGCAGGAAGCTGATCATGACTCCGTTCGCCATGGAGCCGATGACGGCACCCCGGCGTCCGCCAGTTGCATTGCCGAACACTCCGGCAGCTGCTCCTGTGAAGAAATGAGGGACGAGTCCCGGAACAATGACCTTCAATCCGAGTAAAGGTAAAAATAACATGCTGACAAGACCGGCGATGAAACTGAATAGAAATCCAATGATGACCGCGTTCCCGGCAAAAGGGAAGATGGCCGGACAATCAAGAGCCGGTTTGGCATTCGGGACGACTTTGTCCGCGATCCCTTTGAAGGCAGGTACGATTTCACCAAGGAGCATGCGAACCCCTGCTAAAATGATGTACACACCGACGGCGAATGTGATCCCTTGCATAAAGGCGAAGACAAGGAAGTTCTGTCCGCCGCTTAATTCTCCTTCGACGAACGCTGGACCTGCTGCGCCAGCTACGACGAAGAACAGGATGACCATTGTCAGAGAAACGGAAACGGATGTGTCACGCAGGAAACCGAGTGATTTCGGCACTTTGATTTCCTCAGTCGATTTGCTTCCTTTCCCGACTGCTTTCCCAACCATTGCGGAAACGAGGTAACCGATCGATCCGAAGTGACCGACGGCAAAGTCGTCTGAGCCCGTGACTTTGCGAGTGAACGGCTGAAGCATCGCAGGAGACAAGACCATCAGTGCCCCAAGGATGATCGAACCAAGAACGATCATCGGTACTCCGGTAAATCCGCCGGTCGTCAGGATGACGGCGATCATGCAGGCCATGAACATGGTATGATGTCCGGTTAAGAAGATGTATTTAAAAGGACTGAATCGTGCAATAAGAATATTGACAACCATACCGAACAGCATAATCATCGCTGTTTCCGTTCCAAAGCTTTCCTGTGCAAGAGCCACGATCGCTTCGTTGTTCGGGATCACGCCGTCGACTTCGAAGGCGTGGTTGAACATGCTGCTGAATTGCCCGAGGGACTGGACGAGTACATTCGCACCCGCCCCGAGGATGACGAAGCCCATGACCGTTTTCAATGTTCCGGACACGACATCCCCTGAATTCTTGCGCTGGATGAGGAGTCCGATTAAGGCGAATAGACCGACAAGGATCGCAGGTGTACCGAGTATATCCTTCATAATGATATCAATCATTTGTATCGCTCCTTCTTGTTATAAAGTGGTCTAGATATTTTGTTCCAATGCTGCACGCAATTCGTTCTTATCCATCAGGTTCCTTAACTTCACGACATTCTTACGGCCGTCTTCCAGGCTTTCGACGATATCTTCAGAGCCCAGGAATAGGTCCGCCTGTTCCGTCTTGGCTGTTGTCAGATCCGTGTGGGAAACTTCCGCTTCTTTCCCCATATCCTTTAGTGCTGCTTTCACGTTCATTTCCACGATCATGCTGCTTCCTAATCCATTTCCACATACGACTAATACTTTTTTCATTTTGATTTCCTCCTCAGATTTATACTTCTACTGTTTGATTGATTAATTCAATGATGGTTTCTTGATCATTTGCTGAGATTAACTTCTCGACGTTGCTTTCATTCGATAATAATTCCGTAAGCTGTGCGAGTGCTTTCAAGTGCGTTTGATTATCGATCGCCGCAAGCACGATGATGAGCTGGGCGCGATGCTTTTCTTTTTCAGAAAAGTAAACGGGTTCTTCGAGTCGCAGGAAGCTCATCCCCAGCTGTTCGACACCAGTCTCCGGTCGTGCGTGGGGGATGGCGATGTTCGGTGCGATGACGATGTAAGGACCCAGTTCCTTCACGTTCGTGATCATCGCCTCCACATAGTCCGGTCGGACCGATTGCTGGTCGACTAGGGGCTGACTCGCCACCTTGATGGCTTCCTCCCAGCTCGTGACACGATCTTTCAGCTGTATCGTCTGTTCTGTCAGTAATTCATTAAGCATAGGCTTTCTGAGCTCCTTTAACGTGGGAGTGGTTTGTTCTAAAAGCTGGACCAGTTCTTTTTTCAGTGCGTCTTCTTGATGGACTGTCGCGTGACGCTTGATCACGTCCATCAGAAGATCAGTCCGGTTCTTTTCGGTCGTCTTCGAATCGAATAGTTCATTCATCCGCTGCATGACCCGTTCCTTTTCTGAATTGGTCAGTATGGCGGGCACATGGATGACGGGAATGTCTTTTTCTTTTATATAATTCGTGGAAAAGATAATATCTGCCTCGTACTCGTTCGTTCGATACTCCCTCATAGAGAGAGTGGTGATAACATTGAGCCCGGCAATCAGATTCTCGAGCTGGGTCCGGAGCATGTTCGAAGTCCCAATCCCGTTTTCACATATGATAAGGGCCTTGAATTTCGTTTCGACCTTCTTCTGCTCTTTCGTCAACCATCCACCGAAATGCAGGGTGATATAGGCGGCTTCTTCATCTGGCACCATTTTTCCGACATACAGTTCCAGGTGCTTCATGACACGCTTCGTCAGATGAAAGATATCCGGATACGTCGTTTGAATGCTGTCAGACAGGTCATTCGCAATCGAGAGCCCGTACTTGAGCCGATAATATGTCGGTTTAATATGGGAAATCAAGTTTTCCTCGAGTCCCTTTTTGTCATCGAATACGACACAGGAGTAAAGCTGGAAATCATGGATCATCCGTTGAACGACTTTTTTCAGCCCTGACATTTCCTGTTCCGTATAGCGGGTGAAATCATCCTGCTGAACCTTGGATCCGAGCAGGTTCATCGTAATGAAGCAAACTTCGTCATCCGGGAAAGTGACGTCAAGCTTTTTGGTGATATGAAGGGCTGCCCTGTAGGCTTCTGTCTGTTTCAAGACTTCTTTTTCTGCGTCAGGCACCGAAATGTACTTGTGCAGTTCGATCCGCTTCATGATCATCAGGATCTGAAGGGACAGAATCTCGACCATTTCATCCGTCAGCGTCAATCCCAACTCCTTTTCCGCTTCATAAAGAATTTCTCTCACCAGGCGCCTTTGTTCCGTTTCCTGTGACCACGTATCGGCTTCCGGCTGGATCATCTTGTGAACCTCATTCCGGACATTCTGCCAATCGTGATGCGAGAAGATGCTGGCAAGGATCGTGGAAAGCATCGTTCGCTTTGCCTCCTCGGGACCGCTCAACCGGTAACCCGATCCTTTTTTATAGTACAAGTGCAAACCTGCTTCGTGAAATTCCTGTTTGATGTCTTTAATGACCTTTGCGATCGTCCCCCGGCTCATGCTCGTCAGATCCATAAAGCGCTGCATCGAGGCATCTTGTTCTTCCAAGAGGATGGATGCTTTAATGAGAACTTCACGCTCTTCTTTCGATAACTGATACTGCCAATCTTCGAAACTCTGATCCTTGGAAATCATCAACTTCGATTTCGAATCAGGGGGCAAAAACAACCCCTTCCCATGCTGACTTTCAATTGGTTCCAACCCTTCCGTCCTCAGCCAGTTGTTGATCTGATCAAGATCGTAATAAATGGTCCGTTGGGACAAATTCATCCTAGCGACAAGTTCCTTCGTCGGGACCGGGTCAGGCGAATGTTGAATGATGGATAATAAGTGTGCACGTCTTTTATCCAATACCATGAGGATCCTCCTCTAGTTAATTTTGCATATTTATATTCTTGTTTGTTAGATGATCATCTTATGAGTCTAGTATATGGGCATTTAATCAATAATGAAAGGGGTTTCACTGTGTAGAGTTCGTAAGGGGTATTTTTGCAAAAATGAACAGTGAGGTGAAGTAGGCAACAGCATAGGGATTTTGGATTGTCAAAGTGCCAGAGGTTTGAAATAATTGGAAGTAGAAACCGTACCCGGGAGGTCAAACCATGTCAAATGATTTTTATTGTGATGAAGTGTTAAGCGGAAGTACAGAAGTCAAAAAGGTCCTGGAAACAGACAATGTCCTTGCCTATTACCATACTAAGCCGTATTATCCCGTCCATATCGTAGCGATTCCCAAAAAACATATTCCTTCACTCCTTACACTTGAAGAAGATGATGACGAGTTATTGATTGAACTATTAGGCGTCATTAAAAAGGTAGCACGAATGGTTACAAGTGAGCATGGGGCGTGTAAAGTTGTCACAAATATGGGAGACTATCAGGATTCCAAGCACCTGCACTGGCATATTGTCTCTGGTAAGGCGTTGCGATAAGAACTAATAGTAAGAAAGGAGAATACTCATGACCAATCAAAAAACCTGTCCATTCTGCCATCCGGAAAAGGACATAGACCAAAACATCCTATTTGAAAACGAATCCTGCTATTTCCTGCAACATAACAAGTACCAGGACGTACTGGAAGGATCCGGCGTGATTGTACCGAAAAGTCATCACGCAAATGCATTCGAGTTGACGGAGAAAGAATGGAACGATACATACGAAATGTTACAACGGGCAAAGACATACTTAGATGAAACGTATTCACCAGATGGTTATACGCTTGGCTGGAATATCGGTGAGGTGTCCAATCAGTTTATTTTCCACGCTCACCTGCATGTGATTCCGAGATACAATGACGAACCGCTGGCTGGAAAAGGGGTTCGTTACTGGTTAAAGCAACCTGAAAACAAAAGGAAGAAAGAGACTTCAAATTCGAAATAGGGGAAAATTTGAAACTTTCTGCATTCTTATCTCGTAAATATTTATATAGATAGGAGTGATCAGAATGGAAGTAAAGGTATCGAGGAACAATGAGAACCTTCGTATCAAATGGCAGTTAAGTCAAATAGATATCCCTCTTTCAGAAATCAAAGACGTAACGCTGGATGATACATATGGTGGTGAAGTTAAGAAAGCCATCCGAATCGGATTTCCTTATGGGCACACAGACAGAATCGTCATCAAGACCCATTCGGAAAAGTATATTCTCTTTACAAGCAATGGTGGTTTGAAAGACAAAATCCTCTCATTCATGGAAGCGAGTTAGATGGGTTTCTGGATGTGGGTCGCTTTTTCCTTCCCATTGGTCGGCGGTATCGTTGCTGCTAACTCAGGTAAGAAAAAAACGGAAAGAAAACATGTGATTGCCCTGCTGTGGTTTATTGTAGTCGTGATACTCTTTTTCTTTTGGTGGTTTAGCAGAGGGATTTAATGAACATGCCGAGGGGGTGAATAACATGTTAATGTTAGAAGGTTGGCTGCCAATCATTGTGCTTTTTTTCATCTCAGCTTGCCTGATTGTGGTGATGGCCAGGTATACCCGTAATTACATCGTATTCAGTTTGTCTTCACTATTGGGCTTTGTCTGTCTCGGAACCATTCTTTACAGCATATTCATGGTCGGCGGCTGGGACGGGATGGCCATTGGTTTCTATGCCATTGCTGCGTTTCTTGGTCTTGCCATTGGAACGGTAATCAGCCCGTTCATAAAGAAGAAGACTAGAGCTGATGAAAGGGTGGGTTGATGATTGCGATATTGATTGCGATTGGTGATGTTATCGCTGCCGTTGCTGGATCCCTCTTGAGGGGAGGGAAGAAGTGAGTCGGGATGTACCAATGGAAAATCCCCGTTTTAAGCATCCTTTACGTGTGGTTTTGACTAATGTCCTCTTCATCCGCTGTTTTTTTTCGGGGACATTTTGAAGATACAACCTGTTCATACCATAATATGAGCCGGATTTTCCTCCTTATGATCCCGAATCTTATTATATAAACCGTTTGTTGAAAAATCTCTTTCACGTTCCATCACCATTCCACGTTTCCCTGCAGCTGGCTCAAACCCGTTTCTCTCCCAGGAAACGGGTTATTTTAGGTTATTTCCAAAAGTAATCCTAATTTACCATAAAATAACGTAAATTCACTAGGTATATATATATGGTTTTCTTTCGTTTTTCAGTAAAATAATAGATAGGTAGGCGAAAGGAAGTGGTGGGGATGGCAGGTGCGGTTATTACAGGGTATGGTATCATTGGTCCAAAGTTCTCAAGTGTTTCCCAATTCACCGAGGTCTTAATGGATAAGAAGATAGTCCTGGATCGTTTTAAGGTTAAGGGGAAGAGTATGTATATGGGAAAAGTGGAGGATGAGGATTTAACCGAAACGTGTAAGCGTATTCTTCCCCGGGGTGGCAGGCTTCCAAAAGCCGTCCAAATGGTCCTGTATGCTGCAGAGGAAGCCCTTTTGATGTCCCGTTTCCCGGTCTCGGATTACCGTGTCGGAGTGGTGATCGGATCGTCGGGGGGAGCGATATCGGATACGATCAAGGTGAGTAAGGGAAGTACACGAAGCAGCGTATTTTCAATCGGGAATATGAATTCCTATTCCCTTGTATCAAGTATCTGTGCCGCTTTTCAAGTGAATGGGATGTCGTTCAGCCTTGCCAATAGCTGCACCTCTGGTCTCGATGCGGTACAGTTGGGGAACTTGCTCATTGAATCAAATCAGGTGGATATGTGCATTGTCGGAGGATCCGATTCGACCTTGGATGATGTGATTGTAGATGGATTCAGTAGATTGAAGATATTATTTGAAGGCAATGTGGACAAGGGGCCACCTGGACCGTTTTCGACGGGAGAGGGGTTTGCCATATCAGAAGGAGCTGGCGTCTTGATCCTAGAAAGAAGAAATATTGCTGAAGAGCGAGGAGCCCGGGTTAGGGGAGAAGTCGGATTGTCGTATGTGAGCCAGGACGGCCTGTCCCCATACCAGTCTGATCCCGGGGGAAGGATGTTACTGAAAGCGGTCGATCACTGTCTATCTCAAGGACTCCCATCGTACATCAACAGTCAGGCACTCGGGATCCTTCAACAAGATCGTTTGGAAGCCGATATATATAAAGAAAGATTCGCGGTTCATTCCATTCCCATCACTTCCATAAAGGGAATGACCGGTCATCCCATGGGGGCATCAGGTATCTTTCAACTGATATCCGCTGTAATTAGTTTGGAAAAGCAGTTCATTCCACCAACAATAGGGTATAATAAAGAATATTTTTCGGACTTATCTGTCGTGGAGGATGCACAGCCGCACTCCATTGAACGTGTCCTGATCACTTCACAGGGATACGGGGGAATCAACAGCTGTATGATGATCGCAAAAGGGGAGAGGTAAATGGAGTTTGTTCTGTTAGTCGCAATTTCATTCATTCCTGTCATCATTTCAGGATCACTACTATTCTATTCAAAAACAACCTTAACCAAGGCGTTATCATTATTTCTATTGTTATTATGTTTATGGCAGATAGATATTGCCTTTTTGTACGCCAATGACTATTTTTCACCTGAACTGATCGATCATGCCTTCCGGATCTTCCGAATCGGTCCGATCATGATCATGCCGCTCATGTCTTATTTTGCATACTATCTTGTACAAAGTCATGATGAATTAAGGAAATACCGCCTGTTATTTAGTAAAGGGATTCTCCTGTTCCTCATTGGGTTCAGTCTCATTGTTTACGGGATCAATTTCACTTCAATCGGGGTCACCTCGTATACAATCGTCCCTGAAACAGCGTTCGCTCCTTCTCATTTGATGCCGGTGTATGGGATGCTTAACTCTACTTTTATCATCAATGTCCTATTGGTATTTGTTCACACGTTTTGCCTTCTTGGACTTACATTAAAATTGAATGACGCCTTTTTCCGTCTTTTTTATGCGAAGCTTGTGTTTGGCTCTTTCTTTGTATTCTTGAATGGGGTCATCAGCGGATTCGGCGTCTTACCTTTATATTATTCAAGCTTCAATTCCATCCTTGTAGCGATTCTCTTGTTTCTCGGCTTCTTCCAGATGCAATCGGAACAACTGAATGTGGCGAATGACAGTCTCTTGAAACAAAGCAATCTGCTGGAAGAAATCATGAATATCAATCCGAATTATTTGGTTGTCTTGGATAAAGATAATAGAATCGTGAAGATCAACCATTCCATTTGCGCCTTATTGATGATTTCGGGAGAACAGATGATGGGCATGAAATTCTCCACGTTCATCAAGACTCATCAACTGAAAACCACTCGTGGTGAATTGCAAAAGCTGACCCGTATCAACGGGGATGTCCATTATATTCAATGGGGATCGACCACTTTACGCTATCAAGATAAGGAACTGTACACGCTGTTTTACGGAATAGATTTCACCAATCAGAAGCAGAATGAACAGCTTCTTCTTACCTCTGAAAAGAGCAAAGTCATCGGCGAACTTGCCGCAAGCATTGCCCATGAAATCCGCAACCCTCTAACGACAGTCAGGGGATTCATCCAGCTCATGAAAGAAAAAAATGCAGAAAGTCCATTCGAAGGAATCATGCTGGAAGAAATCGATCGGGTGAATGAGGTATTAAAGGAGCTCCTTCTTCTTGCAAAGCCTGAAGCGAATGATACAGCAGATCTCCGGGAAGAAGACATGCAACTGAATGTGCATCAAGAGGTCAATCATGTCAGGATCCTGTTCGAGGCCGTCGCCACGGAACAGAACAAGAGGATCTACATGTCGAGTTCCCTTCCGTCCGACACTCAGGTTGCATTTCATGAATCGCATTTTAAACAGGTGCTCCTTAATACCATCAAGAACAGCCTCGAAGCCGTCAAGGAAAAGGGTAGCATCAAACTCAAACTCGACGAATCGAATGGATGCGTCAGGGTCCGGATCATCGACAACGGGAAAGGTATCTCCAAGAAGCGCCTCGACCGGATCGGGGAACCTTACTTCACCAATAAAGACAAGGGAACCGGAATCGGACTCACCATCTGCTTCAAACTTATGAATGACTATAACGGACACATGACAGTAAAAAGTAAATTAGGCTGGGGAACGACCGTAACGATGCTCTTGCCGAAGAAAAACTGATCCTCTTGTGAAAACGAGAGGTTTTTTTTCGTTGAAGTGAGTAGGGGATTGTGAAATCGTCTGACTTTTGAAATAATTGGGATTATAGGATCAAACTGGTTTTGTGGAAATAGGAAAGGGGTAGTCCTCATGTCACAGGAAGAAAAACTAACCGGTGGGAATGTATCGACCGTATACCGTTCCGGAAATACTGTCCGTCGGGAACTTAAGCCTGAGAGCGCCAGGGTTCACAAGCTACTGAATCATCTCGAAAAGAAAGGATTCCACCATTCACCGGCGTTTCTCGGCATCGATGAGAAGGGCAGGGAAATCTTATCCTTTATTGAAGGGGAAGCGGGGAATTATCCGTTAAAGGAATATATGTGGTCAGATGAGGCGCTTAGCGGAATTGCGAAGATGCTCAGACACTATCATGACGCGGTGAGCGATTTTCCAATCGACAGCGCCTGGCAGCCCATCGATCACACACCAGAGCCGGTTGAAGTGTTATGCCACAATGACTTCGCTATATACAACATTATTTTTAACAAACAGCAACCTGTAGGGATCATTGATTTCGATGTGGCGGGTCCCGGTCCAAGACGATGGGACATCGCATATACTCTGTACACGTGTGTACCCTTGAGCCGTGTCCGTTATTCAGAAGCGGGTGACGCTATGCACTACGACCGGGAACAGGATGCTGCGAGGATCAGAGAAAGAGTGTGGCGATTCTTTGAGTCATACGGCATTGATTACGGAATGGAAGATCTTCAGATGGTCCTTCGCCGATTGGAAGCAGTATGCCAGACCATCCACCGGAAAGCACGGGAAGGCGATCCTGCTTTTCAAAAGATGTTAGAAGAAGGGCATGTGGAACACTATCAGAAGGATATCGCTTTTATTCGGGAAAATCTTAAAGATTGGGTAGGGGAGGCGTAGATCATGTCAGAGGTCAAAAAGATTGAAGAAGTGAAATTAGTGGGGTTCAGGGTCGTTTGCCCCGGTGACAAGTACGTGGTGGAAATCCCGAAAGCGGCGAAGCAGTTGAAAGAAAGAGAGGGTGAAATTCATCATGCACTGCACCCTGATCAGCAAATAGGCGCCTTTATCGTAGAAGAATCGTCCCCGGAAGAAGACGGTTATTGGGTTGGATTGCAGGTAAGTGAATACAGTGACATTCCAGAAGACATGACAACCTTGACCATCCCTTCCCACACCTATGCCACGATTCTTCATCAGGGACCGAATCATCGCATCCGTCAGAGCTACGAGCAGCTGCATCAATGGATCAAAGAAAACGGGTATACCCGTTCCACTACAAGTTGGAATCTCGAAATCTATCAAAAAGAAAACCAGCCTGGGGACCCTTCTGATGTCAGTGTGGAATTATACGATGCCCTCCTCTTGGATTGACGAGGAATGTGGATGAAAAGAATGACCGTCATTTTACTTGCCATTTTATTGGTCGGCTGTCAGGACAACGAACCGAACATAGGTCACGAAAAACAAAACATCGTCGTCGAAAAGCAGGTCGGAGATGAAAATAAGTATGAAGAGTTTAACAAGGTCACCGATACAAAACAGGTGGAAGAGGCAAGGGGAATCCTCCATGATGCCCTTTGGAAGGATGCCCAAGTAGATTTCATCCGTCCTCCTGATTATCGATTTATTTATGAATTTAAAAATCCCAATATCGATGCTAAGGCCGTGCTGCACCAGGTGTGGATCAGTCCGAAGAAGGATGGGCTCGAAGTCATGCAGGGGCCTCGAGAGTATGCGCAGTTACCACAGGCTGAATCAGCCCGATTGTTTGAAATTTTGACAGGGGAGAGTTTAGGAGATTGAGCAGGGGATCGATGTTCGAGGTCCAGTGTTAAGAAAATTCGACAAACCTGCACGATTATCTCAAATCCGGCACGAATTTTTCTATTCCCGCACGATAATCGTGAAACCCGCATGAAAGTAGTTGAAACCGGCAGGATTCCTGTTTCCGGAGACGATTCTTAGTGCTACTAGGATAAGAGATTGGTAGATTCTCATTACGTTTTTCAAAAAGAGGACAAATTTATAAAATGAGAGGAGGAAATCTTGAATTGAATACCCACATCTATATGATAAGACACGGCGATTCACCTATAGAAGGTCCTGAACGTACACGGGGATTAACGGAAAAAGGGATAGCCGATGCCCATAAAGTTACCGAGCTGCTTATAAAAGAAGACATTGACGTCGTGGTATCAAGTCCCTACCTGCGTTCGATTCTGACTGTGGAAGGGGTAAGTCAGCATATCGGACAAGCTGTGATCGTGGAAGAAGACCTGAAGGAAAGGGTCTTTTCAACAGATGATCATCGGTTATCCGATCAAGAATTGTTGCCATTGCTGGAGGCGTCGTTCCGCGACCCGGATTTTGCCTTAGAGGGGGCAGAATCCAATGCCGAATGTCAAAGTCGGGCCATTTCCGTATTAAATAAACTTTTACAGGCAAATGAAGGAAAGAAGATTGCAGTCGGCACACATGGAGCCATCATGACGTTGATGATGGGCCATTATGACTGCCGCTTTGATTTAAGTTTCCTGCATAGTACATCAAAACCGGATATTTATCGAATGGAATTTATTGGTCTCGAACTTGTAAGGGTCCAGCGGTTGTGGACTGAAGCGAAGAGGATGATGAGATGAGCGAAGTACCAATCAGATGTACAGGAATCGCTGTCGTAATACTGAAGAAAGTGGATGATCAATACAAAGTATTGCTCGTCAAAAGAGCCGAGTCTGTTTTGGAAGATGTATGGTGCTATATCGGCGGAGGCATCGAAGAAGGCGAGAAAGCCTGGGAAGCCGCATACAGAGAGGTGGAAGAAGAGACAGGAATCACAAACATGTTCTTATATTCTGCCAATACCTTTGATCGGATCTATTCAATTGAAGGGAATTATGTATACATCGCGCCTGTGTTTGTGGGATTCGTACCAGATGATCAGGAAGTGGCATTAAACGAAGAGCATAACGACTATAGTTGGTTGTCCTTTGAAGACGCAAAGGGCATTGTGTCTTTACCTGGAAATGAGGAAGTACTAGCGTTTATTGAGAAGCATTTCGTAAAGAAAGAAGCTCCTGATTATTTGCAGGTTAGACGATGATAGGGGTTACTGGATTTTCATAAAATATGAAATACAAGCTAGGAATAAATTGAAGAACCATAAAAGGAGAGTGCAAAAAATGGATGTTTTCGAAAGCCAATATGAGTGGATCCGTCGTACCAGAGAATTATTATTCCGTTATTGTGAAACGATGTCCCAAGAGGATTATGTTAAAGAACTTGAATCGTTTGGAGGGGACTCCATCCGCAATCTGCACGTTCACGTGGCAGATTGCTATCGCGTATGGCTGGGAAGTCGTGCTCTAGGTCGGTCTCTTCCTAAAATCACTCCAGATTCCGCAAACACTGTAGAAGAAATGCGTGAAATTTTCAGGAAGACAGATGACCTTCTTCAGGAATTTCTTCAGGAGTTTAAAGGAGATTGGGAGCGTACTATTCTAGTATCCTTTGGGGGAGATGAGAGTGCTGAGATATCTGCATTATGGCTGTATACCCATACCGTCACCCACGAATTTCACCATAAAGGACAAATCGTGAAAATAGGAAGACAGCTGGGATATATCCCTCCGGATACGGACCTTATCGAGGCATAAGCGTTTATTCATGTGGTAGTCGGCAAGCTGATGTCAATCAATCAGATTGATCATCAGTCTTGCCGGAACAATCAAGCCTCAGTACTCAGTCCCCGGGATTTTCATTTTATTCCTACGATTTTACTCCTCCTCTCCAACAAAACCGTATCCCTCCAAACGCCATCCATCTTCCCGATCTTCTCACGGTGGCCGATAATTCGAAAGCCATGTTTTTCATGAAGTTTGATGCTTGCACGGTTTTCGGGGAATATCCCCGATTGAAGGGTCCAAAATCCTTCTTGTTCACTTGCTTCGATTAAGGCGCCGAGGAGTTGGCTTCCGATTCCCTGCCCAGCGCACCGTGCCGAGACGTACACACTCACTTCGGCTACACCCCTGTATACACATCGGCTTGAGACAGGACTCATGGCAGCCCATCCTACTATAGAATCCCCTAAACGGATAACAATCCGCCCTGCTTGTATATGATTGGCATCCCACTCTTCCCAGGAAGGGATGTCATTTTGAAAAGTTGCGTTCCCCGTAGCGATCCCTTCATGATAGATTTTGGCTACTTGATCCCAATCGTCCGGTTTCATTTCATCTATGTAAACCATTTTAAATCATCACCCCTTTATCATTACAATAATATAAAAACCCCTTGCAATCTATATATAAGTGAACTATTATATAAGCATATATTAATGTATGGAGGTGGAGAAGTGACGGTTGAACTAGACAAATCAGCAACCATTCTAAAGTTATTAGGGGATAAAACCCGGTTAACCATGGTGAAAATACTGGATACGAATGACTGTTGCGTGTGTGAATTTGTGGAAATCTTTCAAGCGAGTCAGCCTGCTATTAGTCAGCACGTCCGAAAATTGAAGGACGTGGGGATTGTGAGGGAGAAACGCCGTGGTCAATGGATTATTTACTCCCTTAATCGTGAGAGTGAATACTTCCCTATGATTCAAAGCCTCCTGGACCACCTGCCGAACCAGGACTTCAAGTTGAAGGAATTGGAGGAGCAGGGCTTACGCATATCTTGTGATTAATAGGAGGTAAAAAGGAATTATGACTATATTAGCATCTGTGATTTTTCTCATCACCCTTGTGTTCGTCATTTGGCAGCCTAAAGGGCTTTCCATAGGTTGGTCCGCAATCGGCGGAGCCATTTTGGCGCTGATCGTGGGGGTTGTCGATTTCAGCGATGTGGTGGATGTGACCGGCATCGTCTGGAATGCGACATTAGCATTTATCGCGATTATCATTATTTCTCTCATTCTTGATGAGATCGGATTTTTTGAATGGGCTGCCTTGCATATGGCAAGAGCGGCAAAAGGTAACGGAGTGAGGATGTTCGTCTACGTTTCATTGCTTGGAGCAGTGGTGGCGGCTCTTTTCGCCAACGATGGCGCGGCACTGATCCTGACGCCGATTGTCCTTGCGATGGTACGGAACCTGAATTTCAGTGAGAAGCTCGTCTTTCCGTTCATCATAG
Source organism: Rossellomorea sp. SC111 (assembly GCF_024733565.1). GTDB lineage: Bacteria > Bacillota > Bacilli > Bacillales > Bacillaceae_B > Rossellomorea. The sequence continues at coordinate 102,597 of NZ_JANIOC010000004.1, read as the reverse complement.
CCAGTGGATTCATCGCCGATACGACGTCCCTTCCTTTAGTGGTCAGTAACCTGGTGAACATTGTGTCCGCTGACTTCTTCGGAATCGGGTTTGTCGAGTTTGCTTCCCGTATGATCGTTCCGAACCTGTTTTCATTAGGGGCAAGTATTTTGGTCCTTTATCTCTTTTTCCGCAAGAGCATCCCGAAGAATTATGATGTTTCTCAGCTTAAGAAACCGGTGGATGCCATTCAGGATATCAAGATGTTCCGCCTTTCCTGGGCGGTGCTCTCGATTCTCCTTATCGGCTATTTCGCCAGTGAATTCATAGGCCTGCCGGTTTCCATCATTGCAGGAATCGTAGCCATCTTCTTCTTAGCGATGGCAAGAAGGAGTGCAGCCGTCAATACGAGAACCGTCATCAAAGGGGCTCCGTGGGCCATCGTGTTCTTCTCGATCGGCATGTATGTGGTTGTGTATGGTCTCCGTAATGTAGGGTTGACCAATGTATTAGCGGATGTCATCCAAATGACAGCGGATCAGGGATTATTTGCGGCAACGGTCGGAATGGGCTTCATCGCGGCCATCCTTTCATCCATCATGAATAATATGCCGACGGTGATGATCGACGCCCTGGCGATTGCCGGTACAGACACGACGGGTGTCACACGTGAAGCATTGATTTATGCCAACGTCATCGGTTCGGATTTAGGACCGAAGATCACCCCGATCGGGTCACTGGCCACATTATTATGGCTCCACGTCCTTTCATTAAAAGGGGTGAAAATCTCCTGGGGGACGTATTTTAAAACAGGAATCATCCTGACCATCCCAACCCTCTTCATCACATTGGTCGGGCTATATCTATGGTTATTAATCATCTAACAAACATTAAAGGAGAGATTCAACATGTCAAAGAAAACCATCTACTTCCTATGTACAGGTAATTCATGCCGAAGCCAAATGGCAGAAGGCTGGGCGAAAAAACACTTAGGTGACGAGTGGAACGTATACAGTGCTGGAATCGAAGCACACGGTTTAAATCCAAATGCGGTGAAGGCAATGAAAGAGGTCGACATCGACATCACGAATCAAACATCTGATATCATCGACACGGAAATCCTGAATAACGCAGACTTAGTCGTGACACTATGCGGAGATGCAGCGGATAAATGTCCAATGACACCTCCTCATGTGAAACGGGAACATTGGGGATTCGATGATCCTGCGAAAGCGGAAGGAACCGAAGAAGAGAAATGGGCATTCTTCCAACGTGTGCGTGATGAAGTGGGGGAAAGAATTCACCGTTTTGCTGAAACAGGGGAATAAAGAAGACAGAGGCAGCTGCAGTCAAGCAGCTGCCTTTTTCAATCCATCATACAAAGTAGAAGATAAACCCGGATACGGTAGACATGGTAATCACCGATAGAACAAAGATCATGACCAACTGTTTTTTGAAAATGGATTTAAGGAGGATCACTTCAGGAAGACTGGCTCCCGCTGAACTGATCATCATCGCCATGACAGGTCCGAGTGCCATCCCTTTCATGATCAGAATCTGTGAAATCGGAATCATACTTGAAAGTCGAATATACAAGGGTACCCCGACGACAGCGGCGATCGGTATGAGCCACCAATGCTCCCTCCCGAAGAAGCCGGAGATCCACTCCGTCGGAACGAGTCCATGTATGACGGCACCGATGGCTGCACCGATGATCAGATAGGGATACACACTTCTCATCAAGTCAATCGTTTCCTTCCAAGCTCCCTTCATGGAGAACTTCTTCGCTTCTTCATTGAACCCGGTCATCATGACGTTCTTGATATACTTTTCAAATCCTAATGCCTCGAGTAGGAAGCCGATGCTGACAGAGAAGATGGTCGTCACCACGGTATAAATGAGAGCAACTTTCCAGCCGAGGACAACCCCCATGATGGTGAGGATCGTGGGATCTAAAACGGGTGAAGCAAATAAGAAAATCATGACAATCCCAAAAGGCAATTTCTTTTTCAACATATTCACCACGACCGGTATCGTCGAACATGAGCAAAATGGAGAGATAAACGCAAATGCGATTGCAGCGGCCGCACCCCAGGCCTTGTTTTTCCCGGAAATCTTTTTCTCGATTTTTTCATAAGGGATGAATCCTTGTAATAAACTGATGGCAAATGAAATGACCACAAACAAAACCGTTAATTCCAGTGCAATTTCCAGAAAGCTTTTAACTGTCTCCCCCCACATATTGATCGTCCCCTTTCCTGATTAAACTGCCGGGCAGCAAGGGCTGCAGCATATTTGGTCTTCGATTTTCTTAGTGAAGAGGGATGATGCCGGTTTAGCGTGTTGCATGGCGACCTTTTCCCGCATGTCGACTCTTTTTTCCTTTAAGATCATTTCTTCTTTATAAAAGTTAAACATGTGTATCTCCTCCGTTAATCAAGATAAGTTGATTTATTAATCAAAAAAAATTGATATAATCTTTAAAAATTTAACAGGATGGCCTGAACATGCAGCATAATTCTGCTGAAAGCAGGTGGTTGATCTCTTCCTGGTTCAAGCTGTAATAGCTCCAAGTCCCTTTTGTTTCTTTCTTCACAATGTTCGCATCCAGGAGGATCTTTAAATGATAAGATAATTTTGATTGCTTCATATCCATTAATGGAGCCAGGTCACATACACACATTTCGCCTTTCAGCGTCAATATGTTCATGATCTGAAGCCTTTTCTGATCGGCAATGGCTTTGAACTTCTGTTCGTATGTTTCAAACATCTTTGTGCCTGATACGTCTTGTAATGGAATGTCGTTTGTCATCATTCAATCCTCGTTTCTTATCAATTTTTCTTGATGTAATCATCTTATATCCATTATTTTCATGTGTCAAGCATTAAATCAAATAGTTTTGATGTATCGGTATTATCTTATGTAGAGGACTGGATGTCGGTTCCTAAATTCAATTTTTTTTGATTTAGTTGCTATTCCGAAAAGCGGAACATATACTATGAGTATAAATCAAATAAAGTTGATGTATGCAATTAATCAAATTTATTTGATTTAAATAATGGAAGGGGATGGATGAAATGAATTTCATTAAGATTTTACTAGGGGATAAGAAAAGAGATTCCGAAGAGTGTTGTCAGATTGAGATAAAAGAAGTGGAACAAGAACGGGGTTGTTCTTCTGAAGAAAACGAAGAAAGCTCATGCTGCTAGTTTTTATACGGATACAATAGAAGAAATGCGTTGAGCTCTGCGATGAACGGAACCTCTTCGGCCAAGTGGGCCCAAGGGGTTCTGTCATTTTACAATCATCACAGGACACTTCACTCTTTTCGCGACTTTATGGCTCACGCTCCCCAAGACCATCTCCTGAAGGGTATTCAACCCTCTGCTCCCAATCACCACTGCGTCGAATTGCTGTTCGTTCGCATGCTTGACGATCGTGGGACCCGGTTCCCCGTGTAAATAATGCGTTGTATAGTTAATCTTCGCATGTTTGATTTTCTGTTCGATGAGTAAAAGCTTCTTCTTTCTATGATCAGCGGCATCGGTCCCCCAATGCTGCAGTACATCGTCTCTTGATTGTCTCCCATCGATGACATACACCACTTCAATGGTGCCGTTTTTTTGGCAGGAGGCAAGGGCGATGGCTTTTTCAGTTGCTCTAATAGAATGGTCGGACCCATCTGTTGCTAATAAAATTTTATTGAACATGAGTGAATCTCCTTTCTATGTTGTTTTTTGGATATGTAAGGTATTCGACTATCACCAACTAATCTCCTTTACACTCATTTATGTAAATTTAATGGAAGGATGTATCGTATGGTAAATGGACGCATTTATAAGTAAATGAAAGAAAATAAGGTTTGTGAACGTTTAATTGGAGGCTTCACAATAGGTAGGATTCGTTATATAATGGCCCTTGTGTTTAACGGACCCGACTTTCATGAGAGTTGAAAGTCAACAACAAAATTTTTGAAAAAGAGGTGCATAATGAATTTATCAACAATTAAATCTCAGTGGTTTGGAAACATCCGAGGGGATGTCCTGGCAGGAACGGTTGTAGCCATGGCTTTGATTCCGGAGGCCATTGCGTTCTCGATCATAGCAGGTGTCGATCCGATGGTCGGATTGTACGCTTCCTTCTGTATTGCCGTGGTCATTGCCTTTGTAGGTGGGCGTCCCGGAATGATTTCCGCTGCGACCGGTGCAACGGCTCTGGTGATGGTAAACCTTGTGGCCGATCACGGGCTGCAGTATCTACTGGCCGCCACCATTCTGACGGGGGTCATTCAAATCCTGATGGGTGTATGTAAGTTGGGACGATTAATGAAGTTTGTTCCGCGTTCCGTCATGATCGGGTTTGTGAATGCGTTGGCTATTCTGATCTTTACGGCGCAATTACCACACTTTGTCGGTGAATCGTGGGTGATGTATGCGATGGTTGCCAGTGCGTTGGCGATTATTTATATTCTCCCACGCTTCACCAAGGCGGTTCCATCTCCTTTGGTTGCCATCATTGCCATCACAGTGGTCGCTGTTTTTATCAATAGTGATGTGAGGACCGTGGGTGACATGGGGCAACTGACTCAGTCGTTACCGATTTTCTTGATCCCGGATATTCCGTTTACCTTTGAAACCTTACAGATCATCTTTCCCTATTCGCTTTCCATTGCGATTGTCGGATTGGTTGAATCTTTATTGACCGCATCCATCGTGGATGATATGACGGATACAACAAGTGACAAGAACCAGGAAGCAAAGGGACAAGGAGTTGCGAATATCGTTTCTGCTTTCTTTGGCGGGATGGCCGGTTGTGCGATGATCGGTCAATCGGTCATCAACGTGAAGTCAGGCGGGAGAGGACGTTTGTCTACATTGGTAGCAGGTGTGTTCTTGATGATCCTGATCCTGTTATTGAACGACTTCCTTGTCACCATTCCCATGGCGGCACTAGTCGGAGTGATGTTCATGGTTTCCATCGGGACATTCGATTGGTCATCCATTAAGAATCTTCATAAAACGCCATTAACGGATACGGTCGTGATGTTGGCGACGGTCATTACAGTGCTCTTGACACATGATCTGTCAAAAGGAGTATTGGTAGGAATCATCTTGAGTGCCATATTCTTTGCCTCCAAGATTTCGAAAGTGAAGATTACGACGCTATCCACCGATAAACCGCATAAAAAGGTGTATCGGGTATCGGGTCAGTTATTCTTTGCTTCCGTATCCGAGTTTGTGGAATCATTTGATTTCACGGAACAGGTTAAAGAAGTGACGCTGGACCTTACGGATGCCCACCTTTGGGATGACTCGGCTGTAGGGGCCATCGATAAAGTGGTCATCAAATATCACCAGAACGGTGTGAAGGTCACCTTGATTGGATTAAATGAAGAAAGCAATAAACTGGTGAACAGGCTGGCTGTTCACAATCAGCCCGGCGCTCTTGATAAAGCCGTCGGACATTAAACGGGAAGCTCTTTGTCTTGAATGACAAAGAGCTTTTTGTTATGCAGTTAGATTATTCTGTGAAGTCATATTTTAAAAGAAGATCTTTCTTGAGTAGTTTGCCTTGTTTTGGAATAATTAGAATAGAGATCGAGGGTTCTGCTACAAATTTTATGAAAATACGGTTAATAAGGAGAGGGAATATTGAGCAGAGCAGGAGTGTACAAGATTGATATAACACCCCCTATAGGCATCGATTTCATCGGGTACCACAGGCCCGAAGGAATTAGCGATATTGATGAACGGATTTATTCCACAGCATTCGTGTTTGAACATAACGATAATAAATCTATTTTTATCAGCGTAGACAACATTGGGATGCTGATTGAGGACACGTCAGTGATTCGTGAACGGATTGCGGCTGAATTGGATGTATCGTATGAAAAAATAACGGTCGTTTTCACTCATACGCATTCAGGACCAGCCACGGTCAGTAGCAGTGAAATAGTGAAAGCGTATAAAACCATTCTGATTGAAAATACGGTGAAGGCAGCTGTAATGGCTCATGAACGTATGCATCCTTCTGAAGTAGGCTGGAATGTCACTCTTGGAGATATCGGGGTGAATCGTAGAGAAGAAACGGCAGACGGGAAAGTGAAGATGGGGACCAATGAGAAGGGTGTGGTGGATAAGCGAATCGGGCTTATGGCCGTTCGACATCAGCAGGATCACTCACTTTCTGGGGCCATCGTATTCTGTACGGCTCATCCCAATGTCCTGAAATCGGATAGTGATTGCCTGTCCGGGGACTATCCTGGGGAGACGAGAAGAATCCTTGAACACATCCTTGGGTGCCCCGTCATCATCGTACAAGGTGCTTCAGGGAATGTGAATGCCAGATACCGCGGTTCACGGGAAGCAGTGGAGAAGATGGCATATGCCTTGAGTGGCGGTGTCTTGACGATGATTCCTTCCATTGAGTATAAGAAGATTTCCAGATTGCATACGAATTCGACCATCATGCCGATGCCATTAATCGAAATCCCGGAACCAGAGGGGATCGAAAGAATGGCCGCCAACGCCGAGGAACAATGGGGAGTCAATACAAGCAAATGGCATACGCATATGTTGGAAAAATATGAACAGAATGACAGGCACATCTCGATTGATGTAGAAATCCAAGCATTCCATATTAACGAAGGTTCGTTTTCCGGAATCCCCATGGAGCCCTTTTCAGAGTCTGCCCTTGAGATCCAGGGAAAATTGAAGAATCCCCTTGCCTTCTTTGGAGGCTACACCAATGGCTATCTCGGTTATTTACCTACAAAGGAAGCATACCCATATGGGGGATACGAAGTGGAACTGAATCCAGTCGTGTACGGACCGATCACAAATCTTTGGATGCCACCGGTAGAAGACACTTCTCAAAAAGTGGTTCACAAAGTACTCGAGATGCACAGAGAATCGGAAAGAGGGTAGACTTGTCGGACCTAAACCAACATGCCGAGCGGTCTCCAGAGGCTAATTTAACCGCAGTGCCCTTTTAAGAGACACACTTTCTCGTTTCTGCTTGATTTATATAAAGGAAAACCGATAACTAACAGAGAAATACCTACATAAGAGATTACACAAGCTGATGACAAGGGAATGATAGTGATGAATCTGCAATATGAAGTGATTCCTGAAGAACAAGCCGAGTACTGCCGGGATTTGTGCAATGAACTGATGCACTTCCAGAAGTCGAAAGCATTCATTGCGCGGGAACGGTTTGATACGATGAATTTTGACACACGGATGCTGCCATCGATTCGAAGTGCTGTACATAATTATCTGGTAATCGTGAAAGAGCCGGAAAAAAATGAAGTCATTGCCTATGTGTATACCAACATATCACCGAAGGAAGCGTATTCGAATGATTTTGCCACGTTTTTCGACCTATCATCTGTACAAAAAGAAAAGGTTGGCTGCCTTTCGCAATTTTATATTAAAGAGGGGTATCGGCAATTCGGCATCGGATCGAAACTATTCACCATGTCGATGGAATGGTTGAAAACGTTTGAAGACATCGAGGACTATTTTGTCTTTACTTCGAATGGAAACCATGAGGCACTGGCATTCTACAAGCGAAAAGGTTTCTCGGTTTCTCATGACATTTTGGACGGCTTTATCACAGTATTACGAAGCAAAAGGAAGTAGTGAAGGAGGAAATTGAAATGGAAGTCTTTTCAACTTATTTAGCCGGGATCGATCATCCCGATCATCGTACGCGGATGGAGGAAATCCTGACCTGGGTGCAGGAAACATTCCCACAACTGGAACCAGCCATCAAGTGGAATACCCCGATGTTTACGGATCATGGTACCTTTATCATCGGGATCTCAACTGCGAAGCACCATGTGAGTGTAGCGCCGGAAGAAGTTACAATGGTACATTTCGCCGACCGCATTAAAGAAGCCGGTTACAGTGCGACCAAAGGTTTGTTTCGCATCCCGTGGAAAGATCCAGTCGATTACAGACTGCTTGAAGATATAATTACCTATAATATTCAAGAAAAAGCTGAATTCACTGGCTTTTGGCGAAAATAGAGGAAAGGAGTGCTGCATGTGATCAAGCCAAATCGCAAGGTTGATGGATTCATTAAAAAAGCGAAGAAGTGGCAGGAAGAATATGAAAGACTGAGAAGCATCCTTCTTTCCTTTGAAGAGCTGGAGGAGGAAATCAAGTGGATGCATCCCTGTTACACGTTAGAAGGAAAAAACATCGTGTTGATGCATGGTTTTAAAGACTATTGTGCCCTCTTGTTTCACAAAGGGGCGTTACTCAAGGATCCTCAAGGGATTCTGATCCAACAGACGGAGAATGTGCAGGCAGCCCGGCAGATCCGGTTCACCAGCGCAGAAGAGATCATTGAAATGAAGTCGATCCTGGAAGCCTACATCCAGGAAGCGATCGAAGTCGAAAAAGCGGGTCTGGAAGTGGAATTGAAAAAGACGGAAGAATATCCGCTTCCAGATGAACTGAAGCAGAAATTCGAGGAAATGCATGAATTGAAAACGGCTTTTGAAAACTTGACGCCGGGTCGCCAGAGGGCATATATCCTTTATATTTCCAAAGCGAAGCAAGCAAAAACCCGGGAGTCGAGGGTTGAAAAATATGTGCAGCATATTTTGGATGGTAAAGGATTAAATGACTAAAGAATGATGAAAGCAGGAAACGAAATGAGCAGCTCTTTTCCAGTTATTGAAACAGCTAGACTGATGTTACGGGAAGTCCTTCCAGCTGACGCTCCAGATATGTTGACTTACCTCTCTGACAAAAAGGTGGTCCAGTATATGGGACTGCCACCATTTCAATCCGTTCTGGAGGTACAGGGAGAAATCGATTGGTATAAGGAAATCCTAGAAAGCGGTACGGGCATTCGATGGGGGATAACGTTGAAGGACGAAAGAAAGGTCATTGGAAGCTGCGGTTTCCTGAATCTGCATCCAAAGCACTTTCGGGCGGAAGTAGGATTCGAATTGAACAGGGAGTATTGGGGGCAGGGGATAGCAGGTGAAGCGTTGGACGCTGTTGTCAATCATGGGTTTACACACCTTAATCTTGAGAGAATTGAAGCCTTGGTTATACCTGATAATGACGCCTCGAGAAAACTGGTGGAAGAGAAAGGTTTTCACAGAGAAGGTCTTCTCAGACATTATGAATATACGTGCGGGCAGTTTGATGATTTACTCATGTACTCCCTTTTAAAAGGGGAAAATAAAGAAAAAAGGGATGAAGCATAAGAGGGCTTCATCCCTTTTTCATATTTCCATAGAAAGGGCTTGCGGCTTCGACTGCGAGTTTCGCCTGCAACTGGGAGACGGTGAGAAACTTATACCCTTCTTTCTCAAGCATGGTCAATAATCCAGGAAGGGCATCGGCGGTAGTGGAATGAACATCATGAAGGAGGATGATGGCCCCGGGAGTCAATTCCTTCTCTACGGTAGAGTGGATGGCGTTCACCTGTTTGTTCTTCCAATCAAGTGAATCGACGGACCATAAGACGAGAGACGATCCGTTATCGTGGGCAAGGCGTTCGACCTCTCCATCGATGGCCCCATAAGGAGGGCGCAGGACAGAGGGGAGCTGACCCGTGGTACTCATGATCTTCTGTCTGGAGGCGAGGACCTCCTTCGTCATTTGCTCCTTAGAGATTTTCGTCAAATCTTTGTGATGGTCAGAATGATTGCCGATTTCATGCCCAGCTTCTGCAACACCCTTTGCCACTTCCGGATATTTCTCTGCCTGGCTGCCCAGCATGAAGAATGTGGCATGAACGTCATGGTCTTTCAACACCTTAAGAATCCGTGGTGTGACGTTGGGGTCCGGTCCGTCATCGAAGGTTAGGGCGACGTATTTTCCAGGTTCAATTGATGCCTTTGCCACTTCCAAGGAATCCACAATTTTTTCATCCAGATAGGGAAGAATGGCATGAATCGGAATGGTCAACTCGGTGGGACCGGATTCATCGATCTCATTAAAGTACAGGGTGAGCGCTGTTTCGTTGAGGGACCAGTTCCAAGAGGCTGGATCCTGTAACGCCTTCTGCACTTTAGGTTCAGGATGTCCCATGAGGCGGTTCCGGATCATATTGCTCGCCTCTTTATTTATCTCCATGATGTCAGGCAGCTTGACGATCTTCTTTTCAGCAGCATTGATGGTAAACGTCTTTACGTGTTCTATACCCCTGACGTCATCCACCAGCTGATAGGAATGAAAGAGTATGTGAAAGGTATCATCTGTCGCTTTCACACTGTCTGCCTGAATGACAAGGTGAGCACGTGAGCCATTACCCAGCTGCCTCTTGTTTTCCTTCACTTTTTTTAAAAAGGCTTTCTTTTCATGGGTAATCCATCCTTGGATGGGATTTTTTATGCTCTTATCTTCCATTTTCGGTGTTTTGATGGACATCGTATATGTATCCACATTCTTGGTTTCCGTTTTAAAGTCAATGGTCAGAGGGGACGCATTACCTGACTCAGGCTCGAATCGAATGGCCTCGACAAGCTGCGCTATTCCATAAATGAATGAAATACCGATCACAGCCAACACCACCCAACCTGGCCAGCGTATCCTTCTGAAGGGAATTTTCTTCAACATCTCGTATCCTCTTTTCTGGTAAAAAAGTCATCCTTAAAAAGCGAAACAATTCCAATTATTTCAAATTATTCATGATAATTCAATGATTCTTTCACGATTTTTAAATAAAATGGGAAAGAGTGGATGAACCTGAAACTTCTTCACCCTTACCATCGTCTATTAAGAAGAGAGTTTTCAGGGACAGGTTAGGTGGGTTTATGGAAAGTAAGTGGAAAAAGTTCGATTTGGATTTAATGTTTCTTGTGTTTGTGTTTATGATCATCAGTTGCGTGTCGATTTACAGCGCGCAAAAATATTTGCCTTACGAAGACAATTTCGCTATGAAGCAATGTATCTGGTTCATCGGCGGGGCTATTTTGACCTCCATCGTGTACTACTTCGATTTTGAACAGCTTAGAAGGTTATCCCCTTATTTGTACGGTTTTGGCATCCTGTTGCTGGCCTTCCTGATGGTGGCCCCTTCAAGCATTGCGCCGATTATCAAAGGAACGAAGGCGTGGTTTTCCATCCCGGGATTTGGATCTTTACAGCCATCTGAATTCATGAAGGTCTTTCTCATTCTCTTTTTGGCCCATGTCATTTCCCGCCACAATGAAAAGGTCGAAGAGAGGACGTTAACTTCGGATGGATTTTTACTGTTTAAAGTCGTGGCGTTCACCTTCATTCCCCTGGGGTTCATCCTGAAGCAGCCCGATGCCGGAACCGGGATGGTCATCATGTGCATCATGATCGGGATGGTCTTTATATCAGGAATCAATAAATATATCCTTTTGCTCTTATCGTTCTTAGGGGTATCAAGCATCGCTTCGCTCGTCTGGGTGTTCATTTACCGGACAGAGGTATTGTTATCGTTTATGGGGCAGTATCAACTGGATCGAATCTACTCCTGGCTAGATCCGTTCGGAAACGGCCAGGGGATAGGCTATCAATTGAGATTATCCATTCTTGCGTCAGGATCAGGCAAGATGACGGGAAAAGGATTCAACGACGGGCAGGTTGCCGTTCCTGAAGCCCATTCCGATTTCATCTTCACGGTCATTGGAGAGGAATTCGGGTTTGTTGGATCGTCCATCGTCCTGTGCCTGTATTTCGTGTTGATTTATAAAATCATCACCATCGTCCTACGGAATAAAGGTCAATATGAAATCCTGATCGGGGCAGGTATCATCTCCATGCTGACCTTTCATATTTTTGAAAATGTGGGAATGGTCATCGGACTGGTCCCAATCACCGGTATTCCCCTTCCGATGCTCAGCTACGGAGGAAGTTCCGTACTCGGTACGATCTTCGCCTTGAGCATCATCAATAACGTGTCGGCTACCACTAATGTGTATATGTTCGGGAGTAAAGAGTAAGGAGGGATAGGATGAAAAAATGGTGGATTCTATGGGTGCTGTCAATTCCCATTTGGTTGATCTCATACGTCTATTCCATCTTCATCACGGGCAAAAAAAATCGCCTATTTACCCCAGTCTGAGTGTAAACCGATGTTCATTTTTACCCCTCAGGATGTTCAGTATTGCAGTGATATTTACCCGGTGGATGTGGTGCTCATTGCCTTAAAGACGAACCCGTTCACCTATATTTGGTTGCTGAGCGGCTTGTACTTGGTGGGGTTTATCGTATATGTGATCGTCAGAAAAATAAAGGGAAAAAGGAGCTGAACACATTGGCAACGTGGATGGTACATTTCAGAATAGCAGAGAATCTATTGAATAGAGGATTACAGGTAGCGGAGAAAGAATTTCTCGTCGGGAATATCGGTCCGGATTGCGGTCTGCCTGATCCTGAGACAGGAATCTTTTATCCTGACAAAATCGCCACCCATTTTAAAGATGACGGGGGCATAAACCCGGATCTGTTTTTGAAAAAGTACATAATGGAGGGAGAGGATTTCACCGATCCCCTCTCCTCCTTTTATTTAGGCTACTACCTTCATCTTGTGACCGATGTGGAGTGGAGCAGGATGCATCGTGAAAAGAAGAAAGAACCCGGTTATCAAGCCATACTCGGCACGCCCGAATACACAAGAAAGGTAAAAAGGGACTGGTATGGTTCGGATTTTGTATATTTACAAGAAAACGAGGATACAATTTTTCACCGGGTTTTCCAACATATTGAGAGTTTCCCGGATTACCTGGACATCTTTCCGGAAAATCAGATTACGAAACAGATCAAGCGGATCACGGAGTTTTATTATAGCGATTCCTATGCGTTTGCCTTGGAACCGGAATACAGGTTTAACTATTTAACTCCTGATGAAATTTCACAGTTTGTTGAGGAGACGACGGAGAAGCTGGTGGATATCATTCAGATAAACTTCCAAGAGAAGGTTATCTATGACTCTATAAAGAAATAATTCAAATGAAATAATGAGAGGAAGGGTGCCACAGCATGAAGGAAGAACAGGCAAAGAAGCATATTTATCTCATAATGGGTTATTCAGGACTCCTGCTCATAGGCTTGGCGGTCTTCAGGAATCTTTCCGTTGAAAAGGATCATGTTGAATATGGCTTCCTGACGTTCGGATCTCTTTTCCTGATCGTCTATTTCAAATTTGCAGATGACAAAATCGGTGCTACGAAGAAAGAAAAGGCGTTTTATCGAATAGGATTAGTAGGGGGGCTCTGGTTGATCGCGTTCTATACAAATTAGTTCTGTAGTGAAGGACTGGAGGCGAATGATGGATTTTATGATCAAAGTCTTGATGTACATGATCTTCTTAATAGGAGCACTATATTTTTATTTCGGAGGCACCAAAAAAGCCAAGAAAGCCCACTACACTTTTATTATGGCAATTAGTGTGGTGTTATTAAGCTACTATTATTGGTTCCACCTACACTTATAGAAACCAGATTGTAAGAAAGAGAGTGCCTTTAAAGGTGAACATCATCCTGAATGATATCTATCAATTTATTTTGTATATTGTGGTATTCATATTAATCTTTTATGTGAGTGAAAAAACAGCCAGGAAGAAATGGAATATTGTGAGGAGGCGTGAAGCACAGGAGATCAATTCCTTTCACAAATGGGGGAAACGGATTCTGTGGATCATTTTCTTTGTCACCTGGGTATTTTTCTCTTCATGGCTAAAAAGTCTTCTAATCATTATGGTCATTGGGTTATTTGACGCCTATATGCAGTGGAAATCGGGGGAGAAAGAATACATCATTACCCTTCTCGGACTGGTTATATTCATTGTATTTATTACGTTTGGGTATTCGTTCCATATTCTTTCTGAATAACAAGAGGGAGGCACCATCTGTCACAGATGATGCCTCCCTTTCATGCTAGTTAGAACGGGACGTGAGTGTCGCCTCGGGTGCCTGTTCTATCTTCTTGATGAAGAATGATAGAACCAAGCTGACGGCTCCGATGATCATGATGGCAAAGTAGGTATCGTTGATGCCCCCAATCGATGCTTCCATGATCATATGGGCTTTCGACGAATCTGTGCCTTCCATCATGATGTCTTGGAGTTGATCTTTCGTCCGGCTCGTCATGATCGTGACAAGGAGGGACGTTCCGATGGCCCCGGCTACCTGCCTTGCCGTATTGGAAATGGCGGTCCCGTGTGAATGGAGACTTGATGGGAGCTGGTTCAGCCCGGCCGTCTGCAGCGGCATCAGGAAGAGTGCCATCCCGATCCGGCGACCGGCATACATCAGGATCAAATGCATATAGCTCGTTGAATCAGATAAATCCGTAAACGTGTACGTCGTGACCAGTATGATGGTGATTCCAATCACTGAAAGCCATTTTGCCCCAAACCGGTCAAACAATTTCCCCACGGCAGGACTCAACAGCCCCATTAACAATGCACCGGGGAGCATCAGGAATCCCGCTTCTAACGCAGTGAATCCCCTGGCATTTTGGAGATACAACGGAAGCAGGATCATATCTGCATACATGACCATTGTAATCACGCAATTAATGAGAGTAGTCAACGTGAACATATTATACCTGAACGCTCTAAGGTCAAGAAATGGTCGATCCGTCATCAGTTGTCTCCATGAAAAGAGCCCAACGGCTACAATTCCGACAGAAAGTGTAAGGATGACCTCGATACTGCCCCAGCCTTCACTGCCCGCTTCACTGAACCCATAAAGCAAGGCACCGAATCCAATCGTGGAAAGGATCAAGCTGACGATATCCATCTTGCTTTCAATCGTTTCCGACACATTCCTGAGAAAAATAAATCCGCAGACGATGATGATCAGAATAAACGGAATCATTCCATAGAATAACGTCTGCCAAGGGAACACATCAAGGACATATCCTGTCAGTGTCGGCCCGATCGCCGGAGCGAAAATGATTGCCAGGCCGACGGTCCCCATGGCCGTCCCCCTTTTTTCCGGGGGATAGAGTTTCAGTACCACATTCATCAGAAGCGGCATGATGATTCCGGTGGACGCAGCCTGAATCAGCCGTCCCGTCAGTAAAATTGGGAAAGTGGGTGCGAGGGCTGAGACAACCGTACCGACAAGAAAGATCAGCATTGCACTCAGGAATAACTGCCTCGTCGTATAGCGCTGCATTAAAAAGCCGGTTACGGGAATCAGGACACCGTTCACGAGCATATATCCCGTCGTCAGCCATTGCCCTGTGGACGCATCAATGCTAAACACGTCCATGATCGTGGGAAGGGCGACGGTCATAGTTGTTTGATTAAATATCGTAAAAAAGGCACCAAGTATCATAATGGTCATGACGGGGCCTTTTTTTATGGAGCTTGTAACGGTACTCAATCCTTTCCACTTCCTTTCGTGCGATTAATTTACATTGTGTAGTATACTAAACAAAACATAAATTAAATTATAGAAGCTATCCCGAAAGCTTTCAATGAACAGTACGGTTGGTTGTGTTGATTAGTTTACATTTTGAAAGTCCTTGTTGATTAATCATGGGAAACTCAACGGAATCACCGAAATCGTCAATTAGTCTCGGGGGAAGGGGAGATGATATGAGTAACAAGAAGAAACAGACAGATCCGAGGATCCTCCGAACACGCCAGCTGTTGAAAGACGCGTTCGTCCAATTGCTGCAGGAGATGGATCTTGAGAAATTAACCGTCAATCGACTGACCGAAACAGCTACTATCAATCGGGTGACATTTTACCTGCATTATCAGGATATTTCGGATATGCTTGATAAGATGGCTGATGAGATGATCCTCGAGATTTCAAGCGTGTTGGGAAAACCGGAAACGGACGAGCATCCGGATCATGAAGAAAATATCAAGGTGCTGGAGAGATTCCTTGAACATATCTCCCAGAATGGAAAGTTTTATAAAACGGTCCTTGCGACCAGAAGAATCCCGATCTTCAAAGAGAGGATCTTAACCTTTTTTACCGACTGGCTCGTGACGAGAATCGAGAGCAGGGGAGAGGCGTCCTTCGTCCAAAAAGCCGGCATTCAGCAGGAGATCTTCATATGGTACGACGCTGCGGCGATCATCGGGACCATTGAATCATGGCTGCGCAATGATATGCCCTATACCCCTGCTTTTCTGGCAAGGCAATTTTACTTGATCCATACTAGAGGATTCGATCAAAAGTAAAGATGAAAGGAATGAATCAACATGACGAAAGAAGAATTGGAATACAAAGTAAACGAAGTGAAATTAGACTATATCCGTATCCAGGGGGACCTTGAGAAGCTCGAGTCCTTCGGCAGAAACACGGATATCCAGCAAAGGAAACTAGACGAACTCGAGACTGAGCTTTCAGATTTACGTGAACAGCTGGAAGCGATCGATGTTTGATGAATATTGAGGGGCAAATCAAAATAGGTATATAGAAAGACAAACGGTACAAGTTTCATCTTGTACTATGCTCTTTGATTGGGGCTGATTTCTATGTATCGAAACCGGGACAAACAGGTCAATATCGTCATTATGGTGCTCTTTTGCATCCTGATCTTTCATATCATCCGCATCATCCTCCATGTAAGAGTCTATTTCGTATACAGCATGGGGATGGGATACCTCCTGTTTCTGGGAATGATCATTTTTCTGATAGTATTCCTTTTATTTAAAAGATGAAGCAACAGGTACTTTTTCTTTGATGGAAAAGTGCCTCTTTTTGGTTTGGGTGAATTACATAAAGGTAAATTATGTTAAAATATAGAGAATGCTAAGGTCAAGCAAATGGAGGTTATCTATGAAAAACATGAATTCATTGGCTTTACTTGTGTCGCTCATCGTATTGGTCGGGTTCCCCATTCTATTTCTCTTCGTCTCTTTGTACACGGGAGATTGGCGATATCTCATGTGGAGTCTTGCGCCGTCATTTTTAGCGGGATTTACGGGGTTGATCTTTACCCTTCAAACGATTAAAAAAGAAAAGAGTCTATCGAAATAAATAACAAAAAAATGAAGACAGGGAGGGTCGGAATGCACATATCTAAATTAAATCATGAACATCTCACAAATGACCAAATGACACATCTATTATTCTCTTCTATTCATGACGATCAAATGAATGGTGATTGTATCTTTGTTGCAGGAAGCAGCAAAGCAGTGAAGTACCGATTGCCGAAAGCGGTGGAGCTTTATAAACAGGGAAGGGCGGATAAGATCTTGTTTTCCGGTGGCGTGAAGTGGCCGGGCGCCGAGTTTCCAGAAGCCCAGCAATTAAAGAAAGAAGCCATCTCATTAGGAGTCTCGGAGGAGGACATCTTAACAGAAGATGTTTCCTTACATACTCTTGAAAATGTGCTTGCTTCCCTACTCGTCCTGAATCGGGCTTTTCATCTGTACAATATACGGCGGGTACTCGTCGTAACATCTTCCTACCATATGAGGAGGATGCACCTCACATTGAAAACGTATATGCCGGACTGGATCTCATTCACCCTATGTCCTGTGGATGATGACAATACCAATGAAGATAATTGGTTCCTAAGTGAAACTGGCGTCAAACGCGTCAAAGGGGAAACGGAGAAATTGATTCGGTACGTGAAGCAGGGTGCTTTGGAGGATGAAGATATTTTATTAATAAAATAGAATGCCAGGAGGCAAAACATGACGAAAGAAAAAGTGTATCCAGCATTCTGGAGGTTTGCCACTTACTTTACAGGCTTTTGGATTTTGTATGGCTGCTTTATCCTATTCCAGGATTTAGTCATCGAAAATCATTTCGATAGTCAGCCGCTCTATCTGATCGGGGGTATGGCCATTATGTTGGTACGGTCAATGCAAGAATATAAAAGGGCACAGAGGCATGGGGAAGAAATATCACAAAAATAAGAGGAGTGATTTTTTTGTTCACGGAAAAGGAGGGATGAATTCGTGTTAAGGATATTAGGTACGGTTTTCTCTTTGGCGTGTTTCGTCCTGGCCATCTATTTACTGGTGATGAAGGAATATAGATGGATTGAACTTATGACGTTAATGCTTGGTCTCTCCATTGGAATCATGGGGATAGAAGAAATTTTGAAGGATCATAAGGGGAGGGGATGGTTATTACTCTCAACCGGCTTACTTTGCCTGTACTCTTCGATCCAAGGGTTTTTATATTTCCATTAACAGGACAGTCTCACTGATGACTCACCATCAACTTCTGCAAAATAACAGATACATAACGGTCCGAAGATTTGGAAATGACTGAGGGTTGATTCCATATATTCCTTACGATCATCAAGATCAACTGCTCCGTCGCCGTCCTGCATCCTGTCACCCGATAGCCTGTCCGGAACATAAATGCTTCATAATCCTGATAAAACCTCTTGAAAGAATGCTGATCCCTGGATAGTAAACAGGTCATCAGATCCAGTTTATTCATCTTCATGAAAACACCTCCGACTTTATACTCATGTATCCATACCCTTATTTAACCAAGAGATAACACTCTTTCCATCATTTATTGAATAAATCCTTATTAATGTGGTATACATATGTTAAAAGGTGGTGCAGAAATGTCTTTCAAAACAACTACGGTGGCTCTCCTTCTGGGCAGTTCGGTATTCTTAACAGCCTGCAGCGGGGACGGGGCTGCAAAAGAAAAGGACGAAACCAATCAGTCCATGGATGAAAACCAAATGGACACTTCTACGGACATGAATGAAGAGAACAGTTCAGAGGACAAACCCGGTGAAGATATGAACGCCGATAATGGCAGCAAAGAAGATGCCGGAGATAGCAGTGGAATATCAGATAGTAATACTGACAGTGATAACGAGGATATTCAAAAGCGGGAATATGATTCACCTGAAGAAGCGGCGGCTCAAATCGAAGGGTATGAGAAGGTCGATCAGACGAATATCGATCTTGGTCACGGAATCAAAGGACTCCAGGAAGGGGCTGCCGGTCACGAGTATTTATACTGGAATGAAGGTCGCTGGCTGATCAAAGTCGATTTCCCGACGGATCCCCAATATAAAATTGAAGGATATGACGGGGCAGAGGACATGGCAAAGAAAGTCGTAGACTATTTAGAGAAGAATTACTTACCAGCGCCTGAGGACAAAGGCGTGATCACGATCAACGGATTCAAGGAACATCCCGAAACTGTTGTAAAGTGGCAGAAAGGAAAGACCGTCTATACGATCACATCCAAAGAAAAAGAGCCATTCGATGCCCTCGAAACGGCTGTCGAATCATCATGAAAAGGTGACCGGGATCCCGGTCACCTTTCTTATTCAGCGATTCATTTCCTGAAGCTTTTTCACATGATCCGAGTGAAATGGGGATCCTTCCACCTCGCTCACCACGCTGAATGGATTCCGGTCCGGATCAAAGAAATCGAAAAAACGCATACCGCCGAAGTCATCGATTTCCGTCGTCACCACACCTTTGTCGTTCAATTCCTTATGAATCGCATCGACATCCTGAACGACAAAATTGAAGTAGCTATTCTTCTGCTTCCCTTTAATGACAAACTCTGTCGGCTGAGGGGTTTCCACTTCGATCAACCCAAATTGGGTCGAACCATTGGGGAGGTAAAAACCCGCACCCCCGTCCCAAGAACCAATTTTCTTCACCCCCAAAAGCTCCTCATACCAGGAGGATGATTTCTCAAGATTTGTGACAGGGACAAACACACTTCCAATTTTAAACATAGTATCCTCTCCTTATAAATGAAATTCCTATGTATAACGAATATAATGAAGAAAAAGTTACAAAAAATGTGAGGCGGTTGGAATGATTTTTGATGACCTGGAACATACGGTCAACAAACTGTATCGGTATTGCTTGAAACTATCAGGCTCACCCTGGCAGGCGGAAGATCTTATACAGGAAACAATGCTGAAAATCTATCAGTTAAAAAAACAGGACCCAGGTCGGGAGTTCACTTTCTCTTTTCTATACAAAGTGGCCAAAAACCTTTTCATCGATGAAAAAAGAAAGAAGAAGGAATTTCTTTCTCATCATGAAGACATTCGGGAAGTAAGCGATCCTACCGAATTCGACGCTTTGATTGAGATCCTTCTTGCTGCGCTGCCCCTGCAACAGGCGATGCTCATCACCCTGAAAGATGTATTTAACTATAAGACAAAAGAAATCGCTGCCATGCTCAGGGTCAGTGAGGAGTCCATCAAAACAGCTCTACACCGTTCCAGAAAAAAACTGACTGCCGTTCCGGAAGATCTGCCTGTTCCTGAATTCTCTAATCCACAATTGATCCAGGGACTCTCAACCGCAATCAAGCAGTCGAACCCTTCCCGGATCTTTCTATTCTATCGTCTCTTGGAAACGCGCCATTTTCAGACGACGAGATGTCAAGAAGCGGCAGGCTTTCATATGATCGACCCTGAGGGGAATATTCTGGAAGTTGCCTCTCTCCATCACCATCCCCCCGAATAACCCATGACTTTATGCATATGAATTGATATCGTACCGTAAACGAATATTTACATAGACTTAAATTTCCCCCTCTTGTATTCATACTGATTTAATCATCTCATGTTTTACTAGAGTAGTAGCAAATACATCGGGAGGTTTTAATGATGAAAAAAAGACTATCAATCGGATTATCGATGGCGTTACTTGCATCTTCATCCTTAACAGCAATGGCTCACGACCATGAAGGTCACGGTAAAAAGAAAGATTCACACAAGAAAATCGAGAGTGTTGAATTCTCTTCCATGAAAGCTCCTGACATGATTAAAAACATGGTAAAAACCTATACAACAGCCACGGTAAAAGTGACGTATAAAGATGGAACAGTAAAAGAATTACCCCTTAACTATGACCAGCTCTACCTATCAAAGGATAAAATCGTCTCCAACAATGGGGAAAAGATTCCTGCAGGAACACCAATCGATGTGAACGGTGATCCGATCATGGACAAAAGTGTTCCAGCGAATCCTTCCTACTTCATATCGGATGCTCCTGATTCAAACAGCCTTTTGACCAAAGGGAATCAATCATTCATGATATCCCACTTCGAATACGATTCTCAAAACAATGCCGGTGAGGAGATTTACGGTTTGCCTGCATCGATGACGCTGTCTGAACTTAATCACGATAAGAAAACGGGCAAGCTTTCGGTGAAAGAAGCACATAAGATTGATTTCTCCAGCGTAGACGGATTATGGAATCCGTGTAACGGATCCACAACGGATTGGGGCACGCACCTTGGTTCAGAGGAATATGAGCCGGATGCAAGAGACTTTGAAAACAAAGATTCCGATGCTTATAAAGAAGTCAGCAACTTTGCGAACTATTACTTCCATGATGAATCCAAAGCCAATCCTTACCATTACGGATGGATCCCGGAAATTTCCGTTTCACATGACGGGAAGCCTTCTGTTGTCAAACATTACAGCACTGGCCGCTTCTCTCATGAAATGATGCAAGTCCTTCCGGATAACAAGACGGCCATTTTCGGTGACGACGGCGGTAATACGATGATGTTCATGTATGTAGCCGATAAAGAGGAGGATTTCTCATCAGGAACTTTATATGCTGCGAAGTTCAACCAAACCGGTACAGAAAAAGGCGGATCTGGAGAATTAAACTGGATCAAGCTGGGACACGGTACAGACAATGAAATCAGAGATATGATCGACGGTGGAGTGACATTCAGCGATATTTTTGAAACAACGGAAGAACCGACCGAAGGATTTACGGCTGTTAAGACGAACTCTCATGATTCCGTTGAATATCTAAAAGTGAAACCAGGGAAAGAAAAAGCAGCAGCATTCTTAGAACCGCGCCGTTACGGTGCCATCCTTGGAGCGACTTCAGAGTTCAACAAAATGGAGGGTCTTGCCGTCAACGCGGAAGATCATAAAGCATACATGGCCATCTCTTATCAAGAAGGAAGCATGGAAAAGCAGGAAGGAGCCGTTCAGGACGACATTCAACTTCCGAAGATTGAATCGGGTGTCACATATGAATTGAATCTTCAAGAAGGTCAAGCAGATCGTGACGATGAGAAGATCGACAGTGACTATGTTCCAGCAAGCATGAAAGGATTCGTTTTAGGAGAGGACCTCTCTTCTCCGGATGCACTAGGAAACACGGCAAATCCGGATTTAGTAGCAAACCCTGACAACCTGAGTTTCTCAGAAGATCTGAATACCCTATTCATCGGAGAAGACAGCGGTATGCACACGAACAACTTCGTGTGGGCCTATGATGTAAAAACGAAAAAGCTTTCCAGAATCCTTTCTGTTCCGGTTGGAGCCGAAGCAACTGGATTAAGAGCGGTGGATTCAATGAAGGACTCGAATTATGTCCTAAGCAATTATCAACATCCAGGCGCAGATCTTGATGAGAAAGAAATCACAGCAGTCGATAAAAATGAATTGGAACAAGCGATGAAAGATACGCTAGGCATCATGGAAACGGGCGGAGTCGGCTACATTTCCGGTATCCCTGGTGTTGATACAAAAGGTGAACACCATAAAAGGCATCACGATAACAAAGAGGAAGATCGTAAAGATCACGATTCAGAAAATTAATTTAAGATGAATACAGGTCTGTCACCGACACGTTAGAGCATTAGCGTGAAGGGGGCAGACCTCTTTTTCATGAAAGAATCATTGAGTTATTAGTCTTAATTTGAAATAATTGGTATATGAGTGATAAATAAGGAGGGGGAAAATGCGCAACGATCGATTCTTTCTGGAATTGGCGCTTGAAGAAGCCGAAAAAGCATTAAACGATCAAACATATCCGGTGGGCGCTGTCATCGTGGATGAAAGTCGGAACATCATCTCAACAGGACGAAATCGTGTCCACTCTCACCAGGATGCAACGGCCCATGCAGAAATGGATGCCATCCGGAATGCCGGTTCGTCCATTTTCAAAGCGAAAATAGAAGGCGAAACATTAACGATTTACACTACTGTGGAACCGTGTCTCATGTGCACTGGCGGGATCCTTTTCGCTAAAATCAGGAGAGTGGTGTGGCTGCTGAATGATGGGGAAGGATTTGGCGGATATAAAAAAGTAAACACTGCCGGCATCTTTGAACGAAAACTTAACGAAGTCGACGTACTGGAAGAACCGTATGCCGATTTAAAGATGAAGCAGCTTGAACTCATGAGACGGTGGGAGGAGAGCCCCAATCATGTAGTGAACTTGCGAAATGCATTTAAAAAGGGAGGATGAAAAGGGTCAACCTTTCAGTGAATTCATTCTAATATAGTTGATCTTCTTAACGAAGAACTCATCAAAGCCTGAACAGAGACAGTAAAGTCGTACTTTTAAAATTATGATACATACGAGGGAAACGTTTATGGACAATGTAACCACACCCCTATTATCTCACTATCAACAACGTCATCTAAAACAGCGTCCCTTCATCGTCGGGATCGATGGGCTGGGTGGATCGGGGAAGACCACCCTTGCCAGAAGTTTGAAGCAAGAATTAAAGCTCGCAAGCTGTGACGCGGTCATCCTCCATATGGACGACTACATTGTGGAAAAGGGTGACCGGTATGGAACAGGGAACGAGGAATGGTATGAATATTACGCCCTCCAGTGGAATATCGAAGAGCTTCGTAAAAAACTTTTCCAAAAGTTACATAGAGGATGTGACTCTATCACATTACCATTCTATGAAGCCGTTTCGGACTCAGTCGTATCGAAACCCCTCCACGTAGACGGGGTAAGGGTGGTCCTGATTGAAGGCGTCTTCCTGCAGCGGAAAGAGTGGCGCGCTTTCTTCGACTATGTGATTTTTTTGGATTGCCCGACGGAACTCAGAACCGAAAGAGTCATCGGACGGGACACCTACCTCGGGGATGAGCAGGCCAGGGTCGAAAAGTATAAGAGAAGATACTGGCTGGCAGAGGATCATTATCTTCTTCACGAAAATCCTACCGGACAAGCAGACTATATTGAAAGAATCTGAAAATGTCGTAAATTGTTGAAATATTCTCTATCTTCATCTGTTTTTTTGTTAAAATAGAACTATATATAAACAGAAGGCGAATGGTGCCCAGATGAGTATAGTGAAGGATTTCCTTTTGCAGCTCGCGCTAATGATCATACCGATATTCAGTTATTTCACCTTTATTCTGGAAAAGGTAAAGAATGACAGCACGATCAAGATGTTCGTAACCCTGTTGTGGGGAACGTCCATCTTGTTATGCATGTCTTTTCCCGTGGAATATGCGGGAGGGGCTCGCCTGGATTTAAGATTTATTCCACTCCTTCTTGGTACCTTATATCTTGGGATGTGGCCGGGGATATTCCTGTCCGTCCTGATTATTTTATATCGCATGACCTCAGGAATCACGATGGGCATTTATACGACAATCCTTGTACTCGTCATCACCCTGCCTGTCATTTTGTATGTTCAACGAAAGTTTATCCGGGTGAAAAGGGATCGAAGAGTGATGATGGCAGCAGGGTTATCCTTCCTGTATTGCCTCTGTGGCATGACGGTGTTCAGTCTTTTGAATGGAATCTCACCCACCGTTTTGAACGTGCAGGGTATCCATCTTCTTTTTACCGTTGCCGTTACCTGTTTCTGTACCGTACTAATTGAAAAGATCCGTGAGACCCATCAGCTGAAGCTCGAGGTGCAGAATGCGGAGAAATTCAGGATGATCAGTGAGCTGACCAGTGTGTTTGCCCATGAAATCCGGAATCCCATGCAGGTGACCCGTGGCTTTCTTCAGTTACTCGATGAGCCGGACTTGCCTCATCATAAAAAAGAATATATCAAGGTGTCCATTGAAGAATTGGACCGGGCCAATGAAATCATCAACGACTTCCTGGCGCTCGGCAAGCCTTCCATGAATACATACGGGACCATCAATGTCGGTGAACAGTTAAAGCGTGTCACCACGCTCATTCAAACATTCAGTATAAACCAGCAGGTGGAGTTCAAATCCACTATAGCGGATGACTGCTGGATTAAAGCAAACCCTCAGAAGCTGAACCAGTCACTGATCAATATCCTGAAAAATGCCGTGGAATCCATGCCCGATGGTGGAACCGTATGGATCGCCTGTTATCGAACCGATGACGGACACATCAGAATCACCATCAAAGACCAGGGAATCGGTATGAACCCGAAGCAAGTCGAACGCCTCGGTTCTCCCTATTATTCTCTCAAAGAAAAAGGTACCGGGCTCGGGATGATGGTGAGCTACCAAATCATCCGTTCTTTCAAAGGGAGGATCACAGTGGAAAGTGAAGAAGGGGTCGGTACGGAGTTTGTCATTGAATTTCCGCGGGTTGAAACGTGAAAAACGACTTAGACCTTCATCAGTCAAAGTCGTTTTTTCTGCTTGTCCCTCATAAAGAAAATTCGACGTGGCTGCTCGATTCCATTCAAAACCGGCATGATTATGTCCAATCTCGCACGATTATTCTCAGTCCCGCATGAAAAATCCAGAACCGGCATGATTAGCAGACAAGGAATGTCTTTATGGGGATTTAGACCAATAAAGGATTGAGTTTACATGAATATTTTGAAATAATTGGTATGTAACTGAACACCTAGGAGGATAACAATAAGATGGATCATTTTTTATTAAAGAGTTTCCTATTTTTATCAATCTATGCACTGCTCATCTTCCTATTTAACGCAGGAATGAGAAAAATATTGAAGGTCAAGAGGAAGAAGAGGTTCTCGTATAACCATGTGAATGATCATCATAAAAAGCTGGATTGGATGATTCGAATTACATTCTTGATCCTCATCGTCGTTGCAGGTATCTATAATGCTTCCAATCTGGATCAAGACGGAAGAGTATGGTACTTGGAGCCGTATATGATGGTATTCGGATTGGTCCTGGTATCGGAAACAGTCAGGGCCTTCTTTGAAAAAAGGCATTCAGAGAATCCCAATGATTATAAATTCACCCTTTCACAACTAGCCTTCCTATCCATCACGTTACTGTTGTTCCTTACAACCGAATTTTTCGGAATATTCACCTAATGGAGGGGCCACGATGAAGAATGGTAGACCAAAAAGAATCCGGGACTACGGAGTGAAAATCGGCAAGTTAGAAACGGGTCCCAACAATTCTATTACTGATATTGAGGGCGTGACGGTCGGTCATATCACCCTTAGTGAAAACGATAGGCAAACTGGCGTCACGGCGATCCTGCCTCATCAGGGGAACCTATATAAAGAGAAACTCATTGCCTCCACCCATGTCATCAATGGGTTCGGTAAGACGATGGGGACGATCCAAATCAATGAACTGGGAACCTTGGAAACTCCCATTCTATTAACGAATACATTGAGCATCGGTACAGCCGCCGATGCCTTGATCGATTACATGCTCGAACAGAATCCTGAAATCGGCAGAACGACGGGGACCGTCAATCCCTTGGTGTGTGAGTGCAATGACATGTTTTTAAACGATATCAGGGCACGGTTCATTACGAAGGATCATGTCCGGCAGGCGCTGGAAAACGCCTCTTCATTCGTCGAAGAGGGGACGGTCGGAGCCGGTACAGGCATGCTCTGCTATTCCTTGAAAGGCGGAATCGGGACGGCTTCAAGAATCATGAAGATGGACCACGGGACCTACACAATGGGTGTTCTCGTCTTGACGAACTTCGGCATCCTGAGCGACCTGACCGTGAACGGAAAGACCGTCGGAGAAGAACTGAAGGAAAGAATCCTCCAATCCCGCGAAGAACAGGACAAAGGCTCCGTCATCATCATTGCAGGGACGGGCCTCCCCGTATCCGAAAGGCAGCTCAACCGGATCATCAAGCGGACGATCACGGGATTATCCCGTACAGGCTCCATCATTACAACCGGGAGTGGTGAAGTGGTCATCGGCTTCTCGACGGCAACGAAGATCCCCCATGACAAAACCACCCAATGCATGTCTGTCCCCATGATTCATGAAGAAGATATCGACCTTGCATTCCGCGCCATTGGAGAAGCGACGGAAGAAGCAGTATTGAATTCATTGATCACGGCAACGCACGTGGTGGGCAGGGATGGAAATGAAAGACCGGCGTTAAAAGATTTACTGAAGAAATATAGTATTCGACTATAAACACACCTGGGGGGAATTATGGAATCAACATTGATTATCATACGAGGAAATTCCGGCAGCGGAAAAACAACCACCGCCAAACGTCTTCAACAGCATCTGGGACGGGGGACGCTCCTCGTTTCCCAAGATGTCGTCCGCCGCGACATGTTGAAGGTACAGGACCGGGACGGCAACCTGTCCATGGATCTGATCAGGCAGATCACAGAATACGGTAGAGGGAAATGTGAGCACGTCATTGTGGAAGGGATTTTTTCCGAACAGCGCTACGGAGACATGATTCGGGAGTTGATCCAATTCTATAACGGAAAAGCCCATTCATACTACTATGATTTATCGTTTCAAGAAACCGTCCGCCGACATAACTCCCGTTCAAAAAGGACAGAATTCGGGGAGGATTCTTTGCGTGACTGGTGGAATGCGGAGGACTATCTCCGTGTGGATGGAGAAGTTCAATTGACGGATGAAATGACCCAGGATGAGATAGTGGAAATGATTTTAAATCAAATATGAAAAAAGGGAGTGCAACATGTTAAACGTTAAACCATTAGAAGACAGAGACTATGAACTGATCAAAGAAGCAGAAAGAGTAATAGAAACGAATTATCGGTACGGTCGGCATCACATCGGTTCAGCTGTCAGAGCAACATCCGGGAAGGTATATGCAGCTGTCCACGTCGAAGCAAACGTTGGCAGGATCACCGTATGCGGCGAAGCGATGGCCCTCGGGAAATCCATCTCTGAAGGAGACCATGAATTTGAAACGATTGTCGCAGTGGCGCACCCCCATCCCCATGAAGATATCGAGAAATGCTGGGTCGTCGCACCTTGTGGGATGTGCAGGGAATTAATCAGTGACTACGGTACCCATACCGATGTCATCTTATCGTATCATGGTGAATTGGTGAAGTGTAATGTGATGGAATTGTTGCCGGAGAAGTATGAAAGTGATGTTGAATAACCTTTCAATTCAATAATGAAATTTGCGGAAATTCAAAGGAGGCGACCCATGATTCATTTCAAAAACGACCATCTAACAGTTTTTCAAAGTGCACTATATCAGACCACATCAGCCATTATTCAAACCGAAGACGTCATGATCATAACCGATCCCAATTGGCTGCCGCATGAAGTCGCGGCGATCCGGGAGCACGTGGATAGAGAATTAGGTCACAAGAAGCTTTACATCATCTATACGCACAGTGATTTCGACCATATCATCGGATCGGGTGCCTTTCCCGAGGCAAAGGTGATCGCTTCAGAAGAATTCAAGCAACATGAACACAAAGTGGAAATTATGCAGAAGGTACGTGAGTTTGATCAGCGATATTATATCAAAAGGGATTACGAGCCCCATTATCCATCCGTTGATTACGCCATAACCGGCGATGGGGAAAAGCTCGAACTGGGCCACCTTACATTAACCTTTTACAAAGCACCCGGCCACACGCGTGACGGTCTATTCACCGTCATTGAACCAGTGGGCATCTTCTTATCAGGTGACTATTTATCCGATGTCGAGTTCCCTTTCATTTTCAGCAGTTACATAGATTATAAGGAAACATTGAAGAAGGCTGAATTAATCCTGCGAGATCACACGGTCCATGTTCATGTACCAGGTCACGGTTCCGTGACGGAGGACCCTGCTGAAATGGAGCGAAGAATGAAGGAATCTACGTACTATATAGACAACCTTCTACAGGAGAGTGAAAACGTCGAAGCCTTTTGCCGGGAACGATTTGCTTTTTTTGAAGGAATGAAGAATATCCATTCTCAGAACCTCGATTTGGCGAAAAACGAGGTGGGAAAAGCCGATCAGAGCCCTGATATCAGCACGAATTCATAGAAAAAAAGCAGCAAAGGTGGGGGATTTCATTGAAACTCGTTTTACTATTCGGACCTCAGGCCGTCGGAAAAATGACGGTAGGACAAGAATTAGAAAAAAGAACAGAACTAAAACTATTTCATAATCATATGACCATCGAATTGCTCCAGCCTTACTTCGGGTTCACTGAGGAAATGTGGAGAATCTGCAACATGCTGAGAGTGGAAATCTTTGAATCCTATGTGAAGACGGATCAGTACGGAATGATTTTCACTTTCATGTGGGCATTCAACGAAGAAGAGGACTGGAAATGGGTTGAGAAGGTTACATCTATTTTCGAATCCAACGGGGCAGAAGTCTATTTCGTGGAATTGGAGTCAGACTTGGAAGTACGACTGAAGCGAAACATCACACCGAACCGCGTGGAACATAAACCTTCCAAGCGAAATATCGAAGACTCCGAAAAACGCTTGCTTGCTTCCCTGGATACCCATCGTCTGAATTCTGTAGAAGGGGAAATAGAAAGAGAGAATTATATCAAGATCAATAATACAAATATGAGTGCGGAAGAGGTTGCTGACAAAATAATAGACGAATTTCAGTTAGAGAGAGGGACAGACCTCATAAAATGAATCAGGAAAAATAGGAGGATCTATGACAACCAATATCTTTCATTCCCCGCCGACATTAGAAAACGAAAAAATAAAATTGATTCCACTGGAAATTAAGCATTCCAAAAGTCTTCTGGAAGCGAATGACCCGGAGATTTGGCGTTATATGCTGAGGGAGATCACAACCATCGAAGAAATGGAACAATGGGTAGCAGCAGCCATCCGGCTAAGGGAGCAACAGACCGCCTTGCCTTTTGCCGTGGTGTTAAAAGAACAGAATAAAATCGTCGGCTCCACCAGATTGTTCGAAATCAATCTTACACAAAAATCGTGTGAACTCGGTTCTACCTGGTACAGCAAAGACCATCAAAGGTCACTCGTCAATTCCAATTGCAAGTATCTGATCCTCCAGTACTGCTTTGAAGTACTCGGGATGATGCGGGTTCAGCTTAAAACAGATGAACGAAATCTCCGTTCTCAGAAAGCCATTGAACGAATGGGTGCTGTGAAAGAGGGAGTGCTGAGGAAAGAAAGGATCCTGTCAGGGGGCTATGTCAGGAATGCCGTTGTGTATTCGATTATTGATGAGGAGTGGTATTCTATTAAAGAAGGGTTTGCTTTGAGGGATTCGAAGTATTGAACTGAATCTGCTTTTGAAAGGTATTTTGTATTAGATAGCGAAAAAAGTGAGGTACCCCTAATGAACAATCCCCCAACAGAAATCAAGGTCGTAATCGGGGCAGGAGAATATCATAACAACCCCGGCTGGTTGCATACCCAGGAAGAAGACCTGAACTTACTGAACGAAAATACGTGGCAAGACATGTTCGAAGAAAGCTCGATATCCGCTATTTTAGCTGAGCATGTTTGGGAACACCTTACATATGAAGAAGGGCTACAGGCAGCAAAGACTTGTATGAAGTACCTTAAGCCTTCTGGATACATTCGTTGTGCCGTACCTGATGGATATTTTCCTGATGAAGACTATCAAAGCATTGTGAAGATAGGAGGTCCAGGGCCCGAAGATCATCCTGCAGCCAGTCATAAGATTGTCTACAACTATAAGTTGTTAACTGAGGTATTTGAATCGGCAGGGTTTGAAGTGGGATTACTAGAGTATTGTGACGAAAACGGACGGTTCCATCAGTATGGCTGGGATGGTGCTGATGGGGTCATCTTCCGTTCAAAGAAGTTCGATCCAAGAAATCAGGGAGAAAGGCTAGTTGCACCTTCTCTCATCATTGACGCCTTTAAAAGGGGAAATCGATAAATCATCAAAGTTTATTGAAAACCATCTTCTGTCGTGATAACATAAGTGAAAATAAGAGGTGGATAAAAATGACTTACATCGACACGCAACGCTCATTCACACAATTCCATCATCATATCAAGTAACCTTGCTATCCGATTTTTAACAATCGCACATAGGAAGGTTATTTCCCATAGAACCGCATTTGATTAAGTTTTTCACTTAAATCAAGTGCGGTTCTTTTTTTTATACAAAAAGGAGGAGTAAAAAGATGAAAATGAAGAAAATGGATTATCAAAATGTTAAAGGGACGCAGGATTACTTACCGGAGTCGGAAATGATCAGAAGGGAAGTGAGAAGGACGTTGGAGGATGTGTTCATCCAATATGGCTGTAAGCCACTTGAAACCCCGATTTTGAATTACACTGAGCTACTTGCTTCTAAATATGCGGGAGGGGCTGAGATTCTGGAAGAAATGTACACCCTCACGGACAGGGGGGAAAGAGACCTTGCCCTGCGCTATGACCTGACAATTCCCTTTGCAAAGGTGGCGGCCATGAATCCGACCATCCCCATGCCGTTCAAGCGCTATGAAATTGGAAAAGTTTTCAGGGACGGACCTATCAAAGCGGGAAGGTTCCGGGAGTTTACCCAGTGTGATGTGGATATTGTGGGCGCAGATTCACAAGTGGCGGAAGCAGAGCTGATGCTGATGGCTCTGGATGCCTTTGGACAGCTCGATATGGAGGTGGAAATTCAGTACAATAACCGGAAACTGCTGACGGGCATGCTTAAAGTGTTTGGTGTGGAAGCAAATCTAATCAACCAAGCAGTCTTGACCCTCGACAAGCTAGAAAAAATTGGTGTCGATGCGGTGATTACAGAACTCTCGGACCTGTCCATCTCTGACAGCACTAACCGATTGATTCAACAGTTTTTAACTGACAGGGACAATAACCGATTGGACTATTTCGGATCATACGCCGAACGAAACAGCCAAATCAGTGAGGGGTTGCAAGAATTAAAGGAACTGACTTCCTACCTTGATTTCCTGGATATCAACAAACAATGTGTTTTTAATCCCTTTTTAGCGAGAGGACTGGAAATCTACACGGGGACCATTTATGAAATATTCTTAACCGACGGGTCGATCACATCAAGCATCGGGAGCGGAGGGCGGTATGATAATGCTGTCGGTGGGCTAGTGGGAACAGGTGAAAATATCTCAACCGTCGGCATCTCATTTGGATTGGACGTCATATATGCAGCCATCATTGCTTCCCAGCGAACAGTGAAGACGGCTGCCAACGTTGACTATTACGTCATTCCACTTGGTGCCGGGAAGGAAGCTTTACGGGTGGCAAATGGTTTACGGAAAAAAGGTTATATCGTCGAACTTGAGATGAGCGGCCGGAAATTAGGAAAGCTGTTGGAGAGGGCAAACAAAGAAGGGGTGCGGAATGTGATTGTTATAGGAGAAGAGGAGGTCAAGAAGAATCAGTTTAAAGTGAAGAAAATGGAAACCGGAGAGGAGGAAGTATGGGAGATGAGTGCTATGAAATAGGCTGCATGGTAAGCAAATAATACTACATCACAGTACTTTTTCCTTTTTTGTAAAAATCCCTAAGGAAAATGATCGATTTTCTTTCACACAACCTTCATCAAGATGGATACCAAACTCCATACTTACTTAACATCCCATCCCTAAACTGTAGTCGAATACATATTAGGGATAGGAGATGAAGAACATGAACAAAAAGTTTTTAATCGGAACAGGGATTGCCGTTTCATTGTTATTGAGTCCGTTCAGTCAGGCGTTTGCAGAAGAGCCGACAGCAGGGGAGAAAAAGCAGGTGGAGAATATTGCGCACCGCGGAGCTGCAGCCTATGCCCCTGAAAACACGATCGCAAGCTATGACTTGGCTGTCGATATGAAGGCGGATTATATTGAGATTGATGTCCAGCGAAGCGAAGACGGTGAATTGGTTGTCATCCATGATACATCAGTGGATCGTACAACCAACGGCACGGGAAAAGTGGCGGATCTGACACTGGAGCAAATGAAGAGTCTTGATGCAGGAAGCTGGAAAGGCGAACAATTTTCAGGAGAAGAGATCCCGACCTTTGAAGAAGTGCTGGATCGCTATCATGGAAAAGTGGGGATCTTAATCGAAATGAAATCCCCGGAACTTTATCCTGGGATCGAGGAACAAGTGGCTGATGCATTAAAGGAACGTCATCTCGACAAACCGCAAAACGAAAAAATCATTCTTCAATCCTTTAATTTTGACTCTATGAAAAAGATGGATCAACTGCTTCCAAAAGTCCCGGTCGGAGTTTTAGCTTGGAGTCATTCGCAAGCGACACCTGAAGAGTTAAAAAAAATCTCTACGTACGCAGAATGGTTCAATCCGAGCTATGGAATCGTCACAGAACAAGTAGTGAAAGATGTTCACTCCCTTGATATGCAAATCGGATCATGGACAGTGCGCAGTCATGAAGCGGCAGATTTCTTATTCGATATGAATGTGGATGCGATCATAACGGATTATCCGGATTATGTGGATCCAAGAAATTAATAGGTTGAAAGAAAGGAGCGGCAGATGCTGCTTCTTTTTTAATTTTTCTATTTACCTAATATAGGAAAATCTGTATAGTTAATCAAAAAACATGCTCATAGGGGTGATATGGTGGAAAAATTAATAGATATTATTCAACGGCTGGATCAGACTTTCGATATAAGAAGCTATGGGGAAGATCCCGCGTTCAGCCGGTTCATTCCCCAGGTGTACGAAGGGAAAATGGACTGGAAGGCGAAATTTGAACCTGTTTTCACTAAATTATTCAATGGACTGATGATTAAAGGGGAAAGTGAAGTAGAAAATGTGTTTCTCGCCGTTTTTCCGACAGATGAAGTATTGGAGGCATTCATACAAAACGGGAAGCCCGGTGATCTATTATTCATGCATCACCCTCTCTTAATGGAGTGTGGCGATCCGAAAGGCAACTGGGGAAGGGGGTTCGTCCCTATCAAGGAGTCCCTGATTGATCGGATAAGGAAAAAAGGACTTTCCGTTTATACTTGTCATGTTCCCCTTGATTATCATGTTACTCTGGGAACAAGTCAGGCTATGGCAGAGGCGATGAATGTCAAGATCACCAATCGCTTTATCCATGATGAAAAGCATGGATACATCGGCATCATCGGCGAAGTGAACGAGACGGATACAGACGAATTAATACTACAGCTGAAAGAAATCTTTGATATTCCGTACGTCGATTTCGAGGGAAGGGAACGGAAGATAAGAAAGGTCGCCATCGTAGCTGGGTGCGGTGATAAAGCCGCATGGATGCAAGAAGCTGAAGACAAAGGAGTCGAAGCCTATATTTCCGGTGAAATTCATTGTCACATCGACAATGATTACGGAAGAATGAGATACGAGGAAATGATTACGTATGCTGTTAATACGAAGATGTCGCTGATTGGTGTCTCTCATTCTGCTTCGGAGTATCTTGTACATAGGACATTGGTGAGGAGTTGGTTTGAAAGGGAGTTTGAGTTTAATAGTATCCGTTTAATCCCACAGAAAGAGTGGTGGTTATGACAAAATATTAAGAATTTTTCATTTTCTGCATCCTATACCCAACAGCCCTTTTCGTATTAATAGCTCTGACTTGGTTCGTCCAAGTTAATCTGCGTCTTACGAAGAAGGGCTGGTTTTGTTGGCTCTAAATGAAGAGAGTTACCCCCAATTAAATCTCCACATTCCCTATTCTCGACACCCCAACAATCATCTGTTACTATATAATAGTTACCCAAGATAACCATTACCTAAGATAACTATATACGAAGGAGGAACTACCAAAATGAAATCGGAACAACAGTTTTTTCAGGAGCTGATCAGGCTCTACAGGCCGTTTGAGAATCAATTGAACGTTCAACTAAATGAGCACGGTTTGCACAGGGCTCAGTGGACGATTTTATATAATCTCTACCATAACGGACCTGCCTCCAATGTGGAGATCTCAAATTATCAAAGTGTAGAGAAGCCGACGATTACGAGGACGGTTCATCAGTTGGAGGAAGCGGGCTATATCGAGCGTATTCCAGGGAAAGACCGTCGGGAAAAGCGGATGCAGCTGACGGAGGCGGGGATTGAAGTGTATGAGAATGCTCGCATAACCATCGACCGTTTTGAACAGACCATCATGGAAGGGATCAGCGAAGAGAAGCAGCTTGAGATGATGGAAATGATGAAAAAAATCAAAGGGAATTTGAACAGATAAGGAGTTTTACAGATGAGTCAGACACAGTCAAAGCTATGGACGAAGGACTTCACTCTCATGTCCATCGCCAACTTTTTTATCTATTTAATCTTCTATTTATTACTTGTCACCATGGCAGTATATGCCGTGGATGAATTCGGTGCATCGGAAAGTCAGGCGGGTCTTGTGACCGGGATCTTCATCATCGGGACCTTGATCGGACGTTTATTCCTTGGCCGGATGATCACGACCATCGGAAATAAGAAAATGCTGTTTGTCGGCATGGTCGCATTCATTGCTACCTCATGCCTGTATTTCGTGGAGGGCGGCATCAGTTTCTTGCTGCTTACCCGTTTTCTTCACGGGGTGGCACTCGGGATGGTCAGTACGGCTACCGGTACGATTGTAGCGGAAATTATCCCGACGAGCCGTAAAGGAGAAGGAATCGGATACTACAGCATGAGCATCACGCTAGCGACAGCAGTTGGTCCGTTCTTCGGTCTTTTCTTAAGTCAGCATGCAAGCTTTCAGACGATCTTTGCTTTCTGTCTTGCCCTTGGGGTCATTAGCTATATCTTCACCTTGTTTGTGAAAATCCCGGTCGTCAAGAAACCGGCTGGGAAAAAAGCGGAGAAAGAGCGTCTAAGCCTCTCAAGCTTCATCGAGCCAAAAGCATTACCGATCGCATTGGTCGTGCTGTTCGTTTCCCTTGCTTACTCAAGTGTTCTGTCGTTCATTAATTTCTATGCCATCGACATCGACCTTGTAGAAGCAGCGAGCCTGTTCTTTGTCGTCTATGCCGTAGCGATCCTTGTATCGCGCCCATTCACAGGCAGACTGATGGATGCAAAAGGTGCCAAGGCCGTCATGCTGCCGGCATTTGTGCTTTTCGCGGCGGGATTGTTCCTATTAAGTGCGGCTGGTAACACGATGATCCTGCTTCTTTCAGGTGTTCTGATTGGACTGGGATTCGGTAATATGCAATCTGTCACACAGGCGATTGCCGTGAAGGCCGTTCCACCTGAGCGAGTGGGGCTTGCAACTTCCACTTATTATATTTCCCTGGATGCAGGTCTTGGATTCGGACCTTATGTACTTGGCTTCCTGATTCCCTTGACAGGCTACCGTTCGCTGTACATGATCATGGGGATCCTCGTTGCTGCAACACTCGTACTCTATTACTTTCAAGAAAGAAAAAAAGCGCGCACAGTACTCGCGCATGAATAATCTTTTGCAATCTCTTAAAGGAGTCCGGCCAATTGGCCGGACTCCTTTTTGAGGGACGGACCTTCAAGTGGCTTATTCACTCGATTTTTTCAGTGTTGTTTGGGGTCCGTCCCTCATTAATCGTTTTTCTTAACAATAATTTTATATTAAAAAATAATAATTATTTATTGTAAAACAATAAATAACGTGTTAAATTCATACTATATTATCTAGTGAGGTGCTATGAATGAAACGGGAAACACTTTTTTTGAAGATTGCCCTTTTTCTAATTGGGGCTCCCATTGCCGCTTTGTGCTTGATCGGATTACCTCTGATCGCAATGGAAGCTGCGGGTTCGAAGGTAGCCTATGTCGTTTATGGGATGCTGGCCGTCATGTATGCATCGGCGATTCCTTTTTACACAGCGTTGTTTCAGGCGTTTAAATTGTTAATGTTGATTGATAGTAACAACGCATTTTCAGGGGCATCCGTGAAGGCGTTGAAGGTGATCAAGAAGTGTGCCATTGTGATCAGTCTCTTCTATGTAGCAGGATTGCCTCTCTTTTACGTACTGGCAGAGGTGGATGATGCACCGGGCATTATCGTGATCGGGTTGATCTTTATCTTCGGTTCAGCTGTCATTGCCGTTTTTGCGGCGGTTCTCCAGAAGCTACTGAACAATGCCATCGAAATCAAATCTGAAAATGATTTAACGGTCTGAGGTGAAATTATGGCAATTATAATCAATATTGATGTGATGCTTGCGAAACGGAAGATGAGTGTGACGGAGCTCTCGGAAAAGGTGGGAATCACGATGGCAAACCTATCAATCCTGAAAAATGGAAAGGCAAAGGCGGTTCGTTTATCCACCCTGGATGCGATATGCAAGGCCCTCGATTGTCAGCCGGGAGATTTGCTTGAGTATCAGCATGATGAAGAAGCGGAGTCATGATCATGAGAACGGTCAAACAACTTCTTCGTTTCGGCTGGGAGCAGGCTCTGTCCTGCTTGTTTCCTGTCGTCATCTTTGCGTCTTTGGCGTTGACTCAGATTATACCGCTTCCCTTACTGCCGAGATATGACTGGCTGCTCCTGATCTGTCTTGTGATGCAATGGGGAATGGTGAAATCGGGTCTTGAAACCCCTGATGAACTGAAGGTCATCACCCTTTTCCATCTGATCGGCCTTGCCCTTGAACTGTTCAAGGTACATATGGGCTCATGGTCTTATCCC
Source organism: Rossellomorea sp. SC111 (assembly GCF_024733565.1). GTDB lineage: Bacteria > Bacillota > Bacilli > Bacillales > Bacillaceae_B > Rossellomorea. The sequence continues at coordinate 65,216 of NZ_JANIOC010000004.1, read as the reverse complement.
GGAGAGGGCTATTCTAAACTATTCGGGGTCCCATTATACAGCGGATTCATGTACGCAAGTGTAGCAAGCTACCTGTGCCAGGCGTGGAGGAGGCTCGAGGTCGAACTGATCAAGTGGCCACCTTTCTGGGCAGTCGTCATCCTTGCAGCGGCGATATATTTGAACTTTTTTACCCACCATTATTGGATCGACATCCGCTGGTGGCTGTCGGTACTTGTCCTGATAGTGTTCAGGAAGACATGGGTCGCATACAAGGTAGGTGGGACACGTTACCACATGCCCCTCGCTCTATCATTTGTCCTCATCGGCTTCTTCATATGGATCGCAGAAAACATCGCAACCTTCTTCGGTGCCTGGGAATACCCGAACCAGACCGATGCCTGGAGCCTTGTCCACCTCGGAAAGGTCAGTTCATGGCTACTCCTCGTCATTGTCAGCTTTTTGATTGTGGCAACGTTGAAGCGGGTGAAGGGACAAAGTAGCGTTCATGCACTGAAAAAGCCAATGGGCCAAAGCCAATACCAATCGAATCAGGAGGGATCGGTTTGAAGAAGGTGGCTATCGCCCTTATGATGGCTCATTTCATCATTTTTATCTTGTGGATCATGAATTCAGGATACTTATTTTCGCCAATTGGAATCGCAGTTTGGATAGTCATGGTGATAGCAGGATTTTTTATTCAAAAAAAGCTGGATAACGTCATGACGATAAGAACGGTACTCGCCGTTTCAAATGTGTGGATGGTGTTTTTAATGGGTGCAACCGTGTTTATTTATTTTGCTGTAAGTTCGATGCCTTGACTGGCAATTGATAAGGGGAGAATTACATGAAAATACCTATTCCATACTGGGGTGTGGTGTTACAAATCATTTTTATTTTGTCCATCACTGTATTTAATTACATCCGTATAATCGTGATGCATCAGTATTCTGTATATCCAGTAGCATTTTTCGAATTGTCTATCGGTTTGCTTAGTGTCCTGATTGGCATTTATGGATTGATAAAAAAAAATAAGCCTGTCCTTTCATTCTTCAATACTAGCATCGGCCTCCTCATTTGTTTTTTCTTCTATGTTGTCTATTTATTGCCTGAAGCCGGGACCCCACCGCCCATTCCATGGATATATACGGAATAACGCTTGTAAAATCGACAGACCATAAAATGCTGCTGGAAATAATATGAAACCATTTTCCCGTTCATTCGTATAGGTAATTATAATAACCTTGGAGGGATCAATATGGACTATGGATTGCTGATCATCGGTATCGCTCTTGTCCTGGTTTCGTACTTAGTCGGCATCAAAAAACAAACATGGCTGCTTGCAGGCTTCAATGAGAAAAATATTAAAAATAAGTCACTGCTAGGAACGGTCACGGGTCTTTTTTTCTTCCTGCCACTCGGACTGATCGTGATCGTCAACAGTTTCATCGATTATCCCCAGGAAGGGACCGTACTTGTTGTCGCTATCTTCGTCCTGCTCACGACCGTGTATGTATTCATCAACAGGAGGCTGTTGGATTAATGGAAGAAAAGTACCTTAAGATCAATGATAAGACACTATTTATCAAACAGAAAGGAAAAGGGGAGCCAATGATCTTCCTGCATGGCGGACCAGGTGGGAGTCTTGACTATTTCCTCCCACAAATGGAGTCCCTGGCGAAAGATTTTCGAATCATTTTATATGACCAAACGGGATGCGGGAAGTCTGACGTGAATGAAGGTCATTTGTACTCTATTGATGATGAGATCAGCAATCTTGAAGAACTTAGAAAAGCCTTCAACCTGGAGAAGGTGACGCTGTTCGGCGAGTCATGGGGGAGTATTCTTGGACTTGCGTATGCAGCCAGGTATCCGGAGCGCATCGACAAGCTGATCTTGACCGCCGCTGTCGGCTTAAGCTCAGAGGACTACCGGGCGTTCAAACAAAGTCTTACCCGTAAGCTCGGGTTTCACAAGAAAGTGCTTCTCGGATGGTATTCTTTTACTTCCTTGTTCAGTGACAATGCCTCAACGAAGCTCGAGCAACTACTGGATCCCTACTATGTGTGTTCCCCCGATACATTACGAAAGAAAAAAGAAATTTTATACAACAAGGATGCACTTACATATATCGGAAAGGAACTCGATCAAAATTACAACCTGCTAACCTCCCTCACAGAGCTTCGTTCCCTTCCTATTTTGATTGCTCAGGGATCACATGATATTTTAACGCCTGAATACTTAAAACAACACGTCATGCACCACTTGCCAAATGCCACACTCTCCGAAGTGAAAGAAAGCGGGCACTGGACCATCCTTGAACAACCGGAACAGATAGTAGCAGTAACCCGGTCCTTCATGCGTTCTGAGAGTGTGCGTTCCACCGGGACAGGTCCCTTGGCTCAATAAGAGCCGGGGTACCTGTCCCCTTGGCTTTTTTCAGCACATTGGCGCACACAGATTAAAGGATAAACCAACCCCTTCCTCGAATAGAGATAGGTAGAATGGAGGGAAGCTGATGAATGGCAAGATCGAAGTGGAGAATTTGACTAAAACGTTTAAAAAGGGAAATGTCCAGGCGGTGAAAGGTGTATCGTTTCAAGTCGAAGAGGGGGAGTTTTTTGCTTTTTTAGGTCCGAATGGGGCAGGGAAATCAACGACGGTCCAGATACTGACGACGCTGATCAATGCTTCTTCGGGGAAAGTGGAAGTGGCAGGGTATGATGTCATCCGGGAGCCTGAACATGTCCGCCGTCATATTGGCGTCGCCCTTCAGGAAACGGGGGTCGATCCGGATTTGACAGGTCGTGAGATGGTTGAGCTCCAGGCGTACATATTCGGGTTCGGGAAGGAAGAAGGAAAGCAGCGCGCAGAGGAGCTCCTTGAGATCGTGGATCTATCGGAAGCAGCGGAGCGGAGGATCGGAGGGTATTCCGGGGGGATGAGAAGAAGGCTGGACCTTGCCCTCACTCTGGTCAATGAACCGAATATCCTCTTCCTGGACGAACCGACCACTGGACTTGATCCGTCAAGCCGTGCAGCGATCTGGAAAGAGCTCAGGAGGCTGAATAAAGAAAAGGGGACGACGATCTTTCTCACGACGCAATATTTGGAGGAAGCGGATTCCCTGGCGGATCGGATCGGCATCATCAATAAGGGAGAGATCGTCGCCATGGGATCTCCCAAGGAACTGAAGGCAGAGATCGGTCAAGATCTCATCACCCTCACAATGAAAGATCGGGACGAGATCGATCGCAGTGTGGAGATGATCCGCGCGCAAGTGGAGGGTGTCGACGTCCTCCCTCAGCAAGATAAGATTCTCGTATATGTAGAAGAAGGGACCAAGCAGCTGCTCGAGGTAGTCCGGATCCTCGATACAGAGAATATCGGCATCACGGATATTCAATTGTCTTCCCCTACACTGGATGATATCTTCCTGAAATTGACGACGGAGACGAAGGAAGGGGTGAAGAGCCGTGGGGAATAATGTCTTCAAGGACACGTGGCTCATGACGGTCCGGAACATCAAGACCACTCTCCGAAACCCGTTTTCATTCATACCTAACCTGATCATTTCTGCTTTTTTCCTTCTCGTATACGAGGGAGGATTGAGCGGTATATCTCAATTGCCGACCTTTGAAGGAGCCGATTATCTGGCATTTATTTTACCCGTGTCCATCGTCTCTGCTGCTATCGGTGGAGCAGGCGGAGCAGGGCAAAGTATCGTGAAAGATATTGAAACAGGCTTTTTCTCGAGACTTCTTCTCACTCCGGCATCGCGTCTTGCCATCGTCCTTGGCCCGATCATCGCAGGGATGTTGCAGCTTTTGGTACAGACGCTCCTCATCATCGGAATGGCGTTTTTACTTGGACTTGATGTCAAGACAGGTTTTGCCGGTGTGTTGTTCGTCCTGTTGATTGCGATCGGCTGGGGACTTGCGTTTGCCGGATATTCGGTCGGGATTGCCCTCCGGACGAGAAACGCCCAGGCTGCCCAGGCGGGTACATTTATTTTTTTTCCGCTGATTTTTTTGAGTACGACATTTGTTCCCTACGAGTTAATCGAAGCTCAGTGGTTGAAAATCGCCGCCACGATCAATCCGACCACGTATGTATTTGAAAGTATGCGTACTGCCCTCATCGACGGGTGGGTGTTCTGGGATCTGATGCAGGGGGTGATTGCCATTGTGATAGTATGTGCCATAACCATTACATTCGCGGCAGTCTCAGCAAAAGGTGCAGTATCACGTAAATAAAAATTGAATCCTTCTCTGGATGGGGAAGGATTCAATTTAAAAAAAACTGTTGACAATCCTAACTGTAAATATTATTATTACAGTGTACCCGGAAGAAGGGTGATATTTTTAAAATATAACTGTTACTTTTTTTATTACATTTAACAAGGAGTGTGTAAACACATGGTCAATCTATTTCTGACACCAAGCTGTACGTCCTGCCGCAAAGCGAGAGCGTGGCTTGAGGAACATTCTGTACAATATGTGGAGCGTAACATGCTGATAGAACCGTTGACACCTGATGAGATCAAATCGATCCTCCGCCTGACGGAAAATGGAACAGAGGACATCATTTCCAAACAATCAAAGGTGTACCAGGAGTTAAAGGTAGACATTGATTCGTTGCCACTCCAAGATTTATATACATTGATTAAAGAAAATCCACTTATTTTGAAAAGACCGATCATGCTTGATGAGAAAAGACTGCAGATTGGCTATAATGATGAAGAAATTCGCAGCTTTCTACCAAGAAAAATACGTAATTTTGAATACAATGAGCTACAGAAATTGGCCAACTGATCATAAACCGGTTTCTTGACAGTCTAAACTGTAAAAGTTACCATTACAGTAATATCCGTGAAGGAGGCAGGCCATGAATAGCGACTTTACATTAGCCATCCACAGTTTAACGTACCTGGCCCTGCAGACGGACCGCATGTCGACAAGCGATGCGATTTCGGAAAGTGCAGGGGTTCATCCCGTACGGATTCGCAAAGTCCTTAGCCTTCTGAAAAAGCAGGGATTCATTGCGTCGAAAGAAGGGACAGGCGGCGGATTCATCTTTGCCATGGACCTCAGCGATATTAACTTGTGGGATATTTATAAAATCACATCAGAAGGCGCCCTGCAGCCAAAATGCACCGCTACCAATGATAAGTGTCTCGTTGGCGCCAATATGAAGAATGTCCTGTTCCAGATTTTCCTCGGTGCAGAAGAAAAACTGGGGGATTACTTAAAGGACTATACGATTAAAGACATCGTGGAGATGATTCATCAGGAGAAAGCGTAGAAAGCTTTCTTTTTGACTAAATGTAACAAATAATATTACAGTTTGGAAGGTGAAAAGGAATGTCAAACGAGCAAACACTATTAAAAATTGGAGATTGGGTCAAAGGGAAATTACTTACCGGAGAACTGGTCATCGGCTATATTGAGAACCTGGACACCAAAGGAGAAGCTGTTAAAGCGAAAATCGTGACCAGCGATAATAAAACCATCGAAGGAAAGATTCTTCCCTTGTTAAACAGACAAATAAACAAAATTCCCGATACACATGTCAAAAATAAAGAACAGATCCAGTACTTGATCGACCTGGCCCTCGAAACGGGAGACGAGGAGTGGTTCCTGGAGCTGACAGCTAAATTAAATTCCATGCGGGAACTGGTTGAGGGTGTGAAGTGAATAGAGTAGTGTAAAGCTGAAGGGGTGGACTCTTCAGCTTTTTTGCATGTGGGGGGATTTCAACTTCTCTGCTTGTTAAAGACTATTCTGGATAAAAACAACACAATCATCGTATACACCCCAAACATACCTGCATACAGATAAGGCATGATGATATCACCCAGATCTCTAATCGGTTCGGGTGGATATAGACTGATACCAAAAGAAGCAAAAAGTAGATAGAAAAGACCCGTACTGAACGAAATCACAATGATATCTTTTCTATCCCAATTTTTCTTCCTTCTATAGAAAAGAAATACAACAATCGTGAGAAGGAGTGACCAAGCAAAAGAGCCCCATAAACTGTCAACTATGCGAATGAAAAGAAACGAAAGTAATGAGAGTAAACTAAATAGCATTCCTGAAAGATAGTTTTTCATATTGCCCCCTTATTTTCTTTTAAGATTTTTATCCCTAAACCAGAAAGAAAAGCTAAGCAGGTATACACAAAAACCCATAGCAGAAACGAATCGTTGAAAACAGTAAACGTGGCAACAAGCGCAGATAGAAGGACGAATATAGGTGAGACAAAGAGGTTTCTAAAGAAGAAATATCCCAGAATTCCTGCAATGATGGACAAAATCGGAAAGCCAACTAAAACCATGAAAAAGATATCCAATGTAAAAATCACCCCTTTTTGTGTAATATTACACTAGTTAGGCATAGTTATCAATTGGATTTTGAGGACCTTGTAGATCTTTGAATTAAATTTATAGATAAGCTGGTAAGCCAGATTGAGTTAACTATGGGAACGTCCGCCAATGGAGTAACATGAGCCTTACAAATGCAATTATGTTAAAGAAAATTCGACAAGCTGGCATGATGATCTGAAATCCCGCATGATTATTCTATATCCCGCTTGATCCTGAGTCACCCGGCATGAAAAATTCATATCTCGCTTGAAAGGTATAGAAACCCGCATGAATCCTCTCTTCCTTGTATATTCAATTAAGCAGTCCCAAACAAGCACAAAATGACAGGTGTGAAGCAATCAGAAGGAATAGGATGGAATCAAGGAGGGATTTACATGCCGGATTTCAAATTACAAGTCTTTCAAATGAGGGGCAACTCGTATGATATCGGAGTAGAAACAGGTGAAAAGATGAGAGATACTTCCATCTTACATATGCTTGGGTCATTCACCAAACAAGAGATTGATGTTCCTGAAATGAAATCGATTTATTCCTCGCTCGCCCCACACCTGTTGGAGGAACTAGAAGGCCTTGCAGAAGGTTTCGGTATCTCATCTCTTAAAGCAGCTGCCTTATGCAGTGGGTATGATGTACCGAAGACTGAAGCGATGGGGTGTTCCAGCCTTCTTACTAAGGAGTGTTATGTACGGAATTATGATTTTTCCCCAGATTTATATGATGGGGTTTTTAGTATGGTTCAGCCTAAACAAGCTTTTGCATCCGCAGGCTATAATCTTCAACTCCTGGGGAGGCATGATGGGGTGAACGAACATGGTCTGGTTGCTGGCTTGCACTTTGTCAGTCATGACGGCTACAGAAAAGGAGTCTCTCCGTGGGCGGCCATACGGATGGTCCTGGATACGTGTTCTTCCCTCGAAGATGCAGTTGCCTTGCTACAGGAAATCCCGCACTCAGCCTGTTATAACTTTTCCATCGGAGATCGAAATGGAAATATCGCCGAAGTGGAAGCGAGCCCTGAGAAGGTGGTAGTCAGGTATGGAGAATCCTTTCTGTCATGTGTGATTCATTTTCAGGATGAACATATGAAAAGGAAAAATCGTCCATCCATCGAAGGCTCCCTGGAGCGAAATGAACATCTACTGAATTTAAATGAAAAGCAGCTTTCCCATCTTCAACTGTTTCAGCATTTTAAAGACACCGACTCACCGATTTTCTTCACGGATTACGAGAATTTATTCGGCACCCTTCACACCTTTTCGTATTCCTATCATGAATCAAGAATCCTTACAACCATTGCCGGGAGCAATCAGGTGCTGGACGTGAACTTTCAGGATTGGGTGAATGGGGACGATATTAGCTGTATGGACCTGAGTGGGTATATTGAGTGAACACAGAAAAGCTGATCCCACGCCGGGGATCGGCTTTTTCTTCATCCAAAAGTCGTAGAATCCATCCGCCCCAACGACCGAAGATGTGAAATGGAAGGATGAATATACTTAATTTATACTCAATTCAAATTATAGTGAATATTTTCATCTGTTGGTATAAAATAGATTTTTGTGAGGGGGTTCAACATGAACTTATTAAAAACAACTTTAAATCATTTTAAGCCATATTGGAGGAAGCTTTTGGTGGCACTCCTGTTTTCCGTCATCGGCGGTCTCTTTACCATCGTCCCGCCGATTTTGGTGAAACGATTGGTGGATGACGTCATCGTCGGAGGGGATCTGAATTTTCTTGCCTGGGTAGTAGGCGGGATTCTCGGGGCGTATCTCGGCAAGTCCCTGTTTGAAACGATGCAGGAATATGTACAGGTGAAGATCGGGCTTGATGTGATCACAGATATGCAGATCCGGGCGTTCAGGAAGCTGCATCGTACTCCGATGTCATTTTTCTCGAAGACACCGAGGGGGGATATGCTCTTCCGTTTGACACATGACGTGGAATCCATTCAGAACCTGAATAATACGGTCGTACCAAGGATACTGCAGCAGGTGGTGGGAGCGGTCGCTGCCTTTTCCACTGTGTTTGTTTTATTCTGGCCCGCGGCGATCGTCATGTTTGCTGTTTTTGCCATTTATATCATCCCTTCCTTTACATTGGGTAAAAAAATGCGGAAGATGAGTGCGGTCCAGCGGGAGATGAGTGCAGATATGTATCAGCACCTGCAGGAAAGCATTGAAAGTGTCAGGTTGGTCAGGACCTATCAGACGCAGGATGTGGAAGTGGGCACCCAGGAGAAGAAGCTGAGTGATTGGAAGCAATTCTCGATCCGGGCAGCACTGATCGGCAAGGTGAACTGGCGCCTAGGGAATCTCTTTAATATCGCAGCTCCGGGTGTCGTCATGCTGATCGGTGGCTGGGCGATCTGGGACGGAACGATCACGATCGGTACGCTCATTGCCTGCCTGAGCTTCATTCCCATCATGTTTTTGCCGGTGAGATCCATGGCAGAGCATGCCTTGACGATTCAACAGGCGATTCCTGCCCTTCAGCGCATCTATGAATATTTCGATCTCCCGGAAGAACATGAGGAAAAGCTTCCTGCTTTTGGTCTTGTAAAAGGAAAAATAGACTTACAGAATCTATGCTTTTCGTACCCCGGGACGGATAAGCAGGTCTTAAAAGGAGTTTCTTTGTCTCTCGAACAGGGGAACCATATCGGGATCGTCGGAACGAGTGGCGGAGGGAAGAGTACGCTGGTCCAGCTGTTACTGGGACTGTATGAACCACAGCAGGGCTCCGTCATGATCGATGACAAGAATCTATTCGACTATAACCGCAACAGCTTCCGCCAGCAGGTAGGGGTCGTGTCCCAGGAAACATTCCTCTTAAATAGTACACTCCGGCAAAATCTGTTGTACGGAAAACCTGATGCGACGATAGAAGAACTCGATCAGGCTGTAGAAGCGGCAGGGTTGAAAGAGTTGATCCTTTCACTAGAGGAAGGGTATGAAACGATCGTCGGGGAGCGGGGATTGAAACTTTCAGGCGGACAGAGGCAGCGTGTCGCCCTTGCCCGAGCGATCCTGAGACAGCCTCCTGTCCTGATCTTCGATGAAGCGACTTCTTCCCTTGACGGAGAAACGGAAGAGCGGGTGCAGGCTTCCTTGGAAAAACTGATTCCTGGACGGACCACAATCACCATCGCTCACCGTCTTGTCACAGTAAGGAATGCGGATGTCATCATTCTTCTCGACGGGGGAGTCGTCGCGGAAAAAGGCACTCATGAAGAACTGCTTCAAAAGCGTGGGAAATATTATGAATTATACAGGGCTCAATACAGCGAACTTGAAAGGGAGATGATCGGATGAACACCGCGAAGAATCGCGACGGAAAAAGGGTTCTGAGCTTTCTCCGTCCTTATAAAAAATGGGTCATCGCTGATTCCATCGTCATCGCGATCAGCCAGGTGTTTTCAGCATTGATCCCGACTCTTGCCTTAAGCTGGCTCGTGGATACGATAATTCCGAATGAACACTATAACTGGCTTTGGGGACTGATGTGGCTCTTGATTCTATCTGCAGTCCTGGATCTTGTGATGATGGTGATCGACGAGTATTTCTGTCATCAAACCGCAAAGACCGTGACGAACTGGCAGAAGCTTCGTCTGTTCCGTCATCTTCAGATCGTCCCGTATTCTTTTTATCACCATAATTCCACGGGGGAGATGCTTGCAAGGGTATCGGATGATCCGGACACACTTCACAATTTCCTGGCGTGGGAAGGCTCCACTTTCATGGCAAGCGTGCAGGGGGTCTTCATTTATAGCCTGGTGCTCCTATGGATTCATCCTTATCTGATGATTACAAGCGTCGTCCTGGGGGTGATTTTCTACTGGACTTCCAATGCCGTAGGAGCAAGGACCCGATTGGCATCTGCGGATGCGAGGAAAGAAGCGTCGAGATATCTTGAAAGATTGAGGGAGTCAGTGACGGGAATCCATCTGTCTCGGGTCATGGGTGTATCGGAGAGTGAAGTGGACAGCGTGGTCTCTATCCGTGACAGTTTCGTCCAGCACTCGGTGAAAGAACTGAAAGCAAGGATGCAATCGGTCGTGGTCATTGCGAGTTATAACGGATTTGCTCTTGGGCTAGTCTATTTAATCAGTACACTCTTGATCTGGAATCAAGGATTGACAAGTGGCCAGATGCTGACTGCCGGTGGACTTGTGACGATTGCGGCTAATGAGATGCAGCGCCTGCTCAGAAACTGGCTATCTGTCAGAAGGACCGGTCCGGCGTTGGATCGTTCAGAAATATTGCTTGGTGAGGAGGTTTCGGAAGCTGAGGTGTCAGAAGGCATCGCCGGTGAACGTGCAATCGGCAGCATCTGTCTTCAGGACGTCGCCTTCTCTTATCCTGGTAACGATGAAAATGTACTAAAGGGTGTCTCCTTTTCCATCGGTGCAGGGGAAAAATGGGCGCTGGTCGGCCCGAGCGGATCAGGTAAATCCACGATTGTCGATCTCTTATTCAAGCTCTATGATACGGGAGTCGGCCGGATCGAAGTGGATGGCAGGGATATCAGGGAGTGGGATACAACGTGGCTGCGATCGCAGATGGCCATCGTCACCCAGGATGTCATACTCCGAAGCGGGACACTCGCTGATAATCTGCGGATCGGAAAGCAGGATGCGACGGATGGGGAACTTTTGCAAGCACTCGAAGACAGCGGACTCGGGGATTTGATCGAGACGCTGCCTGAAGGGCTTGATACATCGGTCGGTGAAAGGGGAAGCCTTCTTTCCGGAGGACAGAAACAGCGTCTGTCCCTTGCAAGGGCCCTTTTAAAAGATGCTCCCATACTTATTCTGGATGAAGCAAGCTCCGCCCTTGATCCCATCACGGAAACGAAGATCAACGAAGCCGTACTGCGGGCAGGAAAGAATCAAACGATCATCATCGTATCCCACCGGTTATCGACGGTCCTGTCGGCGGATCAAATCGTCGTTCTGGAGGATGGCCGGATTGCAGAGCAAGGGAAGCATGGGGATCTTCTCCAGAATCAAACAGGCGTCTATTCCAGACTGTTTGGCAGGGAAGCAGAGATCGGCGGGGCGACGATTGATTATGTGTCGTGAGGTCATGTAGGTTAGATTTAGTATAAAAGAAAACGATTCTTAAAACATAAAAGAGGACCCATTTCCAACTTCAAATCAGTAGGGAATGGTCCTCTTTTTATTTATTTTTATATTTAATTATTCCACACTCTGAATTTCCTTCAATTCCCCGGTCAGCCGCAGGAATTCTTTTTTGTTCCGGTTACATAATGCCTGGTCAATCCCTTGTGCGATTTGCTCTTTCCGAAATGTCAGCAGTGCCTCGTCCAATATCATTTCTGCAAATAGTGAATCCATGTGATTTACATCAGACTGTGGTGAGTTTAGCAAATACTTCTTCATGATCATCAGCTCCTTGACCTTTTTTCTATTATACTAACCATTTATAGAATATTCAAACATTTTATCAAAAAAATATTCTTGCCCTCAAACTTGGTTCAGGGTGTATTCTGCATGTCGGATCATTAATAGAGTAGATTGAGAAACCCCGACTCTTCCAAAATCGGGGTTTTCAACATCCTATTTATTAAAAAAAAGCAAAGACTTCAAAGGATTCTTGAACGTCTTCTTTGTTGGTTCATAATCAAACACGCCGCATGCCATAACAGATTAGCAAATGAAGGCATTAAAAAAGTGTTCATATAGATGAACACTTAGGGAGGAGATTGTCACGCCGCTTATGAAGCGTTACGCCAATCAAAAAGGAAGTATGTGCTTTCCTTCCAACTCTAATGTTAATTTATGAAACGGGTTTCATAGCAAGAGATATTTTTAATTAACAAATAAAGAATCAAATTGACGCAAAAAACTGGCAGCAGTAAATGCTACCAGTTACGGGTTTAAGGGCATCCGATGATAAATGATGTTGGATCGGTAGTAGCTGTGAACGGTACCAATGTTTCAAACGTTGTCGTCGTATTATCCGTTGCGAAGATGGTCCAGGTAATCGTGTTATTGATTTTATTGAGTACAGCGGTGATTTTTGCGTCAAAGGAGCGGGATGGACCGTTATTGATCCGGCCGTTGATGGTCCCTTCTACGATGGCTGTGGTCAGATTATTCTCGCAGGAGATGCTTGATCTCCTTCCTTGTGTGAATTGGAAGTTGTCACCGTTCGAGGCGTTGAATACAAAGTTGAAATTGTCGACGGCAGGGTTACAGATTCCTTGAATGCCTGATCCACATTGCACGACAGTAATATTTAACCGCCCCGTATAATCTTGTACGTGACCAAATCGTACAACACGTATACGTGCACCAGGTTGCGCTCCGCCCTGGGTATTTAATCTGAAACGGCATGGACATTCCGGTGGTGGGACCGGGCAGTTTAGGTTTACCGCAAAAGGACCGACGGATATACCAACTCCCCCGACAGCAGCAGTGGCTGTAATGTCTACAGTCCCTATCGCTCCCTGGTTAGGGATGATAATCGCAGAGTAATCCCCATTTGAATCCGTAATGGCGGGGTTAGGAGAGATGAAAGCGATACTTGGATCGACTGCAAAGAATACCGCTACATTTTGAGCTGGAGAATCCCCGCATAAAACCCTTCCTGAGACTGGTGCTCCATCACACCCTACGGTCCCTTGCGGAGGAATAAAGGTAAGGGATTCCCCGTCACAATCCAGACACTCTGCACGTACAAAGTTCGTATTAAATACTGGTATTCCAAAGACGACAGCTTCTGCCGTATATGGAACTCCTTCTTGAACCGGGGTGATTGGCTGAACCGTAACGACACTGGAGTAGGATCCATCTGGACCCGTGACAGGATTGGGTGTTTCAAAATTCAATAATGGACTGCTCAAGTTCACCGTTACACCCGGCACAGGCAGTCCTTGGCAAAGGACACGACCGGTAATGACTGCACGGCAACTGATCGGCCCAGGGTTGTCTAACTCGATGACGGGGTTCTCACAAACGCAGTTCACAGAGGCAATCCGTGGTTCCGAGGTCACTTCTTCTCCACCGAACATGGATGAAGCCTGGATGGTGATGGTTTCTGTCACGTTCAGTCCTGGCTGGATTGTAGCAGTAAAGATCCCATCAGCATTGGTGATGGCAGGGTTAGGGTTAACCGTAACGGATCCAGAAGACAGGACTGTGAAGAAGACAGGAGTATTGATGATTGGTTCCCTATTACAGGTGAACTGGCCGGTGATAGGACCTCCGCCGCACCCGATTGGTGACAGTGGCTGATTTAATGTTAACACTGGGATGTTGCACCGGACACAATCGACAAACACATTACCGGAAGCCGTCACTTCGATACCAGTAAAGGTAGCCGATGCCGTATAGTCCGCTTCCTGTCCTTCTGTATCAAAATTGATTGTTACCAGAGAAGAAAATTCTCCGTTCTCGTTGGTCACAGGGTTAGGGTTAATGATGTTCAAGACAGGTGATCCTGTGAGTGCAACAGGTACATTCGCCACTGGCTCACCGTCACATGTTAACCTGCCTGACAAGAAACCACGGCAACTGATTTGAGGTGGGCAGTCCAAAGTGATCTCCAGATTTTCGCAACCCGGACAATTCACTTCGTATTCTACGGGTTCGGAACGGAATGTATTTCCCCCAATTGTAGCTGTTGTTACGATTGTGACGATTTCAAGGGCTCCTGGAAATGGCAGGATCGCAGCTTCATATACTCCGTCATTATTCGTAAGTGTGGGATTGGGGGTTACAATGACTTTTCCGGACGGGGAGTCGACTTCAAATCCAATTTCGACATTCGGTACCGGCAATCCTTGACAGGTCACCCTGCCGGTAATGGGAATACCAGGACAAGTAACGGACTGTAATGGGGATGCGAAAGCTTGTACAGTTTCAGTGGAGGTGACGATCAAATTAGAGCAATTGAGGCACTCCACTCTTGCTGTGATGGTGTCGGTGATGGTTTCTTCAACCACAACGGCTCTTGCTGTGATACTGACATTAGGCGTAACGGGAGTATTACGGTCAACAATGACCGTCGTGGAAAACTCCCCCCTGCTATTGGTTACAGGGTTAGGATTCTGGAATGATAGTAGATCAGAAGGAGAGATAAGGTTGACCGTCACGCCCTCCAAGGGACGAAGATCACATCTCACTTTCCCGCTGATCGTGGCATCACAGCTGATTGTTCCTATTTTATCCAAAGTAATGGTAGGGTTTGTACATATGTCTCGTGGGAAAAGTCCTGGACAGCCAGGCGGAAAGATTTGTTTTGAAGCATTTGATGCTTTCTTTCTCACATCTATCACGTTCCTTTCAAAAAAGTTTATCCCTCCATAATATGTTTTGAAATGCGCGAAGGTTCTCTTTTCTACCTTTTTAAATCGGAAGTGTAGTGTATGAGTTTATTGAAGAATAGAGGAGGAGATACTTCCTCCTAAAAGGGTTGGCCACCTCAAACCATGCTCTCTTATATTTTAGTAGAATAAAAGTAAGAAACCACCACTGGAGGTAAAATAGTGATGCATGGCAAAAAGACTAGCATGGTGGTGAAGAGTTCTGTAAAGGGAGGCATCACTAGAAATATGATGCCCGACATGAACAAAGGAAACGACCAGAGAATCATCTGTTTAGATCCAAAGCGATTGATTTTTTTCCATGCTTCTTCTGATTTATAAGATTTAGGAAACCGGATTCCATACAGGGTGTTCATTTTAATTTTTTTCACTTAATCCAATAAATAGTAGGGCTGATACGAGGTTCACTAGTGAAACTCCAATATTATTCACTGTCATGACCGCCTTTTTGTTAGACCATAGGAGCTGATGAATTGCTTGTAATCCTATCCAAAAAGCCACGGATTTCCCTGTTGGCCCTCATTTCATTCTTCTTCTTAGAAAAACCATGACCTTCATCATTAAACAAGAGATACTCAACAGCAACACCTTTGTTTTTTAATTCATATACAATTCGCTCTGACTCCTCCGTCTTCACCCTCGGGTCGTTCTCCCCGTGGATGATGAACATCGGAGAATTCATATGGTCGATATAAGTAATAGGGGAGTCCCTTACAAGCTTCTCATAGTCTGTTTCAGGATTTCCCACCATTTGATCCATAAGGGTTCTCCAACTTGCCGGAACATTTTTCAGGAAGGTTAATAGATTCGATATGCCGAATATGTCAACAATCCCACAGAAATACTCTGGATGTCGTCCGGCGAGAAGCAGACTCATATAACCGCCATAGCTTCCACCCATCGCCACTATTTTGCCCTTTTCAGCAATTCCCGTCTGTATAAGCCATTCCATTCCAGCCACACAGTCGTGTCGAGGTCCGTCCCCCCAGTTCTGTTCCACCATCTTCTCGAATGTTGCCCCGTAGCATTTACTGCCCCGAAAGTTGGGGGCGAAGAAGGTGTAGCCGCTTTGGACGAGGTACTGAATCACAGGTCTGTATATCATCCGCTCTGCTTTCTGGGGTCCCCCATGCGGCCAGATGATGGTGACTCCATTCGCTTTCTTGGGTTTGTACAGCAGGGCTTCGATTTCCAGCCCATCAAGGCTTTCGTAGTGGACGATATCCGGTTTAATCATGTTCCCATCAGGTACGCCAAGTACTTTGGTATTGGTCACTTGTATCCAGCTGCCGTTCGTTTCCCTTTTGAAAATGGTATCCGTTTTGTCAGCAGAAATTCCAAGTACAAAGAGGTGTCCGTTCTTGGTGACCTTTGCTTTTTTGATGACATCGCAGGGAGTATCGATTCTCTCTCCCACGCCCGTCGATACTTCATAGACATAGAGATGATCCCTCACGCCTTTTTCCGACGTCATGACGATCGTATTCGATTGTTGATGGAACTGGATTGAAGTGATTTCTTCTTTATCTAATGTAAAAAGAGGGTGAAATTCATAGGTTGAAAGATTAAAAGAAGCAAGGTATGAAAATTCTTTTCCATAGTTCGTTGTGAAATATATATACTCCTTCGTCAAGTAAATACCCTTGATTGTATGAGCGGTGTTAACATCCGGTACCAGGGGCACTTTCGTATCACCTGTCTGGTAAAAGGCAGAGGTATGGGTGTTGGAGTAGGTTTCTGTATATACATAAGATCCATCGGACGAGGCAGCTGCCACGACGATCGGAGCTTTTTCGCCTTGTTGGATAAGGGTGGTATGGCCCGTTTGTAAATCGGTTTTGTAAATGTTCAATAATGGATTTTCATGATTGGTAGAGTAGTACATTTCCTGATCTGTAAAACAGGCGTGATAACACGTTGAACCGGATTCCTCCTCATGCAAGGGGATAGGGGTACCTCCTGCTATGGGCAGTTGATGCAATTGATGATTTTCATCGCCATCCTTCTCGAATGTTGCGATGATTTGATTATGATGGATATGGATGAGACTGCTATTCTGGTTGATGGTCGTTAATCGATAAGGGAACAGATGAGGAAGATCCATGGCCCAAAGATTAAAGGTCCCGTTAAGGTTCGTGCTAAATACGAGTCTGTCTTCGCTTTCATTAATAGTGAAAGTGCTGATTTCAGTAGTATGGAAATAATGTTCGGCTTCGGTTGCAGTGCGGATAGGTCATTCCTCCTTGGAAATAATTCAGTTATAGGTATATTATTCCATTTAATCAGGAGGTAGGCAAGGTGAAATCATTGAGGGTAAATGTCAGGAAAAGAAGCAATCCTGTTTTAATTAGTCTTGCCGGCCATCTGATAGGCAATAATCTTACATACTTCTACAACTATTTCCCCGGAAATTGATAAATAATTATACAATTCGACGCAGTTTCAGCACCAATGAACAGGAAAAGGAGCCAAGGGACCGTCCCCGTGGCTCCTGCACATTATATCGCCATCTTAATGTCGTACTCTTTCAACCATCCATTCACTTGGATTAAATAATCCAATAAACCTTTCGCGCTGGAATCAGGAAGGCTGCTTTTTCCTGAAGCAATATTCCTGACCGCTTCTTCATCGATCAACTCAAGAATCGGGGATGCCGGATCATCCAATATGGAAGTCATCCACTTTTGGACCCCTTCAAGATACGCATCATCCTTCGTGCTCGGATACGCACTCTTCCGTCTATTCCGCACATCATCAGGGAGATATCCTTCAAACGCACGGCGTAAGATACCCTTCTCGATGTCATCGATATTCTTCATCTCGAACGGGATATTCCACAGGTATTCAACAAGGCGGTAGTCGCAGAATGGCACGCGCACCTCGAAGCCCGTCATCATGCTTGCCCGGTCTTTCCGGTCGAGCATAAAGGGAAGAAAGCGGGTGATGAACATGTACGACATCCGTCTTTGCTTCGCCTCTACGTCACTTTCGCCTTCTAGCACAGGGAGCTCTGCGAGTGCTTCCTGGTAACGCTTCTGTTGATAGTCAGGGATATCCAATTTCTCCTTCAAGTCTTCCTTCAGGACACCGGCAATCCCGCCGATATTCAGGAGCCACGGGAAGACCTCTGCATCAAGAAATTCCTGTTGATGGAACCAGGGATAGCCCGAGAACACTTCGTCGGCGGATTCCCCGGATAACGCTACTGTCGCATCTTTTTTCATCTCTTTGAACAATAAGTAAAGAGATGTCTCGATTTCTCCGACTCCCGGCAGGTCGCGTGCCTTCATGGGAGTGAGGAGGTTATCCACGAGTTTTTCCGCGTCAAAGACAATAGAGGTATGATCCGTACCGACATGCTCGGATACACGCTTCACCCATGGCTCATCAAGGTCCCGTCTCAGGAAATCTTCCTTGAAGCTTTCTTCGTTGTTCACGAAATCAATGGAATACGTCGGAAGTGTTTTATTTTCCTTGTTGAATTCTTTCCCGGCGATGGCCGTCAGTCCACTTGAGTCCAGGCCGCCTGATAGCATGGACACGAGTGGCTTATCTGCGATTAACTGACGTTTGACTGTATCCTCGAGCAGCTCCCGTATCGTCCGCACCGTTGTTTCTATATCATCGGTATGTTCTTTGCTTTCAAGTTTCCAGTATTGTACGGTGTTTTGACCATTTTTGGTGACGGTCATATAATGACCTGCCCGGACTTCTTGTATATTTTTGAAAATGGCTTTTCCAGGTGTCTTCATCGGACCGAGGCCGAATACTTCGGATAAACCTTCCGTATCGATTTCAGCCTGAACGTCCGGGTGGGCAAGGAGTGCTTTGATTTCAGAAGCGAACAGGATCTCATCGTCCTTAATGGTATAAAATAATGGCTTGACCCCTAAATGGTCGCGACCAAGCATAAGTCTTTCTTTTCGCTCATCCCAGATCCCGAAAGCGAAGATGCCGTTTAAATGATGGACGCAATCCTCGTCCCATTCCAGATAGGCATGCAATAACACCTCTGTATCGGAGTTTGTTGTAAATCGGTGATTCTTCTCGATCAGTTCATTTCGAAGCTCAAGGTAGTTATAGAGCTCCCCATTATAAGTTAATGCTATAGTCTTCCCTTCATTCTGATAGAGCATGGGTTGTGTCCCTCCATCGGGATCGATGACGATCAGTCTCCTGTGCCCGAGTGCAGCGTGACCCCGAAGCCAGCTCCCTTCAGCATCCGGTCCCCGGTGTTCAATGGCATCGGTCATGTTTTTCAGTGTCCGTCCCTCATTGGTAAGGTCTCTTGACCAGTCAATCCAGCCTGCAATTCCACACATATTCCATACGCCTTCTTTCTTAAAGTTAATCATGGTGAGCGCTCACCATGAATTGGATTTTATCTATTGGTTATATTGATCCTTTTTACGGGGTCATGTTAAATGGTAAATCTCTTCTTCAGCAGGCGTCAAAGGATTGTGGCTGATTTCTGAGAAAAAATGTAAAAGGTCATCCGTTCCTGTCAGTTGATTCCTAAAAACTCATGTCCTTTGCCTTATAAAGGAAATGTGTTCTGGAAGTAGGTTTGGATAAACTTTTTCTTTCCTTTATGTCTCGCTCATAGTACATTACTTTTATAAGCATTTGTAGAATATCGCCTCGCAACGGACCGATGGACATCTGCGGTGTTTGAAGAAATGATCCCATTTCCATGTCTTATAGAAAGCAGGTCGATTATGAAGGTAGCGGAAAAGTTTTACGAATTTATGAGTGCACGTACATGGCAATTGACAGAGGATTGGTATGCGTCCCTTGATAAAAGTGATTCTTCTGGCGTGTATGCCTCAACGGATCCCCATGTGATTCAGACGTTAAAGCGGCAAAATCATGAATTTCATGAACGCTTTTGTGGTTTATTTAAGGATGTAGGGCAGGATGCACTATGTAACTTTGAACGTTGGATTGAAGAAATTGCAAAGGATGATGAACATTTATCCACGCCTACTCACTATATCCTTCGGGAATTCTTTCGAACACAGGATCAGTATTTAGGGATTTTACAGGAATTTGTCCGTCAGCATGGTGACGAGTTCCCGTCGGGGAGAATCGATGATTTCAGGGAGCTGATCATTAAAACATTCAGCATCGTCATCTCCACGTTTGCAGAAGAGAATTACGAGTATTCCCAGAGACGCTTGAAAGCACAGCAGGAAATGATCCGGGAACTCAGCTCCCCCATCATATTATTGAATAAGAAAACCGCTGTCCTTCCGTTGATCGGCGACATCGATACAGGCAGAGCAAGGTACATCCTCGAGCACACTCTTGCAGAATGTGTGGAAAAAGATGTCGAACACTTATTCATCGACCTTTCCGGTGTCATTATGGTGGATACCATGGTCGCCCAACAGTTATTCCAGATCATCGACAGCCTGAATTTGATCGGCGTGAAGAGTACCATTTCCGGAATTCGCCCGGAAATTGCCCAAACAGCGATTCAGTTGGGTATTTCATTTGAAAATATTTCGGTCACGTCGACTCTCGAACGTGCGTTAAATGAACAGGTATAACAGATAGAAAGAATGGGCGTTTATATGAACGCTCTTTTTTTTTATATGATTTCTCATACTTTGTTTGAAGTCATTCTATATAGGGGATTACCTCCATTATAGAGTGAATTTAGTAAGGTATGCCCTTGAATTTCATTCACCTTAGAAGGAGGGGTACCATGCAATTCGTCAAGATGATCCGTTTCCACCGCAATGGATTCACATGTGGATCACCTCCCAAACAAATGGAGAAGGATCCGATTTTCATTAACCGCGTTATACATAATTTGTTTCTTACCGATCAAGCGATATACACGTCAGAAATAATCATTCCGGAAGAGGCGGACCGTGATTGGTACGGATGTTTCTGCTATTTGGAGGAGAATAGCATGCAAACGGCAGGTACGAGGACGATTGGTTTCCTTCCCAGGGAAAGCACCATATGGGTGAGGAACTTAAGCCATTTTGGTGACGGCATCCCATACTACAACCGTTTCCTTCATCCATTGGTGGAGGATGAATCTGCGGGTGGAGGGAATATGATCACCGATACATGGATTAAGATGAGTGTTGAGGATGCATTGGAGCGAACCCGTCTTTGGAAGGAGAAGAGTGTAACCCTGCCTGATTGGGTCACCGAGTGTTATCTGACGGAGGTACAGGTGAAGAGGCTGATTTATCCATCCACTCATGAAAAGGTCATGGAATTTTGGTTGAGTAAAAATTAACACACTGGAGTGTCTGCCTGTACCATTTTTTTGTTATACTACATAGTAGTTAATCTTACAATCTAAGAAGACCTGAAGTGTAACGATCTTTCGTTCACTATCTATGTAATATATAAAAGGGGAATTCACTTGAAATTTGAAGAATTGAATCCGGATCTCGTGGCACTATGTCAGACAACTGATCCTTTTCACATGGCAGAAACCGTGATCGGCAGTCCTTTAAGAGGATTGGATATCCTCTCGTTGAAGGGGATAGAACGTAAGAAGAACCTTCCAGCCGAAGTGACCAACCTGTTGATCATCTATTTCTTTACAGAGGTGAAAGGCACGGTCTATCACCGGAACGCCCTGGCTAAATTGTATAATCATTGGGTATCGAATGAAGTGTTTACCTTTTCTAAAGCACAGGAGATGGTGAAGTTGGATATGCAATCCCAGTTGGGGGATATCGATCGATTATAATAGGTAGAAGAAGGTCTGGATCCAACGTGATCCAGACCTTCTTTTAGTATGATAGGTGGAAACTAACAGATGACTTAATCAATTTTTAAGAAAAGGATTGTGAAGTATTGGGAATTTTGAAATAATTATTAGTAGGAAAATGGAAGGAGGGAAGACAGCTATGGCGAAACTGGAAACCGGTACCGTGCCGGTCAGCAGGACTTTTGAAAGGGAATTGGAATCGATCATTGCCCGGTTCCAAGAGGAGAAGCATTCGTTCTATGCATTGAGTCGGGTTTACATGCATCATCAGGAAGTGGAGGATCTTTTTTACGGCTCCATTATCCGCCTGCAGGATGAGGCTCGTAAACGGAAGAAGGCTCACTCGGCGGCAAGAATTTTTCTGGAGGAGTGTCAAAAGGTATCGGAACAACAACCTTTGAGTTCAGATGATGATCCCTTTCACGCATTTCAGCAACTCGGATCGGCTGATAAAGAAGCGGTGGCGTTAGTCTATATGAAAGGGTGCGACCAGGATGAGGCCGCCCGTATACTTGATATCCCGATTGACGAAGTGAAATCCCGCTTATTCAGAGGCATACGGGAGCTTCGTGAAATGATGGGGAACGGCCCTGAGGTTGAAGGCTGCCACGAATATCAGAAGCATTATCTGGATTACTTAGGAAGAACGATGGATCGACCCGAAAAGGTGGATTTTGAAATACATATATATCATTGCACGGATTGTCAGGAAGACCTTGCTTCGTTTCAGGAAGTGACCCTCGCGCTTGCCAAATTGGCAGAAGAGACCCATCTCCCGCCAGATGTCATGGAGAAAGTCAGAAACAGGCTGGCTCAAAGGGAAGCACAGAGGCAGAAGCGGAGAAAGAAGCGGAAATCGATCCTGCTTTCCTTCGCGGGAGTGTTTGTACTCCTGATCGTTGCAGGATTTGTCACCGGTGGGTTTGCTAGTCTCTATTATTCTTATACGGAAGAAGATGAACAACTGCGCTCCATGCTCCAGCATGATCTTGGGGAAAGGCTGAATCTGGAAGCAGAAAGCGATGGGGTGAAGGTAACAATCAGGAGTGTTGTCGCGGATGACGTGCAGACGCTGGTCTTTTATGAAGTGGAAGATCTTAAAGGGGAAAATCGTTATATGATGAATCCTTATGAAGGGGTCATCATCGAGAACGAATATGATGTCATGAAGATGGACCAGCAATCCACGTTCTATTCCCCTCCACGTGATCAAGAAAACCTACATAATGATAAGGAAAATGTCTACAGGGGAACCATTAGTCTCCTTCCGGTTTCAGTGGATAAAGGAACGATTAAGCTACAGATTGCAAGACTCATGCAATTACCCGATGATCCTGCAACCAGTGAATTTGGTGGGGGGGAAATGAGATTTGCTGAAGGGGGATGGAGTTTCGATATTCCATTCGAAAAGAAGCCTTCCCGTGTCCATAAGCTGGATAAGAAATTGGAAGTTGCCGGTATACCGGTCCGATTGGATCAAATGACGATTGCCCCGACCGCGACGGTTCTTGAATATAGCTTTCAGGAGCGTGAAAAGAGCGGGCGGATCGACATGATGACCTTTGAAACGATTGAATCGAAAGATAAAAAGTGGAAGGCGGATCAATTTGGTGGCATGATGTACGGGGCGTCTTCGGACAATGAGGGTTGGAATTCCTTTAAAACGGCCTTTGACACCCTCTATTTTGATGATCCAAAGAATGTTACCATCCGATTCGGATCTGCTCATCTATTCGTGAAGGATCAAAAAGTCATTGAACTCGATGTAAATAAAGAGTTGCCACATACTACCGAGTATCTCGGCAACACGATCACCATCGATGACATCAAAATCGGTAGCCCGACACAAGTGACCCTTACACACGATTTGCCGAAAGACCGTGAATATGAAAATGTGAACTATATATATTATCGGACTTCGGAAGAAAAGGAGGATTACTACTCAATCGGAGTAAGTGGCGGGGATGGCATATTGATGGACAAGGATGGAAAGAAGTATGAGCCGGGTTCATATGAGTATGAGAAATTAGACCAGCCCCGTTACTTTGAAACGGAACAAACCATTGATTTTTACAACGATGGCTCCAATGATGACGTCATGCCGACCGAACTTGTCATAGACGGCTACACTACCACCCAATATCTGGACGATCGGGTGAAGGTGAAGCTCGATTAACCGCGTGAAGGGAACAGTACCATGCTGTTCCCTTTTTTCTTGGTCCACCACAGGAATATCTTCCCCAATCAGAGAAACAATAGGTTTGTCGTCACCAGGGTGACAAAGTTAGTTTTCATCATTCTTGAAACCCCCGTGCTGTAAGGACTATCATTAAAATAAGAAATCATTATTTATACATGAAAGGATGAGAGAAGTGGCGCAATCCAATATGAAAGTTGCGGTACAAAAGTTTGGTAACTTCCTCAGTTCTATGGTTCTGCCGAATATAGGTGCATTTATCGCTTGGGGTTTAATTACAGCGTTGTTCATACCAACTGGGTTCTTTCCAAATGAAAGCCTTGCCAAACTGGTCGGGCCGATGGTTACGTATCTGCTGCCGTTATTGATCGGGTATACAGGAGGTAAACTCGTACACGACCAGCGCGGTGGGGTCGTGGGTGCAATCGCGACAATGGGTGTCATTGTCGGTGCACCGGATACACCGATGTTCTTAGGTGCCATGGTCATGGGGCCGCTCGGAGCATATGTGATCAAGAAGTTTGACGGAGTGATCGAAGGGAAGATCAGGGCAGGATTTGAAATGCTTGTGAATAACTTCTCGGCGGGTATCCTTGGGGGAATCCTTGCGATTCTGGCCTTCTTAGGTGTCGGACCTGCAGTGGACGCATTCACAAGTCTACTCGTTGAAGGTGTTGACTGGCTGGTTGCAGCAGGACTGCTTCCTTTAACCAGTATCCTGATCGAGCCTGCTAAGATTTTATTTTTAAATAATGCCATTAACCATGGTGTTCTGTCACCAATTGGGCTGGAGCAGGTCCAACAGGGTGGAAAATCGATTCTATTCTTATTAGAGGCTAACCCGGGACCAGGTCTTGGTGTCCTGCTTGCCTTCATGTTGTTCGGAAGAGGGACAGCGAAACAATCAGCACCAGGGGCAGCCATCATTCACTTCCTTGGTGGGATTCATGAGATTTACTTCCCATATGTATTAATGAAGCCGATGCTATTCATCTCCGTCATCCTTGGTGGAATGAGTGGAGTCTTCACTCTTGTATTATTGGGCGGTGGACTGGTATCACCGGCATCACCAGGGAGTATCATCGCGATTACGGCAGTTACACCTCCTGAGGGGATGGCGTATCTGGCTAACTTTGCAGCGGTCCTGGTTGCAACAGCCGTGTCCTTCATCGTGTCTGCCATCGTCTTGAAATCAAGTAAAGCGACAGACGAAGATATTGAAGGTGCAACAAAGAAAATGCAGGAAATGAAAGGCAAGAAGAGTTCCGTTGCCGGACATGTGAGCAATGGGACAATGCCTGAAGAAGTAAACAAAATCGTCTTTGCTTGTGATGCAGGTATGGGCTCAAGTGCCATGGGGGCTTCCCTTCTTCGTAAGAAAGTGAAGGCGGCCAATCTGGATGTCAGCGTAACAAATACATCCATCAGTAACCTGCCATCGGACGCTCAAGTCGTCATCACTCAGGAAGAACTGACGCCTCGTGCGAAAAATAAACTTCCGAATGCGTATCACATTTCTGTGGATAACTTCCTATCCAGTCCTGAGTACGACAAGCTGATTGCGAGTCTTCAAGACGGAATCACGGATGAACAGGCAGAGGTTGTCGAAGAGGCAGAGGAAGAAGCGGTGAACGCCGAACCGAATGCAGACCACGACGATGATCTTCTCCTTGAAGAAAATATCTTCATGAATCAGTCATTTGCCACGAAAGAAGAAGCGATCCGATTCGCTGGAGAAGCTCTCGTTAAAGCAGGGTACGTGGAAGAGAGTTACGTAGATGCTATGATTGACAGAGAAGGAATCACATCTACGTATATGGGTAATAATGTAGCCATTCCACACGGTACGGAGGACGCGAAGAAAGCCGTCATCAAATCCGGATTCACCGTCGTTCAAGTTCCGGAAGGCGTGGACTTCAATGGTGAGAAGGCGAAGATGATCTTCGGTATCGCCGGTAAGGACGGCACGCATCTGGAAATCCTTTCAGGTATCGCCGTTGTCTGCTCCGAGCAGGAAAACGTCGACCAGATGGTGCAGGCGAAGTCAGCCAAAGAGCTGAAGGACATCATCAACAGCAACTAGAGTAATCATTCAGAAAGGCGGGATCCCTGCCTTTCTGTTCTCATTTGTTTTGAAAAAAGCTCATGATAGGGGAAGAGGGGGAAGTATGTTTATTACATCAAGGGAAAAATCCATTATTGAATTGATTGTAAAAACATCTGGTAAACATACCGTGTACTCTCTTTCTGCGTTTTTGAATGTGAGCGGAAGAACCGTACAGCGAAATTTGAGATCAATCGAAAGCATTTTAAAACAGTTTCATCTGGAATTGAAGAGGACAGCCAATGAAGGTCTGTTCATCGACGGGAAGAATGAGCACATCTATCGTTTAATGCAAAATCTCGCGGATGTGAATCCGACCGACGAAACCCCTGAGGAACGAAAACTGAATCTCCTGATCATCCTTCTGCATGAAGGCCCTTCTTTTAAAAAGCAGGTGCTTGCGAGTCAGCTAGGAATCAGCGTGACGACCTTGTCTTCTTATTTGGATGAGCTTGCCGATTGGCTTCAGAAGTACGGGATCACCCTGACGAGGAAACGAGGGGTGGGGGTGGAGCTTATGGCGGAAGAAGCCGACAAGCGTCATGCCCTGGCAAGTTTTTTCCTCGTCCATTTTTATGAAGACATCATCGAGACCCTTTATGGGATGCAAAAGGGCCATCATCTTGATGAATCTGTTCTCGGCTATTTTAAACCGGACTATTTACTCGCCGTCGACCAAGTAGTGAATCATCATTTAGCAGACAAGCAGATTACGTTGACGGACAGTGATTATATCGGTCTTGTCGTCCATATCTGCCTGACAATGCAGCGAACGGAAAAGGGCTTCGGATTAGAGGGAGGGGAACCATCTGAAGAAGGGACATCAGGTGGGTTCCAGTTGATGGACACGATATGCAGTGAACTGAAACAGCGGCTTTCTGTTTCAATAAATCATCTGGACGTCCAATTCTTGACGGTCATTTTGAAAGGATCAAAGGTGCAGGATCCCGAAGTCGTTTACTATGACAGCATCCTCCTTGGGCATCTTATCAAAAATGTCATCAAGGATGTGTCGGCAGACCTCCACGTGGATCTATCCGATGATTTTTCCTTGTTCCAGGGCCTCCTTGCCCATATGGGACCGTCCATCTTCCGTCTGCAGCAGGAACTGGACCTTTTCAATCCCCTCACGGATGAGATCAAGAAGAAATATCCGGTCTTATTTCTGGCGGTGAAAAAGAGTCTTGAAATGGAGTTTAAGGATATTTCGTTTCCGGATGATGAAGTGGCGTTTATCGTCCTCCATTTCGGATCGGCCATGCTGATGAATGAAGAAAAGGTCAACATCCAAGCAGTGGTCGTATGTCCGACAGGAATCGGGACGTCCAAGATGCTCGCGAGCCGCATCCAGCGGGAACTGAGTATGATCAACAAGGTGGAAATCCTGTCGATCAAGGATTTTCAGAATGCTGACCTCGAGGATTACGACATTGTCATTTCCACAGTCAGACTTCCTTTTACGGAAGTGGAATATATTCTGGTGAGTCCATTATTGAGTGAGAAGGACATCGGATTCATCCAAAGCTATCTGCAGAATAATGTAGAGAAGCTGACGAGGAAAAAATATTTGAAACCTTCACCGAAGTCTGACGGGAAAGCCGAAGTGAGAATGCTCCT
Source organism: Rossellomorea sp. SC111 (assembly GCF_024733565.1). Lineage (GTDB taxonomy): Bacteria > Bacillota > Bacilli > Bacillales > Bacillaceae_B > Rossellomorea. Next base: position 37,837 of record NZ_JANIOC010000004.1, on the reverse strand, counting down.
TCAGGAGATTAAAGACGTCCATTCCAGCATGGAAGCCATTCTTACCAATTTCCGCGTGTACCGTAAGCACTCGACGGGAAACCATGTCAGGATCCTGAGTGAAATGGTGGAACAGGCAGACAGGGACGGACTTCTACAACACCCTCAAGCGGTCCTGGACCAACTGATGGAAAGGGAGAAGAAAGGCGGACTTGGCATACCGAACACGAACATGGGGCTTTTCCATTGCCGTGATGATAACGTAAATAAGCTGGTCTTCCAGGTGGCCCATCTGGATGAACCTTGTAAGATCAAGGGGATGGATGGTGCGGAGATGGAGATGAAAAGCCTTCTCCTGATGATTGCTCCGGAAGAATTAAGCAGGCGGGAACAGGAAATACTCAGCCTGATCAGTACCAGCTTAATTGAAAATCATAGATCGATGATGATTTATTCTTCCACGAACGAAGCGATCATCCTGAAGAAACTGGAAGAAATCTTTCTGGACTACTTACAAACTAATTTGATAAAGGAATGATAATCTTGAAACAAACCGTACATTTTGGTGCAGGAAACATAGGCAGAGGGTTTATCGGAGCATTGTTTTCCCAATCAGGTTACCACGTGACCTTTGTCGATATTGCTGAACAGGTGATCAATCATCTGAATGAGGAAGGACGCTATCAGGTAAAACTCGCAACCGAAACGATGGAAACGGAAACGATTGAGAATGTGTCCGGCCTGAACAATCTTCATCAGGAAGGGGAAGTGATCGACACGATTGGCCGATCCACTTATCTGACGACGGCAATTGGACCGAACATCCTGCCACGGATCGCTCCAATGATCGCAAAAGGGATCGCTAAGCGAGTGGCAACTTCAGATGAACCATTATACGTGATCGCATGTGAAAACCAGATCGGTGCAACGGATATTTTGAAAAAGCATATAATAGAAAATCTTGATGAAGAAACGGTCACGGAGCTTGAAGGCAAAGTCTACTTCTTCAATTCAGCAGTGGACCGCATTGTTCCGATGCAGGATCAAGGTTCTTTGGACGTCCTCGTTGAACCATACTATGAGTGGGTGGTTGAAACGACGGAAGAAATCCCGCCTGTTGAAGGAATGACGATCGTTGAAGATCTTGCACCATTCATCGAGCGGAAGCTGTTCACAGTGAATACAGGACACGCGGTCATTGCATATCTTGGTTACCTTCAAGGAAAATCAACGATCGATCAAACATTGGCCGACGAAGCCATTGCCGAGCAGGTCAAAGAGACATTGAAAGAAACAGGTGCCTACCTTGTGAAGCAATATGGTCTGGATGAAAAAGAACATTTGGCTTATATTGATAAAAACATCGAACGCTTCAAAAATACCTACTTGAATGATGATGTCACCCGTGTGGGACGTGCGCCGATCAGGAAGCTTGGTCCCGATGACCGCTTGATCCGCCCGACCACCGAAGCTCAAAAAGCAGGACTTTCCTATTCATATCTCGCCAAAGCGATTGCAGCAGCATTACTGTTCGACAATCCAGAAGACGAGCAAGCCATGGAAATCCAGGGCATGATCAACGAGCACGGCCCTGCATATGTGTTGAAAGAAGTGAGCGGACTGGATGCGGATAGTGAAATCGTGAAGGAAGTATTGGTTCAGTACGAGGCATTGAAGAAATAAATTTGTAGACTGTCGGATGGGATCCGGCAGTTTTTTTTATGAGTTTTGACTACGTGTCATTTCTGTGACACCCGTGAACCCACACCAATCATAAACCCGGTAAACTTCATTATTTTTCAGTATGAATAAGAAAAAATAAAGATAGAATTCCCTCCATCACGGGTGTAAAATATAGTAAAATACACTCTCATATTTTGACATCAGGAGGAAACAACAGAATAAAATATTCAGTTATGCCTATTGTTGCTATTTATTTTTCCCAGTCCGGAAGATTCAAAGAATGCTTCCACCAATGTAAGAATTCAGAATGTTTAAAATACGATAAGAGGTTGATGAAAGTTGGCAATGAATACGACTGAAATAGCTGTAAAGGAACAAACGATTTTCCACCACACCGGAAATAAGATCAAGACCGAAGACCGGGATATCCAGATCATCGCGAAAATGGAGGAGCCCCTGATCGTCGTGCTTGGCAATGTGTTGAGTCATGAAGAATGTGATGAACTCATCCAATTGTCAAAAGATCGTGTCGAGCGCTCAAAAATCGGGAATACCCGGACAGTCGATGGACTGAGAACGAGCAGTTCAGTATTTTTGGAAGAAAGTCATGACGTCGTGACACGAGTTGAAAAGCGAGTCTCTCAGATTATGAATATACCTGTTGAGCACGGGGAGGGTCTTCAAATCCTGAACTATAAACCGGGTCAGGAATACAAGGCTCATTTCGATTTCTTCTCGGCATCGGCACGGCCAGTGAAGAATCCGAGGATCAGTACCCTCGTCATGTATTTAAACGACGTAGAGGAAGGCGGGGAAACCTACTTTCCGAAACTGAATCTCTCTGTTTCTCCTCAAAAAGGAATGGCGGTTTACTTCGAATATTTTTATGATAATCAAGAGTTGAACGACTTGACGCTCCATGGTGGGGCACCGGTTGTCATCGGGGATAAATGGGCTGCGACCCAGTGGATGAGAAGGCAGGCATTTAAATAATTGGAATGGAGGAGTATCCCAAGGATGGGATGCTCCTCCTTTTTAGCTTGCGGATTTCACCGGTTTCACCAATCGGGCATTCATTTTTTTTACGTTCACGGTGTGAATGATCATTCCGGCGATGATCAGGAAGATTCCGATCAATGTGAATCCTGACGGAAGGGGAATGGACAGGATTGCCGCTTCTCCCATGATGACGAACAGGATCTGTGTCGACTGGGTCGCTTCCACTGCCGCAAGCTTACCTGGGTGATGCCTTGCCATGTTCGTCGCAAGGAAAAAGAGGGAAGTTGCAATCACACCGGAACAGATGGCCACGATAAAGGACTGTGTCACTTGGCCAGCGGAAGGGACTCCTGCATTGAAAAACGCAAAGCTCCCAAGGATCAGCCAGAAGGGTGTGCTTGCAATCGTCATCCCGAGTACCCGTTGGAACGTATCAAGCTTTCCTCCGCATATCTCCATCATTTTACGGTTCCCGAGGGGATAAGCGAATGCCGCGATGATCACAGGTAGGACTCCTGTGATCATTTCTGAAGGAGACAATCCACCGGCATTTTCCTGTTGGATGAAAATCACCCCGATTAAAATGATCGAGGAGATGGCGAGAGCCCTTTTTTGAATGGTGTGCCTCCGTCTCACAGGTCCTGAAGTGAAAAACAAGGGAGCGAGAAGGATCCCTGCCACTATCGTGAATTGCCACGTGCCCGCAACTAGCCAGCCAGGTCCGTACGCTGCCGCATAGGTTAAAGGACCATAAAATAGGACAAACCCGACGAAGCTCCACGTCAGCCATTGGTATGGCTTCTTCCTCATTTCAATCCACACTTGATTTATATTCTTCCTAAAACCTACAATAAGGAAAAGGAAGGGGAGCATGAATAGAAAACGCAGGGATGAACTCCACATCCAGCTTCCACCGGCAAGTTCCATGGAACGGTTCAGGATAAAGGTGACGGCAAAGAACATAGATGAAATGATACCAAGAGCCAGTTCTTTGATGGGAAGCACTCCTTTCTGATTCATATACTATAGTTTATTTAAACTTCATTTTAAAAGAAAAAAACTCACTAAGGAAGGTGAAAATGGTTGTTTCCATCGTTCATTGGTCATTTGTGCAGGCTTGAGCCTATCAGCTTCACTTCATTGCGAGGAATTCGTCCTTGATTGCGTCATTTTCGAGGGGATTGCATCATTATGGATGGAATTCCTCGTTTTCAAATTTATTGCGTCATTTTTAATAGTTTATGCGTCTTTTTGAAATAAATGGTAATACGAGCCTCGGAAATCTACGCTACATCCAAAAACCAATTGACATCCGTTTCACGAGAATGATATAGTTATGCCAATAAAATATACAGTCACTCTCTGATAATAGAGGCGCGAGAAAGATGAGTACCTTCTTTGAGAATAATGGATTCCGGGATAAGTTGGGAAAGGCAGATCGCCGAAGCAGAAAATAGCCAATTCTATTTTTTGTTGGGCCAGCATTGAAGAAATGCTGGACTGTCACAATGCAAAAGTTGTGGAGCACTATTGAAGAGATGTTAATACATAGTCTTCATCTTGTTTCCGTAAACTTTGATGAAAAACCGTATGAGCATCTGCTTCATACGGTTTTTTTGTGTTTTTTTAGAGAGTCCAAAGGAGTTAGGGATATGAGTACAGTTGATGTGAATGTTCAAGGAGATTTAACGATCGGTGGGATGGGTACAGGTGAATTGGTCGAAAAATATGGCACTCCCCTGATGGTTTATGATGAGGGGATGATCCGCGGGAATGCGAAATTGTTCCGGGATGCGTTCAATGAAAGTGGCCTGAAATATCAGGTGGCGTATGCGAGTAAGGCATTTCTTTGTAAAGAAATGGTGCGACTTGCAGAACAGGAAAACTTATCTCTGGACGTCGTCTCCGGCGGGGAATTGTATACGGCATTGGAAGCAGGATTCCCGGCAGACCGCATTCATTTCCACGGGAACAACAAGTCCGAAGAGGAGCTGCTAATGGCTCTTGAAGCTGAAATCGGCTGTTTTGTCGTCGATAGTTTCCTCGAACTTGAACTGCTGCATGACCTGGCAAAAGAGCGGGAGCAAGACGTGCAGATCCTGATAAGGGTCACTCCGGGGGTGGAAGCCCACACCCATGAATACATCACGACGGGGCAGGAGGATTCGAAATTCGGTTTCAGCATTTCAAACGGACAGGCGGCCACGGCGATTCAACTAGCGATCAGAAAGCCATACTTCTCCTTGCTCGGCCTCCATTCCCATATCGGATCCCAGATTTTCGAACAGGATGGGTTTGATCAGGCGATTATGGTGCTAGCTGATTTCATGCAGCGGATCCGGATTGATTTGGACGTAACAATGCCTGTGCTGAATATCGGTGGCGGATTTGGTGTCCGGTACACGGAAGAAGACAAGCCTCTGCCGATTCCGACCTATGTCAAAGGGATAACGGATAGTGTGAAAACCTATTTCGCCAAACATGAGTACCCACTCCCGGAAGTATGGGTGGAGCCGGGGCGAAGCATGGTGGCGGAAGCAGGTACGACGTTATACAAAGTGGGCTCGAAGAAGATCATCCCGGATGTGCGTACGTATGTTGCGGTTGATGGAGGGATGACAGACAATATCCGTCCGGCCCTGTATCAGGCGAAGTATCACGCAGTACTTGCCAACCGACCGAATGAGGAATGTACGGAACTAGTGAGCATCGCGGGAAAATGCTGCGAGTCGGGAGACATGCTCATCTGGGACCTGATGCTGCCGCCGACGAATTACGGTGATATCCTGGCTGTCTTCAGTACGGGGGCATACGGGTATTCGATGGCGAGTAACTATAACCGGATACCGAGACCTGCTGTTGTGTTTGTGGATAACGGGGAATCCCGGGTTGTGATCGAACGGGAGACGTATGCGGATCTTGTAAAGAAAGATCGATAGGGAAAGGTGTGGTGGGGTCCATAGGGGTTCCACCTTTTTCTATGGGATTCTTTGGATTATTATGGTAATGTTGAGGTAACATTATCCAAGAAATCGGAGGATCAATCTATGAATCTCAAATCGATCGGTTCCATGGTGCTGAAATTTGTCTTCGTTCTGTTCGGGATCATCCTTCTGACTGGCCTCATCGGTCTATTCAATGAAGGCGTGGATCTCAGCCTGAAACAATATATACTCAACATTGTGGAGATTTCAACCTCCCTCGTCCATTCTGAGGAAATGACCATCACGAATGAATCGAACAACTCGTATCCGATGTTCCCTGCCTTCTGGGAGCCATATTTCTATTCAGTTTCGATCTTTTTGTCGGCCTTTCTTTTATCCGTCCTCTTGGGCATCTTCCTTGCGTACCTCACACATTTATTGCCCTCCCGCTGGTCAAAGTTCATCCTTAGGGCGACCAATCTTCTTGAGTCCACACCCGATATCTTCATCTTGATCGTCATTCAATACAGCGTCATCCTCATCCTGAAAGAGACGGGGGTACTCTTGTTTCCGATCGTCGGCTCGCAGGAAAAAGTGTATCTCGTACCGGTTGTTACCCTGTCCATCTTACCGACGATCATGTTGTTCCGGATCATTTATCTACTGGTGAACGATGAATATGGGAAGCCATATGTAGAGCTGATCAAGAGCAGGGGGATGTCCAAGCATTCGATTTTCTTCATCCATGTCCTGCGGAATATTGCATTCAGCTTATTGAATCATTCCAAATCGATCATTCTCTTTCTCTTATCTTCATTAATTGTGTTTGAGAGATTATTTAATATTTATGGCATCACTCATTTCATCCTGTCATTCTCTCAAATGGACGTGATTTGTTTCAGTTTGATTATGTTTTATCTGCCTGTTTTTGTCCTGCTCATCCTCATCAGGATTTTCGTTGACCGGAAAACCGGACAGAAGGTGGTGATATGATGCTGAAAAAATTGATGAAGAATCCGGCATTTTTAATGGGGTTTATGTTTCTGATCAGTATGTTTGCAGTAAGTCTTATTTACTATATGGGGTGGGGGGATGAGGTGCCGAAACTGGATCTGGTGAAAGATGAAGAGGGGGATTTTCTCAGCCCTCCATACTCCCCGGTAGAGTATCCACCACTTGGCACCGACAATTTTAATCGGAATATCTTCCTTCTCATCATCGTCGGGGCAAAATATACAATAGGGGCAGCGCTAGTCATCATGTTATGCAGGGTATTGCCTTCAGTTTTAATTGGACTCGTGCTTCATTTTTACTTGAAACCGTTCAGAAGAATCATCGATCACATTGTGGATGCCGCAAACTATTTTCCACCGACCTTATTATCGTTTTTATTATTGAATTGGATGTTGCTGGATGGGCCGTTATATAATCCAGAGGGATTCCCCTATGATTTTACCGATAAAACCGTTTTTTACCTGGTCATTCTTATCGTTATTTCACTTCCGAGTCTGACCCTGCTATTTGCGAATGAGTATGACCGGATCATGGGTCAGGAGTTTATTGATAGTGCAAAAGTTCTGGGTGCAACGAAGCGTCATTACATCAGGAATCATATTCGTCCTTTTATTCTTCCGCAAATCCTTCTCGTGTCGATTCGGGAATTTATGATCATCATGCTGTTGATTGCGCATCTTGGGGTTTTGAACATTTATATCGGGGGATCGTCACTCGAGGTCGACCTTTTTGACAATCCGTTCCTGGCTTCCCTTTCTCATGAATGGTCGGGTCTACTCGGCGGCTGGTGGCAATTCCTGTGGACGACCTATCCGTGGATATCCTTCATTCCTGTCGTTTTCTTTACCTTGACGATCCTGTCGGCGAAGCTGATGCTGATCGGGGCGACACAGGTGGTGGAAACCATGGTGGAATCTTCAAAGGATGACTTATCGGCTGAAGAAACCCAAACCCGATACCTTAAAGACAAAGAAATGTTCCAACTTGTGAAAGAGGCGAAGAGAGAGGGTGCATCTAAGGGTCAGTGCTTATAATCTGGTAAAAGGTATGAGAAAGAAGGCAGCATCCCAACAGACGCTGCCTTCTTTCTTTTGTGTTTCAACCTACAATACCGGTTCAAGGGGATAGCGGGTAATATACGTCGATACCATGAAGTTTTTTACGAATATTTAAGAGGACTTTAGTCTTCTGAGAATGCCATTGTAAGGGGTGAATTTCGTTACTCTCCACTTTGTATCCTACACTCGCCATTAGTTCCTGTATCCAATTTCATAGATTTATTTCCTGCTTTTACGGGAGCTGAGAATCTCTAGTACTCTCGTCCCGAAAAATAACCCCAATTGAGAAATCCATGTGTACACCCTTACAATTTAATTAACAAACATGAGGATCAATCGACTTCCAGAACATAACAAATTCAAATTCAATCAATGAGGCGGTGGCTTACTATTTTTCCCGTAGTCTATTCGATGTTGGGACTACATACTTTATTCTTTTTCCTCATCCAGATTCTACCCTAGGCAAATCAATACCTTAATAGAATAGGAGAATGATTATGAAAAAGCTGAACGTGAAACCACTGTTGGTCGGATCGATCGCTGCGACGATGATTGCAGGTTCGATGTTCCAGGTGGATGCCAAAGGCGTACCTTCGAAAGACGTAAATCCTGAACAGTCAACCGTTAATGTAAAAGCCGGTATAAAAGGGGAGCATACCATCACCCTCATAACCGGAGACGTGGTGAAAGTCTCTACTTTAAACAATGGAAAACAAATCATCAATGTGGAGCCGGCAGAGAAGAACGGCGAAGGGGTCAGGGTCATGACGATCAAAGATGAAACCTTCGTCCTTCCGAACTCTGCAATGCCTTATATGTCAGCCGGTAAGCTGGATGAAGATTTGTTTAACATTACAAAACTGATCGAATATGGTTATGATGACAAAAACACTGATTCTGTACCGGTCATTGTCGAATACAAAAAAACCAAAGCGAAATCGATCAACGCTGCACCAAAGGGAGCCAAGAAAGTACGGGAATTGGAAAGTATCCAGGGAGCCGCGCTTTCAGCAGAGAAAAAGCAGGCTGAAGTTTTCTGGAATGACGTCACGGTTCAAAGTGCTGAAAAGCAAGCAACGTCCCAATTCGATAATGGCGTAGAGAAGATCTGGCTGGACGGACGTGTCGAAGCAGCCCTTGATCAAAGTGTCCCGCAAATAGGTGCAGATCAGGCTTGGGAACAGGGATATACCGGTGAAGGGGTCAAAGTGGCGGTCCTGGATACAGGGATTGACTCAGAACATCCGGATATCACCGGTCAGATTGATGAGGCAGTCAGCTTTGTTCCGGGAGAAGAAGTAAAAGACGTGAATGGTCATGGTACCCACGTGGCCTCCACGGTACTTGGGACAGGTGCAGGTGACGGCAAGCATAAAGGGGTTGCTCCTGATGCCCGTTTATTGGTCGGTAAAGTGTTGAGTGATCAAGGGTTCGGACAGGATTCCTGGATCATTGACGGGATGGAATGGGCATCTGATCACGCGAAAATCGTTAACATGAGTCTTTCAAGCGATATGCCGAGTGACGGGACGGATCCCATGGCAGAAGCCGTCAATCAATTGACGGAGGAAAACGGGACATTATTCGTTATCGCCGCAGGAAATAGAGGCGGTGAAGGGACAATCGGTTCTCCGGGAGCGGCTGATTCGGCATTGACGGTCGGGGCCGTTGATAAGAATGATCAGCTCGCATGGTTTTCCTCCAAAGGTCCTCGCTACGGAGATATGGGGTTGAAACCTGATTTGTCTGCCCCAGGTGTAGATATCGTGGCGGCCCGTTCCCAGTATTCAAGTGGAACAGGCGACTATAAAAGCCTGAGTGGTACGTCGATGGCCACGCCTCATGTTGCAGGGTCTGCTGCAATCTTAGCTGGAAAACATCCGGACTGGGATGGTAAAACATTAAAGCAGGTGTTGATGAACACAACGAAAAAGCTTGACGATTACCAGCCATATCAGGTTGGAACCGGCAGGGTTGATGTCCCTGCAGTGTTGGCTTCGAAAGTAAGAGCGACAGAATCCGTTTCATTTGGATTTTTCAAGTGGCCACATGATCAAGCAAAACCAGTCGAAAAGGAGGTAACGTATACAAACGAGAGCGAGAAGGATATCACTCTAGAACTGGAATCCACTTTTACAAATGCAGATGGGAAAGAAGCTCCCGAAGGCATGCTGACATTTTCACAAGACAGCGTTACGGTTCCAGCAGGTGGGACAGTTGACGTCAATGTGACGTTGGATTCAACTCTGGGTGAAGCGGGCTCCCGTTACCAAGGATTCCTGACAGCGAAAGAGGATGGAAAAGAGCTTATCAATACAACGATGGCCATGGTCAAGGAGGAAGAACGTTATCCACTGACTCTGAACGCTACCGATCGTGATGGGTCGGAGGGACTTGCGTATGTCGTCCTGTTCAGTGACAAAATGGAGCCAGAAGTCGTGGCTGTTAATGGAACACTCGAGCTTCGATTGCCGCCTGGCACGTATTCCGCCATGTCACTTATGGATGTGGATACTGAGACAGATGATATGGGGGTTGCGCTTGTAGGGGATCCTGAAGTGAAACTTGATGGGCCGAAAACAGTGGAACTAGATGCACGGAAAGCTAAAGAAATCAAAGCAGTCGTACCTAAGAAAACAGAAGCGAACTATAAGCGTCTCGAATATCACCAAACCATCGGGGATATGCCGATGACAAGTCTATACCTGATGCCTGTGTGGATTGATAAACTGTATGCTGTTCCGACTAAAAAAGTGAAGAGTGGGTATTTTGAGCAATTGACCCGCTGGCGTTTGACCAAACCGACCTTGACGATTGATTTCAAAGGAAAAGAATTAGATGATATCCCATTTGCGGGTAGTACGAGGTTGGATGGGAAGTATAACCTGTCCACGGTCTATGCAGGAAAAGGGAACGCTTCCGACTTTGACCGCTTGAAGGCAAAAGGAAAAGCGGTCGTAGTCGATCGAAATGCAGAAGTGAGTGTGTCAGAGCAAGCTGAAAATGCTGCAGCAGCTGATGCGAAACTGTTGATTGTTGTAAACAATGACGATAAAGAGTTCAGTGTGTATGCAGGAACTCCTGATAATACGGATACTCCGGTTGCCGTTGCAGGTATCAGTAAAAGTGAAGGAGACAAGCTCGTTAAAGCGGTCCGTTCAGGAAACGTAAAGCTAAAGGTTGAAGGAACAGTCGATTCCCCATACCTTTATGATTTAATGGATGTACATGAAGGTTCAATTCCGAAAGATTTGACTTATGCACCAAAAGGAAAGGAACTGGCGAAGATCGAAACCAACTACACGTCACCTGTTGAAACGGATGGAGGGGAATTCCGTTATGATCTCCGTCCACATACGATGAGGGCTATAGGCTTCTTACAAACAGTCTCGTTGCCAAGCGCCCGTACTGAATATGTTTCGGCAATAGAAGATACAGAATGGTATCATCAGGCAAATGTACTTGATGAGGGCTGGCAGGTACGACAACCGTTGATGACGTATGATGGAGGAGAAAAGATCACTGAGAACTGGTTCTCACCAGTCGTCCGTCCGAGTCTCGGAGATGGGTACTGGCCTCCAAGAAGACAGGGTGACTCGCTTCAAATTAATGTTCCTGCATGGGCTGACGGCGGGAAAGGGAACACCGGTGGAACGGAATGGGATGTTTCTAATCAAAACCAGACCTCTCAACTATACAAAGGGGATACCTTATTGAAAGAAGGGCAGGGACAGGCGCTGAACGTATGGGACATTTTACCTCAAGAACGTACCCAATACCGATTCGTCACAGACGCCAAACGGGACGAAAACCGCTGGAACACCTCCACCAGAACCCATACAGAGTGGACCTTCTGGACAAAAGCGACTGAGAACTGGATGGAAGACCTTCCATTCCTGATCCTTGACTATAAGGTGGATACAGATGTGAACGGGGATGCACTGGTGAACCGTCCAACCAACCTCGAACTTTCTGTCGGTAAGGTAGAAGGGGCAATCGGTTATGGAAAGGTTGAAGGATCCGCATTGGAAGTATCCTTCAACGAAGGGAAGTCGTGGAAGAAAGTGAAGCTGGATCGTGATGGAGATACATTCAAAGCGGTCATCAATAATCCTAAAAATGCCAAGAGTGTGTCATTAAAAGCAAGCGCCTGGGATGATGAAGGGAACAAAATCAGTCAGGAGATTGTGAAGGCTTATGGGTTGAGATAGATTGATAGGAAGAAGATGCCGGAATGGATGGCATCTTCTTTTTATTTTTAAGCGTCAAATAACTAGGCTTCTAAGAACATTTCTTCCAGAGAAGGTTCCTCCACCTCTACCCTCAATATATCTACTCTTACATTATTTAAAGCTCGGATAATATCCGCAATCTTTTTCTCAGAGGATACACACATTTTAAAATGACTGTCAGCTAATTCTAACTCGGTGCCAGGGCACGAGGTAAGCATTATTGTTCCTATTTGAACTTTTGAAAGTAATGCAGGATGCAACATTCATTGAAACATTTTAAGTACATATCCGTATATAAGGAAAGACGTTCTTTATAAATGAGGAGTGGAGAAAGTGAAAATCAGTATGTTTAGAAGCATGACAGAGACAGGTTTAAATAGAAAAGTAAATCAATTCTTGGAGGACAGCAATGTCGAAGTCATAAATATTAAATTTTCAATGACTATTTTCGACTGTGGGGCACTCGTGATGTATAAAGAGAAGGAGTAAGTGAGGTGAGTAGTATGGTTATATGGGATTCTATTGATGAAAAGAGGGAGTAAATGAATAATCGGTTTAGTCGTATTTTCTTTCTTCCGGTATTGGCGGGTAAGTGGATTCAGAGAAGGATGGGAAAAGGGGTGAAAGGAGTAATCAGTTATGTGATTTTCTACTTTATTGTAACGGGTCTCCTTTTCATTATAACGGATGAAATAGATACTTTTTTCATTGATCAAATGTTTTACTTTTTTAATACATATCTACTTTTGGGCATGTATTACGTCTTTTTTTATTATTGGAGAGAATCAAAAGAATGATCGAGACATAAGAGTTAGAGCCATGGAGAAAAATAACATTCACTACTTGCCATATTTATGAGGAGGAAGTGCCATTTGAAACCTGAAATTGTATCGCTGCAAGCTAAGAAATTTATAGGGAAATCCAGGCGCATGACGTTGGTGGAGGACTCTACAAAAGAACTCTGGCAAAGCTTCATGCCACATCGAAAGGCGATTTCTCATCGTGTAGATGAAAAACTTTATAATATGAAGGTATTCGAACCAGGGTTTGATGTAAAGCAATTAACCCCTTCAACACCTTTCGAAAAATGGGCAGCAGTAGAGGTGAAGTCATTTGAAGATAAACCTGTAGCGATGGATACATACACCATGAAAGGTGGACTATACGCCAAATTCCTTCACCATGGCCCAGCCAGCACTTTCCACGAAACCCTGGAATACATCCACACCGAGTGGATGCTTGCATCAGAATACAAACTAGACAATCGCGAACACTTCGAACGCTTCGACGAACACTACAACCCTTCGGACCCCAACGCAGTAGAAGAGGTGTGGATCCCTATCAAGAGAGGGACGGACCTGTGAATTTGAGGTGAAACCCAATAGGGACGGGCCTTCATTTGTGAAAATGAAGGTCCGTCCCTTTATAATTCGTTCAGTTTCATGCCAATTTTATTGAAGTAGTTGATCATGAATGGGTGGAATTCTTTGGCAGTTTTGGTGAGATGCCTTCGTTTGGACCAGCCGAGGCCGATGGTGCGCTCGCAGGTTGGGGTCTTGATCCGTATTTTGTGGGGGAAGGGTGTCCGGCGATTCATCCATGAGATGGCTGGGATGAAGGCGATGCCTAGACCCTGTCTGACGAGGTCCCCGATGACACCGGGCTCATCTCCTTCGAAAGAGATGACAGGTGAGAATCCTGCCTGCAAACAAATATCATCGGTCAGGTTCCTGAGGCCGTAGCCTGTGTTCATGCTGATGAACGGTTGATCCTTCACCTCGATCAAATCAATTTCATCCCTGTCTTCCAACCGGTGACCTGGAGGGACGATGAGAAAGATCTCCTCTGTCATCAGAGGCTCCCAAACGATATCTTCATCATCTTCCAAGGGAATGGAGGAGATGCAGTAATCGACTTCTCCATTCTTTAGTTGCTCCTTCATTTCAGACATGGAGTGCACGAATTGCTGAAATCGGACGTGGGGGTTTTCTTTCAAGAACGACCCGACCAAATCCGGAAGCACCCTGGGAATCGTGACGGCCATACGGATGGTGTGCTCCTCAAGATTCATTGCCTCCAGAATCTCTCTTTTCCCTTCCTTGATTTCCATGAATACACGTTCCACTCGACTCAGAAACAGTTTCCCATACCGGTTCAACCTAATCTGACGGTGTTGTCGTTCAAATAAAGGCACGCCAAGATCCTCTTCCAACCGGGAAATCGTTTTACTCAGAGAGGGCTGGGCGATCCTTAATTCCTCCGCGGCCTTAGTCATATGCTCAAACCGTGCCACGGTTTGAAAGTAGTGCAGCTGCTGTAGTTCCATACAATCACATCCTTACATAGACTGAAAGCTATATATGTATAACTAATTATGTATTATACATTATTATTTAATCCACGTATGATAAATGGATGTAAATGAGTATGAGAAGGAGTTTGTTATGAAAGGATTCGCATTAATATTTCAAGATTTAAAAGCAATGTTAAGCCATAAGCACAGAAGAATCGCCCTCGGCTTTCTTCTTTTAGTTCCATTAATTTATTCGGGATTATTCCTGTCAGGTTACTGGAATCCATACGGCAAGCTTGAGCAACTACCTGTAGCCATCGTCAATGAAGACGAGGGAGCCGTAATGGAGGATGAGCCGATAGAAGCTGGGAAAGATTTTGTTAAGGAACTGAAAAAGTCAGAAGATTTGAATTTCAAGTTCGTTTCCCCTACTAAAGCTAAAGAAGGCCTTAAAGAAGGTACGTACTATATGGTCGTCACCATCCCAAAAGACTTCTCGCAAAAGGTGAGCACATTAATGGATGAACATCCCAAGCCAGCCGAACTTCTGTACAAGGACAACCCTGGTAAAAACTTCGTAGCCTCTCAAATAAGTTCGAGTGCTACAGAAAAAATGAAAAGCAAGCTGTCTGATACGATTTCCAAATCCTATGCAGACGGAGTGTTTTCAAAGTTTGAGGAATTAGGTAAGGGATTAACGAAGGCGAGTGACGGAGCGAGCAGATTGCATAATGGAATTGCAGCTGAAAAGGCAGGAATGAATTCACTTGCAACTGGGATCAACGGACTAGGAGAAGGATTCCGCGAGCTTCAAGCTGGTAGTGAAAAACTCTCAACAGGTGCAGATTCCCTTGAGAGTGGTCTCCAGCATTTACACTCAAGTTCAGTCCAATTAGCCGGTGGGATGAAGAGCCTGTCACAAGCAGGTGAGAAAATGAATACGGGCACAGAACAACTGGCGAGTCAAACGAATAAGCTAGCAGGTGCAGAGGATCAGCTCAAACAGCGACAATCGGAAGCAAATGTCAATGCGGAGAAGCTTGCGAGTCAGCTTCAATCGTATGAAGAGTCACATCCGGAGGCGAAAGGTGATGCTGAATTTGAACGTATTCAAGAACTATCAAGAAATTTAGCATCATCCACATCGGAGCTTGAGAACGGGCAATCGAAGCTTTACCAGCAAACAGAACAGCTTGCAGGTGGACAGAATCAGCTGCATGCAGGGTTCTCCCAGCTCACAGACAAACTGAACCAGGCATCTGAGGGAGCTTCAGAATTAGCGTCCGGTTCGTCTACACTTTCTTCGGGGATTGCCGACTGGAACAAGGGATTCACAACCTTGACTGCCGGAATCGGCCGTATATCAAACGGAAGTAACAAGCTTTCTTCAGGGGTCAGTACTTTAAATCTGGGACTGACCGATCTTGAATCCGGCTCAGGGGAATTAGCTGATAAACTCGCCGATGCAGCAGAAAAAACGTCAGTGGTTCATTCAACAGAGGAGCTATCGTCCATGTTCTCTGATCCCGTCCATCTTGTGAAATCCAATGTATCCAAGGTGCCGAACTATGGAACCGGAATCGCACCTTATTTCTTGTCATTGGCCTTATACGTCGGCGGAATCATGGCGGCGAATATACTCCCTCTTGGCAGACGCAATGATCTTCGCGTGAACGGGACGACCCATTTCATCAATAAATGGGGATTGGTGTTTGCCATCGGCTCCATTCAGGCACTCATCGTCGACGCGGTCCTTCTCTTTGGTTTCCATTTAGAAGTCGTGAATATACCGTTGTTTATTCTATCAAGTGTCATCGTTTCTTTCACATTTATGACCTTTATCTTTATGCTGATCACCGTATTCGGATTCGTTGGGAAGTTTCTGGCGGTCACCTTCCTCGTCCTGCAGCTGGCAACATGCGGAGGGACATTCCCTCGAGACTTGAATACGCCGATTTTGCGCATCATCGGGGAGAACCTACCGATGGCTCACTCGTTGAGCAGCTTCCAGGAAGTCATTACATTAGGTGACTTCACGCAGCTTGCGCACCAGCTGTGGATCCTGTTTGGATACTTGGCTGTGGCCGGGGGGATTGCCTGGTTTACCACCCACGTGCAACATTCGAAGAAAGTCGAAGTCGCGGAATGATTTAAAAAATGCCTGCCCCCCAAAAAAGGGGACAGGCATTTTTTGTTAAGATAAGGCATCCATTACATATTTTTTCGTTACAGCATGATAAAACCCAGCTTGCACTGTCAGCACCGATACGATCATGACATTAAGGACTTTGGTGAGGTTTTCCTCCGCAATCCCGTCAAATGTTTCCAACATTACTCGGCATTCTTCCTTGATGAATCCGTCAATATGCTCGTTTACCGAACCATCAGCACTTTTTATGGAAGGTAAGGATTGATGATGGATCTGATCGAAGACGGATGCATAGGCAAGATAAAGATCCGTGGGATTGACGATGTCGTCGGTGCGGTCCTCGATATTATTGAACACGAGAGTCAGAATCTTACGGATGGATTCAAAATCAAGCGTCGCTTTGAGGTCTTCGACGATGAATAGCATGGCAGCCTGTTCGGTGGTGTATTTTTTACCGAGTTGGGGGGAACCGATCAACCCTCTTACATCCCGCTTCACCCAGTTCTGTACGGTGCTTTGTGGAAAGTTGGTGAATTCGATCAGGTTTCCCAGGGAGACGATCTCATTAAGGGAAAAGCCTATTTCGCCTTTGGCGGATTTGAGTATTTTTTGAATGATTGGTGGCAGTTCATCCTCATTATGGATATTCCCCCACGCATCGTAAAGGGCATGGTGTGGGGTCCTGCTGCTGGTGCCGTTCAGAGAGAGCAACAGGTCTGCCATATTTTTGCGTGTCAGTTTAAACGTTTCCATCGTGATTACCCCGTCTCATTTGCAAATATCTCCTTCTATACTACTGGTTAGGTGGAGTCCCGTCAATTTCACCTTTTGCTTGTATTTTGCCCATGAAAGATTTATAATAGGTTCAGATACAGGTTCATTTGAACTTGAAATAGGAGTGAGAATCAAGATGGGAAAACGTATATTTTACTTCCTGTTAACGAACGTTTTAGTACTACTGACGATTAGTATCATTTTTTCCGTCACAGGAGCGGGGAATTATATCACTGCTACAGGTGGATTGGATTTAGGCGCACTGCTTGTATTCAGTGCAATCATCGGTTTTTCCGGATCGTTCATCTCTTTAGCGATGTCACGTTGGATGGCGAAGAGGATGATGGGCGTCCAGGTATTGAATCCAGATGGCGCTTTATCTTCTGAGGAACGTGCCGTGGTCGAGAAGGTCCACCGCCTATCAAGAGCTGCAGGGCTCACGCATATGCCGGAAGTGGGAATCTATCATTCTCCTGAAGTGAATGCCTTCGCTACAGGTCCTTCGAAGAAACGCTCACTTGTTGCCGTTTCAACTGGATTGCTTCGTGAAATGGATGATGATGCAGTGGAAGGTGTCATTGCCCATGAGGTAGCCCACGTTGCAAACGGGGATATGGTGACGATGACCTTGCTGCAAGGTGTGGTCAATACATTCGTTGTCTTCCTGGCACGGATCGCAGCATGGATTGCGTCGCGTTTTGCAAGAGAAGAAATGGCACCGATCGTGCATTTCATTGCCGTGATTGTCTTCCAGATCGTCTTCTCGATCTTGGGAAGTCTGGTTGTCTTCGCTTATTCACGCCATCGTGAGTATCACGCAGATAGAGGCGGAGCAGACCTTGCCGGTAAGGATAAAATGGTCCACGCCCTTCAAATGTTAAAAGCTTACTCAAGCCGCATGAAGGGTGAAGATGATACAGCCATCTCTACATTGAAAATCAATGGACGTCGTAAATCGGCGATGTTTTCGACTCACCCGGACTTGGATGAGCGGATCAGTCGTTTGCAGGCAAAATAATAGATGATGAAAAAGGTGCCAGATCCCGTTTGTGGGGTCTGGCACCTTATTATTTTAGCGTGGCAGTTGGAAATTAACCGTTTTCTCTCCAAATAGATACTCTTTTTCACCAAAGAAAGGACCGATCTCCATATCGAATTGTTTAAATAATTCAAATTCATCCTTTCGAAATAAAAACACAAAGTATCTGTCGGCTTCTTCACCTGCTTTAACCTTCTTTGGCTCAGAGGGTTCTGCAAACCCATTATTGCGAGTATAACCCCGGTCCTCATCAATTGTGACTTTGGCGGATAGATTGAATAAGTTTAATTCTGAATCAGTATTATTTTTGACTGTTGTTTTGACTGTCAGTGCGACCATTTCGTCCTCTCCAAACCTGGATTCATTCCCGGTTGTAGGGATAACTTCCGTGTATTGCACACCAACTAATTTGATGTCGACGGCGTCTTCGATTTTTTCTGTTTTATTGATATCATTCTTCTCGAAGATCATCTTCTTATCGGCAATATTATCTGTTGTCATGCTGTCCGGGTAAAATTGAGGTGCGCTTGCCGCTGCTTCAGCTTGTTCTCCGCTGTAAGTAAATTCAAAGATCTTCTCAGGCATGAATTCTCCGGAGCCTTTGAAATCCTTACTTTGAGAAGCACTGGATTCCAAAATGAATTTTGGTTTGACGTTTTTCATCATATTGTATTGTTCTTCAGTCATTTTATATGTAATTAGACCTGACGTCTTTTCTCCATCTTCATACATATTATTATTTCCGTCAATTCCAGACTCATAAGTCTTTGGTCTAAGACCTTTGCCTTCTTCAATGAAGTTTCTAGTATTGGACGGAACGTAGGTTAGCTCATCTTGAAGGCGGATATTGGTTGTCCCATTAAAATATACTGGTTTGCCAGATTGATTGTCTACGGTCATTAGGGCTGTAACGATGTACCCTGTGTTGGAACCATCAAAACGGTTGGCAGTAGATTGATCCATATCTGTTACCTTTGCGATCTGATACTCATCAACGGTTACTTTAAATCCGTTTTCGTCACTTTCAAATCCAGGGCTGCTATTGGTATACAGGATTTCTGCCTTACCGCCGGTCTCTTCTTCAATATATGGGTTCAAAACATCTCCATCGCTACTAGTTCCAGTATCTTCCTTCACATCTTCTTTAACATCCTTTTCTGTATCAGAAGATGTCTCTTCCATTTTTGGTTTTTCTTCTTCTTTTGTCTTTTTATCTTCCGTTGCCTTTTCACTATTTCCACAAGCTCCGAGTAAAAGGGCTGATAGAAGGATAGATGATAGAATCCAAGACTTGTTTACTGCCAACTAAACCACATCCTTTTTTTGTTATAACTACATACCTTCAATAATTATCCAATTTTGGTAATCTATAAACCTTTTTAGTAGTAAAATGTGGAATGTTTCTAATATAGCCTGTTTTATCCCCCCTCGCCGTGACCATTTGTACAAGCTATGAATATTTTACTAGTAAAGGAGGATACAAAATATGGCAAAAGCTAGTGATTATTTAATAGCATTGGATGATGGTCACGGTCTTGGGACAGCAGGTAAACGGACGCCTTATATTCCGTCGATTGGAAGGCAGATCCGGGAAAATGAGTTCAATGAGAAAGTTACCTTATATTTAAAATTGGAATTGGAGAGATGTGGATTCCGGACGCTGTTAACGGCTCCGACAGATGCAGATACTCCGCTTCAGGTGAGAACGGATATCGCGAATTCCATGGGGGCGGATGCATTGGTTTCCAACCATTATAATGCCTTCGATGGGAAGTTTGACGGCCCGGGGAAGGATGCAGAAGGCCATTCGCTCCATATATATTTCAATGATGCAAAGGATCGAAAACTTGCTGAGAATATCGCAAAGTACTTGAAGCAGGGCACGAAGCAGGTGTACCGGGGAATCATTGAGCAGAATCTTCATATGACGAGGGAGTTCAATGGGCCTGCGGTTCTTGTAGAGAACGGCTTCATGGATAATGAGAGGGAAGGGCTGCTCATGATCAATGAAGATTTTCAGCGTGAAACGGCAAGGGAGCAGGCACTGGGAGTGTGTGATTTCTTCGGGGTGTCCTATGTGGCTGCAGGTAACGGCGGAAACGTCGGATCACCTCCCGTTTCCGGTGGGACAAGCAGCGGGGATGTTGTCGGCAAGCGCGTTGAGAGTATTTATAAAGGAGCAGAAGGTCTTGACTTCTACAGCCGGCCGACCTTCGATGATACCTACCGTGCCGGAATATTGAAGTACGGGTATGGATTTCCAACGATTGTACGGAAGCTGAAGGTGGAAGGTGCCGATATGTATGAAGTCATAAACTCCAGGGGCTATGTGTTTTATGTGACGGCATCACCGAAATATGTGAAGGTGGAAGGAAGTGGACAGCAGGGGGGACCAGTCTCACCGCCACCTGCAACAGGAGGACCGATTGCCATTGGGGAAATCACCATCATTGGCGTCGCGAATGCCGCCATCATACAAGATCGTCCGGATCGCCTCGCATCAAAAGATCTGAGTACCATCAGAAAAGGACGGACCATCCCCGTCACGGGATCCGTCAGAGGGAAAAACAGCAGCTCAGGCTATTGGGAAGTCGTCTACAACGGAAGAAGAGCTTATATCACCGGGGAATTCGGACGTTACAAAGCCTATTAATCTATTTACACAGTGAAGGAGCCTTGCAATCAAGGCTCCTTCTTTGTGCACCCTGGCCCCATGTCCCTGTTGCATTCCGCCTCTATTTTTAATAAAGTATAGAGTTAGAGAGCAATTTGAAGGAGGACGTAACATTGTCGAATATCAAACCAGAAACGATGGTTGCCACTATAGAAGAGTTAGATCAAAAGGGTTCCGGACAGGCTGTAATTTGGCGTGAGAATGAACTGGGGAATCCGAAGAAGCTGAGGCTGACGATCCCCCAGACCCTGCTTGGGGAAAAGGTGAAAGTGACAGTCGACCAGCCGGACAGAAGAAAACGGAAAGCGATGGCGGATGAAATACTTGAGCCGAACCGAGAACGCATAGCTCCACCTTGCCCGCATTTTGAACGATGCGGCGGTTGTGTGTGGCAGCATTGGGACTATGAAGGTCAGCTGAAGCACAAGACGGATCACGTGAAAGAAGCTCTGAAGGAACAGGGCTTTGATCCCGAACTTGTCCGTGCCACGATGGGGATGGACAATCCTTGGCGTTACCGCAATAAAATGGAGTTTACCTTCTCACCGGAGGGAGCCCTCGGCTTGCATGAACAAGGGAATTTCCGAAAGATCATTTCTCTTGAAACGTGCCTGATCGCAAGTGAGGAGATGGTGGAAGCGACGATGGAAGTCGCTGATTGGGTGAAGGATCATCATTTACAAGGGTATGACAAAGACAAGCATGAAGGATTACTGCGCCACTTAATGGTCCGCCAATCATTTGCGACAGGCGAATTGATGCTTGCCTTATTCGCAACGGAAGCGCCGGACTCTCATCCGCAAGCCGTTCGGGACTTGGTCAAGCGTGTCGGCGAGAAATTCCCTCATGTAAAAAGCTTATTATGGCTGGAAAACACGGCATGGGCAGACCGTACTCAGGCGGAGGAGATCCATCTGTTGGACGGACGTGATTTCATCTATGACGAAATGGACGGCTACCGTTTCCGTCTTTGGTTTGATACGTTCTTCCAGACGAATCCGACCCAGGCACAGAAGCTCGTGGACCTGGCGATCGAAATGAGCCAGCCGAAAGAAACGGAAAAGATGATCGACCTTTTCTGTGGGGTAGGGACATTCTCCCTTCCATTCGCAAGCAGAGTAGGTGAGCTTGCAGGTATTGAAATCGTGGAAAGCTCCATCGAATCGGCGAAACGGAATGCTGATGATAATGGGATCTCAAATACTACATTCCTTGCGAAGGATGCACGGAAAGGAATCGACCAAATGCTCGAAACTTTTGGCCACCCGCAGCTGTTGATGCTGGATCCTCCGCGTTCCGGTGCAGGAGGGAAGGTGATGAGAAGGATCGGACGTGCGAAACCAGAGCGGATCGTGTACGTTTCATGCAACCCGGATACATTCGCGACGGATATTAAGGAGCTTGAGCCATTCGGCTACACCCTTGATGCAGTTCAACCTGTTGACCTGTTCCCTCATACAGTGCACGTGGAATGTGTCGCGACACTGACATTGAACTCATAATAGGAACTACTCATGTTCCCTTCGAAGAAATCCCTGACGCCAAACTCAGCGTCAGGGATTTTTCAATGCTGAGAGGGACGGACCTCCCATTAATGCTTCAACCATGAATTTTAGTCATGTATAGAGGTCCGTCCCTCATTTCTCACTTCAGTGCCCTGGATTTGTTCGGGATGTTGGTGAGATTCCATTTGGCACCGTCCCCTTTTGGGTCTGTGATACTGACGATTGGGGCGACTTTGATCATCCCGGATAGCGTGTTGCCATTATACTCGAAATCGAGGTAGCCGATGTTCCGGGCGATGTCCTCTCCCCAGAAGCCGTAGATTTCCTGGATCTTGGATTTTTGGATGGCGGGGTTAAAAAGGACCTCCAGCTTGTAGCGGGATTCCGGATTGACCCGGTCCACTTTGATTTGGAAGTTTCCTTTATCGTCCACTACCCCGGTGCTTTCCGTGACATATTCATCCGTTTCTTCTCCCTGCCAGTTGATGACCCTGGCGTAAGATTCCATTTCACCATAATCTTTGAGGCCAGCAAATATGATGCTGTCCTCTGGAAGATTGGATTTCCCTTCAACGATAAGTTCTTTTCCTTGAAGGGAGACGGTACCGCTCATTTCAATCCTGACCCCGGACGGAGCTTCTGGTTTTTGAGGAAGTTCCGTTGCCATTTCAACCCTGCATCCGGTCAGTACGGTGAGAATGGCAAAGAGAATAAATAGAAGTCGATTTCTCAATGGAATTCCTCCCTTGAGCGGTTTGTAAACGTGAATGGGTCATCAAACATGGACGAAGGTGGCGTCTGTTTGGAAAGGGGCTTTGCTTCTCCGACAGGGTGGTTATCTTCAAGCAGAACCTCTTTTAAGAATCTGGTCACTTCATTGATGCAAAAGATGGATATCGCAAAAAATAGTAGTGGTGTCAGCACCAACCACGTATGAAGAAAGACCATTTGAATATTGATGCTCATCGTCGCTGCCCATTCATTTGTATAAGAGAAGTATTCAGGTATGTGCTCCAAGATCCCGAACTCCGCTATCTTCAACCCTCCCAAACAGATATGCAGAACCCCGAGTTGAATGAGAAGGTATAAGGTCTGTGATATTTGCTCTGAAAACATGACAAGGGCATGACGGCTGAACTGTGGACGCAGGTGCCGCTTGATTATATAGTATTTCGATGCCCCGATTTGTCTCGATACACTAACGAAATCATTCTTTAAATACTCCTTCATTTCTTCCCCAATATACAAGCCGAGAGAAGGGATCACGATGATGGCGATCACGAATACTTCAATGACCAGAAACCTGAACGAAAACATTGCCTCTGCTTCAAAGGCAAGTTGCAGGGGAGTGAGGAGAACGAAAGCAATGATTGCAAGGGGGATGAAGTTGAATGTATCGCCGATTCCCTTAATCATCTGCCTGGCCCAATCAGGGAGAAAAGCATATATCATACCGAACGCGAACCCACCGGCCATGCGGAGGAGGGCGATGATCATAGCCGACAGCAGGGTATACTTCGCACCGGACAATAGTAAATAAAATAAATTCCGCCCGAGTTTGTCACTCCCCAGCGGCTTCATTTCCTCCATCGTATAAGGGGGATCCGCGATGATCTTCCCTGCATCATCCTTCAAATAAGGGGGGCCCGGTTCCAGTAGCTCCGGATAGACGGTGGGCACGATGAAGCTTGCTGAGATCAGAATCAGAAGAAAACCTAAAGGCAGCCAGAAGCGTGGTGATTTAAACACTCTCATGTACTGATCTCCTCTCCCGATAACCATTTCTTTAGAAAAACGGCTCCCAAAGTAAAAATAAGAAAAAACGGTATGTAAATCATCAGCATCCCGACGAAAAACGCACTTGGCGTATTCCTTGAAACATCGAGAAGTACATTCATAAATCCGTTGATATTAAAAAGGATTTCGATGATCAACAGATTTGAAAGCATCAAAAGAAAGATCGGTTTAATATGGAAATAAAAGTGTAGCCACACATTTCGAAATAAATGAACCCATATCGTATAGGCTTTTGAAAACCCCTTAGAATAAGAGTACTCCACATAAGGCTTTTCTTCTTCTTCTCGAAGCTGGAATAAGAAATGCTTTGTTAAAAAAGCAATCGGCATGATGGCAAGACAAATAATCGGAAGCAGATAGATCTTTTCATCGCCTAAAGTATAAATATCAAAAAGCAAAATATCCGTTTTCTTGAAAAACCAGACGATAAACAGCTGGATAATCACGATGATCATGACGTCGGGAAGGGAATCCAGTGAGTCGAGTAAACGGAAGCAGAAGCGATATACCCTCTTTGGCAGAAACATAAATAAATAGCTCAAAAGGGAAGACGTGAAGGCAGCCAGGAAAAAAGCCAGAACTAAAAGTGAGAATGAGTAACCGAACAATTGAAAAAATAGCGGGTAAAGCGGATAGCTTTTGTAGTCCATGGTATCCCCTACTTTGAAAATGAGAGAAGTGGGATGGAGCATTTCACGTCCGATTTCCTGAAGGGTTTGAAGATATTTCCCCAGCATGATGACTAATTCAGTATCGTATGCAAGCAGAGAACCTGCGCCGCTGAAAAGGAATAGACCGATACATGTAAGCAAGAACTGAATGGGTAGACCGACAACATTGAATCTTTTCAGTGGAAACACCCCCATTATCTTTTAGGTCAATTATAACGATTTGTTACAATAATTTCAAAATAATTTAAATTTTTACAATTGTGTTATTCTATCGGGTATTAGCTATTTGTATAGTAATCCCATCTCATGAAAAACCTATGGGTATGTATACATAGGAAAGGATGGTTGGATGAAAGACGAGCATTTATTGACCCAGACGGTAGCTCATCACCAAAAGAAAAAGCAGGAGAAAAGGGAAGGAATCAAGCTCAGCTGGTGGCAGCTTTCCCTGATTGGGATCGGATCAGTGATTGGGGCAGGGTTCTTTCTGGGGACAGGGTTATCCATCAAGACGGCCGGACCTTCCATACTCATCGATTACATCATCGCCGGATTGACGGCGTATTTCGTGTTTAGTGCCCTGGCGGAAATGATCACGAACGATCCACAAAAGGGGACGTTCCGAATTTACGCGAAGAAAGCATTCGGACATTCTTTCGGGTTTGTTTCAGGGTGGATGTACTGGCTATCAGGTATCCTGATCATGTCCAGTGAAATCGTGGCGTTATCGACGTTCACTCAGTTTTGGTTTCCAGAAGTCCCTTTATGGATCTTTTCCATTCTTTATGCCGTCCTCGGGTTTGGCATCAATCTTTTGGGGGCGAGCAACTTCGGCAAAATTGAATCGGTTTTTGCCGTAATCAAATTATCCACTTTGCTTATTTTTATTGTGTTCGGTGCTCTCCTGTTATTTCACATTATCACGCCTTCAGAGCTTGCGTCGGCCAAGGATGCAGGCATCTCACCTTTCATGCCTGAGGGAATAAAAGGAACCTGG
Source organism: Rossellomorea sp. SC111 (assembly GCF_024733565.1). Classification (GTDB taxonomy): domain Bacteria; phylum Bacillota; class Bacilli; order Bacillales; family Bacillaceae_B; genus Rossellomorea. The sequence goes on along the minus strand of NZ_JANIOC010000004.1, from coordinate 12,049 downwards.
GCGGCACTGATTTTTGTGTTTTTTTCATTCGGGGGAATTGCCGTTCTTGGAATTGCTTCCCATGAATTGCGGGACCAGAAAGATGTCCCTAAGGCAGGGAAGGGGACATTGTTTTCATTGGTGACGGTGTATGTTCTTTCCTTGTTTTTTGTCATGAGCATGGTGTCTTGGAGAAAGATCAATGAGTCAGAAAGCCCGTTTGTTACGGCGCTCTCGGCTTACCACATTCCGTTCCTTGATTCGATTTTCAATATCATCATTATCAGTGCGGCCTTTTCGACGATGGTAGGGGCCTTATTCTCTATCACGAACGTGATGATATCCCTGGCTGTTGATGGGGATGCACCGAAGGGATTCGCTGAAAAAAATGACCGGGGAGTGGCTGTGAAGTCCTTGATGATCACTGCGGTCGGGCTAGGGATATCAATTCTGTTTTCCTTCCTTTTGCCCAATGAAGTGTATGAATATATCACCACTGCAGCAGGAGTCATGCTGATCCTGAACTGGGGCATTATCCTTGTCTCCCACATTAAGCTCCATCCCTCCTATGACGCATCGAATGGGAAATTTAAGATGTTTGGTTACCCCTTTACTTCATATTCAGGGATCGCTCTGATACTCCTTGCGATTTCAGGTGCCATGGTCCACGTGAATCAACGAATCGGGTTGTTCATCTCACTGGGATTGATCCTTGTGATTTATCTGTCGTATTGGGGTGTTTTCCGCAGGGGCCATAAAGGACATTAGCGGAAAAGAAGGGTATAATGAAGGGGAGATAAAAGGGAACTTCACCAAAAAATCATAGAACAAAGTCTATGGTTTTTTGTTTTACTTAATGAAAAGGAGGAGAGGAAGACTATGGAAAAGCAAGCAGGCTGGAAACTTGAAACCAGTTATAGAAATCTTCCCGGAACATTTTTCACTCGTCAGGATCCGGAACCGGTGCGTGCACCTAAGCTGGTTGTTTTAAATGAGCAGGTTGCTGAGTCCCTGGGGCTCGATGTCGAAAGACTTGGAGCGGATGTACTATCGGGCAATGAAATCCCAGAAGGAGCCGATCCCCTTGCTCAAGCCTATGCCGGCCATCAGTTCGGACATTTCAATATGCTGGGTGACGGACGCGCTGTGCTGATTGGGGAGCAGATCACGCCAGGGGGAGAACGATTTGATATTCAGCTTAAAGGGGGAGGAAGAACCCCTTACTCCCGTGGAGGGGACGGTCGTGCTGGACTCGGTCCCATGCTCAGGGAGCACATCATCAGTGAAGCGATGCACGGACTCGGGATTCAAACGACCCGGAGTCTTGCTGTGGTCACTACAGGAGAACCCATCTACCGGGAAACGGAGCAGCAGGGTGCGATCCTGACCAGGGTGGCTGCCAGTCATCTCCGTGTCGGGACGTTCCAGTTCGCTTCAAGATTCGGTGGGGTGGATGATCTGCGTGCCCTTGCTGATTATGCCCTCGAGCGCCATTATCCAGATGGCCTTGATGCACCGAACCGTTATCTTTTCCTTCTGAAGGAAGTCATCAAACGCCAGGCTGCCCTTATCGCAAAGTGGCAGATGGTCGGTTTCATCCACGGTGTCATGAACACAGATAATATGACGATCAGCGGGGAAACGATTGATTACGGGCCATGTGCCTTCATGGATACGTATGACCCGAAAACGGTCTTCAGTTCCATCGATGCACAAGGAAGGTATGCATATGGGAATCAGCCGCCGATTGCTGGATGGAACCTCGCCCGCTTTGCCGAAAGCCTGCTTCCGATCCTCCATGAGGAACAGGAAGAATCCTTGAAACTTGCACAGGATGCGGTACTTGAATTCCCTGAGTTGTACGAGGGTCATTGGCTGAGTGGCATGAGGGCGAAACTGGGATTATTCAATAGTGAAGAAGGAGATCGTTCCCTTGCTGAAGAACTGCTGGATCTCATGAATAGGCATCAGGCAGACTTTACGAATACATTCCGGAGCCTGACACTGGGGCGTGAAGAATCAGACTTGTTCAAGACTCCTGATTTTGCGGTTTGGAAAGAACGATGGAAGGAAAGGTTAGGGAGACAGGACGAGACGATGGAAGCTTCCCAACAGCGGATGCGCACGAGCAATCCGTCGGTCATCCCGCGCAACCACAGGGTCGAAGAAGCGCTCAAGGCAGCAGTCGAAGAGGATGATCTCACTGTCATGAACGACTTGCTTGCGGTTCTGAAAGATCCGTACGCTTACTCTGCAAAACAGGAAGAGTACTGCACACTTCCAAGTCCGTCTAACCGTCCGTATCGTACCTATTGTGGAACGTAAAGAAGTGGGTTTTCGGCAACACTGGAAAAAAAACGGAAAGGCGGGACACACATGAAGGCTGTTCAAGTTACGGGGTATGGGGATGTCGACATGCTCGAAGTAGTGGATATTCGAATTCCGACCCCAAAAAAGGGAGAGGTCCTTGTCAAAGTAAAAGCATGTGCCATCAACAATACTGAAATCTGGATGAGAGAAGGCGCCTATGGAACGGAAGAAAAGTCTGGCTGGCGTCCTGAAGGTGTGCAGTTCCCACGGATTCCCGGTTCGGATATCACCGGTGAAATAGTAGAAGTGGGTGCCGATGTTTCTGAAACCTTGTTGGGGAAATCTGTTGTCCTTTTCCCATTCACATCAAGTGGTGCGGAAGGAAGCGAACATATATCAGATGATATGTCATTCATCGGCTCCGAATATGACGGGGGATATGCTGAATACGTCGCCTGGCCATCGGAACTCTGTTATGACATGCCTCTCTCCGCGTATGAAGAAAGTGCCGTGTTTTCCGTCAGCGGTTTGACGGCATGGCATATGGTGGAACAGATCCAGGCTCAGCCTTCGGAAACGATCGTCATCACCGGTGCCAATGGCGGTGTGGGATCATTGAATGTTCAAATTGCATCCAAGGTTTTCGGATCAAAGGTCATTGCCCTAGTGGGGGACTTGGCTTTAGAAGACAAGATGAAAGAGCTCGGTGCCACTCACGTCTTGTCCTATAAGTCACCAAACCTTGCCGAGGAAATCGTTGAGGTAAATGGAGGTCCGGTCGATTCCGTGTTGGATGTAGTAGGGGATGCACTGTTCGAAACATCCCTTGAAGTCTTGAAAAAAGGCGGTAAATTCTGTATATCAGGGTCAGCCGGTGGTCAGAAAACGCAACTCGACTTCAGAACCCTTTATTTAAAGCATATCACGTTCTATGGTTCGGTCTTGGGAACAAGAGAAGAGTTCAAACGGATGCTTGATGCGATCTCCGAAGGGAAAATCAAGCCGGTCATTGACCGGACGTTCCCACTGGAACAAGCGGGTGAAGCACAAACCTATTTTAAACATTCAGGAAAACTGGGAAAGATCGTCCTACTTCCATGACAGACATGCTATGAAGCTCGGAGTCATATGTGACTCCGGGCTTTTTTTGCATGTGTTAAAGGATTGAACGGTGGTTAAGCCGAACTATACATATATAGACTTTAAAGGGGGCGGTTCATGATGAAAAAGACTACCGAACGACATCCATTTAAAAGAGGACTAAAATCGTAAAGGGGTTTTATATGTGAAACAGGCATTACTAGTCATTGATGTGCAGCAGGAATTAGTGGAAGGAAACGAGAATGAGCAAGCTGTCTTTCAAAAAGAAGAACTGATCGAGACAATAAACAGCGTGATCATGCAAGCAAAGGAAGCGGACGCCCACATCGTCTTCATCAGGGATAAAGACGTCGCTGGCGGTACCGGAGAAGGGTTTCAGGTGCATCGGGACCTTGAGATTCCGGATCATGCAGCGGTATTTGATAAGCTTGCCACCAATTCGTTTTACGGGACGCCGTTACTCTCATTCTTAAAAGAAAAAGAGGTGGGGCATCTCGTGATGGCGGGCTGTCAGACAGAGCACTGCATCGACACGGCTGTCCGTTATGCGACGGTCAGCGGATTCGATGTCACCCTGGTGGCTGACGGCCATTCCACCAAGGACTCTCAAGCCTTGAAGGCGGAGCAAATCATCGCCCATCATAATGTTGCTTTAAGGGGACATTACAATGTGGATCACTTCTCGGATGTGAGGCCATCCAATGAAGAACTGTTCCAGCCGAAGCATGATGAGTATCGGAAAGAATATGGAATGTAAAAAAGTACGAGCCCACTTCATTTGATGAAGTGGGCTTTATTATTTCTGAAACAAGCACTGTTTGACAATCAATATCCTTCCAGTTAAAATATGAATGTATTCATAAATGAACGCGTTCATATTTTGTGATCAAAGGAGCAGTGACTATGGCAGGATTACGTGAAGATAAGAAACGGCAAACCCAGCTGAACATCATGGAATCAGCGAAGAACATTTTCTCTCAAAAGGGATTCGAAACGGCTTCCATGGCAGAGATTGCGAAGGATGCAGGTGTGGGGACCGGGACCATCTACAATTATTTTCCATCTAAGGGGGCTTTGCTGCTGCGGATTTTCACAGAAGAAGCGGGGGGGATGAAAGAAGCGCTTCAAGATCCGTTTTCCTCAGATGAGAGTGGAGATCTGGTAGAAAGTGTGATTGGGGCCATGCAGGGATTTGCAGAATTTTTTCAGCATTATCCGAAAGCTTTTTGGCGCGAGTTGTTTCACGTGATGACGGGAGAAGTGGAAGAGAGCATCCGGTTGAGACAGGGGTTATTCGGCATTGATGAAGAGATGATGAAGTGGGTCATGTATATGATTGAAAGCCATTCAGATTGCTTTGCCGTAGAGATTGATCCAGAAGAAGCGGCTTACGCCATCTATAGTGCAGCCATGTCCGATACGATGTTCTACATGTATAACGAAGAAATGGATCTTGAAGCTTATAAGGAACAACTATCGAGGCACATACGATTTTTATTTGCAGGGAAAATAAAACCGGGAAAGAAGGAATGAACATGAGCACCTTGAGCATCAATGGAGTTCATAAAACCTATCAAAGCGGCCAAACCACCTTTCATGCACTGACGGATATTCATGTAGAGGTGGAGGAGGGTGAGATAGTCGTCATCCTCGGTCCATCGGGTTCAGGGAAGTCCACGTTGTTGAATGCCATTGGCGGCATTGATGCAATTGATTCCGGGACCATTGAGGTCAATAAGAAAGATATCGGCCGATTGAGTGATCGAGACCTTGTGGATTATAGAAGGGAAGACGTTGGCTTTGTCTTTCAAATGTATAATCTGATCCCGAATTTAACGGTCTATGAAAATATTGAATTGACGGCGAATATCAGTCGGGAGGCATTGTCTATTCCGGAAGTGATTCATGCTGTTGGATTGTCGGGGATGGAGGATCGCTTTCCTCGTGAATTAAGCGGAGGACAGCAGCAACGCGTTTCGATCGCCCGTGCCGTCGTGAAGGCTCCGAAACTATTATTATGTGACGAACCGACTGGAGCATTGGATTCAGTCACATCGAAAGAAATTCTGCAGTTGATCGAGAAAGTGAATAAAGAATTTAACACGACAGTCCTTATCATCACCCATAACCAAGCAATCAAAAGCATGGCGAACCGGATCATCACACTGAAAGATGGGAAGGTTGAATCCGACTTTGTCAATGAACATCAAACCTCAGCTGAAGGGGTTGAGTGGTGATGCCTCTTCGGAAAAAGCTTTTTCGGACCATAATGGAAAAAAAAGCGCAGTTTTTTTCTGCGTGGTTTCTGATTGTCATCAGCTCGATCGTATTTTACGCATTCACAGCAGCCGGAGCAAATCTCATTGATAATTTACAGATGTTTTTTAACGAGAATAAAGTAGAAGATGCTCAGTTCATGACACAACAGCCTTTGAAGGATATCGAAGAAATGGAAAAGGAGAGTGGGGCAGAGATCGAGCAAAGGGTTGCAACCGATCTTCCATATAATAAAGATTCGACTCTCAGGTTGTTGGATGAACCGGATGAAATCAATCTTCCCACTGTGGTGGAAGGGGAAACCCTGTCTTCGGACCGCGATATATTAGTGGATAAAGGCTTCGCCAAAGCCCATGATGTGGCGATTGGAAACGAGGTTGAACTGGGAGGGGAAACGTTCCATGTTACAGGATACATGGCGATTCCGGACTACATCTATCCATTAAAGGATGAATCTGGCTTCCTGAAAAATCCTGATGCATTCGGTGTCGCCGTCGTGAAACCATCTGTATTTTCAAAGTGGGAAAATCACCGCATTTACTATAGTGTACGTCTATCGGATGCTTCCCCGGAAGAATTGAAAAAGCAAATCAATCAATCGAATCAAATCATCAAATGGACAGATAAAAAAGATAATAATCGCATTTCCTTCATCAAAGGGGATATTGCTGGTGTCAAAAAGATGGGACAATTTCTTCCGATAGGTATTCTGTTCATTAGTATGGTGATCATTCTTATATTATTGTGGCGCTTAATGAAGAAAGAATATGTACAGATCGGTACATTGTATGCCCTCGGATACAGGAAAAGGGAAATTATCCGTCATTATCTTTCTTATGCCGGAATTCTTGCCACCACAGGAAGCATGGTCGGTACAATCCTTGGCTGGGTATTCCTGCATCCCTTGCTATCCACTTTCTCGGCTTATTATAATCTGCCCGTACTGGATGTGAAACTGCATGTGGGATATTTACTTGTGAGCATTTTTCTGCCACTTGTACTGTTCATCCCGTTCACCTACTACTTGGTTCACCGTGTCTTGAAGATCCCGCCGGTGAGTTTGATAAAAGGTGGGGAACGAAAGGTTAAAGTGAGCAGGCTGGAGCGGATGTTTAAAATGAAGAAACTGCCGTTCCGCCGGAAATTTGTAATCAGGGAAATCATGAGAAACCTTCCCAGGGCACTGTTTTTGATCATAGGTGTGATGTTTGCGACATTATTATTGTTGTTCGGGTTCGTCACCAAGAATTCGATGGAGTACCTGGTGACCGATAATTTTCAACAAGTATACGACTATGAGTATAGCTATCTATTCAATGCTCCACAGACTATAGAGCCCGAATCGGGACAGGTCGGATCCGTTGCACCATTTACCACAGATGAGGAGAGCGTCATGATCACTGGCCTGAAGCCGGATAATACAGCCATTCAATTGCAGGACGCAAGCGGAGAAAGGCTAACATTCGATTCAGTGGTCATGAATAAATCACTCTCAGATAAATTAGGGATCCAAGAGGGGGATTCGATTCATGTGACAAATGAATTGACGGACCAATCCTTTACGCTCACCATTGATCACATCGCTGAATCCTATCTCGGAAATATGATCTATATGCCACTCGATGAATTCAACCGATTAAATGATTATCCTTCGGGAAGTTATACGGAAATTTATACAAACAAAGAACTCAACTTGCCGGAAGATCAGATTGTCTCGGAGACAAAATCATCCGATACGATTGACGGTTTCAAGGAAATGATTAAGCCGTTGAACTATGGTGTGGCAGCGATTGCCCTTGTTGCCGCCATCATTGCGGTCATCATCATCTATATATTGATCTCATTATTAATTGAGGAAAATTCATTCAAAATTTCACTCATGAAAGTCATCGGCTATCGGGAGAAGTCGATCATGAACATGATGATCGGCTATAATATTTGGTTTATCATCCTTGGGTATGTAATAGGCGTTCCTGTGACTGTTTTCTCGATTTCAGCCTTTATGAATTCGATCACTTCAGAAATGAATGTGACGATTCCTGTCACGCTGGATTGGATGAGTGTCCTCATCAGTTTTAGTATCATCATCATTTCGTATTATGTATCACTGTGGCTGAATCATCGGAAATTAAAAGGGATTTCAATGAAAGAAGCGATTAACCGGAGTACGGAATAGAAACTGTGGTTTGACGTTAAACTGATAAAAGGGTACGTGGCATTAAGGTGCCGCGTACCCTTTTATCTATCATTCGATTCCTTGACAAACCGGACAATAATACAGCCTTCTTGACGCGGCCACCGTCTTTTCGATTTCGCTTCCACAGATGAAGCAAGATTCCCCTTCCCGGTTAAAGACCCAGTGACGGTAGCGGGAACGCTTTACTCCTTGGTCTTTCAGTTTCTGCGCAAGGTCGGGATCATTCGTGATACCTCCAGTTTCATACGATTGCTTAACTAAACTCATGACCGCATGGGCTGCTTTGTTTAATTGATCCTCTGTACAGTCGACAGGCCTGAGGGAAGGATGTATACCGGCAACAAACAAAATTTCAGATCGCAAATAATTACCGATTCCGGCGACAAATGCTTGATCAAGCAATAATATCGCCCATTTGCGGTTTCGGAATCGTTTGTCCTTCATCCGCCCCACCAGCTCATCTACGGATACCTCTTCGCTTAAAAGGTCTGGACCGACTTTAGAGATGAATGGGTGTGATGGCACCTCTTCATCTCTGAGAACCTCGATATCCGACGCACTATAGAGAAAGGCGGATTTTTTCTCGTTATGAAGGGCCAATCGGAGTTGGCGATTTGTTTTCGGATAATTGTAGGTGTTCCTGATATACCATTTTCCGTAAAGTTGATTGTGGGAGTAGATGGTATATCCATTGTCAAAGCGGATGAGCATGGCTTTTCCTTTCGTATCGACTCTTGTCACGATAGACCCCTTCAGCAGATCTTCATAGTCTTCTAAATGAGGGAAGGCAAAATAAACATCTTCCACCGTATTATTTTTAAGAGCACGCTCAACGTTATCGGCTGCTCTTCTGATTTCGGGACCTTCTGGCATGGCAGTTTCTCCTTTTTTACTATAGTTGTTCCCTTTTTATTCCTTCGTGTAACCATTGGATGGGCTCGGCTACCCATCAGTTTCATGGTCTTGACATTATTCCGATATATTGATAGAGTTTTAAAAAAATATTTTCTTATCCAGAGAGGTGGAGGGACTGGCCCTTTGAAGCCTCAGCAACAGGTCTTTGAAGATACTGTGCTAATTCCAGCGGGTGATTCAAACCCTGATAGATAGGAGCAATCTTTTATTTGTCGGTGACGCACTCGTTCAGGGTGCGTTTTTTGTTTGTTCACCCATTCCTCAATCAACTTAAAAGGAAGGGTGTTTGTATGGAAAACAGAGCACAGGGTTTCAAAAGAAAGATGAAGACACGGCATTTAGTGATGCTGTCTCTTGGAGGGGTGATCGGAACCGGGCTTTTCTTAAGTTCGGGGTATACCATTCATCAGGCTGGACCGTTTGGGACGATCCTTGCTTATTTGATCGGGGCCCTGGTGGTGTATCTAGTGATGCTGTGTTTAGGCGAGCTGTCTGTCCATATGCCGGAGACCGGATCCTTTCATAGTTATGCTGCAAAATTCATTGGTCCGGGGACCGGTTACACGGTGGGCTGGTTATATTGGCTGACATGGACGGTGGCATTGGGGTCGGAGTTCACGGCGGCAGGCTTGATGATGCAGCGGTGGTTCCCTTCGATTAGTGTATGGATTTGGAGCGCGGTCTTCGCTGCGTTGATTTTTTTCTTTAATGCATTGTCAGTGCGTTTTTTTGCTGAATCTGAATTTTGGTTTTCTTTAGTGAAAGTGATTGCGATTGTGGCGTTTATTGTGATCGGGGCAGGGGCGATCGTCGGGTTCATCCCTCTCGGTCATTCAGAGCCCGCTCCATTTTTCTCGAATATCTCCAATTCAGGGTTATTTCCGAACGGGGCATTTGCCATCTTGATGACCATGCTTGCCGTCAATTTTGCTTTTTCAGGAACAGAATTAATCGGGGTAGCGGCGGGAGAAACAGAGAATCCATCAACATCGATTCCTAAAGCCATCCGCACTACGCTTGTGAGATTGATCCTCTTTTATGTAGGGACGATTGTCGTATTATCGGCATTATTACCGAGCCAGTCAGCGGGTGTGTTGGAAAGCCCTTTTGTCGCAGTGCTTGGGCGGATTGGAATTCCTTATGCAGCCGATTTAATGAATTTTGTCATCATCACGGCTATCTTATCAGCGGCAAATTCAGGTTTGTATGCTTCTTCCAGAATGCTATGGTCGCTGGCAGATAAGCAAACCATCTCACCGATTTTTGCCAAAGTGACTGATAGGGGAGTACCTATTAATGCGATGATATGCAGCATGCTTGGAGGGGGACTTGCCCTGCTTTCAAGCATCATTGCACCGGGGACCGTCTATATCGTATTGGTTTCGGTCTCAGGTCTAGCGGTAGTCATCGTGTGGATGAGCATTAGTGCTGCCCAGTTTCTATTTCGAAGACAGTACTTAAGAGAAGGAAACGATGTGAAAGACCTGGCTTATCGGACGCCGTTATATCCAGTCGTTCCGATTGCGTCATTCCTGCTTTGTCTCGCTTCCTGTATCGGCATTGCTTTTGATCCCACTCAGAGGATCGCCCTATATTGTGGAATCCCGTTTATCGCCTTTTGCTATGGAAGCTATTATCTAACACAATATATGAAGAAAAGAGGAAAAGATTATGTCGAATCAACTGAAGCTGAATCCCATTGAAGCGATTTTACAAGCACATTCCCTGATTATTTTGGATGGAGCATTGGCCACAGAGCTGGAGTCACACGGCTGTGATTTGAACGATCCCCTTTGGTCTGCCCGTGTCCTCCTTGAAAAACCGGAAGCGATTGAGAAGGTTCATGCTGATTATTTCCGTGCAGGAGCCGATTGTGCGATTACAGCCAGCTACCAGGCAACGGTGGATGGTTTTCGAAAGCGTGGAATAGAGAAACCGGAAGCGCTGGAATTAATCAAGAAAACAGTTGCTCTTGCCAAGCAGGCCCGGGATGACTTCTGGGAGGAAGAGAAGGGAAATAAGAATCGTCCGAAACCAATCGTCGCCGGTTCTGTAGGACCTTACGGGGCATACCTGGCAGACGGCTCTGAATATGTGGGAAACTATGGGGTAAGTGATCAACAGCTAGTAGATTTCCATTTTCCGAGGATCAAGGCATTAGTGGAGGCGGGTGCTGATGTGCTGGCATTTGAAACCATCCCATCCTTGCAGGAAGCAAAAGTCCTCGCTTCGCTTTTAAAAGAATTTCCGGAAACTTGCGCCTGGTTGTCTTTTTCTTTAAAGGATGGAGAGACGATAAGTGATGGCACGGGGATGGAGGAGTGCGCGCGGGTGTTCAATGATAATGAACAGATCGCTGCGATTGGTGTGAATTGTACACCGATTCCTGCGGCCAAGCAGGTGATGAGCGTATTATGCAGACACACTGACAAACCAATCATCGTGTACCCGAACTCAGGTGAGACTTACGATGCGGGGACTAAAACGTGGCATGGGGAGGAAGCGCGTTGTGCGTTTGATGAGGATTCAGTAGTTTTGTACGAAGCAGGTGCCCGTATCATTGGTGGTTGCTGCCGGACAGATCCCGGGGATATTGAGGCGTTGGCGAAGAGGTGGAGGTAGTCCATGCATTTACATACAAAAAGCCCAAGAGATGTATCACTTGGGCTTTTTGTAAGATTATCGATACTATTATTGAATAGAAAACGTCTCTTTCATCAGTAAGTCCTCAGGAGATTTCCCGATTTGATCTTGATGGAAGTAATCCCGTATGACACCATCCTTTAAATAGTTGACGATTGAGATCATCGTCATGCCTTGATCTAAAGCGAGGTAGGCGTTTGTTACTTCTCCTGTTTCCACATTGACTGAATCAAGGAATCCGTATTTTCCGTACATGTCGAAACGTTTCAACGCCTGGATGTTTTTGAACGCTTCCATTGGGGCGTACTCCAGTGCAAGGAATGTGGCATGAGGTGTGACAGTGCCATCTGACTTATAACCGTCCATCCCGAGAGGTGTAGCGGCAAATTCAGAATAACTATCCGGTGTGGCTGCAGGTGACATGCCCCAGGCTGCATATCCCTGATCTTTCGCATATTGAATCTGGATGTCGACATGACGCTTGTTGTTCAAGCCAAGTGCATTTTTTCCCAGTTCTCTTTCCTTCAGTACCAGCTGTGGCATCAATGCTTCAAACATGCTACCTCCCCAGCTTGGTACATATTTAGTGCCCTTGTAGCTGTAATGTCCTTCGAAGACCTCTACACC
>NZ_JANIOC010000003.1 GCF_024733565.1 Rossellomorea sp. SC111 | reverse complement strand
AAGTCCGGTAGCTTATCGAGTAAGTACTGAATTAGCTGCTTAGAAATTTAAGTGTCCAACGTTATGGGACCAGTGCAAGCCCGAGGAGGCTCAACTCACGCCCCGCGGAAAGCGAGCACCTGTAGCGGAAATCACACCACTATCTAATATAAACTCCAAAATGACTTTTACAAAACAACCCAAATAACTATAGAGGTGACCACACATGGAACTATCAGAAATCAGAGCAGAGTTAGAAAAATCAGCTAAGACATTAGCGGACTTCAGGGGGTCTCTTTGACTTAGAAAACAAAGAGGCCAGAATCCAGGAACTTGACGAAATCATGGTGCAGCCCGACTTCTGGGATGACCAGCAAACAGCCCAGGGACTAATCAATGAAGGAAACGGCTTGAAGGAACTTGTCAATGAATACAAATCATTGCTTGAATCCCAAGAGAACCTCGAATTGACCCTTGAGCTAGTCAAAGAAGAACCGGACGAAGAACTGCAAAAGGACATGGAAGAAGAGCTTGCTGACTTGATCAAACGTTTAAATGACTACGAGCTACAGCTTCTTCTAAGCGAAGAACACGATAAAAACAACGCGATCCTTGAACTGCATCCCGGTGCAGGCGGAACCGAGTCCCAGGATTGGGGTTCCATGCTTCTCCGCATGTACACACGGTGGGGAGAAAAACGCGGTTTCAAGGTGGAAACCCTTGATTACCTTCCAGGGGATGAAGCGGGAATCAAAAGTGTAACGTTAGCGATAAAAGGCCACAACGCATACGGCTACCTGAAAGCTGAAAAAGGTGTACACCGTCTTGTTCGTATTTCACCGTTCGATTCGTCCGGCCGTCGTCACACTTCCTTCGTATCGTGTGAAGTCATGCCTGAATTCAATGAAGAAATCGAAATCGACATTCGTACGGAAGATCTGAAAATCGATACGTACCGTGCCAGTGGGGCTGGTGGACAGCACATCAATACGACTGACTCGGCGGTCCGTATCACTCACTTACCGACCAATGTGGTAGTAACGTGTCAATCCGAGCGTTCCCAAATCAAGAACCGTGAGTCAGCGATGAAAATGCTGAAAGCGAAGCTTTACCAGAAGCGGATCGAAGAGCAGGAGCAGGAACTTGCTGAAATCCGTGGTGAGCAAAAGGAAATCGGATGGGGAAGCCAGATCCGATCCTACGTCTTCCACCCTTACTCCATGGTCAAAGACCACAGAACCAACACAGAATCAGGAAACGTACAAGGCGTCATGGACGGCGACATCGACCCATTCATCAACGCCTACCTGCGATCCAAAATAAAGTAATACACAAAAAAACTGACCCCGCCAAACACTGGCGGGGTCAGTTTTATAAATCTGCTCGAGGGGCGGACCTCTAAACCCCACAATAAGGACAATAATTTGCTCCCGGTCAAGGTCCGTCCCTCGAGCCCCGCCTCATTAATGCTTTAACACGTTATTGAACTGTTATTTACACCTTTAGGCGCCCATGCTATACTCTCAAAGGTTGATGTAGAGGGATTCATTGGAAGGATCGCCCTTTATATCACCATCTTCATCATGGATTTATAAAAATAGAAGTGCTTCTTTTTTTGGATGCATATGTATACTCTTTCACAAATAACACGGGGCATCAAGAGGTCCGTCCCTCGAGGAGAGTTGCATCAAAGGAAGGGTTTGTACTCATACTATTAATACATAGGTTAAAGGAGTCGTACTGGATGGGTTTGAAGGAAAGGCGTCGCGAGCAGGCATTTAATCCGCGGAAAGAAAAGTTGTTAGAGTATTTGTTTGTTGTGTTTGGGTCAACGATTGTGGCCATTGCGTTTAATGTGTTCTTACTTCCGAATGAAGTAGCTTCCGGAGGGGTAAGCGGGATATCGACGATTTTGAATGGACTGTTTGACTGGAAGCCGGCATATGTTCAGTGGGCGTTCAATATACCATTATTCATCGCCGGCCTGATCTTCCTGGGACTGCAATTTGGTGTCAAAACAGCCATCGGGACTGTATTTCTACCACTTGTCGTATTCTTGACGGAAGACTGGAAGCCCTGGACGGAAGATCCCCTGCTTGGAGCCCTTTTCGGGGGCATCGGGGTAGGACTTGGACTAGGGATCGTATTTCGTGGAAGAGCTTCCACTGGAGGGACGGACCTTGCCGCCCAGATTGTCAATAAGTTCACAGGGTTCTCACTCGGAACATGTGTGGCCATGATCGACGGCATGATTGTCCTGTCCGCAGCCATCGTCTATGATATCGAACGTGGATTATATGCTCTGATCGGTTTGTATGTCACAAGTAAAACAATCGATCTCGTCCAGGTTGGGATAAGCAGATCTAAAATGGCCTTGATCATCACGAATCGCCAGGAAGAAGTTCGTGAAGGGATTCTGAATAAAATTGACCGTGGAGTGACAAAACTATCAGCATACGGTGGTTACACAGATGACGAGCGGCCGATCCTCATGTGTGTCGTCGACCAGACAGAATTCACAAAACTGAAACAACTGGTCAAAACGATTGACCCCGCTGCATTCGTCGTCACAATGGACGCTTCGGAAGTTCTCGGGGAAGGTTTCAAACGGGTTTAAACTTGGTATAATTATGTAAGAGAGGGACGGACCTCACATCCGCAACTCTGAAAATGGATTCCTAGGGGGATAATAAATGAAGAAAAAGCTACTTGGTGTTCTTTTTGGCGCTTCATTAGTACTGGCAGCCTGCGGTGGAGACGGCGGCGACAGTACAGAAACAAGCTCCGGCGGAGTAGACCCTGAGAAAATCGTAAATAATAAGTGCAGCAGCTGCCATGGTGGGAACCTTGAAGGCGGAATGGGCCCGGCCCTGAAAAATATTGGTGCTGAACTAAGCAAAGATGAAATCCGTGAAACGATTAAAAATGGTAAAGGCCAAATGCCTCCTGGACTCATTGAAGGTGAGGAAGCAGACGCAGTGGCTGAATGGTTATCGAAGAAGAAATAAGATCGGGAGAAGAATCCAAGAATGGATTCTTCTTTTATTTTTGAAGAGAAATAAGCCAATTGGATACTTGCAATGATTAATATCCAAAGGTTTTTTTAAGATAAACCGTTAATTTTAGTATATCCACAGATTTTCCCGCTTCCTTCTTTAAGTCTATGTTACAGAAATCTTTCGCGTGAAATCCCTTAATTGTTATTCCATCTAACAAACAGACTTATAACCTAGTAACTTAATCAGATTACCATCATCTTAGCATTTATCATAACAACACCCCTGTATGTAAAGATGTGGTACTAGTACCAGATAATAGATAAAAAGTACTATAAATTAATCTGATTATAGGTAAAATCGACAACAAAACAGGTAATAAATTCACATTTTTTTAGGTTCTGAAATGTAAATGTAATATTTTTTTTCCTTAACTTACTATAAAGAGATGTTATAATAATTTTCGGAAGCGTAATTCGAGGTTTTTCACCAATTTTTGTCTAACGGTGATAAAGACGACTTTGGTTACGTGCCGTGTACATATGTCGATAACAGCCAAGAGGGTAACTACATAATACAAATTAGGTGATTTTAAAATGATAGAAATGAAAGACGTCTACAAGCAGTACAGCAACGGTGTCATGGCTGCCAATGGCTTTAACGTCCACATCAAGCAAGGCGAATTTGTGTATGTTGTGGGGCCGAGTGGTGCCGGGAAGTCTACTTTTATTAAAATGATGTACCGCGAAGAACGTCCTTCCAAAGGAGATATCGTGGTAAATGGTATCAATCTCGCAAAAATAAAAAATAGTAGAGTTCCATACTTAAGAAGAAACGTGGGGGTTGTATTCCAGGATTTCAAGTTGCTACCATCGCTGACAATCTATGAAAACATTGCCTTCGCACTTGAAGTGATAGAAGAACATCCAAAGCAGATAAAGAAAAGAGTCATGGAAGTACTGGACCTGGTAGGGTTAAAACATAAAGCAAGAATGCTGCCGAATGAATTATCAGGTGGAGAGCAGCAGCGTGTATCGATTGCACGATCCATCGTCAATACGCCGAAACTTGTGATAGCAGATGAGCCTACAGGAAACCTTGACCCAGAAACATCTTGGGATATCATGAACATATTTGAAGAAATCAGCAACCGTGGAACCACGGTGATCATGGCTACGCATAACCGGGAAATCGTGAATACGATCAAGCATCGGGTAATCGCCATTGAAAACGGCCGGATTGTCCGGGACGAACAGCGAGGTGATTACGGTTATGAAAGCTAGAACGTATGGCCGCCATCTTAGAGAAAGCTTCAAAAGCATTGGCCGAAACGGCTGGATGACATTCGCATCAGTGAGTGCGGTTACCGTGACATTACTACTTGTTGGTGTATTCATCGTCTTAATGCTAAACATGAACAAGGTAGCAACCGATATTGAGAAAGACGTTGAAGTACGTGTCTTACTCGAAATTGGTACTGAAAAATCCCAAACTGATCAAATAGAAAAGAAGATACAGAATATAAGTGGTGTGGAATCAGTTGAGTATTCTTCCAAAGAAGAAGAACTTCAGAATCTGGTCAAAGATCTGGGAGACGATTTCAGATTATTTGAACAGGATAACCCATTATATGATGTGTTCATCGTAAAAGCGGATAATCCGCGTGACACCGGTAGAATCGCTGGTCAAATCAGCAAATATGAAGGTGTCAATGAAGCCCTTTACGGTGAGGCGAAGATTGAAAGATTATTCAATGTACTGGAAATGAGTCGGAATGTTGGACTTGTGTTGATCATCGGTCTGTTGTTCACGGCGATGTTCCTCATTTCAAATACAATCAAAATTACCATTGTCGCCAGAAGAAGGGAAATCGAGATAATGAAACTCGTGGGTGCAACCAACTGGTTTGTACGCTGGCCATTTATATTAGAAGGATTATGGCTTGGAATTTTAGGTTCTATTATCCCGATCGCTCTTGTCTCAACAGGTTACTACTATGCCTATGGATTTATTGAACCAAAACTACAAAACAATTTTATTCAGATATTAGATTTTACCCCCTTTATCTATCAAGTAAACGGATTAATTCTATTAATGGGTTGCCTGATCGGGGCTTGGGGAAGCTTTATGTCTGTTCGTAAATTCTTAAAAGTGTAAAATTTGATAGGTTGATAGAAGCTGAAAGGAGCATGCCGCTTGAACAAGAAGTATTTTATTTCATTATCTATTGCAGCAGCATTAACAATCGGAAGTCTACCAACGTTAGCAACCACTGCTAGCGCTAACTCCTCCGTGGAGGACTTAAAGAAACAGCAGGACGACGTTTCATCCAAAAAAGAAGAGGTCAATGGCAAGATTAATGAGAAAAAATCTCAAATTGACCAAACTATCAGTAAACAGAAAGACATCCAATCACAGATTTCTGAAATCAGTACGAAATTAAAAGATACTGAAACGAAGATTGCAGAAAAAACAAAAGAAATTGATGAAACGACAGCTAAAATCAATAAGCTTAAAGCGGATATTGAAGAATTAAAGAAAAAGATTGAAGAGCGTAACGAACTTCTGAAGGAACGTGCTCGTGCCATTCAGGAAAAAGGCGGTTCTGCCAATTATCTTGACGTACTTCTTGGAGCGGAGAGCTTCGGAGACTTCATCAACCGTGTGACAGCAGTGAATACCATTGTAAGTGCAGACAAAAAAATCATGGACGAACAAAAACGTGATCAAGACGAATTAGAGAAAAAGCAGGCGGAAGTGGAAAAAGAACTTGGTGACCTCGAATCCTCTAAAGCTAATCTTGAATCTTTAAAACAAGACTTAGATAGTCAGAAGGCTAAAAAAGCTGAATTATTCAAGCAGCTTGAAGCTCAGCAGGCATCCTTAAAAGTGGAGAAAGCAGATCTTGAACAAGAATCGAATGAGCTTTCTAAAATGGAGCACCAGCTTGAAGGTGAAATCCAGGCTGAACAAGCACGTCTCGCAGAGTTAGCCCGTCAACGTGAAATCGAACGTAAGCGCCAGGCGGAAGCTGAAGCAGCGAAACGTGCAGCAGCACAGAAACAGGCGACATCAAGCAGCAGCGGCGGATCTTCTTCAGCTCCGGCAGCAGTAGCACCAAGCGCACCTGTAAGTGCAGGGGCATGGACAGCTCCTGCATCTGGAACAATCACAACTAACTTCGGTTGGGATACGTTAAACGGTAAACAACGTTTTCACTATGGTACAGACATTGCGGCACGAGGCAGTGTTCCAATCTCTGCTGCAGCAGATGGTTATGTCATTAAGAGCCATTACAGCTCAAGCTATGGTAATGTAGTGTACATCACTCACTCTATCAACGGACAAATGTACACAACTGTATATGCTCACATGTCATCTTCTTTAGTAAGTCAGGGACAAGCAGTGAACAAAGGTGACCAAATCGGTTACATGGGTAACACAGGCTATTCTTTCGGACAGCATTTACATTTTGAACTTTACAGAGGTTCATGGAGTGCATCACATTCAAATGCTGTAAACCCACGTCAATATATTAATTTTTAATAAACTAGTCCCCGCTTCCATGAGGCGGGGATTTTATTAATTTAATAGTAGGTTAATTTTTCTTGTAATGGTATTTGATTCATTGAATGTTACGGAATAGTGTTTTCATCCCTTCTTTTTTCTAGTATAATGACTGTTATACTCATATGAATTTTCGAAAATGGCAAACTAATTGAAAAATTAGGACGCAAAACCACGGGTCTTCTATTTTAAAATAATGATCGCCGGGTTACCGAAAACAATGGAAGCAATGAATACTAACTCGCTTTTTTCTAGTATCATTCAACCTGCCTTTTTGGTGGGTTATTTTAATTCTGGAAAGGTTTGTGTTAGTTGGATTTGAATCTGTATGAAGGATGATGATGTTGGAGTTAGCAGATATAAAAAGACAATTAAGAAGTTTCTGCAGAAGGAACCGCACGGCATTAAAGTATACACATATTGGTCAGTATTCTGCGGAAGAAGTGAGTGAGATGTTTATTGACTGTGTCGGTCCCGAAGAGGTCAAAAAAATCCTTCATGATATTGACATTATCAATCAACGCGGTGGAGATACCGTCAAATACTTCACCCTCATCCTGGAAGGATTGAAAGCAGCTTAAGAATTAGATTTCTACACAGGGTGGGACATGTTATCACTTCGTATATGAAAGGATCCTTCAGAGAGGGGTCCTTTTTTGCGGGAAAATGAACATCATTACTGTCTGTAATCTTTACGTTAAGGGATACACTATGAGTAAATAACTTGATTGAAGCACTGAAATTTAAGATACTAATACATATTAGGGTATATTCGGAATGGAGGAAACGTCATGACCGGACATTTATTTGAACATCACAAAGCTTCAAAGCTGCTTGATCCAAAGCGACAAGAGCTTGTACCTGTGGATAAAGTATTAGAATTTCTTCAATTGAAACACGATGATATCGTAGCCGACTTGGGTTGCGGAAACGGTTATTTAACCCTTCCGATTGCCAAGAAGGTAGATACGAAAGTTCAGGCGGTAGATTTGCAGCAGGAAATGCTTGAGTACTTGAAACACCGGGCTGGGGAAGAAAGTATAGATAATATCGTGTATGTAAAATCGTCCCTTGAATACCTAAACTTCAACAAAGGTACGTTGGATAAGACCGTATCTGCCTTCGTCTTACATGAAGTACCTGATTTGATCAAGGTTTTTCAGGATCTTCATGATATGCTGAAGGATGACGGGCGATGGCTGATTCTTGATTGGGAAGCGGTGGAATCTGAAATGGGACCGCCTATAGAAGAACGTATTCCATCCGAGGAACTTGAACGTCAGCTCAATTCAGCAGGGTTTAAGACGACGGTAGGACATCTAGATCCATCCGTCTATTATATTGTCGTGAGGAAAAACGCTTGTCTCTGAAGGGAGTAGAAAAAAATGGATGAAAGGTGGTACACCATAGGCTCCTTTACTTTTCCAGCTACATGGGGAGCGATCATCCTCTCGTTCATTCTGACTTACTCCTTTCTTTATTTCTGGAATCGAAAGGCAAGTGACTGGTATTCAGATGGTATTTTTTACTTTTTGATCATCTGGAAGCTGAGTGTCGTTATCATTGATTTTCAAAATGTCATCGAACATCCCATAACGATCCTTTATTTCCATGGTGGCAGGTGGGGGTATTGGTTAGGATTGTTGACAGTGCTTTTATACATATTCTTCAAAAGGGCTGACACGGTATTTCATCTCGTCATTTCCTGGATGAGCACGGTCGTTTTCTATGAACTTGTCGTTCACTTGCTGGAAACTGATATTCTTGCAGGGGTTATCCAATTTATCATCAACGGTGCACTGATGTTATTTTTATTGAAAAAAGAAAAAGACCGTGATACTTGGGCTATACAATTAGTGATCGTCTTCACTCTTCTTCAACTGCTTCTCCATTCCATTTTTGGAGGCTTTGTGTTTACAACTGTCACTTGGACGTATCTCGTCGTAATGGCTTATCTTATCATTTTCTACGGAAGGGGGAAAACGAACATTGAATAAACGGAATTTCGCTCTGGCGATCGTTGCCCTGCTGATCGGGATCTTCCTTGTGAATTTGTTCCAGGATCAACAGGAAAAAAAGGCAAGAGAAGAAGCTGCACAGTTGGCCAAAGAATCCATGGATCTTTCTGATGCCAAGCAGGGACTTACCAAAGGAGATACTGCACCGGACTTTGCCTTAACTACTTTAGATGGTGAAGAAGTCAAACTCTCCGACTATCAAGGCAAGAAAGTGATCCTGAATTTCTGGGCCACCTGGTGCCCGCCGTGTAAAGCGGAAATGCCTCATATGGAACAGTATTACGAAAAAAACGCGAAAAAAGAGAATGTCGAAATCCTTGCCGTCAACTTGACGTCACAGGATGATGGGAAGAAGGCAGTACAGCAATTTGTCGACGGCTACGAACTCACTTTCCCGATCCTACTGGATGAGAAAGGGGATCTAGGAAGCGAGTACCGGGCATTCACGATCCCGACCACTTACATGATCGACACAAAAGGCCATATCCAGCACAAAATCGTCGGCCCCATGAACGAAGAAATGATGGGTAAAATGGTCGAACACATGGAATAATGGGAGGGACGGACCTCGAGCAGGACGTTTCATTACATACGCTACGAGGTATAAGTAACCATGATTCAAAAAGGAGGATCAAAATGTTCCACTACACAAAAGAAGTTTCATTGAATGTGAAAGAAGCGGTATCAGCAGTAGAAGCAGCCTTGAAAGAAGAAAGCTTCGGGGTTCTGTGGAATCTTGACCTGGCCGCCAAGCTTCAGGATAAAGGGCTTGATTTTAATGAAGAGGTAGTCGTACTGGAAGTATGTAATCCCCACGAAGCGAAAAAGGTGCTGGAAGAAAGCATGCTGGTCAGCTATTTCCTGCCTTGTAAAGTGACGGTATATACAGAAGAGGGAACGACCAAGATCGGTATGGCAAAGCCGAGCAAGCTGATTGAAATGGTAGATAACGATGAACTGAAACGGCTGGCGTTGGATATCGAAAATCGCCTGATCGGGTGTTTAGAAAACGTCTGACGATTAGAACCTGTTGCATGAATGCGACGGGTTCTTTTTTTCGCATCCAACACCTCATACTCCTCACAATCTTCTGAATATGATACACTTTTAAAAATACATAGATTCAGGGAGGATGACTGGAAATGAAATTCACCACCAAGGTTGTACATAGTCAGCTGAAAGGAACAGAGGAAATCCGTAGTAAGACGACGCCGATTTACCAGACGTCTGCTTTTTCTTTTGCGTCTCTGGAGGAGCTGGAGGGTTTCTATGAAGGGAAGTCCCCTTACCTTTATTCAAGAACCGGGAATCCCAACACGGATGAACTAGGGAAGATGGTAGCAGACCTGGAAGGAGCGCCTGCGGGTGTCGCCACGTCTTCCGGATTGTCAGCCATCCTGGTTGGAATCCTGGCAGTCGTCCAGTCAGGGGACCACATCATTGCGGCGGAGGATTTATACGGAGGCACCTTCCATATGTTGAAAGAAGAGCTGAAATCATTCGGAATAACCACCTCTTTCGTTGATTTTACGAGTGATAATGAAATCGAAGCAGCACTTACTCCCGACACCAAACTTCTCTATAGTGAGACCGTGACAAATCCGTTTATGCGAGTAGAAGATATTTCAAGAATGGTAGCCATTGCTGAAAAGCACAGCCTGAAAACGATGATCGACAATACATTCGCTACTCCATTTCTGCGTCAGCCCTTCCTTGAAGGTATAGATCTGGTCGCTCACAGCGCTACGAAGTATATCGGCGGTCATAGCGATATCACAGCGGGAGTTGTAGTCGGAAAAGAAGAGCTTGTGACTAAAGCAAGGGAGAAGGTCGTCAACATCGGTTCGAACTTAAGTCCATTTGAAGCATGGCTCACATGCCGGGGGGCGAAAACGTTGGCACTCCGTGTGGGGACCCAGGCTAAGAACGCGGGTACCCTTGCAGATGAACTGCGCACCAATGAGCAGGTGAAGAGGGTCTATTATCCAACCGATCTATCCGATAAAGGGAATGGGGCGATTGTCACCATTGAACTCGATGCCCGCTGCGATATCAGCACATTCTTCAAGTCCCTTGGATGGATCAAGATCATCCCGTCCCTGGCCGGAGTGGAAACAACGGTTTCCTATCCACTCGGAACATCTCACCGTGCCCTTCCGAAAGAAGCACAGGAAAAACTCGGCATCAACACCCACGTGGTGCGCATATCATTAGGTATCGAGGATGGGGAAGATATCGTTTCTCAGTTTAACGAGGCGATAGCAGCTTCTGTTAAAAAATAAAAAATTCTGAAAATAGTCTTGACGTTGAGGCTGGTTACCCTTTATAATTCATCTCAACGCATGAATTTACACTTTGACAATTAAATGCTCTTATCCAGAGAGGTGGAGGGACTAGGCCCGATGAAACCCGGCAACCTTCATGTACGCTTCAGGCGTCACATGAAAAGGTGCTAATTCCTGCAGGCGACCTGCCTGAAAGATAAGAGGAGGACCCTATTCAATTAGACCCTCTTCTTAGGAAGAGGGTTTTTTATTTTATCCTCTTCTATCTTCTAGGTAACTATGCTTCTTCTATTTTTCATTATTTGAGTTCAACAGAATCCCAAAATTCAAAACCATTAGGAGGAATTACAAATGACAAAATCATTCGATTTCGACACACTGCTTCTTCACGGCGGCCAGGAGCCGGACCCAACTACAGGCTCTAGAGCGGTACCCATATATCAAACGACATCGTACGTGTTCGACAACAGTGACCATGCTGCGAAGCTATTCGCCCTTGAAGAACCTGGAAACATCTACACGCGGATCATGAATCCGACCGTTGACGTGCTGGAGAAGCGCCTTGCCCTCTTAGAAGGTGGAATAGGGGCTCTTGGGGTGTCATCGGGCATGGCGGCCATCTCCCTGTCCATTTTAAATATTGCAGGAGCAGGGGACGAAATCGTGGCAGCGACCAATCTGTATGGTGGAACGTATAATTTGTTCTCTACGACTCTTCCGAAATACGGAATCAAGGTTCATTTTGTCGATCCGACTGATCCTGAGAACTTCCGAAAAGCGATTACGCCGAAAACGAAAGCGGTATTCGCCGAGACGATCGGAAATCCGAGCCTCCACGTCCTGGACATCGAGGCGGTTGCAAAAGTGGCCCATGATCATCATATCCCGCTTATCATCGATAACACCTTTGCCACGCCATATGTGTGCAAGCCGATTGAGTGGGGAGCGGACATCGTCATCCACTCTGCCACGAAATGGATCGGCGGCCACGGTACGGCCATCGGGGGAGTCGTCATTGACGGCGGAAAGTTTGATTGGAATCATGAAAGGTTTCCTGGATTTACAGAAGAAGATAGAAGCTATAACGGACTTCGCTACGCACAGGATGTGGGAGCGGCCGCTTTCATCACAAAGTTAAGGGTGCAGCTGCTTCGGGATCTCGGGGCGTGCTTAAGTCCTCAAAACGCATTTCTGCTGCTGCAGGGACTGGAAACCCTTCACCTCCGCATCGAGCGTCACACGGAAAATGCCTTGAAGATTGCAGAGCACCTGAATCAGCATAACGGGGTCGCATGGGTGTCTTATCCTGGACTGCCTCAGCATCCATCCCACGCTCTTGCTCAAAAATATTTGAAAAACGGAGCAGGTTCCATCGTCGTCTTTGGAATCAAAGGGGGCAGGGATTCAGGACGCAAAGTGGTCGACAACATTTCCCTTTGGTCCCATGTTGCCAATGTAGGCGATGCGAAATCACTGATCATCCACCCTGCTTCCACGACGCATCAGCAACTGAATGATCAGGAAATCCGTGCCACAGGCGTCACTGAGGATCTCGTAAGACTTTCAGTCGGGTTGGAATCTGTGAAAGATTTGATCGAGGATCTGGATCATGCCATTGAAGTGGCCCTGGAAACGTCGCGGGTGTAATAGTAAGCAGTAATTTGAAAAAAAGTCACGAGAAAATGGGGTATTTGACGCTGATGAGGGGGCATGCAATGTCTTTGTAAGCGGGATATCAGCGGAAATCTGATTTTATCAGCGGTTTTTGGGATATATCAGCGAACGGGCTACCCGCAGTCCACTTAAAAGGAACCTGAACCGTGAACCCAAATCACCGGGGTGTCCCATCATCCCAAACAACACCAAAAAAAGGAGGTGGAGGAATGGAGAATTCATACTCATACGAAGTAAGCTCCATTACCATCCCATCCCTCACATTAGAGTCAGGCACCACGTTGCACAATGTGAATCTTGCATATGAACGGACCGGCAATAAGGAAGGTCCCGTCATCCTCGTATGCCACGCCCTCACCGGCACCCATATTGTGAAAGGGACGAGTGAGGACCGGGGCTGGTGGGATGGACTGATCGGACCCGGCTCATACATTGATACCGATCTATACAATGTGATTGCTTTCAATGTATTAGGGGGATGTGAGGGGAGTACGGGACCGACGTCCACCAATCCGGAAACCGGAGAACGTTACGGACCGGACTTCCCGCCGATTACCATAAGGGACATGATCCATGCCCAATATGAAGCACTCCAACAGCTGTCCGTCGGCCACATCGAAGCGGTGATCGGCGGATCGTTAGGGGGGATGCAGGCATTGGAGTGGGGAGCCCTGTACCCGACGTATATCCATAAGGTATTCGCTCTCGCCGTCTCACCGGCATTAAATGATTATGGCCTCGCGTTCAATCATATCGGGATCACCGCGATTGAAGGGGATCCCGATTTTCAAAGGGGCCACTATCCCCATGGAGCCATTTTAAAGGGACTTGAGATTGCCAGGATGGTCGGGATGGTGACGTACCGCACCCAGGAATTGTTTGATCAGAGGTTTCAGCGGGAGAGGACGAATGAGCAGTACAATGTGGAAAGCTATCTTGATTATCAAGGAAAGAAACTCGGAAAGCGATTTGATCCGAACAGCTATCTTATCCTCCTTAAAGCGATGAATACCCACGATATCGGGAGGGGAAGAGGAGGGATGGAAGTAGTTGCCGATTCCTATCCGTGCGAGCTGGTATCGATCAGCTATGAAGGTGATTTGATTTATTCTCCCCAGTATTTAAAGGAATTCACACTACAAGCCCCTAAGGGTGAACATTACTTTATCCCGACAGCATTCGGTCATGATGGGTTTCTTGTGGAATTCGAGAAATGGGGCGGGATCATCTCAACTCATCTCAAAAACCATCACGGTCAGAAAATCGTGACCGGCATGAAATAATCGTCTGCCAATCATAACTCGTCCCCCTCCGGCATATAGTTAAATAAGCAAAGACATCGCACCGCCTGAGCGCGTTTTTGTGTGGTGTCTTTTTTCGTTGGATGGGAAAGCGTTCGCTTTTAGCCCATCCATACCATAAACAAACGACAAGCTGGAGGGGAATATATGGAGTGGACGGGCAGAAAGCTCATCATCACCATCATCATTAGCATGTTGATCGGTGCAGGAGGAATGTATGGCGGCTTGGAGTGGACGGGCAGTTCCGGGTCCGGGGAAGAGCTTGCCCAGTTTGACGGCAAAGGGGATCTGAATGATAAGCTTCACAAGGTAGAAGTCGCGTATGATTTGATCAGTGACAAGTTCTTTCAGGATGTAGACAAGGGACAGCTTGTGGAAGGGGCGATTCAGGGGATGCTGAAGACCCTGGATGATCCATACTCTGTTTACATGAATGCTGAGACCGCGTCTCAATTTAATGACGCATTGGATTCCTCCTTTGAAGGGATCGGGGCAGAAGTCGCGATCATGGACGGGAAACTCGTCATCGTGGCTCCTTTTAAAAATTCCCCTGCCGAGAAAGCAGGCCTGAAACCGAATGACCGCATCATCAAGGTGGATGGGAACAGCATTGACGGGCTTGATCTTTATGAAGCGACGTTGAAGATTAGAGGGAAAAAAGGTACGGAGGTAAAATTGGAGATTACGAGAGAGGGGCTTTCAGATCCGATCGAAGTGTCCGTGAAGCGGGACGATATCCCAGTTGAAACGGTAATCTCCGATGTGAAGGAAGTAGACGGGAAGAAAACCGGCTACATCCAAATTACGACCTTCTCTGAAAACACAGCCGTTGATTTTAAAAAGCAGCTGGCAGAACTTGAGAAGAAAAAGGTAGAAGGCTTGGTTCTTGACGTGAGGGGTAACCCGGGTGGTCTCCTTTCCAGTGTGGAAGACATCCTCAAACAGTTCGTCACGGAGAAAAAGCCGTATGTGCAAATCCAGGAACGAAGCGGAGAGGTGCTGAAATCCTTCTCCAACAGTAAGGAAAGAAAAGCGTATCCTGTCGTCGTTCTCATCGATGAGGGCAGTGCATCTGCTTCTGAAATCCTTGCCGGTGCGCTGAAAGAGGCGGAAGGCTACCCGCTGATCGGCACAAAGAGCTTCGGGAAAGGGACCGTCCAGCAGGCAGTACCGATGGGAGACGGAAGCAATATCAAGCTCACCATGTTCAAATGGCTGACGCCGAACGGGAATTGGATTCATAAGAAGGGGATCAAACCGGATATCCCGGTCAGACAGCCATCCTACTTCTATGCCCATCCTCTTCAAGTGGAAAAACCAATGGAAGAAGGCACTAACAATGAACAGGTGAAAAACGCCCAGGAAATGCTTCAGGGGTTAGGATTCTCACTTGACCGGGTCGATGGTTATTTCAGTAAGAAAACCGCTAAAGCCGTCAAGGATTTCCAGATCCAAGAAAGCCTTGACGTCACGGGAGTCATTGATGCCAAAACCGGCGAAAGACTGCAGGAAGAAATATTTGAAGCGGTTCAGAATGAAAAGAATGATCTGCAGCTTCAGGCAGCCTTGGAGTATATTGAGCGAACGGCCAATAAGAAGCAGTAAATATAAGAGATCTCTCTTTCCCTGAGAGGTCTCTTTTTTGTGGGGACATTTGATTCATTTCTGCTTATTGGAGCGGAGAATACGCACTCATTCCCTGAATCTATCTATTATAATAATGACCTTAATTTTAATAGAAAGGAGATTGAAAGAATGTTCTCAGTTAAAGACAAAGTTGCCATCGTCACAGGTGGTGGGCGGGGTCTCGGGAAAGAGATGGCCCTTGCATTGGGAGAAGCGGGAGCGCATGTCGTGATCTGTTCGAGGAACCAGTCGGCGTGTGAAGAAGTGAAGGAAGCATTGATTGGTTCAGGCGTCCGGTCACTTGCCATTCCTTGCGATGTTACGCAGAAAGCGGATGTAATACATGTAGTGGAAACGGTGATGAAAGAGTTTGGCAGAATCGATATTTTGATTAATAATAGCGGGACATCATGGGCCGGTCCTTTTGCTGACATCCCTGAAGATAAATGGGACAAGGTAATGGAAGTCAATGTAAAAGGGTCTTTTTTATTTTCCCAGGAAGTCTCCCGGATCATGGTCAAGCAAAAGGCGGGGAAAATCATCAACATCGCGTCGGTCACAGGATTTGGCGGGACGAATCCCATGCTGATGGACACGGTACCCTATAATACGAGCAAAGGGGCCGTCATGACGTTGACGAAGGATCTTGCAGTGAAACTTGCCCCGCATAATATCCAGGTGAATGCCATCGCCCCGGGATTCTTTCCGACCAAAATTACGAAGGAGCTTTTTGCAAGTCAGGGAAACAAGATCAAGCAGCATATACCTGCAGGAAGATTTGGACAAGCAGAAGATTTGAACGGGGTGGCCATCTTCCTGTCTTCTTCTGCCTCGGATTATATCAATGGTCATATTTTAGTCGTGGATGGCGGCATCCGTGCACAGGTATAAGGAGGGAAAGGAATGGATCAATTTTATGAAGATCTGAAAAAAATCGGGATGAGGGTGGAATATGAACTGAATCAAGCAGTTAAAGAGAAGTTGGATGACCCCGAATTGGTGGAGACCGTCAAGTTATGGCTAGAACTTCTCCAAGCTGTCATGTGTTTCATTCAACTCCTATCCCTTGCGCAAGCATTAAAAGAATAAAGAATGGCGGTGTTACGATGAAAGAAATGAACAACGAGAAAGAAATGGCCCGTTGGAAAGGTTTTATAGACACCTTACAAAATACTAGCGAATGGCAGCCGAACTTTCCACGGGAGGAAATTTGGAATAAATACAATAGTAAACTATGGTTCTACGCTTCAGAACATAATAATGGTCATATCCCAGTCTTTTTACTCTATTCGCATATCAACAAGCCGTCGATTCTGGATCTCACAAAAGAACACAGTCTGATTGGGAAATTCCTTGCAGAAGGATACGACGTTTATCTTCTCGAATTTGGTGAACCTGTAGTGGAAGAGAAGGGAGTAGGAGTGGCTGAGTATCTGTCTCACTACGTGGACCCCTGCATAAAGAAGGCACTTCAACATTGTGGGAAGAAAAATCTCTCCCTTTCAGGGTTTTGCTTAGGGGGGACGTTAGCGGTCATCTATGCTGCCATTCACCCTCATCTCATAAGGAACCTGCTGCTTTTTGTCACTCCGATCGACTTTGACCAGATCCCTGATTACCACAATTGGGTGGACGCTTTGAAAAAAGATGAATTGGACGTAACAGGAATCATGAGGGAAATCGGCATCATACCAGCACCTTTTATCCGTTATGGAATGAGGGCTTTGACGTCTCCCGTTTACTTTTCTCCTTATTTGTCACTCCTCAATAAAGCCTACGATGAAGACTATGCCCACTATTGGCTCCGCTTCAATCAGTGGACAAATGATCATCTCCCCCTCACAGGTGCAATGGGAAGGGATATACTCACCTATTTTATAAAAGAGAATGTTCTGATGGGTGGGGAGTTCAAACTATCAGGTGAAAATGTTGACCTACAATCAATTGATTCGAATCTTTACCTGATTTCTTCACAATATGATCACCTTGTCCCGACCTCAATCACCACTCCATTGTTGGATGTTGTGTCGAGTGGAAATAAGCAAATGGCTGAGGTGGCGGGAGGACATGCCAGTCTGATCAAATACGGGATATCCACGGAATTAATAGAGTGGTTACACTTACACTCTAAATAAAAGGAGGGAACCAAATGATGCTGGAGTGGGAAATTGACGCCCCTATTGATTACATGGGTTTTGCCTTTTTCGTTTTTAAAGAGTTTATCAAATCTTATTTTCAATAAGGAATAGAGGCGGATGGTGATCGTTTCCATCGCCTCTTTTTCTTCAAATCGTGATTCCATTCCCATCCAATCGACATCATTTCCCGGGAAAATATGAGGAATACTGTCGGAAATGAAATCGAATCGTAAAACGATTGAATAAAATTGCAATAGGTTTTAATAGATAGATTTGATAAAATAGTAGATAATGCAAATTTCTTGCAAAAAGGTGGTGACGGATCATTGATTGAGCTTTGGTTACTCGAGGTTTTAAAAGGGGCAGGGAAATTATTTCTACATCCTGTTTTATATCTTTCTGTGTTTTTCGCCGTTATGGCGGGCTATTATCGTGTGAAAAGGGAACGGAGAGATTTCAATACGAGATTGCTGGATGGGTACCATGACTTGCGGGTGCTATTTTCATACGGAATCGTCCTTGGATTGTTGTTTTCTGTTGCGACAGTTGGAGCGGGTGTTGTCATTCCCTTCGCCGGGATCCTCCTTATCGGAGCCGTGTCGATCCTGTTTGCGCTGACGGGACGTTTTCAGCTGCTGTCAGCGACCATGACAATAGGTTTTTCCTACCTCATCTTAGTGGCGGTGGATTATTTTCAGTGGGAGATCCCTTACGTAGATACATATGTAGAGCGCTTAAATCTGGGTCTCCTCAGTTCCATCGTCGTTCTACTCGGTGTATTGATGATGATCGAAGGAATCCTGATTGTACTGAACGGATGGAAGCACACTTCACCCCGCTTGCTTAAAAGTGCACGTGGCTTGAAGGTGGGGGCACATCTCGGTAAGAAATTATGGCTCGTCCCTATGTTTGTATTGGTACCCACGGGGTCATTGACCCTTCCATTTGAATGGTGGCCAGTGTTTACGTTGGGCACTGAAACGTATTCATTACTGTGTGTACCGTTTCTCCTCGGGTTTCAACAGCTGGTCAAAAGCACGCTGCCTGAATTCGCGATCAAACAGACCGGATCCCGTGTATTCTGGCTTGGTGCATTCGTATTGACCTTAGCTGTAACAGGATTCTGGGCTCCATTGTTTTCGGTCGGTGCAGCAGGTGTGGCCATCCTTGGCCGTGCATGGATCGCTTACCGTTATCGAAGTGCGGAAGATTCAAAACCTTATTTCTTCAAACGGCAGCCTAATGGCGTCATGATCCTCGGTATCCTTCCAGGTTCACCTGCCAGGAAGCTGACACTTGAAGTGGGGGAAATCGTCCTGAAGGTAAACGGTGTCGAAGTGAATACGGAACGGGGATTTTATGAAGCGCTGCAAAAGAACGGAGCTTATTGTAAGCTGGAGGTTCTGGGGACGAATGGTGAAAACCGTTTTACCCAGGGAGCCCTTTATGAAGGTGATCATCATGAGCTGGGAATCATTTTTGCCGATGAAGCTTCAGGTTGGGAGCATCACCAGGTTTCTTAAGAACTTCCAATACTATAGTCAGAAGGACCTCTTTTAGTCGGAGGTCCTTTTATTTATTTAATTAAAATCAACTTGATTATTTTTTAGTATTAGAACCAATTACCTATGAATAAAGGACTCTAATATCTTTGGAAAATTCTGATACTCCCTTTTCTCTAAACTTGTTTATCGTTATAATGAATTTACTTTGTTAAAATATTTACAGTTAAATTTATGGGGTGAATGGATGAAGATTGATGATATTGATCGGAAAATTTTACAGTTGTTAACGGAAAATGGACGACTTTCTTACGCTGACATTGGAAAAGAGTTGAATCTTTCACGTGTATCTGTCAGGGAGAGGGTACATCAGTTAATGGAAAACGGTGTAATCGAGCGTTTTAGTGTAGTAATCAATTCGGAAAAAGTGGGAAAGCAGGTATCGGCTTTTTTTGAAGTGGACTGTGAGCCAGCTTATTTAGTAGAGGTCGCGCAGACATTAGCTGATAATCCCAGTGTAGCAAGCTGTTATCAAATGACAGGACCAAGCACATTACATATGCACGTACTTGTCGAAGATTTTACAGCATTAGAGAAGTTTGTGAATAATGAGCTATATTCTCTGGAGGGCATTTCCAGAGTAGAAAGTCACATTCTACTAAGAAGATTCAAAAGTAGAAGTGGACTTAAATTATAGGAAAAAGGGCTTAACCATCGATTTGGTAAGCTCTTTTTTTTATACTATTTAACTTGAAAATAATAATATTCAAAATAAATAAATTTTTTAGAAAAATGTGTAGATTTTCCTTTCGGCATCCGATATAATCGTCAATAACATAAAAATAACTACGTTTGTTAGGTTTATTTTTATTTTAACCTAACAAACGTAAGTGTTTGAAAGTGTATTGAAAACAATTAGAAAAGGGAGGTTGGATATTTTGGTAGCACTTATCACCCGAAGATTTTTTGAACTATTACTTCTACTCATTGGTATTTCATTCCTGGTATTCGGCAGTATGCACATTGCACCTGGAGATCCGGCATCCATTATTGGTGGTCCTACGGCAACAGATTCTGATATTGCCGCCATCCGGGATAATCTTGGCTTGAATGATCCTTTTTTGGTTCAATACTGGGATTATCTGAAGGGAGTATTTCAAGGTGATTTTGGTTATTCCTATCAAACGAAGCAATCTGTATCCGAAGCGATTGCGGTCAGGTTTCCGAATACGTTAAATCTCGCCATTGCGAGTATGATTGTCGCAGTAGTAATCGGACTCATCGCTGGTATTATTTCAGCATTAAAACAAAATTCCTGGTTGGATGTTTCGAGTACGGTCGTAGCTTTAGCAGGTATTTCCATACCGAATTTCTGGCTGGGTACCATCCTGATACTCGTATTTGCCGTCAATTTGCAGGTCTTACCCGTGGGAGGGCTGGATTCCCCATTTTGGACAATAGAAGGGATGAAGCAGTTGATTCTTCCTGCAATAACACTGGGCACGGGTTCAGCCGCAATGATTGCCAGGATGAGTCGTTCATCGATGCTTGAAGTCATTCGGGCAGATTACATACGTACAGCCAGGGCAAAAGGATTGAAAGAGAAAACAATCATTTGGATTCATGCCCTAAAGAATTCGATGATCCCTGTGATTACCGTCATTGGATTGAATTTTGGATTCCTCCTTGGCGGGACCATTATTACGGAGCAGGTATTCGCCATTAATGGTGTAGGAAGGTTAATGATCGATGCGATAGCCGCAAGGGATTTTCCGATGGTTCAGGGTTCCGTATTATTAGTGGCCACGCTCTTTGTTCTTGTGAATTTGTTAGTTGATATTATTTATGTCTTTATCGATCCACGAATTAGCTACGATTAAGAGAAGGGAGGAGAGAGGAAGATGGCTGCTGAAGTAGTGACAACGAACTCTGTGAAAAATTCTGTTCCATTAAAGAAAAAGGAAAAATACCTGTTAACAACCGGAAAGCGTTTATTGAGAAATAAATTAGCTGTCATGGGATTGATCATTATCACTCTACAACTATTCCTGGCTATAGCAGCACCACTTATTACGATCCACGGACCGCTTAAACAAGATCTGGCGGCAAGTGAATTGCCGTTATTTTCGGAAGGACACTGGTTGGGAACGGACAATTACGGCCGTGATATGTGGAGCAGGATCGTATATGGAGCGAGAATCTCCCTTGTTGTAGGGATCACGGCTGTAAGTCTGGGTCTGATTGGAGGGGTGACCCTTGGTCTTCTCTCGGGTTATTACCCCAGGCTGGATGGGTTCATCATGAGGATTGTGGATTTACTCTTTGCTTTTCCTGGAATTCTCCTTGCTATGCTTATCATCGCTGTTCTTGGAACGAGTCTGGTGAACGTGGCGATTGCGATTAGTATTTGGTCTATACCGACATGTGCCCGTATCGTAAGGGGATCAGTATTATCGGTGAAAAAGCAAGAGTATATTCTAGCGATGAAATCACTCGGGGCAAGCGATCTCCGCATCATGGTGAAACATATTCTGCCTAACTGCATAGCCCCCATTATTGTTTTCGCGACCATGAGAATGGCAACGGCCATTTTATCAACGGCTGCACTCAGTTATCTGGGATTAGGGGCACAACCGCCGACACCGGAATGGGGCGCAATGATTGCCCAAGGACAGAATTTCATGTGGACGTCTCCACATATGACGATTGTACCGGGAATTGCCATCATGCTGATCGTATTCGCATTTAATGTGGTCGGAGACGGTTTAAGAGATGCACTTGATCCAAACATGAATATAAATCAATGAAAAATAGAGGGGGAAAATAAGATGAAGAAGTGGCTTATTGCATTGGTAGGACTATTGGTAGTTTTTACGACGGCATGTTCAAGCAGTTCAAGTGGAAGTGGTGACAAAAATAGCGGAGAAGTCTCTCAGGAGTTAACGTATGCAACAACCTCTGATGTTGTGGGACTTTCGCCAATATTAACAAACGACTCGGTTTCCTCCAACGTCATTGAACAGGTCTATGAAACTCTCTTTACAAGGAATCCAGAGACAATGGAAATGGAGCCGCTGTTGGCTGAATCATATGATACACCAGACGATAAAACATGGGTTATTAAACTAAAAGAAAATATTAAATTCCATGATGGAACGGACTTTAATGCAGAAGCAGTTAAATATACATTCGATAAATTTATGGACCCTGAAACAGCTGCACCCAGAGCGTCACTATTGGAGCCCATTGAGTCAGTGAATGTTGTGGATGACTATACGGTTGAGATTAAAACCAAATATCCGTATGGACCATTATTGGCAGCATTGTCACATACAAATTCATCGATCGTCAGTCCGTCAGCAGATGAATCTCAAGATTTAATGAAAGAACCTGTCGGAACCGGCCCCTTTAAATTCGTAAGTTGGACACCGGGAGATCAGGTTGTAATCGAGAAAAATGAAGATTATTGGAAGGATGCACCAAAGTTAGAGAAAGTCGTTTTCAAAGTGGTTCCAGAAGTGACGACGGCGATTTCTATGCTCCAAACAGGGAAGGTTCAATTTATTGATGCCATTCCTACAGAACAATTGCAACGTGTGGAGTCTTTAAAGAATGTTGAGGTATCAAAGCAGGAAGGGACACCTGTTTATTATATGGGATTCAATATGGAAAAAGAGCCAATGAACGACCCCGAGTTTCGCCAGGCGGTTGCCTATGCACTCGATCGTGAAGCTTACGTGAAAAAGTTGAATGGACTTGGCATCGAAGGGAACAGTGTCATCGGTCCAAAGGTATTCGGATATGATGAATCAGCAAACGAAGCAGGGTATCAACATGATTTGGAAAAAGCGAAAGAACTGGTGAAAAAGAATAACTTCGGAGATAAAGAGCTTACGATATTGGTAGCAAATCGTGATAATTATATGCTGATGGCAGAGATTGCTCAATCTCAGCTCCAGGAGGCCGGATTAAAAGTATCCATTGAGACGATGGAATGGGGAACGTTCTTAGATACAGCCCGTGATGGGAAATATGATATGACGTTCCTTGGCTGGTCTAATACAACGTCAGATGGAAGTGAACTATTGTATCCAAACTTTCATTCAGATAATGTAGGTTCGTCCAACCGAGTCCGATACAGTAATCCTGAATTCGATAAACTCGTAAATGAATCGAGAGAAAATGTTGATCAAAATGTACGTGCTGAGAAACTGGATGAGGCGAATAAATTACTCGTGAAGGATGCACCGGTCATCGTCATGAATCATGGAGTGGTAACGGCAGCAACGGATCAATCTGTAAAAGGTCTTACATTAGATCCGACTGGTCAATGGTCGTTATACAACGTTTACAGAGAGTAGGGGTAAAGATGACAAAAGATCTATTATCTGTAAAGAACCTGGTCACAGCTTTTCGAACAGCAGATGGTGAAGTGTCTGCTGTTCGGGGGGTATCATTTTCGATTAAAAAAGGGGAGACACTCTGTGTTGTAGGGGAGTCTGGTTGCGGAAAAAGCATTACCTCACTTTCCGTAATGGGCCTCCTGCCAAGCAACGGGTTCATTAAGGAAGGGAGCATTGAATTTAAGGATCGACATTTAAACAGATTGTCTTCAGAAGAATTAAGAAAAGTACGGGGAAAGGATATATCAATGATTTTCCAGGAGCCGATGACGGCGCTTAACCCCGTATTGACAATCGGATACCAATTGAGAGAACCACTCAAATTACATCATAAGTTAAATAAATCAAAGGCTCATATACAGGGCATTGAATTGTTGAAACAAGTAGGGATTCCTTATCCTGAAAAAAGAATGAAACAATATCCCCATGAGCTAAGCGGGGGAATGAGACAGAGAGTCATGATTGCCATTTCACTCGCTTGTCACCCTCAGTTACTCATAGCGGATGAACCTACTACTGCGCTGGACGTTACCATTCAAGCTCAGATTCTGGATTTGATACAGGATTTGAAAGATAAGCTTGGCATGGGCGTCATGATGATTACCCATGATATGGGGGTAGTCGCAGAAGTTGCGGATCGGGTGATGGTCATGTATGCAGGGGAAAAAGTAGAGGAGGGTTCAGTAGAATCCATCTTTGAAAACCCGCAGCACCCCTATACAAAGGGATTACTGAATTCTGTACCCAATTTGGATGACCCCGACTTTGAACTTGAGGCGATTCCTGGTTCACTGCCAAATATTAATGAAGAAATCAATGGGTGTCGCTTTCATCCCAGATGTCCTTATGCGATGGAAAAGTGTGCCGCCCAAGTTCCGAATGATGTTGATTTGCCGGGAGACCACAAAGTGAAATGCTGGCTACAGGAGGTAGACGAAGGTGCCGACAACCGTCAAAAAATCGTCCATACTTAAGTTAGAAAGTTTAAAAAAATACTACCCGATCAAAGGTGGATTACTTAAAAGAGTTCAAGGCCATGTAAAAGCAGTAGAAGATGTCAGTTTAGAAATGTATGAGGGTGAAAGTTTAGGTGTAGTCGGAGAATCAGGCTGTGGAAAGTCTACTCTGGGCCGAGCAGTTCTGGGATTGGAACCTGTGACGGAGGGGAAGGTGATCTTTCGCGAACAGGAACTTCAGCATTTATCTGAACGTAACCGGATGCCCTTCAAGAGGCAAATGCAAATGATTTTTCAGGACCCATATGCTTCCCTCAATCCAAGGCAGCGTATAGGGGATGCTCTTGAAGAAGTGTTTATCATGCATACGAAGTTGTCCAGCAAGAGTCGAAAAGAGAAGGTAACCGAGTTGCTTAAAGAAGTCGGGTTGAAAGAAGAGCATTATGACCGTTATCCACACGAATTCAGTGGGGGACAACGCCAAAGGATAGGAATCGCCCGGGCCATAGCATTGAATCCCTCTGTTGTTATTTGTGATGAAGCCGTTTCTGCACTGGATGTGTCTGTGCAGGCGCAAGTTCTGAAATTATTAAAGACTCTCCAGTCAAAATACGGGTTAACCTATTTATTCATCTCTCATGATCTCGGGGTGGTGCGTTATTTCTGTGATCGGGTAATGGTGATGTACTTAGGCAACACAGCTGAATTGGCATCTGCCAAACAGCTTTACGAAAACCCATTGCACCCTTATACTAAAGCACTATTGTCAGCCATCCCCCGTCCATCGATTGAGAGGAATCGGAAGAGGATCCGGTTGGTAGGGGAAATTCCAAATCCGGCAAATCCTCCTTCGGGATGTACATTCCATACACGCTGTCCGATTGCTACAGAGGTATGCAAGCAAAAGAAGCCGGTTTGGCGTGATATGGGAGATCAACATTATGTAGCGTGTCATCATGTGGAAAAAGGAAGTGAACTATTATGAAGATGGATCATTTATATCAACCGTATTCTTCAATACGCAATACCGTTTTTGCGAAAAAAGGGATGGTGGCTACTTCACAGCCGCTTGCATCTCAAGCTGGATTGGAGATCTTACAAAAGGGCGGAAATGCGATTGATGCTGCGATTGCGACTGCGGCAGCACTGACAGTAGTTGAACCTACATCCAATGGAATCGGCGGCGATGCCTTTGCCCTGGTTTGGGTAAAAGGGGAACTACATGGTTTGAATGCAAGCGGACCTTCTCCAAAAAGTATTTCCATTGAAGATGTTAAAAGGAAAGGACATGAAGGGATGCCTGTGCATGGAGCTGTCCCTATAACTGTTCCAGGTGCCCCTTCAGCATGGGCGGAGCTGTCTGGGAAATTTGGTAAGCTTCCATTGAATGAGGTGCTGGCGCCAGCGATTCGATATGCGGAAGAAGGGTATCCAATCAGTCCTGTACTTGGCAAGTATTGGGGGTTGGCCTACAAGAAACTCCGGGAATTATTTAAAGATGATAAAAAATTCCAGCCGTGGTTTGATACATTCGCCCCCAATGAGAGGGCCCCTCATATTGGAGAGATATGGTCATCACCGGGTCATGCCCGGACTCTCAGGTTGATTGCAGAGTCAAATGGAGAGAGTTTCTATAGGGGAGAGCTCGCAGAAAAAATGTCTTCTTTTGTCGAGAGGTGTGGTGGTTACTTATCAAAGGAAGATCTTTCAGAGTATAAAGCGGAATGGGTGACCCCGATTTCAACAAACTACAAAGGCTACGATGTTTGGGAGATTCCTCCTAACGGTCAAGGACTTGTGACCTTGATGGGACTGAATATCGTGCAGGGCTTCCATTTATCAGAAAAAGACGCAGTCGAGACATATCACAAGCAAATCGAATCCATGAAGCTTGCCTTTACCGATGGGAAAGCGTTTATCACAGAAGAAAAAGAAATGCCGGTTTCTGTGGAACACTTGTTATCCGAAGGGTACGCAAGCTCGAGGCGTGAAATGATTGAGGAAGAAGCGATCATACCAAAGGAATATCAGCCCCAAAAAGGTGGAACGGTCTACCTGGCCACAGCTGATGATGAAGGGAATATGGTTTCCTTCATTCAAAGTAACTATATGGGGTTCGGGTCAGGTATTGTAATTCCGGGTACCGGTATTTCCATGCAGAACAGAGGGCATGATTTCTCACTGGACGCAGAACACCCCAATGCACTCAAACCCGGAAAGAAAACATATCATACGATCATTCCAGGATTTCTGACGAAAGGAGAAGAGGCGATAGGTCCATTCGGTGTAATGGGTGGGTATATGCAGCCTCAAGGACATTTCCAAGTAGTGATGAATACGATCGATTTCCACTTAAATCCGCAAGCTGCATTGGATGCACCAAGGTGGCAATGGGTAAAGGATAAGGAAGTACTCGTTGAACCGGATTTTCCAAATTACATTGCTCAGGCATTAGCGAGGAGGGGGCATCATATTCAAGTGGCGACAGATTCAGGGGCTTTCGGAAGGGGTCAAATCATTTGGCGAGATCCCGTTTCAGGGGTTCTGATGGGTGGTACCGAGTCGAGAACAGATGGAGCGGTTTCAGCTTGGTGATGAATAGTTATTGATTGAGTGGAAGAGGGGGTGGCATCATGAAGCAATTGCATATATTTCTTGCTTTTTTTCGAGTGGGAATGTTGGGATTCGGAGGGGGACCTTCCTCTATTCCTCTAGTACACAAAGAAGTGGTGGAGAAGTACAAATGGATGAATGATGATGACTTCTCTGATGTACTGGCATTGGGGAATGCCCTGCCGGGACCAATCGCAACCAAGATGGCGGGGTATATCGGTTTTCGGGTCGGTGGATTCCTGGGGATGATGAATGCCGTGTTAGCGACGATCATCCCCACCATTGTGCTAATGGTTTTACTCCTTACGGTTCTGAACACCTATAAAGACAAGAATTGGGTGCAAGGAATGGCAAGCGCAGTGGTTCCAGTAGTAGGTGTGATGCTTGGAGTATTAACATGGGACTTTGTAAAAAAATCTCAAAAAAATATGGGGTGGAAAGTGACCATTGTTCTGTTGGCGGGAAGTATACTATTACTTTCTGTTTTAGGAGTTCACCCGGCTATCGTGATTGGTGCATTATTGGGGTTTGCCCTACTTGCCCGAAATCCAATTAAGGAAAAGCAGGTGAAAGCATCATGATTTATATCCATATTTTCTTAGCCTTTTTCATTCCCGGGATATTGGGATATGGGGGGGGACCAGCCTCCATTCCACTTGTGGAAAATGAGGTAGTCGATCGCTACGAGTGGCTGACTGTTAACGAATTCAGTGAAGTCCTTGCGCTTGGAAATGCCCTGCCTGGACCTATAGCCACTAAAATGGCCGGTTATATAGGTTATCAGCAGGGGGGGATTCTTGGCGCAGGTATAGGAGTGTTTGCGACTGTTGCCCCGTCCTTGATATTGATGATCATGCTTCTTGGATTATTAATGAAATACAAGGATTCACCAAAGGTAAAACGGATGACAAGTTTGGTTCGGCCAACCATTGCTGTTTTGTTAGGGATCATGACGATTGGATTTTTTACGAATGCATATGAGGGGATCGGAATTGTGCAAACCGGTTTGATTGCCGTATGCAGCTATGTGCTGCTTCAGAAAATGAAAGTGAGTCCCGCTTACGTAATTGGAGGAGCATTACTTTATGGAGCATGTTTTCTAGGTGTGTAGAACGTACCGATACACACAGATATATAAGAAAGAGCCCGGACATTTGTTATACCAGGATTGTTCGGTGCTGGAGTAGGTTGATAGTATGAATAGGAAAAAGGAGCCGTCCATTTTCGACGGCTCCTTCTTTTTAATAAATCGTCAAATGACGGTTCTTTCCTTTTAATATCTGGAAGACACCATATAAAAACAATCCGACTGCGACGATTCCAAGCAACCATTGTCCGAACGGCTGCTGAGCGAGCTCCGATAATGCCCCGTCAAGTCCCTTCGTCTTATCCGGGTCCGCCGTGATGGCTGTCTGGATAAAGAAGTATCCAATCAGCAGGAAGACGATACCGCGTGAATACAGTCCAAGTTTCCCGGTTTTTCTTCCGAGTTCCCATTCTTTCTCCGTCATTTCGTGGCGTTTGAATTTGTCGGTGTATTTTTCGGTATAAGCTTTATGAATTTCATAGAGTGCGAATCCAATAATGATAAGGCCGACAATCCCGACGATCCATTGACCGAACGGCTGTGCCAATAATTTGGCTGACAGGGTCTGTTTGGAACCTGAACCGGACCCAGAGTTTTTGGCGTGCATGGCAATGGCGATGGCGTTATAGGTCAAGGAACCATAAGCAATTCCGCTGATCAGATTAGCCAGTCTTCTGAACATGGATTTTCCTCCGTTTTTTACATGTTCAGGATCTTTGATTACTTGAATGAGACGCCAAAGTACAATTCCGATCAAGCCCACTCCGAGTATCCAGAGAAGGACTTCACCGAACGGCTTGCTTGCGACAGCCGTAAAGGCACCGCTCGAGTCCGAGGTGCTTCCTCCTATCCCGAGTGCGGCCATTATGGATAATGCCCCGATGAGCATATAAACGATCCCTCTTGAAATGTAACCAATTCGTGCAAATCCCTTGATCCAGGGCTTTATATCACTAGATGAAACGGATGAACTTTCATTAGCCTCCGTTGAGGAGGTGATGGATGAAATTCTTGCCATAGACGTTTCTTCCCTTCTGATTCAATTTTCGTACGACTAATGTATGCTATTCCCTGAATAACGAAAGTACAAACCTATTTAACGAACAGTAAATGTTGGATGAATGAAGATAATTTTACCTGTTTTTTTCGGCAGGATTTTTTACAAAAAAACCTATTTACAACCTCTCTGGAGAGGAGTAATATATCTATCATCAAATGAATATTCTTTATCGCTTAATTCATTTATTGAAGCGGGGGACCCACTAGTTTCAGGGGTGAATCCTTTCTGTTGAAAGGTAGGGCCACTTCCATGACCCGAATCCGTCAGCTAACTCCGTAAGCGTATTGGGAGAGGATGATACTTGTGATCTGGAATAGATGACCACAGGCTTAGTTCCTGGTGGTCTTTTTGCGTTTTTTAATGTGGGAGTAAAGTCATGAACAGGTAGTAATTGGTTAAGCTATAAAAAAGGTTTTGGAGGATTTCATCATGAAAAAGCAGTTTGCCGTTATAGGTTTAGGGAGATTTGGAGGAAATTTGGTTCAGGAACTGGCCGATCTGGATGTGGAAGTGCTGGCCATTGATATTCATCACGACGTGGTACAGAAATATATCGATATTGCGACCCATGCTGTTCAAGCGAACGCGATGGATGAGTCGGTTTTGAAATCACTTGGTTTAAGGAATTTCGATCACGTGATTGTGTCCTTCGGTGATAATATCGAAGCAAGTATTCTCACCACGCTCCTTCTCAAAGAATTAGGGGTCAAGGAAGTGTGGGTGAAAGCATCGAATTCCTATCACCAGAAGGTACTGGACCGGATAGGGGCGGATAAGGTCATTCACCCGGAGCGGGACATGGCCAGAAGGATCGCCCATCATATCACGTCTGAAAAGATCATCGATTATATCGAACTGTCAAAAGAACACAGTATCGTAGAAGTATATGCTTCAAAGAAGGTAGCGAATAAAACGTTGAATGATCTCGATGTCAGGGCCAAATTTGGCTGTAATATCATCGCCATCCATCGAGGGGAAGAAGTCATTGTCTCCCCTTCTGCCGATGAAGTGGTGGAAATAGAGGATCTTCTGATCGTTATCGGTCATAACCGGGACATTAACCGATTTGAAAAAGAAGGTGTATAAGAATGAAGAAAAAGGTCATCCGGTTAAGTCCGCCGCAACTTCTTGTTGTGACCTTTCTATTTTTTATCATACTGGGAATGGGGCTCTTAAAGCTTCCGTTTGCCACCACTGATCAGATCTCCTGGCTCGACGCATTGTTCACGACGACTTCCGCGATGACGGTGACGGGTCTTGCGGTGGTGGATACGGGTGGGGCTTTCACTCTGTTCGGAGAAGTGGTCGTCATGAGCCTGATCCAGATCGGGGGGCTCGGGATCATGTCCTTCGCGGTCTTGATCTTCATGATGCTCGGTAAGAAGATCGGATTCAAAGAACGATTGCTCCTGCAGCAGGCGTTGAACCAAACATCTGTAGGCGGCGTCATCAAGCTGGTGAAATATTTATTTATATT
Source organism: Rossellomorea sp. SC111 (assembly GCF_024733565.1). Classification (GTDB taxonomy): domain Bacteria; phylum Bacillota; class Bacilli; order Bacillales; family Bacillaceae_B; genus Rossellomorea. The sequence goes on along the minus strand of NZ_JANIOC010000003.1, from coordinate 297,661 downwards.
CTCTTTTATCGTAGAAGGTTTTGCCGTCCTGTTATTAGCGACGGAATGGGTACCGGAGTTCGGATGGAAAAAGGGCTTGTACGTCAGTGTCTTTCATTCGATATCTGCGTTTAACAATGCCGGTTTTTCCCTGTTTTCCGACAGTCTGATGGGATATGTGGGAAGTCCGATCATCAATCTGACGATATCGTTCCTATTTATACTGGGAGGGATCGGGTTCACGGTGCTGGTGGATCTGTGGAGATCAAAGACGATCCGTCAACTATCCCTCCATACAAAGATCATGGTTATTGGAACCTTCCTCATCAATGTCATCGCCTTCATGATGATATTCGTCCTGGAATTCAATAACCCGAACACCCTGGCTCAGATGCCGCTTCCGGATAAGATATTTGCTTCCTACTTTCAAGCTGTCACCCCCCGTACAGCGGGATTCAACTCACTTGATTACGGAAGTATGGAGCGCTCCACGCTGTTATTTACCATCTTGCTGATGTTCATCGGAGCTGGCAGTGCTTCCACAGGTGGCGGGATCAAGCTGACAACTTTTGTTGTCATTTCATTGAGCATGATCGCCTTTTTAAAAGAGAAAAAAGATATCCGTATCTTCAGGCGCACGATTGATCAAGCGCATATTTTCAAAGCGTTGGCCTTGTCGATGATCAGTGTCCTACTCGTTTTCACCGCTCTTTTTTTCTTGGAAATGACAGAGCACGATGTGTCGTTCCTGTCCCTTGTGTTTGAAGTGGTGTCTGCCTTCGGTACGGTAGGATTGTCCATGGGGATAACGGGATCCCTTTCCGTGTTAGGGAAATGGGTCATCATCATTGTGATGTTCACAGGGAAACTCGGGCCACTTACACTGGCGTTTTCCCTGTCTCGTCCTGACAAAGAGAAGATTCGTTATCCTAAAGAAGACATTTTAACAGGATAATAAGAATAATATCGGCTTTTCCGCTTCGCCTTTCATGGATGAAGCGGGAAAGTCGATTTTTTTATGAAACCAGCAAGAATCCATCCATGACCACGCATGAGGCTAAAAACAATCTTATTAAGCGTTTTCATCATCGGTTACTGATATTGACGAAAGTCTTGCCCGGGATTATACTGTTGAAAAATTCTGAACTTTTGGTGGTGCTGTTGTTGAAGCGTGTGTATAATTTTTCTGCTGGTCCTGCTGTGTTGCCTGAGCCGGTGTTGAAGAAGGTTCAAGATGAGTTATTGAATTATCGGGAAACGGGTATGTCTGTTATGGAATTGAGTCATCGGTCTGCCCCTTTTCAAAATATAATAGAAGAAGCACAAGGGTTGCTCCGGGATCTTCTTTCTATCCCTGATGATTATCAGGTTATCTTCATGCAGGGGGGAGCTTCCCTGCAATTCTCCATGATCCCCCTTAATCTGCTGGGTGAAGGTCAGGAAGCGACCTATATCCAAACAGGCAGTTGGTCTAAGAAAGCCATAAAAGAAGCGGGGAAGGCGGGAAAGGTACGGACGTTGTCTCCCTCAGAACCATTTGAGATCCCGGACTATGAACCAGAGGACTTTTCACCAGAAGCGAGCTATGTACATATCACATCCAATAATACGATCGAGGGAACCCGGTTCCATGAGTATCCCGATACGGGAGGCATTCCCCTCGTGGCCGACATGTCATCTCATATCCTGTCTGAGAAAATAGACGTTTCCTCTTTCGGGCTCATTTATGCAGGTGCCCAGAAGAATCTGGGCCCATCCGGTGTGACCGTGGCCATCATTCACGACAGTCTGATCGGGAAGGCACCTGGGAATTGTCCGACCATGTTGAACTACGAAACGTATGTGAAGCATGAATCCCTCTTCAATACGCCGCCGACCTTTTCCATCTACGTCCTGAAACTCGTACTGGAATGGGTGAAGGAGAACGGCGGAGTGGAAGGGATCCAGGCCCATAATGAGAGGAAAGCCGCTCTTCTTTACGACTGTATTGATGAATCATCGTTATTTCACAACCCTGTACCCGAGAAAAATCGTTCCTTGATGAACATTCCTTTTTCAACGGGCAGTGAAGAACTGGACGCCGAATTTTTAAAGGGAGCCAAAGCGGAAGGGTTCGAATTTTTAAAAGGTCACCGTTCCGTAGGAGGTATGAGGGCAAGTCTTTACAACGCCATGCCACTTGAAGGAGTGGAATCGCTGGTCGATTTCATGAGAAAATTTGAATCTGATCGAGGAGGATGTTGAGAATGATTTCAATTAATACGTACAACGCCATCAGTCAAAGCGGATTATCACTGATCGAGGATGACCTGAACTATCATCTGAATGGGAACGGGGATCCGGATGGGATCCTCGTCAGATCGAAGAACCTTCATGACTACGATTTCCCGGTATCCGTCAAGGCGATCGCCCGTGCAGGAGCCGGTGTTAATAATATCCCCATCGATCTCTGTACGGAAAAGGGGATTGTCGTCTTCAATACACCCGGTGCCAATGCCAATGCCGTCAAGGAGCTTGTCCTTGCCAATCTGATTGCTGCCTCCCGTAACCTGTATTCTGCCGTCGGCTGGACAAACTCGTTAAAAGAAACAGAAGAAGATGTCCCGGGTGTGGTGGAAGCGAAGAAAAAGGAATTCGTAGGAAGTGAAATCAAAGGGAAGAAGCTTGGGGTCGTCGGCTTGGGGGCGATCGGTGTCCTCGTTGCCAACGATGCCCTTGCCCTCGGGATGGATGTAGTTGCCTACGATCCCTTTATCTCCGTCGATGCTGCATGGCGTTTATCGCAGGATGTGAAGCGCGCCCATCATATTGAAGAAGTGTGGGCAGAGTGTGATTTTGTCACGCTGCATATCCCTTTGACAGACAAAACGGCAAGCTTTGTAAGTAAAGAGGCATTTGGGAAAATGAAAAAAGGGATGACGATCCTGAACTTTTCAAGGGGTGAACTGGTGGAAGAAGACGCCATGGCCGGTGCACTGGAATCAGGAGTCGTCCGGAAATATGTGACGGACTTCCCGAATCAAAGGGTCCTCTCCATGGAAAATGTCGTGCCGGTACCTCATCTTGGTGCTTCCACCGTCGAATCGGAAGAAAACTGTGCCATCATGGCCACCAAACAGCTGAAAACCTATCTTGAAACTGGGAATATCAAGCATGCGGTCAACCTCCCGGACGTCGAGCTTCCTTACAGCGGGAAGATGAGAGTGACGGTCATGCACCAGAACATCCCGAACATGGTGGGACAAATTGCCACGGTCCTCTCAGGTTATGCTGTCAACATCGCCGATATGATTAATCGCAGTAAGAGCACGTGGGCCTACACCATGATCGACCTTGACCAGAAATTAAAGGAAGATGAACAGGCTGAAGTGAAACAAAAAATGAAAAACATCACCGGCGTCGTATCCGTACGCCTCATATAAAGTGACAAACACTCCCTTATCTGATGAGGGGGTGTTTTTATCACCCCTTGCTATCCTGAAAAAATGTGGACAGGCAATCCGCACGTATCATTCCTCCGTAAAATACCATATTAGTAAGAGAAGTAGAAAAGGATAAGCCACCAATCGTTGCATCGGCCGACTCTCCTTGATACTATTTTCATAAAGTAAAGATAATCAGTGAGAGGAGAATACCATGGGAATTCATCATTATTTTAAAAGCTTATCAGATCTTGAGACACTTATCCGCTGTCCGGGTCGATTCAAATACCACGAACATAATGTGGCCAGCCACTCCTTTAAAGTAACGAAAATCGCCCAGTTTCTCGGGACGGTGGAGGAACAGAACGGGAAAGAGCTGGATTGGAAAGCCCTCTACGAAAAGGCATTGAACCATGACTACGCAGAATTGTTCACCGGTGATATCAAAACACCTGTGAAATATGCTTCAGGAAAACTACGGGAGCTCTTCAGCCAGGTGGAGGATCAGATGGTGAATAAATTCATCACAACGGAGTTTCCCCCACAATTCCAGGAAGTGTACCGGGAACGTTTTAAAGAAGGAAAGGACGAGACGCTGGAAGGGAGGATTTTATCCGTCGCAGATAAAATCGATCTTCTATACGAATCCTTTGGAGAAATCCAAAAAGGGAATCCTGAACCGTTATTTATTGAAATTTATCAGGAGGCACTGACGACGATCGTAAAATATAAAGACATGGAATGCGTCCGATACTTTCTCGAATACATCCTTCCTGATATGCTGTCGGAGAAATTCATCCCCCATCATGAGCTGAAAGAACGGACACAGAAACTGATCCGGGATGCTGAAGAGTAAGAACCCCCTTTCCAGATAGGGGAAACTTCGGTAGAATATGTGTTATTCCCTTATTTACAAGGAGAGTTGAACGTGTCGAAAATTATTTTAGGCTTATTTTTACCGGGATTGCTTGTCGTTCTGTTCACAAGGGTGACATATAATCATTATGTCGGTTTGATTCTGACCGTTGCTCTCATAGCGGCTTCAGTGTCAAAGGGATATACGGATTCATGGTTGCTCATAGTCATAGACGCCGCATCGCTCACCGCCGGATTCTGGTATAGTGACCGGATGATGAAAAAAGCGAAGAGAAGTGCATAGGCACGACGAAAAACAAGGCCATCCTTTGGGACGGCCTTGTTTTTTTATCGCTTATGGTGGTGCTTATGTTTGGGATTCTCCACAACATCCACATCTTCAGCTCTTACAAAGGCAAGACGGTGATTGAGGTGAATCAGGTAAAATTCGTCGTCTCCCCAGACGATCTTGTGGGTCGTCTCCGGATTGTACGTATAAACGGGAGCGCTGTAATAGCTTCCTTTCACTTTCTCGGTTGCGACATATTTCTGCCCCGGGGTGAGAGTATATTGAAGCACATCCATCCCTCTTACCGGAATGCCTTCAGGAAATGCTTCAGCTTCGGGATAAGCCAAACCGTAAACAGGGATGCCCGTTTTTCCTTCTTTCGGGGTGATGACGATCCCAGAACCTTTTGTGGTGTTTTTTCCTTTTGGATTATAGAACCATGCTTTTTGGGCCCCGTACCAGATCGCTGTCCAGTCTCCTTGATCTTCTGCCTTATAAAACGTTTGACCTGTCACTGCTTTATTTCCCCAATTCGACGCATCTAAAGGATGGGCATTCGGAAGTGCCGTGTCTTTGATAAGGGGAGCGTCAAAGCTTGGAGAACTATACAGGTAGACGAAGTTTGCCGATTGCTTTGGTACAGGCTCACCCGTCGGTGTCTGAAGATCCGGCATGTTCTTGTCAAAGTTTGGATTGATCTGAACGACGTCTTTTTGCTTCTTCCCTGACTCAAGGGGTGCCCCCAAAATCTTCATATAATGTGCCCAATCCCAGAATGGGCCCGGATCCCAGTGCATGGTGGACTGTCTGGCTGCGGATGTACCCGGCACTTCATCATGGGCGATGATATGATCGCGGTCCAATGGGATATTGTACTCCCTGGATAGATGCTTTACTAGACGTGCGGAGGCATGATACAGCTGCTCGTTGTACCAGTCTGCCCCTTCAATGGCGATTCCTTCATGTTCGATCCCGATACTCTTGGAATTGAAATACCAGTTACCCGCATGCCATGCTACATCTTTATTGTCGATCATTTGAGTGATATCGCCATCTGAAGAGCGGATCACATAGTGGGCGGAAGCCTGGGTCGTTTCCCTCTGAAACACAGTTTTGGTTAGATCATAGCTGATTTCCGTATCGTGGAGGACGATGTATTTGATTTCCTGGTTATCATATGGACGGTTGGCTTTGTCGTAGTTACCGTAAGACCACTCATAGAATGTCCCGTCATGATTGATTTTTTTGTATGCTGCCGGGACGAAATGGCAGGCAAGACCTTTCGGACAATCGGCCTTGTTTTCTCCGCCGTCTGATTTTAAGTGTAATGGATTGATGGTTTCTTTATCGGGAGTGATTTGTTTTGGAGCGAGATGGATGGAAGAGCCATCTTCTGTCTGTTTCACCGCTCCATTGTTGATCGTTTCATATACCCGATCGGCAAAATCCCTTGCTCCTGTCTCATCGGAAGAACCACTGTATTTAGCAACGGCCCCATACCAATCGTCAAGGCCAGTCGGAGTTTTACCGACTGTCTGATTCGCATACTTTGCAAGTAATGCCGCAGCTCCCCGGATGTTTTGTTTTTTATCTTTCTTTAAATCTTCAGATGGGAGGGAGAGCAAGTCCGCCGCAGCTGTTAGTGTGTGAAAGTTAGGATCTGAAAGAGACACTTCTGCTTGCTTTCCTTCTGTTACAACCCCCTGCATGGGAACGTCTTCTTTTCCTGATAGAAACATATGAAGCGGATTGACCGATGTGTCAGGGTCTTCCAAATCATCAACATTGACATCTGTCAGATGCATCAATCCGTAGCCGCCGGAAGCGCTTGGCTTTCCTTCATGATGCTCCCATAACGACATGTTATAACCCACTGAAAGGAGTATTTCAACGGGTACGTCAAATTCTTGAGCGGCTTGTCGGAAGGCTTTTTGCAATTCGGATGAATCCACCGTGGCAGCACGTGCAATTTTTTGAGAAGAAAGTGATGGAGACAAGGGTGTCATGGCGGAACCTAGTAAGAACCCCGTTAAACTGAGACTACCTGCGACTTTCAACCATTTTGATTTTTTCATACATTCCTCCTGTGCTTATGTATTTTAGCTGAATCTATTAAAAAGCTTATAGAAAAATAGACTGAATAGTCAATCAATTATTGGATATATGCCTAGATGAATAATTCATGAAGAAGGGAATGTGGGGAGGGAATGATTGAATTGTGGATAAAGAGTGAATTATGTGAATAACAGTGGATTTTCGAAGGTTATTCACAGTTTGAAATCGAATACACAGGATTTGTTCACAAGAAATTTGACGAAATGTGCATAAGTTTAAGCATTTTCCACAAGAAAACCCGACTTATGCACATAGTTATACACAGGGTGTGCATAGAAATGTTCGAATGCTGTCGAAAAAAGAAGATGAAACCTCATGGCTCTGTCGAATGTAAAATCCTTGACATCTCCTTTCTCAAAATGGAAAGTTATCCACAATGTTGAAAAAGATCGTTTTGAGGTCCGTCCCTCAAAAAGAAAAACGAACTTTTGTTCGCTTATTATTGGTTAATAAGAGAGGAAATGTGGTAGAATGTGTATAAATGAATGTGCAGTGTTTAAGATGGGTATAAGTAGGTAAATACAAGGTAGCAGTCCTTTATTATAGGAGGTTTCACGGTGAAAGATCAATTCGAGCTCAAATCAAAATATAAACCAGAGGGGGACCAGCCCCTTGCCATAGAAAAGCTGGTACAAGGTATAAATGAAGGGAAACGGCATCAAACCTTACTTGGGGCAACTGGGACAGGGAAGACCTTCACTGTCTCCAATGTGATCAAGCAGGTTGAAAAGCCGACTCTCATCATCGCCCATAATAAAACGTTGGCGGGACAGCTCTACAGTGAGTTCAAAGAGTTTTTCCCTGATAACGCCGTTGAATATTTTGTCAGTTACTATGATTACTATCAGCCGGAAGCATATGTTCCGCAAACCGATACCTTCATTGAAAAGGATGCCAGCATCAATGATGAAATCGATAAATTAAGACACTCTGCCACATCTTCCCTGTTTGAACGGAAAGATGTCATCATCATTGCCAGCGTGTCCTGTATTTACGGTTTAGGTAATCCGGAAGAGTATCGTGAGCTCGTCCTTTCCCTCAGAACAGGGATGGAAATTGAACGGAACCAATTGCTCCGTAAGCTTGTGGATATCCAATATGAACGAAATGATATCGACTTTCAGCGCGGGACTTTCCGTGTGCGCGGAGACGTGGTGGAGATTTTCCCTGCTTCCCGTGATGAACACTGTATGCGTGTAGAATTTTTCGGGGATGAAATTGACCGGATACGTGAAGTGGATGCCCTCACCGGCGAAATCATGGGTGACCGTGACCATATCGCGATCTTCCCTGCTTCCCACTTCGTAACCCGAGAAGAGAAATTGCAGGTTGCCATCAAGAATATTGAAAAAGAACTGGAAGAACAGCTGGCGATCATGAAGGAAGAGAACAAGCTGCTCGAAGCTCAGAGGCTGGAACAGCGAACCCGGTATGACCTGGAAATGATGAGGGAGATGGGTTTCTGCTCAGGGATCGAGAACTATTCCCGCCACCTGACATTACGCCCATCGGGGTCGACTCCATATACGCTTATGGACTATTTCCCGGATGACTTCCTGATCGTAGTGGACGAGTCCCATGTGACGCTGCCTCAGATCAGGGGGATGTTCAACGGGGACCAGGCCCGTAAAAAAGTGCTTGTGGATCATGGATTCCGTCTGCCTTCAGCCATGGACAATCGGCCCCTCCGCTTTGAAGAGTTCGAGAAGAAAACCAAGCAGCTTCTCTATGTTTCGGCAACGCCGGGACCATATGAATTGGAGCATACTCCTGAGATGGTCGAGCAGATCATCCGGCCGACGGGACTTCTTGACCCGGTCATCGAGGTGCGACCGATTGAAGGTCAAATAGATGACCTTCTGGGTGAAATAAATGAACGGATCGAGAAAAACGAGCGGGTTCTCGTTACCACGTTAACGAAAAAAATGTCAGAAGATCTTTCTGCCTATTTGAAGGAAATCGGGATCAAAGTCCAGTACCTTCACTCTGAAATCAAGACGTTGGAACGTATCGAAATCATCCGGGATCTGCGCTTGGGCAAATATGACGTGTTAGTCGGAATCAACTTACTCCGGGAAGGTCTGGATATACCTGAAGTGTCACTTGTCACCATATTGGATGCTGACAAAGAAGGCTTCCTGCGTTCGGAACGCTCCCTGATCCAGACGATCGGCCGTGCCGCCCGTAACAGTAACGGAAGAGTCATTATGTACGCAGACAAAATCACTGACTCCATGAGAAAGGCACTCGATGAAACCGACCGTCGCCGGACGATACAACAAGAATACAACGAAAAGCACGGCGTGACCCCGACGACCATACAAAAAGAAATCAGGGATGTCATCAGGGCGACTCATGCCGCTGAAGAAGCAGGGGTTTATGAAGGAGAGCAGACAAAGGTTTCAAATATGTCTAAACCGGAGCGACAAAAACTTATTGCTAGCCTGGAAGTGGAAATGAAGGACGCGGCCAAGGCACTGGACTTCGAACGTGCCGCGCAGCTTCGTGATACCATTCTTGAGCTCAAGGCGGAAGGATGAACGAATTATGGCGCAGGATCAAATAATCGTACAAGGAGCTAGGGCTCATAATTTAAAAAATATAGATATCAATATCCCACGGGATAAACTGGTCGTATTGACCGGACTATCGGGTTCGGGGAAATCTTCCCTGGCCTTTGATACCATTTATGCAGAGGGACAGAGACGATATGTTGAATCCCTTTCTGCTTATGCCCGTCAATTTCTCGGTCAGATGGATAAGCCCGATGTCGACGCCATCGAAGGGTTATCACCGGCAATTTCCATCGATCAAAAAACGACGAGCCGCAATCCCCGTTCAACAGTTGGAACTGTAACAGAGATTTATGATTATCTTCGTCTGTTGTTTGCGAGGGTCGGAAAACCGATCTGTCCCAATCACGGGATCGAAATCACCTCCCAGACGATTGAACAGATGGTGGACAGGGTCCTTGAGTATCCTGAAAGAACGAAGCTGCAAGTACTTGCACCCGTCGTTTCGGGCAGAAAAGGCACCCATGTCAAGACACTGGAAGACATCAAGAAGCAGGGGTTCGTACGTGTCCGCATCAATGGCGAAGTACAGGACCTTGGTGAAGAAATCTCTTTGGAGAAAAATAAGAAGCACTCCATCGAAGTCATCATCGACCGGATCGTTGTGAAGGAAGGAGTGGCAGCGCGCCTCTCCGACTCCCTTGAAACGGCACTGAGACTGGCGGATGGTCAGGTGATCATCGATGTCATCGGGAAAGATGAGCTTCTATTCAGTGAACATCATGCTTGTCCATACTGTGGATTCTCCATCACGGAACTTGAACCAAGGATGTTTTCCTTCAATAGTCCGTTCGGGGCATGCCCGAGTTGTGACGGACTGGGGACCAAGCTTGAGGTGGATAAAGAACTCGTCATCCCGAATTGGGACCGCACCCTCGATGAGCATGCGATCGCCCCGTGGGAACCGACAAGTTCTCAATATTATCCTTCCCTGCTGAAAGCAGTATGTGACCATTATGAGATTCCCGTGGATATCCCCGTGAAGGACATCCCGAAACATCAAATGGATAAGGTCCTTTACGGATCCGGTAAAGATGAAATCTACTTCCGCTACGAGAACGATTTCGGCCAGGTCCGGGAAAACTATCTTCGCTTTGAAGGGGTCATTCCCAATGTGGAGCGTCGCTACCGTGAAACGAGCTCGGATTATATCAGGGAGCAGATGGAAAAGTACATGGCGCAGCAGGACTGTCCTGCCTGTAACGGTCATCGCTTGAAAGAAGAGAGCCTCGCTGTGAAAGTGGATTCCCTTCATATTGGCGAAGTGACGGCTTTTTCGATTGAAGAAGCAGAGCAGTTCTTCCATAAACTTGAACTATCTGAAAAAGATATGAAGATTGCCAACCTGATACTCAGGGAAATTCGTGAACGACTTGGTTTCCTTATGAATGTAGGTCTTGAATACCTGACACTCAGCCGTGCGGCAGGGACGCTTTCGGGAGGGGAGGCCCAGCGGATTCGCCTGGCCACTCAAATAGGTTCCCGTCTGACCGGGGTACTTTATATCCTGGATGAACCGTCCATCGGCTTGCACCAGCGGGATAATGATAGACTGATTGATACGTTAAAGAATATGCGTGAAATCGGTAATACGTTGATCGTTGTGGAGCATGATGAAGACACCATGATGGCTGCGGATCATCTGATTGATATCGGGCCGGGAGCGGGGGTCCATGGTGGAGAAGTCATTTCAGCAGGGACACCACAGGAAGTAATGGACGATCCTAACTCATTAACCGGTCAATATTTGTCCGGGAAGAAGTTCATCCCCCTTCCACAGGAAAGACGCAAGCCTGACGGGCGTTACCTTGAAATTGTGGGTGCGAAGGCAAATAACTTGAACAACGTCAAAGTTAAGCTGCCTTTAGGGATCTTCTCAGCTGTGACCGGGGTATCGGGATCAGGGAAGAGTACATTGATCAATGAAATCCTCCACAAGTCACTTGCTCAAAAGCTTCATAATGCGAAATCAAAGCCTGGTGAGCATAAAGAAGTGAAGGGAATAGAACATCTGGATAAAGTCATTGATATCGATCAATCACCGATCGGACGTACACCGAGATCCAATCCGGCTACGTACACCGGCGTATTCGACGATATCCGCGATGTATTTGCCACCACCAACGAAGCAAAAGTTCGTGGTTATAAAAAGGGACGTTTCAGCTTTAACGTCAAGGGTGGCCGCTGTGAAGCGTGTCGCGGAGACGGGATCATCAAGATTGAAATGCATTTCCTGCCGGATGTATACGTACCGTGTGAGGTTTGCCATGGAAAACGATACAACCGTGAAACCCTTGAAGTGAAATATAAAGATAAAAATATCTCCGACGTCCTTGAGATGACCGTCGAAGATGCAGTGAAATTCTTTGAAAATATCCCTAAGATCAAACGTAAACTGCAGACCATCTTTGATGTGGGCCTTGGCTACATCACATTGGGGCAGCCGGCCACTACATTATCCGGTGGGGAAGCCCAGCGTGTGAAACTGGCGTCCGAATTGCATCGCCGTTCGACAGGCCGCTCTCTCTACATCCTCGATGAACCAACGACAGGACTTCATGTCGATGACATCGCCCGTCTCCTAGTCGTCCTTCAACGACTCGTTGAAAACGGGGACACCGTCCTTGTCATCGAGCACAATCTCGATGTCATCAAAGCAGCCGACTACCTGGTGGACCTTGGACCGGAAGGCGGGGACAAAGGCGGTAAAATCGTCGCAACCGGCACCCCTGAAAAAGTGGCAGAAGTAAAAGGTTCCTACACAGGGAAATACCTGAAACCCGTCCTGGAACGCGATCGAGAACGCATGAAAAAGAAAATCCGCGAAAAAGAAGAAGTTACTAATTAAACATAAAGGGAGATGCATTGTGCATCTCTCTTTTTTCGAAGAATGAATAAGGCAGTGAGTTTTAACTTCATCATTACTATTTTAGTAAGAAGGGGGAGAGTGTGTAAGAGCACTCTTGTTAAATGGTGACTTATGACTGAGTTTCAGGTTAAAAGAACATGCTTGGCAAGTTGATTGAAGCGGAAGGTGCTCGACTCCTGCGGGAAACGCTGGACAGGTGAGACCCCGCAGGCGAAGCCGAGGAGGCTCACCGCCAGCCCCGCGGAAAGCGAGCACCTGCAGCGGAAATCAACTACCACTCACTTCATTAAGAGTATCTGGGCATGATTCATCCTGAAATAGAAAAACACCTCTCCATACCTACCCAAACTCAGCCTCCAGATGGAGTCTAGGCACACTTCCCATATGAGAAAATAAGATTATAACAAATGCATTGAAACTTTTTGCCCAGCGTATCGTAAATAATAGTAGAGGAGATGATGAAGATGGAGACCAATAAGGTACTGTCAGCTCTATGCTATTTTAGTATATTTTTTGCCGGCTTCCTTTTTCCCTTGATCGTCTATTTCGTATCAGACAATCCACACGTGAAAAAGGACGCCAAATCAGCGTTTTTATCACACTTGTTACCGGTCATAGCGGTTCCCCTGGTGTTCGCAGGTTTGGTTATGGATATGGGGGTTTTCGCAAGTGGTGCAGGATTGCCGGTCTTTACTGTCATCATGATCGGTTTAGCTATATTACTTAGTGTTGTCGTGGTCATTTGGAATGTGTATAAGGGCATCAAAGTACTTTTATAATCAATAAAGGGGATGAAAGAGTATGAATGAAGAACGTAAACGCATTTTGGATATGTTGGAAAATGGAACGATTTCTGCACAGGAAGCTGTGGCATTACTGGAAGCACTTGATGAAAAGCCGCATACATCAAAGCCAAAAAAAGAGAAGGATTTCCTTGATGAATTTGTATCCATCTTCCAAGATGATAAAAAGGAAGAAAAAGAGCACACGTCTCATGCAGGTAATCCGAAAGATAAGCTTATGGATTTCATGAATTCAGCACTGCACAAAATCAAAAATTTCGACTTCGACTTTCAATGGAATCAATCGGTGGAATTGTCCCATGTGTACCAGCAGCCGAATACAGACTTTGAAAAAATTGACATCGATGTCGCTAACGGAAAAGTGGAGCTTATTCCGTGGGATGGCGAAGAAGTCCGGGTGGAATGTGAAGCCAAGGTGTATCGTACGGAAGATTATGAAGAAGCGAGAAAGCAGTTTATGGAGAATACGTCCTTTGCCGTTGACGGGGATACGCTCTATTACTCCACGCAACTAAAATGGATGAAGGTTGACTCTAAGTTATATATCCCTAAACACCAGTATAAAAGGATTTCTGTCCGTTTATTCAATGGTGGGTTAAAAGCGGGGAATTTAGATGTGCAAGACCTCCGTGCCAAGGCTGCCAATGGGAAAATCCAGATCGACCGTCTGACTTCTAAGAAAGCGGAAGTCGAAACGTCTAACGGTGCGATCTCCATTCTGACCGCTAAAGCGGATCATGTGGAGGCAGAATCCATTAATGGCAAGGTGCACGTTGAAGGAGATATCTCCTCTTTGGATGTTCAATCCCTGAATGGGAATATCGTATGTGCTCTGACCGGGGAGAAATCAGATACAGTACACGCGAAAACAGTGACGGGCAATATTGATTTGTTTGTTCCTGAAAACATCAATATATCCGGGGAAGCCAAATCAAATTTCGGTAGTTTCAAGGTGGAACTTCAGGGTATTGATGTATTAGAGGAAAAAAATGAAGTGGTGCAGAAATCGATCCGATTCAGCCGTAAGACTGACTCAGCCGATAAGCTTCATCTTTTTGCGGAAACAAAAGCAGGATCTGTCCTCATAAAAAAACATGAACAGAAGAATGTTAATAAGGACAACGCATAAGATGAGAAAGAGGGAATAACGATGAAAAAACGATTAGCACGATCAAGGTCTGACCGTAAGCTTGCCGGGGTGATTGGAGGATTGTCCCGTTATGCAGGGATTGATTCAACGATTCTCAGGGTGATCTTCATCATCCTGCTCATTCCAACGGGATTTTTCCCACTGGCTGTCGTATATGGTTTATTGGCCTTCGTGCTGCCACATGAGGAGGAAGCCATCAGATAATGAGATGGATTATTGGAATTTTAATCAATGCAGTGATCTTTATTGCATTAGCCGGCTTTTTTGACGGGTTCGAAGTGTCGGGGATCGGGGCTGCAATTGGAGCGAGCTTTATCCTGTCGATTCTGAATGTGCTCGTGAAACCCATTTTGATCATCCTGACATTGCCGGTCACGATTTTATCATTGGGACTTTTCTTATTCGTCATCAACGCCATCACGTTATTACTGACGGATGGACTGATGGGAAGCAGTTTTGAACTTTCGGGTTTCGGCATGGCCATTCTGGCATCGATCATTTTGTCACTTGCCAATTTGGTCATCCAAAAAGCGGTTCTCGACCCGATGAAAGAGAAATAATACAGAAGGACTCCGGTTTTCTCATGCCGGAGTTTTTTTGTGATTAAAAAAGGGGTTTTTAATTTTAAAATAGAAATACTTGGAAAGAGGAGGGAGGATCATATGAAAATGACAGCGGGTGTGATAAAGGGGTATGGGGAAATCGATGTCCCATACACATTGTTATCCAAAGGAAAAAAGGTTGAAGGGATTGCCATCCTCTTGCCGGGACTTGGTTACACCGTGCAGGCACCTTTGCTTCATTATTCGACAGGTATTTATCTGGAGAAAAATTTTGACGTGCTGCATGTTAACTATCAATATTCGAGTGCCAACTACGAAACATTTTCTGTGGAAGAGGTGGATGATGCTTTAAAGCACGATGTAAATATAATCATCGATAAGGTGTTACAACATCATGCCTATCCACATATCCACATAGTGGCTAAGTCGTTCGGGACACTGGCTTTGGGGAATGAAGCGGGAAGGGAGTCCGTGCAGGATGCCAAGTTCATCTGGTTGACCCCCTTATTGAAAGAGGATGAAATCTTTCAGGCTATGTTGAATAGTAAGCAGGAGGGTCTCTGTATCGTCGGGGACGAGGACCGTCACCATGATGAGGGGCGATTCATTGAACTTAAAAAAAATCCCCGCCTGGAGATGCATCTGATCAAAGGGGTCAACCACAGTCTTGAACATGACTTCAAGGTACTTGATTCCATCTCCACCCATAAAGAGATCATGTCGATCATCAAAGCATTCTCAGAAGCGTAGCAAATGGCTGCGCTTTTCTTGATGTTTTCATAAACTTTTTTACTTTTGAAGAGGTGAGTAGTGGTTGATTTCCGCTCCAGGTGCTCGCTTTCCGCGGGGCGTGAGTTGAGCCTCCTCTAGCTCTACCCTGCGGGGTCTCACCTTTCCCGCAATTCCCGCAGGAGTCGAGCACCTTCCGCTCCAATCAACACATATGTTGAGTTTTTCAAAAGACAAATCTCGGCACCTAGACGGTTTCAGAATCCTGATTTAAAAGTCTTCAACGACCAATCGTAGTATGTATATAATTCCCTTTTTAGCTCTGTCCCTCATATCTAATATAGATGGTGAAGGGAATTTCGTAGACTCCTGCGGAAAACGGGAGTGCTGAGACCCCGGAAGCGAAGCTGAGGAGGCTCGGCCGTACGTCCGCGGAAAGCGCAGCAGTTCCCATCACCAGCCAGCACATGTTGGATGACAGAGCCATAGCAGATATTATGATATTAACGAACTGTTTTTGCGTAAACCATCTTAAAAAACCCACCTTCTCATCCCCAAACTCAATCAGTCTTTGTGGATAAGCAAGCCTCCTTGCGCTTTTCTCCATTATTGCTAAAATAGGTTAGAGTACGCTTATAAATATGAAGCGAGTGTAACGTGAAGGAGGAGCTACTTTTGGCTAAAGTTCGCACAAAAGATATCGTCGAGAAGTTTAAATTGGAGCTTGTCGGCGGCGAAGAGGGTTTACATAGACCGATTACGACGAGTGATATTTCCCGTCCCGGCCTAGAAATTGCCGGGTATTTCAACTACTATCCCGCCGAACGGATTCAATTACTGGGGAAAACCGAATTATCCTTCCTCGAATTGCTGGATGAAGCAGAACGCAAGCGCAGGATGGAAGCGCTCTGTACAGATATCACCCCTGGTATCATTATTTCAAGAGACCTGGAGATACCGGATGAGCTGGTGGAAGCAGCGAATCGTTATGATGTCCCTGTCATGCGTTCTTCCATGAAAACGACACGGTTTTCTTCAAGACTGACGAACTACTTGGAAAGTAAGCTTGCTCCTACTACGGCCATCCATGGTGTATTGGTCGACATCTACGGGGTCGGTGTATTGATCACCGGAAAAAGCGGTGTCGGGAAAAGTGAAACCGCCCTTGAGCTTGTGAAAAGAGGGCATCGCCTTGTCGCCGATGATTGCGTGGAAATCAGACAGGAAGATATGGATACGTTGATTGGCAGTTCTCCTGAGTTGATCGAACATCTCCTTGAGATCCGGGGACTCGGGATCATCAATGTGATGACGCTGTTCGGTGCCGGAGCCGTGCGAAACTACAAACGCATTACCCTGTGCATCAATCTTGAACTGTGGGATAAAACGAAACAATATGACCGCCTTGGACTGGAAGAAGAGACAATGAGAATCATCGATACGGATATTACGAAATATACCGTGCCGGTCCGCCCGGGACGAAATCTTGCCGTCATCATCGAAGTGGCTGCCATGAACTTCCGCCTGAAACGAATGGGCGTCAATGCCGCCGAACAGTTTACAAACCGTCTGGCTGATGTGATTGAAGACGGGGAGAATGAAGATATCTAAGCTTTACATATAATAAAAAAGGAGAGACACAATGAACGAGAATATTACGCCAATCGATCCTATTGCCATTTCACTCGGTCCGATCCAGGTACACTGGTATGGAGTCATCATCGGACTTGGAATTGCACTGGGACTTTACTTAGTCATTCGTGAAAGCAAGCGTTTAGGTCTTCATCCCGATACCTTCATCGATTTGCTCGTCTGGGCGATTCCCATCGCCATTATCTGTGCCAGGATTTATTATGTTGCCTTTGAGTGGGACGATTATTACGCCGATCACCCCGGGGATATCATCAAAGTATGGAATGGCGGGATTGCCATTCACGGTGCGTTGATCGGATCCGTCCTCACCACTGTTGTTTTTGCGAAAATTAAAGGGTTGTCTTTCTGGAAACTGACGGATATCGCCGCACCAAGCATCATCCTCGGTCAGGCGATCGGACGCTGGGGGAACTTTGTGAACCAGGAGGCCCACGGTGGTGAAGTGTCACGCTCATTCCTTGAAGGTTTAAAGCTTCCTGATTTTATCATCAATCAAATGTACATTGACGGTGCGTATTACCAGCCTACCTTCTTATATGAATCTCTTTGGAGTTTCGCAGGGTTGATCCTCCTTCTTATCCTGAGAAGAAAAGCCGACTGGCTGCGTCGGGGAGAATTGTTCCTCGTGTATGTAGTATGGTATTCGATCGGACGATTCTATGTAGAGGGACTGAGGACGGATAGTCTGATGCTCGGATCTTTACGATTCGCTCAAGTGATTTCCATCGTCCTGATCATTGCCGCGATTGCTGTGTTCGTTTACAGAAGAAAAGCAGGTCTTGCCCAAAAGGCATACGATGAAAAGACAGATACAGTGAACGCATAATAAAAGGGGAGAGGGAAGTATGTGGATGTCATCTTTGAAAAATGGGGGACTCTCAGGATTGAAAACAACGTGGTCGTTGGGGAAAGTCATTTTCCCCATCACGCTGATCGTCTTTTTGCTGCAATACACTCCGGTCCTGCCTTGGATCATGGAGAAAATTTCGCCATTCATGAGGCTTCTCGGTCTTTCTGGTGATGCGGCGATTCCCCTTGTCCTTGGGAATTTCCTTAACCTATACGCAGGGATCGGAGGGATTTTGTCCCTTGATTTAACGGTGAAGGAAGTATTCATCATTGCGGTGATGCTGTCTTTCTCACATAATCTTTTCATTGAATCGACGGTCGCGTCAAAAGTGGGCGTGAAGATCTGGCTGATTGTCACGGTGAGAATCGGACTTGCACTCCTGTCTGCCGTCATCATCAATCTCGTATGGAGCGGGGGATCTGATATTGCCAAGTATGGAATGATGCCCCCACAACAGGCGGAGCCCGATGGATGGGGAGAGATCGTCTTGCTTGGCCTTGAAAAAGCAGGGTTCGGTGTCCTTCAATTGGCCATGATCGTCATTCCTCTGATGATCATCATTCAGGTGATGAAAGATTTGAAATGGATGGACGCATTTTCCCGCTGGATGTCCCCTGCTACACGGGCCCTCGGAATGAATGAGAATACGTCGACGACGATGGTGGCGGGACTCGTCATCGGTCTCGCCTACGGGGCGGGTGTCATGATCCAGGCGGTCAAGGAAGATGGGGTCAGTAAGAAAGATGTCACGATCGCTTTCCTCTTTTTAGTGGCATGTCACGCAGTGGTGGAGGATACATTGATCTTCATCCCCCTTGGCATACCTGTACTGCCGCTTCTTTTGATCAGGCTGGTGACCGCCATCCTGTTAACCATGCTGGTGGCGTATATTTGGAATAAAGTTGATGCTAAGAAAGAAAAGGAGCTGCATTATGAGCAGGATTACAACAATTCTATTTGACTTGGATGGGACACTGATCAACACGAATGATCTGATCATTTCATCCTTTTTGCATACATTGAATCATTATTATCCGGGGCAATACAAGGAAGAGGACGTCCATCCTTTTATGGGACCGCCACTTGAAGAGTCCTTCGGTGGATTGGATCCCGATAAGATGGAAGAAATGTGTGCTCACTATCGTGCATACAATCACGAGCATCATGATGCCCTCGTGACAGAGTTCGAGGGAGTCTATGAAACCGTGAAGACCCTTTACGACAATGGATACAAATTGGCGATCGTGTCGACGAAGGTCCGTGATGTGGTATTGAAAGGATTGGATTTGATGAATCTTCGTCCGTTCTTTGACGTCATCATCACCCTTGATGAGGTGGAGAACGCGAAGCCCCATCCAGAACCGATTGAAAAAGCATTGGTGCTATTGGGATCTTCCCCTTCTGAAGCCATCATGATCGGAGACAATCACCACGACATTTTAGCCGGAAAAAATGCAGGCGTCCTGTCGGCTGGTGTTGCCTGGAGTGCCAAGGGAAGAGAACATCTTGCCCACTATGAACCGGACTTCATGCTTGAAAATATGAAGGACTTACTAGCAATCGTGGGGGCCCCGACTGTATGAGACGGACGACCCGCTATCCTGTTGAAGGAGCAAATTCCCTCTGGCATGTGTACAAAACCGTACCATTCGGGAAGGTCGTCAAAAATTTCATCGTCATCCAGCTTGCCCGTTACACGCCATTTTTAGGAATGAAAAACTGGCTTTACAAGACGTTTCTACGGATGAACATCGGTGAACACACGTCCTTCGCCCTCATGGTGATGCTGGATGTGATGTTTCCGGAGAAGATTTCCGTTGGACGGAATACGGTCATCGGCTATAATACAACGATCCTTGCCCATGAATATTTGATCAAAGAGTACCGCCTGGGTGAGGTGGAGATCGGATCGGAAGTGATGATCGGTGCCAACACGACGGTGTTACCGGGCGTGAAGATCGGCGATGGTGCCATCGTCTCAGCAGGTACCCTCGTACATAAAGACGTGCCGGCAGGGGCCTTCGTCGGTGGGAACCCGATGAAAGTCATCTATACGAAAGACGAGTTGGCCGACCGTTGGCGGGAAGACAGCATCTATGGGTTGAATAAAGAAGAATAAGGGAAAAGGCAAAGATAGAGTGGATTCTGTCTTTGCCTTTTTTTATTTTTGTGAAACGGGGCAGGAAGTGTGGCGGAATTTGTCGAATGGCAGATAGATTGGTTATTTGTGAGGTATTTCATTTTGTCGCCGATATTTCTGGAATGGCCGATATATGTTAAAAACGTCAAATGACTAAAGCCCCCACATAACCTTTCGCTCCCTGCAACACTCCCCCGACAATTCCCCCTTCAAAACGGTTGACGAATAAAAAAAGAAACGCTACACTACAAATAACTTTATTTTATTAGCACATTAGCGAACTAAAGGATTTCTGAATAATCGAGAAGTAGTAACAATCCCCCGTTAAGGGAAAAATAGATGAATTAATACGCCAAAGGTGGTTCTTATGACGAATTTATTTATGTTCGAGAAGCCATTGGGAATGAGAGATACATTTCCTGATTTATATGAGATCAAAGATCAGACGAAGAAGAAAATGGAACAGGCCATGAAGCTTTGGGGTTACCGGTTCATTGAAACCCCGAGCCTGGAGTATTATGAAACTGTCGGTGAAGCATCGGCGATCCTCGATCAACAGCTCTTCAAGCTATTGGATCAACAGGGGCATACACTCGTGTTGAGGCCTGATATGACTGCCCCGATCGCGCGGGTTGCGGCTTCAAAATTATTAAAAGAAGAAGCCCCTCTCAGACTTGCCTATTCCAATTCAGTCTTCAGGGCCCAGCAGCGGGAAGGCGGGCGGCCGGCAGAATTTGAACAGGTGGGGATCGAATGCATCGGGGATGATTCCGTCAGTGCAGATGCCGAAGTCATCGCCCTTATGGTATCGGTTCTTAAAGAAGCAGGCTTGGAGCATTTCAAGATTTCCATCGGCCATATCGGATTTGTACAGGAGCTGTTCACTCAAATCGTCGGTACCGAAGAACGGGCAGACACGTTAAGAAGATATTTATATGAAAAAAATTATGTCGGCTACCGTCAGCATGTCAACGAACTGGCCCTATCATCCATCGATAAAGAAAGGCTTTTCCGGTTCCTGCAATTACGGGGATCGGAAGATGTACTCGGTGAAGCATATGCCCTCCTTGAAGGAGGAAAAGGACTGGGTGCCTTGGAGCAGCTGAAAGATCTTTGGAGTATTTTAAAAGATTATGAAGTGGAGAAATATGTGAAATTCGACTTGAGCCTTGTCAGTCATATGAGCTATTATTCCGGCATTTTATTTGAAGTGTATGGGGAGAATGTCGGGTTTGCCATCGGGAATGGCGGACGCTACAATAAGCTCCTTGAAAAGTTCGGCAAAAATTCGGGAGCGACAGGCTTCGGGTTACGCCTTGACTATGTTCTGGAAGCCATGCAGGTTGAATTATCTTCCACCCTTCAGCAGTGTGTCCTGTTCAGTGATGAGCGCAGGAAGGAAGCGATTGGCCTGGCGCGTGACTTGAGGAATGAAGGGGTCGAGGTTGTGCTGCAGAACTGGAAGGGTGTAGGAGATGTGGACGAATTCACAAAGGTGTTCAGCAATGTCCACTTCGTCGTCGGACAGGACCGGAAAGGCGGTGAAACATCATGAGTTCGTTAACCATTGCCATGCCTAAAGGCAGGATATTTGAAGAAGCAGTGGAACTATTAAGGCAGGCCGATTACAACCTTCCGCCTGAATTCGATGATTCACGAAAGCTCATCATCGAAGTGCCAGAGGAGGACTTGCGTTTCATCCTCGCCAAACCGATGGATGTCCCGACCTATGTGGAGCATGGTGTCGCTGACTTAGGAATTGCCGGGAAGGACGTCATGCTGGAAGAAGAAAGGGACGTCTACGAGCTCCTGGATCTTCGTATCAGTGGTTGTTATCTGGCGGTAGCGGGACTGCCGAATACGAAGATGAGTGAGGTGGCGCCGAAGATCGCGACTAAATATCCAAATGTCGCTTCCTCCTATTTCCGGGAGCAGGGAGAGCAGGTGGAAATCATTAAATTGAACGGTTCCATCGAACTCGCGCCGTTAATCGGGCTTGCCGACCGCATCGTCGATATCGTTTCTACCGGCCGGACCCTGAAAGAAAACGGCCTGGTCGAATACGAAACCATCGTCGGCATCACCTCACGTCTCATCGTCAATCCCGTCAGCTACCGGATGAAAGACGAAAAAATCGAAGACCTCGTCACCCGGCTGACACGCATCATCGGGTGAGAGGGACGGACCTCTCTTGTTCGAGTCCGGAATGTAGTGTTTGCAGGAATTTAAGAAGCTTTTGGGACGGAATATCGATGGAAATCGAGGTCCGTCCCTCTGAATAGAGATTACATATTTGAGACTGATCCTGATAACAGGTCCGTCCCTCATAAAGGTTGGTGAATGATGTGAAGATTATTAGGGATATTAGCGGGGCGTCGATCAAGCGCTCTGTGGATAGTGGTACGGAGGAGCAGCGCAGGGCGGTCCAGGGGATCATTTCTGCTGTGAAAAAGGATGGAGACAAAGCGGTTCGTGGATATACAGAGACATTCGATGGTATTCATTTAGAGAACTACAAAGTGTCTGAGAATGAGATAGAGGAAGCTTTCTCCTCACTCGATCAGGAAATGATATCGATCATTGAAGAAGCGGCGGATAATATTCGGGACTTTCATGGACAGCAAAAGAGATCGTCATGGTTTTCAACAGATGAAGATGGAACGATGTTAGGTCAAAAGCTCACGCCTCTTGATTCGGTTGGTGTGTACGTTCCGGGTGGGACCGCAGCCTATCCGTCATCCGTATTGATGAATGTCCTTCCGGCAAAAGTGGCCGGAGTAAAGAGAATTACAATGGTTTCACCTCCAGGTAAGGACGGAACGTTATCTCCGGGGGTTCTCGTGGCCGCGAAGGTAGCAGGAGTAGAGGAAATCTTTAAAGTCGGTGGCGCTCAAGCCGTTGCCGCACTTGCCTACGGGACGGAATCCATCTCGCCTGTGGATAAAATCACGGGACCGGGGAACATTTACGTTGCCCTCGCCAAACGGGAAGTGTTCGGTGATGTGGATATCGATATGATTGCAGGGCCGAGTGAAATCGTGATACTGGCCGACGGAAATCAGAGGGCAGATGAAATCGCGGCAGACCTTCTTTCCCAGGCAGAACATGATGCCCTTGCTTCAGCGGTCCTCGTGACCCCTTCATCGACACTTGCGGAAGAGGTATCCGCTGAGGTTGAGCGTCAATTGGCTGCTCTTCCCCGGGAAGAAATCGCCCGTCAATCGATCACGGATTTTGGTGCAATCTATGTGACGGGAGATATTGAAGAAGGAATCGATGTCGTGAATAAGCTCGCTGCAGAGCATCTGGAAATCTTGACGGATAAGCCCTTTGAAACGATGGCGAAAATCCGCCACGCCGGAGCGATCTTTCTCGGACGATACAGCTCCGAGCCTGTCGGGGATTATTTTGCAGGACCGAATCATGTTCTGCCGACGAACGGGACAGCCCGTTTCTCAAGTCCGTTGAATGTGGATGAGTTTATGAAGAAGACAAGTGTCATATCCTATAGCGAAACGGCACTGGAGAAAAACTACGAAAAAATCGCGAAGCTTGCCCGATTAGAGGGTCTTGAAGCACATGCGAGAGCAGTGGAGATACGATTCGATAAAGAGAAATAGGGAAGAGGGACGGACCTGCAGAGGTGAGGTCCGTCCCTCCAAAAAAGGAGGACATCATGGTGAGAAGTGCAGAGATTGTGCGTAAGACGAGTGAGACAGATATCCGATTGAGTTTTGGAATCGACGGGGAAGGGAATTCGAGGATCGAGACAGGGGTCCCGTTCATGAGTCATATGATGGACTTGTTCACGAAGCATGGACAATTCGATTGTACGATCGAGGCAAACGGGGACACGGAGGTCGACGATCATCACACGACAGAGGATATCGGGATTTGCCTCGGACAGGCACTGCTTGAGTCCCTTGGAGACAAGAAAGGCATCAAGCGTTATGGTTCGGCCATGGTCCCGATGGATGAAGCCCTGGCTCAAGTCGTGGTGGACCTGAGCAACCGCCCTCACCTTGAATTCCGGGCAGAACTTCCAAGTCAGAAAGTGGGGACCTTCGATACGGAGCTTGTTCATGAATTCCTGTGGAAACTTGCCCTTGAAGCCCGGATGAACCTCCATGTCATCGTGCATTACGGTCACAATACCCACCATATCATCGAAGCGATCTTCAAAGCACTGGGACGCGCCCTGGATGAAGCGACCACGATCGATCCCCGGGTAAAAGGGGTACCATCAACGAAGGGAATGTTATGATTCATGATTGGAATTGTGGATTATGGAATGGGAAATCTGTTCAGTGTCAGTAAAGCGCTGGAACGATTGAACGCCCCTTACTTTATAAGTGATGTACAAGAAGAGTTATTGACTGCCGACGGGTTGATTTTGCCCGGGGTCGGTGCATTTAAGGATGCCATGAGTCTCCTTGAAACCACTCATTTAAAACAAACTATCCTGACGTTTGCGGAAAGTGGCAAACCACTCCTTGGAATTTGTTTAGGTATGCAGCTCCTTTTTGAGGAAAGCAGGGAAAATGGAACGACGAAGGGATTGGCTCTGCTCCCTGGGGAAGTGCTACATATCCCGAAAGAGGACAGTGAAGGGAATGCCTACAAAGTCCCTCATATGGGCTGGAATCTTCTCCGTTACCAGAAAAGCTCCACCATTTTAGAAGGGTTAACGGAAGGCTATGTTTACTTCGTGCATTCTTATTATGTGCAGGAAGGATCCAAAGACGTGATTGCGGCAAGCGCTGATTATGCAGGAGTTGAAATCCCTGCCGTCGTAAGTCGTGACAATATTTACGGCATGCAGTTCCACCCCGAAAAAAGCGGAGAGCTTGGCATGCAGCTGTTAGAAAACTTTACAAAACGGGTGAAGGAGAGGGTCTCATGAGTTTTACAATCTATCCTGCCATTGATATGCGGGGCGGAAAATGCGTCCGTCTCATTCAGGGGGATTATAATCAGGAAACGGTGTATGGAGACTCTCCCTTCGATATGGCAAAAAAATTCGCCGATGAAGGGGCCGAGTGGATTCATATGGTGGATCTTGACGGGGCAAAGGAAGGCTCCCGGATCAATGATGAATTCGTGATTGCCGTTGCAGAAAAACTCGATGCCAAGGTTCAAATCGGAGGAGGCATCCGTACGAAAGAGGATATCGAGCACTATTTGAACAAGGGTGTCGACCGTGTCATCATTGGCAGCATTGCTGTTTCCGACACGGAATTAGTGAAAGAATGGCTTCGGGAATATGGTGATAAGATTGCCATCGGACTTGACGCGAAGGATGGCTATGTGGCGACCCATGGCTGGTTGGAAACCTCTGCTCTTAAAGCGGTCGATCTTGGAAAGGAACTCGCTGAAGCCGGTGCAGAAACATTCATTTTCACCGATATTGCCACAGACGGAATGCTATCTGGTCCCAATGTTGAAGCGGTTGTGGATCTTGCCGAACAAACGGGGAAATCAGTGATTGCGTCTGGAGGCATTAGCTCACTGGAAGATCTGAAGATGTTAAATCGATACGAAAGCCAGGGAGTCTCCGGTGCGATTTGCGGAAAATCCCTTTATACAGGGAAGTTCACTGTGAGTGAGGCATTAAAAGAGGTGAAGTCATGTTAACGAAACGGATTGTTCCCTGCCTGGATGTGAAGGAAGGCAGGGTGGTAAAAGGCATTCAATTTGTGGAGCTCCGTGATGCGGGGGATCCCGTGGAACTTGCCAAAGTGTATGATGAGCAAGGGGCGGATGAGCTGGTGTTCCTGGATATTTCTGCATCACATGAAGGCCGCAAAACCATGGTCGAGGTCGTTCAACATGTGGCTGCCGAATTAGCGATTCCTTTCACAGTGGGTGGAGGGATCAATTCGGTGGAGGATATGAAAGCGATCCTCCGGGCAGGAGCGGACAAGGTCTCCCTGAACACAGCAGCCGTTCTGAGGCCGGAGCTAGTCCGGGAAGGGGCCGATTACTTCGGCTCCCAATGTATCGTAGTGGCGATTGATGCCAAATATGACGAAGGAACCAAGGGCTGGAAGGTTTACACCCACGGAGGCAGGAAGCTGAAAGACCTTGATGCCGTTGAATGGGCGAAGGAAGTGGAAGCCCTCGGTGCAGGGGAAATCTTACTGACGAGCATGGACAGCGATGGAGAGAAGAAAGGCTTTAACCTGGCTCTTACAAAGGCAGTCAGCGAAGCGGTGTCGATTCCCGTGATCGCTTCCGGCGGTGCCGGGAATGCAGGTCACTTTAAAGACGTATTCACCGAAGGGAAAGCCGATGCGGCCCTGGCAGCTTCCATTTTTCATTATAAAGAAACGAGTGTAGAAGAAGTGAAAAGCTACTTACGAAAAGAAGAGGTGCACGTACGATGACAAACACTGATTGGATCGCATCCGTGAAGTACGACGACAAAGGCCTTGTGCCTGCCATCGTACAGGATGCTGTAACGAAGGATGTACTGACACTAGCCTATATGAATGAAACCTCACTTAAAAAAACCGTTGAGACGGGGGAAACCTGGTTCTATTCCAGGTCCCGCCGAGAGCTTTGGCACAAGGGTGAAACGAGCGGAAATACCCAAACGGTCGAGAATATCACGTGGGATTGCGATCAAGATGCCCTTCTGGTCCTCGTCTCGAAGAAAGGTCCTGCCTGCCATAAAGGGGAGGACAGCTGTTTCCATGAAAAAGTCTTTGGTGAGGAGAGAGCATCAAAAGAAAATATTCTTCTCACTCTGGAAAAACTTATCGAAACTCGTGAAATCGAGCGTCCGGAAGGAGCATACACAACCTACCTTTTTGAAGAAGGAGTGGACAAAATCCTTAAAAAAGTAGGAGAAGAAGCATCAGAAGTGATCATTGCCGCAAAAAACAGGGACAGTGAAGAACTCAAATGGGAAGTCGCCGACCTCTTCTACCACGTCCTCGTCCTATTAAGAGAACAAAAACTTCCACTCGAAACGGTCTTGGATGTCCTCGTGGAACGTCATAATAAGTAACAGACAGAGGGACGGACCTTCGCGCCTGGCGCGAAGGTCCGTCCCTCAAAATATGGTAGTTTAGTACGGGTGTATTGTATGATATACTACTGTAGTTATACTATGAACGTTTCGGAGGACTTTGATGAGAAAAGGGTCAAAATTAAGTAGTGAAGAAGCGAAAGTGTTGTCTTTTGTCCCCACTGGTGAGTATTACTACAACAAAGGGATGAAAGCTTATCAACGTCGTGAACTTAAGAAATCGTTAAAATATTTAAATAGAGCATTTCAATTAGAACCGATTGAACCGATGATTGCCTGTCAATTATCGATTGTGTATACGGAGCTTGGTGATTACAAGCGTTCCAATGATTTATTGCATACCATACTAGAGGATCTCGATCCCCGTATGACGGAATGCCATTATTTCTTGGCCAATAACTATGCCCACCTAGGCTTATTTAAAGAGGCGTACGAACAGGTCTCCACATATCTTGAGAAAGAAGAATACGGTGAATTCGTCGAGGATGCCGAGGACTTGCTGGAGCTTCTGGAACTCGATTCCGACTTGATTGTGGATGATCTGTATGAGCATGATGAGCTCATCGTCCAGCAGGAGAAAGCAAGGGATCTCCTCGAATCCGGTCACTTCCAGAAGGCGGTGGATACCTTACAGGAGGTCATCCGGGACTATCCTGAATTCTGGTCGGCTTATAATAATCTGGCCCTTGCCTACTTCTATCTTGGAGAAGTGGATAAAGCGTCCGCCACTCTGGAAGAGGTGCTTGAGAAGAATCCGGGTAATCTTCATGCCCTGTGCAATACGGCGGTCTTTTATTTCTACCAAAAACGCCATGACGAGCTTGAACAACTGATCCGGGGTCTTGAGAAGGTCCGTCCCCTTCTCCATGAGCACCGTTACAAGCTCGGTGCCACATTTGCACTTGTGGGTCATTCAAAGCGTGCGTATGATTGGCTGAAGTCCCTTCAGAAGATCGGCTTCGAAGGTGACGCGAGCTTTTATTACTGGTTGTCTTATTCAGCTTATGAGACAGGTCATGAGGATACGGCCCGTAATGCGTGGAAAAAGGTACTTGATATCAACCCTGAAAAAGAAGGGCTCGAGCCTTGGAACGACCAAAAACAGGAGGAAGGCTTTGAAAATCACGTCACATCCATTTTAAAAAAGCTTCAAAGTGAGTATACGGAAGAGAAATTATTCGGCCTTTTCCTGACGTCCATCTCTGATAATCAAAGGGCCATCCTCACTCACGCAGACTTTTGCGATATAGAGGATCTGTCGATTGTCGAGAAGGTGTATTTGGCGCAGGTATTGAATAGTAACGGCAATAGTTCGATCAAGGTGAATCAGGAAATCCAGAATATGCATCAGGTCGCCCTTCATCTATATGGCGAACATCACCCGATCACGAGCGTGGAATCCGGTTTGTTCCTTACGTGGTTCACGATTGCCTACCGGGGGATCAAAGAACGGGAAACCTTCAAGAATGCCAAAGCATTTGCAGCGGCAACGGAATTCGTCTGGAATCGCCTCAGGAATGAAAAGGTGACGAAAAAGCAGCTTTGCGACCGGTTTGACTTATCCACAAGCACACTGACAAAATATATAGCGGTCGTGGAAAGTTACCTGCCCTGAGCATATTTTTGGACGATATGAACCTATTTTTTATAGGATAGGTGTAGGAAGTAAATACTATGGGTTGAAGGCTTCTGGGCGCCATTCCAACCTTTGTCCATAGTATTGAATAAAGAATGTGCTTACGACTGTTTCGGAAGGAGAATGTCATTATGTCTGAAGAAAAAATTTATGATGTAATCATTGTAGGTGCTGGCCCTGCAGGAATGACTGCAGCTGTTTATACGTCTCGTGCAAGCCTTTCAACGCTTATGCTTGAAAGAGGAGTGCCGGGCGGACAAATGGCGAATACGGAAGAAGTGGAAAACTATCCTGGCTTCGACCATATTCTTGGACCTGACCTTTCTAATAAAATGTTCGACCATGCAAAAAAATTCGGTGCGGAATACGCATACGGAGACATCAAGGAAATCGTGGACGGCGAGGATTTCAAAATCGTCAAAACCGGTTCAAAAGAATTCAAGGCACGTGCCGTGATCATCACGACAGGTGCAGAATACAAGAAAATCGGTGTCCCTGGAGAAAAAGAACTTGGCGGACGCGGAGTATCTTACTGTGCCGTGTGCGACGGAGCATTCTTTAAAGGAAAAGACCTTGTTGTCGTTGGTGGAGGGGACTCTGCCGTTGAAGAAGGGGTTTACCTGACAAGATTCGCTAACAAAGTGACGATCGTTCACCGCCGCGACGAGCTCCGTGCTCAAAAGATCCTGCAACAGCGTGCGTTTGATAACGAGAAAGTGGATTTCATCTGGAACCATACGATAAAAGAAATCAACGATAAAGACGGTAAAGTCGGAAGTGTAACCCTTGTATCCACTGAAAATGGAAAAGAAACAGATTTCCAGGCAGACGGTGTATTCATTTATATTGGAATGCTTCCATTGACGAAGCCATTCGCGAACCTCGGAATCATCAACTCTGAAGGATACATCGAAACGAACGAACAAATGGAAACAAAGGTACCTGGTATCTTTGCAGCCGGAGATGTCCGTGAAAAGCAACTTCGCCAAATCGTAACAGCAACAGGTGACGGCAGCATCGCCGCACAAACCGCTCAGCACTATATCGAAGAGCTGAAAGAAAAAGTCAAAAACGGTTAATGTAACGAAGCCTTACGGAAGGGGAATCCTCTCGTAAGGCTTTTTTTATCGGTCAATTCTTCTTATGCTTATTAAACACATACACCAACTCCGACAGGGTCAACTTCTTTAATCCTTCATCACATGGCTTGTAAACCCCAGCTTCTACCAACCGACGAATAAATTGCTGCCTCTCTCGTTCAACGGCTTCACGTAAATATGGCATGCGTGTTCACTCCTTTTGGATTCTTAAGGAAAGTGTACGGGGATCTTGGCGGAAAGTCTTCTGGTTTGTTAAGTTTTCTACCAATTTAGAATTCTTTGTAAGGTTTTCTAACATAATAGTCCAAATCCCCTGGCAGGACATGTATAATCAACCTATTCCCTGCTTAGGAGGATGAGTCAGCCGTGGATAATGAACCTTCCTATAAAGATAAGAAAGTGATTTCGATCGGGGTCGTGAGCGAACTGACCGGATTGACCGAGAGGAAGATCCGCTATTACGAAGAGAAGAATCTGATCTTTCCACAGCGCTCCAACAGGGGATATCGCAAATACTCATTCTCCGATGTGGAACGATTGATGGATATCGCCGACCAGCGCGAAGAAGGGGTCACGACCAAAGAAATCAAACATGAACTAACCATAAAAGAACAAAAAGAAGCGAAACAGAAAATGATCAAAGGCCAGCTGAATGCACGTTTTGGGATACAGAAGAAGTAAAGAGGGACGGACCTCTGGATCTTTGGAGTGATATCTATGTGAATCTCTCCGAAAGTGTCCTGATGTATTAGAAGATTATTCCGTGGTGAAAAATGGATTAATCTCAAGAACTCCAATTCCAAACCTGCTATGAAAGAAACCGATAACCATCTTCCAAAAATAAACAGGATTATAACCCCTCCAACAGGGAATAACGACTATTATGAAAGTCATCTCAGTTTATTTCGGAAGGTCGGATCAACAATGAAAATAGTGAAACTCGCAGCGGTTGTCGTACTGTTTGCTCTTATACCCGTCGTCTACTTCAGTTTTTTTGCAGATGAGACAGAGTCATCTTCAAAAAAACGAGTGATCGCATTGGGGGATTCCCTCACCTATGGTTATGGTGATAAGAAGGAAGCAGGGTATATCGGGCGGTTAGAAGGAAAAGTAAACAAAAAACATACCAAGACGTCGTATAACTTCCAAAACCTTGGAATACCCGGGCAGCAGTCGGATCAATTACTCGCACAAATCGTGAAGCCTGAGGTTGCCGAGGATTTGAGTGAAGCGGATGTATATATCATCAACATTGGAACCAATGATTTAATCAAGAACAATGGTGGAGACTTGTTCCCTTTACATCACGATGAGATCATGGAAGCGAAAGAAGATTATCTCGATAATCTGGATAAGATCCTGAATATTACCGGGACAGCGAGCGATAAAGCGGATATCATCGTGTTGGGATTGTATAATCCATACCCGGACAAAGACAGCGATAAAATCGAAGCATATGTGGATGATTGGAATAAGTCGATGAAGAAGGAAGCAGAAAAACATGAAAATGTGAAATACGTATCGACCAATCCATTATTTAAAGGAAAGTCCAAGGAAAACTATTTCCATGATTCCCTTCATCCCAATGGAAAAGGATACGAATTAATGGCAGATCAAATCATGAAGAACTATAACTTTTAAACCTTATTTTTACAGTATTCGGGAGAATTCGGGGTGATTTGCGAAACCCCATTTGAAACATTAACAATTCCGTAATACCGTTTTAAATCTGTTGTAACACTAGTGAAACAATTTTCGGGTAATATAGATAATAAGAAATTGACCCCCTTTTAAGTAATAAATCCCGTAGATGACACAGGAATCGCCTGTGTCTATTTTTTTTGCTTTTTTTTCTGTTATAGTGACTGGGGTATACCTGTACCAATCACTTGCAGACTCCTCAACATGTCAAAACCTGTCCCAATATTTTTCGATTTCAATCGACACGTTTTCCGGCAGGCGGAGACATTGTAGCTTGTCTGTAATCATAGTATAATGTAAGGAATGAAGTTGACTGTAATCGGGACTGGTGCATCCACGGGTCCCAAAACATCAAGATTGAGGTGAAGGTAGTGCAACGTGTCACAAATTGTTTATATCTGGATGGAGACAAGGTGCTCCTTCTCCAAAAACCAAGAAGGAACTGGTGGGTCGCCCCGGGTGGAAAGATGGAGTCCGGAGAATCGATCAGGGATGCCGTCATCCGGGAGTATCGCGAGGAAACAGGCATCTATTTAAAGAATCCCGATTTAAAAGGCGTGTTTACGTTCATTATTAAAGACGGTGATCAAATCGTTTCGGAGTGGATGATGTTCTCTTTCTTTGCAACAGAGGCGGATGGAGTCAATCTTCAGGAATCGGCAGAAGGTAAGATTAAATGGCACCCGATTGAAGACATCAAGAATTTGCCTATGGCTGAAGGAGATTATCATATTCTGGACTACCTTTTGCATGGAAAGAATACGATTTATGGAACATTCACCTATACGCCTGATTTTAAATTATTATCTTATCGACTGGATCCAAGTTAAACAACGAACTTTTTATATAGAATATTACGATAAAAGCGGGGGAAGAGCATGAGTACAGGTTCGACGAACGATGTTCAATTGGTCATCATAACGGGTATGTCCGGAGCCGGCAAAACGGTTGCCATTCAAAGCTTTGAGGATTTAGGATTCTTCTGTGTGGACAATCTGCCGCCCACTCTTCTGCCAAAATTTTTGGAACTGATGAAAGAGTCCGGTAATAAAATGAATAAGGTCGCCCTTGTCATGGATCTCAGGGGAAGGGAATTCTTCGATCATCTATTTAAAGCATTGGATGAACTGGCGGAAACGTCATGGGTATCGCCTCAGATCCTCTACCTTGATGCAGATGATTCGTCCCTTGTCAGACGGTACAAGGAAACACGCCGTTCGCATCCATTGGCTCCATCAGGCTTGCCTCTTGAAGGGATCCGTCAGGAAAGGGAGCTCCTCGAGGAATTGAAGGGGCGTTCCCAGTTGATCTATAATACTTCCACCATGAAGCCAAGAGAACTTAGGGAAAAGATTCTAACGGAATTCTCGGTGAACAAGAAAACGATCTTCACGGTGAATGTCGTATCCTTCGGTTTCAAACACGGGATTCCCATTGATGCCGATCTGGTATTTGATGTCCGCTTCCTTCCGAATCCCCATTACATCGATCATATGAGACCGAAAACGGGATTGGATGAAGAGGTTTCTACCTATGTGTTGAAATGGAATGAAACGAATAAATTCATTGAAAAAATAACCGACTTACTCTCGTTCATGCTTCCCCAATACAAGCGTGAAGGAAAGAGCCAGCTTGTCGTGGCCATTGGATGTACAGGCGGGCAGCATCGCTCGGTTGCGTTGGCAGAGTATCTTGGACATCATTTTGAAAAGGACTATCAAACAAAAATTTCTCATCGAGATATCCAGAAGAGAAAGGGTCTAACAACATGACACATACACCCAAGGTCGTCGTGATCGGGGGAGGAACCGGCCTGCCGGTCCTCCTCAGGGGATTGAAGCGACACCCGATTGATATAACGGCCATCGTCACCGTTGCAGATGACGGTGGCAGTTCCGGTCGTTTGCGGGACAGTCTGGACATTCCTCCACCAGGAGATATACGCAATGTCCTCGCTGCCCTATCAGAAGTAGAGCCACTGGTTGAACAAATGTTTCAGCATCGATTTGAGACGACGAATGAACTGTCCGGTCATGCCCTCGGGAACTTGATCATCGCGGCCCTTGCTTCCATTACAGGGGACTTTGTCCATGCGATTCAGGAAATGAGCAGGGTATTGAATGTGAAGGGAAAGGTGCTTCCATCAGCGAATCAGAGTGTCATCCTCAAGGCTGAAATGGAGGATGGGACGATCGTGACGGGTGAATCCGCCATTCCGAAAGCCGGTAAGAAG
The DNA here is from genome assembly GCF_024733565.1 of Rossellomorea sp. SC111. Taxonomy (GTDB): domain Bacteria; phylum Bacillota; class Bacilli; order Bacillales; family Bacillaceae_B; genus Rossellomorea. The sequence goes on along the minus strand of NZ_JANIOC010000003.1, from coordinate 263,968 downwards.
ATCAAACGTGTCTTCCTGAAGCCGGACAGCATCAAGGCATTAGGTGAAACCTTGCGTGCCATCAAAGAAGCCGATTTAATTGTGATGGGACCGGGAAGCCTATATACTAGTATCTTACCGAATCTTCTTGTCCCCGGAATTGGCGAAGCCGTCTGCCAGGCCGATGCCAAGAAGATGTATATTTGCAATATCATGACCCAGGCAGGGGAGACGCTGGATTATTCAGCGAGCGACCACGTGAAGGCGTTATACGATCATTTAGAAACACCAAGCATTGATTATATCTTGGTAAACAAGAAACAGGTACCAAAAGAGGTACAGGAAAGATATAATGAAGAGCAGGCGAGCCCCGTTCATTTTGATGTGGATAAATTAAAATCCATGGGCTTGGAAGTGATCGCAGAAGAGATCCTTTCCTATGAAAATCATCTCGTCCGTCATAACACAGAGAAGGTCGCGGATATTATTTATTCTTATTTGAAAGAATCAACCAACTGATATACTACGGGAATTTCTTGCGTATAAGGTTGTGCAAGCGTTTGCTAGGAGGTGATGGGGATGTCGTTTGCGTCTGAAACGAAAAAAGAACTGACTAATATTGAAGTGAAGGATTGTTGTGCAAGTGCAGAACTTTCCGCATTGATTCGCATGAATGGCTCATTGTCCTTCTCGAATCAAATGCTCGTCGTCAATATTCAAACCGAAAACGCCGCCATTGCCAGAAGAATCTATACCTTAATCAAAAAAGGGTACGACACCCCGGTAGAGCTTCTGGTACGAAAGAAGATGCGGCTGAAGAAAAACAATGTGTACATTGTCCGAATCAAAGAAGATACAAAGATGATCCTCGAGGACTTGAAAATACTGGGTGAACATTTCACCTTTATCCATAATATAGCGGAAGACCTGATCAAGAAGAAATGCTGCAGGCGCTCATACCTCAGGGGAGCATTCCTTGCGGGCGGTTCGGTCAACAATCCGGAAACATCATCGTATCATTTGGAAATCTTTTCTCTTTATTCTGAACACAACGAGGCGTTGTCCGAGCTGATGAATTCCTTTGGCTTGAACAGTAAGACCCTCGAACGGAAAAAAGGCTTCATTACGTATTTGAAGGAAGCGGAGAAAATCACGGAGTTCCTGAATATCATAGGGGCACACAATGCCCTGCTCCGATTTGAGGATGTACGGATCGTCCGTGATATGAGGAATTCCGTTAATCGTCTGGTGAATTGCGAGACGGCTAACTTGAATAAAACCATTGGTGCAGCCCTCAGACAGGTAGAAAACATCAAGTTTATCGAAAGACATGTAGGTTTGCAGGTTTTACCCGATAAACTAAGGGAGATAGCAGAGCTTCGAGTGAACTATCAGGATGTCACGTTGAAAGAACTGGGGGAAATGGTGTCAGGCGGCACGATCAGTAAATCAGGAATCAATCACCGCTTACGGAAAATCGATCAGCTGGCAGACAAGTTAAGAGCGGGAGAAAAGCTCAATACCTAATTAAGGACAAAGGGGAGAGAAATGGATATGGTGGAAAAACAAGTAGAAGTGAAATTGAAGACTGGTTTACAAGCGCGACCGGCAGCACTATTCGTACAGGAGGCAAACCGCTTCTCATCTGAAATCTTCTTAGAGAAGGACGGGAAGAAGGTAAATGCGAAAAGCATCATGGGCTTGATGAGTCTAGCGATCTCCACCGGTTCTGCCATCATATTGGTAGCGGACGGAAGCGACGAAGAAGAAGCCCTCGTCGCCCTTGAAAGATTCGTTCAAAAAGAAGCGTAAATGTGCAAATTCAGAAAAAGGCCGGTGACCAGGGAGTGGTCACCGGCCTTTTTTTTGTTCCAAACGAGAGGATAGCAACTCAGTCTTTCGAACCTTTTTTCCATTTATTTCACATTCTAAATGGAAGTCCCCCTCTTTTTTTGTTACATTGAACCTTTCAGGATACTCATATGAAATGGAGAAAAAGACACATAATATTTCCATTCCTCACCTATTAAACTAGAAAATACGAGAGTATAATAGAATGAGTTTGAAAAAATATATGACACAAAAATGTAACGGGAAGATTCCTATGAAATGCAAAAGAAGTTTACGACGAAGGAAGACGATGCCTTATGGAAAAATACACAAATCATTTCTTTAATAATATTCGAAAAAAACTAGAAGAATGGGAGGCCATGGCCACCATCCCCCATGAAGAAGTGTACCGCTTCATCCACTCCATGGCGGGGTCGGCCTCTGTTCTTGGTTTACATACAATCGGGGAGCGTGCCCGTGAATTGATGGATCAGCATAATGAAAAAGACGCTCGGACGTGGTCGATTTCAGAAGTGAAGGAAGAACTGTTTGATATCATCCAATATTGTTATCACCATGAGGAGGAATCGATCGAAGTATTTCCTGGCAAGCAAAGCAGGGATGGGGAAGAACCTGTTGTGTTACTCATCGATGATGATACGTCCTTCCTTATGTATATGAAGGAGGAGTTGGAGCAGATCGGATGGTACGTCGTTCCCATCGCCAATCCTGATAAGGCCATCATGTCGTACTATGATGTGAGGCCGGATTGTGCAATCATCGACATTTATATGGATGGGACGAATGGATTCGAGGTTCTGGACTTTTTCAAGAAAAAGCTGAAACAACAGTTCATTCCAACGGTCATGGTGAGCGTGGAGAACAGTAAAGAAGTCCGGATGAAGAGCTATCAGATGGGGGCGGATGATTTTATCGCCAAGCCATTTGACCTTGATGAGTTCATTGTACGGGTGAAGAGGCAGATGGAACGAAAGAAGCAAATGGAAGAGCTCGTATTGATTGATGAATTGACGATGGTTTATAACCGTAAATTCTTGAGTCAGGCGTATGCCCAAGTACAAAGCGACTGGGCACGCAGGAGGGATTCGTATTGTGTGGCCGTCCTTGATCTGGACGATTTCAAAGGGGTGAACGACCGCTATGGGCATCTGATGGGGGATCGGGTGCTGAAGGAATTTGCTTCACAATTGAAGTCCGAAACGAGGATCCAGGACACGGTTTTTCGCTTTGGGGGGGAAGAGTTTGTCATCGTCTTCCCACATACGTCTATAAAAGAAGCGTGCACATTTGTCGATGATATACGTAAGAGATTCAGTCAAATGGTGTTTCAGGCAAATCCCGACTTTTCTTGCACCTTTTCGGCAGGAGTGGCAGAGATCGCTGATCCGACGCAGCCATTTGATACATGGCTAAAGCTTGCGGATAATGCCCTTTATGAGGCGAAAAGCAGCGGCAGAAATGTCGTGAAGGTGGACGGGAAGGCAGGGGAGCATACCCTTCACAAAATCATGAAGATTGCCATCGTCGATGATGACCCGATCATTCGGACGGTGATGAAGGATATCGTGTCTAAACTGCCAGGGGAGCAGCATATTCAGTATGATATCCACACATTTAAAGATGGGGCTGCTTTTATAGGATCGGATTGGCATGAAGGAAATCCCTGTCTCGTGATTTTAGACGGGGTGATGCCGAAGATGGACGGGTTGGAAGTACTGGAGCAGATTCGCTCAAGAAGTGATTCGGATCGCTACAAAGTGCTCATGCTTACCTCCCGTAAAAGTGAGAGGGACATTTCAAGATCCCTTCAGCTCGGAGCCGATGATTATATGACGAAACCGTTTAAACTACTGGAGCTCGAGGCCCGTTTAGGTCAAATGCTAAAAAGGATGAGGTAAATTGTACTCACGGGAGCTTTATTATTTTTCTATTGCGCTGATCATTTTGCTCGTGATATTAACGGGTCTTTGCCTGTATTTGATGATAAAAAAAGTGATTGATAATAAAAATAGGACGCAGATTGAACGATATAAAGAGGAATATCAGTTGGCGCTCTTTCAATTTTTGCATGAGGGGGTGGAGGCGGAGGAGTTATCTGTTCGTTCTCCTTTGCAAACACGTGCCCTGGTCGAGTTACTGGCAGGCTTCTCGAAAATGTTTGCCTCGGATGACATGCAGGAACGCTTACAGGGGTTTGCAGAAGAACATTTTCAACCGTTCATTTTATCCCAGCTGAAGCACAGGCGATGGAGTATCCGGATGAATGCCCTTTATTGGATACACGATTTTAAGATGAAAAGTATGCTTGAACCACTAAAGAAACTTCACGCTTCAAAAAAGGTCAGCAAAGCGGAAGAGATGCAGCTGTTAAAAATTCATGTGCTATTTGATGAGAAGAACGTGGTTGAGAGGTTGAGTGAGACGAAGTATGAGTTGTCGGAATTTGAATTCAGTCTCTTGTTTCATTCATTCAGGGAAGATCAGTTCCGACCATTGATCTCTGCCTTTGATGATCTGCCTGAGGTCATGAGGTTTGCCCTCATCGATTCAATCGGGGTGAAGAATCGAATGGAGCATGTTTCATTCCTTAAGCGATTACTGGAAACCGGGACCACTGAGCTCAGGGTCCGTGCCTTGAAAGCAGTGGTGGGGATGGAATTTTATCTTGATATACCGACACTTTCCGTTCATTTGAACGCAGACTCATGGCAGGAGCGGCTGATGGCCATTAAAGCATGTGAATACATCCGTTCCACGGAGCTGAGTCCTGCCTTACAGGCCCTTATGAGCGACCCGTCCTTTTATGTTCGCTCCCAGGCAGCTCAATCCCTTTTGCGACTGGAAAATGGAGAAGCATTGTTAAGGGAAATTGCCGTGTATGCGGAAGATGGTTATGCAAGGGATATGGCCGAACAGTGGCTGGAAAGGGGGGCGGTTTCATGAATGAGATAGATTGGGGGAACATCCTGATTTCGATAGGGTGGTTCGTTCTCCTCTATATGATTCTCGTCGTCTCGTTTTATACGATTCTACTCGTGATCTCCCTTTTTCAATTAAGGAAAACCTATGGCCTCGATGAGTGGGAGCCGTATGAAGAGCTTTTACACCTCCATCAGACGAAGCCGGTTTCCATACTGGTCCCCGCTTACAATGAATCTGTCGGCATCATGGCGACGGTTAGATCATTATTGAGCATTGAATACCCGGAATACGAAATCATCATCGTTAACGATGGCTCCACCGATGATTCCATGGAAAAGCTCGTGGAAACCTTTCAGTTGGTGAAAATCAAGTGGGTGATCCGCCAGCAGCTGAAAACACAACCGGTGAAGGGTGTGTATCAGTCGAAGCTGTATAAAAATTTACTGGTGATCGATAAGGAAAACGGCGGCAAGGCAGATGCCTTGAATGCGGGGATCAATGTATCGAACTTTCCTTATTTCTGCTCCATCGATGGGGACTCGGTTCTCGAACGGACCGCTTTCCTGAAAGTGATGAAACCGATCGTCGAATCCGATGGGGAGGTCATAGCCTCCGGAGGAAGTATCCGGATCGCAAATGGATGCGAGATTGAAAGCGGTGAAATTGTGAAGGTGGGTCTTTCCCGTTCTCCACTCGTCGTGATGCAGGTGATCGAGTACTTAAGGGCGTTCCTTATGGGAAGGATCGGCTTGAGCCGCCATAATCTCCTTCTGATCGTATCGGGGGCGTTCGGTGTATTCTCGAAACGCTGGGTCGTCGATGCGGGTGGATATTCCCATACCGTGGGAGAGGATATGGAGCTCGTTGTCAGGCTCCACCGTTATGTGAAAGAACAAAAAGCCGATAAGAAAATCGTCTATGTGCCGGATCCGGTAAGCTGGACAGAAGCACCGGAATCCTTGAAATATTTACGCCGTCAACGGAGCAGATGGCATCGCGGTTTGTTTGAAAGCCTTTGGATCCACCGACGGCTCCTGTTTAATCCGAAGTACGGATCAATCGGCATGATTTCCATGCCATATTTTTTAATCATTGAATTTCTCGGCCCGGTCGTTGAACTGATGGGGTACATCATCATGGTTCTCTCCATTTTCCTTGGAGGGGTTTATCTGGAATTCGCCATTCTATTATTCTTGTTATCCATCCTATATGGGTCGGTGTTGTCCATGGCTGCGGTCCTCCTGGAAGAATGGTCCGTCCGAAAGTTCCCGAGAGCAACCGATATCGGAAGACTTTTCGTCTATTCATTGACCGAGACGTTATGGTACCGTCCGTTGACCGTTTTCTGGCGATGTGAAGGGATCTTGAACGTGATCCGTAAGAAGAGGGGCTGGGGAGAAATGGCGAGAAAAGGAGTATCGAAATGACAAAGTTGAAATCCTATTCGTTCCTCTTGTTCATCGTAAGCATCGTTCTTTTGGTGTCAGCCCCTTTTTGGCTGTGGCAGCTTAAAAAGGAACAGAACTTGGATGTACTGATCATTGATAAAACTGTACCGGATACTACTTATCGTGAACATAAAGGTCTTATGTGGCTGTTAAATCAACAGAAATATGTTCAATCAAATGGGAAACGGTATGATCTGAAGAAAGACTATATTGGGTTTGTTCCGGGAAAGGATCAAACCTTTGATGTAAAAAATATTCCCTCATCCACCGAGAAGTATGATGCGGTCTATATAGCCGATACATATGGGGTGTATGAAGAAGAGTTTCATAATGAAAATGTAGCGGGCAAGCGGTCTTCCAAACTTTACGGAGGCTTGACCGATCAGGATATGGACGCATTAAAAGACATGGCGATGAATGAAGGTAAAACATTGATTGCCGAGTTCAATTCCATGGCACAGCCTACGGAAGAAGAAACCCGGAAGAAATTCTACTCCCTGTTCAATCTGAAGTGGTCAGGATGGATCGGAAGGTATTTCCCTGAATTGGAAAATAGCGAAGTGCCTCAATGGGTAAGGGAGAACTACGAGAAGCAGTATGAAGAAGCGTACAATTTTACGGGCCCTGGTTATGTACTGGTGGACGAGAATGATCGGCTGGTGGTCATGGATAAAGATGACATCGGGAAGAAGGGTGCGGTCTTTTCCACTACCTCACGGGGTGAAGACTTAATCGGAAAAGGAATCAGCACGCCTTATTCATACTGGTTTGATATCGTGGAAGCGATCGAACCGGATGAAGTCATGGCCAACTATACGCTGTCGCTGTCCGAGAAGGGGAAGGATACCATGAAAGCACTGAATCTTCCCGTTACGTTCCCTGCCGTCGTTCACGGCCGGAACCGTCTATTCGACACGTACTATTTCAGCGGGGATTATGCAGATCAGGCAGATGTGCCCGATCTGTATCAAACCGTCGGATTTTCTGCCTGGAGAAAATGGACGGGGTCAGCCAGTCCGGATGATTCTTCCCAATTTTACTGGAAGGCCTATACTCCGATGATGACGGCAATCCTTAAGGATATTCAAAAGGGTAAAGAGCATGAGAAGAAGGAAAATATTGAAATCACGAAAGAAAATGGCCTGAAGCTCGCAGGGAAAACGGGCTCAGACTACATTCAAGTGAAAAAGGACGGAAAGTGGGAAGATCTCCTCATAAAAGGGGTGAATATGGGAATCGCAAGGCCGGGTTCATTTCCTGGAGAAACAGCGATTTCAAAAGAGGAATATTTGAGGTGGTTCAAACAAATCGGTGCCATGAATGCCAATTCACTACGGATTTACACCATCCATCCTCCAGAATTTTATGAGGCCTTTTACGAATACAATCAAATGGCAGATAAGCCTTTGTATTTATTCCAAGGCGTGTGGGTCAATGAAGAAATTTTCTTAAGGTCCGAGGATGCGTTTGCAAAAGAAAACACAGACGAATTTGCGTCAGAAATTAAAAAGACCATCGATCTCGTTCACGGGAACGCTGAAATTCCTGAACGAAAAGGCCATGCATCGGGGTCTTACACCTACGATATATCACCTTATGTTCTTGGGTGGATCTTTGGGGTCGAGTGGGATCCCGAGGTGGTCCTTGCGACAAATGAAAAACATAAAGGACTCGGGGACTTCAAGGGTGAATACATTGAAACGGACGGGGCAGAGCCGTTTGAAATCTGGCTGACAGAGAGAATGAATGAAGGCCTCAAGTATGAAACCGAGACGTATCAGTGGCAAAGGCCGGTCAGCTTCACGAACTGGGTGACCACCGATCTGTTGGATCATCCGAGCGAACCTCTGGAGAAGGAAGACATGGTGTCGGTCGACCCGAATGTCATGAAGGGGACCGACAAACTGAAAACCGGTTTATTCGCTTCCTATCATATCTACCCGTATTACCCTGACTTTCTGAATTACGAACAACCGTATGTAAATTACATCGATCACCGCGGAGAAAAGAATAATTACGCCGGCTATTTACATGACATGAAAAAGGCGCACTCCATGCCATTAGTGGTAGCGGAATTCGGTGTTCCGGGATCACGTGGCCTCACCCATGAAAACGTCTACGGTATGGATCAGGGAAATCATTCCGAAAAAGAACAGGGTGAAATCGACCGGAGATTATTCGAGGATATCGTGGAAGAGAAAATGGCCGGTGGAATGGTCTTTGCCTGGCAGGATGAATGGTTCAAGCGAACATGGAACACGATGGACTATGACAATCCGGACAGACGGCCTTTCTGGCAAAATGCCCAAACGAATGAGCAGCAGTTCGGAATGGTGAGCTTTGATCCGGGAGAAAGCGGGACATCCATGATTCATGTGGACGGTAGACCTGAGGATTGGACCTTCAATGAGATCGAACCTGCTTTTGATAAGGATGGCAACAGCATGTATGTGACAAGTGATGAACGTTTTGTGTATGTCCGAGTTGATTCGAACCGTATTTCAGAAGGGAAAGACACGTACCTTTTATTCGATACGATAGGGAATCAGGGTCAATCCACGCTTCCGGATGTGAAGGGAGTATCCACAAAAGGGGTGGACTTTGCTCTTCACATAAAGGGAACGAAGGAAGCGCGTTTATGGATCGACAGTTATTATGACACCCATCACTACCAATATGGGCATGTTCTCAACATGATAGAAGAAGAGACATATGCCAACGTGAAAAACAACGGGGTGTATCATCCAATTCGGTTGACGTTGAATAAATCACTGGACGTAGAAGGGAAAAACATCCCGTTCCAATCCTATGAAACCGGCGTTCTCCAGTTCGGAACATCGAACCCCGAGGATGAAGCGTATGATTCATTGACGGATATCAGTGTCGACTCGGCTGAAGGGCGATATGAAATCCGTATTCCCTGGCAACTGCTGAATGTAAAGGATCCGAGCCTGAAGGAGGCAATGGGGGATATCTGGGCAGGAAAAGGTCTGCAAAGCTCTACCACCCTTGACTCGATCAAAATCGGTTTATATGAAACCGACGGGGAAAAGGCATTTTCATATCCGGCACAGAATGAAGACGGGTTCATCAATCCTGCTCAGTTCTATCCATACTCTTGGGATACATGGGATGAACCGACCTCCCATGAGAGATTGAAGCAGTCTTACAATGAAATGAAAGAAGCTTTTGAGAAAGAAGGGGAATAAATATGGCAAGAATTCTGATTGCGGAAGATGAAGAAGTCCTCCGGATGCTGATGGTGGATACACTTGAAGACGAAGGACATGAGCTTGATGAAGCAGCAGACGGTGAGGAAGCGATCAATTCCATCATGGAAAACGACTATGATCTCATTCTTCTCGATTATATGATGCCTTTATACACAGGGCTTGAAGTGATTGAGAAAATAAGGAACTCTCCAGATAAAGGCACGGTGAAAATTATGATGGTGTCAGCAAAGAGCCAGCAGGCGGATAAAGACCTCGTTCTGAAGTCCGGAGCCGATTATTTCATTGCCAAGCCGTATAGTCCTGCAGAGCTTGTTCAGCGGATCGAGGACATAATGAATGAAGAGAATTAGAGAATTATTTCAAACGAGCTTACGCAATCAATTCATCGGATTGATGAGCGGCTTCATCGCCATCTTCTTCATCGGGGCTGCCTGTTTGTTTCTGTATGATCAATCCATTTCAAATGAGTACCAGGTTCAGAGGAACGACCTCAATCAAAAAGCAGACTTGGCTGAACAATTGGATAGAAACTTTCAAAGGGCATTCTTTGATGCGAGGGGATACCTTGCATTTGGAAGGCAGGAGTTGAAAGAAAGTATTTTCGTGCAGGAGAAAAAAGTGGCCGACACGCTGGAAAAACTGAAAGGATTAAAAACAGATACGGAAGATCAACTCTTCTTTAAGGATGTGGAAGAATTTTCTACTCTGTATTTTAAGGATATGGCCCCGAGGATCATCGGTGATTTCGAAAATGGGAATATCGAGGCAGTGAAAGAGGCCTCGGCTGACGGTGCAACGGCCACAATCGAAACCTTTCAAACCCAGCTCAACAGATATGCAGACTCAATTGAACAAAGCAAGCGAAGTGCATATGATGAGCTGAAACGGAAAGAGTCCTTTAGCCAAACAGCTTTTGTGATTTTTATTTTTCTGATGCTCCTTGTACTCATGCGTTTAATGAGGATGATTGCGAAACGGATCGGTCAGCCCCTCGATCAGGTGGCATCAGCAGCAGAGCAAATTGCTGAAAACGAAGCATACCAGCAATGGTCCTTTGAAAATAAACGGAAAGATGAAATCGGTAAGATGTCCAGGGCATTCGAAAAGATGATCTATAAAATCCAGGAGAAGGAAGAGCATCTCCTGGCTCAGAATGAAGAACTGCAGGCTCAGCAGGATGAGTTGGAATCCCAGCAATCAGAACTTGAGCATCTGCTGAATATGACAAAGAACAGGGAGTCACAGCTGGAGCGGAGAAACGAATTCATTCATGGGATATCGAGCTCCCTCAACAAGCAGGAGGTACTCGAGAGCATCGTGAAAAGCATGAGTCATGTGATGGGGGCCTCACGGGGTATGATCGTCCTAATGGATGAACAAAAGTCCAATGCGGTATATGGGATATCGAAAAAGGGTGCGGATCAGTTCTTGACGTACATTTATAATGGTATCCATCAGCGATTATTTGATTCGAGGGAACCCTTCTCACTTAAAAGGGAAATGGCGCCGTCCGAGAAAGGGTATCACGAGGAAATCCTTTACTCGTATGACTTATTCTTGCCTGTCCTTTCCGTCGATCAACAGGTGGAAGCCATCATGGTATTCAGCCGTTTCGGAAATGACTTCACTAAGCAGGAATTGGGTGAGTACACGAGCCTGGCAAAGCAAATCTCCATCTCCCTGCAAAAGATCACCCTTTTTGAAGAGTCCGAGACCAACCGTCAATTAACCCAGGACATCCTTAACAACATTCAAGAGGGAATACAACTCATCGATAAAGATGGCAACAACTTATTGATGAATAGGAAATTGTCGGCTCTGATCAAGGATGGGATCGACGGACTCCAACAGTCAGGCTATCAAACCTGGAAGCAAGCACTGATTGACCGGGTGGAAGACAAAGAGAAACTGGATAAGTATTTTGAAACCATTGTGAAGGAAGGGAAAACAGGTAAACATCTCCTTACCTATCACCTGGTGGATAGTAAAGAAGTATTCCAGGTATATTCTGAATCCCTCTATCGCGGGGAAGAGCAGATAGGCACGATCTTTGTTCATCGGAATATCACGAAAGAATTCGAAGTCGATCAAATGAAATCGGAGTTTGTCAGCACCGTCAGCCATGAACTTCGCACACCGCTGTCTAGTGTGCTTGGATTTACGGAACTGATGCTGACAAGAGACCTGAAGCCGGAAAGAACGAAGAAATACTTAACGACGATCTACCAGGAAGCAAAGCGGTTAACGTCCCTAATCAATGACTTCCTTGATGTGCAGCGCATGGAGTCCGGACGCCAGACTTTCGATAAAAAATTCGAGGATGTTGTCCCGGTCATTCAACAGGTGATCGATACCCAAAGGGTGAATGCACCCCATCACTCTTTCAATATCGCAAGGGATACGGACTGCACGATCGTCCTTGGGGACCGGGATAAGTTGTCACAGGCATTCACCAATCTCATCAGCAATGCCATCAAATATTCTCCTGACGGGGGTACCATCACCATTGGGTTCCGTGAAGGAGAGGAGAGCATCCTCATCGATATTCGGGATGAGGGTCTGGGAATACCACAGGAGGCGATTCCAAATCTGTTCAACAAATTTTATCGTGTCGATAATTCAGATCAGAGAAGAATCGGTGGCACCGGATTGGGTCTGACCATCGTGAAGGAAATCATTGAAACCCATGAAGGGGATATCACCGTTTCCTCACAAGAAGGGAAAGGGAGCGTGTTCACCATCCGTTTGCCGATCGTGACGATCGAAAGCTTCAAAGAGGATGAACACTGCGGGGATGGCATGAATATTATCGTCATTGAAGATGATATCAATTTGGCATCCTTACTCAAAGCCGAACTTTCCGACAGTGGTTTCAAGGTGCAGCATACAGCTTCAGGTGGTGAAGCATTAACCAAAATCCAGGAAGAGAAACCCGATGCCGTCGTCCTGGATATTATGCTTGAAGGAGGCATGTCGGGATGGGATGTCCTTGAGAAAATGAAATCGGACCACCACCTTGCCCAAATACCGATTATCATTTCTTCCGCGCTGGATGAAAAAGAAAAAGGACTAACCCTTGGAGCCAATGATTATTTAGTCAAACCCTATCATCCCAGCAGGCTGTCCAAAACGATCTTACATCTGCTATTAAAAAAAGGAATGAACGGTGAAATTTTGGTGCCGGTTGAGGGAAAACGGTTACAATAGAATAATAAAAACCCCTTTCCCATGAGTACCGGGAAGGGGGTTTTGTTTACTTATTTATTATCCATTTCGTTACGAGTGATGATGCGGTCGATCAATCCGTATTCAAGCGCTCTTTCAGCTGTCATGAAATTGTCGCGATCTGTATCTTTCGAAATCACTTCAAGTGGCTGGCCAGTGCGATCAGCCAGGATTTGATTCAGTTTTTCACGAAGGAATAGAATGCGCTTTGCAGCGATTTCAATTTCCGTCGCCTGACCTTGAGCTCCTCCAAGTGGTTGGTGAATCATCACTTCAGCGTTTGGAAGGGCTAAGCGTTTGCCTTTTGCACCTGCCGCAAGAAGGAACGCACCCATTGAAGCCGCCATACCGATACAGATCGTCTGTACATCAGGTTTGATGTATTGAATTGTATCGTAGATGGCCATACCTGCCGTGATGCTACCGCCAGGAGAGTTTATGTAGATTGAGATATCCTTCTCCGGGTTTTCAGATTCAAGGAAAAGAAGCTGTGCTACAATGGAGTTCGCCACATTGTCGTCGATCCCGCTTCCAAGCATGATGACACGGTCTTTCAATAAACGTGAATAAATGTCATACGCACGCTCACCGCGGTTTGTTTGCTCAATTACTGTAGGAATTAAATTCATCCTCGTTCCTCCTTAGAAATTCTTTTTATTTGTTGGAATTACTTATTCACTTTGTATTGTTATCATACACCCATGGTCAATAAAGGTCAAACTAAACGCTTCCTTTATTACCCTGTATATAAATCCTTTCTACATGATACCCATTGATACCTTTTTTAAACGGGAGGGTGTTTGTAAAGTTTATGGTTTATTATATGTGAGATAGTACTTCCTTCTTCAAGATTATTTAGAGAAGGTTCCTCTTTGAGAAAAGTACAGTTTAGAATCGAAGACCGTTTCTTTCCGCTGCAGGCACTTGCTTTCCGGCGGGGAGGGAGTCGAGCCTCCTCGGGCTTGCGCCCTGTGGGGTCTCAACTGTCTAGCTACAGCGGCTAGCCCCTCGAGGTCATAAGCTAAATGGTCCACGAAGGCAGAAAAACGCCTTCTTAGGCCCATTCATCTTATGCTTGTCGGGGCTGGGCGAGCCGCTTCCGCTTTTCGAACCTTCCCGCTTTTCCCGCAGGAGTCAAGTGCCTTCCGCTTCAATCCACTCTGTGATTCTCGAATGGGTTAGTAAAAAAGGGGAGTAGATCCTATCCTAATAGAGTAAGTGTGCTACAAAGAAGTTTCATCCACTTTAAAAGATATCATTGAAGGATTAAAAGAAGACGTAAATGATAATATCTATTGCAAACAAGTAATATCTGGCTTATAATATATATTCGTGACGGTTATTCATTTCATGCCCTCGTGGTGCAACGGATAGCACGTAAGATTCCGGTTCTTAAGATGGGGGTTCGATTCCCTCCGAGGGCGTAGTTTAATTCAACGAGTTCCTGTGTTTGTATGATTTTTATACAAGCGCAGGAACTTTTTTGTTTGGGTGCTTTTCATTCGTGAGTACCACGTAACGAATACCACGCAATGCAGGGCTTTATATGTCGAGGAGAAAAGCAGTCGATCCAAACGTTTTAGAAAAACTTATTAAAAAACAGGAACAACCAGTAAAAGATTTTCAACAAGCGTCTGAGGAATTCTTTAAGCATTGTAAAATTAAAGGACTTTCGCCAGATACAATTATGTATTATCAAAAAGAACTGAAGGGACCATTTAGAGCTTTTGTTGAAATTGATGTACGCATAAACGATGTAAGGGCCATGAAGACACAGGACATCGAGAACTGGGTGGAGCATATGCTAGAGCAAAATAGGGCTGTATCTTCGATAAATGCAAGAATGAGAGCGGGAAGAACGTTCATGAATTACTGTTTAAAGAAAGATTGTTGGATTCTCCTGATATAACACAATTCGTTGGGTTGCGTGACCTTGCAATTATGCTTACTTTTGCTCATGTTGGATTAAGACTAAAAGAACTTTGCTCACTAGACTAAAATTGAAATTAATGGAGTTGAAATTGAGATACCCAATAACTCCCTTAGAGAAAAACCACTTGCACATTTCGAAGCTATACGGGGATTGCTCAAATGAATATCAATCACTGGAGTGTCGTATTTGAAGCGCTCCATATTTCGTATATTAGATCGATGGAATATTATGGGTGAAATTCACGAGATTGTTACATAAACTAATAAAACCCGTCTTTTAAATAGTCTACTACACTAGTATCAGTATGTACGGGGGATTTTCTGCTATATCTTTCTTTATATATATGAATAGTTTGCAGGTACAGACACACGTCACAAAATTTTAACACTCTCTATTGCCTTTGAAGGGAGGACATAGTTACAAATTCGGAATGTATCCTATATTTTTGTGTAATAATGGAATAAATGGAGTTTTATCAATAGTGAAGAGAAAGGATATAGTATCGGAAAACCGTCATTTTTTACCTAATTAATGGAAATTATATTATAATTTAACGAAAAGAACGGAGGTGATTCAAATGGCGTATACTTTACATACCGAGCTAATTAATATTTTTTTGAAACAAGGAAGAGAAGAAATTGATGTTCAAATTACTGTTGAGGAAGTAGATAATACTGCTCTTAGTAAAAAATTAATTAACGGAATATCAAAAAAAATGGATCTAAATGTTTTTACTGCAACTTTAGAGAGGTTAATTGATATTCTTGAAGAAAAGTATCCAAGTGCATCTATTAAAATAGTAGATGAAAATAAAGCCCGTTCATTAAATGAAAAAGATGAGAACATAGTGATTAGTACAGAAATTATAGTGAAGTTTAAGTTCTTAGGTGGCAACTATAACTAAAGTGAAGAAACATGGTGGTTAATTGTATTGGCCACCTTTTTAATACTCTTATCGAGCGATAACATTGTTATTTTAAAAATATAAGGCCTATAGTTTTGATATTATTAAGTTTTATTTGCTATTAATAATGTGGTATTGTTTACCATATAGAAGACAGATTCCTATATTAAAAGAAAAGTGTCAATACTTTTATACTTGGGAGGGATTTTTTTGACAGTGCAAATATTAGCGTTGGATTCCGTGCAAATAATTTCACTTTTAAAGGAAAGGAATACAGATTTCTATAATGGCTTGATTAAAGTTTATAGAAAAGTTGAACCATTATTAAATACTAGAATTAGTCAAGTTTTTCCTAGTTATACACTACATGATATTAATCACTCTTTAAGAATTATGGATTATATGGGTAAACTAGTCCCAGATTTGAATAGACTAAATGATTTTGAATTAGCATTGTTGGCATTCTCTGCTTTACTACATGATATTGGAATGGCTGCTACAGACAAAGAAGTTAAAGGAATAAAAAATGGAGAACTTTCTTATAGTGAAATAGAGTATGATGCTGTTCTCAAAAAATTTAATGGTGACGAAGAACAAGCTATTCAGGATTACATAAGAAGAGTTCATGCTTTTAGATCCGCTGAGTTTGTAAAACGGTTCTTAAAAGACGATTTGATAATTCCAAATATGTTTAACACTACTTTTGAAGATCAAATAGCACTTATTTGTCAATCCCACACTGAAGATATTTCATGGATAAAACAAAATTTAGATACATATGGGCAAAAAGGTGAGTATACATATAATCCTCAGTTCTGTTCGATAATTCTAAGGCTTGCTGATATACTAGATTTTGATAGTCAACGAACACCTCCATCTTTGTTTGAATCCATACGTCCTCAAGGAATAAGTAAAGCAGAGTGGGTACAACATTTCTCTATCGAAAACACAGAAAAGATTAAACATGTTGAAAATGATTTTAAAGTAATTGAGCTTCATGGTAGATGTAGCAACCCATTTATTCACAGAAAAATATTGAGTTACATAAACTGGATTAATGCAGAAATCAATAACGCTAATGATTTAACACAGGGGTTTTCAAAAAAATATCGACTGCTTTTACATCCCAAAGTTTATAACTTTATTAAATCCGAGGGCTATACAATTGCTGATATGAAATTTAAAGTTAACTATGATCAGTTAACTAAGTTATTAATGGGTCAACAATTGTATGGTGAAAAGAAGCACGGACTAAGAGAGTTAATTCAAAATAGTATAGATGCTTGTAAGTTAAAAAAAGAGATTATCAACAAAAATAAGCAGTTTGGTGACGAGGAGTACAATCCGGAAATTAGGATTACGCTGGATAAAAAAAATAATACAGTTACCATTAAAGATAATGGGATTGGGATGAACCTCCATGTATTAAAGAACTATTTTTTGAAATTAGGAGCTTCATTTTATAAATCTGACGATTATACTCTTAAAGGATTTAGGTATAAACCAATCGGAAATTATGGAATTGGTTTTTTAGCTTGTTTTATGTTATCAGATGTAGTTAAAGTAAGAACCAGACATATGAATGAGCCAGAATTGTTTGAGGTTGATTTGTCTAAGTATGATGAATTTGTGTGTATTAACCATCATACTGCAGTTCAAAATCAGGGAACAGAAGTTACTCTAAGTTATAATCAATTTATGGATTGTTGGGAAAATTTAGATACCTTGAAGAAGTTTTTGAATAGTCACTTTCTAACTGATGAAATAAACATCATATACATAAATATTGATGAAGAAGTTATAGAAAAAATAGACCATCAATTTTTCCGTCATGAGGGTAAACAATTTGTTAATTTATCTAAATATTTTAATGGAATAGATGCTCAAGTTAATCTTGTGCAAAATAACTTTGACTATATTTTTGAGTCAAGTATTGAAGATATTCAATATAAAGGTGAACCGTTCATTTATGATGGGGAATCATTGATTCCACTTGATGAGAACGAAGGCAAATTTCAATTATTAGATTTTTTACATGATAATAAATTAACAGTCTTAAATTTTCCAATAATAGCAGATGGTGAAGAATTAGATAAAATCTTTGAACTTATAGATGATAGTGAAGATGCTAAGGATCTTTACATTGAAAAAAATGATCCTAAGTATATGACTATAATTGCGAAAAGGGAATTAATGGATGATGCTCCTGAAGGTTTTTTGAATCACGGTAATAGTATATTTCCAGATTTAAATCTAGATGATCTAGAAGGGTATGGACATGATTATTCAGCGGGTTCGTTCTTTGAAATTGAGGAAAAGATAATTTTCAACATTGATAATAATCGTGTGTTTTTACCTATTAATTCCACTAAGTATTTAAAGTATAGTGTTATTAACAGGGAGAATTTTGATTTATTTGTCAGAAATGTATTTGTAAAAAAATTTAGTTTAGATATTCCTTTTATCCTTCTAAATTTATCCATTAAGGAATTAAATATTAATATTAAAAATGAAGAAGTAATTCCAAATGTAACAAGGAATGATCTTAGCCAAAATGATCTAATTGAAATAAAATACGCGATTTACCAAGCGCTTTGCCTTCATTTGTATGAAAACCAAAAGGACGTTCTAAAAAAACAAACTATATTAGGGTATGTTAAGAAATATCACCAGCAAAAAACAAAATTTATTAAAAGTGAATATGGAAATCTTTTTAAGTAATTTAGGAAAGTCCATGATTAAATGGGCTTTCTTTTTTTATTGATAATCCATATATGAATTTGAAGGGATTGACGAATAATTTAATATAGGAGTTGTTTACGATAGAGTGTACTTTAATTGGTAATGATTGTAACTGTATGTCAATTAGAGAATATTCTCTTCTGTAGGATATCAAGAAAAAAAGGATGTTTCATTATCCGAGTATTTAATGTTCTGTCTTAATTCTCCTACTACAAAAAATAGGATGTTGGGTTTGATGTCCTGTAATGCAATTAGCAGATTAACATTAAAAAATTAAAAAGGTAATCCCACTACCTCCACTTGATGAACAGCAGGCTATTATCTTTCTATTAATAAATGTAAAAAAATTTATTAAAAGTTAAATTATGTTAGTAATGGACGATAAAATAAGAATGTTATACAAGCTATCCTTTTAAAAGCTATTAAAGGGGAACTTGAAGCAAATAATGCAAGTGAAGAAAGTGCAATGGAATACTAAAAGAAGTTTTAGATCACGTTCATCCACATACAAGGATCCCGTAAATTTCCAACACGAGTTAAATAGTAGCAATTTTTTAATGTAGTAAATTGCAAAATCATATAGAAATAAACTGAAGTAGTATTAAAGGAGTATCGAAGAGAGGTGGAACTTATTCAGTAATTGCAAAGGACAGAATCCTAGCTTTTAACATATTGATTTCGATAACCATACATGTTTCAAAAGGTGTACTTTTTACAACGTATTTTATGAAACGTTTAATAGGGATTTGAACAGTATCATATGGTATCCTATTTAACTTTGAAACATGCCATAATTATTGTCGACCTTTTGATACATTTTATAAAATAAGAGATTCAAAAGTAGTTGTGCATTAACTTAGTGCAAAAAACGGGTGGTAAAAGTGAGGATATAACAATGAGATATGCATATGCGAGAGTCTCAACAATTGCACAAGACTTAGAGGTTCAAATCCAATCGTTGCAAGCGGAAGGATGCAAGGTCATATATAAAGAGAAGTTCACAGGAACTAAAACTGATAGACCCGAGTTAAAAAAATTGCTTGAGGCATTACAAGAAGGCGACACATTGGTTATAACAAAGCTAGATAGATTTGTTAGGTCAGCAGTAGAAGGTATACAAACAGTTAAGATTCTATTTGTTAGAGATATAAAGGTTCACATTCTTAATATGGGACTAGTAGAAAACACCCCAACTGGAAGGCTAATTTTCAATATCTTAAGTTCACTTGCAGAGTTTGAGAGAGACATGATTGTAGAACGTACTCAAGAAGGTAAGGCATTAGCTAAGCAACGAGGTGATTTCAGAGAAGGAAGACCAAGGAAACACTCCAAGCAACAAGTTCTACATGCTTTAGGGTTGTTAAAGACTCATACATACAAAGAAGTTGAAGCAATGACTGGAATAAAGAAGCGAACACTGATTAACAGAAAGAATGAATTAGAAGCAAAGCAATTGTAAAGACTCCTGAACCAGGTGTGCATTTGATACAGGGGGAATATTTCCACATTTTCATTGGGGACGAAAGTAGGGATATACCCTATGTACCCTAATCCACACGACCCGAATAACCCGAAACAAAGAAGACTCCCTTCTATCTAAATCCAATTAAAGAAATGGAGAGTTTATGCCTACTCTCAAAGAAGAGTTAGCGGATATATTAGAAGTAACTGACACTGTAGCACACGCCTTTAACTTAAATTGTAATAAATAATCGGATTTATATGTTAAAATAAGGTAATGAATACGTGGGGTGGGCAAAATATGCATTACATTGATAGTGAAGGTAGATATTTTACAAAAAGATTATTAATAGAGGCAAACAATGCGGCTATTAGGGAAGATAGAAATCGACAATTGAAAGAGGAATATTTAGAAAAGTTACCCCATGATATGGTCTATCCAATCTCGCTCTCATTTGATGAACATAATAGAGGAGAGATTAGAGTTCAAATTGTCTTTGACGAAAAAGGTACGACGGGATTTTTAGATATGACAAAGAATCGATATAATCTCTTACCTAAAGCAATTTACCATAATGATGGCACTGTAGAACTTGAGACTGAAGAAATGATTAATGCTAGAAGATTATACCCTGAAGGAAGAGAGTATACAGAGACAGTTGGAAGGAAATTAATTAGAGATAGTAGCTTTAGAATTAAGGTACTTAAGGCGTATAATAATCAATGTGCAATGTGCGAATTAGATGATGTTTCAGTTTTAGTAGCTGCTCATATACATCCGGCACATTTATGTGAAGATGATACAGTGAACAATGGGATTTGCCTATGTAAGATACATGATAAATTTTATGAAGATGGAGATATATGTGTAAGGGCTAACGGTGAGATATTTCTTCAAAATGAAAACATAAAGATTGACTATGACAAGATTAGATTTCCTATTAATAAAGCTGATCATCCTTCTCCTAAAAGGTTGAATCAAAGATTAGAAATATCTTTGAGCCGTTTTAAGCGAAATTAATCAAGTTTAAGATGGTAGGATATTTTGGTTACAATGAAATACATTTTTATTACAACAACAGGATTAGATCTTAACTTGGTTAATAAGATACCGATACTGAGTAGGTTATTCCTTTAAAATAGCGAACAATGTGGTACTACCAACATTTTAAATTGAGCATTTAACCTGATATGGTTAGATGCTTTTATTGTGGAGTTGATGACGACAATTAATAATATATCGATTTTATTCAATTATTATTCATACCATTATATGTGAAAGTGATTACTTTTTACGGTATTGGTAATACAATTAATGGTAAAATATGTTTTAAAAGGGGTGTTTTATGGAATTTTTAGGGTTATCAAAAACTGATGAAGAAAAATTACAGTATGAGGTAATTTCAAACAGAGCAATGTTAAAAATAACTCGTTTAATTAGAGAGGCTATAAGGAAGTAGAAGCGATGACTGGTATTACAAAGAGGACACTAATTCGTCGGAAAAATGAAAGTATCTTAAACTAGTTAAGTTGGTGATTAAAAGAATATCATTTTCAAAATGATTGTTTTACTATACTTCAATGGTGATAAAATAGTAAAATAACCCTTCCATTGAAGAGTAACATTATAGGAGGGTCTTATGTATACCAAGTGATTTATCTACCAAAGAATTAAGAGGATGGAGTAATTTTAAGAAAGCCAAGGAAAAGTTAGTTCCACAAATAGAGTTAATACCACAAAATATGCTAATAAGTGCTTTGAATCAGAATATGCATATTATGAATCTATATGTTACTGCTTCAATTAATTCTTTTACAACAACGACTAAACCTGGTAAAAAGCAAGACATTGTTATTCTGGAAGATGTTATTGACCAAATAGAGGCTAAACAGTTTGTAAATGTCCTAAAAGTTGCTACAGGATACAACTCAACTGGATATGTCTATATCTCTAAAATTTCTTTGCAGGATTTTCAGGATTTTGAAGCTACACTAATAAAAATGCGTTCTGATTTTGATGATTACCAAGCATTTCAAGTTTATGATGAACTTCGTAAGGTATTTAAAGAGTTTTTAACTTACTTTTCATGGGCGTATGAGCCTTTATCCGAAAATGGGGATGAAGACCTTTATCTAGGTTTTGATGTTAATCCACTCTTCAGAACAAAATTAGCAGATGCACATATATACCGAAATAGATTAGAATATGCAACAGAGTTATATGATATTTTTGATGTCAATTATAAAAAGCTAAGTAGTTATTATGAAAAAAATGATATTTCAAGTAATTGAGGTAGTCTGCATACATATATGTATTTTGTGAAACACAAATGAAAACCACAGTTACATATGTCTAGAAAGGACATTGTTTTTGCAATAAGAAATATATTTAAGTATCATTAATTTTGGGAATAACACGCAATGAAAGGCAGTCAAACAAGCAAAACCATTGATATAACAACGCCTAATGACTATATGAACCGACCGTGGTGCAACGGATAGCACGTAAGATTCCGGTTCTTAAAATGGGGGTTCGATTCCCTCCGAGGGCGTAGTTGAAAGAGTGATATGAATGTGTTTCTACAAGTTTTTTAATTTGTGGAGGCATCTTTTTTTGTTCCTGAGAGTAAGGAAATATCACGAGTTATACTTGGTATACTAAAAGCACCTTTTCTTATAGTCATTGGAGGTTTCCATCATGCACGGGAAAACACCCTCACTACTTGCATGTGGTATCTCGAGGATAAAAGTTCTCCTCTTTAGATTTCTACCTTGTAAAAAACGATTATTTTAACATAGCTACAGAAGATATTCCCTAGAAGAAGTTATTTGTAATTTTATATATTGTATAATTATAGAATATACCTATTTTAAAGAAGTGCTGGATCAGTTTTGAGTTATATACATAGGAAAGTTACAAAACACGTAAAAAAAGATTTATGTGTTGAGATTTAATGGTTTTGAAAGAAGGTGCTTCGCCCTGCACCAGAATAGTTAGAGATGGGGAAAAGAAGAGAAACTCGTTGATATAGCAAAGAAGAATAATCTTAAACCGGGATGGTGGCTTAGTATGAAAGATTTTGTAGCTTTTGACTTTGAAACGGCTAATCGTGCAAGACACAGTATATGCTCAGTCGGAATGGTGTTTGTAGAAAATGGTGAAATGGTTGAGTCCATTTACCAATTAATCGATCCGGAAGAGGGATTTGATAGATTTAATATCAGAATCCATGGAATTACACCACAAGATGTTGAAGGCGCGATGACGTTCGATGCTTTCTATCATTCTATCAAGGACAAGATAGAGAATAAGTTGATGATTGCTCATAATCTTTCCTTCGATGGATACGCTTTGAGGGATAATTTAGCTCGTTATGAGATGAAGCCCGTATACAATCAATTTCTCTGCACCTATCAAATGTCCAGAAAAATGGTAAAGGGTCTTCCCGCTTATCAGCTATCCTCTATATGTGCATATTTTGGGATCGAATTAGATAATCACCATCATGCTGCAGATGATGCGAAAGCATGCGCTCAATTAATGCTAAAGCTAGCAGAAGAGTACAATATTACAGACTTTGATTCTCTCTACAATAAGACTCGAATTAAACCGGGAGAAATATCCGAAGGCATCTATCGCTCTTCATTAGTAAGTAAATCTGCTAAATAACTCAACATTCCGAGAATCTCTATCTTTTAGTGGATTCAATAAAGGCTTCCTCCCAGGATGCCTTTATTATCATCAACTTTTCATTCTAATGAATTTAAAAAAAGAATGGTGCGGTGATGGATGGGGACACAAAAATGCTATGTTGATTGAAGCGGAAGGTGCTCGACTCCGACGGGAATAGCGGGAAAGTTGAGACCCCACAGGGCAAAGCCCGAGGAGGCTCAACTCACGCCCCGCGGAAAGCGAGCACCTGCAGCGGAAATCAACTACCACTCTCTCCTTAAAGTTTTGAAGTAAAGAAGTAAATCATACATATAATACAAACCCACCAACTACCAACGAATTCCCATTAACGACAAAACAGAAGGACATTCTAGCTGTCTGCAAGCTAAGAATGTCCAACAATCCCCTTCTTCCATTAAAGGGCCATTTAATGAAATATGGGCATTGCCTTAAGTTTGAAAATTTGAAATAATTGTAAAGGATAATTGTTCAATATTATTACTGGAGGATTAAAATCATGGTTGAAGAATTAAATGCTGACAAAGTTTTCATTTCTTATGCTTGGTCGAGTCCAGAGCATGAAGAGTGGGTCTTAGAATTAGCGGAACGATTAGAAAGTAATGGCGTAGAAGTGGTTATAGATAAATGGGATAGTATCGAGGGACAAAACTTAAATGCCTTCATGCAGAGAAGTGTAAATGACCCTTCTATAACCAAAGTATTAGTGGTGTGTGATGAACTCTATACGAATAAAGCGAATGGCTTTGAGGGAGGAGTAGGAACTGAGACAGTTATAATCTCTAACGAAGTTTATAAAGATATTGAGCAAACGAAATTCGTTCCGATAATTGCTGAGCGAGGAAAAGATGGCGAAGCATACATACCTACATACCTTAAAGGTACAAAATACATCGATATGTCTTCAGAACAAAGTTACGAGGATGGATATGAAAAATTAATAAGAAATTTGTATGGTAAGCCAGAACATGTTAGACCCAAAAGAGGTTCAGCCCCATCTTTTTTGCTTCGAGATGAAAAAAAAACAAATCTTGATAGTAGGAGAGCACTAAATAGGTTTCGTTACAATGTAGAAAAAAAACCGAAAAACATAGAAATTTATTTCAATGAATTCCTTGAGACCTTTATAGAAGATTTTGCATCTTATACTATATCAACTTCAGATCGTGATGAGTTCATAAATCTACTTTTCAATAGGTTACATGAAACTTTAGAATTACGAAATATTTATAATGAGTTTTTGGAGTTTTATATTAAAGAAGCAGAAGAAGTTAGTGAACATTTATTAATTGAATTTTTCGAGACTCTCAATCCAGTTATATATACTAAAATTAATGGTTATCCAATTTTTGAAGGTCAATTTGATCATTTGAAATTGGTTATGACTGAGCTAATGATTTATACAGTTAGTATCCTATATAAATATAAGCAATATAATGCCATAAAAGGTTTAGTCAAAAATCATTACCTGGTAAAAGGTGATAACGATAGAGAAATAGATGGTCCAATTGGAGTATTTAATAATTATCCAAGGGTTCTGAGTGAAATGCCAATTCCTTCATCAGGGCAAAAGTTTATTTCCAATGCGGGACAACTAATTATTGAAAGAGCAAATTATAAAAGCATATCATCTAATGACTTAGTTCAGGCGGACTTCCTTTTATATTTCCTAAGTTACTCTTTTGATAAATTAGAAGATTACTTCGGATGGCATGCTCCTACTGCCCCTTACTTTTCTACTCAAAGAATTGAATTTATGTCCAAATTAAAATCAAAAAGGTTTTTTGAAAATATTAAACTGATGTTTGAAGTATCTAATGTTAGTGAGATGAAAAATTTAGTAGGAGGATTTAAAGATTATTTGAAGCAGCACGCTAGATCAAATGGACGTTCTATGTTTGCTCATAATGGCATAATAAATCCAGAAGAAGTGGCGAAGTTTTAAATCTTTTGAGCTTTTCTGTAAATGTGAAGGCTCATTTTATCATGCAAATTTTGAAGATACTTTTATTCAACTATTGGGCAGGTTAATTGAATATGGCTAAAATTTATCTTTGGTAAATCAAACATAAAAGTGGGTTAGAAATGAGGTGAAGATTTGAAGATAGCTGTAAATTACTCAATTGAGGCTGAGCAATTAGTAAAAGACACTATAATTGATGTTGATATGTTTAAATGTCCAGATTTTAGTAAGGAACTTATCCAACAAGCCGAGAGGACAAAGCCTTGTTATATTCATTTTGGTTTAAATGCTGGTAGCGGACAGTTGAATGGGGTCGATTGGAGACTTATTAAGGAATTAAAAAATTGGACTCAAACCCCATATGTAAATGTCCACGCTGTGGCTTTTTCTAAACAGTACCCAGATTATGATGTACTAACTGATAAGCCAAAGCACATTAATTTAATGGTGGACGCAGTTTTACGTGATATTGAAATCGCAGGTAAAGAAGTAGGTATTGAAAACGTGATAGTGGAAAACGTAATCTGCCGAGGGCGGGGTGAAAATATGATGAGTTCAATAATTAATCCCGAAGTTCTCTCGGAAATTGTTAATAAGGCTGGGTGTGGTTTTTTACTTGATACAGCTCATGCACAAATGACTTCTAAATGCCTTGGATTAAATGTAAAAGAATACATATCAAAACTCCCAGTTTATAATTTAAAAGAACTTCATATTACTGGCATCCAAGAAGATGAACATGGACGACTGCGGGACAGTATGCCAATGACAAAAGCTGATTGGGAATTGGCATCTTGGTCCTTGGAAAAAATAAAAACCGGAGAATGGCAAAAACCGTGGGTAGTAGCTCTAGAGTATGGAGGAGTTGGACCAGCGTTTGAGTGGCGTACAGATAAAGAGGTGTTATCTAAACAAGTACCTGAGTTTTATGAAATGGTAAAGCTTAATCAAAAAAATTAGATTGAAAGAGAAATCTATAAATATTGTTCATTAGATAGGACAAGTTGTAGAGAAATCCTGATATTGAGTTATTCGGCTTTAGCTGAAGATTGATCGGATATCTGATCTTCAGCGTTTTTTCTTTATTCGGTTAAAGGGCAGGTTAGTTGAACAAGAGTGAAAGGTAACATCATTTTATTAAGGGGTGAGATTTATGGGCTTTTGGTATTTCTTAATATTGTTTGTAGGAATATTTTTAGTTGTTAAAGGGTTACGTGGGAATAAAAAAATTAGCTTGATAATTGTAGGGCTTTTATGTACTGCGTTCTCAATATTTATGTTTTCTCCAGGGAGTGCTGAAATCATTTCGGAATTGTTTAATTTGGATTAGAGTGAACACCTACTGTGGATTTTCACTAACGGGGCGTTTGCTGAACAAGCAGCCGCCTTTTATTCAAGTAAAGGGCAGTTTAACGTAAGAATGAAAAAGCTGATCAACCAAAGTAATGCTGGAAATTAGAGGGGGATTTCGAAAAGAGATATGTATAAGGAAGTACTATTAAAAGACAGATGTTCTTCTGATCATTGTGTAACAGAAGAACATTTGTCTTTTTGTTTAAGGTGTTCGTTTGAGGATATCATCGCTAGACAGATAGCTAATCCTGAGCAGAGGAAGAGGAAGAGTTTTCCTTCAGTGATAAATTGATAGGCTATAAGTGGCCCTAAAGCTGCCCCAAAGTCTACAGCTATTGAATAGTAATTAATTAATGAAGTTCTCCCCTCAATTTGGTAAGCTTCGTCAGATACTAATGTATCGGTTAAGGTTGTAATAATTGTTGAACAAATTAGTATGGCGATAATGATGAGACCCCATATCATAAATGGGAGTTGGCTATCCATAAAAGGATATAAACTTCCGATAATTAGTAAGGCGCTCAAAAGTATAGAATGCCTGCCCCATTTCCCGTCTGAAATCCTTCCTATAAATGGAGCCAAGAAGGGCTCCCATGCCCATCTCATTCCGAGAAGAAGCCCTGAGACGACTCCTGAAGTTAATAGTATACCGTTAAAAGTCAAAGTCCCACCGTAATGCTTAGATAAGTAAAAGCTAACAGTTGAAAGAAACACCCCTTGTAGGAGGAAAGATACGATGAAACCTCTGAAAAGCGATAGCTGGATACCCCTTTTTTTTAGAAGAGAGATCTTAACTATCCCCGATTCTTGTCTAGGTGGTAAAGACTTATAAGAGAGAAAAAATATGAAAGGTATAGCTAAAGAGCATATACATGCAAATACCAGGCAAGTTAACTTAAGGCCAATTTGGTAGCATAAAAATCCCCCTATGGTCATTCCTGCTAAACTTCCTAATCGATAAGTTCCATTATACATCCCCATTAAATGCCCTTTATTGGAATTGGTAGACAATTGCACCACCATTAAATGCCCTGTAAGGCGTAATAATGCCCATGCAAATCCCCATACACAACGAAGTATTAACCAAAATAGGAGTCCATTTAGGGAGAAAAAACCAATGTTTACTATTATGGTTAAACAGATGGCTAGTAACAAGGAAAGTCGAAGATTTAAGGTTCTAGTTATAAAAGCAGCAAACGGATTAAGTGGTATACGAATTAAGCGATTAACCGACAATAGGAGGCCAACTTCTATTAGTGAAGATAATCCAGCTTCTTTCCAATAAAGGGGCAAAGCAATATACAGCATAGAATCTGTTAGCAAGCAAATACCTGTAATGAGAGCAGTTATTATTATGTTCGATTTACTAGATGTTTTTTCCATCAATTTCCTCCCTCTCTTTCATAATTATTGTAAAAGAGATAAAATGATAAGAAAAATATATATATTTTATTAATTCATAAATTTTATTTATAGGAGGAATGTTGATGAATCTACACGCTTTACGCCAATTTATCAATGTAGTACAGATGGGAAGTGTTACAAGCGCAGCAAAGCAGTTACATATTAGTCAACCTGCAATTACAATGCAAATTAGGAATTTGGAAAAAGAACTTGGTGTCACACTTTTTAGAGCAAAAGGTCGGGGAATCGAGCTTACAGAGGCAGGGGAATTTATTTATCAACAAGCCATTAAGTTGTTTACTGCAGAAGAGGAAGTAGAAAAGAAAATTAAACAATATACGAACGGGGTAACAGGTAAGGTAAGAATTTTTGCTACGAATTTTCCTGCAAGTTACTTATTTCCTAAATGGATTGCTAACTTTAAAAAGCGTTTTCCATCAACTGATATTACGTTGAATTCTGGTAATACCGAAAGTGCATTAGAAAAATTGGTCATGTATGAAGCAGATATTGCAGTAATTGCAAGTCCTTTTTCGATTCCAGAAGAACTGAAAGCCATTGATCTGCTAGAAGACAAACTCTTTTTTATTGTACCTCGAGGTCACCCTCTAGGTTCAAAGGTTGTAGAATTTAAAGATCTTATGAATGAGTGTTTTATTCTAAGAGGAGAAGGAAGTTCTACTAAAGCTTTAATAGATTCTTTATGTCATGTCAGGCAAATCCACTTGCAGAATGCGCCAATTCAAGTAGAGAAAATTGAAGAAGCGATTCAGATAGTTTCATTTGGGTATGGTATTACTTTAGCGCCAAAATTAGCAATTTTGCCTTATTTAAAAGCAGAGCTTATTGATATTGTTTACATAGAAGACCTACAACTTTCTAGAAAAATAAGATTGTGTATGCGTCGGGATGTTGATCTAGCTCCGGCAGTTAGAAATTTAATAAATCTAATCTTACATACAACAAAATCCAATTCTGATTTAGTTGTAGGCGGTGCCCTTAATAAAGCCGAGGTGGCAGCTATTATCGCTCAACATATAGCCGATTAAAGGTCCAGTGTTTGTCAATAACAATACAGCAAGTCTTATTCAATAAATGGGATCTAGAACAGGATGAGCCCCCTTTGAAGTTTTTCTTGAGTAAAACACTATATTTTGAAATAATTGGTATTAAGTTAAAGGGCAGGATTGTTGAAGACTTGACTTCGAGATAAATGTACCTATTAAGGGCTTTTTTTAAATTATATAACGATTGAACTATGTGGTATTATTAGGTTAGAAAATAATGGAAGGTGTGAGGTTGATGGAATTTAGTCAAAAAGAGATTAAGAGGGCGATTAGAGATTTCGAAAAGACAATTCACTCTCTTCAGTATGCTGGACATAAAGTGTACTCTACACGTGTAAAGGAACTTATAGGTTTAATCAAACAGAATAAAGTAATAAATTCGATCGTAGGTCCATATTTGTTTATGGATATTGACTTTGAAAGCATCGAAAATTCGTCAGGTGGTTGGTTTGAACTGCAATTACCAGAAGAAAAAGATTTGCAGATTGCTTACGTCTTACAAGTTATGAAACGTGCCTCAGAAGGTGAATTTACTATAGAAACCTATGCTTTAAATATATTTGTCGCAAAAAAGCTTAATGAAAATATTAGACTATGGAATGAACAGATTCTTTTTCCATGTTTAGATAACTTGATGGATAAGTTAAATGATTTGATAGAAGATGAAGTCGAAGGCAAAGATCATATAGAGTCTGGATCTTTACAGGTTATAAATTATGGAAGTATATCTGCTGATCACGGAAACATCGCTCTGGGAGAAAATATTACACAAACTTTGAAGGTAGGAGAGTTATCCGACGAACTTGTAAAGAAAGCTATAGAACAGGGTGTCATTGATCAATCTCAAGTAAATGAAGTAAAGGAAACAACTAATGAGATTCAAGATGAATTGGAGAAAACAAATCCTTCAGAAAATAATCTTCAAAGTCTTGCTTCAAGTATTTATGATATAGGATCAAAAGGTTTATTAAGGTTATCAACTAACGTCATAAATAATCCAAAGTGGGGAGAGGCTGTAACGAGCTTTTTATTAGGATTAGTATAAGAGGGGAAAGTTTAGAGATGAAAAAGTTAAAATGCATTTATAGTATTCTAATGAAGTTGGACCAAAGAGAGAAAATTGTACAAAGTGATTTTGACATAGATAAAGAAGAATGGGGAGATATAGCAGAACTTATTCTTGACGAAGGACTTGCTAAAGGGATCTCAGTTACAAGAGGTGGTCAAGGTAATAAAGTACAATCAGTATGGTACGATAATGCCAAAATAACATTAGATGGACTGAGGTTCTTAGAAGACAATGATGCCTATTCTTTAAAATGACTGAACAGCCAAAGCTGAAGATTGTATTGATAATCTTCAGCTTTGGCTTTATTCAAGAAACGGGGGCTTTAATGGAATGAAGCCATAAAAAAGACCAAGAGCAATCTAAAATGCTCTTGGCCTTTTCATATACTATTTCATCAAGTCACAGGTAAGTTGTTTGAGTCACACTTAAGTTGTTTATGTCATAACCGAGTTGTTTATGTCACACTTAAGTTGTCTCAGAACAAGAGGAGATTACTCTCTAATTCTAGAAGTTTATCAATCTATGCGTGAAATAGTAATTAACGCAACCAACTAAAAAATAAAAGAACGCCAGGGAACCTTATTATAAAAGGATTCTTGGATTCGACTTACTCCACAGGCTTTACGACATAGATTCGCTGCACATTTTGCACAAAAAGGGATGCCGCTTGGATGTATTCAAGTTCTTTTAGGACATACTAGTCCCCATCAGACTCAACTATATGCTAGGTTCTATAGTATTGCTTGGAATCCGTTGTACGATGAGTGGAGGTAAGAAATAAAACTAAAAATTCAATTAAATATTCTACTAAAACAGATATATAAAACCTAAAGCTTTAGCTTTGGGATTTTTTTATGGAATGTTAATTCTCTAAAGGTTATAGAGTGAGTATATAGAAAATCTTCAGTTTCTTAAAAATATGGAACTATTATTTCTGAAGAATTTTAACTGTGATTATCAGTTCATTGTACTTCAATAAATTTCCATGGTATTTAAATAAATTTTTGTTGTATTTTGTAAAATAATAGCTAAAATATTCTTGAAGAGAGGAGTGTAATTACTAGATTGAAAGATACGAATCTGGTTATTGAAATCATTTTATATAATAGACCGGAGGAAAAAGAATTTGGAACGTAAAAAGGGGTTTTTGGGTAAGTTTGTAATGTCGTTAGTAGCATGTGTGTTGTTATTTTCGTCTATCCCTTTAAGTAATGTATTTGCTCATGGTGGAAGTCACAGTGGGGAAATAAAGAAAGAAGAGAAAAAAGAAAAAAATAAAACAGCTAAACCAAAAAAAGTTTCAACTGAAGAGTCACTACTTGAAAATGTGGAAAAGGTTGAAGAAGTAAAGAACAGAAGAACGATTAATGGTAAAACCTATAAAAATAGTGATTTAAGTTATACAACGGATGTTCATACCGGTGCAGTTCACTACAAAGATAGTGAGGGTGTGTTCCAGCCGATTGAAAATAAAGTTAAAGAAATAAAGGGAAGTCAAGGACAAGAACTTAAATTAAAGTCTGAAAAAAATAAATTTTCAGTTGATTTTGCGGAGAAAGTAAAGAAAAATAAAGAACTGGTTTCAATCACTCTTGGGAAAGAACGAGTGGGGTTCATCTTACAGAATGCTCAAAAAGAAGCCGAGGTAATATTAGAAAAGAATAAAGTTGAATATCACAATGTATTTAAAGATACGGATATCAAATACACTCTTTTACCAGAGGGGTTAAAAGAGGATATTATTCTAAACACAAAAGAAGGTCAAACAGAGTTTATTTTCTCCATAACTGGGTCCTTAACAGCTAAACAACAAGGTCGAAATATTGAGTTTTATAATAAAGAAAACAAGCTAGTCTGGCTCATGACACCTCCTTATATGGAGGATGCAAAAGGAATATTTTCACATGCAATTGGTTACTCATTAATAGAAAATGGAAACAAGCAATCTATTCACTTGAAAGTGAATAAAGAATACGTCCAAGATCCTGAGAGAGCTTTTCCAATCATTATTGATCCAACTGTCAATTTAGGTGGAAGTTCTTCTAACACTTTAGACACATATGTAATGCAAGATTATCCTTCTTATAATTATTACAACAGCGTTGACCTAAGGACAGGGTATGCAGACTCTACTGGAGTAACCCGTTCATATATGAATTTTTCTAACAGCCTTCCAGACTTGAATGGTGGACTATTAGTTAAAGCAGAATTAAAAGCATATAAATTTAGCAATGGATACAATACGATCAATACTAATTTATACGCTCAAAGAGTTTCTTCTGCTTGGTCTGTCAATTCTGTTACATGGAACAACCAACCAAGTATAGACACCTCTAAGTCTTACGGTAGTACGGCGGTTAATGGTGGCGATGGATGGGCGATTTTAAATGTAACTGATCTAGTCAACAAATGGTATGACGGTACTGCTAAGAATGGGCTAGTATTACGATCTACATCTGAAGGTACTCTAGGAACCTATAGAAAATTCAATTCAGCAGATGCCTCCTCATCAAGACCGTACTTAGCTGTCACCTACACGGGAGTTCCTACAGCCCCTTCTGGTACTTATGCTGGAAATGGATCAGGTTCAGGAACAGGCCATGTTGATTTGACTTGGACACCTGTCACGGGGGCAACTGGATATAAAGTATTAATTTATAATGGGAAAAGCTATGAGGAAATTAATGTTGGTAATGTAACAAACTGGTCTACAAAAGGAAAAAAATTGTGGCCAACCGCTACTCAAATCCAACAAGGGTCCTATGCACTACGGTTAGATGGATCAGGTACTGAATTTGCTGATGACCCTAGTCCGGTATATAAAAATTCAGGTGGTACTTATCCTACCAATAAAAATTACTGGTTTAGAATTAAAGCATATAATGCTTATGGTGAAACGTCACAGTCAGGTGCATATATGCCTACTCTCCCTGATCAGACTAAGCCTAGCAAGCCAGGGATACCAACCGCCTCTAATAAATTGAATTCCAATTTCACTTTTACTTGGGGCAAATCTTCTGATAGTAACTCTGGGCTGAAAGGCTATAACGTATACGTTGGTACAAGTCCTGGAGCTAAGGACGTTTCATCAGCTTTCGTTACCACAAATTCTTATACGATTCCTAATGCTGTAGCACGT
The DNA here is from genome assembly GCF_024733565.1 of Rossellomorea sp. SC111. GTDB lineage: Bacteria > Bacillota > Bacilli > Bacillales > Bacillaceae_B > Rossellomorea. Next base: position 230,584 of record NZ_JANIOC010000003.1, on the reverse strand, counting down.
GCCAAATACTATATGTACGTTACTGCGGTAGACAATCAAGGGAATATTTCATCTAATTCTGATAACGGAAGTGACGTTGCTAGGAAGCAATTGGACGCAACGATATCAAACTATTCGTTCCCTGCCCAAATGGAGGCAAGTGGAAATTACAATGTCACAGTAACAGTTAGAAACGAAGGTCTCCAAGCATGGACCTCTTCAGACGGTATCTATCTTGGTTCTAAAGAAGAAACGGACCCGCTAACAAAGGATACAAGGTTACCTTTAAGCTCAAGTGACTCAATAGGTACAACGCAAGAGAAAACATTTAATCTCACATTTGTAGGAAGCAAAAATCCAGGTGACTATATTAGTGAATGGCAAATGTTGAAATTAAATGTAGGACGATTTGGGGACTCTATCACCAAAAATATTAAAGTAGTAGACACTACCCCGCCAAAAGGAAATATCGTAATCAATAATGGTGAGACGTTAACTAACTCACCTAATGTCAATCTGCAGCTCTCACTAGATGATAATGCAAATGGACCTTATTACCAGAAGTTTAAGAACGAGAGCAACTCATGGTCAACTTATGAAACCTACTCTTCTTCCAAGCAATGGACACTGTCCAATTCAAATGGTGAAAAGACGGTTTCGGTTAACTATAAAGATGCGAGTGGAAATGAATCGATTGCTTATTCCGATAAAATTACTTTAGATACTTCTTTCCCAACAGCAAAGATCGATTCTCCTAATAGTTTAGACTATGTAAATGGAAAAAAAGTTATAAATGGATCAGCAACGGATAATGATTTAAAAGATTATACATTAAGTTATGGAGTGGGAGAAACTCCAAGTAATTGGACTGTATTCTCAACCAAAAATGGTGTTATTAGTCAAGGTGCCCTGGGGGAATGGGATACTACTGGTTTACAAACCGGATTATATACCCTGAAGCTAACGGTTACAGACCAGGCTGGTAATACTTCGGTTTCTTCGAAAATAGTGTGGATTGACCCCCTTGTTTCAATGCTGGGGGAAGAAGACTACTGGGCTTATGAAGATATCCAATCGGGATATGGATCATCCAAAGTAAACCTGGCAAATGGAAACCTTTTTGCTTTATTTACAGATAGTAATTTAAACGGAAGAGGGTTAGATACTTCCATTTTACGCGTGTACAATAGTCAGGATGACTCTAAAGAATCGCTAGGAAAGGGCTGGCGTTTCAATCATGATATGTCAATTTCCCAGCAAGTAAATGGTGATATTTTACTTACTGATGAAGATGGAACAAGACATCTGTTTAGTAAGAATTCTGATGCTACTTATACATCTCCTTTGGGAGTATTCAGAAATTTAACAAAACTCAGTGATGGGAAATACACTTTAGAAGATTTAGATGAATCAAGTTTAAAGTATTCTTTCAATAGTAATGGGCAGCTGATCTCATACGAAGATCGGAATGGGAATAAGATTCAAATTCGATACGATGCGGATGGCGTGAAGGAAATAGAAGATTCGACAGGACGAATCATTTCGTTCACCTATCAAGGTAATAAACTTTCAGACTTAACAACGTTTGCTGGGACAAGAATTCATTATTCCTATACAAACGACTTGTTGTCTAAAGTGGAATACTTTGATCAGGATACCAAACTCTATCGATCGATGAGTTATTCGTATAATGCTGATGGGAAATTGAAGGAGTATACAAATCCAAATCAAAACAAGGTAATTTATGACTATAACGGTCACAGAATTGTCAACGTAAAAAGTTCGTTAACTTCTTACAATGCTGCAACTGGTGCAAAGAATGAAGCATTCTCTTTGGATGAATCATTTAATTACGATTTGATAAAAAAATCAACAAGAGTAACGGAAACTGGACCAACCAAGTCCAACATTTCAGACTATGAGATAAACGAGTATGGTAATTTAGTTAAAAGTATTGATGATCCGAGTGGAATTAAGATTGAAGAAAGAAACATATATGAAAATAATAAGCTTAAAGAATCCTTTGATGGAAAAGGGTATAAAACTTCATATACTTATGATGGAAGAGGAAATGTCTTAACTAAAACGGAGCCGCAAACAACAGATATTGACGGCAATGTTTATACACCAGTTACACAATTTGAATATAAGTCTGGAACGAGTTTAATAAGTAAAGAGATAGACCCATTAAATAGAATTACAACATATGATTATGATACAAAGGGTAATCGTAAGTGGACGATGGATGTTGATGGTTTTAAAGAGAGTTATACCTATGATTCTTATGGGAATGTTCTTGAAACCAAATATGAACGCGGACCCATTTATGGTTTTATTCCGAACTATAGTTTCGAATCAGGAGAAGGTTCATCTGTTCCTAACTGGACTGTGAATGGAGCTACTTCGTATCAATCAACTGATAAGCGCAGTGGCAGTAGAAGCCTATCGGTTAGTGGGAATGTTGAATCAGAATTAATTCCGGTGAAAAAAGGGAATCTTCCGATTAGAGCTTTGGTATGGATGAAAGGAACTGGAGCAACTGTTTCTGTTCAATTCCTCAATCAGGACAAAAGCCTGATAAGTACACAGACGAGTGCCCCATCCAGCTCAACGGCTTGGAGTTTACAGCATGTTGTTTCTGACATACCAACAGACGCTTCTTTTGTGAAAGTAAAAGTGAATGCTGGAACATCTCCTGTACTGATGGACGATGTACGTATTGAAGAGACAAATTATATATCTACAAGTAAATATTCAGATAACGGTTTGTACTTGATAGAATCCTATGATCCTTATGGTAAAAAAGCAACATTTGAATATGATATTTTTGGAAACAAGAAAAAAGAAACGAATGAGTTAGGGCAAATCGCTCAATTTAAATATAATGCTGATGGTCAATTACTTGAAGAAACGGATCGTCGTGGGAAACTTACTAAATACGAATATGATCCAATTGGTAATTTGATTAAAGAAACGGATGCATTAGGTCAAGCAGTTGAATATGAATATGATGAACAAAATCACCAGGTGTTGATTCGGAATCCAAAAGTAACCAGAACATTCTATGATTCTCAAATTCCAAGAGAGTCAGAGGTTATCTCTATTACAGAGATAGATGAATATAACGCACTTGGGGAAAAAGTTACTGAGAAAGATGGAAATGGATCCATCATTCGGTATGAGTATGATGCTCTAGGAAGACAGACAAAGAGTATCGATCCCTTACGCAATGAATTGCGATTTACGTATGACTCGAATGATAATAAACTAACAGAAGAGAATTTTGCCTGGGATGAAGTGACCTCCACTTTATATCCAAAAGGAAAAACCTATTATCGATATGATGAATTAAATCGAATGACGGGGTACTCAGATCCAACTAAGGATCAAAATACGCTTGTTGAACAGACAAAGTATGATTCTGTGGGGAATATCACTAAAACGATTGATGGGTCAGGGAATTGGACGGAATTTCAATATGATAAGAATAATAACGCCATCTACAGTAAAGATTCCTCAACTCCATCAGTAGAGACTTGGACACTTTATGATGGCCTAGGCAATGAAGCCATTGCTCATGATAAGTTAGGTGCAACGACTTATATATATGAAGCAAACGGACAGTTAAAAGAGGTCCTCGATGCAGAAGGTAAAAAAACCACATACACCTACAATGCTGCGGGGGATAAAACAAAACTAGTAGATGCAACTGGCTCTGTAACAGATTGGACGTATGATGAAGAAGGTCAGCTTAAGACAGAAACAAATGAAGTTACAGATCCGACTACAGGAGAAACCACTTTACAGGTTACTTCTTATGAATACGATTCAATAGGACAAGTAAAGACAAAAAGCATTGCAGAAACGAAAGGTACTAATTCTACCACATCTAAAGAAAATACGTATGTCTATGATGAACTAGGGCGATTAGTTAAAGAAGCTGGTATTAACCTTGATGATGGTAAGAAGACAGAAAGTCGATACTACCATGATAGGAATGGAAATGTCACCAATACATGGATTTATGATGAAACAAATCCTGTTCCTTTACCTGTAGATCCAGATGGGGATGGCTATTTCAATAGTGAGACTATATCGGTATATGATAAAAATAACCGATTGTTGTCAGAGTCCATTAGTCATACTGGCACGACGACAACCAATACATTTAATGATAAAAATAACGAAGAGACGTTGAAAAACGCTTTGGGTGATACCGTAATCACATATGACGATAATGATCGTACTAAAAAGATTGTGACACCTAATTTCGATACATTTAATTATGAATATTTGGTTGATGATTCATTATCAAAAATCGTTAGCCCGGGTGTTGAAACATCTATTTCATACAATGGTGGTTCCAAAGTAAAATCTTTAAAAGCAATCAATCGGAATAACCAGAGTACAATTTCAGATTTACAGTATACACATTCTGACACTGAACAAATCGTACAAATTGCAGATAAGGGAACTGTAAAGAAAAAGTACACCTATACAGCGTCAGGGCAACTTGAAACAGTTGAATCAAATGGAAAAAAACTGAAGTACTCCTATGATGCGAATTCGAATATAGTAAAAGTTCAAAACCTTACAACTGGAAAAGTTGTAGAAGAATATTCTTATCTTACAGAAAATCGAATTCGTCAAAAAAAGGTTTACAATGAGACAACAGGTAACTTGATTCGAACATATGATTATGAACATAACGCCACTGGGACCCTTTCCAAAATCACCATTAAAGAAGGGGCAATTGTAACCGTCACAAACTATGATTACAATAGTGATGATCAACTGATGAAGGTCAATAAAACGGTTAACGGGCAAAAACAACCTGAAGTACTTTATGAATATGATACGGATGGGAATCGAATCGCTAAGAACGTAAATGATGGGACAAAGAACACTCATTATCATTATCACTTAGATACGAACGGCGGCTTGTTCTTAGAAACAATCGAAGGCCCGTCACAGCAACAACGAGTTAAATATTATCGTGACGCAGATGGAAATCTCCTGAGTTTTAGTTTAGATGAAGTGGTGTATTATTATCAGTTCAATGCAAGAGGCGATGTCATTGCCATTACGGATGCTGCTGGTAACGTAAAAGCAACCTATGACTACGATGAGTGGGGAAATGTAACCTCTATTACCGGAGACCAAAACCTAGCAAAAGCCAATGTGTATCGTTATGTTGGAAAATATGGTGTGCTTTATGATGCCGATACAAACCTTTACTTGATGGGATGGAGAGACTACGACCCAACTACTGGACGTTTTATTGTTCCTGATGAATATGAAGGTACGGAAGAGGATCCTACATCATTAAATCGTTATTTATATGCTGATGCTGATCCGGTAAATAATATTGATCCAGATGGCCATGCGCCTAAATGGCTACAAAAAGGATGGAAAGCAACGAAGAAGTATTCCAAAAAAGGGTACAACTACTACATTGGAAACGACATTAAAACGCTCAGAAGTAAAAAATCTAAATGGTACCATAAAGCCGGTGCCACAGCTTCGATTGCCAGTAACTTTATTCCAGGTGCTGGGCAAGCGAAATGGGCTGTAAAGGCGGCTAAAACGGGTATTAAATACGGAAAAAAGGCGAAAAAAACCAAGAAGTTCACCGCTTCATCTTTGAAGAAATCTAGGTCGAAAAGAAATGTGAATGCCAGCAAGAACTGTAACTGTTTCACTTTAGGTACTAAGGTTAAAACCATCGACGGTGAAAAGCCTATTGAAGAAATACAGGTAGGAGACGAAGTTCTTGCCAAAGATGAAAATACAGGTGATCAGGATTACAAAGAAGTCGAATGGTTATATGAAAGAGAAGTAGATGAAATATACGAATTGACCATCGACGGTGAGAAAATAGAAACTACTGATGAACATCCGTTTTGGGTTGACGGAGAAGGTTGGGTTAAGGCTAAGGATTTAAGGACAGGAGATCAGTTAGTCACTGATAACAAAAAAACCCTACCAATTACTAATATAGAAATAATAAAGAAGCATGTGACTGTTTACAATTTCAAGGTTAAAGATTATCATTCATATTACGTAAGTAACTTAAGGATATGGACACATAATTCTTGTAAAATAGAAAATGGTTATATTTACTTGAGAACGTCTAAAAATGGAAAGAAATATGTAGGTCAAGCAAAAAATGCTAAGAGGTATAAAGCTAGACAAAAAGAACATGACAGGAAAAACCCCGATGCCGAATATAAGTTTAAAGTTATCGGTCGAGCTAAAAAAGGGAAAAGTCTAGATGTTCTTGAACAAAAAAAAATTAATCAACATGGCGGTGTTAAAAAGCTTGAAAATAGAAGAAATCAAGTTCGTGAGAAAAACTGGAATAAGCACGGAATTAGACCTCCGAAAAAATAAAAAGAGTGGTGGTAGCTTATGAAAAGACAAGAGGTTAAAAAAGGTGATATATTTACAATGAAAATTCACCCAGAAAATAATTTGTATGCTTATGGTCAAGTAATTTCACTAGGTGATTTATCAGATTGTTTAATAGCATATGATTTAATTAATAGTAGTAGCGTTCATCCATCGTTAGGTTCAATAACTTCTGCCCAAATATTGTTTGTAATTCAGACAGTGACGTCTAGAATTGAGGATGGCTTATGGGAAATAATAGGTAATGAAAATATTCCTACCAATTTTGTATATCCACAATACAGAATGGAAGTTGAAGATGGGTATGAACTGGTTAATTATAGGGGTGAATTATTGAGAGAGCTTGATGAGGAATCTGCTGAAGGATATAAAGACTTTGAATCGTGGTCGCCCGTTAGTTTAGAAAATGCACTAAAAGCAAAGTATGTAACGGATTGGGATCCATATTATGATGAGTTAATTTATTCGAGTTAATTTAGCCTATAGAAAATATATTTTTAATTACAATGTGAAAGGAGTTTTATTAAAATTTCTTTATCAACAGAGCCTATGACCATCACAAGTAACAGGGGTGGGGCATTAGGCTCTTTTTTTACTTAAATTTAAAATACATCATATAAATCCAATTAGTCTTTTTCCAAATAGATGAGTATAACGCACTTGGGGAAAAGTTGCCGAGAAAGATGGAAGTGGATCCATCATTCGGTATGAGTATGTTGCTCTAGGAAGACAGACAAAGAGTATCGATCCTTTACGCAATGAATTGCGATTTACGAAAAACAAAAGCGGGAGAAGAAATAACTGATTTTTCACATGCAGAGTCCTCAATATTTTTATTGCGTAAGGATGTGACAATGAAGGTAAGTTAAAGAGTGTCTTTTCTAATGGGCAGGGTAAGGAAAACGCCCGTTTTCCTTACCCTGCCCATTATTGATGATCAATTATTAAATTTCGTGTTTCTTCACTAAGAACTTTGTAAGTAAGAATTCAATTATACTAAACAGTACAGGTAGTAATAAAAAGTAGATTATAGCATGAATAGAAAACTGTTTTTGGATGATAGTAAAGGGTATATAGATAAAAAATAGACATATGATAAAGTAAGACATTGATATAAATAAAAGGCTAGTCTTTTTATACCTCTTTTTTATATATTCAACTAAGTAGGAGATAGGAAGGCCAACGGACATACTTAAAAATATTGTAGGAAACATCATTAAGGAGTAGTATAAAACTCCTATACTACCTTGTTTAGGGTTATATACATAAGAAACAAAATACATACTACCTATTAACGATACAATAACTAGAGTTAAGACTTTCAAAATGAATTTTTTCATAGATATCTCTTCCTTTGTGAAAAGCCACTTTTATCTTTAGCCTATCAAAAAGATAGGCTGAATAAAAGTGGCTTTTCACTTAATATTATGAACTATACTGCCAATATTCGTTTGGAACTGGTGGGAAAAGGTTATAGAAGTCGCCCTCTCCTCCTACAGAAAAGTCGTGTATTCTATATGCGGGTAAACTTGAATATGCTCTAGCCAAATATACTTCGTGATTAGGGGCTCTATCATGGTTGCCTGAAGCAGTAATATTTCCGTTTTTATACATTCTTGCGTCGTATCTATAGTCAATTCCCGGATAACTAATTCCAAAAGGTACAGAAGCTGAATGCTCTACTCTCCATTCAATGTAGGAAGTATTAGAATATTCTTTGGTTATAGTTATTCCCGAATCAGAAGCAGTTGCACAACGAACATCTGAAGACGAACATGATTTTCCGATAGCCGAAGCATTCTCATATAAAGTACTTTGTGAAACATCTTTCTCTGAATAGAAACCTGGACTACCATTATACCATTCAGGCATAACATCTACACGAGTTCTATAGCTACTATTGAAAAAGTCAAAACCTCTCCAATTTGCTTTATCATTGCCATAGCCATCGCCTTTTAAATAAGTTCCCGAGTCACCAGCTAACCAATTGTTATTCGCGACATACTTCATTGGGATAAATGTAGTGTACCTAATAATGAAACTATCTAAAGTACTAGCTGCAGATTGAAAGTCTTCAAGTTGAGGTGTTAAATCCTTCTTCAAAATTTCTTTTTTATCTAAATTTTTTAATGTCATTACATCTTTTATAACTGTCTTTCTTTCTCTGTAAGCAGACTCTGGAATATCTTCTTTTTTATACCCTTCTTCTATAAGTTTTGATTGAATGGTTTCTTTCCTCTCATCACTAACTGTTTGTTCAGCAATTATTTTATAACGATAAGACTCCCCGTTTATAATATTTTCATCAGTATAGCTATTAGTTTTTACCATATCTATCTTTTTATCATCTCTATATATTTCAAATACCCCATCATCATCACTTAAATTAGCCCAATCTAATTTAATGTAATCTTTAGTTACTGCAGCGTTTATAACTGCATCCTCGTTTTCATAGGACTTATTCTTTTGGGAGGTACTTTGTATTAAACTTTTTGAAAATCCTTTTTTTGTTTGTGTTTTGTATTTAATTATGTCTTCAATTTCTTTTTTGTTTTTTTTGTATAAAACAATGTCATATGAATACATGGTATTGGAATTCAAATTAGTATCTTGAAATTCGGAATTTTTTCCGTTATAAATTAATTTATCGTCTCTGTATACTTCATAATAACTTCCTTTCCCTTCTTTCCAGTCTAGATCAATAGATGTCTGGTTTTCCTTACTAACTAGCATTTCTTCTTCTGCGGATGAAGTTGTGGCCAACCCGCAAAATAGCAAACTAGAAAAAATAGTGGCTCCTAATATTTTTTTCATAAAGAGATCCCCCTTAAAATTAGTACGGATCTAATAATATACAAAATATATAAAAATTGGAAATTCAATTAACTCTCCTTATTTATAAAGAGAGCTAAATACATACAGCAATACTTGTTTATTCTCCTTCTTCTATAAACTTTATAACTCTATAACTACTTTTAAAAAATATTAAAAAAGGTATTTATAGGTTTGATTGATAAAACTTGAAATTTATATTTCAATAAAGGAAGTATAGTTTAATAATATATTCTTACAACTGAAATATGGCGAGCTATTGAGGTGATAAAAGACTGATCAATTGACAATCTAATTCCACTAGAGCCTAGTTTGATGTTTCACCTTGTAGCAATAATATGGTAAATAATGTATATTGCGTTAACGGGCAGGATTATGGAATAAACGGATAAGGAGGTAACTTGACTTTAAGATGGGGTGGTTTTATTTCAATTTCGCTAATAAAATTATGTTTTTTTCTTCTCTCTTAGTTCTATAGAGAACCCTTAAGAAGGTGATAAACATGTTGCTGTACAGTCAAAGATAGCAGCAATTGTTTGTCTTTGGTTGTCCCTTTTTATTCTTTTCTTATAATTGCATATGAACTCTAAATACAATCTTTTGCTTATGAGGACTTATCAGGAACGGGATGAGTTTTTTTAGTTTCAAATATTTTTTGAGACCACTGCTTGATTTTGAAAGAATTTTTATTAAACTAAATTGCAGATTAATAAAGCTTTTAAACAATAGTTAACCATTTCCTTTCCTTCTGTTAATTCCAAAGCTTGAGATAAGGTATTTATTGCAGTCTCACTTTCCGTAAACTTCAAAAAGGCAAATCCCTTTATGCCAACGAACATATTGCATTAGATTTATATCATTCAAATAAAATAGCCTACTTTCAAGGGACAGTACTAAACTATACAATTTGTCGTATCTTTGATTCGTTCTTAAAGAGTCCATCTCGTCTATTGATTCTTGAACATAGTCTAAATTTGGTGTATAGGGAACGAAGGATGCGCTTGTCCACAAGAGAATCGAGCGAATTAGGTCAACCCGTCGTGGCACAACCCAGTCGTAAAGCCTCAACGCGAAACCGTTCTGAAAGCGTCCAGCAGAGACCGAGTATTGGGCCCCATGTGTCAACACGCTCTAAGGGTAACGCCATCCGTACAACCACTGATTCACCGGCGGTGCGCCCGTCTAACCCGACCGCAAAATTCAACATCCAGCCGTACCGAGGTGTATGGGGAGCGAAGGGAAGCCAAGAAGCTCACAGCTCCCATTCAGTTCGTCCTGGTGATGTTTATTGTGGTAGTCGTCTCGGTATTTGCGTTCGGGTTGTTAAGGGGAGACCCTACGACCTGATCGTCCGGAGCAGGAGCGCGGGGCAGGGACGGAGGTTTTCTATGAAAAAGAGGGAACAACCAGTACAAACACTGGTATTCTCCGCGGTCACTTATTTAACAGTACCAAAGATAAAAAGCACAGGGCTTATAGTTCTGTGCTTTAGGTGATTATATAATGATTAATTATTCGACTGGTTAATCGAACTAAATAAAATACTGTATTTAATTTCTCCAAGGATCCCCTCGTATGCCAACCCCCCCTGTAGTAAACTTTCTAGAATAATTTTGTTTCCTATGAAACTTTTTACGTGTTTTTTTAGTCTAACGGTTAGAAAAGAGGTGAACATCTTGATTGAACAAATAATTAAAAAGGCGAAATCCGGAGATGAAAAAGCGTTTGAAGAATTACTTCGAATAGAGAGAGAGAAACTTTATCGTATGGCATACCTCTACGTGAAGAATGAAGATGATGCCCTCGATATTGTTCAGGAGACCGCATGCAGGGCTTTTACGTCTATTAAGAGATTAAAAAGGCCTGAATACTTTTCAACTTGGCTGACCAGGATACTGATAAACTCTGCTCTCGATTTTATAAAAAAGAAGAAGAATGTAATCCCGTTCGACGATATTAGCATCTTTCCCGAAGAGGAGGATACCTCTCTGGAGGATAACATGGACTTAGTAGAAGCCATTAATCGATTAGATGACCACTATAAAACAGTTGTCATTTTAAGATATCAACAAGACTTACCCTTAAAAGAAATATCATCCATTTTAAAGTGTCCGGAGGGAACAGTAAAAACTAGAATTCGCAGGGCTCTTAATCAACTAAAAAATGAATTAAAAAGGGGTGTCCCGAATGGACAATCTATCTAAAGATGTAAAAAAGGTGATGGAGCAAATAAACATACCTGAAGAGAAATTGAATCAAGCTGTTTTACTTGGGGTCCAAAAAGCAAAAAGAGAAAAGAAGTTAAGAATAAAAAAATGGTCTTATGTCTGTAGTGTAGCTGTTTTGATGTTTGGGCTTTTTCTTGGTTCGGCATCAGTCTCCCCCACAATGGCAAAAATTGTGTCTAAAATCCCTTTATTGGGTCAAATATTCTATTCCGACGCTGATGTAGGTTACCTCATTTCTGAAAAACTTGAAGATAACGGATATAAAAGTTCTATTCAGATCTCGAGTATTAATAAAGAAATTAACATAAAAATAAAAGACCCTACAGACGATGAACAAAAACGAAAAAAGGTAGCAGGTATCGCCCAGAGCATCTTAGATGCCAAACAATATGACGCTTATTCAGTAACGGTTGCTAGTGATACAAACGTATCAAAAGGTGAGCCTATGAAAGACGAAGATGTACAAAAAGAAAGCGAAAAATTTCAATCGATTGATGCAGAGCTACGAAAAGAATTAAAACAAAGAAATATTGAAGTGTGGAGCATTATGTCAATGAATAATCCTAATTCTCTTGTTTTAACTATTTCTGATACAGAGACTAGAACGGACGAGATTAGACAAATCGCAAATGGCATTTTCGAGAGAAACCAAACATCCATCTCGCTTGATATAAAGAAAGTTGAATTAGATAAGAAAAAGCAAGAAAGTAGATGGGCTGATATCGTACGTTTAATTCAGGGCGATTTAAAAGGAAAAAAAGAATATAAAGTAAGAACTGTAGGTTTCACTGTAAATCCAGAACCGACAATACTAGTGCATTTGTCTATTTCCAATGAAGATGATGGAGCAAAAAGTTTCGCTAAGGAGCTTGAAAAGGTTATCAACGATTCCTTAGGGACTGAACAGATTCAGCAAAAAATTAAAAACGATAACTATAAGATAGAAATATACAATTCAGAAGAAAAAAAACTAAATTAAATTCATTTCTTTTAGAAAAAGCTGAAAATCTAAATAGTGATTTTCAGCTTTTTTTCTATTTTTAAAAATGAAACATGAAACACATCGACAAAAATAGTGAAAATGCCCCATTTTAGTATAAATTCTACCAATTAAGTAAATAAAATGGTATATTGATAGATGGATTTAACAATAAAGAGGGGGAAACGAAATGAAAAAAGCTTTAAGCACGATTGCAATCGCTACAGGTTTATTTGTCTCTACTTCCATGACATCTCTAGCCGCACAAGGGGAGGAGAGTATTGCTGTTAAGCCTAGCGTAATGCCTGAAAACAATGAAGCTGTTCAAGTAATAGATTTAGAAACAATTGGGTTGTCAAAAGACACCTTGAATAGAATTGCAGTGAGTGGTGATACGCAAAGCACCATCCAAAGGGCAGCAGGGTGGCAATTGCTGGACCCATCACATACAGTATGGCCAAATGCTGATAATGGTACATGGAACACCACAAATTGGGATTACATATCACAATCGTATACTGCAGTAGATGGAGGAAATATTGGTTGGTCGGTTTATAATCTCTCTGGTGTTTGGCAAGGTGCAAAATACCTTTCTCCTTCACTGGCAAGGATTGAAGTGATGGTATATGAAGATGATGGAGTATGGTCAGACGATGACTTTGTTACGAAATTTAATGTATACCCGTTTAATGGCGATCAACAAAAAATGTATACGATACCCATTAGTGGATGGGCCGATGGGACAAATGCAAAAGCAGAAGTTGAATTCCGATATACTTACAACTTTACAGCAACTAGTGAGGGAATTGGTAATGTTTGGGATTGATTCCAAATCATATTAGTAATTAGGATAGGGTCACCGAAAGGCTTAGAGAAATGAAAATTCTCTAAGCCTATTTATTTTACGGTAGTCAATTTCATATCCTCACAGGGGATGTTGCTCTTCACCTACGTATAGTATTACTCGCATATCTACTTTTAGGGGGCCATTTATTCGCCCTTTTAATCCAATGTTTATTTTCGTGCAGTTGTTCTCCAGCTTTCTCTTTGAACTTTTAAATAGACATTGTTCAACAAACGGGGGCGAATGTTGAAAAGCATAGGTAGAATTGATTAACCTTTTTTTATAAAAACCAAACTAAAATTTAATGAAGAAGAAGCCCTTTGGATTAGTATTTTTTCAAAATGGCTTCTTTTTATTAATCTAATATAAGGGTTTATTTCAAAGCTACAAATAGATCACTCATTTACCGGATTTGTTAAAAGGGCAGTAGAAAAAGCAGAAAGTGCTCTAATATCGGGAGGTAATGTGGAGGAACATATAGAATCCTTAAAAAGGTTTTACCAACTGTAAAGGGTAGTTATTACTAACAGAGAAGATAGAGAAATTAATTTCAACTTGATATTTCTTTGAAATCCCCCCTTATATTAAGCGGAGGATTTTTTAGTTTTCGTTCCTTTTTTTGGTATAATTAGAAAGGATCATTCAATGAAGGGGAATGTTAAGATGGATTACTTTATAGACCGGCTTGAAAAGCTAGATATTCAAACTAGGCTTAATAACTGTGTAGAAGCCGTTGAGAAATTGGAAAACAAAGAAGGAATTGAAACAGATACAGAAGCACTTAATTATATCGAACGTATAAAGTTGCTGGTCAAGCATGTAGAAAGTTTAATAGCTTCCTCTGATGTATACCTAACCCCTTTTAATGCGTATAAATCTGTAAGCGATAACCTAAATCAAATTCACTCAAATATCAATGCCTATATTTCAAATAATAATAGAGGACATCTAACAAACGTTGTTAATCAAAGTGATGCATTACTTGCAGCACTTAGCCAGTTTGCCGTTCCTCACTCAACAGAGGAACTAGAAAGTCTCATGGAGAGTATAGTCTCTGTGAAGCGCTCCCTTGGCCAGCATCGATCTAATATTAGGGAAGATGGGGAAAAGATACAACAATATAAAGATGAATCTCAAAGCTTAATAACTCTAATTCAAAAATATACGAGACTGATATAAAGAAAACAAAAGAGGGTCTTGAGAAAGTCATTGAAGAGTATCTTGTTGCACAACAAAAGGAATTTGAAAGTAGCAAAGAATCCATTTTGGAAGAGGAAAAGAACAATTATACTTCTGAATTTGATGAACTGGCTAAAGGTTTTGAGGATTATTTAACTAACCACAAGGAAGACCTGACACAAAAGCAAGACGAATTTATTAAACTTTTTAAGCTTGTTACGGACCAGGGTATATCCGGAGAGTTTCATAAGACAGCAAATGAAGAAGAAAAATTAAGGAAGGGATGGACTGTAACAACCTTAATAGGGTTTGGTGTTTTAATAGTTTATTCTGTCTACGCATTCTTTTTTCATGACTTAGTATTAGCGAAGGTTTTTGAGGTTGAAGTAGCGATAAGTTGGGCGGATATTTTAAAAAGACTTGCCCTTAGTTTAGCTCTTGGTGGATTTGTTACTTATGCAGCCAAACAAGCTGCGGATCATAAAAGAGAAGCTCGATATAATCGGGGAGTACAAATGAAAATCCAGTCAATTAACCCTTATCTATCTAATTACCAAGAAGAGCCTGAAGCTATCCAGGAAATAAAGCGAGAGTTGGCCAATACTATTTTCACAAAAGAGCCTACCTTAAATCAAAATCCGAATCATATCCAAAATCCCCAAATAGGACCGAACACAGCAGTTCCACTTGACTCGGTTATTACATTGATCAGAGAAATTGCAGCCGGTGGAGGGAATAAACAGTGATTTTCCACAAATCCAATGTAGCAATGAAATAAAGTCACGATTTTTATAAAAAGATGCTATTTCCTATTCAAATGGTTCTTGTACCTCAAATGGAAAAATTATCAAAATCTCTAAAGGGGGAGGAACGCTTCTTAGTTCAGAGGATGATTTTAAGCCTTTGCATATGTGATTTTTGAGGAGATAATTCCTTTAAATTAACCCTATTTAAAGCATCTGACACCTTCAATTAAACCAGCTAATAGTTTGTCAACATTTTTAAATGAAAAGTTCAAAATGAACATGTTACACTAAATTTAGGCATACCAAACAGCCTTCCACTATGTTTGTTATGGAAGGTTTTGTATTGAGTGGACAAGTCTATCTTTTAATCTATATCTTGGAAAACTTCTTTGCTTGTTAAAATGGCAAAGATCCATCTTAAAAGTTTGTTTACACAGGCTATTACGGCTACTTTGTAAGGTTTCCCTTCGTCTCGTTTCTTATCATAAAAGGCTATTAACCTTTTGTTTCGAGGGATAACCTCATCGGTGATCTTCTTTTTTGCGACAGTCACGAATGGCACACTTCACCGCCATCAATAACGCCTGGCGAAGACGACTTGAACCTCTTTTGGTTATGCGATTGATCGTGGCTCTGAACTTGCCAGATTCAAAGACACTTGGATCAATTCCTGCGAAGGCTACAAGCTTTTTGGGGTGACTAAACCGTTCAATCTCCCCGATTTCAGAGATAATCGTTGCCGCGATTTTTTCTCCGATTCCAGGGATTGATTTTATAAGTTCATATTCTTCTACTTCTTTTGCGAGAGCGTCTATTTCAGCTGCCAACTTTGATAGATGCTCTTTATACTGTAGAAGCATATGAATATACATGTTCATGCTCAAGATATGGCTTTGATAAAGTGTTTTTTGAATTCGATTACGCTTTGCCGCCTCTTTCAATTCAGTAGCTTTTTCTTTTGCCCATGCTTTAGATCGAGACTTACATAATTCAGCTATCTTATCAGAAAGCTCTTCCTCTTCCGTCCTTAAAATATCCTCTGAAGAAGGGTATTCCTTTAACGTCAGTAGTGATACCACTGAATATAAGCTGCCAAAAACCCCTTTATATTCCGGAAAAACTTGATCAAGTAGTGATTGGAATTGTAATTTAGCCTGTACATGAAGTTCTGTGATATTCTCATGTTGCCATGTGACATTCCGAAGGTTCAAGAGTTGGATTCCTCTCTTTTGTAGGGCTCTAACTCCTCCTTATAATACAGCTCACATAGGTGATAGGCATCAATCACATCAGTTTTTACCTTCCGTAAATTTGAACTTTTGGCTCTATAGGAGACAAGGGGATTAACAATAATTAATAGATAATCACGCTCCTCCAAATATTGGACGACTGGAAGGTGAAAGTGACCTGTAGATTCTAATACGACCGGAGGTCTAATCCCATAAGAGCCCTTATTTCCTCAAGATACTCTACGAGACAATCAAGTCCTTCTATAGTGTGGGGGATACTGAAACTCTTTCGGTGAGGCTTTCCTTTTTCCAAGAATGCTTGAACTTGGCTTTCTCCTTTAGAGACATCCAGACCAACGACTGGATTCATTCTAAGATCTCCTCCTTATGAATATACTTGCCGGTAACCCCTAAATCCATCTTGCAGTTTCATAGCTTCGCTTGTTATACGGGATCCTGGTCCCAACCAGCCTCAATCATGTTTCTACAAGTAGGGGACGAACAGTTTAATGGACGAGATCAAGTCCCACGGGGGCTTCCGTTCTACCCCGACTACCGTAATCATATATCGATATAAAAAATGGTCAACCAGAAATATCTGGCTGACCTTATAATACGAACGGGGGCAATAACTGTAGATCAGCAAGTTGATCCGGCTATTCCCCTTTTTTAATACGAAGGGGCAGGATACTTGAAGACTCAGCTGCGAGATAAGTATTCTTAAGACGCATAAGGAATGTTTCTTAATTTCATTATTTAAAGAAAGAACCTCAATAAAAGTTTAGAATGGATTCCTTACGTGAAATAATAATTGTATTGAATTAAAAGGGAGGATTTGCATGGAAGAGAATTATGAAGAAATATTTAAAGGTGTTTATAAACAATTGATCTCGTCTTGGAATGAGCGTAATGCACAAGGGATGGCTAGTCTATTTTCTAAATCAGGCGAGAGTATAGGGTTTGACGGAAGTATATCAAAGGGACCAGAAGAAATTGTTGCCCATCTAGAGCCGATCTTTAGAGATCATCTCACTGCTCCTTACGTTACAAAGGTTAAAGAAATTAAGTTTATCGGAGATAGGGTTGCCATGCTCAGAGCCATTGCCGGCATGATTCCACCTGGTGACTCTGATAAAAAGCCAGACGTAAATACTCATCACACAATAGTGCTAGAGTTAATAGATGATGTATGGAAAGTTGTATTATTCCAAAATACCCCTGCTCAATTTCATGGGAGACCTGAGTTAGTGAAACAAATGACAAATGAACTGAGAGAACAATTATAGGGAAAAAGAGCACTTTTCTTTGATGCTTATTTGAAGTTTTATGCGTATCAAATCTTGGTTTCGAGTATACATACACAGGAGATAATCCAATTAATGAAATATTGGTCCTCGTAAATTAGGAATGAGAACAATCTGGAAGTCCAATAATCGTATATGGGATGCTGATGACCTACATCCAGACTGGGTTGTATCCGACCTTGCTGAATTAAAAAGTATATTTATCAATGGGGTTGGGGTGTCTAAACTAATAAGTTTATAATCTAACAGGAATTTAATAGAACAGGTAGTTCTATGAGGTATGATGTCTTTTATTTTTGTGTGAAAGCATAATATTATACAGATACAAAGGGCACTTTACTTCCCCTTTACTGGATAATCCTTCTATACATGGTATTTAGAAGGATTATCCAGTAAAGGGGAAGTTTTTATGTTCAGAAAGAACTATGCGAATAGATTTCATCCCTAACTTCAGTTTATAGAAATATATTTGATTAAGGTCCCTAAACGCAACTACCGCCCTATTATTTCTGGGAGAATTAGATCCTACCTCTTTACATCCAATAGTAATTAATAACTTCACTCTATGAGGTATAAAACCATTGTTTCTGTAGATAATAGTATTATTAAAATTTTTTTACTGGAGGGAGGTTGAAAGAATGGGAGATTCAAATAAATATTGGCAGAGTATCAATGAAAAAGTTTCAGATGCCTCCCGAGTAATATTAAACGAATATTTGCTTAGTTTAAAGTTGGCAAACAAAGCTGAGAGAACCATTGAAACATATCGAAAGTTGTTAGAACAATTCTTCATCATGTGTCCCACACCTTTAGAAAGACTGACATCGAATGAGGTTTTAAGACAATTAAATGAATACTCCCAAAATAAAAAAACAAAAACTATCACCCTTTTCATATCTACTCTATCATCTTTCTTTAAATTCTGTGTTGCAGAAGATTATTTAAAAGAGATTGTCATAAAAAAACGTTGGCGACCAAAGGTGCCAGAATCTCTACCAAAATATCTAAATGAGCAAGAATTTGCTCAAGTAAAATTAGTAACTGAAGGCTTGTCAATTAGGGATCGAGCACTTGTTTTGTTTCTGTTTTCTTCTGGATGTAGGCGATCGGAGGTATCACAGTTAACTATTCAAGATATCGATATTGATAGAAGAACCGCAAAAGTAAAAGGGAAAGGGAAACGGATTCGACATATCCATTTCTCAGAAGAGTGTGCACTTATTTTAAAAGAATATTTAGGAATGAGACACTTTAAAAAAACAGATCCATTGTTTGTAACTCGAACTGGGAGGCCACTTCAGGGTGATGGGATTTATGAAGTAACAAAAAGGTTAGGTGAAAAAGCAAGTCTTCCATATATTCTGCATCCACATTGCTGCCGTCATACTTTTGCTTATAACATGGTGTTAAGGGGGGCTCCTCTCGAATTTATTGCAGCTGAAATGGGGCATGAAAACTTAAATACCACAAGAATCTATGCGCGTATTCCAACTGAAGATATGATACAAGCCTATCAAAATAAAATGGGGTAATTACTATGGATTTCGAAGTGCAAACAGCTTTTTTTAATGATTATAAAACCCGTTTCAGTCCGGCTACTATCCATAGCTACACAATCACTCTTCAACAACTCTTTACTTTCTGTAATAAGAGTTTTGATGAAGTAAAAGCAACAGATATTAGGTCCTGGTTAGCAGCTATGGAGGATGAGGGCCTTAAGCAAAGAACCATACACACAAAGCTAGCCGGAGTAAAATCTTTTTATCGATATTGTATAGAAGAAAATAAAGTAATTAAGGATCCCACATTAACAATTCAATCTCCTCAAATTGATGACTCACTCCCATATTATTTGAGTAAAAGACAGTTAGTTTTGCTTCAAGAATTGACGAGGGGTAACCTTAGAGACAGAGCAATAGTAGAAACCCTGTACGCAACAGGAGTGAGAATAAGTGAACTCTTACAGATTGCAACTGAAGATGTTAAATGGGAAACGAGGCAAATATGGATTCGTAAGGGGAAAGGAAATAAGGAGCGCTTTGTTCTTTTTACACACGAATGTACAGAGAGAATCAAACTTTACCATTTAAATCGGGGTATTAAGAGCGAATTTTTATTTTCCAATAGTAGGGGAGGGAAATTGAGTAGGCAATTTGTACAACAGCGATTCAGAGAATTTTCTACAACGCTGGGTTTCAAAGTAAGTCCTCATACTTTACGACATACTTTTGCAGCACATCTTGCTGAAAAAAATATGCCACAACTCTACATCCAAGAGTTACTTGGTCACGTAAATATTAACAGTACACGTATGTACACACGTTTAATGGAAACAGCAAGGAAAAAACAATATGACAGGTTCCAGACTTAATAAGGAGAAGATGTTCATGGATAAATACTGGGAATTAACTAAAACGCTTACAATAAGAGTAAACCAGGAGACAGTTAATGATTTCTTGCTAAGTTTAAAACTGTCTCACTGTAGTAGAGGTACTGTTATTCAATATCGCCGTTTCTTAGAGCGTTTCTTTGGAGATATGAACGAACCATTTTTTTCTATCTCATCAGAAACCATCTTGCACTGGTTTAGAGATCATCAAATTCACGTGAAAGAAACTACTCTTCAGTTGCGATTTAGCATATTATCCTCCTTTTTTACTTTTTGCTTAAAAGAAGAACTTTTGAAACGTTCCCCCATGAAGAGTAGATGGTATCCAAGATTACCACAACCCGTACCCAAATATTTAGAGAAGGAAGAAATAGCTAAAACACGTCAACAGAGTGAATCCATTTCTATAAGAAACCAAGCATTAATTGAGTTTATGCTTACCTCAGGGTGTAGGGTAAGCGAAGTTCATGGACTAAATTTGAAGGACATCGATTTACCTAATAGAACAGCGAAAGTGATGGGGAAGGGTAAGAAGATTCGTTACGTCCATTTCACTGATAAGTGTGCAGTCCTCTTTGAAGAATATTTATTAATAAGGGAAAAAGAGGCAACAACTTCTGCTTTTTTTGTTTCAAGTACAACTACTAAACGTTTGAGTATTCGGATGATTCAACAACTTCTAAATAATGTAGGAGAGATGGCAAACCTACCTACAAAACTGCATCCTCACCGATTACGTCATACTTTTGCAACAGAACTTTTAGCTAAGGGGGCAGATCTTTCTTTTATTAGTGACGAATTGGGACATTCTAATTTAAGTACCACTCAAATTTACGCCAGACTACCAAAGAGAGAGATCATCAGTCTTTATAGGAAATATATGGGTTGAAGGAGGTTTCATAATGATTAGCTCTGAGGAATGTATTCAAAATTTTATTTTAGAATACAGTTTTCGTTTAAATGAAAAAACGATAGATCTTTACCAAAAAGCTGTTAGACAACTTTTTAATCACTGCGAGAAGGTATTTAATGAAGTATCAACGAAAGAAATAAGGAACTGGATAAACTATCTAGATGATAACGATTATAAACCAGCCACAATAAATTCAAAATTGTTCGGAATTAAACTTTTCTACAAATATTGTGCAGAAGAAGGGTTGATTTCAAGCAACCCAGCAGTAGCAATATCTTTACTAGAATTAGAAGACTCACTCCCCCATTATTTACAAGTAGAGCAATTAATGCAATTGAGAAAAATGGTTGAAGGAAATACAAAAGAACGAGCGATTATTGAAGTTCTGTATTCAACTGGGATTCGATTAGGAGAGTTAATAAGCTTGAGGAAAGAAAATATCAATTGGTCGGAGCGATTGATAAATATAGAGAATGGCAAACGGAAAAAGGGGAGAATTGTATTATTTACAAATATGTGTGCCGAGCATTTAAAGATATATCTTCACCAACGTAAAGATGATCTTCCTTACGTATTTACAAACGCAACTAGCAGTGGCCCAGTTGTAAAACGAAGTATCCAATCAAAATTTGAAACTTATGAAAAAAATTTAGGGATTCGACTTACACCACATACCTTACGTCATACGTTTGCTGCACACTTAGCACAAAAAGGTATGCCAATAGAATGTATTCAGGTCCTCTTAGGCCATATCAGCCCTTATCAGACTCAAATATATGCAAGGCTATATAGCCATGCTCGAAAAATGATGTACGATGAGTGGATGTAAAGAAAACTAAAAATTTGATCCTTCAGTTTTCTTTTTTTGTTAAGTATCCAAAGTGAGTGAAGTAATTTACACATCAATAAGATTAAAATAAACTAGTTCAAGGCTCTCAAATTCACCACTATATTTTGAATAAAAATACGATAATTGTACATATTTGAATGGGGATAGGGTAAAGTATGATTAGAGTAAAAGTGGATGAAAATAATTTAAGAAGCCATGAATAGTACATTATCCGGAGAATAGAAGGTTTGCGTGAAATAGTAATTAACGCAATTAACTAAATAAATGAAGAACGCCAAGGATCCTTGATAGGGAGGGAACCTTGGCGTTTTTCATTCTACCACACCTTACCCAGAAAATTCCCATTAACGAACCACCAATTTTATTGTAGAATAGATAAATGGGAGGTTAGTAATCATGAATTTGAAAGCAGGGCTTTTTCAAAATCAACAACTCAAACTTCAAATGACTCAACAGCTTTCTCAAGCCATCACGATCCTCCAATATTCTACGATGGAACTGAATGCTTATTTAGAAGCTAAGCAATTAGAGAATCCCCTTATACAAGTAGAACCGCCTAAACAAGACTCCCTCTATCAACGAGAACCTTATACGTATAAACGAAATTCCGGAAATCCCGATCATATGGTTGATTGGTATGAATATGTTTCCGTGCCAACGAGATCCCTTGCGGATGCGTTATCTGTTCAAATGAATTTGAAATCGCTTACTTCTTTCGATCGGAAAATACTTGATGAATTAATATGCAGCTTGGATGACAACGGTTATTTAAGAATGGAGGAGCAATCCTTCATTCAAAAACATGGTTTGGAATGGGCTCAACTGGAAAACTATATTAAGTGGATTCAGGAGTTGGAACCGGCTGGGGTAGGGGCGAGATCCCTGCAGGAATGCATTTCCCTTCAGTTGCAGAGAAAAGCCGATGTCCCCCCTCTGGTGACGAAGATCGTAAACAATCATTTTCATGCTTTTGCCGAAAAGAAGTGGAAGTCGATCACCAAGGATCTTGGGGTTGAACTGAAAGACATCCAGCAGGCTGCTGATTTCATCCAGCAGTGCAACCCGAGGCCAGGATCGAAATACTCACAGCATATTGCTGAATACATTATTCCTGAGCTTGTGGTGAACGTGATCGACGGGCATACCGTGGCCGTATCGTTATATGATGGAACTACCGTGAACGTCACTTATAATGAAGAGTACACTGATTACTTGAAACATCATCCTGATAAGGAAGTCCAAACCTATCTTCAAGAGAAGGAGCAGGATTTCCAGTGGCTCCTGCAAAGTTTACGACAGAGAAAACAGACGATCCTGAAAGTGGGGAAGATGCTTGCTGAGAAGCAGAAGTCGTTCTTTCTGGAAGGGCCATCTGCAATCCAGCCTCTGACCCTGAAGCAGGTGGCGGATGAAATCGATGTTCATGAATCGACGATCAGCCGCGCCGTGAAAGGGAAATATATGCAAACCCCTTATGGGATCTTCGAGTTGAAGTATTTTTTTACCTCGGCGATCAAATCGGTCAGACTTGAGGACTCGGAAGCGGCATCTGCCAGGACTGTGAAAAACGAGCTTCAAAAGCTGATAGACGAAGAAGACAAGAAAAAGCCTCTCTCAGACCAGAAGATTGTGAATCTACTATTAGATAAAGGGTATGATGTTTCCAGAAGGACCATTGCCAAGTACCGGGATCAAATGGGAATCACTTCTTCTACGATGAGGAAGAGGTATGAATAGAGGATTTTTGCATGGAGACTGTACCTGGTACAAAATGGTTAGTTTGTACCAGGTACACCGAAGCTATTTTATACCTGGTACAAGGATAACAAACCAACCTTACGCTACCTACAACTAAACAAAGCGAGGCAACAATATGAAGCAAGTGATTTTTTATACACGAAACCAATGCGGACTGTGCGAAGACGCAAAAATCACTCTGAAACTGATTCAGGATGAGATGGGCTTTTCCATTAAAGAAGAGGATATTGATAAAAGCGATGACCTCACCGAACGTTTTGGACTCATGATCCCGGTCGTGGAACTGGACGGGGAAATCCTTCAGTATGGGCAGATTGATTATTTTACGCTCAGCAAGCGTTTACATGAAAAAACCCGATAGTTTCTAGTTGAATTACGATTCATACCCTGATAAAATGAATCTTGAAAGCAGGGATGAATTTTTTTTGGAGGCAGTGGGACATAATATGTCTATGTGGGACTTTTTAGGTCCATCTCATCTGTGCACTCCATTTGAAGGAGCTTTTAACTATGGAATCTTTAATTGACATACAAAAGCGATTATTACCTGACCTGCTTGAAGTTATGCAAAAAAGGCATCAAATTCTTCGTTCCATCCGTTTCATGCAGCCTGTCGGACGCAGAAGTCTTGCTCAGAATATGGGCCTGACCGAACGCGTACTGAGAAGCGAAGTGGAGTTCCTGAATAATCAAGATCTCATTGATATCAAAACCTCTGGCATGATCATGACGGAGGAAGGCACCAAGCTTTTAGAAAACCTTGAAAGCATGATGAGAGAGATTTCAGGAATCAACGTAATGGAACAGGAATTAAAAACGTTACTAAATCTTAATCAAATTGTAATTGTTCCTGGGAATAGTGATGAGTCTCCTTGGGTAAAAGAAGAATTAGGGCGTGCATCAGCTTCCAGTATGAAACGCCGACTTAAGGGAAATACTATCATCGCTGTGACTGGAGGCTCGACGATGGCAGCCGTGGCAGAAGGGCTGACGCCTGATTTTTCAGACGATACCCTGTTTGTTCCTGCTCGGGGTGGAATCGGAGAAGACGTTAAAAACCAGGCCAATACCATATGTTCCAAAATGGCCGAGCATACGAGAACGCGACATCGTGTTTTATATGTACCGGATCAGGTTAGTAAAGAAGTATACAAATCCTTCTTGAAAGAGCCGATGATCAAAGAGGTCCTGAATCTGATCAAATCGGCTAACATGGTTCTTCACGGTATTGGAGATGCTATTACAATGGCTGAAAGACGAAAGACCACGGACGAAGATTTTGAGAAAATCACCAGGGGGCATGCCGTCGGGGAAGCATTTGGTTATTATTTTAACGAAGCGGGTGAAGTGGTACATAAGGTGCCAACGATCGGCCTGCAATTAGAAGATTTAAGTCACATCGAGAACGTCATCGCCGTCGCTGGCGGCAGCTCGAAGGCGAAAGCGATTCGGGCGTATATGAAGAGTGCTCCTCATAAAACCGTGCTCATCACGGATGAAGGAGCAGCGAGAGAGCTTTTAAAAGGGTAAGCCCTTTTGAAATATAAAAAAATCATCCTTAACTATCTAAAGGAGGAAATTATTCATGGCAACAAAAATTGGTATTAACGGATTTGGACGTATCGGACGTAATGTATTCCGTGCTGCACTTAAAAATAACGATGTAGAGGTAGTAGCAGTTAATGACTTAACTGATGCAAACATGCTTGCTCACCTTTTACAATATGATACAGTTCACGGAACTCTTCAAGAGAAAGTAACTGTTGACGGTGACTACCTTGTAGTTGGCGGCAAGAAAGTAAAAGTATTGGCTGAGCGCGATCCTGCTCAACTTGGTTGGGGAGATCTTGGTGTAAATATCGTTGTTGAATCTACTGGACGCTTCACAAAGCGTGCTGACGCAGCGAAACACATCGAAGCTGGTGCGAAGAAAGTCATCATCTCTGCTCCTGCATCTGATGAAGACATCACAGTGGTTATGGGTGTTAATGAAGATAAATACGACGCGGCT
The DNA here is from genome assembly GCF_024733565.1 of Rossellomorea sp. SC111. GTDB lineage: Bacteria > Bacillota > Bacilli > Bacillales > Bacillaceae_B > Rossellomorea. The sequence goes on along the minus strand of NZ_JANIOC010000003.1, from coordinate 204,932 downwards.
AGCCACGACGTTATCTCTAACGCATCTTGTACGACAAACTGCTTAGCGCCATTCGCGAAAGTTCTTAACGATAAATTCGGCATCAAGCGTGGAATGATGACAACGATCCACTCTTACACAAACGACCAACAAATCTTAGACTTACCACATAAAGATTACCGTCGTGCACGTGCAGCTGCTGAGAACATGATTCCAACAACTACAGGTGCTGCGAAAGCTGTATCCCTAGTTCTGCCTGAGCTTAAAGGGAAACTGAACGGTGGAGCGGTTCGTGTTCCGACTCCTAACGTTTCTCTAGTAGACTTAGTTGCTGAACTTGATAAGAACGTAACGGCTGAAGATGTGAACGCAGCTCTTAAAGAAGCTGCTGAAGGCGATCTTAAAGGAATCCTTGCTTACAGCGAAGAGCCTTTAGTATCAACTGACTATAACGGCAGCCCTGCTTCTTCTACAATCGATGCACTTTCTACAATGGTTCTAGAAGACAACATGGTGAAAGTCATCTCTTGGTATGACAACGAGAGCGGATACTCTAACCGTGTCGTAGACTTAGCTGGTTATATCGCTTCAAAAGGACTATAATTTATAAAGTTTTGTAAATTGACATCATTAGCATGGTGATTGATGGATAAATTTTGTCCCACCATCTATAATGAAGATGTGATGAAGGGGAGCGGGGAAGATTCCCCTCTCCCTTTTCTTATTGTTGTTTCTATTTTTTTGAAAAAGATGTAGAAATTGAAAACCAAAGGAGGCCTTTTACGATGAACAAAAAGTCGATTAAAGATGTCGATGTACGAGGGAAACGCGTATTTTGCCGTGTGGACTTCAATGTACCGATGTCAGAAGGCAAAATCACAGATGAAACCCGTATTCAAGCTGCTCTCCCTACGATCAAGTATCTAGTAGACGGCGGAGCAAAGGTCATTCTGGCTAGTCACTTAGGCCGTCCGAAAGGTGAAGTGGTGGAAGAACTGCGCTTGACACCTGTGGCTGAAAGACTTTCCGAACTTCTCGGGAAAAACGTAGCTAAAGCAGACGAAGCGTATGGTGATGCTGTTCAATCAAAGATCGGCGACATGTCTGAAGGTGACGTTCTTGTACTTGAAAACGTTCGCTTCTACCCTGGGGAAACGAAGAATGACCCTGAGCTTGCGAAAGAATTTGCAGCGTTAGCTGACCTTTATGTGAACGATGCATTCGGTGCTGCTCACCGTGCGCATGCATCCACTGAAGGAGTCGCGAAACATCTTCCGGCAGTAGCAGGACTTCTGATGGAGAAAGAGCTTGACGTATTAGGAAAAGCCCTATCCAACCCTGAACGCCCATTCACAGCCATCGTCGGTGGAGCGAAAGTGAAAGACAAAATCGGTGTCATCGACAACCTGTTAGATAAAGTGGACAACCTGATCATCGGTGGAGGGCTTGCTTACACATTCGTGAAAGCCCAAGGCCATGAAGTAGGGAAATCCCTTCTTGAAGAAGATAAAATTGATTTAGCGAAGCAATTCATGAAAAAAGCAGAAGAAAAAGGCGTTAAATTCCTTATGCCTGTTGATGTAGTCGTTGCTGATGACTTCTCAAATGATGCAAATACGAAAGAAGTGGATATCGATTCGATCCCTTCTGATTGGGAAGCACTTGATATCGGACCTAAGACGAGAGCGTTATTCCAGGATACGATTAAAGATTCTAAGCTTGTCATCTGGAATGGACCGATGGGTGTATTCGAATTAGAAACATTTGCAAACGGAACGAAAGCCGTAGCGGAGGCGTTAGCCGATGCAACAGATACATATTCTGTTATCGGTGGCGGTGACTCTGCAGCAGCCGTTGAAAAGTTTGGCTATGCTGATAAGATGAGTCATATTTCTACAGGTGGTGGAGCATCACTCGAATTCATGGAAGGAAAAGAACTTCCGGGAGTAGTGGCTCTAAACGATAAATAATCGCTTCTCAAAGACCAACAATTTTTTAGAAACGATTTAAAACCAGAAAGGATGAGGACTATGCGTAAACCGATTATTGCAGGTAACTGGAAAATGAACAAAACGCTTGGAGAAGCTAAATCCTTTACTGAAGAAGTAAAAGGACTCGTGCCGGATCAAGAAGTGGTCGATTCTGTCATTTGTTCACCAGCCTTATTTTTAGAAAGCCTGGTGAGCTTGACGAAAGATTCAAAAGTGGCTGTTGGTGCTCAAAACATGCACTTTGAAGAGAACGGAGCATTCACAGGAGAAGTGAGTCCTGTAGCCCTTTCTGACTTAGGCGTCCAATATGTCATCCTTGGACACTCAGAGCGTCGTGAAATGTTCAATGAAACAGACGAGTCAGTGAACAAGAAGACTCTTGCTGCATTCAAACACGGATTAACGCCGATCGTTTGTGTAGGTGAAACCCTTGAACAACGTGAAAACAATGAAACGAAGGATCTTGTCGGAAATCAAGTGAAAAAAGCACTTGCAGGTCTTTCTGAAGATCAAGTGAAACAAACCGTCATTGCTTATGAGCCAATCTGGGCAATCGGTACAGGTAAATCTTCTACAGCGGAAGACGCGAACGAAGTATGTTCCCACATCCGTCAAGTGGTTGCAGGGGAATTCTCTGAAACAGCGGCAGACGCCGTGCGAATCCAATACGGTGGTAGTGTGAAGCCTGCCAACATCAAGGAATACATGGCTCAATCTGATATCGATGGTGCCCTTGTAGGTGGAGCAAGCCTTGAACCACAAAGCTTCCTGCAATTGTTAGAAGGTGCTAGTAACAATGAGTAAGTCACCAGTAGCATTAATCATCCTGGACGGCTTTGCCTTCCGTGATGTGAAAGAAGGAAATGCGGTCGCTCAGGCAAACAAGCCGAACTTTGACCGCCTGTGGAATCAATATCCACATAATCAACTGACTGCATGTGGCGAAGCGGTGGGACTCCCTGAAGGTCAAATGGGGAACTCAGAAGTGGGTCACTTGAATATCGGTGCAGGACGTATCGTGTACCAAAGCTTGACGCGTGTGAACCTGGCCATCCGTGAAGGGGAATTCGAACAGAATGCCACGTTCCTGGATGCCATCAATCACGCAAAAGAAAAAGGAACAAATCTTCATATCTTCGGACTGCTTTCGGATGGCGGAGTGCACAGCCATATCGAGCATCTTTATGCCCTCTTAGGTTTAGCGGCCAAAGAAGGAATGAAAGATGTTTATGTCCATGCCTTCCTTGACGGTCGAGACGTCGGCCCTCAAACGGCGAAGAAGTATATTGAAGACGCGGAAGCAAAAATGAAGGAAATCGGCGTCGGACAATTCGCAACGATTTCAGGTCGTTACTATTCAATGGACCGCGATAATCGTTGGGAACGAGTGGAGAAATCCTACCGTGCAATGGTATATGGTGAAGGCCCAAGCTATCAGGATCCAATCGAACTTGTAAACGATTCGTATGAAAATGGAATCCATGATGAGTTCGTGATTCCATCTGTCATTACAAAAGAAAACGGAGAGCCGGTCGCGACGATCAAAGACGAAGATGCAGTCATTTTCTACAACTTCCGTCCGGACCGTGCCATCCAAATCTCGAATACATTTGCGAATGCAGATTTCCGTTCATTCGATCGCGGGGACAAGTTCCCTAAAGATCTTCACTTTGTCTGCCTGACAAGATTCAGTGAAACGGTTGACGGCTTTGTTGCATTCAAACCGACAAACCTTGATAACACCCTTGGCGAAGTCCTTTCACAAAACGGACTGAAGCAATTGCGTATCGCTGAAACAGAGAAATACCCTCATGTCACGTTCTTTATGAGCGGTGGTCGTGAAGAGGAATTCCCTGGTGAAAAACGGATCCTGATTGATTCTCCTAAAGTGGCAACGTATGACTTGAAGCCTGAAATGAGTGCATATGAAGTGACGGATGCATTACTTGAAGAGATTCGTGAAGACCGTCAGGATGCGATTATCCTGAACTTTGCCAACCCTGATATGGTAGGTCACTCAGGTAAGCTTGAGCCAACGATCAAAGCAATTGAAACAGTGGATGAATGTCTAGGGAAGATCATCGATCTCATCACGGAAAAAGGCGGTACAGCCATCATCACGGCAGACCATGGGAATGCTGATGAAGTGGTGACGGAAGAAGGCAAACCAATGACGGCCCACACCACGAACCCGGTTCCTGTCATCGTGACAAAAGAAGGAATTGAGCTTCATGACGGTGGGAAACTCGGCGACCTTGCACCGACCATGTTAGATCTATTGAATGTAAATCAACCAGACGAAATGACTGGAAAATCATTAATTAAAAAATAAGGAGAGATTCTAAATGCCATTTATTACAGACGTATATGCTCGTGAAGTATTGGATTCACGCGGTAACCCAACAATCGAAGTAGAAGTTTACACACAATCAGGTGCTTTCGGACGCGCCCTTGTTCCATCTGGAGCATCAACTGGTGAATACGAAGCAGTAGAACTTCGTGACGGAGAAAAAGACCGCTACCTTGGTAAAGGGGTACAAAAAGCAGTCGATAACGTAAACAATGAAATCGCTGAAGAAATCATCGGTTACGATGTTACTGAACAAGTAGCAATCGACCAGGCGATGATCGCTCTTGACGGTACAGAAAACAAAGGTAAGTTAGGTGCCAACGCAATCCTTGGTGTGTCCATGGCTGTTGCTCGTGCAGCTGCTGACTTCTTCGGAGTGGAATTATACCAATACCTTGGTGGATTCAACGCGAAGCAGCTTCCAGTACCAATGATGAACATTGTTAATGGTGGAGAGCACGCTGATAACAACGTGGACATCCAGGAATTCATGGTTATGCCTGTAGGAGCTCCTACATTCAAAGAAGGACTTCGCATGGGTGCTGAAATCTTCCACAGCCTGAAATCAGTTCTTAAATCAAAAGGTTACAACACTGCAGTTGGTGACGAAGGTGGATTCGCTCCAAACCTTAAATCAAATGAAGAAGCACTTTCTACCATCATCGAAGCCATCGAAAAAGCTGGTTACAAGCCAGGAGAAGAAGTTCTTCTTGCAATGGACGTAGCAGCTTCTGAAATCTACAACAAAGAAGACGGTAAATACCATCTTTCTGGAGAAGGCGTCGTTCGTACGTCAGCAGAAATGGTTGATTGGTACGAAGAAATGTGTAACAAATACCCGATCATCTCAATCGAAGACGGTCTTGACGAAAACGACTGGGATGGTTTCAAACTACTGACTGACCGCATCGGTAACAAAGTTCAATTAGTAGGGGATGACCTATTCGTTACAAACACGACTAAGCTTTCTCAAGGTATCGAGCAAGGTATCGGTAACTCGATTCTGATCAAAGTGAACCAAATCGGTACACTGACTGAAACATTCGACGCGATCGAAATGGCGAAGCGCGCTGGTTACACAGCAGTCATCTCTCACCGTTCTGGTGAAACAGAAGACAGCACTATCGCTGACATCGCTGTTGCAACAAACGCTGGTCAAATCAAGACAGGTGCTCCATCACGTACAGACCGCGTAGCAAAATACAACCAACTTCTTCGCATCGAAGATCAATTGGCTCACACAGCTCAATATCTTGGAGCGAAAACATTCTATAACGTTAATCGCTAATAGCGATTGAAGAGAGGCAGCCCCGTCTAAGGACGGGGCTGTTTTTTTGATTTGACAGACATTCTTACCCCGTACCAACTCTTTCCACAATTCAATCAATATTACCTTGTCCAGTCCATCTTCCCTATGGTAAACTAATAGTAATGTTATGTTCGTATCAGGAGGTGGGACTCATGCACACAATACTCGTCACTTTACTTATTATCGTATCCATAGCACTTATTGCTCTTGTATTACTTCAATCAGGTAAAAGTGCTGGACTTTCAGGGGCCATCTCTGGTGGTGCAGAACAACTTTTCGGGAAACAAAAAGCGCGTGGTATTGACTTAGTACTGCACAGAATCACAATCGTATTATCGGTACTATTCTTCGTACTAACCATCGCCATCGTAGCTATCTAATACGAACAAAAACCTGATCATTAAAGGTCAGGTTTTTTTATTTACAAGCGAAATATTGGATTGTCTGTCCAATGTTTGCTAAAAATAGAGAAGAAGAGTGGTCTAAACGATCGTTTAGTGGAACGAAGCCTGTAATAGCAAGCTTCTTCGATACTAATCAAACGTTTGTTTATACTAAAATCCACTAATAATCAGATTACATAACAACATCATTTAAACATAAATGGAGCTTGTTAAATCAAGAGTTCAGCCTGTTTAAAATGAGATAAAAGGAGTCATAAAGATGAAAACCGTATTACCAAAACCATTTACATTCGAAGCAGGTCCGAGAGCTGTATTGCTGCTTCACGGATTCACGGGAAATTCAGCAGACGTCCGGATGCTTGGACGCTTCTTGGAAAAGAAGGGCTATTCATCACACGCCCCCCACTATAAAGGACACGGTGTTCCACCGGAAGAATTAGTCCATACAGGGCCTGAAGATTGGTGGAAGGATGTCATGGAAGGCTATGAGCATTTAAAGAGTAAGGGATACGGGGAGATTGCGGTTGCCGGCCTTTCTCTTGGAGGGGTATTTTCTCTCAAATTAGGTTACACTGTACCTGTAAAGGGTATTGTCCCTATGTGTGCGCCAATGTATATAAAAAGTGAAGACGTAATGTATAAAGGGGTTGTCGATTACGCCCGTGAATTTAAAAAGTTTGAAGGAAAACCGGAAGACCAAATTGAAAAAGAAATAGAAGAGTTTAAGAAAACGCCTATGAATACTCTGAAGTCCCTGCAGGAATTGATTGCAGACGTACGTGAAAACGTGGACATGATCTATTCACCGACGTTCGTCATACAGGCAAGGCATGATCATATGATCAATACGGATTCTGCAAATATCATTTACGACAACGTAGAGTCGGATGAGAAAGAGATCAAGTGGTACGAAGAGTCCGGTCATGTCATTACATTGGATAAAGAAAAAGAACAGCTTCATGAAGACGTCTACGATTTCTTGGAGAAATTGGATTGGACGGTTTGATGAATTCGATGATCAGGAGGGATTGTCATGGACGAAAATATTAAAGTGCATGTGGATAGGCTCCTTTCTTATATGAAGGAAGAAGCATACAAACCATTGACGGTGCAGGAGCTTGAAGAAGCATTCGGAATTGAAGGGTCCACGAATTTCAAGGATTTTGTCAAAGCACTTGTCGTAATGGAAGAAAAGGGGCTTGTCGTACGCACAAGAAGCAATCGCTACGGCCTGCCTGAGAAAATGAATCTGGTAAGAGGGAAAGTATCCGCTCATGCAAAAGGATTTGCGTTTGTGATACCGGAAGAATCCGGAATGGACGATATCTTCATCCCTCCTAATGAAACGAATAACGCCATGCATGGCGATATTGTATTAGTAAGAGTTTCCACCTCTTCTTCAGGTTCAAGAAGAGAAGGGACCGTCGTCCGCATTGTCGAACGCGGCGTCGATCAGATGGTCGGTACGTTCACGGAAAGCAAGCATTTCGGTTTTGTCATTCCTGATGATAAAAAGTTTGCAAGCGACATCTTCATCCCGAAATCTGCGCAAATGGGGGCAGCTGAAGGACATAAGGTCGTCGTAAAGCTGACTTCTTATCCTGAGGGACGCAAGAGTGCTGAAGGGGAAGTCATCGAAATCCTCGGTCATAAAAATGATCCTGGAGTCGATATTCTGTCGATCATCCATAAGCACGGGATTGACGTTGAATTTCCTGAAGAGGTCATGGATCAGGCGAATAAGGTGCCGAGTGAAATCGACGAATCGGAAATTCCAAACCGGAAAGATCTCCGCGATCAGACCATCGTCACGATCGATGGCGCAGATGCCAAGGATCTGGATGATGCCGTAACAGTGACGAAACTGGATAACGGGAATTACAAGCTTGGGGTACATATCGCAGACGTAACGTACTATGTCAAAGAGAGCTCCCCGATCGATCAGGAAGCATTTGATAGAGGGACGTCGGTCTATCTCGTAGACCGGGTCATCCCGATGATTCCGCATCGGTTATCCAACGGGATTTGTTCCCTAAATCCAAAGGTTGACCGTTTAACGTTATCATGTGATATGGAAATTTCACCTGAAGGCGATGTCGTCAAACATGAAATCTTCCAGAGTGTCATTAAGACGACAGAACGGATGACCTATTCTGACGTTAATAAGATTCTGGTCGATAAAGATGAAGCGCTCCGCACAAAATATGAGCCTTTGGTGCCGATGTTCGAGGAGATGGAGGACCTGGCTCAGGTTCTACGTACCAAGCGGATGAAGCGCGGGGCCATCGACTTTGATTTCAAAGAAGCGAAAGTATTGGTGAATGAAGAAGGGGAACCGACGGAAGTCGTCCTTCGTGAGCGTTCAGTGGCAGAGAAGCTGATCGAAGAATTCATGCTGGTGGCCAATGAGACGGTTGCTGAACATTTCCACTGGATGGAAGTGCCATTCATCTACCGTATCCATGAAGATCCGAAAGAAGATAAGCTTCAGCGCTTCTTCGAGTTCATCACTAATTTCGGGTTGATCGTGAAAGGAACAGCCAACAGCATCCATCCTCGTGCCCTTCAGGAAATAGTCGAAGACGTACAGGGTGAGCCGGAAGAAATGGTCGTTTCGACGATGATGCTTCGTTCCATGCAACAGGCGAAATACGATCCTGAAAGCCTTGGTCACTTCGGACTTGCGACTGAGTTCTATACTCATTTCACATCCCCGATCCGTCGTTATCCTGACTTGATCGTTCACCGTTTGATCAGAACTTATTTGATTGAAGGGAAAATCGATCAGGCCACCCGTGAAAAATGGGGTGCGCAAATGGGTCATATCGCGGAACACACATCAAGCCGTGAGCGCCGTGCAGTGGACGCAGAGCGTGAAACCGATGAACTGAAAAAAGCAGAGTACATGGAAGACAAAGTGGGAGAGGAATACGACGGCATCATCAGCTCCGTTACGAATTTCGGACTGTTCGTCGAATTGCCGAATACCATTGAGGGTCTTGTCCATGTAAGCTATATGACGGACGATTACTACCGGTTTGATGAACGCCATCTTGCCATGATCGGTGAAAGGACTGCCAATGTATTCCGGATTGGTGATGAAATCACGGTTCGTGTCGTAAGCGTCAATAAAGATGAGCGTGCCATTGATTTCGAAATCGTTGGCATGAAAGGGAAGCGCAAAGAGCGCGAAGGCCGTGTCCGTTCGATTTCGTCAGATCAAGGAAAATCAAACCGAGGGAAATCGAATCGTTCTTCTTCCGGTAAAAAGGACGGGGAATGGTCAACGCGTCCACCAAAAAATAATAAAAAGAAAAAAACAAATAAAAAGCATTTTGAAAATGCACCGAGAAGCAAACGCAAAAAGAAGAAGTAACAGGTTCAGGAGCAACGGGACATCCTTTGCTCCTTTTCTCTTCAGAGTGTAACGATACAATTTTTCTTGGAAATATGAGATAATAATGAGTAAACTGATGGAGATGACTAGGGGGATTCCAATGCCAAAGGGAGAAGGCAAGCTTATTGCCCAAAATAAGAAAGCACGTCATGACTATGCCGTAGAAGAAACATATGAGGCGGGTCTTGTGCTGCAAGGGACAGAAATCAAAGCGATCCGGGGCGGTCGTGTGAACTTGAAGGATTCTTTTGCCCGTGTTCAAAATGGAGAAATCTTCGTTCATAATATGCATATCAGTCCATATGAACAGGGAAATCGTTTTAATCATGAGCCGCTTAGAACACGTAAGCTGCTGCTTCATAAGAAGCAAATCAACAAACTGATCGGTGATTCAAAAGAAGCCGGGTATTCAATCGTTCCACTGAAGCTATACATCAAGAATGGTGTAGCGAAGCTTCTGATCGGGCTGGCACGCGGTAAGAAGAAGTATGATAAACGTGAAGACTTGAAACGTAAAGAAGCGAACCGTTCCATCCAAAGGGAACTGGCTCAGCGCCAAAAAGGAATGTAATACTACAGATTTCCGGAATCTGGCATTTGCAATTATCTCAGGATTTGTTATACTAGTATATGTCGCAAGGAAATCAAGCGGCAGTAAGAACAATTGAATAAGTGACTTACACGCTGAACTTATTCTTTCCCGTTCTTCCCTTTCTATCATGGGGACGTTACGGATTCGACAGGGATAGTTCGAGCTTAGGTCGCGAGCCGTAGGGGTCGTCTACGTTAAAACGCCAAAGCCAATAATAACTGGCAAAACTAACAATAACCTAGCTTTAGCAGCGTAATAGCGCTTTAGCTGTTCCTCCCTCCATCGCCTATGTGGTAGGGTAAGGGACTCACTCTTAGTAGGCTACGCCGGAGTCCACCGTCTGAGGACAAAGGAAGAGACCAATCAGACTAGCTGCACGGACGCCCGTCGATAGGCAGAAGCTGTAGCGAACTTGCGAATATATCGACTACGCTCGTAGACGCTTAAGTGGCGATGTTTCTGGACGTGGGTTCGATTAGTTCATAGTCGCCTTGTGTGGTAACACATAAGTGAAAATTTGGCTTTATCGGTGAAACCTAAGTCACACCCAGTGTGATAAGGCAATGCCGAGCGGTATGTGGAGCAATCCAACAGCCGTGTATCGACTTATAGGCTGCCGAAGATCGGTAGTACTAGGATGCGGAATCCTATCTGAGAACAGATAAATTTATATTTCGCATAATACGCCAAAGGACCTGAAACTACAAGGTTCAAGATATAGTCAGTGCCATGTCGAAAGCATGGAAGTGCACGTCCCACCGTCTCCACCAAATACATATTTGGTGGTTTTTTATTTGGGGTTTTATTGATACTCCTTTCCTATTTTTTAATTAAGTTAGCCATGTTCCTGTTTTAAAAGGAACATGGCTTTTTGGTGTTTGGGATTGGTTTTAGATATAAAATAACCTAAATCCGTTTAAACGCATTTTAACGGGATATAGTAAAAGTGTATCCAATAACCAAATTAATGGGAGGAATGAAAAAATGTCACATGAAAAGTATCAATCTGCCATCAAAGCACTGCATGCGTGCATGGAAGCTTGTAACCACTGTTATGATTCCTGCTTAAAAGAAGAAGATATCAACATGATGAAAGGATGCATCCGGTTAGATCGTGAATGTGCGGATATGTGTGCATACTTAGAACAGTCCTTAGTGAGAGGGACACCATTTGCGGCTGAACTCGCCCAGGTGTGTGCGAAGATATGTGAAACATGCGGGGAAGAATGTAAGAAGCATGATCATGATCATTGTCAAAAATGTGCGGATGCCTGCTTTAACTGTGCAGAAGAGTGTAAAAAAATCGCCTAACATGCACACTTGAGCAAGTGATCACCAGTTAAATAAACCTAAGAGATGATCCTTTAACGGGATCATTTTTTTTTGCCAGAGTTTATAGAAAACCACCAGTGGTACAGAATAAAGACACAGTACCTGAGCAAAAGATCTTTTTTACATATACCCAACTCAATCTGTTGACTAAAATCGATTACAGTTGTAAACTATAAATATAAATCGATTACAAATGTAAACGTAAGAGAGGTGTTCACCCTTGCCCGAAGAAGAAAAACCGGAAATCACGGATTCTGAATGGGAAGTGATGAGAGTCGTCTGGACTCTGAAAGAAGTGACCAGTAAAGAAATAAGTGCCGTCCTTCAGGAAAAGAAAGAGTGGAAACCGGCTACGACGAAAACCTTTATTGGGCGCCTGGTCAAAAAAGGGATGCTGACAACCGAAAAAATCGGAAACCGGTTCATTTACAGGCCGGGAGTCAGTGAAGAAGAAAGCCTTAAGACTTTGAAGTCAGGATTATTCACCCATATATGCAGCCGGGCGGTGGGGAAGACGATTGCCGACCTGATTGGAGAGGCAACGCTGAGTCATGATGATATCGCTCTTCTTGAACAAGTTTTACAAACCAAGAAGAAAGATGCTGTCGATGAAATCGCATGTAATTGCGTACCCGGACAATGTACCTGTAAAAAAGATCACGGCATGAACTGCCATCATTAAAAATTAAAGGAGTGTTTTTGCAATGGAAAAAACATTATTAAACGTATCTGGAATGACATGTGGGAATTGTGTAAAAAAAGTAGAGACTGTTTTGAATGAACTGGACGGAGTAGAAAAAGCCAAAGTTGATCTCGAGAATGGTGCGGCTAAGGTAAAGTATGACGAATCGAAGCAATCACCAGACAGTTTAAGTAAAGCGGTGTCTGATGCGGGATATCAAACAGAACCTGCAAAATAAAAGGTGGTTAACACAATGACGGAAAAAACATTGAACATCGAAGGGATGACATGTGCCTCTTGTTCACAGGCTGTTGAGAAAGCAACGAAGAAACTGGCTGGGGTTCAACAAGCAAACGTCAATCTTGCAACGGAGAAATTGAATATAACCTATGATGAAAGCGAACTCTCACTTGAAGAGATCAAGCAAGCCGTGGATGACGCAGGTTATAAGGCAGTCACAGAAATAGAGAAAAAGACCTTCAGCGTGACGGGCATGACATGCGCTTCCTGTGTGCAAACGGTCGAAAAGGCGACAAGAAAATTGGATGGTGTTAAGGAATCGACGGTCAATATGGCAACCGAGAAAATGGTCATTGAGTATGAGCCTGCCGTCGTTACCGTGTCGGATATCAAGGGAGCGGTTTCCGATGCCGGATATGAAGCACATGAGGACACGGACTCGGAAGAATCAGTGGACGAAGACAGAGACAAGAAAGAAGAGCACATCAAGACGATGTGGAAACGCTTCTGGGTTTCAGCTGTCTTCACGGTTCCCTTGCTCCTGGTATCCATGGGGCATATGTTTGGCATGCCTCTGCCCGATGCGATCGATCCGATGGTGAACCCGACTGGATTTGCATTGATACAACTGGTTCTTACAATTCCTGTCGTAGCGATGGGGAAACCATTTTTCACCGTAGGGTTTAAGACGCTTTCCAAACGGCATCCCAATATGGATTCATTGGTGGCGCTCGGAACTGGGGCAGCGTTCTTCTACAGCTTGTTTGCAACCATCATGATTATCACAGGTAGTGAAGGCTATTCACAGAATCTCTATTTTGAATCGGCTGCCGTCATCCTAACCCTCATTACATTAGGGAAGTATTTCGAGGCCCTTTCAAAAGGGAAAACGTCTGAAGCGATCAAGAAGCTGATGGGGCTCGCTCCTAAGACAGCCACCGTCGTAAGAGATGGAGCGGAAGTCGAGATTTCAGTTAAAGAAGTGGAAGTCGGAGATATCATCATCGTGAAGCCTGGTGAAAAGATACCGGTGGATGGAGTGGTGACAGAAGGAAAAACCTCTGTTGATGAAGCGATGCTGACAGGGGAAAGCATCCCTGTAGAGAAAACCAGTGGCTCGAACGTCATCGGTGCGAGCATTAATAAAAACGGCACCATCCGATACGAGGCGACGAAAGTCGGAAAAGATACGGCATTATCGCAGATCATCAAGCTGGTGGAAGATGCTCAAGGCTCAAATGCCCCTATTGCTAAAATGGCGGACGTCATTTCGGGATATTTTGTACCCATCGTCATCGTTCTCGCCATTCTATCCGGGGCCGCCTGGTATATTTCAGGGGAGTCAGGCCTCTTTGCCTTCACGATTGCCATTTCGATTTTAGTCATCGCCTGTCCTTGTGCTCTTGGACTCGCCACACCTACGGCGATCATGGTCGGTACGGGAAAGGGCGCTGAAAATGGGGTCCTGATTAAAAGCGGCGGAGCCCTTGAAGCGACCCATAAAATAGATACCATCGTGTTTGATAAAACCGGTACCATCACGGAAGGAAAGCCTGTAGTGACGGATATCGTGACGTCAGAAGGAATGTCAGAAGAAGAGCTTCTGATCCTTGCTGCTTCAGCAGAAAAAGGTTCTGAGCATCCACTTGGCGAAGCGATTGTCCGTGAGGCGGAGGAGAGAGGATTCGCCACTCGCAAAACCGATTTCTTTGATGCCATTACGGGACAGGGAATTGAAGTGACGGTCGAAGGAGACGATCTGTTGCTCGGAAATCGCAAGTTGATGGATGAAAATGACGTCGAAGTCGGGGAACTGGCGGAAGTTTCCGACCGCTTGGCAGCCGAGGGGAAAACGCCGATGTATATCGCCGTCGAAGAGGAAGTTGCGGGCATCATTGCCGTCGCAGACACTGTAAAAGAAACGAGTTTCAAAGCGATTGAAAAGCTTCACAGAATGGGGCTCCAAGTGGCGATGATCACGGGAGACAACAAGCGGACAGCGGAAGCGATCGCAAGAGAAGTAGGGATCGACCGCGTGCTGAGTGAAGTACTGCCTGAAGACAAAGCGAATGAAGTCAAGAAGCTTCAGGAAGAAGGAAGAAAAGTGGCGATGGTGGGGGACGGGATTAATGACGCTCCCGCCCTTGCGCAAGCTGATATCGGAATCGCCATCGGTTCCGGTACGGATGTGGCCATGGAGTCGGCAGACATCGTCCTGATGAGAAGTGACCTAATGGACGTACCGACAGCCGTTGAGCTGAGTAAAGCGACCATAAGGAACATCAAGCAGAATCTTTTCTGGGCATTTGGCTATAACATCCTTGGCATTCCCATTGCCATGGGAATCCTTTACCTGTTCGGCGGACCGTTACTTAATCCAATGATCGCAGGAGCCGCCATGAGCTTCAGCTCCGTATCCGTCTTGCTGAACGCCCTTCGATTGAAAGGATTCAAACCATCAGGACTATGATTTTAACGACTTTCATAAAGAGGGTCTGCGTTTATTCACAGGACCTCTAACTAATGGAATCAGATAAAGGATTGAAATATCTTATTCTTAGATAATTTTTTAATTTGATTTGTGAAATGTATTTGTGAAATATTCTAAAAAATCAACCTTTAAAACGCTCTCAATGTTATTCTCAGATAACGTTGAGAGTTATTTTTTTATCCATTGAGCAATTCTTTCCAACATTGTTACCGTTCTGTGAATAAAATGCGTCGAAATTTCGAAAATCTGTTTAAAAATGAAGTTATGAAGGGTACCTGATTAGAGAATTTGATAGTATAGGTCTACGAGAGTAAATTCTACATAAAGGAAGGTGATTTCTTTTGTTTAATAAATTTAAACCGTATTTAATTGTCTTAATAAGTCTTATTTCGTTATTTTTCATCATTATTTTCAGTACGGATAGCGAATTAATCATCCTGGATCCCAAAGGACCGGTGGGAGCCGTTCAAAAAGATCTAATTATGTTGTCCATCTACTATATGATTGCCATTATGGTTGTTGTACTTGGATTCTTTACAATCATATTATTCAAGTATCGAAGCAGTAAGAAGAATAGTGACTATAAACCGGATATGCACGGAAGTACATTCCTTGAGATCATTTGGACGTTGATTCCTGTCCTGATCGTCGTCGCATTATCCATCCCGAATACAAAGGCCCTTTATGAATTGAGGAACGCACCGGAAGCGACCTCTCATAAAGACCCGATCGTGATCCATGCGACGGCTGTCGATTGGAAATGGATCTTCAGTTATCCTGAAGAAGGAATTGAAACCGTAAACTATGTCAATGTCCCTGAGGATCATCCGATTCTTTTCAAAGTAACCGCAGCTGATTCCATGGCTTCCTTCTGGGTGCCGCAAATCGGCGGGCAGATCTATGGAATGCCTGGAATGGTCAATGACTTATATCTGCAGGCTGATGAGCCAGGAACGTATGATGGAAGAAATTCCAACTTCACTGGTGAAGGAATGACCCACCAAACGTTTGATTTTGTTGCGATGAAAAAAGACAAATATGAAGATTGGGTAGAAGATGCTCAAGACGAACCGAAACTGACGGAAGATACGTATGAAAAACTGATGCTTCCTGAAACGGTCGAAAAGATGACGTTTTCTTCCACTCACTTAGCATTTGTCAATCACGCCAAAAACCCTGAATATGCCTTGGCGATACGTGAGAAATACGGCTTGGATATCACGGTCGATGGAGCAGATCTAGATGCTAAATCGGTTCATGGCAACATGGATATGGAAGGCCATGAAGGCATGGACCATGACGATATGAAGAAAAAAGATCAAGATGACGACCATGAAGATCATGGCGGTCACGAGCACTAAGAAGGGAGGACTTTACATGTTTGATTTTATTAAGGATAATCTGATCCTTAACGATCCGTTGATTCTGGGAGCCAACATTTCAATCGTTTTCACCGTAATCGGAATCGTTGCAGTCCTCACTTATTTTAAAAAGTGGAAATGGCTGTGGAACGACTGGATCACAAGCGTTGATCATAAAAAAATCGGGATTATGTATATCCTGGCTGCACTTGTCATGCTCTTCCGTGGAGGGGTCGATGCACTCTTGATGAGGGCACAACTGACAGTGCCGAATAATTCATTCTTAACATCCGAGCATTACAATGAAATCTTTACGACTCATGGTACGATCATGATCCTGTTCATGGCAATGCCATTCTTACTTGGATTGATGAACGTGGTCGTTCCTTTGCAGATCGGTGCAAGGGACGTAGCCTTCCCTTATTTGAATAACCTGAGTTTCTGGTCATTCATGTTCGGGGCAATCCTTTTCAATATTTCATTCGTATTCGGTGGTTCACCGAATGCAGGTTGGACGAACTACGCACCGCTTGCGATTGAAGGTAGTCCTGGACCGGGTATTAACTATTACCTGTTGGGCTTACAGATATCGGGGATTGGTACGTTGCTGACCGGGATTAACTTTGTCGTCACCATCATCAAGATGCGTGCGCCTGGCATGACGCTTCTTCGCATGCCGATGTTCACATGGACAACGTTGATCACGGCTTTCATCATCGTGTTTGCTTTCCCGATTTTGACTGTCACATTAGCACTGATGACATTTGACCGTATCTTCGGTTCCCACTTCTTCACACTGACGGATGGTGGTAATCCGATGCTTTGGTCAAACCTATTCTGGCTATGGGGGCACCCGGAAGTATATATCGTTATATTGCCGGCTTTCGGTATTTTCTCAGAGATCATTGCTACATTTGCACGAAAAACACTATTTGGATATAAATCTATGATTATCTCACTTGTTGCGATTTCTGGATTAAGTTTCGTTGTGTGGGTCCATCACTTCTTTACAATGGGTGGAAGCGCCGCTGTGAACAGTGTATTCTCGATTTCAACGATGGCGATTGCCATTCCGACGGGAATCAAGATATTCAACTGGCTTGGTACGTTATTTAAAGGTAAAATCGAATTTACTGTCCCGATGTTATGGTCTGTTGCGTTTATTCCGACATTCCTGATCGGTGGGGTGACAGGGGTTATGCTTGGAATGGCTGCAGCCGATTTCCAATATCACAATAACTACTTCCTGGTTGCTCACTTCCACTATACGTTGATTGCCGGTGTCGTATTTGCCTGCTTCGCAGGACTTACTTACTGGTATCCTAAGATGTTCGGTCACAAGATGAATGAACCGATCGGCAGATGGGCTTTCTGGTTCTTCTCCATCGGATTCAATCTTTGTTTCTTACCGCAGTTCGTTTTAGGATTTGCAGGTATGCCAAGACGTGTGTACACGTATGGACCTGAAGACGGCTGGACATCATTGAATATGATTTCTTCCGTCGGAGCTTTCGGAATGGGAGTCGGATTTATGATTCTCGTGTACGGAATCTACTACAGCTTCCGTTTTGCCAAGAGGGAAACAACAGGTGACGCATGGGATGGACGTACCCTTGAATGGGCGACCAGCTCAGCGATCCCGCCTCATTACAACTTTGCACATGTTCCTGAAGTGAAGAGTCATGATGCATTTTATGATATGAAGCAAGAAGGAAGAAAGATGGTTCCTGATAACTTTGATTACAAACCGATCCACATGCCAAGTAATGCCGGAACACCTTTCATAATGTCCGCGCTGTTCTTCGTTGCAGGATTTGGTTTAGTGTTCGAACTGTTCTGGATGGCGATCATGGCGCTTGTCGGTATCTTCGGATGCATGGCATTCCGTTCATTGATGTCACACAAGCAGGATGAAGGTTATTATGTAAGTGTGGAAGAAATAGAAAAGACTGAAAATCCGTATAAGAGGGAGGCGTGAGCATGGCACATAGTACGAATATAGATCCAAACACGCCGCTTGAATATCAATCCGATATCGGTAAGCTGAACATATTCGGATTCTGGGTTTTCCTTGGCGCGGAAATCGCATTGTTTGCCACTATTTTCGCAACATTCTTCGCCCTTAAAGCAGGGACGATGGGTGGCCCGCTTCCAAGTGAAGTGTTTGATATGAAGAATACGATCATCATGACGCTTTTACTATTAATCAGTAGTTTCACGTCTGGTCTATCAATAAATGAATTACGAAAAAGAAATGTCAAATCCATGATGGTTTGGCTGATCATCACATTATTATTTGGACTCGGATTCCTTTACATGGAAATCACCGAATTCATCCATTTGATTCATGAAGGAGCTGCCATGGGCACGAACGCATTCTGGTCATCGTTCTATTTACTGACCGGGACGCATGGTCTCCACGTATCAGTGGGTATCCTGTGGATTCTTCTCGTCATGTTCCAGGTGAAGAACCGGGGATTGAATCCTGATACCGCTAAAAAACTATTTGTATCCAGCTTGTATTGGCACTTTCTGGACTTTGTCTGGATCTTCGTGTTCACAAGCGTGTACTTATTAGGGATGGTGGGATAATGTCACAACATACGAATCATAGTGGATTGCCTTGGACTCAGATCATTGGATTTATCTTATCGATTGCGTTGACGTTCTTAGCCGTCTGGTTTGGACTTTATACGAATATGGCATATGAACTGATCGTAGCCATCGTATTCGTCCTGGCATTCATACAGGCTGCTATCCAGCTCTTCATGTTCATGCACGTGACGGAAGGTGAAGGCAAATGGCAGGTAGGTAAGATGATGTCGGCGGCATTTATCGCGATTGTCATCGTGGCCGGATCTGTCTGGGTACTAAGCAATATGCATTAAAATGGAAAAAGAAGCTGTTGGACATTTCAACAGCTTCTTTTTTTTATGTTCGTGTATTGTTACCCTTCATGATCTTCGTAATTAAATTGCCATTGAATGCCGAATTTATCGGTGACTTGACCGTACAGCTTGCTCCAGAATGTTTCCTGAAGCTCCATATCCACCTTACCGCCTTCTTTCAACTTGTGGAAACGGGACGTCAATTTTTCAGGATCATCGCTTACCAGGGCAAGGGTGATGTTGTTACCTTCTACAAAAGGCATGTTGGGAAAAACATCGGAAAACATAACATTACTGCCATCGATGGTGAGTCGTGTATGTAGGACCAGATTTTTTGCTTCTTCCGGCAGGGGATAGTCAGGATGTGGTGGTGCCTCAGCGAACGTCATGATCTGTGGTGGTTCGGTTTCAAATACTTCAGCATAATACTCTGCCGCTGCCCGGCAATTGCCATTGAAATTCAGGTAAACATTGACCGACATATACAACACTCCTAAAATTGAGATGGGTATTCTTCTGTATTTTAACATCTTTGTAGTCGTATGAAATGATAAAAATTAGAAAAGTCAAAAAATATAACCTCAAAAAACCCCATCTTGCCTACTGGCGAAAGGGGTTTTAAGAATCGTATCAAGCTTTTAATTCTCTCAGGATATTGATGCCAAACATCAGTATACCAACTGTCGTAAGGACCCCGCCTGAGGCAATCACCGGCACGACCGCTTCATTTCCAAGTACAAACAGGAATAATCCGATCATCATCAGTGGCAAACCGATATTATGGAGCCAGAAATGAGCTTTGGCCAATTTGGTAGTCGATACAGCAGGGAATAAGTGATAAATGAGACCTGCAAGCGTCAGTGCCGTCCAGCCCAATAAGTTTATATGAACATGAACCGGGGCCAGGGTGTAGTCATGGACCATGGACATATAGAGCCCGATACATACACCGATCATAAAGTAGACGACTGAAATTTTAATCAGTTTGATCCCCATTTTAATCATCCTCCTTTTCACTGGTAATATATGAGTATTTTGACCCCTATAGAACGTCTCTTACGGAGTTTGCATAATAAAAGATGAACCATTCGTCTTCTAAAATGAGGAAAGCTCTTATCAGAAAATTGAAAGCGCTTTTTTGGAATTTTTGAAATTAATGGTTTTGTCCTTAAATCGTTGCCTACTTCGGCTCAAATTGATAGAATCATCAATTAGAGACAGCTAATCCGAATACGGGGAGTAGAGAAATGATAAACGTCACTAGTGGATTTAGAATAGAAAAAGATTTCCTCGGGGAAAAAGAAGTACCTGAAGATGTATACTATGGAATACAAACGTTGAGGGCCGTGGAGAACTTCCCGGTCACAGGTTATAAAATTCATAAAGAGATGATCGATGCCCTGGCAGTCGTAAAGAAAGCGGCCGCACTGGCCAATATGGAAACCACCCGCCTTTATGACGGAATCGGTCAAGCCATCGTGCAGGCATCCGATGAAATCCTGGAAGGCAAGCTTCATGAATTCTTTATCGTCGATCCCATTCAAGGTGGGGCAGGCACATCCATCAACATGAATGCCAATGAGGTCATTGCCAACCGCGCACTTGAGCTCATGTCCCATCGAAAAGGTGAGTACGGGAAAATAAGTCCGAACAGTCATGTGAATATGTCACAGTCAACCAATGACGTATTCCCGACAGTCATCCATATTTCAACACTGAAACTACTAGAGAAGCTGTTGGACACAATGGAACACATGCTGAACGCCTTTAGACAGAAAGCCAAGGAGTTCGATCCCGTCATTAAGATGGGTCGTACCCATCTGCAGGACGCTGTTCCAATTCGTCTAGGACAAGAGTTTGAGGCGTATAGCAGAGTAGTGGAACGGGATATCAAACGCATCGGGCGTACCCGTGAGCATCTGTATGAAGTGAATATGGGGGCCACGGCTGTAGGAACCGGCTTGAATGCGGACCCTGTCTATATCAAGAGCGTCGTCAAGCATCTGGCTGACATTAGCGGGTTGCCATTAACCGGGGCAGAGCATCTGGTAGATGCCACACAAAACACCGATGCCTACACAGAAGTTTCGGCTGCATTGAAGGTATGTATGACGAACATGTCCAAAATCGCCAATGATCTGCGTTTAATGGCTTCAGGACCGCGTGCCGGTCTTGGTGAAATTTCACTGCCAGCAAGACAGCCTGGTTCTTCGATCATGCCGGGTAAAGTGAATCCGGTCATGCCGGAACTGATCAATCAGGTAGCCTTTCAGGTGATGGGGAATGATCAGACCATCTCCCTGGCATCAGAAGCAGGTCAGCTTGAACTGAACGTAATGGAACCTGTTCTCGTATTCAATCTCCTTCAATCCATCAGCATCATGAACAATGCGTTCAGAAGCTTTACGGACAATTGTCTTGTGGGAATTGAAGCGAATGAGACGCGTATGAAGGAATATGTGGAAAACAGCGTTGGCATCATTACGGCTGTCAATCCGCACCTGGGATATGAAGTCGTATCCAGAATCGCAAGGGAAGCCATTCTAAAAGGGAAATCAGTAAGAGAGCTTTGCCTTGAGTATGATGTTCTGACTGAAGAAGAGCTTGATCTGATCTTGAATCCTTATGAAATGACGAATCCGGGGATTGCGGGTCGCGTGCTTTTTGATCGTGAATAAGTGATATGGAAACGTTCCGTTATGAATGACGGAGCGTTTTTTTTTATATAATCCTTTTCTGCCTCCAGTTGGGATAATTATATAGGTTGAAGGAACCGGGTGTTTATTCCTTTTTTTGAACAAAGCGAGAATATTTCAATTTGATTCTCTGAATATCCAGTATTTATATAGGTGCAAAGACCTTTTAAGTCGTGCCAGCTGTCTTAAAAAACCCCAAGTTCTCATTGATCACTTCTTAGTATAATAGGAGTAGAAAACGATATCACAATAATAATAGACAACGCGTTAGACCTGTTGTTTCCTTTCTACTACAGCATCCTGGAGGTTGAGACATGAACATTGGGGAATGTATGAAATACTACCGAATCTATAAGGGCATGACCCAGAAACAAGTAGGGGATGGCATTTGTACCCCGGGACATATTAGTAAAATTGAAAGCGGTCACCTGCACGTGACGAAAGAAAAGCTGGATCTCTTTAATCGAAGGCTCGGGATCAATATTGAAAATGAACGGAAGTCATATGAGAAATTACAAAAGGACCTGGGTATGTGGCACGATGCCATGATCAAGCAGATCAATGGGAAAGTGGAATTATTGAAAGAAACGATTGAACAGAATCCCCTTGTGAAGATTGAAACATTGAACGGTACATATAAACTCCTCAAAGCCCGCTATCTGATGGGGAAGGGGGATGTCCAGCAGGCAGCCTTTCTATTTAACCAGTTTTCCATTAAACGATTGTCCTATTATATGAGGGAGTTTGACCATCACTTATACTATCACTTCAAAGGAATGTTCGAGCTACTGAAGGGTGATGCCAGAGATGCCATCATACTTTTACAAAAAATTGACGCAAAAATATATACAAATTTCGAATATCACTTCCACATGGCTCTGGCCTATCAACAAATGGATCAACATGAGTTGGCCATTCACCATGGGGAGGTTTCCCTTCATCACTTTAAGGAAACGTTCAATTTCACCCGCTGCATTGATGCTGCTACGATTCAACTGGTTTCGGAATTTACAATGCGGAAATGGAATCTTGAAGATCTGGAAATCAAGCATAAAGAATTGATACAGCATTGTGATAATCTGCATGATCATAGAAGAAAAGCGATCCTGTATATGAACTTGGGGAATGTATATCGTGATGTGAAGAATGACAGGAAGGCAAAGGAAGCCTTTCAAATGGCGGATCGCCTCTCGGTGATTCCGAAAGCCATAGGGGAAGGCGCCACCATTCTTGAATCGTGGGTATAAAGTATAGAGAAAGTGGCAAGGACATAAGAGTTTAGTTAAATGAAAATCCGAACGATCATCGACATACTTTTTGAAATCGACGTCGTTCGGATTTGTCATTTAGCTGTTTACGTAAATGCTCTGCTTTGGGATATAGTGAGTAGTGGTTGATTTGCGCTCCGGGTGCTCGGTTTCCGCGGGGCTGGGCGAGCCGCCTCCGCTTTTCGTACTGTCCAGCATTTCCCGCCGGAGTCGAGCACCTTCCACTCCAATCAACTTTCTGGGCGTAAGTGATTTACTATAACAGGGTAGTGACGAAATTGCTACACCATGGCATACCCCATCTCTTATCCTATTAGTTGCAGTGACAGATTAGAGTTAGTAAAAAGGAATACTATTCCTTACCTAAACTATAGTCTGTGTATGAATAACTACAACCATGGTGAAACGGGACTTTTAATATTATTGCTAAAGCATATACACTGTATGAAGCTGGATCTAGCTTTTGATTGGAGTGCAAGACGAAGACTCCTACGGGAAAAGCGGAATAGGTGAGACCCCGCAGGAGCGTTAGCGACGAGGAGGCTTGCCTTCCGCCCGAGGAAAGCGAAGTCTTGCAAGGAAATCAAAAGCGGTGTACCAAGTGATCCTAACTAATTTTTTGATTGTTCGACTTTAGAGGAAATGGATTTAGATATGTTCCAGCCTCTTTTTACGTGTTTTCATTGGCGGATGGATAGAATTTATTTTCGATCTTCTTATACTCCTCAAGGTTCTTGGTGAATCGTGCCAGTTTATGGACTTCCTGCAGGAGAAAGGTCTTATCCAATTCATAGATGACTTCTCTTTCAATATGGTCAATGGTATTGCAGGCAAATCCCCAAATGTCCTGATGCTTGGATGGTTGAATGGATTCTGCAATGAGGGCAAGTGCCCGCACAATGTCCGTGATGATCAAATGATTGTCTTTTGCATAGTGTCGTATATAGCCAAACCCCCGATACAGGTAATAATCAAACGGTTCGGATTGGAGAATGACCCGGATCCTTCCTTCCTCATCGATCAGATAAGGGGTGAAGGATAGGTGATCCTCTATTGTCAGCATGAGGTCTGCCATCTGATCGATGGTATTAGAGGCCGTTTTAGGGTCATCATTCCCAAGTGATTTGATGGCAACTTCGGCCAGCTTGTGAATCCCCATTTGCAAGTCTTGGATTTCAGTTTCTTTATGGCCCATTTCAATGAAGTCGAGGTAGAAATTTGTTGAAATATCCTTTGTGTCCGGTCCCCATATGCTCACGATTTCATTCCCGGCCAAAACGTAGTCCCCGACTTTATAATGAAGTTGAATGACGAGGTTCTCAGTCTTTGCCCGTTGAATCATTCCTTGAAAATCGATTAATTGGATATAGCCCGATCCCCTGGAACTCACGTGAATAATATTCTGTTTATACTGATCCATCGTATCGCCATGTTCTGTCGTACGATGGGTCTCCAAATCTTTTTTAAGCGTCTGGTTGATCATCACTTCAGAAACCTGTTTCATATTGTATGTGATATTATGGACCTGCATCCACGTTGACGCATGATTAATGAAGAATATGAACGTGAGGGCAGACAGGAACGCCAGTCCGATCGTCATGACCGGGGCAGCAACAAACATTTCCTTCTTTGAATTTCCGATAAAAAGGAAAAGGAGGAGTACATAAACGAAACTCCCATTGAAAATGCCAAGGGCGTGCTGCGTTTGTTTATCCGAAATGAAATCCAACAGCATCCTTGGTGAAAATTGTCCACTGAACATCGTCAGCACGACGAGCAGGGAGTTAAGTGTAAAAGCACTGAGTGTCAGGATGCCTCCTATAAGTGTGCTCACCAGCATTCGTGTGACCGATGCATCCATGCTTAACACATCAGACGTGTACTGTGACACTTCAAGATAAAGATCTAAATAAAGGGTGAAGGCGACCATAAGCAAGGACAGGCATATGTATATAAAGGGCATATACCAAATGGTCAGCCTGATTTCATGCATACGCTGCCGTTTTGACATGAGCAAATATTTTCTGATGGATAAAGGGAGCATCTTTTTCAACATGATCGAAATGGTTCCTTTCTAGTAAATGGATATGGGTTAGTTTTCCCTCTCTAACACGGTTAAAACGTCCTATGAACAAAAAGATTAGTAGAAACGGGATTATTCTGGACTAAACCGATCGGAAATATCCTTTCCTGAATCACTAGAAAGAATTTTTAAAAAATAACAAAAATTCTATTGACGGAGTGGTGAATCCCCTATATAATCCAATTCATACTCAAATATCAAGTGAAAACATAACGTTATATCTCTTATCAAGAGCGGCGGAGGGATAGGCCCGATGAAGCCCGGCAACCTGCAGGATCAGTCTGTAAAGGTGCCAATTCCTACAGATTCCATGTGGATCTGGAAGATAAGGGGAGGAGCATGATCAATTAGCCCTCTTCTTACAAGAAGAGGGCTTTTCTGTATACCCTCTTTCTTTCCACCACGCCTTCAGACAGGAATCGTACGTGTATGTAAATCCGGAAAAAGGAGGCTGAATGATGTCAGCGATAAATGTAGCGCTTCTGGGCTTTGGAACAGTTGGTCAAGGGGTCTGTGAAGCCATTGATACTCATCAGGAGAGATTGAAAGAAGTACTCGGTAAAGAGGTGAAGGTAAGGGCCATCCTCATCAAGGATCCCACTAAGCAAAGGGAAATCGACCCGTCCATTTTGGTCACGACAGAATATAAAGACATTCTCGACATCCCTGACCTTCACGTGGTTTTTGAAGCCATAGTGGGAGAAGAACCGACTTATACGTATGTAACACAAGCAATCGAGAAGGGGATTCACGTCATAACGGCCAATAAAGCCATGTTTGCAAAATTCGGTCCCGACCTTTTGAAGAAGGCATTAATTAATGGGGTATCCCTTGGTTTCGAAGCGACCACAGCCGGGGGGATCCCGGTCATCGGCACCATCCGTCAGCTCTTGAAGGTAAATGAAATCACAAGCATTCAAGGCATATTGAATGGGACCTCCAACTTCATTCTATCTCAAATGAGGAAACGGGGACTTTCCTTTGAAACGGCACTAAAGCAGTCTCAAGAGAAGGGATATGCCGAAGCGGATCCAACGAGCGACATAGAAGGATATGATGCATTTTATAAGCTGCTGATTTTAAGTCAGACCGCCTTTGGCAGGCAGCCGGACTGGAAGGATATCAGGCGGAAAGGAATTACACACTTGACGGCAGAATGGCTGCAGGCGGCCGAGTCCTTCAGATTGCGATTTAAGCATGTGGGGTCTCTGGAACTGGACGGATACAATCGCATCAGGGGAGGGGTAGAGCCGATCCTTGTCCATGACACCCATCCGTTTTACGGGGTGGAGGACGTGGAAAACGCGATATCCCTTAAAGGGAGTCTGGTAGGGAGAATCACACTGCTGGGTCCCGGAGCGGGGAAATATCCGACTGGAAGCGCCATGGTGGAGGATTTTCTCTCCCTGATAGAGGGGAAATATACCGTCTCTCCCGAAAAGACGGAGAAGAGGGAAGATACGCAAGAAGAAAGCATCAAGCAATGGGTCCTGCGGTTCCAGGAAAAAGAGGAGTATCAAAGCTGGATTACCAAGTTCACCTTAAAGGACCGCATTCAGCTTGGAAAATACCTTTACGTCTTTGTCGAAGGAAGAAAAGAAGACCTCCAATCCCTTCTTCACTCACATGAACACATTCAGGCTGTATCGATCTTAAACGAAATACCTCTTGAAAATGAAGTGCAGGAAGGAATGGTTGTTTCATGACCGCTTTAGAAAAAGCGAAATCTGATAGAAAGTAGGGGGATCACTTGAGTATCATTGTTCAGAAATTTGGTGGGACCTCTGTAGGTTCTACGGATCGAATGAAGCGGGTGGCAGGTCATATTGTGAAGGAAAAAGAAAAGGGGAATGACGTCGTGGTAGTCGTATCGGCGATGGCCAATACGACGGATACCCTTGTTAAACTGGCAGGGGAACTTTCTGATTATCCCGGTAAAAGAGAGATGGATATGCTCCTCGCAACTGGTGAGCAGGTCACGATCTCCCTTCTGACGATGGCCCTCGAGCATAGAGGGATGAAAGCCGTGAGCCTGACAGGTCGGCAGGCGGGGATCCGGACCGATGCAGTGTTCGGCAATGCAAAGATCACTTCCATTGATACAGGAAGGATAAAAGAGGAGTTATCCAATGGGAAAATCGTGGTGGTGGCAGGTTTTCAAGGTGTAACCGAAGAAGGGGAGCTCACCACTCTGGGCAGGGGCGGATCCGATACGTCGGCTGCTGCACTGGCTTCAGCCCTGAATGCGGATCGGTGCGACATTTATACGGACGTGGACGGGGTGTATACTTCCGACCCGAGAGTGGTTCCACGGGCTGCCAAAATCGACGGCCTATCCTATACTGACATGCTCCGGTTTGCCACGATGGGAGCCAATGTCCTGCATCCGAGAGCGATTAAACATGCAAAGGAACACGGAGTACCTTTGATTGTCCGTTCCAGTTTAAAAGAGGGGCGGGGAACCGTCATCAGCGGGAAAGTCCAAAGAAATGATGCCATCGTAGGAGTTGCCCTCCAGGAAGAAATCTCTGTCCTTACGATCCATGGCTCCGATGGAGGGGAATCCTTGATTCTCTACGATCTTGATTCTCACCATATTGAAACAGAAAGGATCAAGCATCGACAAGACCTGGCCCTGATCATAAAAGATCAGGATGTTCCCCTGGTAAAAAAAATCGTCAGTCAGTATAGCCAGGCTTACTCTACTTTTGACATAAGGGAAGATTTATCGAAGGTATGTGTGATTGGAAGCATCCAGTCTTCAGGGGAAGTAAAAGAAAAGGTGACGAATGTATTTCATGATTACCATATAGGGAAGGTTTCGGTGTGGGAATCGTCAGTGGGCTTAAGCACCATTGTCGATCGCTCTGATGTTGAAAAGGCCGCAAGAATCCTTCATATGCACTTTGGGTTGGATTATATTGAATCAAAAAGGGCGATTTTATAAAGGGAAGAAGTGTATAGTTCGCTCTATACACTTCTTTCTTTATGGGGTGATCGATACCGGAGTCCCGACCGGTACGATTTTTGAGAGCTCTTCCACGTCTTTGTTATTCATCCTGATACACCCTTTGGATACCGCTTTCCCTATGGAGGCAGGGTTATTTGTTCCGTGGATCCCATAGCTTTCGTTGGATAAGCTCATCCACATCGTGCCAAAGGGCCCCCCGGGATTCGGTGCTTTATTGATGATGATGAATTCCCCGATAGGCGTTTCGAACAGGACCCTTCCGACTGCAATGGGGTATTCTTTCACTTGGACCCCATCTTTGAATAGTCGAAGAGTCCGGTTGTTAACAGACACTTGAATTCTGTAGGGATTTCCCGTTGTATCGGGGATTCCTGGGATGTTGATCGTCTGTCCCGGGTATAGTTGATCCGGGTCGATACCGGGATTAGCCTTCAGGATGTCAGCCAGGGGGGTCCTGAAATCCCTTGATATCTGATTAAGAGTTTCTCCTGTCTTTACGGTGTGGATCAATGGGACCAAACCTCCTTTTTCACTTTCTTATCATTCTATTCTATGTATGAGGCGGAAAGTGGTTCAATGAGCTAACCCCAAAAAAGCCCGCATCCATGAAGGTGCGGGCATTAGAGTCCAGATCATTGAGGTAGGTTTTGCTGCGGGACAGTTGTATAGCTCTGCAGCATGAGGGTCATATCCTGTGCATTCAGTTGGGGAACCTGATAATACCCGTGCTTATTTTGGTAAAGGAAAATTTCATAACTCATTTCAATGAAATTCGGTACACTGTCTGCAACAACACGGCGAAGCACGGGATTTGTCATCTCGAGAGCCGTCATGGCAAGGAGTGTGGCCAGGGATTTCGTCTGTCCCAGCATATAAGCGGACAAGCCTTTATCGGAAAGCTCCTGCACGGATTGATTCGGTTTTTTTGGTGCTCCGGGTTTGATACCATAAGTGGTCGTATGGTTTTGGGTCATTTGGTATTGTTGTGTCGGGACTACAGGGTCTTGTCCGGTCGAGAAGCTTCCTACAATGGTATTGTACATGGTCGTCACGAAGTCGGTCTGGCGCTTGACCATATCTTTCAATTCCGGGTCCTGAATGTGCTGATCATACATTTGATATTGGTCGAGCATGCTGATGATCCCAGCGATGACTTCATGGGCATCAAAGAGCTCGTGACCTCCGTGGTCTTGGCTTTGGGTGTTCATCATATTCGGCGGCATCTTCGCGCCAGGTTGCGGCATCCCGTTTGATTGACCTTGGTTATTCATATATATTCCTCCTCTAATGGTTTCGATGATTAGAATAACCCCGAAAAATAAAATTATGTATGACTAAGTCGGGGTTGGTCTAATACTTCCTGGCATGTCCGAATACAATAGGGAGAAGTCAACTCGAAGGTGGTTTGAATATGAGTATATTTTTTAGCTATATCGTCTTAGGGTTATCCCTGTCTGCACCTATGGGACCGATCAACGCCGCCCAATTGGACAAGGGGCTCCGATTCGGTTTCTTTCATGCCTGGCTTGTTGGAGTCGGGGGGATGGCGGCAGACGCCATCTTCATGCTCCTTATTTATTTTGGATTGGCTCAATTCATTGATACACCGTTGATAAAACTATGTTTATGGATCTTTGGTTTTATAATATTGACGTATACGGGAATCGAAAGCATCCAAAAGTCGGGTACCCTCACATCTTCCTCACATCCATCGCAGAATGAGTCGAAAGGAAAAGCGTTCCGGACGGGTTTCTTTATGGCGATTTCGAATCCGTTAAGCATCTTATTCTGGCTTGGAATCTATGGATCGATTCTCGCACAGACGTCCAGAGCATATGAATCCTCGCAGCTTTTCTTGTATAGTTTGGGAATATTTCTGGGAATAACCCTTTGGGATGTGACGATGGCTTTTGTTGCGACGGGGGCAAGGAAACTGGTGAGTCCCCTCATCCTGAGGATCATTTCCATCATATCGGGTACCGTTCTGATGGGGTTTGGCATTTATTTCGGCGTAGAGGCCTGTCGCATATTATTTGGTTAGACAGACACCCAATTGGCGCCCTCCTAATAGGATAGATGTGTAATCTTTAGGAGGGATCGGCCATGATATATACAAAAGGTTGGATTGATCAACATGTGGAAGAGCTTACTCCCTGGCAGCAATCTGCCTATACACACTTCTCGGAACTGATGTGTGATGAAGAGCATCCATACCCGTGCGTACCGGGTAAACAAGGCTATCTAACAGATACATTGCGCTTCGGTTTTGCAGGAGATCCGAGAAAGGATGAAGCGACGGATATGCTGGTCTCTTTATTAAAGGAATACGGAGGTATTTCAAGGGATACAGGGAAGTATGCATCACTTGTTGTGTTTTTTCAATCAGATGAAATCGCAGGTTCCGTTGAATCGTATCAACACATTTTCTGGGACTTATTGAATCGGGTACACGAGCTGGATGATAAGCCTTGGCCGGTTGATATCGGAAAGGATCCCCATGACCACACATGGGAGTTTTGTTTTGACGGGGAACCTTATTTTGCCTTCTGCGCGACACCAGCTCATATTATCCGAAAGAGTCGTCATTTTCCATATTTTCTCCTCGCCTTCCAGCCCCGGTGGGTATTTGATGAAATCAATTCGTCCACAGCATTTGGTCAGAAATTAAAGAAGGTCATTCGAAAACGGCTCGTTGAATATGACGGTGTCGATCCTCATCCCAGCTTGAAATGGTACGGACAGGAAGACAATTACGAGTGGAAGCAGTATTATCTCAGCGACGATGATTCTTCCATGAGCAAATGCCCCTTTTCACACATGCATAAGAAAATCAAGAGTTAAGGCATCAAGCTTTAACTTTTTTTTCTTTTATGAAGGCAGCTACAGCAATCAAGAGGATGAATCCCAGACTGACAAAGAAGCCGACACGGCTCACTCCATCAAGAAGAGTACCGCTGATGGCAAACAGAATGAGAAGCAGGGCAATGATCGTTCGAATCAGGTCCCAGGCTGTTTGGCTCATGAGTTTGTGAAAGGAAGCCAGGATGAAAAGCCATGTGTACAGAAGCATCAGCCCTGCAGCGGTAGTAATATATTCAAAGAGCTTATCCGGAAGGAGCATGGCAACGACAATGGATAGTGCAACAACCAAAGTGGTCAACCCAAAGGCGGGAAGCGGGACGGCCATTCTCCCCTTTCTGGCAAAAATCCCGGGAGCATCGCCTTCCTCGGCCAGAGCCACGAGCATCGTGGTGACGGCGTATAAAGAAGCGACCATGGTAGAAAATCCGGCAATGATCAGAATGGCATTGAATATGTGGGGGACCCACGGAATGCTGTATTGGTCAAGGGCTGTCAGAAATGGGCTTTCATTTGGGTCGATCCTGTTTGCAGGTACCAGCTTTAATACGAGATAAAAGGAAAGAATATAAAGGATCGTCAAAATCAAAAGCATGATATTCCCTGATTTCGGGGCTTCCTTTGGATCCTTCAGTTCCTTGGCCATCAGACCCATCACTTCAATCCCCCCGAATCCATAGAAGGCAAAAAGAAGGGCGAGCCATAAGCCTTTGCCATCATGTGGGAGAACTTCCTTTATGGGAGATTGAAGGACCCGAACCGAACTCCCACCCCCAAGCCAGCCAAACATGGCGGCACTTGCAATGATAATAAACATGATGATGGCAGCAGCTTTCATCACTCCGAAAACATTCTCCATTTGTTCTACTTTTCGGACTCCCATCAGGATGATCACTAAACCGAGAAGGGCAAATCCGCCCGTGAATATCCAAAGCGGGATTTGTGGGAACCAAAATTGGGCGAAGAGGGCGAGTGCGGTTAATTGACTTCCCATGATCAACATTTCTGCAGACCAATACACCCATCCGTTACTGAACCCTGCCCAGGAACCATATGCTTGTTTAGCATATGTCCGGAATGAACCCTTTTCCGGGTGATGTGCCGTTAGTTTGGCCAGTGCCTGGAAAACCATCCACGTGCCGATACCGGCCACTAAGTAGGCAATGAGAACCGAGGAACCCGCTCTTTGAATCGGTATGGCAGACCCAAGGAAATACCCGGTTCCGATGATGCAGCCCACTCCGATGAAAGAGAGCTGCCACCACGTTAGATTAGTCTGTTTCGTACATTTGCTCATATCATTTCACCTGACCTTTATCCTTCATATTGTGTTGTTCCGGCTCATGAATTATGTGATTGGAAACGGAATGATTTTTCATGAGAAAGGAGAAAGTAAGAGGAATTGATATCGAGGAGGCAGGCTGATGGAAAAGATTCATCCAAATTGCTGGAACGAACATGGAGAATTAAAGACGGTGATGGTATGCCCGCCTTCATCAGTGGATGTACCCGATCAAAGAACGGCGGATTATGTAGGGTGGGAGAAACCGGTAAACCAGGAGAAAGCGAAGGAAAACCATGAAGAGATGATGCGTGCCATGGAAGATGCAGGTGTAAAGGTCATCGATTACTCCAAACACCTTAAAGATGAAGTTAAGGACTTGAATCAACAGCTCATCAACCGTGTTTTTGTAAGGGATCTGGCATGTGTCTACGGGAAAACGGTGATCCCGGGTGATGCCGGCACTACGATGAGAGCACCTGAATATATTCACAGTCATGAATTATTTCAATCCTGGTTTGATGAGATGACGTTTTGCATTCAGGATAATAACCGGGTAAAGGCATTGGAAAATGGGGATGTGTTTGTGTTGAACAGGGATACCGTATTCATTAATACGGGCCTTAGATCGAGCATCGAAAGCATTGAAGCATTGAAGGGGAAAATTTTTCAGGCTGGATTTACGGAAATCGGGATCATCGACTTACCCAGGACGGGTGAAACGATGCATTTGGACATGAATTGCAATGTTGCCGGGGAAAATCTCCTCATTGCCAAAAGCTATATGAGGCTGTTCCCTGTTCAAATCGTCTCTGATAATGGGGGACGGTATGTGATGATGGAGGAGTTTATCAAACGTCACGGCTTCGACGTATTATGGACGGATGAGGTAAAGCATACGGTCGCGGATATCAATTTTCTGAATCTGGACCCGGAAACCCTGTTGATCAGCACGAAGGCCAATAAGAAGATATTGAATGATCATCCGTTTTTAAAAGGTAAGAAACTGGTTGAAGTGGATGTGAGTGAACTTGAAAAAGGCGGGGGCGGGATCCGGTGCATGACGCTGCCATTTGAAAGAGGATGAACGATTTTAATTGAATGAAATGATAAACCGGAGACTATTCTCCGGTTTTTTTTTGTGTTTCACTAAAATGAATTCTCAATAAGAAGTGCTGTAAATAAAACTTTTGTCCTGTATTACAGAGTGAGTCTTTATGACTGATTGTGGTGGTCGTACAAAAAAGTGTAATGCAGTTGATTTTATTTTTAAGGCGAGTAAATCCCCTTTCAACGCCAGGAACGGCGGGACGATGAGCCGAAACGAAAGAGATTCATCCAAAGTATCTGCAGAGAATATAATTAATTGAGAATAGTTATCAATCACTATTGACATTGATAATCATTATCAATTAAGATGACGTTGGAAGCAAAAGCCAATCTATCACGAAAGGAAGATTTGATTATGAAAGTACAAAGTGCCATTTCAAATAGAGAATTACTGGACCAACAAGAAAGACGCGAGTCCAATGCGAGATCCTATCCGAGAAGAATTCCACTGGCAATCAGTGAAGCAGAGGGAATCTATGTCACGGACATGGAAGGGAATAAATATTTGGATTGCTTAGCGGGAGCGGGAACATTAGCGCTGGGTCACAATCATCCGGTGGTCATTGAGGCAATGGAGCAAGTGATCCGTGATAAGCGGCCATTACATACATTAGATATTACGACGCCTGTGAAAGAGGAATTTGTAAATGAATTATTCTCCTCGTTGCCGGAAGCATTTCGTAATCGTGCGAAGATCCAATTTTGTGGACCGACAGGCGGCGATGCGATTGAAGCTGCGTTGAAATTAGTGAAGACAGCAACCGGGAGACAAAGTATTCTTACGTTTCAAGGCGGATACCATGGTGCCACTCACGGAACGATGGCGATCAGCGGAAATCTGGGCCCAAAAAAGAACGTACAGGGACTGATGCCTGATACTCACTTTTTACCTTATCCATATACATATCGCTGCCCATTTGGAGTAGGGGGAGAGGAGAGTCATCGCATCAGCAGTCAATACATCGAGAATCTACTTGATGATCCAGAGAGTGGAATATTACCACCGGCTGCCATGATTTTTGAAACGGTCCAAGGTGAAGGTGGCTCCATACCGGCACCGATCGAATGGATCCGGGAAATGAGAAGAATCACTAGTGAGCGGGGAATTCCACTCATCATCGATGAAGTACAGACGGGAATCGGACGCACTGGGGAACTATTTTCCTTTGAGCATGCAGGGATCGTACCGGATGTGTTTGTCCTTTCCAAAGCGATCGGAGGAAGTCTCCCCCTATCCGTCGTAATCTATGATCGTGACCTGGATGCCTGGGAACCGGGGGCACATATCGGCACATTCAGAGGAAATCAACTGGCCATGGCAGCAGGGACTGCAACATTGAAATTCATTAAGGAGAATCGCTTGGTCGACCATGCAGGGGAAATGGGAGAAAGACTTCTTCACTCTTTGCAAAAGCTTCAACAAGAATTTCCGGAGATAGGTGATGTAAGAGGCAGAGGACTGATGGTAGGAGTGGAGATCATTGATTCTGCTAAGACAAGTTCAGCGGTCGGTAGCAAGCCGGCTAACCCTGAAGTTGCGAGTGGAATCCAGCGTGAATGCTTCAAACGGGGATTGATCCTGGAGGTAGGGGGAAGACATGGGGCAGTGGTCCGTTTCCTTCCGCCATTGATCATCACAGAAGAGCAAGTCGATGAAGTGGTTTCGATTTTCAGAGAAGCTTTAGTAGCTTCTCTTACGGAGTAAAGTCATGAAAGTGAAGACAATCGATAGAGATACTAATCAAAATGTTGATTCCTTCTTCCTTCATCAAGGGGAAGAGAGTATCCAGGTATTTCATGAACTGATCGATGGAGTAAGTAAGAAGCTGCAAAATCTATATGAAGGCACGGGGCAGCCCTTTGTCGGGAAAATGCCAGAAGCAATAGAAGAAGAAATCAAACCGATCATGACCTTCACTCCTGAAGGAAAATCGTTTGAAGGTGTCCTGGATGAAATTAATGGACCTATATTGAAAAACAGTCTCCACATTTCCCATCAAAAGAGCATGGCTCATTTACATTGCCCTCCCCTTCTTCCAGGGGTGGCGGCGGAATTGATCATCGGAACGCTCAATCAATCGATGGATTCCTGGGATCAGAGTCCAGCTGCCACCTATGTGGAAGCGGAAATGGTGAAGTGGTTGACGGAAAAAATAAAGCTTCCGGCATCATCCGGCGGAGTCTTTACAAGTGGTGGAACACAGTCCAACTATATGGGACTCCTGTTGGCACGCGATGCCTTCTGTCATTCGAAATGGAACCATAACGTACAACGGGATGGTTTACCAGAAGGCTTTAACAGATT
Source organism: Rossellomorea sp. SC111 (assembly GCF_024733565.1). Classification (GTDB taxonomy): domain Bacteria; phylum Bacillota; class Bacilli; order Bacillales; family Bacillaceae_B; genus Rossellomorea. The sequence goes on along the minus strand of NZ_JANIOC010000003.1, from coordinate 169,342 downwards.
AAGGATTCTTTGTTCAGAAGAGGCCCATTTCACTGTGAAGAAAGCGGCTTCCCAATTGGGATTGGGAGAACAAGCGGTTGTGACGGTTAAGACCGATGAACATCATCGGATGAGCGTCCGGGAAGTGAATGAAACACTACAAGAGCTTGATCAGGGGGACTTATTGCCCTTTGCCCTTGTTGCTACGTGTGGGACCACCGATTTTGGAAGTATCGACCCAATGGAGCAACTGGCAGAAATCGCCCGTCGGCAGGGACTGTGGTTCCATATCGATGCCGCATACGGCGGTGGACTGATGCTGAGTCATTCTCATACAGACAAACTGAAAGGGTTGGGGAACGCCGACTCCATCACGGTAGATTTTCACAAATTATTTTACCAGCCGATCAGTTGCGGAGCCTTCCTCGTTAAGGATGAGGTCAATTTCCGTTATCTATCCTATCATGCTGATTACTTGAATCCCGTCAAAGACGATGAAGAGGGCATCTTGAACCTGGTGAATAAGTCGGTTCAAACAACGAGAAGATTCGATGCGTTGAAACTGTATCTGTCATTAAAGACACTGGGGACCGACCTTTTTGGCAGCATGATCGATGAAACGGTGAAGCTCTCCAGATACACAGCTTCTTATATGGAAGAGTTAAAGGACATTGTGATACAAAACCCTGAGCCGGAAATCAATACAGTCATCTTTCGCTATCAGCCGAAAAGGATGGAAGGAAATGATCTCGATCTCAATCATTTGAACCGGACGATCCAGCAAACCCTGCTATATAAGGGGAAAGGGGTTATTGCGAAAACAGTGATAAAGGGTCAAACCTTCTTGAAATTGACGTTATTGAATCCAAGAACAAAGCCGGAAGATATTCATTCCCTTCTACACGAGATTGAAGAGATCGGAAATGAATTAGTAAATGGAGGGGTCATACATTGAAAAATTCTAAGGAAATTGCTGAACATGCAACGATGCAAAGCTTTCTGAATTGCTATTTAAGAGAAACGGGGAACTACACTGAAGAGAGCCGCTCCGACAATGATCCGTCACTTGGGCAGTTTGAGAAAGTCATCGTATCTCATTTGGTTTTGCAGCAGATTGAATTGATTATACCAGTGAAATATTGGTCTCTTACGGATCGTCATCTAATCGGTTTCCCACTTTATTACCGGGTAGGGGAAAGCGAATTGAAACCACTCGACTACATTACCCTTACAACACTAGTGGTAAAAGAGTTCTTACTTGATAAGAGTCAAAGTGGTGCAGAGGACGAACTGCTCTTAAGAGTGATCTTAAGCTGTCGAAGTATAAAAAGCTATGTTGAAAGTCGGGTACAGGACAACGAGGCACTTACGGATGAAGAATTTGACTACATCGATGCTGAGCAGTCCCTTCTATTCGGACATATGCTTCATCCAACCCCGAAAAGTAAACAAGGCCTGACGGAACAAGAAGACCATTTGTATTCTCCTGAATATAAAGGAGAATTTCAGCTTCATTACTTCAGTGCAGACATATCCTTGGTAGAACAGGATTCAAGTGCCGACAAATCTGCAGCTTCCATCATTTTTGAAGAGTTAAAGGAAGATTCTGATGTAGATCAGTTATGGTTACAGAAGCTGCTGGAAGAGGGTGAACGCGTCCTGCTTCCTGTACACCCCCTTCAAGTGAAGACATTATTGGAAAAGGTGAACGTACAAGACCTGATGGAAGAAGAGCGACTGGAATACATCGGTCCATTAGGGAAGCGCTTCACGGCTACGTCATCATTTAGAACGGTCTATAGCAAAGAATCGCGATATATGTATAAATTCTCCGTACCTGTCAAAATCACAAACTCTCTTCGCATCAACCAAAAGAAGGAACTGGCAAGGGGAGTAGAGGTTTCGAAATTACTAGAAACGGAAGTGGGAAAAAGTCTTAACAAAGAGTTCCCACACTTTAAGGTCATCCAGGATCCTGCTTATTTAAACCTGGACCTGAAAGAAGAAGTTTCCGGGTTTGAGCTTGTCATCAGGGAAAATCCTTTCTATGAAAACAGTCGCGGGACCAGCTTGATCGCAGCCCTATGCCAGGACCATGCTTATGGGGGAATGGCCAGAATACATTCCATCATTAAAGGGATAGCGCAAAGAGAGAATAGAAGTCTGGAAGAAGTAAGCCAGGATTGGTTCAGTCGATACTTATCCCTGACGCTGGATCCGATGATCTGGTTGTTCCACACGTACGGGATCGCTCTGGAAGCCCATCAGCAAAACTCGGTGATCCAGCTGAGGAACGGTTACCCTGAAACCTTCTATTACAGGGATAATCAGGGATACTATTATAGCGAATCCAAAGTAGAAAAACTAAAAGAATTCCTTCCAGAATTAAATCAGGTAAGCGACACCATTTGTGCCGATGAAGTGGCAGAGGAACGATTGCGCTATTACTTCTTCTTTAACCATTTATTCGGACTGATCAATGGTTTTGGGGCAAGTGGTCTCATCGACGAAGAAAAACTTATGAATCTTGTAAAGGAACGTCTGGAGTACCATGAACAGCAGTGGGGGGAAGATTCCAATCTACTGAGCAGTTTATTATATCAACCGGTCCTTCCGTGTAAAGCGAATCTATTAACCCGATTCTATGACATGGATGAACTGGTCGGTCCAATGGAAGCTCAATCGGTCTACACGATGGTGAAAAACCCACTTGCCAAAGAGGTGGAAATCCATCATGTCCTATAACTACGAAGTGTATGATCAAGGAATTCAAAAGAAGATTCAATTTAAGAAGATTGATTTTGACCGGGACGCGGAGCTTATTCACAAATGGATGATGGAGGAACACGTCCACCCATTCTGGAATTTAAATATTCCATTTGAAAAGTTCCAAGACCATTTGATAAAAGCTTTGTCCGATTCACATCAAACCCTGTACGCAGGGTATCTTGACGGTGTGGCGATGAGTTACTGGGAGGCTTATTGGGTAAAAGGCGACGTGGTGGAGGAAACGTACACTCCTGCTCCATTCGATCAGGGAGTGCATCTGTTAATCGGGGAGAGGGAGTATCTTGGTAAAGGACTTTCCCTGCCATTATTACGAGCGATGGTTTCGTATCAGTTCCAAGAAAAGAAGACGACTAAAATCGTAGCGGAGCCGGATATCCGAAATGACAAAATGATCCATGTATTTGAGAAATGCGGTTTTAAACCCGTTAAGCCGATTACTCTCCCCGACAAAACCGGACTGCTCATGTTTTGTGAGAGAAGCGAATTTGAAAAGAGGTGGCTGAATGATGGACTTCACGAACAGATCAAATGAATTATATGACGTCATCGGGATCGGATTGGGTCCGTTTAATCTGGGGTTAGCTGCCTTATTGGATTCGGTACCCGAAGTGAAAAGCGTATTTTTGGAAAAGAAGAAAGCCTTCAATTGGCATCCGGGCATGCTGATTGACGGAACGACCTTACAAGTGCCGTTCTTTGCGGATTTAGTCAGTATGGCAGATGTACGAAGTGATTACAGTTTTCTCCGATACCTGGAGGCTCATAACCGCTTATATCACTTTTACTTTCTGGAAAAATTTCATATCCCGCGCAAAGAATATAACCATTATTGCCAATGGGTGAGTGAGCAGCTCACAACATGCCGGTTCGGGATGGATGTCCAAAGTGTCATCCCGGTCCAATTGGGGGGTGGGGAAAGTGTATATGAAGTCACCGTATGGAATGATTCCCTTCAACAAACGGAAACGATGTTCACGAAACATCTCGTACTCGGAATTGGTTCTGTTCCTTCTGTACCTGAAGCCTTTCAGGGAATGCTGGGCAAAACCGTCTTTCACAGTGCCGATTATTTATCCAATAAGGAGATATGTGCACAAGCTGAAACGGTTGCTGTGATCGGATCCGGCCAAAGTGCAGCCGAAGTGTTTCTCGATGTAGCCAAAGAACAGGAAAGTCAAGGGTTTTCACTGCAATGGTATACACGTTCAAAGGGATTCTTCCCGATGGAATATTCAAAACTGGGCCTTGAGTATTTTTCACCTGACTATACCCGGTTCTTTTATCAGCTTCCACAGGAAAAGAAGGATCAGCTCCTAAAGGAACAGGATCTTCTTTATAAAGGCATCAGTTCAGAGACGATCGCCGATATATATGATTATTTATATGAACGATCCGTAGGAAGAGAGGTTCCGGACATCTCCTTACAGGCCATGACAGAGATCGTCGGAATCAGAAAAAATGAAACAGGGTTTGAACTGCATGGCTATCACCGGATCAAGGATGAACATTTCATTGATAAGGCAGATGTCATCATTCTTGGTACTGGCTACAAGCCTGCATTCCCGGGATTCCTTTCAAAAATGAAAGAGTGGATTGCATGGGATGAATATGACAGATACAAAGTGAAAGAAGATTATCGATTGGAAACCTATGTGGAAGGTCCGGGTGAAATCTTTGTACAGAACGGTGAAATGCATACTCATGGAGTGGGGGCACCTGACCTTGGACTCGGTGCACACCGTAATGCGGTCATCATCAATACCATTACAGGGAGAGAAGTATTTCCGGTTCAGAACAAAAATGTGTTTCAAACCTTTGGAACAAAAGCGGCGTCCATTCCGGTTCCTCTCTGATGCAAAGAAAACATAGACTATGTGAAAGAAGGGATAATATGTTATTCAATGAAGAAATTCAACGTGTTTTTAAGAATGATAGCTGGACGAAAGTAAACAAGAAATTGATAGGCAAAATGCTGTCTGAATATATGTATGAAGAGATGATCCGACCTGAAATCCTCTCGGAAAAAGGGGAAGATATTGAATATTCCCTTCAGGTCACAGGTTCCAAGCACTATCACTACATCGCACAAAAACGATTGTTTGATAGTTTCGATGTGAAGTGGACGACGGTATATATCGTTGAAAATGGAGGAAGAAAGGAAGCCGATAGTGCAATAGAGCTATTGGTCGACCTTCAAGGTGTCATCGGGATGTCATCTGAGACGGCAGGGCATTTAATCAAGGAAATGAACAGTACGTTAATAGCAGATGCCCATCTTCTTGAAAAAGAAACGAAAACATCGGACGAACTGATTCATGAGGACTATGCCACCCTCGAAGGCTATATGACAGGACACCCTTGGATTACATATAACAAAGGGAGAATCGGGTTCGGATATGACGATTACCTTTCCTTTGCGCCTGAACAACAGAAAGAGATACAGCTTTCCTGGATAGCCGTACATAAGGAGCTTGCATCGTTTCAATCTGTGGGTGGATTGGATTATGAAACGTTGATTGCCGGTGAACTAAGTGAGGAAGACCGAATCCGTTTTGACAAGATCGTCAAACAAAATGGAAGCGAACCATCGGAATACTATTTCTTGCCGGTGCACGAGTGGCAATGGAAAAACACACTCATTCAGAATTTCCCCGAGGAGCTGGCCATGGGTCGCATCATTCCCTTGGGAGAGGGGGAAGACCGCTACCTCCCTCAGCAGTCGATCCGCACATTTGTAAATACAACGAACAAAGATAAGCATCATGTGAAGCTTCCGATGAGTATTTTGAACACGCTGGTTTATCGGGGACTGCCATCTGAACGAACCGTGATTGCTCCTAAGGTGACAGAGTTCATTAAGGGAATGGCTGAAAAGGATCCATTTTTAAAAGATGAATGCCGGGTCATCCTGCCAGGGGAAAATGCCAGTATGAATGTACATCACCGCTACTATACACAATTAAAACAGGCACCTTATCAATACTTGGAGATGCTTGGAACCATATGGAGGGAAAGCATCTATACGTATTTAGAAGACGGGGAACAAGCGATTACACTGGCTGCCTTATTGTATGAAGATCATGACAATAAACCGTATGTTGAGAGTTTGATTGAACAGTCAGGTCTCAGCCCAGAAGAATGGATGAAGCAATTTTTCAAAGTCGTCATGGATCCTCTCCTTCATTACCTTTACCAATACGGAACGGTATTCTCTCCCCATGGCCAAAATACGATTGTCGTGTTGAAGGGTGCGAAGCCTCACCGTTTAGCGATTAAAGACTTTGTTGATGACGTTAATATTTCAGACCAGGATTTTCCGGAGCTGCAAGGGCTGTCATCTGAGTTTAAAGCGGTCCTTCGAACGGAGCCGCCTGAAGGGCTTACACAGTTTATCTTCACTGGCCTCTTTATTTGTCATTTGAGATACTTGAGCAACTTGTTAAAGAACAATCAAATGATGGAAGAAGAAACCTTCTGGAGTCTTCTTGCTGACTCAATACTTAACTATCAGAAGAGATTCCCGCAATTACAAGAACGTTTCAAGCTATTTGATTTCTTTAAGCCAGAGCTTACGAAATTATGCCTGAACCGGAACCGAATGGTGGATTACGGATACTCTGATGACGATGACCGTCCTCACGCTTCTGAATTCGGGAAAGTAACAAACGCATTGGCTTTATATAAAATAAACCGGACTGTTGGGTTAATCTGATCATCTTTAACTCCCAAATAGAAAGAAGGATCATCACTTGAGTACAATTGTTCAGAAATTCGGTGGAACCTCTGTTGGTTCTACCGAGAGAATAAACCGAATGGCGGACAGAGTCATACAGGAAAAGAACAAAGGTCATGACGTCGTTGTTGTGGTTTCTGCAATGGGGAAAACCACTGATACTCTTGTAAAGTTAGTGAGTGAGATCACAACGAAACCAAGTAAGAGAGAGATGGATATGCTCCTTTCAACAGGGGAACAAGTAACGATCTCCCTCCTTGCCATGGCTCTGCAGCAACGAGGGGTAGAGGCAATTTCCTTCACTGGATGGCAGGCAGGCATTCAAACAGATTCCGTTCTAGGAAATGCCCATATTCAAGAGATTGACACAAAGCGTATTAGGAACGAAATGGATCATGGAAAAGTGGTTGTAGTGGCAGGATTTCAAGGAGTAACGGAAGATGGGGACATTTCTACCTTGGGAAGAGGGGGTTCCGATATCACGGCAGCGGCCCTTGCTTCAACATTAAAGGCAGATCGGTGTGATATTTATACGGATGTTGACGGAGTATACACCTCTGATCCCAGATTTGTTCCGAAAGCATCGAAGATCAATTCCCTTTCGTATGAGGATATGCTGAATCTGGCTGTCATGGGAGCCGGTGTTCTTCATCCAAGAGCGGTTAAACATGCAAAGAAATTCGGAATTCCTCTTTATATAAAATCAAGTTTTGAAAATGTCGGGGGAACCCTCATTCATGGAAAGGTAAAGCAGATTGAATCAAGCCCTGTGATCGGTGTCACATTTGAAAAGGATATTAATAGAGTAGAAATGTTTGAGTGTGAAGATGTTGAAGGATCCCGGGAAGCAATTATGCGTGAGCTGGCCACTCGTCACATTCAGGCGGATGTCTATACACAAAGTTGCCGAAACATCTTGTCCTTATTAATCAAGGAACAAGACCTTCAAGAGATATTATTCGTCTTAAGGAAAGAGAAAGACAGATGGAAATACTCCCGCATCGAACAAAGAAGCAGCCTGTCAAAGGTGTCGGTAATCGGTCAGAATATGAAATCCCAGCCTGAGATTAAGATAGGAATGTGCAAAATGCTACTGGAAAACGCAGTGAGAGTGAAACTGATAGGTGAATCTTCCATAAGCGTAACGGCAGTGATTGAGAAGAGTCATATACAAAAGGCTGTAGAGAGCTTGCATACGGGATTTGGATTGGATTATGAGGACATATTGAAGGCTACAGTGTGAATAAGAAGAAGTAGTGATGGAAAATAGGAAAGACTCCGCTTTATAAAGACAACAAAGGGGAAAAAGATGCGTGTCTTTTCCCTTTTCGCGTATATAGGACAGGATTCAACATCATTTCCTGGGAAAAGATGTTGAATCCTGTTGTGCTATTAGTGAATGGCTTGAACCATGTTGAAATCGCAAACTTTATTTCGACCTGTACGTTTTGCCAGGTAGAGAGCTTTATCCGCTTGTTCAAAAATTTCTTCTCCGGAAGGGGAAACTGTATCCGGATAAGTGGATACTCCGATGGAAATTGTAATGTTAATCGACTTGTCATCTGTAATCATAAAGGGATGTCGTTCCACCGCTTCCCGAAGTCTTTCGGCAATCACCATCCCATGGCTATGAGGGCAGTCGAGCAAGAGAATACTGAATTCTTCCCCACCATTCCTGGATACGATGTCGAAAGATCTGGAATGGTGGGTCAATACCTTTCCGAGTTCTTTTAACACTTCATCACCTGCCGGATGACCGAACGTATCATTAACAATCTTAAAGTGATCGATATCGATGAGCAGTAAGGAAAGTTTCTCGTCTCTTTCCTGAGCATGCCTCAAAGCTTGATTGTAACTTGCGTCGAATTGACGGACATTATTAAGACTGGTGAGGAAATCCTTTGTCGCGTTCTGTTTTAATAGATGATATTGCTCATTTGAACGTTTGATCTGCTCTGCAATAAAATAAGCGATAAAGCCGACCAGGAGCGAAGTGATTGCATGATAGGGAATAATTTTCAATGTATCCGGAAACCCGATATTGTGCTGTAAAGAGAAAAATATGATCATCAGGCTGAACATGTTCATAATCTGGATCTTTACTAGCCTCCGGGAAGGAAGGCAGCTTAATAGACTGCAGGAAATTCCAATGACCAACATCCCGAGAGCAGCTACAATCGCCTCATGAGTGACACCAAACATGATTGTTCTGCCGATTGTGATAATGGAGGCTGACAGAAGGGCAGGAATCCAACCGATATATACGGCCGTGGTAACGATTGCTAAATGTCTAAGGTCCATTATACTATTATGATTCAAAGGAATGGTAAAGTTCATGAGAATCAATCCAAGAACCCCGGAGAAGATCCCTATCAATAGGGTCATCGGAATCGGTATTTCCCGTGAATTCCTCAACACAATCCCCGCAAAGTATAAAAAGGATGTAAAGATACATATGTTGATGAATAATTGCTCCAACATGATCATCCCTCCTTCATAATGGATAGGTACCATGACATATTACCTATATTCATTATATCGGATTGCCGGGTCTGGTGGTTAAGATTTTTCTGAGCTTCTTATAACAATACAAAAAGCCGTCCGGATTGGACGGCTTTTTGTATTGTTTGAATAGCTATGAATTAATAAACCCCGACAGCATCCCATGCTGCTTTAACGGAATTGTAAGTGGAGCTTCCATTTCCGTAAAGATCAGCTGCTGATTGAAGAAGGGCAGCACGTGCATAACTGAAATTACTTGTTGGTGTTAAGTATACAGTCAGGGCACGATAGTAGATTTTTTCTGCTTTGGCTTTACCGATGCTTGAGATCGTGTTATAAGCCGCTTTATTCGGGATACCGGAGTTTGTATGAACCCCACCGTTATCGGAAGAAGTGTTCACATAGTTATTCATGTGAGCCGGTTGTCCATATTGAGTAGGATTCGATAGACTGCGAAGGGCGTCTCCTGAAATGCCTGGAGTATAAACATCTTCACCCATTAAGTAATCACCCGGATCTAAGAAATAGCCGAATACATCAGAAAATGATTCGTTCAGGGCTCCGGATTGATACTGATATTGTAATCCGGCAGTACGCTCTGTCACGGCGTGTGTCAGTTCATGGGCAACGACATCCAGTGCACCAGATAGGGAAGTGAACGTTGATCCATCCCCGTCACCATAGACCATTTGTGAACCATTCCAGAACGCGTTATTGTAGTTGGAACCGTAATGGACAGTCGAACGGATGGTTGCGCCGTTATTGTCGAAACTATTGCGGTTATGCGTGTTTTTATAATAGTCATAGACTTTGCCTGCATAAGCATGGGCATCGACGTCAGCGGCTTGGGAATAAGCAGTCCAAGAGTTATTGCTATCGACGGAATAACTTCCCGGAAGGCTTGATCCATTATTAGCCGTAAAGGTTTCAATGACACCGTTCATAGGTTTCGTCACATCATATAAGTAATAAGTTCCATTTGAAGAATAAGTATTAAGAGATTTATAGTCATCTAAAACCCCGTAACCGCTTCCGGTAGTCGCTGCGTCTGTCACAGCATTGAAAGCTTCGACAATCGATCCGTCTTTGGCATCCACATAGATCTGCCAGTTCGCTCCATAAGGCTCGATGAATTGAAGTTGTACTTTATAAGCAAGAGTGAACTTTCCGTCTTTTTCATGAATGACAAGATCGTTCTTCACGTTGGTGCTTTCTACGTTACTGTCTTTCTTTCCATCAATGGCGGGAACGTTTTGGGTTCCTGTCACTGTATCTGCTTTAGATAGACCGATATGTTTCCAGGCCAGATCCGTAGCTGATTTTTGGTTGATTTTAGATTTTGTCTTGGTCACCTTTTTAGAAGCTTCTTTGAATAGCTGTCCTGTAGTAGCCGTCACTTCATTCTTTTTATTTGTATGGACAATGAAGATGGCCCCTTCAACAGGAACACCGTCCACTGACTGAGTGAATCGATAATGAGACATCCCAAGATCATCTGTCGTCTTTTCAAGTAATGTCAGTTCAGAATGTGGATCGATGGCGAACAGCTCTTTATTTTCCTTCATGAACGCTTTCACGTCTTTGTCGTTCTTCACAATACCTTTTGATAGTTTCCCAGATAAGAAGCTTGGCCCTTTTTTATCTATGTTCATGACCTTTTGATGAATGTCCATTTTAGAAGTAATAGAATCTGAAGACTGGGCAAATGCGGATGCACCTGTAAAGGAGGCGCTGAATACAAGAGAAGTACCTAGTGCTAAACTGACTAATTTCTTTTTCGACATAATTACAAATTCCCCTTTTGATCATAGATTTTGGAAATAGCTATTTCTTTTGGCCCCGGCGGCTAATTAGTAGTTTAGTAAAAAAAAGGAAGGTTGACAATGAAAAAAATGGTAATTATCAGTAAATTTAAAATATTTAGTGTTTAATAATGTCGATATAAAACAAATTTGAGGGGAATTTCTACCATTATCTGTTCCATTTGGTGAAAAATATTTTTCTAGGAATATTCCACTATTTTTTGTGCATAAGTGTATCAGAAAAGAAGTGGTTGAAATTGTTACAGAATTTGGTATAATTAATGTGAAGTATTTCACAAACTTGCGCAAAAGAAATGAGTGGATACGGTGGAAAAGAAAATTGTCATAGCAGGGGGAACAGGCTTCATTGGCCGGTACCTTCAGAAGAAATTTCACGAGATGGGCTATATGGTGACCATCATTTCAAGACAGTCTCCTCATGTGTCGTGGGAGCGGCCCGATGAAATAGTACAGGCATTGGAAGGGGCGGAAATGCTCATCAATCTTGCAGGCAAGTCAGTCGACTGTCGGTACAATGAAAAGAATATAGCGGACATTTTCAAATCCAGGACGGAAACAACGAACATATTGGGAAATGCCCTATTCCAGTGTCAGAATCCGCCGCCCTTATGGATCAATTCGAGCACGGCCACGATCTATCGCCATGCAGAGGACCGCCCGATGACGGAGGAAGACGGCGATATCGGTACGGGCTTTTCCGTTGAAGTGGCAAAAGAATGGGAGAAAGCATTCTTCTCATTTTCATTACCGGAGACGCGGCAGGCGGCTTTACGGATCGCTATTGTACTGGGACCGGATGGCGGTGTGATGACGCCGTACAAAAACCTGGTCAAGTTTGGTCTCGGAGGGGTGCAGGGGCCAGGCACCCAGAAGTTCAGCTGGATTCATGTAGAAGACGTGTACCGGATCATTCTTTTTTTGAATGAAGAGAAGGAGTTAAGCGGAGTATTCAACTGTGCATCTCCGGATCCAGTCACCAATCGTGAACTCATGGCTCAATTAAGGGATGTGATGAATAAGAAGATAGGGCTCCCGACCCCGAAGTGGATGCTTGAAGCAGGTGCGGTGGTCATCAAAACGGAAACCGAACTGGTCCTGAAAAGCAGATGGGTCATCCCGGATCGGTTGGTGAAAGCAGGATTCGTCTTTCAATACGATACGCTTGACAAGGCATTGGGACAGATCCTGACCAAGTGATGAACAAGTTACACTTGAAGAAGTCCCGGGAGCTCTATCCGATCGCCATGTGAATAGCAAGATTGTGGCAAAAAAGGAGGGCCGATGTACTCGGCTCTCCTTTTTCATTACACTTCGTTATGATGTAGGTATTCAAGACTTTTTCGCACGCTTTCGATGGGCGGGATCTTGGATTCGTCCTGTTCGACGATCCACCAGTCTACATCGCTGTGCATACCGAATTCCAGGATGGGTTCCAGGTCCACTCCACCTGCTCCAAGTTCCGCGAAAAATCGTTCTCCGTCCGTTGTCATGTCTTTTAAATGGACAAGAGGAGTCCGCCCCTGATAACGCTTCAACCACTCAACAGGGCTTTCCCCGGCATAGGTCAGCCAATAGATATCAAACTCAGCTTTGACCATGTGGGGATTCGTTTCAGCCAGAATCGTCTCGAGAGCCGTTTTCCCGTTCGAAAGAGCCATTAATTCGAAGTCATGGTGATGATAGCAGAGGGTGATACCCGCTTCAAAGCATTTCGCACCAATCACGTTCAGGTCATCGATCAAGCGGAAATAATCTTCTTCTTTTCGTTCTTCAGGGGGCAAATACGGACATACGATGTAGGTACTGCCCAGCTCAAGCTGATCCTCGATTACCTGATCGATATTGCTCCTCAGTTCAGATAATGAAATATGACTGGAGACGGCACGAAGTTTCAGATTGTCCAGTATATCTTTTAACTCCTTTACCGATAAACCTCCGTAACCAGCAAGTTCTACACCTTTATAACCTAAATCCGCCACTTTTTGCAGAGTACCGATAAAATCCTTTTCTGCCTCGTTCCGCAATGTATACATCTGGAGGGCAACAGGAATCTCTTTCATACGCTCACTCCTATCCTTTGGTCATGTTTGCGTTGATTTGAGAAAGAACGCTCTTATATACTTCTAATTCTTCTTCTGAAATCCCTTTAAGAATCGTGTCTTCATACAAATTTTCAATGAAAGGGGACAGCTCGTCCTTTGCCGCCACTCCTTTCTCTGTAATGAAAATAAGGAATGATCTTCTATCCTCGGAATTCTTTTCTTTGTAGATCAGCTTTTTTCTTTCTAATATATCCAGGATCCTTGTCAGGGTCGGCTGGTCTTTTTCTGACCTCTTCGCAAGCTCTTTTTGACTGATTCCATCCTGCTCTGCAAGTCTCTTCAAAACGGTCCACTGTTCAGGTGTCACATCGAAATCTTTCAGATGGAGAGTGAGGAATCGAATGATATTTTTTACTGTGCGGCTCGTATATAAGCCGATGGTTTCATCTCGGGACATTGTCACTGGTTTCACCTTCTATATTCAGTTTCTTCTCTTTATCATACATGAAATCCCGAAGAATTTGAATTAATTGTCACAACAACTATATTTACATATATACATGTTGCAGATATAATTAGTACAACATCTAATTGTGAGAAGGAGAATGATAGTGGAGCTTTCAACGAAACAAAACATCTGGACACGGCCATTTTTTATGGCGTTATTGAATAATTTTTTTCTTTTTTTAGTTTTTTACTCATTGTTAACCATCCTGCCCCTGTATGTGCTCGATGAGTTACATGGAACAGAAGGGCAGGCAGGACTTGCTACAACAGTCTTCTTATTATCAGCCATCATTGTACGTCCCTTTTCGGGAAAAATCATTGAGCTGTTGGGAAAGAAAAAGACGCTCATCCTCAGTGTATTAATGTTCGGGATTTCCTCATTCATTTACTATTGGGTAAATGATTTTTATTTTTTGATGGGGCTCCGTTTTTTCCATGGGATTTGGTTTAGTGTCGGCTCAACGGTCATGGTGGCGATTGCCGCAGATATGATCCCGGCAAACAGGAAGGGGGAGGGGCTTGGTTACTTTGCCATGTCGATGAACCTGGCAGTTGTGGTCGGACCCTTTCTTTCCCTCGCCCTTATACAGTGGATTCCGTACACGACATTGTTTATGGGCCTTGCCTTGATTATTGTCATAGGCTTTCTTTGCACATTTGGCATTCAGGTGACAGAGGACGATGTGGTGGACCAGGTAGTGAGCAGACGCCTGACTCTTAAGGATTTAATAGAAGTGAAGGCAATCCCGATTGCATTGGTAGGATTCCTGACTTCATTTGCCTACTCCGGGATCATGTCGTTTATCTCCGTTTACGCGAAGTCTATCGGCCTATTCGAATCCGTCAGCTTATTCTTCGTCGTATTTGCCGCTGCCATGCTACTGTCGCGGCCATATACAGGGAGATTATTTGACCGGTCGGGACCCAACGCGGTCATCTACACGTCCCTCGTTATTTTTGCCGGTGGACTGATTCTCTTGAGCATGACTCATTCCGTCGTTTTATTATTGGTTTCAGGAACGCTGATCGGACTTGGGTATGGTGCTTTGCTTCCGAGCTTCCAGACGATGTCCATTCAGGCGGCACCGAAGAGGAGAACAGGGCATGCGACGGCAACGTTTTTCATTTTTTATGACCTGGGGATTGCGGTTGGATCGTTTGTGTTGGGGCTAGTCTCCTCGAAATTCGGCTTTTCAACTTTATATATTATCTGCAGTGGAGTGGTATTGGTCACAGTAGCGGCATATAAAATCGTGACAAAACGAAGAACGAGGGCTGTAAATCCAGATGAAGCATTGGAGTTATAAAATGTAAAGGGGACTTACCTTTCGAAGGTGGGTCCCTTTTTGATGGTCAGCAGTTAGGTGAAGGTATGAACCTGAAACGAAACGTACACTCTAATGGTACAGGGGAGGTGTAAAACCATGGCACAAGACGTACTATGTGAAGTAAGCAACTGCCGATACAACAAGGAAGGTAAGAAGTGTTCTGCAGACCAGATTTTCGTTGTCAGTCATAAAGGGAACAAAGCGCATAACAGCGAAGAAACGGATTGCAAAACATTCGAACCGGGTATGTAATAGGGGAGAAGGCAACCATAGGCGTGGTTGTCTTCTTTTTGTATAGTATTGATAATAATTCTCAATGTTATACAAAAAAACACATTTAAAGTAAATGACTCCTCCAACCCCTTAACCTACCCGCCACAGGCACCAAAAGAGGAACAAAATATATCCTCTCTTTTAACGAAAATCAATCAAACAAATCCAAACAAAAAAACCCGCCACCAACAGACGGGTTCTCAATCCTTTTCAATCCACTCCTGGGACCACTTCTCAATATTATTCATTAAAGGCTCTAAAGAATATCCTTTTTTTGTTAACGAATATTCAATCCGCACCGGTGTTTCGGGATAAACGGTCCGTGTAACGATTCCTTCTTGTTCAAGATCCTTTAATCGCTCGGATAGAAGTCTGCCGCTGATTCCTATTGCGTCTTTGATGGTGCAGTTCCGTTGAGGGCCGGAAAGCAGTTGATAAATGATGAGTCCCGTCCATCGCTGACTTAAGATGCCAATCGCTTTTTCAAATCTTGGACATATGTCAGATTGGTTCATCTTCAATGCCTCCTTTAATCATGGGAATTCTAATTAGTAGTATACCATATAAAAGGTAATTGGGTAATTTAATTACTTGACGGAATTTAGTTATTAAATTAAAATTAGTTACATAAAGTAACTTGATGGTAAACGCCTAAAAAATATCGGAGGAATCATAATGAACTTTCATAAAGAACCCCATACATTCGTTGGGGAAGTGAACCTGATCGTACAAGATTTGAAGCAGTCTCTCTCTTTTTACAAGGAAGTCATCGGGTTTAAGGTTCTGGAACAATCAGAAAGACGGGCCACTTTAACGGCGGACGGCATTCATGCTTTGTTATCCCTGGAAGAGCTGGAAGAAACTTTACCTAAAGAACCGCGGACGACGGGGTTATATCATTTTGCTCTGTTGCTGCCAACTAGAGAGGATCTTGGTAAGATTCTGGCCCATCTGATCAAGCAGAATATAAAGCTCGGTTCTTCCGACCATCTGGTCAGCGAAGCATTATATTTATCCGATCCTGATGGGAATGGAATCGAGATTTACAGGGACCGTCCATCATCTGCCTGGACATGGAATGGTGATCAAGTCGAGATGGCCGTCGATCCCATCGATGCACGGGGGATATTATCCGAGGCAGAGGGGAAATCGTGGAATGGACTTCCTCCCGGTACAGTGATGGGGCACATTCATCTCCACGTATCAGATTTAAGGTCGGCGGAAGAATTCTACGGGAAGGGTCTGGGCTTTAACGTAGTGAGCCGATTCGGGAATCAGGCACTGTTCATTTCGACAGGAGGGTACCATCATCACATAGGATTGAATACGTGGAATGGTGTAGGCGCACCGGCTCCTTCTGAAAACAGTGTGGGCCTCAACTGGTTCACCCTTCACTTCCCAAATGAAGAAAAGCGCAGCAGCATCATTCATCGACTCAAGTCCATTGGGGTCACAACACAGGAACATGATGGTAAAATTCTCACCGTGGACCCATCCGGCAATCACATCTATTTAAGCCTGTAAAGGGGAGGGACGGACCTCGAAAAACGAGGTCCGTCCCTTTTCTATATTCTTCTAAAATGTTGATACAACGGGATTTACCTGCCTTCACTGAAAGTGTTTCCCGTGATATTCCATCATAAATCGAGGTCCGTCCCTCTAAGCATCTTTTTTTGGTCCTGCAGATGTTAGTGGGATAATGGTAAGTACATACTATAGGAAATTCGGTTAGGGAGTGGGATGAATGAAGTTGAGTGTATTGGATCAGTCTGTGATTGTGAGGGGAGGGGACGCAGGTAGTGCGTTTCGGAATACGGTCAGGCTTGCACAGTATACAGAGGAGTTAGGGTACACACGATTCTGGGTGGCGGAGCATCACAATACGAATGGACTTGCGGGCTCTGCTCCCCAGGTTCTGATTTCACATATTGCGTCCATGACAACTACGATCCGGGTAGGATCTGGGGGCATCCTCCTTCCACAATACAGTCCGTACAAAATTGCGGAGGATTTCAAGGTGTTGGAAACCCTATTTCCCAATCGGATAGATCTTGGAATCGGCCGTTCGCCAGGGGGGTCATATGAAACACGGATGGCACTTACGGATGGGATGAAAAAGAGTATGAATGAGTTTCCGGGACAGGTGGAGGCACTTCAGAATTACTTGCATCTCTCACCTGAACAATCCGTGAAGGCTTACCCTGACGCAGCCTCTCCGCCACTTCCATGGATATTGGGCATCACCCACCGTGGTGCCCGGGTGGCTGCTGAAAAGGGCACGGCTTTTACCTTTGGTCACTTCATCAATCCGGCCAACGGAAAACGGGCTTTGGATTACTATCAAACTCAATTTCAGCCTTCCTCCTCATTAGCCCGACCTATGAGCAATGTGTGTATCTTTGTCGTTTGCGCTCCAACCGAAGAGAAAGCAGAAGAAATAGCTCTCACACAAGACTTATGGCTATTGGCTGTAGAGAACGGGATTGACACCGAAATTCCTTCTGTGGAAGAAGCAAAGGCAAGGGTGCTGACACCGAAAGAAAAACAAAAAGTAAAGGAAAACAGAAAAAGAGCAATCATAGGAACTCCTCAAAAAGTGAAGGAAGAACTTCAGTTGCTAAGTGAAGTATATCAAACCGAGGAATTTATGATCATCACCAACGTGGCACAGTTTGAAGACAAAGTAAGGTCGTATGAGTTGATGGCTGAGGCGGTTCTCTAATTCAAGGCGAGGCAAGAAAACCCCTAAAAATAACAAGGGGAACCTGTTACGCTTTAACGACAAGGTTCCCTTTTAATTTATATGAAATCAATAATAATAAGGATATGGTTGATAGCCATAAGGTGGCGGATATCCATACCCGTATCCATAACCATATCCTGGGCTCAATAATGCTGCTCCTAATAATCCACCGGCCAGTCCTCCTACAAACGGGCTGAAGCCGAATCCAAATCCTGGCCTTCCAAATCCGCCAAATCCAAATCCCGGCCTTCCAAAACCGACGCGTCCGATAGGCCGACGGACATCACCATAGTTTATAAAATGACCGTTGCCTGTTGTCTGAAAATGATTCAAAGAATAAAACCTCCTCTCTATCTAGGTTATGAGTATTCGTTTTAAAGAAAAATGGTATGGGCATATACCCAGATAAAGAGATTTTATAAAAAATGGACCCAGACGAGAAGGAAAACTAAAAAGGTCATGTATTAAATCAGTCATCCTAGTAGAGCACTTGAACCCGTTGCTCTACACTCTGAAAAGAGAATATGTATAGCAACTTCAAGTAGAGGATTCTTTTGTCTGTACGAGGGCTGAAATAATGGCACCGATTGCCTGGATCCAGCTGCCAACAACATTCAGGTTCCCACTGTCTTTATGATTTAAAGTGAGGATGCCTGAGATGGCTTGAAGGGAGTTTCCAATGACCTGCAGAAGGTTCCCGTAGATCGAATAAAGCTCTTCTAATGTATGTTCTTCATTGAAAGAATCTGCCAGGGCAGCAGATCCACCCAACGCCTGCAGGAGATTCCCTTTGATATTCAGCTCCTGCTTGATGATGGTATTGAAATCAATGACGATGCTGGCAATGACCGTTACGTTTCCGATGGCTTGAATTTCATTTCCCACTTTCGTCAGTGTGAATTCTTCTATGGCGTCTGCTTCAAGGGCGTTCCCTGTTGCCTGAAGTTCGTTTCCTATGAGATTGAATGACCTCAGTGTACCATCAGGAATCCTCTTAATGGGGGTGCTGCCTATGGCGGCAATGACGGTCCCAATGGCTGCAACCCACGCTCCGAACGTTGCTTTTTGCTCATTGCTCATAGTATAATCGCCTACTTTACAGTTCCTTAAATAGTGTATACATCAGGGCGATTGTTTGTTCATTCCCACCAAATCGAAGAGGGTAGAGAATCTTCTTCCAGAAGAAATGTTTCACCTATTTTAGGAGTGGCAACGGGCACATTCCGTTCAGCTCCTTTTTTCGTGACCCTTTTAATTGGATCCGTCCACTCATGAAAAGATAGGGTAAAGGCCCCCCAGTGGATGGGCAGCAGCCAATTCCCTCCCACATCAAGGTGGGCTTGGACCGTCTCTTCAGGAAGCATATGGATCGGTGCCCATCTGGGGTCATACTGTCCGCATTCCATCAGGGTCAAATCGAACGGACCAAAGGCATTCCCTATTTCTTTAAAGTGAGGACCATAACCACTATCTCCGCTAAAAAAGATCCTGGTAGTTTCACCGACGATAACCCAAGAACACCATAAAGTAGCGTTCCGGTCATTCAAATTCCGACCGGAAAAATGTCTGGCGGGAGTACAGGCTAAAGTAAGTCCATTGAATTCAACCTTATCCCACCAGTTTAGTTCGACTATATGTTCAGGATGAATTCCCCATCGTTCCAAATGACTCCCTACACCAAGGGGAACGAAGAATTGCTTCACTTTGTCTCGAAGCTTTCGAATCGTTCCGTAATCAAGATGATCATAATGATCATGAGAGAAAATTACTGCATCGATGGAAGGCAGTTCATCGAGTTGAAAGGGAAGCTCCTTGCTGTAGCGTTTTCCCCCTATCCATGGAAATGGTGAAGGGGTTTTTCCAAACATGGGATCAAGGAGAAGTCTCTTTCCATCGATTTCAATCATAGATGCGGAATGTCCGAACCACGTAACATTCGTCACAGGGTGGGGGTGGGAAATAGAAGGAAAGGCGACTCGTGGAATAGCCTGTCCCGGTTTGCGATTAGCATTTCGTTTGAAGAGGTCGAGAATCATTGAAACGGATGAAGAAAAGCTCGTGTCCATTGAAGTGGGTAATGAATTTTGAAAAGATCCGTGAGAATACTGGAGAGACGAGTTGACTCGCTCACGTGCAGGCTTTTTCCCCAATGCGGGGTAATACCTCACGATCATCATCCCGGTCAAAACTATGACTAAAAGCAATATAAGAGTGATAAACATGGAGATTCTCCTTTTCGTTGGATATCTATTACTATCTCAAATTTGTATGAGCCTGTCCAAAACGAAAACCGTGGGACATTTAAGAAATAATTAAGAATTACGTTAAGATTCCATAATGTTTGTTTTTTATACTATTGGTAATTGGAATTTCCTCGTTTTTCAGACAGGACAGCACCGGCATCTTCCTGCATTAAAAGGAAACCGATTCATCTTCGCCAGACAAAATGACTAGCAGTACAATGAATATATACAAAACCTTTGGAAGAGAAGGGTCCCAATCAGAGGGATTGAAGGAAGGGGCATTTAAATGGCGGGAAAAGTGTTAATTGTGGATGACGAGGAAAATATTGTGGATGTATGTTCACGATATCTTGTTCGTGAAGGGTATGAAGTGAGTGCTGCCATTAACGGCAAAGAAGCACTTCAACAATATGACGCATTCCACCCGGACATTGTGATTCTCGACATCATGATGCCCGAAATGGATGGATGGAAGGTAGCTGAAAAAATAAGGGAGGATCATGACACTCCGATCATCATGCTGACGGCTCTTGGGCAAGAAAAGGACCGTATTTATGGGCTTACTTTAGGAGCAGACGATTATATCACCAAGCCATTTAGTCCACGCGAGCTGTTGTTACGGGTTAAGAATGTTTTAAGAAGAACCCATTCTTCATCTGAAAGGAAAGAGGATATTCTCACGTGGGATGGTTTGCTCATTGATCGTACTAAACGGAAAGTGATTGCAGGGAGAAACGAAGTCGAAATGACGGTAAAGGAGTTTGAACTGTTACTCTTACTGGCCAAACATCCATCTCAGGTGTTCTCAAAATCCCAACTTATCGAAACGTTGTGGGGATATGAGTATCTTGGTGATGCGAATACGATCAATGTCCATATTCGAAGGTTAAGAGAGAAGATCGAGGTTGATCCATCCGACCCCAAGTGGATTAAAACGGTATGGGGAATAGGGTATAAATTCGAGGGGGAACAGCATGATGAAGATTAGGACCCTCCTCATTTTAGCCAACACGATTTCCCTGATGGTGATTATGATCTTCCTTACCATATCATATGTCCAAATGTTTATTTCAACAGATATCATCATTCTTCTCTTCTTTATTACATTGGGAGCGGGGGTTTTATCTTTTGCAGTCAATTTGATGATCACGAGCCCCTTATTAAATTCCGTGAAGCAAATGAGCAGAGAAGCAGGGAAGATGGCCAATGGTGATTTTAAGGTAAAGGTAACGGAAGCAGGACCTAAGGAAATCAAAGAGCTCGCTGCCAACTTTAATCACATGTCCACCAGGATAGAAGAGATGTTTGGGGAATTAAAGGAATCAGAAAAATTCAAAAGTGAGCTGATTGCCAATGTCTCACATGATCTGAGGACACCCCTGTCATCCATTCATTCCTTTGTAGCGGCTTTGAATGATGACATCATTGAAGATCGGAAGACCCGGAAGAGATACTACGAAACGATACTATCTGAAACGGAAAAATTAAGTCTATTGATAGGAGAAGTATTGGAATTTTCTCAATTAGAGAACAGAAAGCTGCCATGGAATCCACATTACACTTCAATCGATCAGCTTCTGATTGACACCCTTGGGCAATTCGAACGAAGAATACAGGAGAAAGGAATACAAGTGAGAGTCGAGTACGATGACAGCTTGCCACTCATTCCGTTAATGCCTGTTCAAATCAAAAGGGTCCTGACAAACCTTCTCCAAAATGCTCTTTCGTTCTCGCCCGATCAAACGGCTCTTACCATACGGACTGTCAAAAAAGGAGATAAAATGGAATTTTCAGTGACAGATCAGGGGAAGGGGATACCCATTGAAGAACAGGCTTCTATTTTTGAAAGATTTTACCGTGTGGAAAAGTCTCGCACTAAAGCGGGAGGAGGTTCAGGACTCGGACTCTCCATCAGCAAGGAAATCATTGAACTCCACTATGGGGAAATGGGCGTTGAAAGTGATGGACATTCCGGCAGCACATTTTGGTTTCAATTGCCATTAAAAAACAGCGAGGAGGAGAGACAGTGAAAAAAATTATGATCGGAATCGGATTGATACTCTTAGTTGCTATTGGAGCATTTTTTGGACCGAAACTGTATGCAAGCATCACCCAAAAATCGTTGGGAAGTGAAGCGGTGAAAACAGAGATGGTCGATGAAGACCATGCACTTGCTACCTTTGCAGGGGGGTGCTTCTGGTGCATGGAACCACCTTTTGAAAAACTGGATGGCGTATACTCGGTCATTTCAGGATACACGGGCGGAGAAGAAAAAAATCCTACCTATGACGAAGTATCCTCAAAACAGACGGGTCACGTGGAAGCGGTTCAAATCGAGTACGATCCTGACGTGATCACTTATGAACAATTACTAGAAGTTTTCTGGAGGCAGATTGACCCGACCGATGCAGGTGGACAGTTCGTAGACCGGGGGCCTCAATATGTAAGCGGGATTTTCTACCATGATGAAGAACAGATGAAGACTGCTCAGCAGTCTAAAAAGGAATTGGCAGACTCGGGACGCTTTGAAGAAAAAATTGTCACAGAAATCCCACCAGCCAAAACCTTTTATAAAGCCGAAGAGTATCACCAGGATTATTATAAGAAAAATAAATTAAGCTACAAGTTCTACAGAAGTAATTCAGGAAGGGATGATTTTCTGGATGAAGCATGGGGCGATGAACGTCATATCGAACTCCAAACCAATTCTCTTTATCCTTCTTTTACGGATCAAGAATTAAAAGATAAATTGACGGATATCCAATACAAAGTCACCCAGGAAGAAGCCACCGAGGAAGCATTCAAGAATGAATATTGGGATAACGAGAAGGAAGGCATCTATGTGGATGTCGTCTCGGGTGAACCTTTGTTCAGTTCAAAGGATAAATACAAAAGTGGAACAGGATGGCCAAGTTTCACGAAGCCCCTTGTGGAAGATAATATTGTAGAAGTAAAGGACCGGACTTTGTTCATGGTCAGGACGGAGGTCAGAAGTAAACACGCCGATTCACATTTGGGTCATGTGTTTGAAGATGGCCCTAAGCCAACAGGTTTAAGATATTGCTTGAACTCTGCAGCCCTTCGTTTTGTCCCGAAAGATGAATTAAAAGAGCAGGGATACGGTGAGTTTGTGTCTCAGTTTGAAACAAAAGAGGAGGGTGCCTCATGAATTCATCCACCCCGTTGCAATCGACTGCCATTTTAGAAGAACTGTCAGAGAGGCTCGTAAACTACTCAAAAAAAGAAGTCATCTTCCAGCCTTTTTCATTGGATAAGCATCTATATATGATTCATTCGGGAAAAATCAAGCTTTATAAGAACAGTGAGGACGGACGGAAAACCATCCTCATCGTTTTAGGAGAAGGCGAGATATTCAGCAATATCCCCAGTTTCAGTTTAGATGAAGAAGGGGTGTATGCAGAAACGATCGATCCGACAATTTTACATGTACTCTCTCACAAACGGGTGGAGAGTATGAAAGGCACACATTCACTGACCGTGACGGAATTATATTCAACTCTTAACCAACAAATGAAAATGCGAAATCTATTCATAGAAAGTATCATGTATACCCCTGTAAAAGAAAGGATCCTTTTCCTTCTGTCCTTTCTAATGAAGCGATTCGGAGAAAAGCAGGGTAATCTGATTAAAATCAATGTGCACCTTACACACCAGGACATCGCAAGCTTCATTGGTTCGACCAGGGAAACCGTCACCAGCCTCACAAAAGAACTAATCAAAGAAGGCTACATCCAAAAAATCAATAGAAATTATCATATGGTGAAAGGGACGGACCTTTCCTGAAGGTCCGTCCCTTTCATTCATCTATCTAATTTGACGATGTCTGCATCCGGGTTGGGACGGCCCGAGATAAGGTCCCGGAGTATGTTGGCTCCGAGCATGCTGTAGACCGTACCGTTTCCGCCATAACCGAGCAGGTAATAAATTCTTTCCTTTTCGGGATGTTTTCCAATATAGGGAAGGTTGTCCATGGACTCCCCGAAGCTTGCTCCCCATGCATAGTCCATCTTGATCTTCAGGTCGGGAAACAGTTTCTGAACTTCTTTTTCAATCTGCTTCCCGCGTTTTTCAATTTTCTTCTCATTTTGAGGTGCCTCTGCAGGGTCCTCGTCCAGTCCGCCGGCAATAATTCGATTGTCTACCGTGGTGCGCATGTATAAATATGGCCGCTTAGTCTCCCAGATGAGCGCTCTTTCATCCCATTGAGATAAGTCTTCAATCGGTTCTGTAGCAATGGCGTAGGAACGGTTGATATCTGAGCCGATGTTTTTATTTAAAGGAGGTGTTTCATAGCCCGTTGCATGGATCAGGTGCGTTGCTTGAATGATCCCATCAGTCGTATGGATGTTGACTCCTGTTGAATGCTCTTCTATATTTGTTGCTTCGAGATTCTCAAAGATCGTTGTTTGATTTCCTTCTTTTAAATAGTCAAATATCCCATTCACGAATTTGTATGGATTCACTTCTGCGTCTCCATGAGTGATTAACGCGCCGGGCTTAGAAAAAGGCAAGCGGTTTTTCATCTCTTTACGAGACCAATATTCCACAGGGAATCCGTGCTCTTTCAAGGTTTTATATTCTTTCTTTAACTTTGAAACATGTCGGGATGTGCTTGCATAGTAAATGCTTTTCCTGCGGATGAAATCAGGGGAAACCGGTAAATTCATCGCTACCTGCTCCAAATTCTCTACTGCTTTCATACATAAGGAATAAAAATGAACTGCATTGTCTTCTCCAATCTGGTCCATCAACTCATGAAGCATGACGTCATTGGAAAATTGAAGCAGACCCGTATTGGCGGATGAACTGCCGGCAGCAAGTGTCCGTTTTTCGATGATGGCGACGTTCAAGCCTTCCTGTACGAGTGAATAGGCACATAATGCCCCGGACATACCGCCTCCTATGATGACTGCATCATACTTTTTATCAAAATCTTCTTTTCTATTTTTTAATGTCGTTGGCCAAAACAATTGACCGTTGTGTAATTCCATCCTGGTGCCCCCAATGAGTAATGAATTTATTCATAATCCATTCCCTTAAAGAGGGGAGTTTAAAACATGGAATTTTTGGTGACGAGGATGTGTTTTTTTATGGAAAGCTGTTTCATTTGGGGAATGGAAGGCCGTTGCATTAAGAGGAAACACTGCGGCCGTATAATAGTCATTTTTTGGTGTAATTCAAATCCCAATGGATGCCGAAAGGATCTTTCACCTTAGCATACATTGCCCCCCAGAAGGTGTCCTGAAGCTCCATGATCACCGTTCCTTTTTCAGTTAATCGTTTATAATACAGGTCGATTTCTTTTTCACTTTCGAGTTCCAGAACAAGTGAAATGTGATTTCCGGGAGACGGGGCTTGTCCCGGGAAGCTGTCTGACATCATAAAGAAAAGTTCGCCTTTTTTAAATTGAGCATGCATGATATGATCTGCAATTTCAGGGGGACTCGGGAAATCTGCCTCACCGAAGGTTTGTACCCCCAGTACTTCGCCTTCGAATACTTCTTTGTAGTACTCCAGTGCATCCTTTGCCTCACCAACAAAGCTAAAATAAGGTGTAGCCTGATATTTCATTTGTCCTCCACTCCGATACCCAAGAATTTATTGTACTCTTTTATTATAGACCGGATGCAAGAATAATAACAAGAACAAATGTTCGTTTTTGATATAAAAAAAGGATGGGCATGTTGGTGCCCATCCTGATCCGTTAAAATAATTCAGTATGCAATTCTACATCGATATTTCCATTTGTCGCTTTTGAGTATGGGCAAACACCGTGTGCTTTTTCCACTAGTTGTTTGGCTTCATCCAATTCTACACCATTCACGGCGACTGAGAGGACAACGCCTAATTTAAATCCGCCGTCTGTATCTTTACCGATCGACACTTCAGCTGTTACGTTGGATTGGATTTTTTTCTTATCCTGGCGGGCCACTAAATTAAGAGCGCTGTCGAAACAAGCCGCATATCCAGCTGCAAATAGTTGTTCAGGATTTGTTGCCCCGTCTGCCCCGGAACCACCAAGAGATTTAGGCATGCCTAGAGCGACATCCAATACCCCGTCACTGCTTGTTACTTTTCCATCACGGCCGCCTTTAGCCGTTGCTTTTGCTGTGTATAATGCATTCATTTCTTTCACTCCTCTTTATTAGTTGTGCACAATTTAACTTTACAATATTAACTATAAAGAATTTAATTTTAATTGTCAACAATTAAGTTGTGCAAAATTA
This sequence comes from Rossellomorea sp. SC111, assembly GCF_024733565.1. Classification (GTDB taxonomy): domain Bacteria; phylum Bacillota; class Bacilli; order Bacillales; family Bacillaceae_B; genus Rossellomorea. The sequence continues at coordinate 143,131 of NZ_JANIOC010000003.1, read as the reverse complement.
AATTTGATAAATGATCTTTTTTGTATGATAATCACAATTAGTATGTTCAAGAAAGGAATCTATATGTATGAAGGATCCACTTTTATTGGAAAATCAAATCTGTTTTAAAATATATACAGCTGAGAGGGAAATCACGAAGCTTTACCGGAGTCTCTTAGAGGAGATCGGGGTTACTTATCCTCAATATCTTGCTTTGCTTGTGTTATGGGAAGATGAAACGATATCGGTAAAGGACCTCGGGAGAAAATTATTCCTGGATTCAGGAACCTTGACCCCCATGTTGAAAAGGATGGAAGCGAACGGGCTTGTCGAACGGAAACGATCGAAAGAGGATGAACGGAGTGTCGTCATCAGCCTTACCGATAGAGGAAGAGACCTGAAGGAGAAAGCAGAGTGTGTCCCGACCCGTTTATTGGAGAGGCTTGAGATGGATGGTGTCGAGCTTTCGAAGTTGGATCAGACACTGACCACGATCCTCAATAAACTGCAAAATTAAGTAAGGGGGGTGACTTTGGTCGCCCTTATTTTACAGACTGCTTTTTTCCTCCTTCTCCCCCCGGAAAGCCAGTATTGTTGTCTTCAAGGAAGCGTAATTCCCAATCGCCGCATATCCGTAAAAAAAGCCCATGAATATACCTGTGACAAAATGACCCCTGTGGCTGATGAAAATGGAAATGAAAAGACCCAGTATGACGGCAATATTCGGTACTAGAAAAGCCCTCGGTTTAAAGAAAACTTTTATTAGCTGGGTTAACAGGATGATGACCGGTATGGCGATGACAGCATCCCAGAAGTTTGTGTGAATGGTTGGGAAATCCATATAGAGCCTCCAATAAGGGTTTTATTCATACTATTTCCTTATTGGGTGGGGTTTAACAAAAAAAAGTGACCCCTAAAGAGGGATCATCGACTATTTAAATCGTGCGTTCCAGCGTTCTGCCTTCTCGAGTGCAGCCGTATCATTCGCAATTTCACCGGGTTTGACGCCGGTACCAATCAGATAATCCGTGAACTCCATTTGGACAAATTCAAAAATATAGTTGAATTGCTGTACAAGGGGAAGACCTTTAATGTTGGCTGAGCTTCCTCCTGTGATCACCACATACGCCTTTTTCTTCGTAAGCTCTTCTTTCAGATTGAACCGCTCGTCTCGTAAATACTGACTCCAACGGTCGAAGAAGTTCTTCATAGGGCCGCTCATTCCATACCAGTAAAGTGGGGTGGCAAATATGAATACATCATGTTCTTCCATTAACCGGACCAGCTGTTCGTAATCATCTTCGACGGGCAGGAATCCTCCTTCAGTGTGACGCAGATCTTCAATCGGCTCAATATGCAAATCGGCAAGAGAAACGATGGTATGGTCGGTGCCGTCGATGATTTTTTTCGCAAGGAATTCAGAGTTCCCGTTTTTTCTTGTGCTTCCTAAAAGGGCTAGTACTTTCATTTTGAACACTCCTTTATATATTCATTTATATTTAGCGGTTTGTAGAGTATACAGTCTCTATTGTATGATTTCTTGTGACCTGAAGGGGTTCGTCCGCCATCATAAGAGTGGGGGTACTTGATGGTTATGAGTATATCATTGATGGAAAGATTAAAGTTATCTATAATTATCGATACTTACTATTGGAATTGGTGATAGGGAGGGAGAAAAATGGATCTAAACTATTTTTATACGTTTAAAGAAGTGGTTAAATGGGGGAGTTACACAAAGACCGGGGAGGAACTCGGGTATGCCCAGTCCAGTGTGACCACACAGATCAAGAAGCTTGAAGATCATTATCGGGTCAAGTTATTCGAGCGGATTGGCAGAAAGATGAGGCTTACACAGTCGGGGGAAGAACTTTACTTTTATGTAGAGAAGATACTGTGCCTGTTGGATGAAGCGGAAGAACGGATCTCAAAGGAAAGTAACTTGAGGGGGACACTTCGGATCGGAACAGTGGAATCCCTTGCCGCTTATTTCATCACGCCATATATCAAGGACTTGAAGGGCGAGCACCCTGAATTAAAGATCCTCCTTGAATCCGGACTTTGCCCGAACTTAAAAGAAGGGATCCATGAAGGGAAGTTCGATATAGCCATCTTACTCGACCGTTTTACAGAGCATCCCGATTTAACTGTGATTCCCATCCGCCAGGAGAAATTGGTGATGATTGTTCCACCAGGTCACCGACTGCATTCTTTGAAGGAAATGAATGTAAGGGAGCTTGAATCAGAAACCCTGATTTTGACGGAGGAAGGCTGTTCTTACCGGGTCTTATTGGAGCAACTTTTAAAAGAGAATGAAGTACAAGCGGGGTCCGTCATTTCTTTCAGTAGCCTAGAGGCCATAAAGCAGTGTGTTGCCGACGATTTGGGTCTGGCCATCCTCCCTGAAATAGCCGTGCGTAGGGAGGTTGAGAGTGGAAAGGTTGTCCAGATTCCAATTGATCATGAAAAAACCCCCGTCTATACACAGATTGTGTATCAAAAAAAGAAGTGGCTGACGCCTCCTCTCACACAATTGATAACAGCCCTCACCTTATAATCATCAATATTTTTGATGGATATAATATAAAACTATCAATAACTCCATGGGTTAAAAGAATGGTAAACTGAATGGACAATTCTTATGAAGAGGTGCTGAACATGAATACTTTCTTACAGTACAATCCGACGAAACTTTACTTCGGTAAGGATGAAGTGAAGCAGTTGTCTTCCATATTAGATAAGGGACTGAAGGTTCTCCTTGTCTATGGAGGAGGAAGCATCAAGAGAAATGGCATTTACGATGACGTGATGACCGAGTTGGGGAAAATCGATGCCAACGTTTTTGAGTTAAAGGGAGTTGAACCGAATCCCCGGCTGACCACTGTCCGAAAAGGTGTCGATATCTGCAAAAAAGAAGGCATCGACTTCATCCTGGCAGTAGGTGGGGGAAGCGTAATCGACTGTACAAAAGCAATATCGGCAGGAGCAAAGTATGAAGGGGACGTGTGGGAACTGATCACCGCCAAAGCTCCGATCGAGGAAGCCCTTCCCTTTGGAACGGTCCTGACTTTGGCTGCGACAGGTTCTGAAATGAACTCTGTGTCTGTGATTACAAACTGGGAGACAAATGATAAATTAGGCTGGGGTTCGCCTCTTGTCTTCCCGACGTTTTCAATCTTGGACCCTTCATATACATTCTCTGTACCCCGTGATCAGACCATCTATGGGATAGTCGACAGCATGTCACATGCCCTTGAACATTATTTCCACCGTACGGAAAATACACCGATGATTGATGGATTCATTGAGTCACTCTTAAGGACGGCGATTGCAACTGGACCTAAACTGCTGGAGGACCCGAAATCATTTAAGCACAGGGAAACGATGATGTATATCAGTACAACGGCCTTTAACGGAACACTGGCCAACGGGACAGATGGAGGCGATTGGGCAACCCACCGCATTGAGCATGCCATTTCTGCGATTTATGACATACCACATGGTGGGGGTCTAGCGATTCTTTTCCCGAACTGGCTGGAGTATGTACTGGAAGAGGATCCATCCCGGGTCAAACAGCTTGGGGTGAATGTGTTCGGGATCTCGACTGATGGCAAGGAAGATATCGACGTGGCACGGGAAGGGGCAAGAGCACTTCGTGACTTCTGGAACTCGCTGGGGGCACCGGACACACTTGCCGATTATGACATTGATGCCAGCCGGTTTGATGCTATTGTAGAGAAGACGTTCATTAAGCTAGGCGTAGGTACGTATAAGGAAATGGATCAGGACAGTGTGAGGGACATATTGACAAGATCTCTTTAGATGATGTGGTTCGTGGTTTTGGTATAGTGGTTGGGAATAAAAGTATAGCGGCTGGATTCCCCATCGCCCTGACCGGATCCCCCACACCCATGCAGCCCGAAGAAAAAAGGACGAATCGACACCACGATTCGTCCTTTTCTAAATCCTTCTGGCCGCCACGATGATGTATGCTACCGTCTCCGGAATCCTTCTTCACGCAAATACAACGCAGCTTCATCATACCCGCCAAAGCTGTCCTCAAGATTATCACCGGCGTAAATATTCCAGCGGTCATCTTCTTCAAGCAGGATGAGTGAATGCCCTTCAGCATCTTTCCACAATTGTTCCACCGGTGGCACCACTTCTTCTTCCGTTGCCAGATGATCAATCGAAGCACGAATGACTGTCAGGAGTTCATCTCGATTGAAATCCCGGATATTCACAAGGCCCTTCGGATTCGCTTCGTACCCGGGGAGGTTGCCCGTATATACAAACCCGTTCCCGTTCGGGTGCAGGTGATAGACGACGGTCGTTTTTTCATAGAGACTGTCTTCAAAGTGGAAGTTCACCCGGTTCAGTGAAACGTCCTTTCGTGTAAGTTCGGGAAATTCTTCTATGAGAGCTAATTTATCTTCAAATGTCAGCAATGTGATTCCTCATTTCATTTTACGATTTTCCCATTATAACACAGCGCCCTATTTTCTAAAGAGGATTACGGGTATAATGAGTATCAAAGAGGTGACCCCAATGAATGATTTTACTTCCTTAGGAATTCAACCTAAGTACGTCAATGCATTAAAAGAACAATCCATAACAGAGCCGACGCCGATTCAAAGCGAAACCATCCCTGTATTATTAAATGGTGAGGACGTGATCGGACAGGCACAGACCGGAACGGGTAAAACGATGGCGTTTCTTCTGCCTATGCTTGCGAAAATCGATCCTGAAAAAGATGAGATACAGTCTCTTATCGTGACTCCGACGAGGGAGCTCGCGATTCAAGTAACCGCTGAATTGAATCAATTACTTTCTTCTGTGGAAGATGACATACATGTATTAGCCGTGTACGGTGGTCAGGATGTTGAGAAACAGATTAAGAGACTGAAGAATAAGGCGATTCATATCGTGATCGGAACACCGGGGCGACTGCTTGATCATGTGCGCCGGGAGACGGTCGATTTATCTAATGTTTCGTTCCTCGTTTTGGACGAAGCGGATCAGATGCTTCATATCGGCTTCTTCGATGAAGTTGAATCGATCATCCGTGAGACGCCGTTCACCCGTCAGACCGCCTTATTTTCAGCGACGATGTCAAAGGATATCCGTAAGATCGGGAAACGCTATATGAATAATCCTCATAATGTGCAAATCCGTGAAAAAGAAAAAATAGTACAGGAAATTCAGCAGGAAATCGTGGAAACGACGGATCGAGAGAAGTTGGATGCCCTTAGTCAGACTATTCACGACGTCCAGCCGTTCCTCGGCATCATTTTCTGTCGGACGAAAAGAAGGGTCAGTAAGCTGCTAGGAGACCTTAAAGCGAGAGGCTTTTTAGTCGATGAGCTCCATGGTGACTTGTCCCAAGCGAAACGGGAAAACGTGATGAAGAAGTTCAGGGACGCAAAGCTCCAACTTCTGATCGCAACGGATGTGGCGGCCCGGGGTCTTGATGTGGAGGGAGTGACCCATGTGTTCAACTATGATATCCCTCAAGATGTCGAAAGCTACATTCATAGAATCGGGCGCACAGGCCGTGCCGGGAAAGACGGTCTTGCCATCACTTTTGTTGCCCTGAAGGATAAGCAGGACCTGGAAATGATTGAGAAAGGCATCGGACGTTCATTGCCTCGCCGAGTAGTAGAGGTCGTTTCTACAAAAGAAATCCCCAATAGCTCTAAAGGGACAAATGAAAGTGCAAAGGATCGCCGTGAAAAGCATATTCAAGCCAATAAGGAGAGAAAATCAAGGTCTCCACGGGGTGGCGGATCCAGGATCGGTGAGACGAATGGTCCGTCCCGCAGTCGCAGATCCAAGAGTGAAGACACAAATCCCCGCCGCGGTGGTGGTGAATCATCAGGTAACGCCCGCGGTAAGCGAAGCGGCTCAACAGGAAGAAACAACAATGGTAATCAACGAAATAGTGGCAGCAGATCCACTTCGAATCGAAGAGGACGCTAATCTCCAAGGCATGGTGACGAGAGGGTCATCATGCTTTTTTAGATGGGATTGATTTCTGAATATTCCCAAAAATAGTCCGAATCTGTTAATATAGTCCATATAATATGAAATAGAGGGGATGGATGTACATATGCACGTACCATTGGTGTTAACGGATTTTCTGGATCGGGCAGTGGAGTTATACGGGGATAAGGTAGCGATCATCGATGATGAAAAGCGTTTGACGTATAGACAGCTCGGTGAACGTGTAAATCAACTGGCCAGGGGGCTGATGGAATTCGGAATAGAAAAAGGAGATAAGGTGGCATATCTTGCTCCCAATACAACGGAGATGCTGGAAGGATTTTATGGCGTTTACTCTGTCGGAGGAGTCATGACCCCATTGAATACCAGATTAAAGCCTGCTGATTACCAATTTATCCTGACCCACAGTGAGAGCAAAGCCCTGTTTGTCGATGAGGATCTCTATCCGTTGGTTAAACCGATTCTATCAGAAGTACCACATTTGAAGCATGTGGTCATTCACGGTAAAACGATGGACGGACATCGGGGCTACGATGAGTGGCGGGGCTCGTTCAGTCGTGAGACGTTCGCCCGTGTAGAACTGGAAGAGACGGATATCGCCTCCCTTCTTTATACGAGTGGGACGACAGGAGATCCGAAGGGAGTGCTCCTCACACACAGATCCAATTACTTACATGCCCTATCCTCCATGCATCATTTACGGGTGACGGACCAGGATACGCTTCTTCACGTCCTGCCCATGTTCCATGTGAACGGATGGGGGTCACCGTTTTATTATACAGCCAACGGTGCGACCCAGGTGATGCTTCGAAAAGTGGATCCGGAAGTGATTTTGGATAAAGTGGAGAAGCATGACGTGACGGTGATGCATATGGCACCGACTGTTCTCAACATGCTTCTTGAGAGCTATCCAGACAGGGACCGGTCCATTGGACAAAATGTAAGAGTTGTCATTGCCGGGTCTGCCCCCCCTCCGGCATTTGTCCGGAAAGTGGAGGAGAATCTGAAATGGGAATTCATCCAGGTATACGGGATGACAGAAATTTCACCTCTAATCACGACTTCTATCTTAAGATCTTCGGAACAGGACCGGCCAAAGGAAGAGACATACCGGCTGAAGGCGAAAGCGGGATACAGCATGATCGGGAGTAAGGTAAAGGTGGTCACTGAACTTGGCGAAGAGGTGCCTCATAATGGGAAAGCGATAGGCGAAATCGTGACGAGGACTAATACGGTGATGGAAGGCTATTATAAAAATCCTGAAGCCACCAATCAGACGATCAGGGAAGGCTGGCTGCATACGGGAGATATGGCGACGGTCGATGAAGACGGCTACATCGAAATTGTCGACAGGATGAAAGACGTCATCATAAGCGGCGGAGAAAACATTTCTTCCATCGAGGTGGAGGGAGCCCTTTACGAGCATGAGGGTGTCCTCGAAGCAGCGGTTGTGGCCGTTCCCCATGAACGATGGGGGGAAGTTCCCCATGCAGTAGTGGCTCTAAGAGACGGTCACAGATTAACGGAACAGGACCTGATTGATTTTACGAGAGAAAAGCTTGCCCACTTCAAGGCACCAAAGAGCATTACTTTTGCGAAAGAATTACCTAAAACCGCATCGGGAAAGATTCAAAAAGTGGTGATCCGAAAAGAGTTCTGGAAGGATCATGATCGGATGGTTCATTAAGGAAAGAAGGCGTGCGACCTCCGCATGCTTCTATCTTTATGGTGGACATATGCCCTTATTTCATCTCTCGGGGCTGCTTGTCGTCCCTGTTAAAGCTTCGACGGCATAAGTTATAAAAAGGACGTTTTATCTTCATAATAACAGGGAAAAGCAGTTTTTAAGAGTAGATAATTGGAGGGCGTAAAGATGAGTTTAAATTCCCCGTTGGTTCCAAAATCAAAAACGTATTGTACCAATGAGTATGGAAAGTTAAAGAAAGTGGTCGTGGTTTCACCAGAAAATATGCAAATCAATGAAATCATAAATGAAACGCAAAAACACTTTTTGAAAGAAAATATTGATATAGATAAAGCAGTTTCCCAACATAAAAGATTTGTTGAAGTATTGGATAAAAATGGATCTGAGGTGATTCACCTTCAACCATCGCCTGAATTCAATGAACAAGTTTTCACGAGAGACATCGGTTTCACGATCCATGATCAGTTTTTCGTGGCGTCGATGAACACCGATGTCAGGCGGGGAGAAGTGAAGACCCTCAAACACTGGCTGGAAGAAAATGAGGTACCTTATAACGAACTTCTTCATTCCATCGAAGGAGGGGATGTCCTCGTTGATGAGGAAAATATCTGGATCGGCGTGAGCGGGCGAACGAATCAGCTGGCGATCCAATCGCTAAGAAATAAGCTCACACCCTATAAGGTACATGAACTTCCATTAAGAGAAGACATCCTCCATTTGGATTGTGTGTTCACCATCATTTCCAGTGAATGGGCACTTGTGTATCCGCCGGCATTTTCGAAAGAGGATCTTGCGACAATTAAGAAACACTACAATATCATCACGGTGACCGATGACGAACAATTTCAAATGGGTCCGAATGTATTGGCCATCGGAGATCAGAAGATCATCAGTCTTACCCAAAACCAAGCATTAAACGAGCGGATCAGAGCGGAAGGATTTAACGTGATTGAACTGGATCTGTCTGAAATCATTAAATCAGGCGGGTCATTCCGTTGCTGTACGCTTCCCCTTATAAGAGAATGATTTTGAGAAAAACAGGTGACTTTTTGCCTGTTTTTTTCAATTTACATAAGCTTTACCATCCTGTATTCGTTTCATAAATGCTTCTTCATATTTCCCCGATATGCTTCTACATGTACCATGAATTATAGGAGGTAGGGAAAATGAAGAAATCAATGAAGAAGATCCTTCCGTTGGCGGTCGTATCCTCATTAGCTCTTGGAAGTGTCATAGGAATGAATCAGGATAACACAGAAGCGAAAACCAAGGAATCTAAAAATGGTAAAGCCAAGAACGTCATCTTTATGATCGGTGATGGTATGGGGAATCCATATACAACGGCTCTTCGCTATATGAATGACAATCCGGATACGATGGAGATGGAGAAGACGGCATTTGATCCTTACCTAGTCGGACTGCAAACGACGTATCCGGAAGATGAAGAAGAGAACGTAACGGACTCAGCGGCTGCCGCAACAGCAATGAGCGGCGGAGTGAAAACATATAATAATGCCATTGCAGTGGATAACGATAAATCAGTTGTAAAAACGGTTCTGGAACAGGCGAAGGAAAACAACATGTCTACAGGAATTGTATCTACGTCAGAAATCACCCATGCAACACCTGCATCTTACGGTGCTCATGAAGAGTCACGCAAGAGCGAAGATGCGATTGCGGACGATTACTATGATGAAATGATAAACGGCAAGCATAAAATTGACGTCATGCTTGGTGGAGGAACGGATTTCTTCGAGCGTGATGACCGTAATGTGGCCGAACAGTTTAAAAAAGACGGATACAGCTATGTGAAATCAGCTGATGAGCTTAAAAACGACGATAACAAACAAATTCTTGGGCTTTTCGCTGAATCCGGAATGGACAAGATGATCGACCGTGATGAAAAACAACCAAGTTTAGCCGACATGACGACATCAGCCCTTGACCGTTTGAAAGACGATAAAGACGGGTTTTTCCTGATGGTGGAAGGCAGTCAAATCGACTGGGCCGGTCATGATAATGACGTAGTCGGTGCCATGAGCGAAATGAGAGACTTTGAACAAGCGTTTGAAAAAGTAAGGGATTTTGCGAAAGAAAATGGTGAGACCCTTGTCATTGTGACGGCTGATCACTCAACCGGAGGCATCTCAATCGGATCCGATGGTGAGTACAAGTGGGATCCAACCCCGATACAAGCGGCCAAGCATACACCTGACTACATGGCAGAACAAATCGTAAATGGTGCCTCTGTTGAAGAAACGTTAGCGAACAATATCGATCTTGAATTGACACAAGAAGAAATCGCTTCTGTAAAATCAGCTGCTGAAAAAGGCGATCAAACGGAAATCGATAATGCGATCGAGAAGATTTTTGATAAACGTTCAGGTACCGGTTGGACAACTGACGGACATACAGGTGACGACGTTCCTGTGTACGCGTTTGGACCTCAAAAAGAGAAATTTGCCGGTTTGATCGATAATACAGATCAAGCGAACCAAATTTTTGAGCTATTGAAGCACAAAGGGAAAATCAAAGACAAGAAATAAACAGATTGAAAAAAGACCATGTTGGGGCACCCCCGACATGGTCTTTTCTTACTTATACTTCTTCTAAGTCAGAAATACTTACTTCTGAACGTTCCTCAAGCGGTCCGCGGAGATGCACAACAGCCGTTTTGCCGTCTTCTGATACAGAGTCGATCCAAACGGATGCATCCTTGTATGTAACTTGGATGTCGGCTGAAGAAGATAATATCTGTTTGACTCTATTTTGATCCATATTCAATTCCTCCTAACGTTTTTCAATGATTAGTGTGTCCAAATTCGGAAGAACCATGACCGCATAATTCCATTGGGGAATTGAAACTCTATTAGTGAAAGGATGATGATATGAAAAAGCAGGATGAGAGAATGTCGGCAACTGAAGCCAATATGGAATTAAATGAACGATTATATGGAAGAGGGGAGAGGGAAGACGACCCCCGGAATATTCATGTTGAATCCAACATGACCCCAGTGAATATCTCAAAGGAAGACGACTGAATTTTGCACATAGCTAAAGTGACAAAAAAACCTGCCTGAAATGAATCAGGCAGGTTTTGACTATTTCGTTTTATTTTTCTGATCTTTATTATGCTTATTTCCCTTGCTGTTGTCACCGCTTATGATTTCACTTGCGAACTCTGTCGTACCTCGTTTCGGTGAGTTCTGGTTAGCACTGCCCCGGTTGTTTTTCTTGGTCAAAGGATTCCCTCCATTTCAGTATGATGAGTATTAGTTTTCGATAAGGACATGGGGACTATTCAATTTTTTAGAGAATATGTGTCTTTTTTCCTGTATTTAACAATCATAATGAAAATGTATCCCGACTAAACGATAATGAAGGAAAGAACTTCTTGTTAATGGGAGGGAAGGGCTGTGCAGGTGAAAGGGGGAAGGCGGATGGAGACAAAACCCGGCCATTGGTTTATAGACGAAGAAGCAGCGAATACAGATGGATTTCCGATTTTATTTATACATGGAATTAATACATCATCAGAGACGTGGCTTTCGGATAACGATATGCTTCCAATCACCCGTGGAGCCGGTTATCAATCGGTGTTCATCGAGTTGCATCCTGACGAAGATATGTGGAGAAATGGTGAGATACTGGCTGAAAAGCTCCGGGAGATGCATGAATACTTCAACAACAAGATTGTGGTTGTAAGTCACAGTAAAGGTGGAATCGATACCCAATCAGCGCTGGTCCATTATGGTGCTTCTGTGTTTGTGAAAAGGGTCATCACCCTTTCGACTCCCCATCATGGGTCAGAGCTTGCAGACCTTGCCTTCAGTAAATGGGCGGGATGGCTGACCGATGCGTTAAAAAGTAAGACAAATGCCGTCTTTTCATTGCAAACCGCTTATATGAAAGGATTCCGGGCTGAGACAGACGGATCTGATCTTATGAAGGAAATCCCCATCTATACATTCGGGGGTACCGGATGGGGAGAAGCCTATTCTGAATTATTTTGGGGAGGTTTGTATTTAAGCCGTTTCGGTCAGAGTGACGGGGCCGTGCTGGTAAAAAGTTCACGGCTGCCTTATGCCAAAGAAGTAGCGATTAGGGACTGGACACACAGCACGATAAAAAAAGGCAGCGAGGTTTTTTCCTATTTAAAGAAGCTATACACGGATGAAGTATCGGATGTTCCAAATGCAGTGGTGAGCGAAATGGCTTCGGATGGAGAAATGTCGGTCCTTCACAGGGGTGGAGAATTCGAGGGGGCCAGATCGGAGAGTTTCTCCGTCGAGGAAGGGATAGAGAGTATCACGGTCGATTGGATCAGTGACCAGCGGGATACGGTGTATGAACTGGTAGGTCCGGATGGCGGAGTTTACAGGAAGTGGAGTCTGGCTGAAGATGCTACAGGATATTTCCCTGGAGCGTACCATCATTCCATTCTTCTCACACACCCCATTTCAGGACAATGGGAAGTGAAGGCAAGTTCGGCTCAAATAGAACATTATATGGTCAGCATCCTATTTCATCAAAAAGGAATGAGTGATGTCGCGGGCACTTTGGCCATGGTGGGGCCTTCTGTGAAGAAGACCTATACGATTCATCATATCCCGATGAAAAGTGGGAAGAAAACGTCAACACTCATTACGTCTGAAGACCTTTCATCTCTGCCGCTGTCGGACTTTGAAGAAGGAATCCACAACATCACCACAGACCTGGAAGGGAAAACGGCGCAGGGAAATGACTTCCAACGGACGATGGTCCAGACAGTGTATGTAGATGGAAAAGGGAATATCTATTAAATGAAAAACAAAGGTCCGTCCCTCTGAAAAAAGAGGGACGGACCTTTGACGTTATAGTGTATTCAGGAACTCTGTCACTTGTTCTGGTGATTTGGCGTTGGCGCTGTGGAGGTGCGCGATTTTTTCGCCGTTTTTGTAGACCAGCAGGCTTGGGATGCCCATGACGTCATATTTCTCGGCGATTTCCGGGAATTCGTCCTTATTGATGTCATACCATTTATATTGATTGAATTCTTCCATGATTTCATCAATGAACATATCCATTCGGCGGCAGTCGGGACACCAGTCTGCATGGAATTTTACGACGACAGGATCTGTTGATGTAATAAGATCGTCAAAGGTTTCTTTATTTTTGATTGATTGCATGATGATAACCTCCCTTTCCCATTTATTTTATACAAAACAGTGACTGGTTGTAAAACGAATCATTTTTCCTCTGATCTTGTACATGATAATATGAGAATACATTTTGATAGAAAAAGGTGACATTATGCAACCCATTAAAGTCGGTTTAGCAGGATACGGTTTTTCAGGACAAAGCTTTCATCGTCCATTACTATCACATCTGGAGGAATTTCACATAGAAGCAGTGATGTCCTCCAATGAAGAAAAAGTATTGAAAGACATCGAGGGAACCACCGTTGTAGCAACACTTGACGACTTGCTTCAGGAAGATATCGAATTAGTCGTAATCACAACTCCCAATCACCTTCATTACGGTATGATTAAACAATCATTATTAGCTGATAAGCATGTAATCGTAGAGAAGCCATTTGTAACGAATAGCAAGGAAGGGAAAGAGCTATTGGCTTTAGCGAGAGAACGAGGCCTGCATCTCTCTGTTTTCCATAATCGGCGATGGGATGCCGACTTTCTGACGGTCCAAAAATTGTTAAAAGAAGAGACCCTAGGGCAGATTTATACATACGAAGCGCATTTTGATCGTTTCAGACCCGCCATCAAAGACCGTTGGAAGGAGAACAAGATCGAGGGGGCTGGGGTTCTGTATGATTTGGGTTCTCATCTTCTGGATCAGGCTTTAACCCTGTTTGGAACGCCAAATTGGGTACAAGCTGATGTATTCCCACAGCGGGATCCGGAAAAAGCGGAGGATTATTTTCACATCACTCTTGGATATGATGTATTGAGAGTTCAGCTCTATTCACGTTCAATCGTACTGGATCCGGGACCCCGCTATCAGGTCCATGGTCTGAAAGGCAGCTATGTGAAGCATGGCATGGATCGTCAGGAGGATGACCTAAAGGCAGGAAAGAATCCTGTTTCTGAAGAATGGGGAATCGAAGACGAAGGAAATTGGGGTGTCCTTACAACCATCGCAGGCGAAAATGTGACATCTGAAGTCATTCCATCTGAGAAAGGGGATTACACTCAATTTTACCTTGGAGTGTTCAGTTCGGTAAGAGAAAATGCTCCTCTGCCCGTTGACCCTGAGGATGCTTTACAAGTCATCACATTAATTGAAGCATGTAAAAAGAGTGCAGAAAGTAGACGTGTCATTAATATCAATTAAGAAAGAAAGGCTCCCTGACGTGCTGGGAGCCTTTCTTTCTATTATTCCACCGTCCCTGCTTCCAAAATCTGAATTTTTGCGTCTACATTGAATTTGACCCGTGGATAAATGCTGTCTTCCCATTCTTTGAAATCAAATCCTCGTACCCCGTGCTTTTGTATTTGACCGATGCCGACAGGGTCTATGCCTAACTCCTGGAATTCTTTCAGCATTCTCGTCCCATTTTCTTCAATATCCTTTTTCATCTGTTTCTCCACTTCTACCACTTTATCAGGCGTCAATTTCTTACCTGTATATTCACGGATGATCCCTCTTATTTTCACTCGGATCGTCACCTCCACAGGATCGGCGTCATGTTTGACGATGATTTTATTCTTGGATTTGAGACTGGTTACTGAAGCTTCGATGGAATTTTCTACATGTCCCCGGCTCTTTTCTTCCCCCATCTTAATGACGTAACTTCCTTCGGCATACTTATCCACAAGCAGTTTGAAGAAAAACATATCTTTGGCAGGGACTTTTTTGACCATTTTGTCTTTATCAAATAACGCGATTCCCGAAATCGCCACACTTTCATTGGACAGCTGTTTTAAGATCGGCAGATAGGGTGTCTGTCCATCCTGGAAATAATCGTATATGAACATATGGAGGTTGGTTTCGGGAAGTTCTCTCCGGGTGATATTATGATGGATCAGGTTGGAAAGGTATGTCCCATTTCCTCTTAATCCATAGTTTCCCTTGATGAGCTCTCCTGCTTCTCCTTCCGTAACGGTCAAATAAAGCCTGGCCCCGACACTGGCATCCCTTTGGAGGGAGTCACCGATATCGATAATTCCCTTCTTAGCAAGATCTTCCCCGACTAAAACAACGTCCAAGCTCCCTCGGACCAGGGGCTGCTGTGATCGTCTCTCCAATTTCTCAAGTACTTCCCTGGTAGAGGAAGCTTCTGCTGATAACGTCCCGTTTTGAATAGATTTATCAGAGAGGTAGATGGGAAACAAAGCAGTTCCCCTGATCTTGTCCTCTCCCGCGTAGTCATAAGCTTTCCCTGTTTCAATATATAGGTCGTCCAGGATTTCCTTTTCCACACATCCAGTTAACAATATAAAACTAATGAGAAGAGAAACAATCATGCAAATACGGTTCATTGTTTGTGCCTCACTTTCTTCATGATGATCACAAGCAACAGAAGAGCAGGGATGTAAAAATAGTTAATGTAAAATCCGATTTGCCCTGATACGGAATTGAGGAAATTCACTAGCTTCCGGTCAGTAAAAAACGTAAGGGCGGATAAGCATAGAAGGCAGATGATCAATAACGTATGCCTGTGCTTTAATGGAGTCATCCGTTTTAAGATCCGGCTTGCACACCAGATGGCGATACAAACGTTCGGAAGGATGATCAGACACCAATTGGCAATGCCGATGTATTCAAATCGTTCCACAAATGGCATTTCGACGATTTTCCACATGGAAAGGGTGGCCCAGACGGTTTTTTCCAGCTGCTTCTGGCTAAAAAAGGCAAAAGAAATGAGGGCTATCAACGTGTATAGAATGGTTGTGGTGAATAGAGCCCAGTGGGCATACTTTTGGGATTTCTTTGCATCTTTCACAAATGGATAAAGCATCAAGATGGATTCATAACCTAAATACGTCAGGGACATATTCTTAGTAGAAATCAAAATATCCTTTACCGAATGATCAAAGACAGGCAGAATATTTCGAAAGTCTGCATACTTGAAGGTGAAGGCAAACGTTAATACGAGATAACTCGGAAGAACGATACCAAAAAAGGCAGTTCCGGTAATTGTCCGAACCCCGCCGTTTACAATATAGTAAACAAGTATGAGAAAGAACAAGGAAAAGAAAAACGTACTTAACCTTGGATACATCCACACCTGTAATACCTCTACATACGTACGTATAATGGTAATCACAAGCAAACTAAAATAGATCACAAAGAAAAGATTGAATACCTTCCCAATCCACTTTCCAAAGGCCAGAGTGTGGGCAGATACCAGATCTCCATCCACTCTATTTAATATTTGATACATCATGAACATGATAACGTGAGTGAAAATACCTGCAAGAATGACGGAAATCCATCCATCATAGCCCGCATTTTTCGAAATGATACGCTGAAATCCAAGTACTCCTGCCCCCACCTGAATGGAGTGAATGAGAAAAAATACGAGAAAGGGCGATATTTTTCTTCTATCCGGAATGGGTTGCATCTGATCACCTCCAACCATTATTCATCAATATCAAACTTTTTCTTGCCTTCGGACGGACGGAATCTAAACGGCTTCTTTGTACGTAAATATTCCGGGCGCCCTGCTTGTTTATTAAATGGGAATCGGATGAGAGCATCTTTCAAGTCCTTTACCCTTGGGGGGAAAAGTGGCTCTAAAAACGGTCTTCCTAACGAAGTTAACTGTAATAGATGTCCCATTAGCAGACAGAAACAGTAAACGATTCCTAATAATCCCCAAAGTTGAGCGAACAACAGGAAGGGAAAACGTAATAGACGGATCGTATTACCCATCCGATACACAGGTGTTGTAAAGGAAGCAAGAGCCGCAAGAGCCACCAATATGAGCAACACGTTACTCGTGATCCCCGCTTCAACCGACGCCGTCCCGATGACGATCCCTCCAACGATACCGATTGTCTGACCTACCTTGGTCGGCAGGCGCGCCCCTGCTTCACGAAGCAGTTCAATCGTCAATTCCAGAAACAATGCTTCAAGTATAGGTGGCAGAGGGATCTCTTGTCTCGACGTGATGAGTGTGGCCATTAAATCCTTTGGTATGAGTTCATAATGATAGGTCAATGCTGCCACATAAATAGGCGTAATCAAAATGGAGAACCCCACTGCGAATACACGGACGAGACGAAGAAATGAGGAAATGGAAAAATTCAAAAAATAATCCTCATAGGCATTAAAAAATTCTACGAGAGTGGTAGGTCCTATCAGTGCATGAGGAGAACCATCCACTATGATGGCAACCTTACCTTCCACAAGGACAGAAGCGACCCGGTCTGGCCTTTCTGAATCCAATAATTGCGGAAAAGGGGATTTACTGTTATCGGCAATAAGCTGCTCTATAAACGAACTGTCCATGATTTGATCAAAGTCCAGATCGCGTAATCGCTGGCGGACTGTATCCACATTGGCTTTATCTGCCAATCCATCAATATATAGTAACCCGACACGCGTGTGGGTCAGCTTTCCGATATTGAATTCTTCCATAACCAATTCTTTCACAGGCAGACGCTTTCTAAGAAGATTTAAATTATCGCTGAGAGACTCTACAAATGCCTCTTTTGGTCCAACGACGCTGAACTCCACCTCTGGTTGGGATACTTTCCTCCCCATCTCATTCTTAGTAGCGATAAAGGCAAATTTTCGATTGGTCGCGTCCATTGTCAGCAACGTATATCCGTTATAGATCTTCTGCTCGATTTGGGTTTCATCAGTGGAAATTTGAATATCTATTACTGGAACCAGTGTTTTTAAATCATCGAATGAATGAAAATCCTTAGAAAGTAATGAAGGGAGGACATCCTCCTGCAGGATCTTTCCATCAATTAACGTCGTGACGAAGTGCAGGCTGAACTTCACCCCTGTATATGGATTCTGATAGAAGGCCTGTTTATAATCGGCAGATTTCTCCGCTTCCTTTTTCAGGCTCTCATATGATTGTTTCTTACTGTTCTTATCGGTGTTTTTCTTGTTCTTAAAGAATGGAAACATACTAATCCCTCATGTCCGATGTATGGTCTATCCTGTAGTGTTACCGAAAAAAGGAGAATTATGAAAAAGGAAGGGGGGAGAGGAAATAAACGTAAAGAATCCAATGAAAATCAACACACAAAAAAAGCCGGAAAGGGATATGCCCTTTTCGGCTTTTCACAATAGTTGTTTATTCCTGTTCTAAAAAGTACTTTTCGATATCATCAAGCATGGCATTTGCTGCAATGACGCCGCCTGCTGTGTTCCAAATCGCATCACTTACTTCATAGACCTTATCTTGTTTTGCTACTTCAAGATTTTTGAACAAAGGATCATTCAGCCACTCTTCAGCAAGTTTGTTCGCTTCGCCATCTCCTGTTTCATATGTGAAGTAGAAGAGGACATCTCCATCCATTGCCGGGATGCGTTCTTTGGTTACACCTTTTTCTGCAAAGTCATCTGCGTCCTGACCTTCAGGACGGGCGAAACCCAGCTGGTCCAGGATCACACCTGAGAATGAATCTTTATGGTAAATTCTTACGTCCCCTGCCAGAAATCGGACCATGGAAACTTTTTGATTCAGCTTGTCTCCGAGTTTACCTTTCAGATCTTCAATACGCTGATCATACTCCGCTAATACTTCGTTGCCTTTTTCTTCTTTATTCAGTGCTTTTGCATACAACTCGAAATTTTCTTTCCAGTTACCGCGTAATGTTTCGGCCATTACGGTTGGGGCGATGTCTTTCAGCTGATTGTATTGTTCCTCTTGACGCATTTTGTTCCCGATAATCAAATCCGGCTGAAGTTTGGCGATGGCTTCCATATTTAGTTCGCTCTCTGTTCCGACGACTTCCACATCTTTCATCTTGTCAGCGATGTGGTCATACCAAGGATCACCTGTCCATGATTGAACGGCACCGACGGGAGTGACACCCAGGGAAAGGAGGGCTTCTGTGCCTTCATTTGTAAGGATGACGACTTTCTTTGGCGTTCCTTTGATTTCCGTCGTACCCATTGCATGTTTCACTGTATACGTTTCTTCATTCGTATCGTTACCTGCAGCCTCATCTTTTTCTTCTTTATTTCCGCAAGCCGCAAGAAATAGAAGCGTAGAGATCAGCAATAAAGACAGTAAACTTTTTAATTTCATATGTAGATCCTCCTGATATATTTTTATCGATGATAATGATTATCATTTACACTCATAATAGTAGTTGAGAAGGTTTTCATTGTCAACACCTAAATGATAATGATTTTCAAAGTCATTGACGCTCCTTTCATTCTTCTTTAAAATAGAAAGGGAAGAGCAGTACGTGATTGTTTAATTGATTTCCTTTCCTTTTAAGGAATAGAAAGGTTAGCACATAATGAAAATTCAAAAAAAGCTTCTTTTATTTATAGGAACATTTCTTTTCCTTATCCTGTGCATAGGGATCAGTATTGTGTACGGATATACGGATACATCGTGGCAGACTGCCTTTGAGGCTTTTATCAATCCTACTGGATCGACTGAGCATATCGTACTTCAGACGATCAGGTTACCAAGGGCGCTGATTGCGGCGGCAGTCGGTGCATCCCTTGCGATTTCAGGGGTATTGATGCAAACATTGACCAATAATCCCCTTGCTTCTCCAGGGATCTTCGGAATCAATGCAGGGGGAGCTTTTATGGTGGTCGTAGCGGTTACGCTCTTTGGCATAACCAATCTTCAATCCTTTACGTGGCTTGCGTTTCTTGGTGCGGCCATTGCAGCAGTAGGCGTATTCGTCATCAGTTCTGCAGGGAATAAAGGCTTGACCCCGATGAAGCTGACCCTTGCCGGAGCCGCCATCACAGCTATGTTTTCCTCCTTTACACAAGGATTGCTTGTCTTGAATGAAGCGGCACTGGAGCAAGTGTTATTCTGGCTGGCGGGATCTGTCCAGGGAAGAAGTCTGGACATATTAAGCGGGGTCTTTCCATATATAGTGACTGGGTGGATTCTTGCTCTCTTCATTGCCGGTAAGATGAATATCCTCTCCATGGGGGAAGATGTGGCGAAAGGGCTAGGCCTGAAAACGAACTTGATTAAATTTCTTGCTTTGGCGGTTGTCGTTCTCTTGGCGGGTGGTTCCGTCGCCGTTGCCGGGCCCATCGGTTTTATCGGGATTGTCATCCCCCATTTAGCAAGGAAGATCATCGGGGTGGACCACAGGTGGCTCATTCCTTTCTCGGGACTTCTCGGAGCGATCTTATTATTGGCCGCTGACGTTGGAGCCCGTTATATCATCATGCCCCAGGAAGTGCCCGTCGGCGTCATGACCGCCATAATAGGCGCACCATTCTTCGTGTATGTGGCAAGGAAGGGGTTTTAACCGATGGATCGATTTATAGGAAAACGATGGCTTGAGGACCGTGTTTCCATGCTTGTTGATTTATCAGCGCTCAAAAAAATAACCATCCTGGGTTTAATTGCATTTCTGGTTCTGATTATGAGTACGGGAATAGGGGACTTGAAGATTGCCCCATGGAAGGTGATCAGTGTCTTCTTTGGAGGGGGGACAAGTTTGGAGCAGCTTGTCGTGACGTCCTTCCGCCTGCCGAGGATCCTCATTGCACTCCTTGCCGGGATGGCGTTGGCCGTTTCCGGGGGAATCCTTCAAGGAATGATACGCAACCCTCTTGCTTCACCGGATATCATCGGGATCACAGGAGGAGCGGGAGCGGCTGTCGTAGCCTTTCTGACCCTTTTCAGCAATGATGATAATACGTTGATGGTCAGCATTAAATGGCTGCCTGTTGCTGCATTCATCGGCGCGACAGTCATTGCCTTTCTCGTATATTTTTTAGCCTGGCGAAAAGGGGTCTCACCTGTCAGACTCGTTCTGATTGGCATTGGTATCTCGGCTTTGACTCAAGCCTTGACCACATTGCTTATGATACTCGGCCCGATTTACAGGGCCAGTCAGGCAAATATCTGGATCACGGGTACGGTGAACGGTTCTGACTGGCAGGATGTGTGGATCCTGCTTCCTTGGAGTCTGGTCTTTATCCTGTTAAGCTTCTTTATTACCCGTCAGCTGAATATACAGGAACTAGGCGAAGAAATCGCCACCAGTGTAGGAGGGAATGTTCAACGCCAGCGTTTCTTCCTCCTTCTCATGGCAACGGCGTTAGTAGGGGGAGCAGTCGCATTTGCCGGTGGAATCGGCTTTGTAGGTTTGATGGCCCCCCATATGGCAAGGCGGATGGTCGGGTCTTCATTCGGGGCACTGCTTCCGACTGCTGCCCTTATCGGCGGGATTCTCGTCATGGTGGCAGATCTGATCGGCAGGACCCTATTCCTGCCCCTCGAAGTCCCTGCCGGTGTCTTTACGGCAGCGATCGGTGCACCATACTTTATCTATCTATTATTTAAAACAAGAAATTCTTAAAGGAGTTGGCCATAGATGAGTGACGTATTACAAACGAAGGATTTGACTCTCTCTTACGGGGAACGGACGATCATCGATGAATTGAATATTGACATTCCACAAGGGGAGATTTCGGTTTTCATCGGCGGGAACGGCTGTGGTAAATCCACGCTTCTCCGCTCCATCGCCCGATTGCTTAAGCCGAAACAAGGATCGGTCCTGTTGGATGGGGAGGCAATCTCACGTTTATCAACGAAAGAAGTCGCTCGTAAAATGGCCATCCTTCCGCAATCCCCAACGGCTCCAGAAGGACTGACTGTCCTGCAGCTCGTCAAGCAGGGGCGCTACCCTCATCAAACCTGGCTAAAGCAGTGGTCACAGAAAGATGAAGAAATCGTCCAGGATGCGTTGAAGGCAACGAAGATGGAGGAGCTCAAAGATCGGAAGGTGGATGAACTATCGGGAGGACAGAGGCAACGTGCGTGGATCGCCCTCACACTCGCCCAGGATACAGACATCATCCTGTTGGATGAGCCAACCACATATCTTGATATGACTCATCAGATTGAGATACTGGATTTATTATTCGAACTGAATGAGAAAGAGCAGCGCACCATCGTCATGGTTCTTCATGACCTGAACCTTGCCTGCAGATACGCCCATAATATCGTGGCCATCCGGGATAAACAGATTTATGCCCAAGGAAAACCAGAAGAAGTGATCAGCTGTGAGCTCGTGAAAAATGTGTTCGATATGGATTGTCAGGTATCACGGGATCCTTTATTCGGTACTCCCTTATGCATTCCATTCGGTAAAGGACGCTGCATCCTGAAAGACGCAGTGGAGACAGGATGAACACCCTGAACGCGCAGCAGTGGGAATTCTTGAGGAAATACCGTTTCCATGCGTCCACCCAGGCTTTAAATGGGGAAGAGGCAACCTCCTTCCTGGATGGTGGAAAGATGAAAGCCTATTTATCTCATCAATGCTCCCAAATCGGGACGGACGACCTTAAAGTGGCAGCATCCTTATTTATGAAGCGCTATGCGTTTGTAGCGGCCATGGGATTAATGACCATGACATACTGGAATAAGAAATTGAATCTCAAGCCTGAGAATCTAATTATGGTGAATGGGGACAAAAATGGATTATGGATGCCGCAATTTCATCTGAAGGATGCATCGGTGGCAGAGTTTACATCCCAGGAGGAAAAGGTCTCGTTCATTCAATCCATCTTCCGGGATCATCTCGATCACGTGATTCAGTCGATTAAGAATGCCACTAAGCTATCGAATCTGATCCTTTGGGAAAACATCGCCGTGTACGTATTCTGGATATTTGAAAATGACGACTTCCTTTTGGACGAAGGGATGAAGCGTCAGCGTAACGACCAATTTCAGGCTCTTCTGTCAGATGAAAACAGCCATTGGTTCGGCAACTATCACAGGAATCCACTGGCCAGATATTATAGCAGAAAAGTAAATGTAGAAGAATTGACGGAAACAGTGCGTGTCAGAAAAACGTGCTGCTTCTCCTACAGATTGGGGAACGGGGAACAATATCGCTGTAAAACCTGTCCGCAGACCTGTCTAGTGAAAAAGAACTAATTCATCATTCGCAAGGAGGCTAATGCAATGAAGGAATTCCCTGAACAATTTGATGCATTGCTTGAAAAGTACACGGAACTGTTGGTGGGTGAAACCGACGACTCCAAGAAAGAAATGGTGTCACAATACGCTCTTTACTCATTCATCGCCAAAAACATGCCGGCACTGGTGAAACATTGGAATTCTCTCTATCCTGAAGGCAAGGATGAGATGAAACGGATCGTCGGTGAAATCAAAGAGATGAATGAAGCACACCGAGCAGAAATGAACAGGAAGAAAAATGATGAATGACGTTTGAAAAGTACCCTTTTGATGAAAAGAGGGTGCTTTTTTTATTGGATTCTGGTGGGCGGCAAACCCAATCTTCCCTCACGCACTCTCACTTTCACCAAGAAAAGGCAGACCCGAGTCTGCCTTCCGTTCATTATTGTACCTGACCGCCATACCCATATGGGAATTGAGAGGAATACTGCTGATGCTGCTGATAGGACTGCTGGATTTTTTGACTGTCTGCAGCCTCCAGCTTGTACCAGCCTTTGCGGAACATTTCATTGTATAACTCGCGTTGGGCATTTTGCGTTTCATTGAAAATCGTCAGGAGGTCCTGATATAGAGCTTGATGGCTTGCTTCATTCAATGCTGTACAGTAGGAAGCCGTCATATATTTCTCATGGGACAGGACATCCGTAATAAAGTCGCGATCATTCATTTGTGGCGTTTCCGGCACTTGTGTTTGCGGGTTTTGGATTTTTTGCTGATTCTGTTGATTCATGATTTAAGGACTCCTTTCTACATCATAGTTTGATTGGTGGTATTGAGGTGGGCAAGCAGTTGCTGGTAATGGCGCTGATGCATCTGGCCACATTTGTCCAATTCGGCTTTAATCTCAGTATCCTGACAGTGGGCAGCTGCAAAGTGACATTTCTTCATGGCGTTCAGATTCCAGGCAAGCATGTCATTCAAATAAAGTGAATCCTTGGTAGTGAGCATGTGCGGCGGTTGTGTGTACGCTTGCTCCTGGCTCCCTTGTTGAGGTTGTTGTTGCATGTTCCATTCCTCCGTTTCCTTTTTTAAGTCTTCGATATTCCTTTCTCAGTCCCTATCGAGTAGGTAATATTACCCTGTATACGTGGTGGTGAGAAAGCGGTATCATCAGAAGGCAAAGGTTATTTTTCCTACTATCCAACAGTCTTATTCACGTATTTACAAATTTCGATAATATTCTACTAAGAAAGTATTGAAAGTATATTCAAACCGTTTAAAAGGTGATAAAATGTTGGTAAATATACTAATAGTGTGAACCTTCTCTTTTTTAGCATTAAAGAAAACGGTTTCATTGTAGGATATATATGTTTTTTCAGGGGGTAAGCAACATGGAGCAAGCAATGCGTAATTTCTTTTTATTCCTTTCAAAAAATAAGCCGATGACGAAACTTGCTAAGAAATATGGCCTGCGTTTTGGTGCCGGTCGGTTCGTTGCAGGATCTTCCATCCTGCAGGCAGTTGAAGTCATTCGCGAGCTGAATAGTCAGAATCTTGTTGTAACGATCGACTATTTGGGAGAGTTTGTGGACAATGAGCGTGAAGCAAACGAAATGGCCCTTGAATGTGTAGAGGCGATTCGTGCGATCGGGAGAGAGAAACTTAATTCTCAACTATCCCTTAAGATGACATCGATGGGTCTGGATATTTCTGAAGAAGTGGTCATGAAGAATATGAGATTGATTCTTGATGAAGCAACTAAACAGGGCGTATTCGTCACCATTGATATGGAAGACTACTCCCGTTGTGGAAAGACCATCGATATCTTCACGCGCCTGAAATCGGAGTATGATAACATCGGCACGGTCATTCAAGCCTATTTATATAGAACAGAGAAGGATATCGATGATTTGAATGCGTATTCCCCCAATCTGCGTCTTGTAAAAGGGGCGTATAAAGAATCACCTGAAGTTGCATTCCCGGACAAGAAGGACGTTGACGAGAACTTTAAAAAAATCATTAAGACTCATCTATTAAATGGGAATTATACGGCAATCGCCACCCATGATGATGAGATGATCGAATATACGAAAAGACTAGTGGAAGAATATAAAATCCCACGTGATCAATTCGAGTTTCAAATGCTTTTCGGAATCCGTGTGGAACGTCAGCATGAACTGGTCAAGGAAGGCTATAAAATGCGCGTTTACGTCCCATACGGTACTGACTGGTACGGCTACTTCATGAGAAGACTGGCTGAAAGGCCGGCCAACGTCGCCTTTGTTCTAAAAGGGGTCATGAAGAAATAATAGTAAGTAAGAGGAAGGCTCTATGGATGCTCATAGAGCCTTATTTGTTTATAGGAGAGGGGAGGAAGGGAGAATGCAAAT
Source organism: Rossellomorea sp. SC111 (assembly GCF_024733565.1). Taxonomy (GTDB): domain Bacteria; phylum Bacillota; class Bacilli; order Bacillales; family Bacillaceae_B; genus Rossellomorea. The sequence continues at coordinate 118,008 of NZ_JANIOC010000003.1, read as the reverse complement.
CGTTCCTTTTCGGTTGGAAGGAAAGTATTTCAAGAAAATGATTACATTATATTGCCGCCTATTTCAGGTGGATCCGAGAGGCATGGAAGAGCAATTTAAACGGCATTCCACGTATCCGTTTTTCGAAGGGTACCTGGCCATTATCGATGACCGGGTGGCCGGATATATTTATGGTTATTCTTCAAGAAAAGGGCAGTACTATCACGATTTACTAGCAAGTCATTTACATCCCGAGCGTGACTGGATGAAGAATTGCATGGAACTAGTGGAGCTGGGTGTGGACCCGTCATACAGAGGCAGGGGGATCGGGAAGCAACTCGTAGAGCAATTACTGAAAAATAGAAAAGAAAAACGGGTCCTCCTCACGACTCGAAAAGATAATGACACGGCCATCGCCTTTTATCATGCCGGGGGATTTAAGGTCATCCGTGAAGGGTTTTATCCGAACGTCCCACACGAATACATTATCATGGGTAAACGCTTATAAGAGCTGGTGAGAAAGGCAGAATAATTGTTACGTAATTCACAATGTTATATAATATAAGGGAATAATCTTCATGAAATTAGAGGCGATACTATGGAAATTACCATTGATAATTTGACCCTGCTTCTTGGCCTCTTGCTACTGGTCGGTGTGATCACAGCTAAGTTCTCCACACGATTAGGCGTCCCCTCATTGATTCTGTTCATCATCGTGGGAATGGTCTTAAATACATACTTCTTCTTCGATAATGCCCCTATGACTCAATTTATCGGTACGCTTGCACTCATCATCATTTTGTTCGAGGGTGGACTTCAAACGAAATGGGGGAATGTAAGAAAGGTGTATAAACCCGCCCTTTCACTCGCAACCATCGGGGTTGTGGCAACCACCGTATCCATTGGGGTGGCAGCCAAGTATATACTCGACGTGAGCTGGCTTGAAGGAATGCTATTCGGGGCGATCGTCGGTTCAACCGACGCTGCAGCGGTGTTCTCCGTACTAGGGAACAAGAACATCAAACCGAAGATATCTTCCACACTGGAAGCAGAGTCCGGCAGTAACGACCCCATGGCCATTTTCTTAACTGTAGCATTTTTACAATTGATTCTATTTCCGGGATTGAATCCTGCTTCCCTGATTCTGAGCTTCTTTTGGCAGATGGGAATGGGCCTGGTCCTTGGCTTGGTTCTGGGCCTGGCATCCGTGTGGGTCATCAATCGAATCAATCTGGATTCGTCCGGACTGTATCCGGTCCTCTCCATCTCCCTTGCCATCTTTACTTATGCCTTCACAAGCATCCTGGAGGCGAGTGGTCTCCTTGCTGTCTATATCATGGCAATCGTCGTCGGGAATAAGGAACTCACCTACCGCCATTCCATTGTCCGCTTCAATGAAGGATTTGCGTGGATGATGCAGATCGTCATGTTCATCCTCCTGGGATTGCTGGTCTTCCCTCAGCACCTACCGGAGATAGCGTGGCAGGGAATCATACTTGCGATTCTGTTGATTGTTGTAGCCAGACCTCTCGGAGTCTATCTAAGCTTAGCGCTGGCCAAGAACTTCACCGTTAAAGAAAAGTTCTTCATTTCATGGGCAGGCTTGAAGGGAGCAGTCCCGATTGTATTGGCAACGTATCCTATGGTAGCAGGCATTGAAAACAACGAAGTCATCTTCAACGTCGTGTTTTTCGTGGTTCTTCTATCCGCTCTGATTCAAGGGACGACGATTTCTCCTTTGGCAAACTATCTTAAGCTTGCAGGAAAAGAAAAACCTCCGATCGCCCACAGCATCGAACTCGTTTCCATCGGAAAAACAAATAATGAAATGCTTGAAGTACTCATTAACGATGATGCCTATATTACGAACAAAGAAATTAAAGACATCAATCTCCCTGAAAAAACATTAATTTCTGCCGTCATCCGAAATAGTGAACTGATTACGCCAACGGGTGAAACGTTAATCAAAGCGGGCGATACCCTTTATGTGCTTGCGAATAAGAGCCAGAGAAAAAGGATCAATGAGTTGTTGAATGCTAAAGGAGGAGTAGGTCTCTCATGACGCTCTCTTCACATGAACACGAAAAAAGCAACCTTCCAAATTGGGAAGGTTGCTTTTTGGTAAGATTCAGTCAGCAGTAACCGCTGCTTTCGCCAATGATTTTTTCTCAAAGAGCTGTTCGAAAATCGGGAAGCTGTATTGAACGACGAATCCCAATGTGAGGGTGACAATGATCGTCCCGATTCCGATATCCCCTTTAAAGAGGAATGCGAGTGAAAGGGCGAATCCTTCACTGATGATCCGGGAGTTACGAAGATTTAACCCGAAACGTGTATGAATCGCAACCATAAGGGTGTCCATGGGACTTGCTGGAAACTTCGCCTGAAGGTAAATCGCAATTCCAAGGCCCATCGTCAAAATCCCGGAAGCAAGGGCAACCAGCTGATGCAACACCATCTCGGGTGCATAATTGTTAAAGACAACGAGCAGCCAAAAATCAATCAACAGGCCAATGACCAGAATCGATCCTGCAGCGAGGACATCTGGTTTCTTTTTCATAATGAGGGAATTGAGTCCAATCAACACAATCCCATTGATAAATACCGCCGTCCCCACGGTGATCCCGAACATATTCGACTCCCCAACCGCGAGGGCATCCCAGGCAGAGGCTCCAAGGCCAGACTTAATAATCAGGGCTACCCCCATCGTCAAAATGAAAAGTCCAATCGTAAAAAACAAAAATCTGCGCTTCATTCACATAGTCTCCTTATCTGTAAACGTTATCATTCGTGTACTTAAAAAAACAGACGAGCTACTTTGATCGTGATGTTAGTAAAGTAGGAGGTCTGACGTCTTTGAATTGATAGTAATAGTTTACTTTAAAAGGGGCGGGAAGGCAAAGTTAATTTTTGTATGAGGGGTGGCCCCATCCAACCCACGAACAAAAAAACCGCACCCGAACATATTACTCGGGTGCAGTCTCCACATATTTCTATGGTTGCTTCTTAAATTGATTGTTTTGACTGTTTCTCTTGCCGCCGCCGTCCATCTCAACCGTCGGACCGGCATCCCCCTTCACACTCGCTGCACTAACCCCAGCCTTAGAAGGATGCTTCTTCTGCTTCGCCATATAGAACACCTCCACTCCTAACATTCCCTGATCATTAAAAAAATATGAGGGACGGACCTCCAATTTTCCGTGGGAACGAAGAAGCATGAGCACGAAAAACCCTTTATAATAAGCTTTCAATAATAAATGGGAGAAAAAATGGTCGTCTACACAAGGTCCGTCCCTCAAAATATTTCATATATATAAATAGGAGAAATTATTTTGACGGTTGTATATATCACGTGGACTTGGATGGTTGAATAGGTTGATTTGGATGATGGCCAATGTGGGTGTGGGAGACAATAGTTAATTTTTTGTAAATTTAACGTTTAAATATTGCGATATTTTAGAAAATCCGATATATTAGATGTAACAGGAACTCATTCGTGTCTTTTTTTTAAGTAAAAAATGAATGAGTATTCATTCAAAGTGTGTATAAGGGGGAAATACCATTGGTTCGTAGAATTCAGAAAGCCGCAGTGTTAGGATCAGGAGTCATGGGTTCAGGAATAGCCGCGCATCTTGCAAATATCGGCATCCCGACAATGTTATTAGACATCGTACCAAGAGAATTGACCGACGAACATAAAGCGAAGGGCCTTACGGAAGAGAGCAAGGCGTTTCGTAATCAATTTAGTGAAAACGCTTTAAAAAAGCTCTTCAAGCAAAAACCTGCTCCATTAACATCAAAACAAAACGCTTCACTTATTACAGCAGGCAACTTTGAGGATGACCTTGCACATATCGGGGATTGCGACTGGGTGATTGAAGTAGTCGTTGAGAATTTAGATATTAAAAAGAAAGTGTTCGAGCAAGTCGAACGCTACCGTAAATCGGGAAGCATCATCAGTTCCAATACGTCAGGGATTTCCATCGAGGCGATGTCAGAAGGACGGTCAGAAGACTTCCAGAAGAATTTCCTTGGAACGCATTTCTTCAATCCGCCACGTTACTTGAAGCTTCTGGAAGTCATCCCGACGAAAAAGACGGATCCGGAAGTCGTGAGTTTCATGAAAACATTTGGTGAAGACGTCCTCGGTAAGGGTGTCGTGATGGCAAAGGATACGCCAAACTTCATTGCAAACCGGATTGGAACGTATGGCTTATTGATCACCGTTCAGGAAATGCTGAAGGGCGGCTACTCTGTAGGGGAAGTCGATTCCATCACAGGACCTGTGATCGGAAGACCGAAAAGCGCCACTTTCCGTACTCTCGATGTAGTAGGACTTGATACATTCGCGCATGTTGCAAAGAATGTGTATGACCAAGTGGAAGGTGAAGAACAAAAGGTATTCGAAGTACCGGCTTTCATGCAGAAAATGCTTGAAAACGGCTGGCTTGGAAGTAAGAGCGGACAGGGCTTCTTCTTGAAAAAAGGGAAAGAGATCCTGGAACTTAATCCTGAAACGATGGACTATCAACCCCGCCAAAAGCTGAAAACGGCTTCTCTTGAAATGGCGAAAAATGAAAAGGGCTTAAAGAATAAAGTCAAATCACTTGTTTATGCAAAAGATCAGGCAGGTTCACTTCTGTGGAATATCGTGTCACCGGTCTTAACGTATTCAGCGGAGCTCCATGGTGAAATCGCCGATGATATCGTGGGCATCGACCAAGCCATGAAGTGGGGCTTCGGTTGGGAAATGGGACCATTTGAAACATGGGATGCAATCGGAGTGGAAAAATCAGTAACCCGTATGAAGGAAGAAGGCAACGCTGTACCTCAGTGGGTTGAAACGATGCTTTCAGAAGGCAACTCCACTTTCTATAAAGAAGAAAACGGTGAGCGTTACTTCTATCATAATGGAGACTACCAACTTGTAGAGCGTAACTCGAAGGCGATCGACTTAAAGGCGCTGAAGAACTCAGGAAAACTCATCAAAAAGAATTCCGGGGCCAGCCTGATTGACATCGGGGACGGAATCGCACTTCTTGAATTCCATTCTCCAAACAATGCCATCGGAATGGATATCACACAAATGATCAATTTTGCCGTTGAAGAAGTTGAAAAGAATTTCAAAGGGCTGGTCATCGGAAACCAGGGTAAGAACTTCTGTGTGGGAGCGAACCTGGCTATGATCCTCATGGAAGCGCAGGACGACAATGTATTTGAAATCGATATGGTCGTACGCCACTTCCAGCAGGCGATGATGAAGATCAAATATTCATCTAAACCGGTTGTTGCGGCACCATTCGGAATGACATTAGGCGGAGGAAGCGAAGTCTGCTTACCGGCTGCCCACATCCAGGCGTCGATGGAAACTTACATGGGCTTAGTCGAAGTCGGTGTTGGATTGATCCCTGGAGGAGGCGGAAACAAAGAGCTTTATATGAAGCACTTGGCCAATCTACCAAACGGAGTGGAATTCGACCTTCAAAAAGTGGCCAATAAAGTATTCGAAACGATTGCCATGGCGAAGGTTTCCACATCAGGGGATGAAGCAAGGGATAATAATTTCTTGAATAAAGCCGATGGAGTCAGCGTGAACAATGATCATTTATTATATGATGCAAAACAGGCTGCTCTAGGCCTATATGAAGCCGGTTACTCGGCCCCGATCCGTAAAAAGGTTCCGGTTGTAGGTGAACCGGGATATGCAACTCTTCTTCTTGGAGCTCAATCCATGTTCCAATCTGGCTTTATTTCGGACCACGACCTGATGATTGCGAAGAAGCTTGCTTATGTGATTGCAGGCGGAAAAGTACCATACGGAACAGAAGTCGACGAACAGTATCTGTTGGATCTTGAAAGAGAAGCGTTCCTTAGCCTTGTTGCACAGCCTAAGTCTCAGCAAAGAATGCAGCACATGCTTGTAAAAGGGAAACCATTACGCAACTAATCAGCGTTTCAATCATATGAGAAAGCGGGGGAATATCATGCGCGAAGCAGTCATTGTCGCTGGTGCAAGAACACCAGTCGGAAAATCTCGAAAAGGATCATTGGCTCAGGTAAGACCAGATGATCTTGGAGCACTTGTAGTGAAGGAAACCCTTAAGCGTGCAGGGAATTATGAAGGTAACATCGATGACTTGATCATTGGATGTGCGATGCCGGAAGCAGAGCAAGGGTTGAATATGGCACGGAATATCGGAGGACTCGCAGGTCTTCCTGATTCCGTACCGGCAATCACCATCAACCGCTATTGTTCATCCGGGTTACAATCCATTGCCTATGCGGCAGAAAAAATCATGCTTGGTCACTCTGATACGGCGATCGCCGGTGGAGCGGAGTCCATGAGTCTTGTCCCGATGATGGGCCATGTGGTCCGACCGAATTCGAAGCTTGCTGAAAACGCCCCTCAGTATTACATGAGCATGGGTCATACAGCAGAACAGGTGGCAACGAAATTTGGGGTATCCCGTGAAGACCAGGATGCCTTTGCCGTACGAAGCCATCAAAAAGCAGCCAAGGCCATCGCTGAAGGGAAGTTTGACGATGAAATCGTCCCGGTCGATGTGCTTCACCGTTCAGTGAACAGTGAAAATAAACTGGTTGAAAAACCTTTCCAATTTTCAAAAGATGAGGGTGTCAGAGCTGAAACCAGTTCTGAGGTTCTCGCTAAATTACGACCAGCTTTCAATGTGAAGGGCTCTGTCACGGCAGGGAACTCATCACAAACGAGTGACGGCGCAGCGGCAGTCATGGTGATGGATCGTGAAAAGGCAGGATCATTAGGACTGCAGCCGATGGCGAAATTCAGAAGCTTTGCAGTAGCGGGAGTCCCGCCTGAAATCATGGGGATCGGCCCTGTGGAAGCAATTCCGCGGGCACTTAAGATGGCAGGACTGCAACTTTCGGATATCGGATTGTTCGAACTGAATGAAGCATTTGCTTCCCAATCGATCCAGGTCATCCGTCAGCTGGGACTGGATGAAGAACGGGTGAACGTGAATGGAGGAGCCATCGCTCTCGGTCATCCACTGGGCTGTACCGGCGCGAAGCTGACCCTTTCACTGGTACATGAAATGAAACGCAGAAACCAGCAATTCGGTATCGTCACCATGTGCATCGGCGGCGGAATGGGAGCAGCCGGCGTATTTGAATTAATCGGTTAATCGGAGGGACGGACCTCGAATCTCGAGGCCCTCTACTCTTTCAAAATAACATTTTTAGGGGGATTCGAAATGGCGAATCAAACAGATAAGCTAATCAAGGGTGGAAGTTTTTTAATTGAAGATGTAAGCTTTGAGCAAGTTTTCACACCGGAGGATTATTCCGATGAGCAAAAAATGATTGCGAAAACGACAGAAGACTATGTACTGAATGAAGTGGTACCTGTCATTGATAATCTGGAAAATCATGAGTTCGATCATTCTGTGCGCCTTTTAAAAGAAGCAGGGGATCTCGGTCTTCTGGGAGCAGACGTACCTGAAGAGTATGGCGGACTGGGACTTGATAAAGTAAGTTCGGCTTTGATTGCTGAGAAAATGTCACGTGCCGGCGGATTCTCCATCTCTCACGGTGCCCATGTCGGTATCGGGTCCCTTCCAATCGTACTATTTGGTAACGAAGAGCAGAAACAAAAATATCTTCCTGCACTTTCTACAGGTGAAAAATTAGCGGCTTACGCTTTGACAGAGCCAGGATCTGGATCAGATGCCCTTGGTGCGAAGACGACGGCTAAATTAAATGCAGAAGGTACCCACTACATTCTGAACGGTGAAAAACAATGGATCACAAACTCTGCATTTGCAGATGTGTTCGTTGTATATGCGAAGATTGATGGGGAGCATTTCTCAGCATTCATCGTAGAAAAAGAATTCCCTGGCGTTTCAACAGGTCCAGAAGAAAAGAAGATGGGGATCAAGAGCTCTTCCACTCGTACATTGATCTTAGAGGATGCTGAAATCCCGGTTGAAAATCTACTTGGGGATGCAGGAAAAGGCCATATCATCGCCTTCAATATCTTAAACATCGGGCGTTACAAATTAGGTGTAGGTGCTGTCGGAGCGAGTAAACGTGCCCTTGAAGTAACCGTTCAATACACCAATCAGCGTCAGCAGTTCAAAACACCGATCTCAAGCTTCAACTTAACGAAAGAAAAGCTTGCGACCATGGCGTCTAAATTGTACGCAGCGGAATCTTCCGTTTACCGTACAGTAGGATTATTCGAAGACCGCATGAGCAAACTGACGGATGAAGAAGTAAAGAATGGAACAGAGGTTGCAAAGTCCATTGCTGAGTATGCAATCGAGTGTTCATTAAATAAATTCTTCGCAACAGAAGTGCTTGACTATATAGTAGATGAAGGTGTTCAGCTTCATGGTGGATACGGTTTCATGCAGGAATATGAAATTGAAAGAATGTACCGTGATTCCCGTATCAACCGGATCTTCGAAGGAACGAATGAAATCAACCGACTTCTTGTTCCAGGCACATACCTTCGTAAAGCCATGAAGGGTGAACTGCCATTGCTTCAAAAAGCACAGGCTCTTCAAGAAGAATTGATGATGCTTATGCCTGAAGAAGTGGGCGATGAGCCATTGGCACAAGAGAAGTATCTTGTGAAAAATGCAAAGAAAATCGGCTTGATGTTGGCAGGATTGGCTGCACAGAAATATGGTAAAGCCCTTGAAAAAGAACAGGAAATCCTTGTGAACATTGCGGATATCGTTTCTCAGGCTTATGCAATGGAATCCGTTGTCCTTAGAACGGAAAAAGCAATTGAAAAAGGTGGAGTCGAGAAAGCGAAACAAAAGCTTCTTTACACACAAATCTTCTGTCAAGAAGCTTTCAATGAAATCGAACAGCACGCGAAAGAAACGCTTGTGGCAACTGAAACAGGTGACACACTCCGTATGATGCTGTCAGCTCTTCGTAAATTCACCCGCCACACACCGATCAATGTGATCGCAGTGAAGCGTGAAGCATCAGAAAAGCTGATTGACTTAGAAAAATATGCCCTGTAAGTAACGTAGGGACGGACCTCCGATTCGGAGGTCCGTCCCTTTCTTTATTCTCACTTGACATTCCGAACTAAATTAATTATTATATGTTTAAACACTTAAACGTTTAAGTGTTTAAACATTAAAGTAAGGTGGTTATCATAAATGAATAAAACGGTACTGATAACAGGAGCTTCTAGCGGAATCGGGTTAAACTTCAGTCATAAATTCGCAGGATCTGGCCATGATGTGATTCTTGTCGCCCGTAGTGAGGGGAAGCTTCAAACTCTTTCAAATGAAATTGAGAATAAGTATGGGGTCAAGACATACGTATTTACTTCTGACCTTTCAAAGCCTGATGCTTCAAAGAAATTGTATGAGGAAATAAAAGCACAAAGAATACCAGTGGATATTTTGATCAATAATGCAGGGTTCGGTTTATTTGGAGAATTTGAGCAAACGGAGCTGTCAAAGGAATTGGACATGATCCAAGTGAATATTACTGCCCTTACAGAGTTGAGTAAGTATTTTGGTAAAGAGATGGTGAATAGGAAGAAGGGACAAATATTAAATGTCGCATCAACGGCTGCTTTTCAGCCCGGACCGCTAATGGCAGTGTATTATGCGACAAAAGCGTACGTATTGTCTTTATCGGAAGCTTTGGCGAATGAGTGGGCACCACATGGAGTGAAAGTGACGGCTCTATGCCCAGGTGCCACTAAAACGGGGTTCAGTGACGCAGCCGAACTTCAGTCCTCCAAACTGTTCCAATCAGGCGTGATGAGTGTTGAAGATGTAGTGGAGGAAGGATATAAACAGATGATGACCAATACGAAAACGGTAATTGTCCCGGGGATGAAAAATCGCATCCTCACTCAGTCGATTCGATTCATGCCGCGTAAAATGGTCACGAGTATTGTTCGCAAGGTACAAGAACGGGTATAATTACTATTGAATGAGTTTGAAGGGAGAACACTATGGGTCAAAAAGCAATCGATACATTTCGTGCTTGTATACCATTATTTCAAGCGCTGAGCGATCCTTATCGTCAAGATATCATTTTACTTCTTGCCGAACAAGAACCTCTTACGGTCAATCAGATAACTGAAAATATGACATTATCCCGACCTGCTGTTTCCCATCACTTGAAGATCCTTAGAGATCAGCAGCTAGTATCACTGGAGCAAAAAGGAACACAGCGTTTCTATTCTCTTGAGCTGGACAACGCAACCGTCCTCCTCAAAGAATTGGTTGAAACCGTTGAAAAACAATGTGAGTAATGTTCCGGAAAAGAAGGATACTAACGGATATTGTCGAATGTAAGACATAGATTCACGGTGACCGGATGGGAACACACCCTATCCGGCACTAACCAAGAAAGGTGGTGGAATGATGTCGTTGACTTTTTATTCTTATCCAAAGTGCGGTACATGCAAAAAAGCAAAAAAGTGGCTGGAGGACCAGGGTCTCTCCATAGATGAAATACATATTGTAGAAAATCCCCCGTCAAAAATGGAGCTCAAAAGCCTGTATGAAAAAAGTGGATACCCTCTTAAGAAATTTTTCAATACAAGTGGCAAAAAGTATCGTGAAATGGGCTTGAAAGATAAAGTGAATTCAGCATCTGATGAAGAATTATTAGAAATCCTTTCCTCAGATGGGATGCTCATCAAACGTCCAATCACAACGGATGGGAGCAAGGTGACCGTAGGTTTTAAAGAAGAGACGTTCGAGGAAACCTGGAAGTAAATATGGGTTCGAGATTCACAGATCGTGGACGATGAAAAAGTTTCATTATTCACACTTAGTTTTCTTGCTTTTTCGATGAAAAGTGTGTCAATATTAGGTTGTATAACTAGCATTTGGAGGGATAGAGAATGAGTACACCGAAAGAACTTCGTTATTCAGAAGAACACGAGTGGGTCAAAGTTGAAGGGGAAAATGTACGCGTAGGAATCACATCATTTGCACAATCTGAGCTGGGCGATATCGTATTCGTCGAGTTACCTGAAGTTGGAGATGAAATCAAAGCGGACGAGCCTTTCGGCAGTGTTGAATCGGTAAAGACCGTTTCTGAGCTATACGCCCCTGTTTCCGGTAAGGTTGTAGAAGTGAATGAAGAGCTGTCCGACAGCCCTGAGTTCGTGAACGAATCGCCTTATGAGAAAGCATGGATGGTCGTTGTGGAGCCTTCAGATGCTGGAGAAGTAGACAAGCTGATGACAGCTGAACAGTACGATAAAATGATTAATGAAGGATAATTTCCAACCGGACACCTTGAGGATTTCTCAAGGTGTTTTGTTATTCTTTTTGGGCAACATATGAGTATTCGTAAAAAGAAAGGATGAATACGTATGGCGCTTGAACCAAAGAAATTAGACGTTACAAGCAGGGTGACAGGCAGGCTTAAAAATGGTGAAGTCGAATTATTCCTAGATGGTCAGACAATCGGCAGAACTTCCTTGCCCCTTGATGGACTGACAATGGAACCGAACTTCGAAGCAAGAGAAAATAAAATTTATCAAAACTATACTTCCACTGAAGGCCATGATGCAAGGTACACGGATTGTGACGAAGGTGGATGGTGTTAAAGGGGACCGTTGTGCCAGATTCGATTTTATGGATCTGGCATCATTTCTATAAGCCGTTAGGCAAACCACTTGCACTATTTTTCTGAACAAGCGAAAATATGAGTAGAAAGTGGACATCATCTCTTGTTATCTGAATATACTATCCTAATCTTATTTCTGAAAGATAAGGTGATGATCATGATGGAACTTGATGAAAAGGTAATCATTGTCGAAGGCACAACCGACAAGCGGAAAGTAAGAGGAATAATTAAAGGACCGATTGAAATTATTTGCACGAATGGAACGATCAGTATCACAAAAATGGACGAACTCATCGATGAGCTATTTGAAAGGGATGTGTACATCCTTGTCGATGCGGATGATGCGGGGGAGAAATTACGTAAACAGTTTAAGCGTGAATTCCCTGAAGCGGAACATCTTTATATCGACCGGATGTATAAGGAAGTGGCCGCAGCCCCGGAATATCATCTTGCCTCCGTTCTCATAGGTGCAAATATCGATGTGCATAAAGAATATCTTGGAAAAAGGATGATTTAGTTTTGTTGGAGGTAAGCCAGACAGAAGAATTAAACGAATCGATCGAATACCATGCGTTTGAAGCCGTTTATCTATATACACCGATGTGTGGTACATGTCAGGTCGCGGGTAAAATGATGGAAGTGGTCGAGAAACTCCCCCAGTCATTTCATTTTGTGAAGGCTAACCTGAATTATCTGCCCCGATTCGCAGAAGAACAATCCATTGAAAGCGTCCCCTGCCTTCTTTTATTTAAAGATGGAGTGGAAATGGAGAGAATCTATGCCTTTCAATCCGTGCCATTCCTATACGAAACCATCAGCAAAATCCAAAACAGCTAGTGGGGATAAAAGACCTTAATGAAAGGTCTTTTTATTTTGTCTGCACTTCTTTTCTTCATCTGCTTTAAAAATAGGATATTGCCCTCTCAACACATAAGAAAAAATGATTATTATAACGAACAGTCTCGTATTTATCTAATTTGAGAATACATGAATAGTGTTGATTGGAGCGGAAGATGCTCGACTCCTTCGGGAATAGCGGGAAAGTTGAGACCCCGCAGGGCGAAGCTCGAGGAGGCTCAACTCACGCCCCGAGGAAAGCGAGCATCTGGAGCGGAAATCAACCAGCACGGTGCTGATAAAAACAGAAAAGTTTACGAAAACAGTCATTTTCTTTCTACAAACGAGGACATATTTCTTGGGAAATGTTTCGAATCTCATCATTTTTTGACTGGTCATCACCCAATTTCTTACTGTTCGACAAATAAGATAAATACATTCAAAACATGTCGAGAATGTCTAAAAGGGAAAAATGCCTAAAAGTGGAATTGATACTATATAGAAGTTTCACTGGGAGGGTATTCATGCGAATATATTTAGAGGAATTAGTAGATCAGTGTCATTCAAGGTATCACTTACGACTCTTGTTTCCAGATAGCCCATTTATTCTTCAGTTTCATTGTGAAAAGGACCTCTACGGGATTTCCATTTCAAACGGAGGTTGTACTGTATTGACCGATGGCAGTGGGGAATCACATTTTGTCATTGAGGGAAAAGAGAAAGACATGCTACCCCTTCTTTCAGGAGAAGAGCGATTATCTCAGCTGATCGAAAATAACATCCTTGAAGTCAGGGGAGGATACCGCCAGCTGTTATTTGTAGAGTCCGTCCTTTGGCTGACGAGGTCCAGGGTCAAGGAACCGGTACAAGTATGAAAAACGTGAGAAAAAAGAATTGACACATTTCTATTTTCGATGATAGAATCTCTCTTGTAGCAAATTTTCAGAGTCTTTAACAATTCGAAAAATTAAATAAATCGATACTTTACTCTTATTGAGAGAGGTGGAGGGACGTGCCCTATGAAGCCCGGCAACCGTCAATGAAAATTGAAATGGTGCCAATTCACTCAAAGCTTTGCTTTGAAAGATGAGAGAAAGGATAGTCCTATATATGATTATGCCTTTCTGCTTATCGCAGGAAGGCATTTTTTATTGTGTACGTAAAGACTGTGTGAATGGCGAGCGCAACTTTAATACTAATTAAAAATATCGTTTTACTCGGAAAGAAGGTGGAGACAGCATGATTACCATTTCAGATGTAAAAAAAATCTATCAATCGAAATCAGGCCCTATTTCAGCCGTTGATGGAGTCAACATCGACATTTCACAAGGAGAAATTTTTGGAGTGATTGGCTATAGTGGGGCAGGGAAGAGTACGTTGATCCGGATGCTCAATGGCCTTGAAGTTCCCACAAATGGAATCGTGAACGTGAATGGACAGATCGTTTCCCAAGTGAAAGGGAAAAATCTCCGGGAGGCGAGGCAGTCAATAGGGATGATCTTTCAGCATTTCAATCTCCTATGGTCACGCACGGTACTTGATAATATCCAGTTCCCATTAGAAATTGCTGGAATTTCCAGGAAGGAGAGAGTGAGAAGAGCCAATGAATTATTGGAACTGGTCGGATTAGATGGAAGAGGAGATGCCTACCCGTCCCAGTTGAGCGGGGGACAGAAGCAGAGGGTCGGGATTGCACGGTCCCTTGCCAATAATCCCAAAGTCCTTCTCTGTGACGAAGCCACCTCTGCTTTAGATCCGCAAACAACCGATTCCATCCTTGATTTATTGGTGGATATTAATAAACGTTTAGGTCTGACCATCGTCCTGATCACCCATGAAATGCATGTGATCAAAAAAATCTGCCATCGTGTGGCGGTCATGGAACAAGGGAAGGTTGTAGAGCTTGGGGATGTTCTTGAAGTGTTCAGAAATCCAAAAGAGCAGGTGACGAAGCGATTTGTGAGAGAAGTATCTCAAGTGGATGAAACAGGGGAAACGTTGGATCACCTCTTAGCTCAGTATCCGAACGGAAAGGTCCTGAAATTCACATTCGTCGGTGAATCAACTGAGCAACCGCTCATTACCAGCTTGATCCGAAGATTCGACCTGGATGTCAATATTCTTCAAGGACAAATTTCCCAAACGCAAAAAGGGGCTTATGGTACGCTATTCGTCCATCTTGATGGTACCGAAGAGACGATTCAGTCAGCCGTTGCCTTCGCTGAGCAACAGATGGTCAAAGTGGAGGTGATCGGAGGATGATGGAAAATTTATTTCCGAATGTGGATTGGGAGAAGATGTGGGAAGCGACAATCGAAACCCTTTATATGACGGGGATGTCAGTCTTGATCACCTTCGTAGTTGGGATGATTCTTGGAATCTTGTTATTTCTTACATCAAAGGAGAATTTATGGGAAAACAAGTTCACTTATACGGTGACCAGTGCAGTGGTCAATGTGTTCCGCTCGATTCCATTCATTATCCTGATTGTATTATTGATCCCATTTACAAAATTTTTATTGGATACCATCCGCGGTGCCAACGCGGCACTTCCCGCCCTGATCATCGGAGCTGCACCATTTTACGCACGCATGGTTGAAATTGCATTGAGAGAAGTGAACAAAGGCGTCATCGAAGCAGCGAAAGCAATGGGGGCGAAGACAAGCACTATTATATGGAAAGTGCTTATCCCTGAATCTCTTCCGGCTTTGATCTCAGGTATCACGGTAACAGCTATCGCCCTTGTGGGGTACACGGCAATGGCGGGTGTCATCGGTGCCGGGGGATTGGGAAACCTCGCTTACCTGGATGGTTTTCAACGTAGCAGGGAAGATGTAACCCTGGCTGCGACCATCATGATCTTACTCATTGTATTTGCGATACAACTACTGGGAGACTACTTCACAAATAAATTAGACAAACGATAAGAGGAGAGAATACAGATGAAAAAATGGTTAGCAGGAATGATAGCAGCAACAAGTATCTTTGGATTGGCAGCATGCGGGAGTGATTCCGGCTCTGGAAGCGGCGACGAAAAGGAATTAGTGGTAGGAGCCTCAAATGTTCCCCATGCAGAAATCCTTGAAAAAGTGAAACCGATTTTGGAAGATAAGGGAATCGACCTGCAAATTGAAACGTATCAGGACTATATCCTTCCGAATAAAGACTTGGATAATGGTGATTTGGATGCGAACTATTTCCAAACCGTACCTTACATGGACTTGCAGATGAAAGAGAATGAATATGATTTCGTAAATGCGGGCGGAATTCATATTGAACCGATCGGTGTATATTCTAAAAAATATAAATCTCTTGAGGACCTTCCTGAAGGTGCCACGATCTTGATGAGTAATTCCGTATCCGATCATGGCCGCATCCTTACATTATTAGAGAAAAAAGGTCTTATTACGTTAAAGGACGGCGTTGAAAATACACAGGCTCAGCTGGAAGACATCAAAGAAAATCCAAAAAAGCTGAAATTCGATTATGAGTACGAAGCAGCCCTTCTTCCGCAAATGTATGAAAACGAAGAAGGAGATGCGGTTGTCATCAACTCCAACTATGCCATAGATGCAGGCTTGAAGCCCCTTGAAGACTCCATCGCCATCGAAGACAGCAACTCCCCGTATGTGAACGTCATTGCTGTGAATAAAGGTGACCAAAACAAAGAAGAAGTAAAAGAATTGGTCAAAGCCCTGCGCTCAAAAAAAATCCAGGACTTCATCAATGAAGAATGGGATGGAGCCGTTGTACCGGTAACGGAATAACATTAAGAAAGCGGTTGGGACAATAGTGTTTTAGCCAAAGAAAAATCCGGACGATTATTCGAAATTCTGTTAAGGAAACCGAATTCGTTCGGATTTTTTATTGTTTTTTAAAAACATATAATAGTTATTTTGCAGATTCTAGCTGTTGCTTGGATTGCAAGACGAAGACTCCTACGGGAAAAGCGGAAAAGGTGAGACCCCGCAGGAACGCAAGCTGTGAGGAGGCTAGCCGAACGCCCGAGGAAAGCGAAGTCTTGCACGGAAATCAACAGCGGTGCAACAAGTGCCTCTAAAGAACAACTTATAGGTATTGCTCTTCTTTAGAGTGAATGGCGATAGTTTATGTCCAAGCCTCTTTCTTTCATCAAGGGATCATTCGGTAACTTTTTAACATATTCATTTCCAAATTGGCTCATACTATTTCCGATGAATCTATTTTCGAAATGGAGTTGGATGAAATGCAGATGGAACCAAGAAATACAACGGAAGCGGCCCTTCATGATTATAAAATGGGACTTGGAATCTTCACGGAGAAAATGCCTGAGCTTGCAGAGCAATATAATACGTTTACAGAGCACTGCTTCAGAGAAGGGGTCCTTTCCAAAAAAGAAAAACAGTTGATTGCACTTGGAATCAGCCTCTATTCCCAGGATGAATATTGTATCATTTACCATACAAAAGGATGCCTGGATCAAGGATGTTCGGAAGAAGAGATCCTCGAAACCATCGGTGTGACAGCTGCATTCGGTGGAGGCGCAGTCATGAGTCAGGCTGTGACATTAGTACAGCAGTCGATTCAGGAGTTGAATCAATTAAAGCAATGACTGTATCGAGAAGGAGAGATCCTTCTCTTTTTTATGAGGAAGTTTAGGATTTACACTTCTTCGAAGGTAATAAATATACACTCCAACTAATAATATTTCATCTGTATACTATTATTTGGCAGTATAATGGCGGAATTTTGTGAAAACTTAAGGGTAGCCTCCGGGAATCAGGCTGACGGATGAATTTCAGAAAAAATGATGAAATTCCGGTTTTGTCTTGTGAACGAGGGGGTAGTATAGTTGTAAAGTAATTAAAAACCTGAAAGGAATGATTCATTATCGACTCTCTTGAGAGTATCTCGTACACAAGTGAAATGGAGAAAGCAATGCATGGAGCCCATGGAATAGGTTATGAGGTGTACAAACGAAAGCATGAAGTCAGAATGCAAGTAGAGAAGAAAAGAGAGCAGGATTACAAGCAAAGCCGCCTAATGATTGCAGCCCTTGATCGCAGGGTGCACGCTAATATATAATAAGGAAGAAAAAAGCAAACCAGTGTAGAAGATGCACTGGTTTTTTATTTTTTAGAAATAAAATTTCTGATCATGTTAGGAAGCTCATGCTTAGAAAATTGAATGGAGCGGAAGGTGCTCGACTCCTACGGGAAACAACGAAAAGCGGAGGCGACTTGCTCAGCCCCGACAAGCATAAGATGAATGGGCCTAAGAAGGCGTTTTTTGCCTTCTTGGACCATTTAGCTTATGACCTCGAGGGGCTAGCCGCCGGAGCTGGACAAGGGTAGGACATCACTTGCAGCTGAGGAGGCTCACCGCCAGCCCCGAGGAAAGCGAGCACCTGCAGCGGAAATCAAACCACTCGCTATATGTGAAAAGCAAAAGTTCTCACATTGTCTACCTAAGAACAGCGGGCCTTAGACACCCTACATTTTCCCACCCGTTTTAGCCAACAATAGAATTGGATTCTATCGTTCGGTTAACATGAACTGACAACTTGAAAAAGTTGATAATAGCTTTTATTTGTTATAAGATTGTAATGAGAATAAATTGAGAATGATTAAAGAATTATATTCTTAAATTCATTATAAAGTCACGGAGGTAAATATACATGGCAGGTTCTACTTTAACAATTAAAGATCTTCATGTTGAGATTGAAGGAAAGGAAATCCTGAAAGGGGTTAACCTTGAAATTAAAGGTGGAGAAATCCACGCAGTAATGGGACCGAATGGTACGGGTAAGTCAACTTTATCTTCTGCTATCATGGGTCACCCAAAGTATGAAGTGACAAAAGGAAGCATCACGTTCGACGGGGAAGATGTACTTGAAATGGCAGTGGATGAGCGCGCCCGCGTAGGTCTTTTCCTTGCAATGCAGTACCCAAGTGAAATCACTGGAGTAACGAACGCGGACTTCTTGCGTTCAGCAATCAACAGCCGTCGTGAAGAGGGAGAAGAAATTTCTCTTATGAAATTCATCCGCAAGATGGATTCTGAAATGGAATATTTGGAAATGGATCCGGATATGGCTCAACGTTACCTGAATGAAGGATTCTCAGGCGGAGAGAAAAAGCGTAATGAAATCCTTCAACTAATGATGATCCAACCTAAGATCGCTATCCTTGACGAGATTGATTCAGGTCTTGATATCGATGCGCTTAAAGTTGTTTCTAAAGGGATCAACAAGATGCGTGGGGAAGATTTCGGTTGCTTGATCATCACTCACTATCAGCGCCTTCTTAATTACATCACTCCTGATCACGTTCACGTTATGATGCAGGGACGCATTGTGAAATCAGGCGGCGAAGAATTAGCGCAGCGCCTTGAAGCAGAAGGATATGACTGGATTAAAGAAGAGCTGGGAATCAAAGACGAAACTGTCGGCCAAGAAGCGTAAGTGTTAGGGGGATGAAAATGACTGTAGAAACGAAACTACCAGTAGAACAAGACTATGTCAGCTCCTACTCAAAACAACTTGGAGAGCCGGAATGGTTAACAACCCTTCGTACAGATGCCTTTGATAAAGTAAAGGATCTAAGCCTCCCAGTTGCTGATAAAACGAAAATCACAAATTGGAATTTCACTCAATTCCAAAAGCACACAGTGGATAGTGATACGTTCTCATCATTGAGTGAGCTGCCGGATGAAGTGAAAGCATTAGTTGATTTAGAAAGCAAGGATCAAAGCCTTTATATTCAACGGAATAATACACCTGCTTTTCTTTCTCTTTCAAACGAATTAAAAGATAAAGGTGTTATTTTTACGGATATTTTCACAGCAGTGAAAGAGCACAGTGAGCTTGTACAGAAGTACTTCATGACTGAAGGCGTGAAAACGGATGAGCATAAGCTTACGGCCCTTCACGCAGCACTGATGAATGGAGGAGCATTCCTCTACATTCCTAAGAACGTGGAGCTCTCTCAGCCGATTCAAGCAGTTTACGTTCACGACAACGCCGAAGTGGCTATGTTCAACCATGTATTGGTTGTCGCTGAAGATAACAGCTCAGTCACATATGTTGAAAACTATGTTTCCACTACGGATGTGGAAGATGGGGTTTATAACATCGTAACGGAAGTGTTGGCGAAGGATAATGCGAAAGTGGCATATGGTGCAGTGGATACCCTCTCAAGCGGAATCACGACTTACGTAAACCGTCGCGGGGTAGCTGCAAGGGATGCGCGCATCGAGTGGGCACTGGGATTGATGAACGACGGGGACACTGTTTCTGAAAATGTAACGAACCTAATGGGCGATGGCTCTTATGGTGATACGAAAACCGTAGTCGTTGGACGCGGGAAACAGAAACAAAACTTCACGACAAAGGTTGTTCACTACGGTAAGAATTCTGAAGGGTACATCCTGAAGCACGGAGTAATGAAAGACGAATCGTCATCAATCTTCAATGGCATCGGTAAGATCGAACATGGCGCCTCAAAGTCAAATGCAGAGCAGGAATCACGCGTATTGATGCTTAGCGAAAAAGCACGCGGCGATGCAAATCCGATCCTTCTTATTGATGAAGATGATGTAACGGCAGGGCACGCTGCTTCAGTAGGTCGAGTGGATCCACTTCAACTTTACTATTTGATGAGCCGCGGGATTCCTCAGCATGAAGCTGAGCGTCTTGTGATTCACGGCTTCCTGGCTCCAGTGGTGAAACAATTACCAATCGAAGGAGTCAAGAAACAGCTGGTTGAGGTTATCGAAAGGAAAGTAAACTAATGGATGTAAAAGAGATTCGTAAACAATTTCCGATTCTCGACCAGGAAGTGAATGGCCATCCACTCGTTTATCTTGACAGTGCCGCAACATCTCAAAAACCTGTTTCCGTCATTGAAGCAGTGAACGATTATTATCGTGGATATAACTCGAATGTTCACCGTGGTGTCCACACCCTTGGGACGAGAGCGACAGATGGATATGAAGGGGCCCGTGAAAAGGTCCGCAACTTCATCAACGCTTCCTCAACTCAGGAGGTCATCTTCACCCGTGGAACGACGACCGCGATCAATACCGTCGCAGCAAGCTACGGCAGGGCAAATGTAGGTGAGGGTGATGAAATTGTGATCACTCATATGGAGCATCACAGTAACATCATTCCTTGGCAGCAACTGGCGAAAGAAACCGGTGCGACGTTAAAATACGTTCCACTTCAGGAAGATGGAACGATTGCAATTGAGGATGTAAAAGAAACCGTAACACCTCAGACGAAGATCGTCTCCATCATGATGGTTTCCAACGTACTCGGTACAATGAATCCAATCAAAGAAATTACCAGGATCGCCCATGAAAATGGTGCCGTCATGGTAGTGGACGGAGCTCAGGCTGCTCCACATATGAAGGTTGACGTACAAGAATTGGACTGCGATTTCTTCGCCTTCTCCGGTCATAAGATGGTAGGTCCTACCGGGATCGGGGTATTGTACGGCAAGAAAAAGCATCTGAATAATATGGAGCCGGTGGAATTCGGAGGTGAGATGATCGATTTTGTCGGACTTCAGGAATCCACTTGGAAAGAGCTTCCGTGGAAATTTGAAGGAGGCACTCCGATCATTGCAGGCGCCATCGGACTTGGAGCTGCCATCGATTTCCTCGAGCAAGTAGGCCTTCATAACATTGAAGAGCATGAGCATAAGCTTGCCGCTTATGCCTTGGATAAAATGAATGAAGTAGAGGGTATGACCATCTTCGGACCAAGTGATCCCGGGCAGCGTGCCGGTCTTGTGACATTCAACATAGATGATGTTCATCCCCATGATGTTGCAACCGTGCTTGACGCTGAAGGGATAGCCGTTCGTGCTGGTCATCATTGTGCACAGCCGCTGATGAAGTGGTTGAATGTATCCGCAACGGCACGTGCCAGCTTCTATCTTTACAACACAGAAGAAGATATTGATAAACTTGTTGCCGGCCTGGTGAAGACGAAGGAGTTTTTCAGCGATGTCTTTTAATAATTTAGATCAGTTATATCGACAAGTCATCATGGATCATTATAAGAATCCACGGAATAAAGGTTCTTTAGAGGATGGAAGCTTTACCATCGATATGAATAACCCTACATGTGGAGACCGTATTCACCTTACGTTAAAGGTGGAAGATGGTGTCGTTCAGGATGCGAAGTTCGACGGGGAAGGTTGTTCGATCTCCATGGCTTCTGCGTCCATGATGACACAGGCAGTCAAGGGAAAAGAGATCGAGAAGGCACTCAAGCTTTCCAAGATCTTCTCTGATATGATGCAGGGTAATGATTATGACGACGATGTGGATTTAGGAGATATAGAAGCATTACAAGGAGTCGCGAAATTTCCGGCCCGTATCAAATGTGCGACACTAGCCTGGAAAGCGATGGAAAAAGGAGTGCAGGAAGAAGAGCAGGAATAAGCTCTTCTCCAACTCTATTTAAGAATGGAGGAATCAACATGGCAAAGAAGATGCCTGAGATCGGAGACTATAAATATGGCTTTAGCGATAAAGACGTATCGATTTTCCGTTCTAAACGTGGTTTGACGCGGGAAATTGTAGAAGAAATTTCTCGTATGAAAGAAGAGCCTAAGTGGATGCTTGATTTCCGTTTGAAGTCACTTGAGCATTTTTATAATATGTCTATGCCTCAATGGGGCGGAGACATGCAGGAACTGAACTTCGATGAGATCACTTACTATGTGAAGCCGTCTGAGAGATCAGAGCGCAGCTGGGATGAAGTACCTGAAGAAATCAAGCAGACGTTTGATAAATTAGGGATTCCGGAAGCTGAGCAAAAATATCTTGCAGGGGTATCTGCACAGTATGAATCAGAGGTTGTCTATCACAATATGCAATCAGATCTTGAAGACATGGGAATCGTATTTAAAGATACAGATTCTGCCCTTAAAGAGAATGAAGAACTTTTCCGTGAGCACTGGGCAAAGGTAATCCCTCCGACGGATAACAAGTTTGCAGCCCTGAACTCAGCGGTTTGGTCTGGTGGATCCTTCATCTATGTTCCTAAAGGCATAAAGGTGGATACACCGCTTCAAGCTTACTTCCGTATTAACTCTGAAAACATGGGTCAGTTCGAGCGTACACTGATCATCGTCGACGAAGGCGCAAGCGTTCACTATGTAGAGGGTTGTACGGCACCTGTTTACACAACGAATTCACTTCACTCTGCAGTCGTTGAAATCATCATCAAGAAAGATGCGTACTGCCGATATACAACGATTCAAAACTGGGCGAACAACGTGTTCAATCTGGTTACGAAACGTGCCGTATGTGAAGCGAACGCAACGATGGAATGGGTAGATGGAAACATCGGTTCTAAACTAACGATGAAATACCCTGCGGTCATCCTTAAGGGTGAAGGCGCACGTGGTATGACACTATCCATTGCACTTGCAGGTAAAGGCCAGCACCAGGATGCCGGAGCGAAAATGATTCACCTGGCACCTAACACATCTTCTACAATCGTTTCCAAGTCCATCTCCAAACATGGCGGGAAAGTAACGTACCGTGGAATTGTACACTTTGGCCGTAAAGCGGAAGGCGCACGCTCGAACATTGAGTGTGACACGCTGATCATGGATAATCAATCGACTTCCGATACGATCCCTTACAACGAAATTCTGAACGATAACATCTCGTTAGAACACGAAGCGAAGGTTTCAAAAGTATCAGAAGAACAATTATTCTATCTTATGAGCCGTGGTATTTCTGAGGAAGAAGCAACAGAAATGATCGTAATGGGCTTCATCGAGCCATTCACGAAAGAACTTCCAATGGAATACGCAGTGGAAATGAACCGTCTGATCAAGTTTGAGATGGAAGGTTCTATCGGTTAATCAGCAATCAAATCAAACTCCCTTGATATCTCATCAGGGGAGTTTTTTTGGTTTTAATAAATCACCCTGCTATCCCTCAATGAAACTAAACATAAGAATTTCCAATTCCCTTATGATAAAATGGACATGTTCATAATAAAGCAGGTGAATGCGGATGATATACATAGGTGTGACAGGCTGGGGAGATCATGATACCCTCTATGAGAATGTTTCCCCCAGGGACAAACTAAAAGAATACGGAGCTCATTTCCCCATCGTGGAGGTGGACACGACGTTTTATGCTGTCCAGCCTATTCGGAATGCGGAGAAATGGGTAAAGGAAACACCAGGGGACTTTAAATTTATTGTAAAAGCATACCAGGGGATGACTGGTCATCAGCGTGGAGAAATCCCTTTTGAAACAAAGGAAGAAATGTTCAGAGCCTTTAAAGAGTCCCTTGCTCCATACACGAATGCAGGGAAACTGGCGATGGTCCTTCTTCAATTCCCGCCATGGTACGATTGTAAAAAAGAGAATGTCGATTATATACGGTATTGCAGGGAGCAATTGAAAGATCTTCCTGTATCACTTGAATTCCGGCATCAGAGCTGGTTCAGACCCGAGTATCGGGACAAGACCCTGACGTTCATGAAAAAAGAAGGATGGATCCACAGCATTTGTGATGAACCTCAAGCAGGTGAAGGATCCGTTCCCCGGGTGCTGGAAGCGACGCATGAAGATGCCACTCTTATCCGGTTTCACGGCAGGAATCTTTATGGATGGAATAAACCGAATGGGGAAGATTGGCGGGAGGTCCGCTATTTATATCGCTATAATCGTGTTGAGCTCGAGGAGTGGATCCCCCATATTCATGAGTTGCAAGAAAGGTCTAAGGATCTTTATCTTCTTTTTAACAATAATTCTGGTGGGGACGCGGCTGATAATGCGAAAGAATTGATTGAATTATTGGGGCTTGAGTATGAAGGACTTGCCCCGAAGCAGTTGGATTTATTTTAGCCGACAGGAGATGAAAGGCAGATGGAATGGATTGTTCTTCTATCGATCGGGCTTTTGGCAGGTGCGATAGGATCACTGGTCGGTTTAGGCGGTGGCGTCATCATAGTACCCGCCCTGATCTATTTTGGTACATATACAAGCCTGGTAGAAGGGATGAACCCGCAGACCGCTGTGGGTACCTCATTGGTCATCATGATTTTTACAGGGTTATCTTCCACCCTTGCATACTTAAAGCATAAAACCGTCGATTATAAAAGCGGATTGATTTTCTTTGCGGGCAGCGGACCCGGTTCGATTCTTGGTGCCTGGGTGAACAAGGGATTGAATATGGAAAGCTTCAATCTTTATTTTGGTATCTTTATGATACTGGTAGCCCTTATTCTTATGATCAGGAATAAATTAAAGCCTATAGAAAAATTCAGAAATGCATCTTTTCAGAGGGAATTCACCGACCCAAATGGAGAAACCTTCCGGTATGGATACCCTCCAGTACTTGGAGTGATGATCGCCTTCGTTGTTGGATTTACTTCTGGTCTGTTTGGCATTGGCGGCGGTTCTCTCATGGTCCCTGCCATGATCCTGATTTTTCTTTTCCCACCCCATGTGGCTATTGCAACATCCATGTTCATGATTTTTCTTTCGGCATTGGTGAGCTCGGGAACACATGTGTTGTTCGGGAATGTCAAATGGCTGTATGCACTGGCTCTCATTCCGGGAGCCTGGATCGGGGCAAAGGCCGGGGCATATATCAATACGAAGCTCGAGTCCAAAGTATTGGTGAGCGTATTGAGGATAATATTGATTTTAATTGGTATTCGATTGATTTATCAAGGAATGACAGGATAACATTCCTCCAATGGGAGTGAACGATTTATGGGAGAAACCATACATATTTATCATACGAACGATCTTCACAGTCACTTTGAGAACTGGCCAAGAATCAGGGATTTTTTACAACAGAGAAAAGAGAAGCATGTAAATGACGGTGAGTCTGTGTATCTATTTGACATCGGTGACCATGTGGACCGCTGGCATCCATTGACAGAAGCGACGTTGGGAAAAGGGAACGTTGATTTATTAAATGAAGCTGGGTTCGATGCTGTAACAATCGGCAACAATGAAGGAATCACATTGGATTATGATGATTTAAACAGCCTGTATGACAGTGCCCGGTTTGATGTGATTGTAGGAAACCTGCTGGATCGTTCCTCACGGCGTCCAGAATGGGTGGAGACTCACCGGATATATGAGACGGGAAGTGGTATGAGGATTGGCGTCCTCGGTTTAACGGCCTATTTCAAACCATTTTATAAAGCTCTCGGCTGGAACATTACCTCCCCTTTGGATGAACTTAGGGAGTTGGTTCAGGAGGTTCGCCAAAGCGTCGATATGATCATACTCCTTTCCCATTTGGGGATAAGGGATGACGAGATGATCGGTGAACAATTTCCTGAAATAGACGTTATCCTGGGTGCCCATACTCACCATGTCCTGCCTCAGGGGAAAGAGGTGAATGGCACCATGCTCGGTGCTGCAGGGAAATATGGTCATTATGTCGGTCATGTGAGGATTGAGGTGGATACAGACACCAAGCAGGTCATGGAAAAGAAGGCACGACTATATGAGCAGGGGGAACTTCCGGCCGTTATCAGGGAAGCGGAGGAAAGAGATCAATGGTTCCGGGACGGGGAGGAGCTATTAAAGCAGGAAGTGACCTGCCTGACAAACGCATTCCCTGTTAATTGGTTTCAGCCATCTCCACTTCCTGAAATGCTTTGTGATGCACTAATGGAGTGGTGTGGAGCTGATTGCGGTTTCCTTAATGCCGGTCTTCTCATAGAGGGACTTGACGAAGGAAGGGTGACAAAGCAGGATTTGCATCGCATCCTTCCACACCCCATCAACCCTTGCATGATCCGGATGAAGGGAGCTGAGCTGAAGGAAATCATTAAGCAGACCCTCAATGAAGACTGGCCGCATCTTGAAGTGAAGGGACTTGGTTTCAGGGGGAAAGTGATGGGGAGGTTCGTGTATTCGAATATCCATTTTGAAGACCATGACATCTTCATCGGAAACGGTCCGATCGAGCCCGGGAAGATATACAAGCTGGCCCTGCCGGATATGTTTACATTCGGCCACTTTTTTCCGGACCTCCAGAGGCTTGAGAAGAAGTACTTTATGCCGGAGTTTTTACGGGATGTCCTCGAATGGAAATTGAAACAGTAAATGTCTCACCGTTTCCACACTCATGACATACATATGAGTGAAGGGAGCGATGAACCATGATGAATGTATCTCCGATTTCCATTGGGGGACATACCTTTACAGCGATTTCTGTTGCACTTCCGAAAACCAATCTCCTCGTCGTGACGAGTGAAAAAGGATATATAATGTGTGGGGCACTTGATGTTGCACTGCTGAATGAAAAATTAAAGGACAGGGGGATCATCGCAGGAAGAGCGGTTGGTGTGAAAACCATCGATCAGCTCCTCGATGCGCCACTGGAGTCCGTCACCTACGAAGCAGCGAATCTCGGCATCCACACGGGAATGGCCGGAAAGGACGCACTGTTAAAAATGATATAGAACATAGAATGACCAGTGCTCATTATTGAGTGGCTGGTCTTAATTTTGGGAAGAAATAGGATGATTAGGGGGAAGTTTTGCTAATGGGTATATTTGGTATTTGGAAATGCTATTTTTTATACTTTCATTTGCTGCTATAAGAGTAATTGCGTCATTATATTTTAAATTGCGTCAAAATCAACCTCAATTGCGTTTATTTACAAAATAAGGAAATGCGAGTCTTTACCCAGTCACCCAGACCCTCCCACATTAAGGAAATTCCTCTTATTACCTCGATATTCTTTCATGAATATTTAAACAAATACACCTTGCAAGATCATTTTTATCCTTTATAATGGAGATACTAGGAAATTTTGTCGAAAAATGAAAGAATTACATAGGAGAATTCTATGAGGCTTATATCAACAAGGGCGTTGAAACCCGGCATGGTTCTAGCTACAACGGTATATAATATGAGAGGTCAAGCGTTGATTCATGATAATGTTCCCATTACAGAACGCATGATTTACAGATTGCAGGAGCTTAGTATTCAGTATGTTTATATTGAAGACTCTCTTTCCAGTGGAATCCATGTGAAAGGGACCGTTTCGAGTAAAGTGAGACAAGAGGCGGTTCAGAATATCGAGATGGCCTTCAATCAAATAAGCACATCCAAAGAGAAGCCAAGCCTCCTTGTGATTGAAGATAGTGCTTCTCAATTAAAGCAGGTGATTGATGTCGTCCTGTCCGAGGTAAAGGCGAATCATGATCTTCTGACGATTTTGACAGATGTGTTTACATACGACTCCTATATTTTTCATCATTCATTTAATGTTACGTTATATACACTTTCCATCGGTCTTGAACTAAAGCTTTCACAGAAGCAGCTGGAGCAGCTCGGGGTTGGGGCGATCCTCCATGATATCGGTAAGATGCTTGTACCGGAAGAAATCCTGTTAAAGCCTGGGAAGCTTACGGAAGATGAATTCTGCGAAATCAAGAAACACTCTGAACATGGCTTTGACATTTTGAGACAGCTTCATTCAGTGTCCCTGATCATCGCACACTGTGCCTATCAGCATCATGAGAGGCTTGATGGCTCCGGTTATCCGCGGGGGATCAAGGGTGAAGATATTCATCCCTTCGCAAAGATCATCGCTGTGGCAGATGTATTCGACGCCATGACGTCTAATCGGGTTTACAGGAAAGCGATGCTTCCCCATCAGGCATTGGAGGTCTTGTATGCGGGATCTGGATCCCTGTTCGACCCACATGTGATCGAAGCCTTCCGGTCATCGGTCGCGATGTTTCCGAATGGCATGATCGTGGAATTGAATGATGGACGGAAAGGAATTGTCACCGATCAAAATAAAGGGGTGACAGACCGCCCTGTAATACGGATCATCGAAGAAGATGGTCAGGAGTTAGTCTCGCCTTATCCAATCGATTTAAGCAAGGAATTAGACAAGGTGATCACAGGCTTTGATCCGGATTATGAACCGCAATCTCTTAAGATTAAATAAATTTTTGCGTTAAACCCCTCTTACAATGCATACAAATAGCTTGTAAGGGGGGATTTTTTTGTCAAAGTTCAAAACCTACAAACCCCGAAGAGGAGGTCCGCTGCCTTTTCGACATGTCATGATCATTACGTTTCTATTCTTTATGATGTCAACGGGATTCGGATTGTGGATCATTAACAAAGGGCTGAAGCCGACTCTCCTTGCTTATGCCGAAACACAAACGAGCAGGATCGGTACCCTGGTGATTAACAAAGCGATCAATAAGAAGATTGCCGATGTTCTGGATATTTCGGATATAACAGAAGAAGTGAAGAACTCAGAAGGAGATATCGTTTCGTTTAAATATAATACACAGACGATCAACAGGGTCCAGGCAGAAATCACGAATCTAGTACAACAGAATCTTCAGGAAGCAGAAGCGGGGAATATTGAAAATCTTGAATTCCTCACTGAGGTGGAAATTGATCAAGGGAAGTCCAAAACATCAAAGGGCATTACCTATTCCGTTCCTTTGGGCCAGGCGACGAATAACGTATTGCTCGGGAACCTGGGGCCGAAAATCCCGATCCGTTTTCATTCCATCGGTGATGTACGATCCGATGTGAAAACGACGGTAGAGCAGTTCGGGATCAATAATGCCGTTGTGAAGGTATTTGTGGAGCTTGAAGTGAACGTGCAGATCATCATCCCGTTTGCGACGAAAACCGAAACGATCAAGCAGGATATCCTGGTTGCGATGGGTACCGTTCATCTGGATGTACCGCAATTCTATAACAGTGGTGGAGGGGGATCGAGTCCTTCCATTGAATTTCCCACAAATTAGTCAGGAAAAAAAGTTGTCAAAAGAATGATAGTTTGTTATATTAATAAAGAAAATTTTATAACACACCACATCATCAGTCCGATGGGGTAGAGGCGCAGGGTTCAAGAGTAATCTGTTCGAGGATGACAACTGAGAAAACAGATGAAAGGGAATCTTTGCCGAAGTAAATATGCTTGTCGAAGGGATATTTGCTGGGGTTGTCTTGAAGAAGGATAACACTGTCATTATAGGGAAATCTCTATAATGGGGAGCTACAGATCGTGATGGAGCACTTAAATTACTTACTAAGGTAATGATAGCTTCTCTATCGTTGCCTTTTTTTATTATCCTCTGTCATGCTACGATGGTTCCCCCCCTATCAAATAGGAGGAGGACACTATGGAAAACACGATTTACTCATTATTACCACCCCTTTTAGCCATTCTTATGGTTATTCTCACAAGACGGGTTCTACTTTCATTGGGAGTGGGAATCGTTGCGTCTGCCTTTCTGTTGGCAGATTTCTCAATCACGAAAACATTCAGCTTTATGTGGGACGCCTTTAAGGGCATCTTTGTCGCAGACGGTGGACTTAACACCTGGAATGTCTACATCATTTTCTTCTTACTTATTCTTGGTATCATCACAGCATTTGTGAATATTTCAGGCGGTAGCCGCGCATTCGGTGAATGGGCGATGAAACGTGTGAAGACAAGACAGGGTGCACAGCTTTTGGCTGCGGTATTAGGTATCATCATTTTTATTGACGACTATTTCAATGCCCTTGCTGTCGGTCAGGTTTCAAGACCCATTACGGATCGTCACAGAATTTCACGTGCTAAATTAGCCTATATCATTGATTCAACATCGGCTCCGATCTGTGTCGTTTCCCCGATTTCAAGCTGGGGAGCATACATTATCGGGATCATCGGCTCCATTCTTGCTACTCACAATATCACGGAGTACACGGCATTCTCAGCATTCATTCAAATGATTCCAATGAACCTATATGTATGGGCAGCAGTTCTGCTTGTCATCATGGTCGCCTATAAGGGGCTCGATTTCGGTAAAATGAAAGAGCATGAAGTGCGCGCCCTTGAAACAGGAGATCTTTATGATCCGGGCAAAGAAATCCCCGGAGAATTGAAAAATGATCTTCCAGTCAGCTCAAAAGGTTCGGTGGGCGATCTTGTCTGGCCGATCGTTGCCCTTGTCATCGGGACTGTGTCCATGATGCTGTGGACTGGGTATCAAGCGGTGGGATCATTTGACCTGCTGCCGATTTTTGAAAATACGGATGTAACCAAATCATTATTGTATGGTGGATTATTCGGACTTCTAATATCCCTGATTTTCTTCCTTCGCCAAGTCAGCTTGAAAGGAATTGAAGGGAGTGCCATCGGGACAGCTGTAGTGGAAGGGATCAAGTCGATGCTTCCTGCTGTTTACATTCTGATCTTTGCATGGACGATCGTGACACTGATCGATCAACTGCAAACGGGTACGTATCTTGCCGGTCTCGTTGAACAATCAAGCTTACCGATGCAGGCGTTACCGGTCATCTTATTCCTGGTTGCCGGAATCATGGCTTTCTCAACGGGTACCTCTTGGGGATCATTTGGTATCTTACTCCCGATCGCCGGAGAAATTGCTGCAGCGACAGATGTAAGTATCTTACTTCCTGCCATGGCAGCGGTACTTGCCGGATCTGTATTGGGTGACCATTGTTCACCAATTTCGGATACAACGATCCTTTCATCTACAGGAGCGGGAAGCAACCATATCGATCACGTGATCACCCAGCTTCCATATGCCGCTATCGGTGCAGTTGTTGCAGCCATCGGTTACCTTGTATTAGGATTCACCGGCAGCACCATCCTTGGTCTCGCGGTTGTCATCATTTTGATCCTTGCCTTTGCCTTTTTGTTCGGTGAAAAAGCAAAGCCTGCATCTGCAGAGTAATTCAAAAAAACCAGAAGCCTACACAGCTTCTGGTTTTTTTATGTAATCAAGCCGATTTCCCCGCATGATTCCATCGCCACCCATTCTCCAAAATCCGACAAAATTCTTATTGTGAAATAGTACTGTAGAAATTTGGTTAATTTCTCAATAAAACACTAAAATAAAGCTTTGACAATTGTCCTGGAACTAGCTATACTGACTTTAGATTATAAATAATCTGAAAATATAAAAATTTCAATTACCTCAAGGCAGGTAGTTGGAAAGAACTAGGGGGGAACAACATGGAGAATCGTGCACAGTTTGGTACACGGGCAGGATTTATTCTTGCAGCTGTCGGTTCAGCAATCGGATTAGGGAACATTTGGCGTTTTCCGGCAGTAGCGTATGAAAATGGTGGGGGAGCATTCTTTATTCCTTATTTATTCGCTCTTCTAACAGCAGGTATTCCATTATTAGTACTTGAATTTACAATTGGTCATAAGTTCCGTGGTTCAGCACCGTTATCTTATTACCGTCTTAATAAGAAAACAGAATGGCTTGGCTGGTGGCAGGTTTTAATTGCCTTCGTCATTTCCACCTATTATGCCGTCATTATCGCATGGGCGATGTCGTACAGCGTATTTTCTTTCAATTTAGGCTGGGGGAAAGATACGGAATCATTCCTTTTCAGTGATTATTTAAAGCTTTCAGTGGACGCAGGCCAGACGGGAAGCGTGGTCCCCGGGGTATTCATCCCTCTAGTCATCGTATGGGCAGTCACGCTTGGTATTCTTTTCAAGGGTGTAAAGAAAGGAATCGAAGTAGCGAATAAAATCTTTATTCCAGCACTTGTTATCTTATTCTTAATTATTGTTATTCGCGCTTTAACATTACCTGGAGCGATGGATGGTCTGGATGCGTTCTTCAAGCCGGACTTCAGTAAAATTGCCGATCCTGGCGTGTGGGTGGCGGCATATGGACAGATTTTCTTCAGCTTATCCATTGCCTTTGCCATCATGATTACGTATTCAAGTTATTTGCCAAAGAAATCGGATATTACGAACAACGCGTTCATTACAGGGTTCAGTAACTCAGGCTTCGAGTTATTGGCAGGTATCGGAGTATTTGCTGCACTTGGTTTCATGGCACAATCACAAGGTGTGGCAGTGCAGGATGTAGTAAGTGGCGGTGTGGGTCTGGCGTTTGTTGTCTTCCCGCAGATCATTAACGAATTTCCGGCGTTCAACGAAGTCTTTGGTTTCCTATTCTTTGCTTCACTCGTCCTTGCCGGATTGTCATCATTAATTTCCATCTCGGAAACATATGTAGCCGCTGTTTCTGAAAAATTCGGGATTTCCCGCAATAAAGCCGTCCTATTCGGTGGCGGACTTTCAGCCGTTATCTCCATTCTTTTTGCCACACAGGGCGGACTGCTGTTCCTTGATGTAGCGGATTACTTCATCAACCAATTCGGAGTGGCGTTTGTCGGGTTAGTGGAAGTAGTCGTGATCGCCTGGTTCCTTCGTAAATTGGGAGCATTCCAATCCCATGCGAATGGAATTTCCGATATCCAACTTGGTGCCTGGTGGAAAGTATGTCTTGGCGTCATCACTCCGATTGTCCTTGGATGGATGATGTTCGGTCTATTCAAAATGAATTTGTTAAAAGAATTTGACACGGAAACAGGAAACTACGAAGGGTATTCAGATACCTTCATTCTCTATAGCGGATGGTTCGTAGCAGCCTTTGCCATCATTGTAGGGGTTGCCTTCGGATTTAAACGCTGGCATGCCAAGACAGAAGCTGATAGTTATAAGGAGGTAAGCTAACATGACTGGTAGCGCGATTGCTATGATGGTTGTAGGAATGGTCATCATCTGGGGTGGATTAGCAGCTAGTATCATGAACGCTGTTTCCAAATCAAAAAAACAGGTATAAGAAAAGAAGCAGACGATGGAATCTCCATTGTCTGCTTTTTAGTGTTTCCTGCTTTTGATCCTGTCCTGGCGTTCCCACATTCTTAAGTGGGGATAGGGATCGAAAGACCATTCCGTCAGACCATTATCCTTATACATTCCATAATGTAAGTGCGGAGGGAATTTTCCTGACGTTCCCGGAGGTCCATATCCTGAGCTTCCGACTCCACCGATCACCATTCCTGGCTCAACCACTTGTCCGACATGAAGATCTTTGGCGAAACCACTCAAATGGGCGTAGTAATGATACGTATTATTAATGTCACGTATTCCGATACGCCAGCCTCCATAACGATTCCAGCCTTTCATTTCGATGATTCCATATGAGGTCGCCCTGACAGGAACCCCATAATCAGCAAATAGGTCCGTCCCTTCATGGATCCGTCTTCCGCCCCATCCCCGGGCATCTCCCCAAGTGTTTCGGTAACTATAGTTGAATCTCAGGGGGAGTGGAAAGGCTTTTTGATTGAGATGAATCGTTCCGTACTGTTTATATATTTTGGCATTTCCCATAATGATACTGACGGTTTTATCCCGTTTGTAATAATCCCAGAGGGCAAGCTTGAAGTTGTCGTGATCAATGCCGTAACGGAGTATAAAGTCGGTTAATGCGGCAAGAATATCTTCATCACTTTTCAGGCTTGCTTTACCGTCATGATCCCCGTCCCGACCGGCTCCATTGAAAAGAGCGATCGTTTCAGGATTGTCATCTTCGGGGTGGGGGTTCAAAGGACCGACCCACTTTTCTGGCTCCATATAAATCGAGATGAAAGAGGATGGTTTATCCCTGTCTTTACGGACGAACCGGAGACTGCGTTCATACTGATCAATGGCAGCCAGGTAGTACCAGGGGATATGCGTCAATGCCTCGCTCTTTTGAAATAATTCCATTCGTTTCGTGTAAATCTGTTCGTCCGTAAGCTTTTCTGCTGCAAAGCCCTGACACGGACTGATCGCTAAGAAGAAAACGATGCAAAAGATCAATCGTTTGTACAAAATCATCCCTCCATTTTTAGGGGCCTATTAGTAGTTTGTATCGTTCCGGGGGATTCATAATCATCAATAAATGGTAATAGGGCATCACATGCTTGTTTTCACTTTTTTAGTATGATAAAGTGACAAAAGAAGTATATTGATGATGGCTTTTTTTACATAGGATGAACGAGACAACGTTTCACTCTTTGCCTAAGTCAGAATTATTTAGGATTGGAGATGAGGGGTATGAGTAAGAAAGATGAACACATTCGTAAACCGGATTGGCTTAAGATTAAGCTGAATACGAACGATAATTATATGGGTCTGAAAAAAATGATGCGGGAAAACAATCTTCATACAGTTTGTGAAGAGGCTCGTTGTCCTAATATTCATGAGTGCTGGGGAACGAGACGTACGGCAACGTTCATGATCCTGGGTGACATTTGTACACGTGCCTGCCGTTTCTGTGCCGTTAAAACAGGTCTACCGACTGAATTGGACTTGCAAGAGCCTGAACGCGTTGCGGATTCCGTACAATTAATGAACTTAAAGCACGTCGTCATTACAGCGGTTGCCCGTGATGACCTGAAAGACGGCGGTTCAAAAGTCTTTGCTGAAACCGTCCGCGCTATCCGTCGTAAGAGCCCGTTTACATCCATCGAAGTACTGCCTTCTGATATGGGTGGGATATTCGATAATATCAAGACATTGATGGATGCTAAACCTGATATCATGAATTACAATGTCGAAACGGTTCGCCGTCTGACTCCAAGAGTTCGAGCCCGTGCGACTTACGATCGTACATTGGAATTCCTGCGCCGTGCGAAAGAATTGAATCCGGACATCCCTACGAAATCAAGCATTATGGTCGGTCTCGGGGAAACGAAGGAAGAAATTCTTGAAACGATGGATGATTTACGTGCCAATCATGTAGACATCGTGACATTAGGTCAATACCTGCAACCATCGAAGAAGCACTTGAAGGTTCAAAAATACTATCATCCTGATGAATTTGCCGAACTTCGTGAAGCGGCAATGGAAAAAGGCTTCAGCCACTGTGAAGCCGGCCCGCTCGTTCGCTCTTCTTACCATGCCGATGAGCAAGTGAACGCAGCAGCGAAAGCCCGACAAGCTAAGGGTGAGCAGGAAGTACAGAACGCATAATTCAGAAATACAAAAGGACTGACCTGAAGGAGAAGCTCTCTGACAGTCAGTCCTTTTTGTAGATGAAGTTTTTCGAGATGTCCAGCTCCGGCGGGCTAGAGGCTCGAGGTCATAAGTCAAATCAACCAAAAAGGCAAAGAACGCCTTTCCGGTTGATTCGTCTTATGCTTGTCGGGGCTGAACGAGCCGCCTGCGCTTTTCTTTAGTCCATCATATTATTATCAGTATAGTCATTCCGTTTCTGACGATCCATATTGATTTTATGGGTATCATCATCACGCATTTCGTATTGATCAGATGTCATTTCACCGTTGGCGTTTTCACCTGAGTCGACATTTCTACCTTGTGGAGAGTCTTTAAGCATCAAGTTGATGGTATCGTCAATGGCTGTATTCGCGTTTTTGCTGTCACTATCCATTTGGGCCAGGTTTTCAACATTTCGCATTAACGCTTTGTCATCTGTCACATAGACATGGTACCAGCGCGGAATGACCGACATAGCTGTTTTCTTTACCTGGTCGGCTACTTCGAAGCGTCCTTGTTTATCTTTTTTGTCGGTCACATAAGAGACCAGAACTTCTTCGTCCGTCACGAGGGTCGAGCAATCTTTCACGTCAGGAAGGGCGACGCCCATTTTGCTGATGCTGTCGGCTACCTGCTCGCGATTGATACTGTACATATCCTTCGTGGAAATGTTTTGACCACCGGTAGGGCTCTTCTGCTGGCGGACATAACCAAAGTCTTCCCCGCGGTGGGCCCCTTTTTTGGTCCAGCCATTTTCGTTATACAGGTCTTCCCTGTCACTTACGTTAATGGTATTCCCGTTGTCGTGGAACATTTCCTCATTGGCAGTGTCGATGCCGTTACAGGCTGTCCCGATTAATGTGATGCCGAGGACCGTTGTACCTAAAAGTAATTTATTCAACTTAAACACCCCCTATTTAGTAGGGTGACCATCTCTTATGGTAATTTTTCATAGTAATTAATGGACAATCCGTTATAATTTAAAATAAGGAAACGAAAGTGGGTGGACAGAGTTGATTTGTGTGCAGAACACGTGCTACGAAATCGTCGAGGAATTCAGGGACGGATTCAACGAGGAAGCTTTCAAGGAGAGATATAGCGATATCTTAAGTAAATATGATTTTATTCTTGGTGACTGGGGATACGGACAGCTCCGATTGAAAGGATTCTTCGATGATCACAATCAGAAGGCTTCTTTTGACACGAAGGTGAGTACCCATAAGGATTACTTATATGAATACTGCAATTTTGGGTGCGCTTATTTTCTCGTGAAGAAAGTCAATAAATAATCATGAAAAGGAACAAACGACGATGGTCGTTTGTTCCTTTCTTTTACTTGTTTTCAGTATACGGCGGTTCTTCATTCACATCCGGGTCGGCATGAACAGGATGTGATCCGGGTTCCTGACGAGGTATATCCTGATGCAGGGATTTATTCTCGTAGTTGAAGGCACTATAATACCGTTGTCCTTCTTCCCATGGAGTACTCTTGTTTTCAACAGGGGTGTGCTTCCCTCTGGGAGCTCCATATGGGCCTTCCGGAAGTGTTTCGGGGACGAGGAAATTACGGTATGTTTCTACATTAGAGAAGTCACTGTATACTTCTTCTTCTTTGTCATAGGATTTCCGGTCTTTGCTCATTTTATCTCCCACCTTTCATACCTTTAGTATGTGAGCGGGAGGCGGAGTTCATTCTCTCGAGGGGCCATTTGGATCAGAGGATGATCTCACCTAAGAAGTCCCTTAATTCATCTGCTTCTTCCCCGGTCAATTTAAATACGCTCTCAACATAACCGGGTTCATCAAGGTCATCTCTTCCCATGATGGCAAATCGACTGCCCTGTAGGTCCAGAACCAATGATTTTCCGTAATACCTTTCCGTTTGGGTAATGGCCAGGTCGTACCGCTGGTTTTCCCCCATGAAACTCACGAATCGCGTTCGTGTATTTTCTGTATCGTCATATAAATAAAAACGTTCACTCATCAAGATGTCCTCCTCTATTTCTGCTTATTTCATCATATCAGACTGAGACGGGAATTGCAGGATGTACCTGTATGGGTCTGGTGAAATTATGTTAAAATAAGGTGTCAGGTTATTGTTAAGAGAGAGGTGAGCAGCATGTATTTCGTAGACAGGGAAAAGATTGAAGAAATATTGACCTATATGGATCAGCAGTTAAACATATTTAGTCGTCAAGAACAGTGGAACGCAACACTGGAAAAGTTGGCCCTTGAAAGGGTTGCCCACGTCATCATTGAATCCATCCTGGACGTAGGGAACAGCATGATCGATGGATTCATCATGAGGGACCCCGGGAGCTATGAGGATATCATTGATATTCTTCTGGATGAAAAAGTGATCACAGATAAGATGAGCGAAGACCTTAAACGCCTCGTCGAACAACGTAAACCACTGGTCCAGGCATATACAACCGTTGATCACAAGCAATTACATACCATCCTGGAAGAAGTGTTCCAAACACTGAACCAATTCCCACAAAAGGTCCGTAACTACCTTGAAAATGAACTGGGCCCCGTATCGGCATTTAAAAACTAAACGTATTTGACAGCGCTTTCCTAAAAGAGGATGCGCTGTCTTATTTTCTTTAGAGAGCAACGTACTTCAGTAGACTTTATAGCGAAGCAATTAGAAATATTGGACATACTAACCACAACATTTGGAGGTAGATGATGAAAGAATATAAAGGGTATTTAATTGATCTTGACGGAACGATGTATAAAGGGAAGGAGAAGATCGAAGAAGCGGGGGATTTTGTGAAACGGCTGCAGGATAAGGGCTTACCTTATCTGTTCGTGACGAATAACTCTTCAAGGAGACCGGAACAGGTGGCGGAAAAATTGCGTTCCTTTGATATACCCGCAACAAAGGAACAGGTATTTACGACTTCCATGGCGACGGCACAGTATATGGCGAAGGAAAAGCCTGAAGGAACGGCTTATGTCATCGGTGAGGAAGGAATACGCTCAGCGCTTGAAGAGAACGGCATTACACTGCGGAATGATAAACCGGATTTCGTTGTAGTGGGGATCGACCGGGAGATCAATTACGAGAAATTATCCCTTGCTTGCCTAGGTGTGAGAAACGGGGCAACATTTATTTCGACTAATGGAGATATCGCGATTCCCACTGAAAGAGGATTGCTTCCGGGAAATGGTTCCCTGACGTCTGTCGTGACTGTCTCTACCCAGACCGAACCGATCTTTATCGGAAAGCCGGAGTCCATTATTATGGAACAGGCATTGTCTGTGTTGGGAGTCCCGAAGGAAGAAACCCTGATGGTTGGGGATAACTATGACACAGATATCCTGGCTGGAATAAATGCAGGACTCGATACGCTGCTTGTTCATACAGGAGTTACAACAAAAGAGGCATTGACTCAAAAGGATATTCAACCTACCTATACAATTGAAACATTGGATCAATGGGATATATAGTATGAAAAAAGTGGAGGCTGACAGCAGCCTCCACATCTTTCATGACCCTGCTGAGTACTCAAGTAAAAGAAAATGTCTATAATTAGTTTAATTAGTAACATATTCATAATAGACAACACACGTTTGTATAAGTAAAATAGAACTAGTGTGAAAAGAAGTAAACAAAATACTATTTATACTAAGGGGACTTTTGTAGCGGTCCTTTTGGTAACGATATCTATGCCTCTATAGATATTGTTGTAAGAATAAGTAGTGAATGTACATTATACTCCTAATGAATTATGTGGTTTTTCCTCTAACTAACGATACTTTTTCCGTGACGCATATTTGAGTACCCAGAAGGATCATGACGACAGAAAGTAAAATAGTGAAATTTTTTTAAGAAATTTTCGAAATTATGTGTAAAGGTATTTAACTAGGGTAAACATCAAAGGTAGTAGGGGACTATTAGCATTGATACCTGTTTCAATTTCTAACTATTCTTTACGAATGCACACAACTTTAAGAATGAAAGTCACTGTTTCTTAGCTTGATTTTCGAAACAATCCACGTCATTTCTAAAGAATTTTTAAAAGGGTAGTGAGGTAATGTGTATTACAGTTACAGGACTTGTCGGAAAGAAAATAAGGCAGCATAGAAGAGCAAAAGAAATCACCATACAAGAATTAAGTCGCAAATGTGGATTAACGGTCAATTATATTTCGTTGATTGAAAAGGGAGAGGCGAACCCTTCTTTGAACAAGCTGTTTGCGATCGTATGCTCTTTGGAGATCCAATGGGAAGACATCATGCCGACTTGTGAAGAACACCAGGACATCTACAATCATACGATTCTTTAATGAACTAATTTTCTCTTTTTAATTTCTTGTTCAATCAGCATGATGAATTCAATGCTGAGTTTTAACTGTTTTGCTTTTGTATAGGCATCGATAAGGGCTTTGTCACTCAGGAGTTTAATAAGATCTCACCTCGATCATTTTCAAAAACGTATGTAAAATGTGTGATGCTGTAGACTCCAAAAGAGAGAAAGCCTTTTTTTGGTGTGTATGTATTTTAGTTAGGCCCTGGTTACAACTATAATGAATATAATTACAACTATATTTGTAATTATATAAAATTATTCGCTGATGTGCAAACATTAAGTTAGTTAATGGATCTAATTATGTTACCTTGTATATTTTTTAGGGTAGATTGTATCAAATATCTTGTACACTTCTTCCATCACTAAAAATCAGACGACCCTGTCGTCTGATTGGATACATATTACCTTTTATTCTGCGCACTTTGCCCTGTGTGCCAATCGGCTTGAAGCGGCAGCTGCAATGGCACCAACGATATCATCAAGGAAGGTATGGCACATGCCTGACGATTTATCATTCAATCTCTCCAGGATCCCCGGTTTTTGCTTATCGATATATCCGTAGTTCGTGAATCCGATCGAACCATACACATTTACAATCGAAAAGGCCAGGATTTCATCCACACCGTATAACCCCTCATCTACTTCAACAATCGCCTGCAAAGGTTCCG
Source organism: Rossellomorea sp. SC111 (assembly GCF_024733565.1). Taxonomy (GTDB): domain Bacteria; phylum Bacillota; class Bacilli; order Bacillales; family Bacillaceae_B; genus Rossellomorea. The sequence goes on along the minus strand of NZ_JANIOC010000003.1, from coordinate 77,771 downwards.
CAAGCATCTTTTTCTCAGCTAATATATCAAGTTGAATGCCTGTAAGTATGGCGTTCTGCACTTCACGCTTCGTCAATACGCGTTCAACGTTATAGACACATTCCTTCAATTCAAGATCAGGATGATATTTCTGTTGAAGGTACATGACTAATTGAGCAATATCTTCTATTTCCACTCCTCTTTCATGCAGCCATTTCCGTGCGGTTCTCTCTAATAAATCCATTGATTCTTTATCCTTCATCTTATTCACCTTTTTCCTTGAAAGATTATAAAACCCCTAATTCGATTAGACGAAGCCTTGTTTTACTCATATGATACCCAATTGAAAAATAGACATAATAATAGCTTCTGTTCTCATTCTTGCCCATCCCTGGATTTGGATATTCACATAACTGGAGAAATGATGATCCCCGGGAGCACATTTAGCACATGAATGATGAAAAAGAACGGTCATTAAAGATAGGAGAGGTCGGTATGTCTCAAGAGATTCTAATAAACCACTTTGGGTTGCATCCTGAGCGGGCATTCTTCGATGGAATGATGGATCGATATATGGTCGGGGGATTAGTATATAGTATTGTGGGTGTATCGAATATGGAACAGGAAACCCTGGTGGAACTTTATAAATTGGCAGAGCACCTGAAAAGCTCCGGGGACCGGCATGTGTCGACCTTTGTCCAGAGCCAAGAGGGGAAATTCCTTGTGGTGGAGAAGGATAAAGATTATGTCGTCCTTCGAAATGAGGGAATCGAGTCCCCACCAAATCATAAACTCGGCAGAAAGCTAAGTAAATTCCATTTCAGGGGACGGACCTTCGAAGAGAAAGTGGAGAAGATAAATCGCATGGGTCAGTGGAAAAGTCTGTGGGAAAAGAGGATGGCTCAATTGGAAAAGGCCTTTTACCAGGTCATTCAGGACCAGCCCGCTGACGAGTTTGAACGCCGGTTTGTAGAGAGTTATCCTTATTATAGTGCGCTTTCAGAAAATGCGATTCAATACTTGGTCGATACGGAGCTTGATGAAGACCCGAAGGCAGAGGACGCCGGAACGATTTGTCATGAACGGTTTCTAGAGTCAACATGGGGGACCGAAATGTGCATACATTTTCCGTTTCAATGGGTATTCGATCACTCTAGCAGGGACATAGCAGAATGGGTGAGGGAACGATACTTCATGAGGAGCCAAACCTTCCATCCTGAGCTTCAGGAATTCCTGAAAGAGTATGAATCGATTACACCCCTTTCCCCTTTTTCATGGAGGTTGGTGTATTCCCGGCTATTGTTTCCCCTCCATTATTTCGAATGCATCGAAGAGTATTACATTTCCCAATCAGAACAGGAGAAAAAGACAGTCGAGGAAAAACTGGAACGCTATTTGAAGAATTCCCATCAATACGAAGCGTTCCTGTCAGACTTTTACCATATGTCCGAAGTGCCGGTGAAAAAATGGGGAATTCCCCTCATAGCGTGGCTGTAAACCAATCTCCTAAGATAGGATATGCCTTCCCTTTTATGCTAAACTGAAGAAAATAAAAGTGAAGGCGGGGGATGTATGTGAAGCCATTCATCTATATTACGAGGAAACTTCCTGAGACCGTTGTAGACCCATTAAAAAGAGAGTTCGAGGTGGAGATGTGGGAACGGGAGGATGCCTCCGTGCCGAGGGACATCCTTCTGGATAAAGCAGAGAAAGCGTCTGCTTTACTTACCATGCTATCGGACAAGATCGATCGGGAACTCTTACAGAATGCCACCTCTTTAAAAGTTGTGGCAAACCTTGCAGTAGGCTATGACAATATCGATCTTGAAGCGGCAAAAGAAAAGGGTGTCACGATCACCAATACACCGGATGTATTGACGGAAACGACGGCGGATTTAACCTTCGCCCTCCTGATGGCAACAGCGCGACGAATCGTAGAAGCAGACCGGTACATTAAAGAAGGAAAGTGGAAAAGCTGGTCGCCTCTTCTCCTTGCCGGTATGGATATTCATCACAAAACGATGGGGATCGTCGGGATGGGAAGTATCGGGGAAGCGGTGGCGAGAAGGGCGAAAGGATTTGATATGGAAGTGCTGTACCATAACCGTTCCCGTAAATCCGAAGCGGAAGAGACCCTCGGAGTCCGGTATGTGTCATTTGATGATCTTCTTGCCCAGTCGGATTTCGTGGTCGTCCTGGCACCTTTAAACAAGGAAACAGAGGGGATGTTCCAGGAAGATCAATTCAGTAAAATGAAGGATACAGCGATCTTCATCAATGCAGCGCGTGGAGCCATCGTCAATGAATCGGCCCTCGAGCAGGCGTTGAAGAGGGGGGAGATCGCGGGAGCAGGACTGGATGTATTCGAAACCGAACCGATAAGCGAAGATCATCCTCTCCTGCAATTGGATCAAGTCGTCGCCCTCCCCCATATCGGAAGCTCCTCTAGTGACACCCGTTATGACATGATGAGCCTGTGTGTAGAGAACATACTTGCCGTCCTTAAAGGAGACAACCCCAAAACAGCAGTGAAGTAAAAGAAAAAGATCCTGAATCCAATAAAGGATTCAGGAACTGAGGTTCAAGCTCGATTAGAATACTTGCTCTACTTCAACGATACCAGGAACTTCTTCAACCAATGCGCGTTCGATTCCTGCTTTTAATGTGATGGTTGAACTTGGGCAGCTTCCGCAAGCACCAAGAAGGCGCAATTTCACAATGCCATCTTCAACGTCTACAAGTTCACAATCTCCACCATCGCGAAGTAGGAACGGACGTAATTTATCTAATACTTCCTGAACGGGTGCAATCATTTCGTTTTCAGCCATAATTATCTACTCCTTTCCTTACTATCTATTATAATGACATATTCGCAAAAAATCTATCAACCTGCAAATGATTGGGCATTTCTTTTTTAAGAAATGTTTCCCATTCCGTTCCGTTTCCAGAAAGAAAATGGTTCCAACCTTCCTGCTTTTTTTGTAAAATAAACAAAAGAGGGGAACAAGGGGGAGGATCATATGGAACGTAAGCCAGTTGAACTTTACGTGTACGGGGCAGAAATACTCTGTCCAAGCTGCGTGAACTTACCATCATCGAAAGAAACGTACGAATGGCTGGAGGCTGCAGTGAGCCGGAAATACCCAAATCAGCCATTTGTCATTAAATATGTGGATATCCACAATCCGCCGGAAGAAGAATCGGTGAAACAGTTTGCCTCAAGGGTAGTGGAAGAAGATATGTTCTACCCGGTGGTCTTGTTGGATGGCAAAATTGTCGGAGAAGGAAATCCCCGTCTGAAGACGATTTACTGTGAACTTGAGAAGTATGGATATAAAGCGGTTTAAGCGCGGAGGAAGCCCATTTCATTTAATGAAATGGGCTTTATTTATGTGTAGGGTGAGGCGAATGAATTGATGCAGCACCTCCCTTATCTTATACTGATTGAGAATACTGACTAGTCAGTTAACTAAAGGGGGAAGATGATGAATTCGTTCGATACAATATTTCAGTCCAACTTTAAAAGGGGAGCCTTCCCATTCTATTCCCACTTAAGAAATACAGATCCGGTGTTTGCCGCATGGGAAAACGGGGGGCATACGACGTGGATCGTGTCAGGGTATGAAGATGTGTTAGAGCTACTAAAGACACAATCTTTTATCAAAGATCAATCAAAAGTATTTTCGGATTCTGGGAGAAGTAACGATTTGCCATTGGAGACAAGGGTATTTCAGCACATGATGCTCGATGTCGATCCACCTGACCATACTCGGCTGAGAAAACTTGTACAACCCTATTTCAATCCTAAGAGGATACAGGAGCTTTCACCCAGGATCGAGGTCATCGCCGATCAACTCATTGATGAGATGAAGGCCCAAGAAGGCTCCGTAGATCTGATTGATGAGTTTGCCTTTCCGCTTCCGATCATCGTCATATCGGAACTTCTTGGTGTCCCGTCAGAAGATCGTGAAAAGTTCAGGCGCTGGTCCAACACCATCGTGTCGGCATCAGACAATATGAACACTGGTTTCCAGGAAGAGATGAAGGAATTTATTAACTATTTGACGCTTCTGTTTGCAGAGAAGAAGAAAAGCCCTAAGGAAGATTTGATTTCCAATATGATCTTGCATGAGGAAGAAGGGGAGCAGTTAACGGAAGATGAACTATATTCAATGATTGTTCTTCTCATCATTGCGGGGCATGAAACAACGGTCAACCTGATCGGGAATGGAATATATGCGCTCTTTGAACATCCGGATCAATTAGAGAAGCTGAGGATGGATCACTCTTTGATTGAGACGGCCATTGAAGAGTCACTTCGTTTCTATAGTCCGGTTGATTTCTCTACCGCACGGTGGTCTGATGACGACATCGATTTCAAGGGGAAACGCATCAAGAGAGGAGACGTGGTACTTGCCTCGATCTCATCTGCCAACCGTGATGAAAGGAAATTTGATTGTGCGGATACTTTTGATGTGACTCGGAAACCCAATCAGCATATGGCCTTTGGATATGGAATTCATTTCTGTCTGGGAGCACCCCTTGCAAGACTAGAGGGGAAAATAGCCTTTGAAAAACTGCTCAGCGCATTTCCCTCCATGTCCATGACGGGGAAGCACGATGAGTCCAATTGGAGGGATATGTTCCTGCTTAGGGGCCTTAAGGATTTGTATGTGGAATTGAATGGATGAGTGATGATTAGAATAAGGACATAATAAAACCCCTACTGTTGAAAAGTAGGGGTTCTTTTATCAACCATTATGATATTTATACATCCACAATACACCGGATTTCAACAAACGGGCGACGCGTCCTGTAATGGAGCGCTCGTTTACCAGTCCGAAACCATGTTTCTTTCCGAGGGAGCCAAGGATTCCCTTCAGCTTGATCTTTGGTAACTCTGACGGAAGCTCTTCATTATTCCAACGCTTCAGCAAGATGGTTACGATTTGTTCAGCCTGTCCTTCAGCAAGTTGTGCACTCGGGGCTTGAGGAAGGCTTGCGCAGTCACCGACTACATACACATTCTCATCCTGAGGCAGATTATGATACTTTGTCAGGACGACGCGACCGCTTGCATCCTTCTCCACATCCATATCGCGAACGACCTTGCTCGGTTGAATCCCGGCAGTCCAAACAATGGCATCACAGAAAATCTGTTCTTCATGGTTATGCAGTGTATTTGGTTCCACTCTTGTAATATTGGAATTGTTCACGATTTCTACGCCGTTTTCGTCAAACCAACCGTGAACGTAAGAGCTCAGACGTTCAGGAAAGGCATTGAGAATACGTGGCCCACGGTCAAATAATTTAATTTTCAAATCAGAACGGCTTTCCCTAAGCTCACTGGCAAGTTCAATCCCGCTCAAGCCGGCGCCGACGATCCCGACAATCGAACCCGCTGGAAGATTACAAAGCGTTTGGTAAGTCTTACGTGACCTTTCAATCGTCTGAATCGAAAACGTATGTTCATCTGCGCCGGGTACATTATGATATTTATCCTCGCACCCAAGACCGATGACAAGATCATCATAAGGTACGGGATCCTGATCTTTCATACGAACGAGTTTATTCTCCATGTCCACGTCTGAGATATCTCCGTATACATAGGATAACCGGTCATGTTCCGGGAAGGACACGCGTACATGTTGATCTGAAATCGTCCCTGCAGCAAGTGCATAGTATTCTGTCTTCAGACAGTGATAAGGATTTCTGTCAATCAGGGTAATCGATACATCTTCAGGTAATTGGTTGGGTAATAAGCGAAGAAGGACGCGCATGTTGCCATATCCTCCGCCAAGCAGCACTAATTGTTTCATGAAAATTTCCCCTTTTTGCACTCTACATTATTGTTGAAATAGTGTGTTTGAATATAATTTATATCCCGGTTTAAATAGGGACAGGGTTTAAAGGACAGTCGCGCCGAAGCGGGTCCTGGTAAAGTAAGCATTTTCAATGTGAAGCATAATTCGAGTGAATTCTACATAAATAAACCTATTAACATTAAAAGTATATCGAAATAAAGGTGTTTTCACAACAGAAATAAGCGAAAATGTTCACAATCTGTTATACCATTACATGGAATGCAAATCATTGACGATAATGATAAAAAAAGGTAGCATAACTAAGAGTAGTGAGGTGATGGAATTGAAACCTATTATTGAATTTTGTATAAGCAATCTTGCTAGTGGTGCGCAAAAAGCGCTTGAGATATTAGAAAGAGACCCGAACCTTGATGTCATTGAGTACGGTTGCCTGGGATACTGCGGAAAATGTGCCCAAGCGTTTTATGCTCTCGTCAATGGGGAGGTTGTAACAGGTGACACGCCTGAAGAACTGGTGGATGAGATCTATCAATTCCTTGAAGACAACCCGATGTTCTAAACAAAAGCCGGCCCTGACCGGCTTATTTTTTTTGTGGATTGAAAATATGCGTTGGTCCACCGCTGTTGATTTCCGTGCAAGACTTCGCTTTCCTCGGGCGTTCGGCTAGCCTCCTCGTCGCTTTCGCTCCTGCGGGGTCTTACCTATTCCGCTTTTCCCGTAGGAGTCTTCGTCTTGCACTCCAATCAACAGCTGGAACCGTCTACATACGCTTCCCTACAAAAACAAAAAATCCGAATGATCATTTCAATTAAGAAATTCAAATGATCATTCGGATTTTTTTTGACTGGAATACTTTTGTTCCATCCTCTTTTACAAAGGTCTTCTCGCAGAAATTGTGTTCCTCCAGCGGAAATCAACCAACACTCGCTACATTAAATATCAACCTTACACAAACTTCATTTCTTTATAGATTTCCCGGATTTCATACCAGCGCTCTCTGGCCATTTCAATGATTTTTGGTTCGGTGGAGAGGTGCTGCTTACTGATGACTTTAGAAAGGTAGGCTGCCGCTTCCTCGATCTTATCCTGCCTCCTCAGTAATTCAGCGATGATATACAGAAGCTTCGTCTCGGACATCAAAGAACCTGAAGCACCATCTGTCACATAGGCATCGATGTATTCATGTGCAGCCAAATTAATGAAGCGTCTTTCCTGTTCTTTATCAGCCATCTTTCGATAAAGCCAGGCTGTTCGAAGGTATAATCCTGCTATGGTCACTTTTTTCTCCTTCTTGATCAGGGCACAGTAGGCGGCCAGTTTATACGTATTGACGGCCTCTTCATATGATCTGATTTTCCCGTAATCCTGAGGCTGCCAGTGCAGACTGATTTTCTTTTCAAGCTCTGCCTTAAGAACAGGAGGTATGTATGCTGTAAAATCATCGGTATACGAAAAACCGCACTGCGGACAGACGGATACGTTATAAAGCAAAGGATTCACTTCATCTGACTGGTACAGGGGACAAAAGTCACTATCATACCCGGTGACCTTCACAAATCGGGACCGGATCCTTGTCGTACTATATGAATGTTTACACGATAGACACTGGGTTTTCTTATCATAAAATGGGGTCACCACCGTCATGAATCTCACCTCATAATCGGGACTATTTACCTCATTATACCTTGAAGTTGGTGAAGGGAACCAGTGTTTTTTATGTATTGTGAGTAAAAAGTTGTGTTTAATGAGAATATTCGTATAATTTCCTTTCCAATCATTCACCAAAGCCCCATCGGTTGAGTAGTAAAATAGAAAGGAGTATACTAAGTAGTAAGAAATGAAAAGGTTGGGGGTGTAATGAATGAGTGAAGTTGTCATTCTAACAGAAGCCGCTGCCCTTCAGATTAAAGATATGATGAAGGAACATGACGAAACAGATGCCATGTTACGTGTAGCGGTAAAAGGGGGAGGCTGCAGCGGCCTTTCTTACGGTATGGGATTTGAACATGAGCTTCAAGATGGAGATGCAACGACAGAGCAGCATGGAATCAAGCTTGTCGTAGCAAAAAATGATGCTGCCATCCTGAACGGTACGAAAATAGATTATAAGCAGTCCATGATGGGCGGCGGATTCACCATCGACAATCCAAACGCCATCGCTTCATGCGGGTGCGGATCATCGTTTGTAACGGCGACGAATAAGGGTACGCCGGAGAATTGCTAAACATAAAAGGGACGGACCTCAATTTGTGAGGTCCGTCCCTTTTTCAATTTTAATGAATATTTTTCAGCGCTTCTTCTACAGGAGTGTCACCGCTCAAGATTTCGAATACTTTATGATTGGTTTCTTCGATGGTTAAAGAGTCCACAAGCACTTTCGCCACATCTGCACGGGAAATCTCACGGCTTTTATCCGTAATGCTTGTAGCCGCTTCAATCTTTCCTGTTGAATCATCGAAAGAAAGGGATCCAGGGCGGACGATGGTGTAATTTAAGCCGCTTTCTTTCAAGTGGGCATCCGCTGCACCCTTGGCTTTTAAGTAGAACTGCAATTCATCGGGTCCGCTTGAAGGGTTATCGGCCCCCATGGAACTGAGCATCACAAAACGCTCAATGCCCATCTTCTTGGCATAATCGACTGCTTTCTTAGCACCCTCCTGGTCGATGGCTAACGTCTTATCGTCTCCTGTCGATCCACCACTGCCGGCTGCAAAAATGACGGCATTCACATTTTCAAGGGCATACGAGAAATCCTGTTCAAGGTCGGCAACAATCGGTCTTGCTCCCAAGTCTTCCATTTCCTTCGCCTGTTCTGTTTTTCGGATCATGGCTCTCACGAAATGCTGACTGCTATTTGAAAGTTCTTTCACTATATGGCGGCCTGTGTTGCCGTTTGCTCCGATAACTAACACATTCATTTTACACATCATCCTTTATCTGAAAATTTTTGTCCTACTATTAGTCTACCCATTCATGGTGAAAATAAACAAAGGCGTGGGTGCGGATAAAATGAAGGACATGATGAAGAGGAGTCGATCTTCTATAAATGAGAAAAAGGTTCAGGAATCGATATCCTGAACCTTGCAAATGGAATTAATCGGTAAACATGGACGTACTGTGCATTGGCTGTACCCGTGCCTTGGGATCCATATAGGCCTTCGCGTTATTCACCGCTGTCGGTGCCTCCCCGAATCCGCTGGCGATAAGCTTGACTTTACCATCATACGTACTGATATCACCGGCAGCATAAATGCCAGGGATATTCGTTTCCATTCGGGAATTGACCACGATTGAGTTCTTTTCAATCTCAAGACCCCAATCTTTGATCGGACCGAGGGAGGAGACAAATCCGAAATTTACAATTAACTCATCAAGGTCGATGATTTCCTTTTCATCGCCTTTCGTTTCCTCCAATACGAGCTGATTGATCTTCTCCTCATCAACGACCAGCTCAGATGGGACGTATGGTGTTTTCAATTCAACCTTGGAGTTGTGTAAATTCTCTACGCTGTGTTCATGAGCCCTGAATTTATCCCGTCTATGTACGAGATAAACTTTTTCTGCGATCGGCTCAAGCATAAGAGCCCAGTCAACAGCAGAGTCTCCGCCACCGCAAATGACCACTTTCTTATCTCTGAAATGCTCCAGGTTATCAACAAAATAATGAAGGTTTTTCCCTTCAAACCCGGATGCGTGCTCAAGTTCCAGGCGGCGTGGCTGGAAGGCGCCGTTTCCTGCCGTGATGATGATCGTTCTTGAGAAATGAACTTCTTTATCGGTGGTGAGCTTGAACATACCGTCAGCCTGTTTTTCTACACCTTCTACGGCCTGCTCCAAACAAATGGTCGTTTCGAATTTCGCCATTTGCTCTTTTAAATTATTGACCAGGTCCTGGGCCTTCACTTTAGGAAAACCGGCAACGTCATATATGTATTTCTCAGGATATAGAGTAGCAAGCTGCCCCCCGAGTTGTGGTAAACTTTCGATGATCTTAACTGATGCTTTTCTCATGCCGCCATAGAACGCTGTAAACAGCCCGGTTGGACCGCCGCCTATGATCGTAATATCATACACTTTTTGATCTTCCTTCAACTGGATCCCTCCAACAATTAAGATGTATTTCGTATTCATTTATTCTAACATACCGGTCTCGATTCTTCACAATAATCGGCATATTAGTGGGAATAATCAGACTTTTATCCGAGTGGTTGTAAGACGTTTCGGGTAGAAAGAGTTTCTAACTTTTGTGTACTATTATTTAAATATTCATAAGTTTTCAATTTACGATATACATCTTGAAAATACATCACAAAAAGAATATTATGTAATGTAGACATATTGTTAAGGATTTATGACAATTTTCGCATAGCTATGAAGTAGTTCGTGAAAAAGGTCACATACTTTTGTTCTCATATTTTTTATACACTATTTCCTTCTTCAATGGGGAAAAAACATCGCGTTTGATTTGTTTTAGTTTCCTTTTAATAGGGAAAAAGATAATAGCATCATATTGAACGGGATAAAAACGCATAATGTGGAGGACTCTAAGAGTATCCAAAGCAAATTTATCAAAAAAAGGTGGATGTGATTCAGTTGAGAAAGCCAAGAATCGTTGTATTAGGTGCAGGTTATGGTGGATTAATGACGGTAACCCGTCTTCAAAAGCAACTCGGAACAAATGAAGCAGAAATTATTTTAATTAATAAGAACGATTATCACTATGAAACCACTTGGTTACACGAAGCTTCCGCAGGTACGCTTCATCACGATCGTGTGCGCTACGACGTGAAGGATGTTGTCAACACGAGCAAAGTGAACTTCCTGCAAGCGACTGTTGAAGATATCAAGGTGGAAGAGAAGAAAGTCATCACGGGTGAAGGCGAAGTAGAATTCGACTACCTGGTCGTTGCACTGGGTGCAGAATCAGAAACATTCGGAATCCAAGGCCTTCATGAGCATGCATTCATGATTTCAAACATCAACTCTGCCCGTCAAATCCGTGAGCACATTGAATTGCAATTTGCTACGTATAAGAACGAGGGAGAATTGAACGATGAACGCTTGACCATCGTTGTAGGTGGAGCAGGCTTCACCGGTATCGAATTCCTTGGGGAACTTGGTAACCGTGTTCCTGAGCTTTGTCATGAATATGATATCGACCGTAAGAAAGTGCGCATCGTATGTGTGGAAGCTGCGCCAATGATCCTTCCTGGATTCGATCCGGAGCTAGTGAAATACGCCCGTGCAAAGCTTGAGAAAAAAGGCGTGGAATTCCATATCGGAACTCCATTAAAGGAAGCAAAAGCAGACAGCGTTCTAATCGCTAAAGGTGAAGATGAAGTCGAAGAAATCAAAGCCAGTACGATTGTATGGGCTGCAGGTGTCCGCGGTAACTCCATCATCGAAAGAGCTGGAATCGAAAACATGCGTGCCCGCGTAAAAATCAACAGAGATCTTCGCGCACCAGGTCACGACAACATCTTCATCATCGGTGACTGCTCACTGATGATTAATGAAGAAACGGATCGCCCGTATCCACCGACTGCACAAATCGCCATGCAACAAGGTGAAGTATGTGCCCGCAACATCGCTTCTTTACTGCAAGGTAAAGAGGAGCTGGAATTATTTACTCCAGACATCAAAGGTACAGTATGTTCCCTCGGTGAAGATGATGCAATTGGTGTTGTTTACGGCAAGAAGATCACAGGTACAAAGGCTTCCTTCATGAAGAAGGTTGTCGACAACCGTGCTCTTTACATGGTCGGTGGACCATCACTAGTGTTTAAAAAAGGGAAATTCAAGTTCTTTTAAGTCTTGAATGATTGAATGAAAGCAGAGTGGATTCCACTCTGCTTTTTATTATGGGAGAAAGTAGACGGAGGTGCTTATAATGAAAAGGGGTAAGGTGTGGTTGGCCGTTGCAGGTCTTGTCATTGATGAAAATGGTAAATGGCTGGTGGTGAAAAAGAAATACAGCGGATTGAAGGGGATGTGGTCCCTGCCTGCAGGATTTGTGAACGCCGGGGAAACAGTCGATGAAGCAGTCATAAGAGAAGTGAAGGAAGAAACGGGATTACATACGACCATCAAAGGGATCATCGGTGTAAGATCAGGGGTCATCCAACAGGACATCAGCGATAATATGATGATCTTTCTGCTGGAGAATAAGGGAATTTCTTCTATTGAAAAAGAAGAAGCTGAATTATGGGATGTCCAGTGGAAGTCCCCTCAGGAACTATTGACAGATGAGAAGGCATCTGTGATGGTGCATGAGATGATCAAACGAATGGGCTCTCAGCACAACTTGAATATGATAGAAGGAATCAATCCAGGTGACCAGTTCGCGTACACAGAATACCGATTATTTTTATAAAATTCTGTAAATTTTAAGAAAGAAAGAGATAATGAAAGAAAAACATAAATGTATTCGCTTTCTTAAAGGTACATCCCCTATAATGTCCCTTTTCTTTATTTCGGATAGATGATATATTATCAGAAAATTAAGAAATTAAAGAAAAGGGAGAGGGAAGAATGAGAGCTACTGCGAATGCTAAAACGAAATACTGTCTTTATTGTTCAGGAAAAGGATATTTTCAGTTAGTATTGGGTGGTTCTGAAACGTGTCCGTGCTGTGGAGGCAGCGGGAAACAGAAATAACCCCCTAAAGGATAGAGGATGAAAGCAGACCTAACGAAGGTGGATACTTCCCTTGTGAAGTATGGAAACCGTTGTTGGGTCTGTTTTTTCATGTGTGGATGATAAATAAGTTTATTTTGTGAATAAGTGACAAATCTTTCCCTGAAAATATTGACGCTTACATTTCACTCGGGGTACACTATTCTTTAGTGTTATGGAGGTGTAATTTGAAATGCCTATACATGTAATGATTATATCGATGCTTCTATTTTTTGTTCTATTTTTCGGAATAGGGTTTTTGTTAAATATGTTATTGCGCATGACTTGGATCATGGCCATCATTTATCCGATTGTCGTAATTTTTATCGTGGACGAAGTTCGTTTTATAGATTATTTCCGAAATGCAGGTGAGTCTTTTTCAGAACTTGGGACAAGACTCAGTCACTTGGCCGTAGCCGATCTCGTGATTCTCGGAAGCGGCCTCGCAGGTGCCATCCTGTCAGGTATCGTCATGAGAATCCTAAGAGCAAAAGGATATCGCATGTTCTAACCACATCCGTTTAACCGGGAGCCTAAGTCCCAAGGTTGAACGGGTTTTTTATTTAGGACGATTAAAGTTTGGTATTCATTTATAAAGTGATTATCCGACACAAAATCTATTAGAGCTTTTAGTGTTTTGGGTATTCCTTGTTAGATAGTCAAGATTTTTAGTATTAAAGCACAGAGTGGATTGAAGCGGAAGGCACGTGACTTCTGCGGGAATAGAGGAAAGGATCGAAAAGCGGAAGCGGCTCGCTCAGCCCCGACAAGCATAAGATGAATGGGCCTAAGAAGGCGTTATGTTGCCTTCGTGGACCATTTAGCTTATGACCTCGGAGGGGCTAGCCGCTGTAGCTCGACTTCCTCCCCGCCGGAAAGCAAGTGCCTGGAGCGGAAAGGAACGGTCCCTGTTTCCAGGCACTTTCTCATAAATATTAATTCTCTAAGAAAATATTTTAGAAATTAGAACATACTAGTTGAAGTATAGAATAGCCTGGTTTTAAAGGACTTTTCCCCTAAAATTAAAAGCGGAATAATTTCCAAATATTGAAACTATTCGAGTTTTTTATCAATTTATGCATATATCTCCTCCCCAATGGGAAGTATGTAGGGTGGGAGGAGTGAATACATGAATCTGTTTAAAAGTTGGACAAAAAGATTCGTTATGGTCAGTTTGTTTATCCTTGCACTCGGCACGACCTTTCAATCAGTGTCGGGGGTAGAGGCGCAAACCTTTAAAACCTGGATGATGGACAAGGGTGACAATGATCAAAAGAGTCTCCAAGATAAAGAGCATAAGACAAATCCCCTGCATTTGTCATTCAAGTTTCTTAAAAGGTTTACAGGTAATGAGACAAAAGTGTCAGCCAGTGCTTCTGTTAAGCCTGCAACATTGGAAGAATCCATTGATTGGAATCAATATACGAAACATACGGTGGTAGCGACGGGCTATACTGCCGGCGTTGAATCGACGGGGAAGGACCCTGGTCATCCCCTTTATGGCATTACATATTCGGGAGTGAAAGTGAAGCGTGATCTGTATTCGACGATCGCAGCGGATACTTCCGTCTATCCCATCGGTACCATCCTGTTTATCCCGCATTATGGATACGGGGTCGTTGCCGATACAGGGAGTGCAATCAAAGGAAATAAAGTAGATCTTTATTATGAAACGGTGGACGACGTTTTTAATGAATGGGGCAAGCAGACACTGGACGTCTATGTAATCCAGATGGGGACAGGTGAGTTATCCGAACAGGATTTGACCGATCTTAATGAGAACAAATCCATGCAAGTTTTCAGGCAGCAGATTTTATCACCTGAAAAAGAATAGAGACGGGCACGCAGTCGAACTGCGTGCTTTATTTATGTGCCGGCCAGATGCAATCTGTTTAGCAACAGTGTAAATAGGGGAAAAGTAAAGTGAGATTCGAAATTAAAAGGAGTGGAAGATATGAACAAAAGTCAATTCGACAAAATGAAGAACGGAGAAGGATTCATCGCGGCCCTTGATCAAAGCGGTGGCAGTACACCGAAAGCATTAGCAGGGTACGGTGTGAAGGAAGACTCCTACTCAAATGAGGACGAAATGTTTGATAAGGTCCATGAAATGCGGACGAGAATCATCACTTCCCCATCCTTCAGCCCCGACAGGATCCTTGGTGTCATTCTGTTTGAACAAACGATGGACCGGGAAATCGAAGGTAAATATACAGGGGATTATCTTGCAGATAAAGGCATCGTCCCTTTCCTGAAAGTGGATAAAGGACTGGCGGAAGAAGAGAACGGTGTGCAGCTCATGAAACCAATCCCTGACTTGGATGAGACACTGCGCCGTGCCTCTGAACGGAAGATTTTCGGCACGAAAATGCGCTCTGTCATCCATGAACCGAACACGAGCGGCATCAAAGAAGTCGTAGAACAGCAATTCAAGTTCGGAAAACGCATCATTGCTGCCGGTTTGGTCCCGATCATCGAACCCGAAGTCAATATCCATAGTGAACAAAAGGAAAAATCTGAAGAGATTTTGTGTGATGAAATCTTGAAACACTTGAATGAACTATCAGAAGAGGAAAACGTCATGCTGAAGCTCTCGATCCCGACGAAAGCGAATGCGTATAAAAAGTTGGTTGAGCATCCACGTGTCGTGCGGGTCGTCGCACTTTCCGGCGGCTATTCACGTGATGAAGCGAATGAAAAGCTGAAAGAAAATGACGGGGTGATTGCAAGTTTCTCCAGGGCATTGGCAACTGACCTAAGTGCCGATCAATCCGAAGAAGAGTTTGATGCTGCGTTGAAGAAGGCGGTTGATTCGATTTATGATGCCTCTGTTCAGAAGAACTGATGGAGTGAGAAATCTTTAAGGACAAAGAATAAAGAACATGCCTGCTCGCATATACGTGAGCAGGCATGTTCTTTTATGTCTATCAGATCGCAGAATCATTATACAAATCAGGATGAAGCAACCGGGCAAGTTTCACGGCCCCTTTTAACAAAAGAGGGGATGGCCTGCAATAGAGTGCTTCTTCCAGGACGAAAATTCGATCTTCTTGTACAGCATCAAGTGTATTCCAACCAGGGCGGTTCTTCACGATCTCAGGCTTGACCCTGCTTTGCCTGACGCCTACCCATGCCAGGCAGATGTAATCCGGGTTACGCTTCAATACGTCCTCCCATTCGGTTTGAACACTTGCCAAGTCCACATCTTCAAAAAGGTTCCGCGCACCGACCATTGTGCTTAATTCGGTCAGCCAATTGACCCTTCCGGGGGTGAAGACCGGTTTAGGCCACCACTCCCAATAAAGGGAGGGAGGATTTGAAACCTTGTCCCCGATCGTCTTTAAACGTTCGACAGTATCCATGAATTCCTGTCGCCGTTTTAAGGCATGTTCTTCGATCCCACACGCTTTTCCTACTGTTAAGAGATCATCGGCAATATCAGTGAAACTCTGGGGATTCAAGGTGATGTGGGGAATATTTCTTCTTTCAAGTTCTTCTATATTCTTTTCCATACCAGGTACGCTTAAGGATGAAAACACCAGATCCGGCTTCAATGACTCCAGCTTATCCATGTTAATCGAAAGGTCCGGTCCGAGCTGCGGAAGGGACTTTACCTCCCCGGGATAATCGGAGTAATCATCGACGCCTGCAAGAAGGGGTGTCAATCCCAGATAATCAATGATTTCTGTATTACTGGGGCAAATGGAAACGATTTTCATGCTCACACTCCTAGGCGATGAATAAATAATGAAGCAGAAGGGTCAGGATGATTCCTGAAAGTCCGCCAAAGAATACTTCTATAGGTTTATGACCAAGTAATTCCTTCAGTTCCTTGCGCTTCTCCTGTTCAGGTTTGTTCTGCCAGCCTTTGGCTTCTGACATGAAGCGCTGGAAGTCCACCATCAATTGATTGAGGACGATCGCCTGCTCTCCTGCCTGCCTTCTGACACCCGTTGCATCAAACATCGTAATGATGGCAAACATGGCAGATACGGCGAAAATAGGAGAAGAGAGTCCTACTTCAAGGGCGACCCCGGTGGATAATGCAGTCACGGCTGCTGAATGGGAGCTCGGCATCCCGCCTGTCGAGGTGATCAATGACCAATTCAATTCCCTCGTCGCAATAAACTGGATGGGAACCTTTACAAATTGAGCAAAAAAGATGGAAAATAAAGACGCCCATAATGGAAAATTATACAATACTTCCATGCTGTGAAATGCCACCCTTTCAATTGATTGAATAAAAATAATGTTCTCATTATATCATACCCTATTCCCCCCTCGTATAACGTTGAACAGTAGATTGTTAGAAAGTCGAAATAATTGGACATCTCCGCTATAATAGAGAGTGGAGGTGTCTGTATACATGAAATTTTCAATCAATCAAAATGAAGTAAACAATGCAAATGGAGAATGCCTGATCGTAGGTATTTACAATCAGCCGACATTCGAAGGGGAGCTGAAAGAGCTCGATCATAAGTTTGAAGGCTATCTTACACAGCTTGTGAAGGATGGGGACATTTCTTCCAAGCACAAAAAAGTATCCAAGATACATACGTTTGGAAAAATTGAAGCGAAAAGAATAGTATTCGTAGGACTTGGAAAACAAAAGGAGCTTACGTTTGATCTATTGAAAGAATCATTGGGGACAGCGTCCAAATCTTTAAAAAATATGAAAGTGTCCTCGTTTTCTGTCGCACTCGACACATTTGTTTCTGAGGAGATGGCGGCAACGGACGTGGCCCATGCCTTCATGGAAGCCTTTACGATGTCTACCTATGAATTCGACGGTTATAAGAAGAAATCAAATGAACCGGAAGTACACGTAGAAGCGATCGAATTTTTTACAAATGGAGATTCGAAAGAAGTGGAGACGGCTTTACACATCGGTTCTGCCTTCGGGAATGGAGTAAACTCAGCCCGTACACTGGTGAATACACCTGGTAATCTATTAACGTCGACAAAATTGGCGGAGTACGCTCTGAAACTGGCTGAACGATACAACTTCGAGGTGGAAATCCTCGACAAGGAAGAAATGGAGCACCTCGGAATGGGCGCACTCCTTGCCGTGAACCAGGGATCCGTTGAACCTCCGAAGATGATCGTCCTTAAGTACAACGGGAAAGAGGACTGGAAAGATGTCATCGGTTTAGTCGGGAAAGGGATCACGTTCGACACAGGCGGCTACTCCCTGAAGCCAAAAGATGGAATCGTCGGTATGAAAACCGATATGGGCGGCGCAGCGGCAGTACTCGGTGCCATGGAAATCATCGGCGAAATCAAACCTGAACAAAAT
Source organism: Rossellomorea sp. SC111 (assembly GCF_024733565.1). GTDB lineage: Bacteria > Bacillota > Bacilli > Bacillales > Bacillaceae_B > Rossellomorea. The sequence goes on along the minus strand of NZ_JANIOC010000003.1, from coordinate 59,995 downwards.
GTCGTTGCTGTCATCCCGTCAACGGACAATATGGTGAGCGGCTCTGCATTCAAGCCGGACGATGTGATTACCTCCATGAGCGGTAAAACCATTGAAGTGTTAAATACGGACGCAGAGGGGCGTCTCGCTCTTGCTGACGGTATGACCTATGCAAAGCATCAGGGAGCCAACTATTTAGTGGATGTTGCAACCTTGACCGGTGGAGTCATCGTGGCTCTCGGTGAGGATAAAACCGGCGCCCTCACAAATCATGAAGCATTCTTCGAGCAGGTGCTGGAAGCTTCAGGTGAATCAGGTGAATTTATCTGGCGCCTTCCTTATACGGAAAATGATAAAAAGCGGGTACGGGGAAGTGATATTGCCGATTTGAACAACTCACCGGGACGTGCAGGCCATGCCATCATGGGGGGAGCCTTCGTCGGTGAATTCGCCGAAGGACTTCCTTGGGTACACTTGGACATCGCTGGAACGGCTACCACGAAAGGAAGCCATGATCTCGGGCCTTCAGGGGCCACAGGCGTCATGGCAAGAACCCTTGCCTTACTGGTCGAACGTTTTGAGCCTTTAGAGAAATAATCTCATTTGCACGACGGGAGAGTCTTTTTTCAGTGCCAGAGCTTAGGGGCGCTGGGAGGAGGCTCTTTTTTATTATTTGTTTTCGGAGGGAGTGGGGGTGGAGAAGTATTGGGTATAATTAGTAAATGACGCAAATAAAGAAAAAATGAATAAAACCAGCCGATTAACATTTAATGGAATACACCTTCTTGCGGAACCGACACCCATCGCATCATCCTCCCCCCGCAACCACCACATCGAAACCTATGAAAAAATTCCCACTCCATCTTTCACCCTTCTAAAGTATTGACAAACTCTCTTTATCTTGTTAAAGTTGAAATCGTGATTTTATTACTCTACCAATTTAGCGAACTAAAGCAATGAAATGATAAATGAAGGATCAAAAGGAGGAAGCAGTTATGAACGCAGTTGTGATAGCGGTACTAGTCATGCTCGTATTGAGCCTTGCGCGTGTGAACGTTGTATTCGCTCTGATTACTGGTGCGTTAGTCGGGGGATTGACGGGCGGACTGGGATTGGACGAGACGATATCCATATTTACAGAGGGAATTAGCGGTGGGGCGAGCATCGCGTTAAGTTACGCCCTGCTGGGTGGATTTGCAGTTGCGATTTCCTATACGGGAATTCCGAATCTACTCGTTGACTGGGTATTGAAGGTCGTCGGGAAAAAAGGGGATTCAAGAAAGACAGCCCTTTCGAAAGCACTTATTGTTATTTCTATTTTAATCATGGCTTGTTTTTCTCAAAATGTGATTCCGATTCACATCGCTTTTATTCCGATTCTGATCCCTCCCTTATTGAAGGTGATGACGGAGTTGCGGATCGATAGGCGTTTGATCGCATCGGTGCTCACGTTTGGACTCACGGCTCCGTATATCCTTTTGCCAGTAGGATTCGGACTACAGTTCCATGAAATCATCGCTCAGAACATGGCATCGAGTGGAATGGAAATCAACATGAGCGATATTCCGAAAGCCATGCTTCTCCCGATAGGTGGAATGGTGATCGGATTACTGATTGCTGTGTTTGTGAGTTATCGCAAGCCTAGGGACTACAGTGAAGCTAAAGAAGTCATTGCTGATGAAAAGGTCGTTTACAATAAAAGGGCGATGGTTTTCGCTCTCATATCAATCGTAGTGGCCTTATACGTTCAGCTTCAGCTGGAATCGATGATCTTCGGGGCGCTGGCAGGTATTGCCGTCTTATATCTTTCTGGATCGGTTAAATGGAAAGAAGCAGACGGGTTACTGAATGAAGGAATGAAAATGATGGCCTTTATCGGCTTTGTCATGATCACGGCATCCGGATTTGCAGCAGTGGTATCGGAAACGGGTGATGTAGAAACATTGGTAAAGGCGACGGCTGATGTCATCGGCGGCAACCAGGCTTTGGCGGCCCTTATCATGCTCGTCGTCGGGCTGCTGGTGACGATGGGCATCGGTTCTTCATTTGCCACGATTCCAATCATTGCAGCCATCTTCGTCCCACTTGCCATGGAGCTTGGATTCAGCCCTCTCGCAACGATTGCGATTGTCGGTACAGCAGGTGCACTTGGGGACGCAGGGTCTCCGGCATCAGACAGTACGCTTGGACCGACAGCGGGATTGAACGCCGATGGCCAGCATAATCATATCTGGGATACATGTGTCCCAACCTTTTTACACTATAATATTCCACTGATCCTGTTCGGCTGGATCGCAGCGATCATTTTATAAAGAAAAGAAGCGGGGCTCCCTCGCTTCTTTTTTTGTGCATCATGAATCATTCTCTTTCAAGTCCAACGAACAATCACGATTAAGTGGCAGCAATCCACCTGCCCAAGCTTTTCGTCAAATACGAGGCGGACTCCATCCGGATTGAACGATACAATCGGCTGTACCCTTGTACCGATGGTTTGAAGTAGTTTATGTACTTCAGGTAGGTTCGATTGCTGTGCGGCGTTCATGAATTTTGAGGCGAAGTCTTTGGAAGTGTTGATTTTCTGAAGCACCTTTTGGGCATCTCCCAGTAAGCTTAACGTTTTCCCTGCCGAAGACATGAATGTTTTCGTTTCGACAGGAGGGTAGGTCCGATTATAGGATGGAACAGGTTGGGACCTCGAGTGGATCGGCGAGTAGGGGCGTTGAACAGGTGGATAAAAAGGGTGGTACCGATACATAACATAAAACTCCTTTCGTTAAAAATGCTCTAAGGAAATGTATGAAACTGTTCAACGGATTATTCATCAATCGAAGGCAGGACTGGCGGGGCAGGGAAAATAGAGGATTTTCACACACTTTCTCGAAAAGTATAGTAGAGAAGACTATTAAATGGGGGAATTCAAGTGAATACGGAGAATACAATGATCAGTGCGTTAGGGATTGAATTTGTAGAACTGGGAAAGGGTAAGGTCATTGCGACGATGCCGGTGAATGAACAGACGAGACAGCCCTTCGGCTTCCTTCATGGGGGGGCTTCGGTTGCACTTGCAGAAACGGTTGCGAGTATAGGCGCGGTACAATTGATCGACCTGGATAAAGAAATATGCTTCGGCCTTGAAATCAATGCAAACCATATTAAAGCGAAGCGGGAAGGCATCGTCACTGCGACGGGTACGGTCATGCATCAGGGCAGGACCACCATGGTATGGGACATTAAGCTTACAGATGAGGACGATCAATTGATCTGTGTATCGCGCTGCACGATGGCAGTGGTACCGAAACGCTGACGGCAAACTGAAATGTTTAATCAGTGAAGAAATGGGAAATCAATAACTAACCAATACATTAGGAGGCAAATGCAAATGAGTTGGACAAGAAATGATTACCCTGATTCACTAAAGAACCTGCCTGCGGACGTACGGAACAAAGCCATTGAGATTGCCAATGCCCTTTTGGATGAAGGATATGAAGAGGGAAGGGCGATTGCGATCGCCACTGACCGTGCCCATCAATCTGAAGAGGGGGATACATCGGATAAGGTTGAATATCACATCACCCCTCATGACGACGGCTGGCAGTTAAAGAAGTCCGACGGGAAGAGGGCCATCCTGGTTGAGAGTACAAAGGACAAACTCCTTTCGAAAGCGAAAGACTATGTGACGGATCATTCCGGGACTCTGGTTGTGCACAAACAAGATGGAAGTGTTGAAGATCACTTGTATCAACGCTAGGAAATAGAAAAAGGCTTGACCCTTTAATAATTCGGGTCAAGCCTTTTTGTGTTTCTTATTGATTGTTCTGACGCTCGTATTGTTCTTTATCCTTTAAATCATCCCGTACACTTTTGTCCCAAAGCTTGACGCCGGTATTATAGGCGGCGCGAGAGATGAGGTGGCCGGAAACCGGCGCTGTGACAAAGATGAAGACGATGGCCAGGATCAGTCTTGAATTGAAATGGCCATGCTCCAGATAAAAGTAAAGAAATGTGGCGAGCAGGATCGACATGACCCCGAGCGTCGCACTTTTAGAAGCAGCATGATTTCTCGTGTATACATCAGGAAGTCTCAATACGCCAAAAGCCGTGACAAGGCTGAGAAATCCTCCAATGACTAAAAAGAATCCGATGAAAAATCTAATGATCTCGCTCACGTTCGATGATCTCCCCTTTCTCCAGGAACTTTGAAAAGGCGACGGTTCCGATGAAAGCCAGGATTCCGAGAAGCAAAATCACTTCAAGAAAAGCGTACGTATCGAGCATCATCGAAACGAGTGCAATGATGGCGATCAGGTTGATCCCGATTGCATCGAGTGCCACTACCCGGTCAGGGATCGTGGGACCTTTCACCACTCTGTAAACGAGGCCGAGCATGGATATGGAGACGCATAATAACGTGATTTGAAAGATCAGATGTAACATTAGCGGCTCACCTCCATGATGGCTTTTTCAAACGAATCCTTTATTTCATTAATGGCTTCATCAACATCCGGCATATCGATGGCATGAACATAAAGAATCTTGTTGTCGTACGACACATCCATGACCAGTGTCCCAGGTGTCAGTGTGATCAGGTTCGCCAAGAGCGTAATCTCCCAATCGGTCTTTAATTCTGTCGGTAAAGCGAAGATGCCCGGCTGGAAGTCCAACTTCGGTTTCAGAACCGTTTTTAACACCGAGATGTTTGCCATGATCAGTTCCTTCAAGAAGAGGAAGAATAAACTGATCACCGCAGCCACCCGCAATAAATAAAACCGGGAGTTGAAAAATCTCCTGAATGCAAAGATAACAAGCAATCCTAGTAAAAAGCCAATAAAGAATGACTGAGAAGTAAAGGATACCGAAAGAAACATCCAGACAAAGGCCAGGAAAAAGTTTAATAAGATTTGAAAAGCCATTCTACATTACTCCTTTAACACTGCGTCTATATAAAGATTCGGATTCACCAGTACTTCGGTTGCTTGTGAAAAGAGTGGACGAATCGCTTCTGCACCAAGGCCGTAGCCTACAGCGAGCACGACGAGTACAGCAGACGTCATCCATAAGTAACGGGCGTCTCCCTTTGACACTCCGTTATATTCCTTGGGGCTTCCCCAAATACCATTCACGAAAATTTTGATGACAGAGTAGAGCACCAACAGACTGGATGCGAGGACGACACCTGCACCTACATAGTCTTCTGCCGCAAAGCTCCCCCGTACGATTAAAAATTTCCCGATAAAACCGCTTAAAGGCGGGATACCGGCAAGGGAGAATGCAGCGACGAGGAATGTCCATCCAAGCCATGGATAGTGCTTGATCAATCCGCCCATTTTCTTCAGGTTGGACGTGCCTGTGATGGCAATCATGACGCCGATCAGAAGGAATAAAGCGGCCTTGATGATCATGTCATGAACCAGGTAATAAATGGCTCCCTCCAGTGCTTCAGGGTTCATTGTCGATACCCCGAAAAGAATCACACCTACAGCAATGACGATGTTATAGATGATGATCTTCTTAACATCCCAATAGGCAATGGCACCGATACAGCCGAGAACGATGGTGAGGATCGCAAGCATGCTCAGGATCTCATGGGTGAAACCGGTATCGTGATAGAAAAATAGTGTGTATGTCCGTATGATCGAATAAACTCCGACTTTTGTAAGCAGTGCCCCAAACAGTGCAAGGACCGGTGTCGGCGGTGCACTATAAGAGCCGGGCAGCCAAAAGTACAGAGGAAAGATCGCACCTTTAAGGCCAAAGACCAAGAGGAACAGGATAGCGATGCTCGTGATGATGCCCGGCTGATCCACTATGGCTATTTTCCTCGAAATGTCCGCCATATTCAGGGTTCCAACGACTGAATACAAGTAGGCAACGGTAATGACGAATAGGGCAGAGGAGATGACATTCACCAGAATGTATTTAATCCCTTCACGCAGCTGCGCCTTCGTCCCGCCAAGGACCAGCAGGACATAAGAACTCATAAGCATTACTTCGAAAAAGACGAATAGGTTGAAGATATCACCTGTCGTGAAAGCCCCGTTCACTCCAACCAATAGAAACTGAACGACAGGATAATAGTAGAATCGCTCCCTGTCCACTCCAATCGACTTAAACGAGTAGATGAGCACGACAAGGGCTATGATACTTGTCGTAGTCACAAGTAAGGCAGAGAGCATGTCGGAAACGAGGGTGATCCCAAAAGGAGCTTCCCAGCTTCCGAGGTTCACCGTCTGGATTCCATCCTGGTGAACCGTATTGATCAGGACAAGGGATGCTGCGACGGTCGCCAATGTCGACAGAGCAGATATCCCTCGTTGCAGTTTCACATATTTGCTGATAAACATTAAGATAATCGCCGTGAATAACGGGATTAGAATCGGTAGTATTAATAAGTTAGTCATTTCCTTCGTTACCTCTCATCTGATCCATATTATCTGTGCCAAGCTCCTGATATGCCCGATAAGCGAGAACGAGGAAGAAAGCTGTCACTCCAAAGCTGATGACGATTGCCGTAAGGATCAATGCCTGTGGCAGGGGATCTACATAGTCTTTAGCGTGTTCCCCGAGCAGAGGTGCAGCCCCTCCCTTAAGTCCACTCACGGAAAGGATCAATAAATGGGCACCGTGGCTTAATAGGGCTGTCCCGATGATGATCCGGAGCAAGCTCTTGGATAACATTAAGTACACAGCGCTTGTGAATAGAATTCCGACGACGACGGCCATGATGATTTCCATTATTCGCTCACCCCAATCGTTTGAATAATGGTCATGGTGACTCCGATGACCACCAGATACACGCCTGTGTCAAAGAGAACGGCTGTGTGCAGCGATGTCTTCCCTAACAGGGGAAGGTGAAAATAATCGTACGCGTGGGTGAGGAACGGAACATCGAATAATAAAGCCCCGGCACCCGTGGCCACTGAAAAGAATAGTCCGATCGCCGTGATGATCTTGTAATCCACCGGTAAAATGGTGGCGACGGTCTTGATGTCATAAGCGAGTAACAGTAACACAATGGCCCCCGACGTCATCAAGCCCCCGATGAATCCTCCCCCCGGGGTGTAGTGACCCGAGAAGAAAAGTCGCAACGAGAACAGGATGATGATGAATGCGACCACATTGGTAACGGTCTGCAGGATGACATCATTCGTTTTCACTTTTGTTTTCATCCTTCATCCCTCCTTGTAAGGCGCAATTTAATCATGGAGAATATGCCGAGTGCCGCAATGGCCAAGACGCAGATTTCAAACATGGTATCAAACCCACGGAAGTCTACGAGGATGACGTTGACCATGTTTTCCCCGCCGGCTTTATCATGGGTATTCTCAATATAATACTTCGAAATGGAATCAAACATTTTCGAGCTGTAGGAAGAAATGGCAAATAATGAGACGACCACTCCGACTCCGATTGAAATCAAAGCATTCCCCAGTTTAAACCGCATACGTTCTTCATGCCTGCTTAATTTAGGCAGATGATAGAAGCAAAGCAGGAACAGGGCCACCGACACGGTTTCAATGACAAGCTGTGTCAGGGCAAGGTCCGGTGCACGGAATAAGACAAAGAATAATGAAACCGTATATCCTGCAGCACCGAGCGAAATGATGGACGTCAGTCGTGATTTCGCAAACAGGATGGTGACCGAACTGATGACAAGGAGAAGCGCAATGGCAATCTCATATACTCCGACCGGCGCAAGCTCTTCCGTATTGATGGTGAACGCTCCTTTGAACCACAGTGAAAACAATGATATGGCAATCAAGAAGGAGAAGATGTACACCAGATACGTACGGATAAAGCCTGTCATATAGCCGCTTGTGAAATTGTGTGCGCCTCGCTCGCTCTTAATCAGTCCCCCATCATAGAAAGAATTCAACGTAAAGCGTTCAGGGATCCATGTGTACACCTTTTTCCATGAAGGAAAGAGGAGATACAACAGGATACCGAATAGAATGACCCCAAATGTCATGAATAGCTCAGGTGTAAATCCATGCCAGAATGAAATATGCGTTTCGACCTCATGTCCCTCCTGGATAAGGCTCGGCGTGATTGCCTCCACAGCTGGCGCGATGATCCGCTCTGACAGGATATTCGGGAAGAAACCGAAGATGACCACGAGCGAAGCCAAGATGATCGGTGAGATCAACATACCAAGAGGTGCTTCATGCGGTTTCTTTTCAAGTTTCTCGGGTTGGTGCTTCCCGGTAAAGGTTTTGAAGACCAGGATCATACTGTAAATAAACGTGAACACACTTCCTACCCAGGCAAGGAGCGGGAAGATCATGCCGAATGTATCCAGGTTGAAAATATCCATTTCAAGGACCCTGACCATTCCTGTAAAGAACATCTCCTTGGAAAGGAATCCGTTGAACGGAGGGAGCCCGGCCATGGAGAATGCTCCGATGATGGCAATGGTGAACGTGATGGGCATGAAGTTCATCAGCCCGCCAAGTTTTCGGATATCCCGGGTACCTGTTTCATGATCAATGATCCCGACGACCATGAATAAACTTCCTTTGAAGGTCGCATGGTTGATCAAATGGAATACGGCGGCAAGGGTTGCCACCATATAAATGTTATCATCAAGCTCTGTGTAATGAAGAGCTGCCGCTCCCACTCCCAACAGGGACATGATGAGTCCAAGTTGACTGACGGTGGAAAAGGCGAGGATCCCTTTTAAATCCGTTTGTTTCACGGCGTTGAAAGAACCCCAGAATAAAGTGAAAATCCCGACGCCGCCGACGAGCCACAGCCAAACGCTTGATTCTGCGAATACCGGGCTCAAGCGGGCGACAAGATAAATACCTGCTTTAACCATGGTGGCAGAGTGAAGATATGCACTGACCGGTGTTGGTGCTTCCATGGCATCCGGCAGCCAGATGTGGAATGGGAACTGAGCGGATTTCGTGAAAGCTCCCAATAGTACCAGAAGCAAGGCAGGAAGGAAAAGCGCCTGTGTCATAAGCTGATCTGCCTGTCCGACTAATTCCCTGATGCTGAAAGTCCCGCCCATCAGATAAAGGAGCAGGAATCCTCCAAGCATGCTGAGTCCCCCAAATACCGTGATGAGCATGGATTTTTGTGCTCCATATCTGGAACGCTCACGGTGGTACCAGTAACCGATCAATAAGAATGATGAAATGGAAGTGAATTCCCAGAACATATAAAGAACGATGAGGTTGTCGGAAAGGACAACGCCCAACATCGCTCCCATGAACATCATCAAGTACACATAAAAATTATGTAATTGCTCCTTCTTTTTATCTAAGTAATAAATGGAGTAAAGGACAACCAATGAACCGATCCCCGTGATGAGCATGGCAAAAAGCAATCCAAGGCCATCTACATAAGCGGTGAAGTTGATCCCGAAGGAAGGCATCCACTCCAAGGTTTCCTTGACGGTATCCCCGTTTCTCGTAATGGAGATGAATTGAAAAAAGTACGTGAATAAAGCTGCCGGTAACAATAGTACGAACCAGCCGGTATGTACATTCCGAAATGCTTTATATAGAAATGGAATGAGTACCGCAAATAAAAAAGGCGATACAATTGCCCAATGTAATAAAGTCATTTAAAACCCCCCTCTTATTATAATCGTTTATTCTCAACATGGTCTCATGTCAACCTTATTCATTATTCGGCAACATTCTTCAATACTCGACCGAAGCTGAACCCTAAAAAGCATTATAACGTAAAAAATAAATGCTTGCATTACTCAGCATCCCATTCATATCACAACTTTCAAGAAGTATTAAATATGAAGATACGTGGAAATGCACGTAGAAAAATTTGTTGGATTTTCTCCTCGAATCTCGACACTTCCAGAATAGTTTCGGTCAAATTGGAGAATCCTATCCATAAGGCGGTGAAGTTATGAAAAAGAAAACAGTAGCGGTTACGACCATATTTTTTGCTTTTTTTGGCTTTGCGTGGATGGTGGAAACCGAAGATCGATTCAATCGGGGAATCATTGAGACCGAAGACCCGACGAGTATGAATATCAAACCGGTTCAATATGGTGAAACGGAAGAAGTGGAAGAGGAAATGATGCAAGAATCCACTCGAGGGAGACAACCATTTGGATCCAGGGAATATATCAGAGTGGTACCCCATTCTCATTCCCTTGAATGAAACGGCCCTTTCTTCCATAACAGAAGGGGCGTTTTTTTGTTTGTGGGCGTTAAGGGTAGATAGGCATATTGTCATTGTTCCTTCTGATTCTATACCCTTTTCAAGATCTCCATAAACGATTATGATGAGAGTGGATGAAGAATCGTTATGGGAGAGTTTTGAGTGAAAAATACATACTTAACAAGTTATTTACCCCTTTTTTCGATACTATTGTTTAGTCTGACGTTTTCCGTTTATGGAGTGGGAGTCTTCGTGGACGTATTCAAAAAAATCGGTGTCTACCCGGGCATGAGGGAGTTTTTATCCGATATACAGCTTAAGCTTGCCATTTTGATCCTGTTAATGGTCGCCTTCTTCATGGTTTTCGCGGCTTTAAAACTGATTGCGGAAACCATCAATGGGGTATCCATGCTGTTTTTTGCCACGGATTCGGATGGGCAGTTGTATAATCTTGTTCGTACAGGTTCGATGATTTACTTCATCGGGGGCTTGGTGTCTGTGGTTAGTCTAAAGTCTTTTATAGGGCTTTTCATCATCTTTGCCCTGAGTTCCCTCGCTTATTTTATCTACTTTGTGTATAAAATAAGTCCGTCCCTCTCGAAATGGGGGATTTTCGGAGTGGTGAGTTTGCAGGTGTTTTCATGGTCTTCGTTATTTTTGACGATTTTCTTTGTGTTTTTGAAGCTTTATAACGGAGTGATGGCAAGTCTGCCGATTATGTCGAAGGTGAAATTATAATAGGGAAAAAGCGTCTGCAGCACATGCTGTAGACGCTTTTTTGATATGAAGTCATTCCATGATTTCCTGCCACACTTTATGGCTTGGACGCTGGCGTTCGATCTCACTCATATCACGGGGGATATCATGGCCGACCCAAACGCCTGTCGTAAGGGTATCGGTCAAACCCATCACCCAGTAATCATGATAGTTATTGGTCGTGCCGGTTTTGATTCCTACAAAGGGTTTTGATACGTACGCGGCTCTTCCGGTACCGGAAGTCGCCCCTTCATTGAGCATTTTTCTTATTTTAGCAGTGGTGTCTGCTGACCAGACTTTCTTCGGATTTTTTTTCCATTGATAAAGAATGTTTCCTTTATTGTCACTGACTGAAATGATGGCATGACTCTCCTGATAACGACCGTCAATAAAAGAGGTGTAGGCATCCGTCAATTCCAGGGGACTCATCCCATAAGTGAATCCGCCAATGGAAGAGGCGAAGGTTTTATCTTCTTTTATCACCCTCTCAAAGGAAAAAGGGGAGATGGATTGGAAGGCTTTTTCGATGCCGACTTTTTCCATGAGACGAAGCGCCGATCCGTTATAGGATTGTGCCATGGACTGTTTCAATGTCACCGTACCCGGCTGGGTCCCCCCATAGTTGACCGGGCAATAGTCGCCGACACAGTATTGATTGGCATTGACTTTGTCATTGATGCCGGCCTTGAATTTCTCGATATAGGGACCGTATACGAGCAGCGGTTTAATAACCGAACCGGGCTGTCTGAAGGCTTGAAATGCATGATTGAAATTATACTTCTTGTAATCCCTGCCCCCTGCCAAGGCAACAATCATTCTTGATTTGTTGTCGATGGTGACAGATGCTCCCTGTAATTCTTCATTCAGCTGACCATTCAAAGCCCGAACGCTTTTTTGTTGAAGAGCGGGCTGCAATGCCGTTTGAATCCGGACACCGGACGAAATCACGTCCTGGAAGCGGTTCTCGAGCTTCTTGGCGATTTTATTCTTATCCTCTTTAGACGCGGCGCTTTCCAGTTCCAGCTTATAGCCTTCGTTTAGAGCGATCAGTTCCTTTAGCTCGTTTTCTACATAAAAGGCATAATCGGGGTAGAGGTCGGTCTTCTTGCGGACATTCAGAGTGATCGGCATCTTCTTTAATTTCTCCGCTTCATCCTTCGATAATTTTGACGCGCTTACAAGAATATCCAGGAGTCGCTCCTGACGAATCTTCGTTTGATCGAAATGGTCAACGGGATCATATTTCCCCGGATTATTCGGGATCGAGGCGATGAACGCCATCTCCGCCTGGTTAAGGTCGGTGACGCTTTTTTGAAAATAGTATTGGGAGGCTGTTTCAATCCCGTATACTCCATTACTGAAGTAAATGACGTTCATATATAACTCCAGTATTTCATCCTTTGATAAGGATTGTTCAATTTCATGGGCATAAAACAACTCAGTCAGTTTGCGATTATAGGTTTTCTCCTGTCCAAGATATAAGTTCCGGGCCAGCTGCTGGGTAATGGTGCTCCCACCCTGCTGGATATGGGTGAAGACCAGATTTTTCACGACCGCCCGAAGGATTGCGCCAGCATCGAAACCGACGTGCTCGTAAAAATGCTGATCTTCAGATGAGACCAGTATATCCTTTAGGAATGGCGGGATCTTCTCGTCCGGGACATACAGACGGTAAGGCCGGTTCACTTCAGAAAAGACCTTACCGTCCCCGTCAATTAATAAGCTTGTACGATCCAGGTCGATGGAATCGGTACTCACTGCATGCTCCAATTCCTGTTGAAAGCTTTGTACCTTGTTCCATTCACCTGTCGCAAAAAATAAGGTGGTGAAAAAGATGAGCATAAAACCAATCACCGTTACATAACCTGCAAAAACTCTCATATGTCACTCTACTTTTCTAGTAATCTTTCACATGGCTTGGGGTTTCAGAATGATGTATACTCCACCATAATAATCCAAATGCCCCCAAGAATAAAGCACCTGTTACATAAAAAACGGAAGAAATGCCAATATATCCGGACACGATGCCACCAAAAGCCGGGCCGATAACATTTCCAAGAAACCGGAAACTCTGATTATATCCAAGGACTTCCCCCTGCATACTCAAGGGCGCTTCCTGACGGATATACGCCGTCACACAGGGAATCATGCCGCCGATCGCGATCCCGAACAGGAACCGGAAAAGGACAAGCTGCCATAGCTCGACAGCCAGGGCTTGTGGAACAATGAAGATAGAAGCGAGAACGAGAAGGATGGATAAAACTTTTTCGTACCCGATATCGTCCCCGAGCTGTCCCCATCGTCTAGTTGCAATCAAATTTCCGAATCCCGTGGCAGAAAAGGCGATTCCTGCTAAAAATGCCAGATTACTAGAAGAGGTGAGTTCATCGACATACAAGGCGAGAAGCGGCTGTATGCTGAAGTTCGCCACTTGAATCAGGCAGGAAAGGATCAGGACCGTCACGAGTAGTTTATGACTGAAGATATGCTGGAGGACTTCTTTACTCGAGTACTTGTTTCGCTGATCCCGTTGTTCCCTGCTTCTTTGTTCGTCGATCCCGAGAAGGACGACAGTCGCAGCAGTGGCAATGGCAATCGAAGTGAAGATGAAAGTGTATGAAAATCCCACATTGTCTGCCAACAGTCCTCCAATCACCGGTCCGAATAAACCGCCAGATACGGTCCCCATCTGAAGGGTGCCAAGTGTTCGTCCCGCTTCTTCCTTAGGGGTCTGGGAGGAAATGAGTGCCATCGATGTAGGGATGAACCCCGTCACCGCACCCATGATCCCCCGCAGAATGAACAGTCCCCCGACGGAATGCATAAACCCCATTAAGAAGATGGACGTTGCAATCCCGTATCCGGTGATGAGGAGAATCGGTTTATATCCAAAACGATCCCCGATCCGACCCCATAAGGGAGATATGAAGAACGCCGTTAAGAATGTAACTCCAAAGACAAAACCTGACCAGCGCTGCACATATTCGTGACTATATGTTCCAAAGGTTTCGATGTAAAGGGATAAAAAAGGCAGCACCATTGTTGCGCTGGCAGCTACCAGAAAATTGGCCACGAGCATGATGGTTAGATTCTTTCTTTTTTGTGAAATGATTAACACCTTCTATATGTTTTTTATTTCGTATACCTAAATATTCATTTTATTAAAGATTTGGTCCATAGTCCACTGAATAACATTTATTCGCATGGAAAGCCGGGAATTAGTCATAATTTCCGGGCTCAGCATGATATAATGTAAGAATAAGAAGTATGGAGAAATGATGAGCATGTCTACTTATTTTAATCATGCAGTTCTCCTTTCGGATGAAGCATGGAAAATAGGATTATCCTGAAAAAATTCTTTTATTATAGATGAATTGGGGTCTTATCTACATTTGAGGAGGGAGTTTACGTGGCGAAAGCGGAACAGCTTGTGTTTATAGATTTTGAGTTTTCTATGCCGGAACGACATAGGGTCCCCAAAGGTTTCTTCCCTGAAATCATCGAGGCCGGGGTAGTGGTGGTGGAGTATGGGAAAGTGTCAGATACGTTTTCCTCTTATGTAAAACCGACTGCATTCCCCAAACTGACCAACCGCTGCAAACGATTTTTATCCATCACCCAGAATGAAGTGGATTCAGGGATTTCGTTCCAATGTCTGATTGATTATTTTAAAGGGCTGAATGACCTGGGGGTCGCGAAGGTAGTAACGTGGGGAAATATGGATATGAAAGTACTGCGCGATAACTGTGTTCAGTCCGGCGTTCCATTTCCTTTCCAAGCTCAATTCGTCGATTTATCCATGGAATATAAGCGCTTCTTCGGTGATCAGAACCAGACGGGGCTATGGAAAGCCGTGCAGGAATATGGAAGGGAAGGTGTCGGAAAGCACCATAAAGCGTTGGATGATGCCCTCACCACCCAGCACATCTACAACCTGGTCGAAAAAGACAAAAAATACCTCGATAAAGCCGAGCCCACCACCATCGGCGACAGAATCGACCTCTCCAAATTCTATAACCAGCTTGCATGAAAAGACGGGGGACGGACCTTCATTTGAAGGTCCGTCCCCCGTCTTTATTAAAATGTGAGGTTATACATCAATTCGTATTCCCTTTGAATGGATTGCAGTGTTTCAAGGCTCTTTTGTGCGTGGGGGGAAGCGTCTTCTTCAAGTTCCTGCTTCAACGTTACGTATGAATGGATAAGTGTTTCATTGTACTCAGGGATGTCTCCGTCATATGGCTTGACCATTTTCTCAGGCATGTTGGCACGCTCGCCGTGGGCAAGTGCTTTCCGTTCATGGAACAATGGTACATCCACAGATTGAGGGTTATGCAGGTCCCCTTGCCTTGGATGCTTTAAGACAGCCAGAATCTTCACGACAAAGGCACCAGGGCGCTCTCCCGTGACCTCCCCGACGTATTTTCCCGTTTTATAAAAAGCTGTGACATAATCACCAATTTGAATGTTTTTCATAAAAAACCTCCTCTAATACATCAATCTCTATTATAATGTAAGCAGAATGAAACTGAGAAATAACTACTATAAAGGTAACATGTGGAGGTACATATATGAAGCGTTTAATGATCGTTACCCTCTGTTTACTAGGTTTAGTTCTTGCCTCATGTGGACAAACAGAAAAGGGAGATACCACTGAAGAAAAGCCAAAAGCATCCGAGAAGCAGAAAACAGCAGAAGAAACCAAAGGAGATGAAGATATGACCTATCCTCAGCTGACAACAGAAGTTGCTAAAAACGAAAAATTAGTTGAAATGAAAACATCCATGGGAACAATCAAGATCAAGTTATTCCCCGAGCAGGCTCCTAAAACCGTGGAGAACTTCATCAAACACAGTAAAGAGGGCTATTATGATGGATTGAAATTCCACCGGGTCATTAAAGATTTCATGATCCAGGGCGGTGACCCGAATGGAAACGGAACGGGTGGGGAAAGCATCTACGGAGAATCATTTGAAGATGAATTTTCACCTGAATTATTCAATCTCCGTGGTGCTTTATCGATGGCGAATGCCGGTCCTGATACAAATGGCAGCCAATTCTTCATCGTACAAAAAAGTGACATCGATCCTCAGTTGGAAGACCAGATGAAATCTGCCGGTTTCCCGGAACAGATCGTCGATGCCTACATGGAGAATGGTGGAACGCCATGGCTTGATCAGAAACACACTGTGTTTGGACAGGTGGTTGACGGTATGGACATTGTGGATAAGATCGCTAACGTAGAAGTTGGGGAGAACGACCTTCCAAAAGAAGACGTCATCATTGAAAACATCAAGGTTGTAAAATAAATGCTTAAAGAGCTGCGAACCCCATTAATGGAGTTCGCAGTTTTTTTAAAGAGAAAAAAAAGGTATTTCCTCGGAAATTGTCGGGGGAAGTTCAAAAATCCGTAAAAAAACGTGAAGATTTGAAGTTGGTTTGTCCTTTACAGAGTTGTTATAATGGACAAAGAGTTTGTTTTCGAAAGGAGCTTACTATGCTTTCTTCATTTGTATTAAATTTATTTCTCTATTTCCCAGAAGATAAGACAGAATATATCCCGGCCGGCATCACAATGGCCATCTTCATGATCGCTGCCCTGCTCACATTCCGGATCATCCAAAAAGCTTCAAAACGCGAAGAATTGAAAACAAAGAAAATGGAAGAAGAAGCAAGGGTTCAGAGGAGAACAGAATAGAAAATCGAAACACGCCTCCTGAGCGTGTTTTTTTCGTCCTATGGATGTCCTTCATACAGCTGCTCTTCATGGAAAAAGGAATAATTTTCACCATGGGAGTCAACAATGGTGAAAGAGTATGAAGAGATGGAGGAAGAGAGATATGAAAATTTTTTCCCTACTATATATGGTCATGATCACACTCCTTGCAAGCGGATGTGCCATCGAAAATCCCCAAAAGCTAGAATTGGAAATGAAAAATGAGAACGGTGATTCACTGGGTAATGCGACCCTTCAGGAGAAATCTGACGGAGTCGAAGTCGCATTGGATCTCGAAGGACTTCCTCCGGGGGAGCACGGAATCCATATACATGAAAAAGGAGTATGCAAGCGGCCGGACTTCGTATCGTCAGGTAATCACTTCAATCCTGACGACACGAAGCACGGACTGCTTCATCCTGAAGGGGCCCATGGCGGAGATCTGCCCAACCTCATCGTGGGGGATGACGGCACTGTGAAGGTGAAACTCATGGCACCGATGGTTACGTTATCAAAGGGGAAGACATCCCTCTTTACGAAAGAAGGGACATCACTCATCATTGATGAAAACAAAGACGACGGGATGACACAACCCTCGGGTGATTCCGGTAAACGCATTGCCTGTGGCGAGATCAAAAGCGATAAGAAATGACCGATAAAAAAATGTACCAGGTAGAATCCGGACGATTCGTACCTGGTACATTTTTAATTCAACTCATCCCAATGCGGACCTCAATCTTTCCAGCCCGTCCATCAGCGTGTCTCTTGGACATGCAATGTTCATCCGGACAAAGCCTTCCCCGCCAGGACCATATTTCAGACCCGGTTCCAATGCCAGTTTCCCTTTATCCAATAGTCGACTCTTCAGTTCATCATCGGATAGGTTCAACTTCGTGCAATCGATCCAGAGTAAATACGTCCCTTCTGCTTCCACCACTTGCAGTTCAGGTAGATGCTCTTCAATGAATTTTTTCGTGACGGTCACATTTTCCTGCAGGTAATCCAGGATTTCTTCTAACCACTGTTCTCCGTGGCGATAGGCCGTTTCCATCCCAATGATGCCGAGTGTATTGAGAGTAAAGAAGCCTTGCTTTTTATGGACACCTGCGATCTTTTCCCTGATTTCAGCATTGGGAGTGATCATGGCTGAAGCCTGTAACCCTGCCAGGTTAAAGGTTTTGCTCGGTGCAATGCATGTAATCGTCATATCCCGGAATGTCTCATTGAGAGAGGCAAGGGGAGTATGTGTATAATTTTTATAAACCAGATCTGAATGGATTTCATCCGAAACAATCAAGACGTTGTACTTGAGACATAATTCCGCCATTCTGGTCAGTTCTTCCTTCGTCCACACCCGACCGCTCGGATTGTGAGGGTTGCAAAGAAGGAATAGCTTCACACCTGTTTTAAGGGATTCTTCAAAGGCGTCAAAGTCGATGGAGTATCTTCCTTCGTGGTAGTGCAATCGTGCATTGACAATTTCCCTGTCATTATCCTCCACCAGACTGAAAAAAGGAGTATAGACGGGAGATTGGACAAGTACTTTGTCTCCGGGAACAGTGAGTGCCTGAATGATCGTTGATATCGCGGGAACGACTCCGGGACTGTATTGAAGCCAGGTTGTCTCGATTTCCCAGCCGTGGCGTTTTTGAATCCAATCTTTAATGCTTGACGCCGTTTCATCCCCTACGAACGTGTAGCCGAAGATTCCGTGCTCCAGCCTGTTCCCGAGTGCTTCCAACACTGCCTCAGGGGGGAGGAAATCCATATCTGCCACCCACATGGGAAGGACATCCTCTCTTCCAAACACAGTTTTCGTGAGGTCCCACTTAACGGAGGAGGATCCTTTCCGGTTGATGATTTCTTCAAATCTACTCATAATTAATGCCCCTTTTGCTAATGTATTTATATATATAATCATATGATGGAAACGAAAAAGATGAAAATGATACGTCTTACCGCCAATCACTTTATCCAAACATAAGAAAAAAGGGACTTCTCCCTACGTTTCAGTTAGAAGCGTCTGGGAAAGTCCTTTTTGAAATAGAGGCGCTGTCCTGGCCCCATCCGATACTTCTTCTGTGGCGGCGGAAACAAATGATTGAATATTCTCCAATACTTCCCGTGGTTTTTCTTCCGGTACAAGATGCCCCGTCTCTTTCAGAACCACGAGTTTCGAGTCCGGAATATCCTGATTCAGCCTTTCTCCGGTTGATAAAGGCACCACCCTGTCATGCTCCCCCCATACGAGGAGGCAGGGGGTTTGAATATTTCGCAGGTCATTCACCGATAGATCACCTTCGCGGTCCCGTATCATCCTGGTCAACGCTTTGAAAATATCATCCTCCAGGAAAGGTCTCAAATAGCCAAACATCATTTCATCGTCAATCATTGTAGAGTCATGCACGACGTTTTCAAGATTGTTACGGACGCCTGAACGGGTAAGCCACAGTTTCACATAAAGATGGAAGAAAGGGATGCGGCTCAGCATCGTGACGGGCCAATTCATCCGTTTGAGATAACCGGAACTGCACAGGAGGACGCCTTTTTCCACCAGGTCAGGGGCTTTTTTCATCACATTCAAGGCGATCTGCCCACCCATTGAATGACCGGTCAAGTGGATGTTGCTGACTTTCAGATGACCCAGTAATTCAATGACTGTATTGGCAAGGTTGTCGTATGAATAGATGAAGCTGTTGAGTTTCCCGCTGTTTCCGAAGGGAGGAAGGTCGATGGAAATGACATTATAATGTTCTTTCAAAAGGGGTGTAAGCCGTCTGAAGCTGAAAGTGGATGACAGAAACCCATGAAGAAGGACAAACGTCTCTGAGGCAGTGGGATGTTCGTGATATTCAAAGTAAACATTGGTACCGTTCACCTCCACCACTCTGGAGAAATCGTTTTCTTGCATTTTTCCTCACTCCTCTCTGTTTAATGTATAGATATTTTACCCCCAATTACATATTTAACACCCTGATTCGAGTGTTTTGACATATTGAATCCCGTTGAAGGGGAAGATAGGTTGACTCTTTTCATATACGTGACTTCTGATATAATGAAACCATTTAGTGGTGATGAGGAGGAAGCAGAATGCAACTGAGAGAAATGGAGCTTGATTTAGTAAGGATTTTACAGAAGGATGCAAGAATTTCGACAGAAGATTTAGGAAAAATGCTTCAAGTTCCGGGAAAGGAAATTGAGGAAGCGGTTGAAAAGCTTGAAAAAGCGAATATTCTTGTCAGATACAGCTCGATTGTGGACTGGTCGAAAGTGGATGGCCATGAAGGGGTGACAGCCATGATTGATGTGAAAGTCGCTCCGAAAAGAGGGGTGGGCTTTGATGAAGTGGCTCACAGGATATACCGGTATAAAGAAGTGAAAAGCGTCTATCTGATGTCCGGGGCGTACGATTTGTCCGTGACGGTTGAAGGGCGGTCCATGCATGAAGTGGCGACATTCGTCTCTGAAAAGCTCTCGACCCTTGATTCTGTCTTATCAACGACCACACATTTTCAATTGAAAAAATATAAGCATGATGGAACGATTTTCGGTGATCATGACGAAGATAGAAGAATCGTGGTGTCCCCATGACAACCAAGACATCATACATAGCTCAATCCGTTAAGAATTTAAAGCCTTCAGGGATCAGGAAATTCTTCGATCTGGCTGCCAATATGGAAGGAGTCATATCCTTAGGCGTAGGGGAGCCGGATTTTGTCACCTCCTGGACGGTGAGAGAAGCGGCGATTCTATCCTTGGAACAGGGATATACCTCCTATACTGCAAATGCAGGACTTCTCGAGTTGAGGGAAAAGATTGCCCGGTATATGAAAGAGGGATACTCGGTTGACTATGACCCGAAAACGGAAATCATCGTGACCGTCGGGGCTTCACAGGCACTTGATATCAGTATGAGGGCCATCATCGATCAGGGTGATGAAGTGATCGTGGTGGAACCGGGCTTCGTTTCGTACGTTCCCCTCGTCCAATTGGCGGGAGGAGTGCCGGTAACGGTTGAAACGAAACCAGAAAATGGCTTCAAGGTCACAGCTGAAGAACTCGAAGCTGCCATCACGCCAAAGACAAAAGCTGTGCTGCTTTGTTCCCCGAACAATCCGACAGGGACAGTCCTTGAAAGGGGAAATTTAGAGAATCTGGCTGAAGTGATCCGTAAGCATGACCTTGTCGTCTTTTCAGATGAAATTTACGCGGAGCTTGCCTATGACCATCACCATGTATCAATCGCTTCGTTAGAAGATATGAGAAAAAGGACCATCGTCATCAACGGCTTCTCGAAAGGGTTCGCCATGACGGGTTGGAGGCTCGGCTATATATGCGCCCCTGAAGAGATTGCCTCATCCTTATTGAAAATCCATCAGTACGCCATGATGTGTGCGTCGACACCTGCTCAATATGCAGCAGTCGAGGCACTGGATAAAGGGATGGACGATGTGATGGAAATGAAGAAAAGCTACCGTCACAGACGTCACTATTTCGTCGACTCCCTGAACGAATTAGGATTAACCTGTCACACCCCGGGAGGAGCCTTCTACGCCTTTCCTTCCATTCAAAAGACGGGGATGTCTTCCGGGGAATTTGCTGAAAAACTCCTGATGGAAGAAAAAGTGGCGGTCGTGCCAGGTAATGTATTCGGTAAAGGTGGAGAAGGGTTCATCCGTTGTTCTTATGCATCAAGTATGGAACAGTTGCAGGAAGCTGTGAAACGGATGAAACGGTTTGTGGAGAATCACAGTTAAGGAAATGAGTACCCAATGAATGGTGCCGGGCAATCCCGATTAGTTCTAGGGCACCCATGAAATTGGGCAAAAAAAATAGGACGATACAATGATCGTCCAACAAATGAAAACAAAAGGGGGAATACTTAGAAAGCTTATTTTCAGTATGACCCCTTTTGTTTTTCTCTATACATCATTTTTTAAAAAAGTTTTTAAGATTGGTTTTTTTCATATTTCAGTTCGTACAGCATTTGCATCACCCGTAAGAAATCTTCCTCGGTGAATTCCTTGGCTTTGCGGAGGATGAGCTTCGTCCGTTTGGGACCCAATTCCTTGATCAGCTTCTCCATTTCGGCATCGATGCCGGCAGGAGGATGCTCCTTCATTTCCCGTTCCATAAGTTCGGAAGCAGGGATATCAAGAACAGTGGAAAGCTTAAGAATGGTCTGGGTGTCGGGTATCTGCAGATCAGATTCATATTTCTCAATCGTTTTCGTTCCCAATCTTGCCCGTAGAGCCAGCTCCTGTTGAGACAATTTACGCTCTTCCCTTACTCTTTTCAAATTTTCACCAAAATGAGACATAACCCATTCCCTCCTCTAAAAAATGACTTCCGTATATTTTTAGTTTATCACCAATTGGAAAAAATTAGCCCGATAACCCGTGAACAAAATGTTACATAAATAAGAGGTCCGTCCCTCATGGTGAGGGACGGACCTCTTAGGATCACGATATGAAAACGAGTATGATCGCTATTGGTACGATGTAGCGCAGGAGGAAGATCCAGCTGTTGAATAAGCCCCTGGAGATGGAGGAACCGGATTGAAGTTCATTCCAGATGTCCTCACGTTTCAATCGATAGGATACGAAGATTGAAATGAGTAAAGCGCCTACAGGCAATCCGAAGTTACTCGTAATATAATCGGCGAAGTCGAAAAAGTTCTTTCCTCCGATAAGAAACTCATTGAATACTCCAAATGATAGGGCGCTCGGAATTCCGGCAATGAAAACGAGGATTCCGATCACCCATGTAAACGGGATCCGTTTCTTCTGATTTCCTTTTGACAAGGCAGCGACACCGATTTCTAAGATGGAGAAAGCGGAGGTAAGGGTGGCAAACAGTAACAGGATAAGGAACACGGTTAAGAATATGCCACCGAACGCAATTTCATTAAATACGGCAGGAAGTACCACGAAGGCAATCCCGGGGCCCTCATCCGGCTTAAAGCCGAGTGCATACACCGCCGGGAAAATGACCAAACCTGCGAGTAGGGAAATGAAGATATTCAGACTTGAAACACTGATGGCTGACCTTGGCATGCTGTCCTCTTTAGATAGATAGGATGCATATGTCACCATGACGGATAGACCGACCGTTAAAGCAAAGAAAGCTTGTCCCAGTGCGAGGAGAACCGTCTCTCCATTCAAATAACTCCAATCCGGCAGTAACAGGAAGCGGACACCTTCCATCGCCCCATCCAATGTCAGGGACCTGATCACCAGAATAATAAATAAAATGAATAATGCAGGCATCATATAGCGACTGGCGCGTTCAATCCCTTTTTGTATCCCACCCTGTACAACAAGAATGGTTATGACGATGAAGGCGAACTGAGCGATCAGCACTTCTTTGGGGTCCGCTATTATGCTTTCGAACAAAGCGCCATATTGTTCTTGCGATTTTCCGATCAGTGAGCCTGTCACACTTCTTGCCAAATAGGAAAGAATCCATCCTCCCACCACACTGTAAAAGGATAAGATGATGAAAGACACCACCGTTCCTAAATAACCGATCCAGTGCCAACTGGAATGAGGGGCCAGTATTTTATAAGAAGTAACAGCATCCGCCCCGGCACGCCTGCCTATGACGAATTCAGCGAGAAGAATGGGGGTTCCAATTAAAACGGTAAAAAGTATAAAGAGCAAGAAGAAAACACCCCCGCCATTCGCACCAGCCATATAAGGGAATTTCCAAATCGCGCCCAGGCCGATGGCAGATCCTGCCGCTGCCAGAATAAAGCCTATTTTAGAAGTCCATTGATCTTTCTTGGCCATACCTAAGATCCTCCTTTCAAAAAATAAGATTTTTCAATCGTACTATGTTTTAGTACCTCTGTACACCGGATTTTTAAATTTTCAATAAATGGGGTAAAGGAAAGGTAAAGTAGTTCAATGAAGAAAGTAAACAGAGTGTCCGCACCCCATTTCCATTTATTATGGATGAAAACGCTTTAAAACATTACTTTTCAACTAATTTTTAGAAAAGAAGTCAAAAACAAGGCAAATAGACTGGAAATTTTCTGAATATGTAGTATACTAATTGTAACAAAACGTTCACAAATTATTCTTTTTTTCGCCATAATTGAAAGCGTTTACTACAGAAATGGAGGAATTGAAATGGATGTCTTTCTAGTATACCTATTCGTCGCAACGGCAACTCCACTTTTTCTTTGGGTCGAGCATCGTAAATGGGCGGTTCTTCATATCCCATTCGTTATAGCCTTATGGTCAGTATTTATCTATTATGTAGCCGTACCTGAACTTGGAGGCTGGGGACATGTAACCCTGTGGAGTCTTTTCGTGGCAAACCTGGCATTCGCACATATCGCAGCTTTCATATTATATGCCGTTCCTTTTATCCAAAAGCAAAGAAAGAAAAAATCAACGACTGTCAGGGACTTTTAGTCTGACCCATTTTTGATGGGGTCGGGCTTTTTTTTTTGCAAAGTCGGATGAGTCCAAAGAGGAGAGAGCTGACATAATATAGTAGAGAGTGGTAAAATCGTATAATCTATTTTGTCTAATCGCTACAGATGGATCCTGTTGAATCCCTGTTTCACACTGTTTTAATTAAATGAATAATTGGGAAGCATAACTAGTGAGAAAGCAATTATAGACGGATAGTAGGATGTAAGGGAAGGAGGGCAAAGAATATCCCTTTGCCGAATTCCCGAATCTATGATATAATCTACAATTGCGTGTAAAGACGAAAAATAATATATATACTAGGAGTGTTACCATGACTACAAAATTCGAAACAGGAACTGTTGTAACAGGTAAAGTTACAGGCATTCAACCATACGGTGCGTTCGTTGCACTTGACGAAGAAACTCAAGGATTAGTCCATATTTCTGAAATCACTCACGGATTTGTTAAAGACGTTAGTGAGCACCTTTCAGTAGGCGACGAAGTAAAGGTTAAAGTATTATCAGTGGACGAAGCTGCTGGTAAAATCAGCCTTTCTATCCGTGCTACAGAAGAGGCTCCTGCTCAACAAGCAAAGCCTGCTGCAGCGAAAAAACCTCGCCGTCAAGGTCAAGGAAGTGTGAAGCAAGCTAACGAAGAAACAACACCAGCTGGCTTCAACACTCTTAAAGACAAGCTTGAAGAGTGGATCGAACAATCAGAACGTGAAGATCTAATCAAGAAATAATAGATGTATAAACAGACCGGCTCTCCATAGAGGGCCGGTTTTTTTACGGAAACATAAATTAACGAAAAATAAAGAATTTTGGAACAATATACTTGTCCGTACCTCCTAAATGGCATATAATGAGAAATGAAAGCGCTTAACTAAATAAAAATACATAAAATCAGGAGGAACTTAGATGCTTTATAACAATCCGAATACAGAAGGTTCGTTGGTCCAATTCAAAGACAAGTATGAGAACTTTATCGGTGGGGAATATGTTCCGCCGGCAAGCGGGGAGTATTTTGAAAATGTATCTCCTGTAACGGGAAAAGTGTTCACCAAAATTGCCCGTTCGAATAAAGAGGATGTTGAAAAGGCTTTGGATGCGGCGCATGCAGCGAAAGACGCATGGGGGAAAACGTCTGTAGCAGAACGAGCCAATATCCTGAACAAAATCGCTGATCGCATGGAAGAGAATCTTGACATGCTTGCAGTAGCCGAAACATGGGATAACGGGAAGCCGGTTCGTGAAACGATGGCTGCAGACTTACCGCTGGCGGTCGATCATTTCCGCTACTTCGCCGGATGTATCAGAGGTCAGGAAGGATCACTTGGAGAAATTGATAACGATACGGTTTCTTATCACTTCCATGAACCAATCGGGGTTGTGGCACAGATCATCCCTTGGAACTTCCCTATACTGATGGCTGTATGGAAGATCGCCCCTGCCCTTGCTGCAGGAAACTGTGTGGTATTGAAGCCGGCAGAGCAAACGCCTGCATCCATCATGGTACTGGTTGAACTGATTGAAGACCTGCTGCCAAAAGGTGTATTGAATGTGGTACAAGGATTTGGAGTGGAAGCAGGGAAGCCACTTGCACAGAGCAAGCGCGTTGGCAAAGTAGCCTTCACGGGTGAAACGACAACCGGCCGCCTGATCATGCAATATGCTTCCCAGAACATCATTCCTGTTACATTGGAGCTTGGCGGGAAATCACCTAATATCTTCTTTGAAGATGTCATGGACCAGGATGATGACTTCCTTGACAAGGCAGTCGAAGGGTTCGTCATGTTTGCCTTGAATCAGGGAGAAGTGTGTACCTGCCCTTCAAGAGCCCTGATCCAGGAATCCATCTACGATAAGTTCATGGAGCGCGCAATCGAACGTGTGAAACAAATCAAGCAGGGGAACCCGTTAGATACGGACACGATGCTTGGTGCCCAGGCTTCTCAGGAACAATTAGAGAAGATCCTCTCTTATATTGAAATCGGAAAAGAAGAAGGGGCAGAAGTACTGATCGGTGGAGAGCAGAATAAACTGGAAGGCGATCATGAGACAGGGTTCTATGTGAAGCCGACCGTATTCAAAGGCGATAATAAAATGCGTATATTCCAGGAAGAAATCTTTGGACCGGTTGTTTCCGTGACAACGTTCAAGACGAAAGAAGAAGCACTTGAAATCGCCAATGATACTCTTTATGGTCTTGGTGCGGGTGTATGGACGCGTGATATGAACACGGCTTACCGTTTCGGCAGAGAGGTTCAAGCAGGACGCGTATGGACCAACTGCTACCATCAATACCCGGCACACGCAGCATTCGGAGGCTACAAAATGTCCGGTATCGGTCGTGAAAATCATAAAATGATGTTGTCCCACTATCAACAAACGAAGAATTTACTAGTCAGCTATAGTCCTAAAGCGTTAGGATTCTTCTAAAATGGAACAGCGACTAGAGGCGACAGAACAAGCTCTCCAGTTGATTGAAATGTTAAAGGGAAAGCACGGTGCCCTCCTGTTTCATCAGTCAGGTGGATGTTGTGATGGCAGTTCCCCTATGTGTTTGAGTCAAGATGATCTGATCATCGGAGACAGTGATGTATTGGTAGGTACTGTAGCCGACTGTCCTTTTTATATGAACGAACAACAATATGAATATTGGAAGCATTTCCGGATCATATTGGATGTGAGAGAAGGTAGAGGGGGAGTATTCTCCCTCGAATCTACGGAAGGTGTACGTTTCATTACAGATTCTAAATTGATGAAAGTGTAAGATTGCTTATCCCTTTTAGAGGCAGCCTGTTTCATAGGTTGTCTCTATTTTGCGGTGTGAAGCGGTCTTACCACCTCTCAACCCCGCAAAAAAACCACTCCCCCAAAAATGAAAGTGGCTCCCGACTATTTAAAACGAATTCCGCTCGATCCCGTACTTCCGTATCCGGTACTGCAAGTTCTGTCTGCTCATCCCCAGTGATTTCGCGGTCTTGGTAATATTGAATTCATGGTATTTCAATGCTTTCTGAATATAATAGGTTTCTGCTTCCTCTATGAAAAGCTCTAATGGCTTGATTTCCGTTCCTGATTGATAGAGGAATTCCGATCCATCCCGGCTTTCGTCACCTGTTGCCGTATGATGGACCCTCTGCCTGAATCCAAATGGAAGATGCTTGAACCCTATTTCCTCCTCGAACCCTACGAGATTGAATGCCCCTTCCATGACATGCTCGAGCTCCCGCACGTTCCCCGGCCAGTCATACTGCTGGAATATTTCACGCACTTCATCGGAGATCCCTTTAATATTCATGGCGAAGTGATGGTTGAACTGATTGATGAAATAATCCACAAGCTCAGGCAGGTCCTCCTTTCTCGAACGGAGAGAAGGGATGAAGACAGAAACGATGCTGAGACGATAATAAAGATCCTTCAATAACCGTCCTTCTGCAATGGCGTCGATCGGATCCTCGTTCACCGTCGCGATCACCCTCACGTCAAATGGAAGGTCCGTCCCTCTTGAGAAGAAGTTTAGTAGTTTCTCCTGGAGGGAAGGGGTTAATGAGTTGATTTCGTCGAGGAGGAGTGTTCCTCCTTGGGCCTGCCGGAAGAGAGAGGGACGGCGGTCTTTAGGATCTTTCCCCTTCCGCGTGTCGTTAAAGAGAATTTCTTCGAGCGTGTTATCGCGCAAAGAAGAGCAATTCTGGGTGATGAAGGGATGGTTGGCACGGGCGCTGTCGTTGTGAATGCTTTGGGCGAACAGTTCTTTCCCAGTCCCGATTTCGCCGCAGATCAAGACAGGGGAAGAGGTCCGCGTCGCCTGCTTTCCTGTTTCGACAGCGTCCTTGAGGCGCGGGTGGTGCCCGATGATGCTGTCAAACGTGAAGAAGCTGCTGGGCTTTTTATGTATATGATCCCTCATGACCTTCTCAAGTTTTGTGATGTCCCTGGCAATTTCGATGGCTCCGATCAGTTCCTCATCGTGAAAAATCGGGAATGTGTCATTCATCGTCGTGATTTCGATTCCGTTCATATTAAAGTAGGTCTGCTTTACATTAAGGGTAGGATTATTTGTTTTCAGGACCTTTAAAAGGGTGCTCTCTTCCTCGGAGTGAAATTGAAAAACATCCAGCAGATTTTTATCGAGGACGTCTTCAATTCCCATTCCTTCGATCTCACGCATCTTGCGATTGTAGATGATGGTTCTCCCGGTAGAATCAATGACATGGACGCCTGATTCGAGATGTTCAGCGACTTTTTCGTACATATACAACCGTTTTTCAGATTCCAGCATGATGTTTCTCACCTCTTTTTAAACATTGGTTCTTACAGCAAAACGTCTATTTTTATAACTATTTGTGCGAAGTTTCCATTTTGACATGGATGGGTGCAAGCCTTCTTCTCAGTGGAAATCGCAAAAAGAGTGGAATTATAAAAAATTTTTAAAAAACTCTTGAAAAACGCAACTATCTTTTGCATTATTATAAGTGTAAGGGTTTTCTAAATGCAAATTTTTTTTGCACATTTGTGATGAAGAAGAATAAAATCTTTGTTTAAAGGGGGCAGACCGGATGATCTTCTGCTTCACCTTCAAGCAAAAACGAGTGAAGACGGGAGGGGCCTTTGAACAAGGGGCTCCATCCTTTTATAAATAAGATAAAGTTTTAAAATTTGTAAGGAGGAATCAGTATGACAGTAAGTACGCATTCGATTATTGAACAAACAGAAAAGTATGGTGCGAAGAATTATCTTCCGTTGCCAATCGTTATTTCAGAAGCGGAAGGTGTATGGGTAAAGGATCCTGAAGGCAATAAGTATATGGATATGCTCAGCGCCTATTCAGCCGTAAACCAGGGACATCGTCATCCAAAGATCATCCAGGCACTGAAAGATCAGGCAGACCGTGTGACACTGACGTCACGCGCGTTCCATAATGATCAATTGGCCCCTTGGTATGAGAAAATCTGTAAGCTGACAGGTAAAGACATGGCGCTTCCAATGAACACGGGTGCTGAGGCTGTGGAAACGGCGATCAAGACAGCTCGCCGCTGGGCATACGATGTAAAAGGGGTTGCCGAAAACAGTGCTGAAATCATCGCATGTAACGGAAACTTCCACGGCAGGACGATGACAGCTGTATCCCTTTCTTCTGAAGAGGAATACAAGCGCGGTTTCGGTCCGATGCTTCCGGGTATCAATCTGATTCCTTACGGGGACCTTGATGCGTTGAAAGAAGCAATCACACCAAACACAGCTGCGTTCCTCATCGAACCGATCCAAGGGGAAGCAGGGATCGTATTCCCTCCAAAAGGCTTCCTGAAAGCGGCTTATGAATTATGTAAAGAAAATAATGTCCTGTTCATTGCAGATGAAATCCAGGCCGGGCTGGCCCGTTCCGGAAAAATGTTTGCATGTGAGTGGGAAGATGTCGATCCTGATATGTACATTTTAGGAAAAGCACTTGGTGGGGGAGTATTCCCGATTTCATGTGTGGTTGCAGATGAAGAAGTACTGGGCGTATTCAATCCGGGCTCCCATGGATCAACATTCGGGGGTAATCCAATGGCATGCGCGGTGTCTGTTGCCTCCCTCGATGTATTGATCGATGAAGATCTTGCAGGCCGTTCCCTTCAAATGGGAGAATACTTTATGAGTAAACTTCGTGAGATAGATAATCCTATGATTAAGGAAGTTCGTGGCAGCGGATTATTTATCGGAGTGGAACTGACAGAACCTGCCCGCAAATACTGTGAACAACTGAAAGAAGAAGGACTGCTTTGTAAAGAAACGCATGATACAGTCATCCGTTTCGCCCCGCCGCTGGTCATTTCACAAGAAGACCTCGATTGGGCCATCGAAAGAATCAAGAAAGTACTGTCTTGATATCACCAGGCGGCTGAGAAGTTTTTTTCTTGAATAGGCCTGAAAACCCTTGGAAATAAAAATTATTTCTTTCCCAAGTCAATGGTTTAAGATACGGTAATATGTTACAATAACAACGTTTCAGATCACATAATAAAGAGGCGAATGTTTACAATGGGAGAAAACCTTAATCTGTTTACTTCTACACAGCATGTCATCAATGATGCTTTATCAAAGCTTGGATATACGGAAGAAATGTATGAACTCCTGAAAGAGCCGATCCGTATGTTGACCGTCCGGATTCCTGTTCGAATGGACGATGGCAGTATCAAAGTATTTACAGGCTATCGTGCACAACATAACGATGCAGTGGGTCCAACAAAGGGCGGAGTACGATTTCATCCTGAAGTGGATGAAGAGGAAGTTAAGGCTTTATCCATGTGGATGAGCTTGAAATGCGGCATCGTGGATCTGCCATATGGCGGAGGGAAGGGCGGAATCATCTGTGATCCGCGAACAATGTCCTTCACTGAACTGGAAAAGCTCAGCCGCGGCTACGTACGTGCCATCAGTCAGATTGTTGGGCCGACAAAGGATATCCCGGCACCTGATGTGTACACAAACTCTCAGATCATGGCTTGGATGATGGATGAATACAGTCGTCTTCGTGAAAATGACTCACCAGGATTCATTACGGGAAAACCGATTGTCCTCGGTGGCTCCCAAGGTCGTGAAAAAGCAACGGCTCAAGGTGTGACCATCTGTATCGAACAAGCAGCAAAGAAACGCGGCATCGATATTAAAGGGGCACGAGTCGTCATCCAGGGATTTGGTAATGCCGGAAGTTTCCTTGCGAAATTCATGAATGATGCAGGTGCGAAGGTCATCGCGATTTCCGATGCTCATGGTGCGCTCCATGATCCGGCAGGTTTGGATATTGATTATCTGTTGGATCGCAGGGACAGCTTCGGTACCGTAACGACTTTATTTGAAAACACGATTTCAAATAAGGAATTACTGGAACTCGAGTGTGACATCCTTGTACCTGCAGCGATTTCAAACCAGATCACAGAAGAGAATGTCTATGATATTAAAGCATCCATTGTAGTAGAAGCTGCAAACGGTCCTACTACCTTTGAAGCTACACGAATCCTTTCCGAGAGAGGGATCCTCCTTGTACCGGACGTCCTTGCAAGTGCCGGTGGAGTAACGGTTTCTTATTTCGAATGGGTTCAGAACAATCAAGGGTACTACTGGACAGAAGAAGAAGTAAACGAGAAGCTTTATGCTAAACTTGTCGAAGCTTTCAACAATGTATACGAAACATCACAGAATCGTCGAGTGAATATGCGACTAGCCGCATACATGGTCGGCGCACGCAAAATGGCTGAAGCCTCAAGATTTAGAGGTTGGGTGTAACGATCGCATGAATAAGAAGAACGTATTCTCATTTTATATGAGGTGCGTTCTTTTTTTATTAACTCTTTTCGCAAAAATTGTTGTTTTCTAACATAGGAATTCTGAGGCTCTGTCTATGTGTGTATGGATAGATGGTGAGGGGAACAGCTTCGCTTTCCGGCGGACGAACGGCCAAGCCTCCTCGCATTCGCTGCGGGGTCTTGTCTCGTCCGTTTTTCCGCAGGAGTCTACGCCATTCCCCTCCCAATCTAAATGAGATAGCGTGACAGAGCTTACCAGTGAAAAACGAATGAAACAGCAAATTGACCACACCGCTCATAGAAAATGATGTTTTTCTAGAGGTGTACAGAAGTAGATTAATCCTCCATACCAATAAAGTGATTGTAGTGGAAGGTGCTCAACTCACGCCCCGCGGAAAGCGGGCACCTGAAGTGGAAATCAACCACTACTCTCTACCTTACATAGCAACAAAGTTTACGAAAAGAGCCATTTTAATTAAAGGAGTTCCCGAAATGAATGTAGAATGATTAGGAAGCGGTGGTTTAGGGTAAAATCACTGAAAATGGGCATAGGTGTATGTACATTGCACGTGGAATTTTTGTTCTTATGTTTAAACGTATAAACATTAAAGATTCGGAGGGAAACAAATGTCTACTGAATTGTTCATAGAGGAAGCTTCTCTCGAGGCGATAGAAGCAAGTCTTCAACAGCATAAGCAATTTTTTAAGTCCGGGGTGACCCGTCCCCTTCAATACAGAAAAGATTTGTTGGAAACATTCTCCACTGTCATAAAAAATCATGAAAAAGAAATCATCAGCGCCCTAAAAAAGGACTTGAATAAATCCGAGATGGAAGCGTATGTGACAGAAATCGGCATCCTTTTGGAGGAAATTCGTTTTGTCCTTAAGAATATCGATGAGTGGGCAGAACCGAAAAAAGTGAAAACGGCGAAGACCCATATTGGATCGAAGGCCTATACGGTGCCGGAGCCATACGGAGTCACCTTGATCATCGCACCGTGGAATTATCCCATCCAGCTTGCCCTGGCACCGGTCATCGGAGCGATTGCAGCAGGTAATACGGCGATCATAAAACCGTCAGAGCTCACCCCGACGACTTCTGCATTACTCGCTCAACTGATCAACACACATTTTGATCCAAGGCAGATCTTCGTCATAGAGGGCGGGGTGGAGACGACCCAGAATCTCCTTAAGCAACCTTTTGATTATATTTTTTTCACCGGGAGTGTGCCTGTCGGGAAAGTGGTCATGGAAGCCGCCGCCAAGCAGTTGATTCCGGTAACTCTTGAACTCGGTGGAAAAAGCCCGTGTATTGTCGATGAAACGGCGGATATCCCGCTTGCCGCCAAGCGTATCGCTTTCGGGAAAGTGACAAATGCAGGACAGACTTGCATCGCACCGGATTATTTATTTATTCATAAAAGCAAGAAAGATGAATTCATCACTGAATTTAAGAAAACCGTGATTGACTTTTATGGAACAGAACCGCTTATCAGCGATAAATTCGGCCGGATTGTCAACGAGAGGCATTTCAATCGTTTGAGGGGCTATTTAGAAGACGGGGAAATCCTCTTGGGGGGCAATGTGGATCCCGGCACCCTGAAAATCGAACCGACATTAATGGAGCCGAGGGATTTTTCGGTACCTGTGATGCAGGATGAAATATTCGGACCGATTTTTCCTGTCATAGAGTATGAAGATCTCGATGAGGTCATCGATTTTGTAACGGAGCGGCCGAAACCCTTGGCGCTTTATCTGTTCACGGAAAACCCCATCACAGAAGAGAAAATCAATGAATCGATTTCTTATGGGGGTGGATGTGTGAATGATACCCTTATGCACATCGTAACACCTTATCTTCCTTTCGGCGGGGTAGGGGAGAGTGGTATAGGAAATTATCACGGGGAATCGAGCTTTTCAACCTTTTCCCATTATAAGAGCATCTTGAAGCAAACGACGAAATTCGATATGAGCTTCCGATATCCAAGCGCACGATTCGGAATGCAGATTCTCAAGAAATTATTGAAATGACAAAAGGTGACCCTGGCTGGGTCACCTTTTGTATTGGGGTTCTTTTATCTTGTTGGTTCTGTACGAGGTTCTCTTTCAAGCTCTTCCGTCGGTTTGAATAACAGACCAAGATTGATGAGGCCTGCAATCCCTACTAAACCGTAAACGATCCTGGATAGAGCTGCATCCTGACCGCCAAAGATCGCTGCAACAAGATCGAATTGAAAGAAACCGATAAGTCCCCAGTTGATAGCACCGATGATCGTTAGAACCAAAGCAATACGCTGAATACCACTCATGTTTTTTTCCTCCTTTTATTCAATGGCTCATTCATAAGTTTCCCTCTGAGTCCATTCCTATTCAATTTGTCCATAGTAAAATTTCCTTGTGCAAGTTCTTTGCAATTAGGGGATGATATATTCGATAATAGAGAATGTGCTAAGAACATTTTGGGTAACGAAATAAATCGGCCCTTACAGAATACAAGGAGGTAACAAAAATGAATGACTTTACATTTTACAATCCGACTAAATTAATTTTTGGTAAAGGACAAGTAGAACAATTGAAAGAATTGGTACCTCAATATGGTAAAAAGGTGCTTGTCGTTTATGGCGGGGGAAGCATCAAGCGTAACGGACTATACGATCAAGTGATGTCAGTGCTGAAAGGGATTGACAGTGAAGTATTTGAATTATCCGGAGTTGAGCCGAACCCACGTCTTTCTACTGTTAGACGAGGAGTGGAAATCGCTAAGGAGAAGAACATCGACTTTATTTTAGCAGTCGGCGGCGGAAGTGTCATCGATTGTACGAAAGCCATCGCTGCTGGCGCAAAATATGACGGAGATGCATGGGACCTTGTAACGAAGAAAGCTTTCGCGAAAGAAGCCCTTCCATTCGGAACGGTTCTTACTCTGGCTGCGACGGGTTCTGAAATGAATGCCGGATCGGTTATCACAAACTGGGAAACAAATGAAAAATATGGTTGGGGAAGCCCGGTGACATTCCCTCAATTCTCCATCCTGGATCCGGAAAATACGTTTACCGTACCAAAGGATCACACCATTTATGGCATGGTGGACATGATGAGTCACGTGTTTGAACAGTATTTCAATAATGCGACAAACACACCGCTTCAAGACCGCATGTGTGAATCTGTCTTGAAAACAGTGATCGAAACGGCTCCGAAGTTGATCAATGATCTTGAAAACTATGAACTTCGTGAGACGATTCTGTACTCAGGTACGATTGCACTTAACGGAATGCTGCAAATGGGTTATAACGGAGACTGGGCAAGCCATAACATCGAGCATGCCGTGTCAGCTGTATATGACATCCCACATGCCGGGGGACTTGCGATCCTATTCCCGAACTGGATGAAGCATAACCTCAAAGTAAACCCATCACGATTTGCCCAAATGGCTGAACGCGTATTCAACGTCGACCCAGCCGGTAAATCGGAAGAAGAAGTGGCCCTTGAAGGGATCGAAAAACTTCGTGAATTCTGGTCAAGCCTGGGTGCACCATCCCGCTTGGCGGATTATGATATCGACGACAGCCAAATTGACCTGATGGCTGACAAAGCGATGGTCAACGGCGAATTCGGTAACTTCAATAAACTGAACAAAGACGACGTTCTTGCGATTTTAAGAGCATCACTATAATTTAATGGGGAGGGACGGACCTTGTGGAGCGAGGTCCGTCCCTCTTTATTCCCACCGTTTACCGAAATATAGGGTTTTATTCCCACTAAATAGGGGAACATAAACAGGTGAGGCTGGGCATAAATAAAAAGTTTATTATGGACACGCTTTCATAGAGGGAGCGTTCTTGATTCTCGGGTCAGCTTTCGATAAAGTGAGATAGAAGAAAATATTTTAATCGGAGGATGGTTATGACACACATTCGTTTTGATTATTCAAAAGCGTTATCGTTTTTTGGAGAACACGAACTTACATACTTAAGTGATGCGGTTAAGGTTGCCCATCATTCACTTCATGAACAAACAGGTGCCGGGAGTGACTTCCTGGGTTGGATCGACCTTCCTGTGGATTATGATAAAGAAGAATTTTCACGCATTCAGAAATCAGCGGAGAAAATCAAAAATGATTCCGATATCCTTCTTGTGATCGGTATCGGTGGGTCTTACCTGGGAGCGCGTGCAGCGATTGAAATGCTGAATCACAGTTTCTACAATGCTCTGCCGAAAGAAAAGCGTTCCACTCCACAAGTATTATTTGTCGGGCAAAACATCAGCTCCACATACATGAAAGACTTAATGGACCTTCTGGATGGAAAAGACTTCTCCATCAATGTGATCTCAAAGTCGGGTACGACGACTGAACCGGCCCTTGCCTTCCGTATCTTCCGCAATATGCTTGAAGAAAAGTACGGAGTGGAAGAAGCCCGCACCCGTATCTATGCGACTACGGATAAATCGAAGGGTGCATTGAAGACGCTGGCGACGGACGAAGGCTATGAAACATTCGTCGTTCCGGATGATATCGGAGGACGCTATTCTGTTCTTACTGCAGTAGGATTGCTGCCGATTGCCGTCAGCGGAGTGGAGATCGAAACGATGATGAACGGTGCGGCACAAGCCCGTGAAGATTTCAGCAAATCCGAGCTGACCGAGAATGCTGCGTACCAATATGCCGCGGTTCGTAATGCCCTTTACAACAAAGGCAAAACAATTGAAATGCTCATCAATTATGAGCCGGGACTGCAGTACTTTGCTGAATGGTGGAAGCAGCTGTTCGGGGAAAGTGAAGGAAAAGACCAAAAAGGCATTTATCCTTCTTCTGCAAACTTCTCGACGGATCTTCATTCCCTTGGACAATATGTTCAGGAAGGACGCCGTGACATTTTCGAAACAGTCATCAAGGTTTCAGAGCCCCGTCATGAGCTGAAAATCGAGAAAGCGGACAGTGACTTGGATGGATTAAATTATCTTGCTGGTGAAACTGTGGACTTTGTAAACAATAAAGCATTTGAAGGGACACTGCTTGCCCATACAGATGGAGGGGTACCTAACCTGATCGTGGAAATTCCTGCAATGGATGCCTACACATTCGGTTACCTTGTGTACTTCTTCGAGAAAGCATGTGCCATGAGTGGATACCTTCTTGGTGTGAATCCATTCGATCAGCCGGGAGTGGAAGCATATAAAGTAAATATGTTTGCCCTTCTTGGTAAACCAGGATTTGAAGAGAAGAAAGCCGAGCTTGAAAAGCGTCTGAAATAATGAACAGGAGCACTGAGTAAATCTCAGTGCTCTTTTTACATTTTTCTTTTCTTTTAGGAGAAACTATCCCTAAAAGAAAGGGGATGCATCCACGTGATTGAGCTTTCATCGAGCATTGAAGGACAGCATTATCAACTGTATAAATTGGAACAGCTTTTAAAGCCGCTTGGATATTCGATCGGCGGTAATTGGGATTACGATCACGGCTACTTCGATTATAAAATTGATGATGAGGTAGGGTATCAATTTTTAAGAGTGCCGTTTACCTCAGTGGACGGCCAACTGGACTCAAGGGGGGCTACCGTTGAATTCGGTAAACCGTTCCTTC
The DNA here is from genome assembly GCF_024733565.1 of Rossellomorea sp. SC111. Lineage (GTDB taxonomy): Bacteria > Bacillota > Bacilli > Bacillales > Bacillaceae_B > Rossellomorea. Next base: position 23,117 of record NZ_JANIOC010000003.1, on the reverse strand, counting down.
TTTCTCATAAATATCAGATTGGCCTGGACGATTTTGCGTCGACAGGGAACTTTTCAGGTTCTGTCAATCAATTTTCAGAGCCACAGGATCCCGATGCAAGTTTTCCTGACAAGTACATTGCCGTTGGGAAGGAACTTGTGAAAGAACTGGAGAGCACACTGTTTTCTAGTTAGAAATCACAAGAAGTTCGTCTGATTCTTCAACAATCGTCGTTAAAGGAGGATTCACTGTTGTGTTTTCTCCTTTTTTAATTCCTAAAAGGATGATGTTGTTCTTTAGGAGATGACTGCTTAATGAATGGAAATTTTCATTGATATACTCTTCTGAAACGGGAATCAGCTTCAAATTATTTCCTTTCAAGTGATTCAGCAGCTTTAAGATTGTTTTAGACATACCTTGGGAAATGATGCTGTTCATCATCACATAGCTGGTCTGCATATTCGTTTGGATGACTTCATCGGCTCCTGCCCGCTTCGCATTTGCCACTTGATCTTTTTGAAGGATCTCCACCACGGTATATAATTCCGGATGATTGCCCTTAATGGCAAGGAGCGTGAGGACCGAATTCATATCCGAAGTCATCTCATCTTTATTTTGGTCTGCGGTAATGATGGCGATGGAAGCTTCCTGCAGGTTGACTTTCTTCAGGATTGCGTCCTTAAACGGCGTTCCGCGGATGAAATGAATATGATTATTATTGTAGGGATTCTTCTGAAGCGTTTCATCGACCAGGATGATATCACATTTGGAGTGAAGGGAGGTCAGTTGATTGATCACTTCACGGGTCCGTTCATTCCAGCCTACGATGATGACATGTTCTTTTCCTTTGAATGTTGCCCGTCCTTCCAGGTAGGCATTTTGTGTCATGACGGTTTCCGCTGCGAGAGTGACAAAATAGGTTGAGAGAAAACCTGCACCAACAAGGATCAGGACAATCCCAATCAATCTTCCTTCGATTGTTTTTGGAATAAAATCTCCATATCCAACAGTGGAAGTCGTAATGATGGCCCACCAAATCCCATCAAATAAAGAGGGGAAGGTATCCGGCTCTATCAAATGAATGATCGTGCCAAACGAAATCATCAGCGTAATGGCGATCGTAAATATTCGAACAACTAAAGGCCAGCGCAAGAACCCATGAAACATCTGCTGTACCATTCTACCAGCTCCTTTTTCATCTGCACTGACCATTATTTCCTTTTCAGGTTCGTCTAAAACTCGGCAAGCCATTCTTTCTTTAACAAACTGTACATATAAGCGTCAAATGTATGGTCATCCTGAAGGATATATTCCCTTAACAAACCTTCCTGCCTGAACCCAAGCTTCTCAACCACCCGTGATGACGCCTTGTTATAAGGAACGATCACAGCTCCTATTCGATTCATTCCTTTTTCTGAAAACAGGTAACGAAGTAAAGGGGAGAGAGCTTCACCCATGATCCCCTTACCCCAATGACCGGGATGCAGGTCATATCCGATTTCGCAGCGTTTATAAGCCTTTGAAATGCCATGGAACCCGCATGTCCCGATCATTTTGCTGGAATCTTTCTCCACGATGGCCCAGCGCATTGGGCCTCCTGATTCCAGGTGCTTTTCATAGTTTTCCACCATACTCACCGCCACGTCTTTCGATTCAATCGGACTCATCCCGAAATAGCGGAGAACGTCAACGGACGTATAGAGTTCATAAAGAAAATCGACATCTTCCATTGTAATCTGTCTTAAAGTCAATCTCTCTGTTTCAAATACTGGATACTTTTCCATATTTATCAACTCCTTTGTAGAAGAAAGTATACCATGGATAAACCCTTGGCAGGGGGCAAAAATCATTTATACGAAAAAGCCCCTGCCGGTTTAGACAGAGGCTCCTTCATTATGACTTGAATCCTGCAGTTTGTTGTACGTTCCATCCTTTCTTCGAATGAAATGAACCGTCCTTCACGGACGACAGAAGGGAGGGATCACATTCTGTAATGGATGATTGACCTGAAAGGGCCAATGTTAAATCGAGATCGGCCAGTATATTCCGGATCACGTCTTTCACCCCTTGTTCACCTGCCAGGGTCAGTCCGTACATATAGGGCCTGCCTATGAGAACGGAATCTGCTCCGAGGGCCATGGCTTTTACTACATCGGCACCACGCCGGATGCCGCTGTCAAAGAGCACAGGGATGCGGCCGTTCACAACGTCGCATATCACCGGAAGGGAGTCTAATGCTCCAATGGCCCCGTCAACCTGTCTTCCACCATGGTTGGATACGATGATTCCATCCATTCCCAGGTCGACGGCAAGCTTGGCGTCGTCGGGGTGGAGGATTCCTTTCAATAGGATCGGCAGGCGTGTATGTTCACGCAGAAAGTCCAGGTCATCCCATGTCAAGGAAGCATTGCCAAACACTTGGGACCAGAGGATGGCAGCTGCACTTCCATCAACTTCCGGGGGGTCTTTCAGCTTTGAACGGAAGACGGGATCGCTCACGTAATTACCGACTCCTTCTCCCGTCAGAAAGGGAAGATAGGCGTTTTCAAGGTCGTATTCACGCCACGCCATCATTGGGGCATCAAGAGTGACAACGATAGCGGAGTATCCTGAAGCTTCAGCCCTCTTAAGCATACTGGCTGCAATCTCAAGGTCATTACTCCAATACAGCTGGAACCATCTTGGGGAGTCCCCCATGACGGAAGCGAGTTCCTCCATGGAGGAAGTGGACGCTGAACTTGCAATGAACGGGACATTCATGGATGCCGCCGCGCGTGCAGACGCCAGCTCTCCATCAGGGTGAACGATGGATTGCACTCCGATCGGTGCAAGGAGGAGGGGAGAGGGATAGGTTTCTCCAAATAACGTCACTTTCAGGTCGCGATTTTCTACATTATTCAGCATACGGGGGACAATCTGCCAACGGTCGAGGGCACTTCTGTTGGCGCGCATAGTCTCTTCGCCGCCGGCCCCTCCCGCCACATAATAAAAAGGGCCGTCTTCAAGCTTTTCCCGTGCCTTTTGTTCCAGCTCTTCAAACCGGAAAGGGATAGAGGGACGGACCTTCTTCTGATAAATTTCATTTTGGACATGGTTTCCATACTGATTCATGGTCTTTTTCTCCTTTCATCTTTGCCGGAAGAAATGCAAATCGTAAAAAGGAAGCGTATGTAATCGGCGTGCTTTTCCTTATATGGAAAATGGTACTTGTGGTATTCAGAAAAGTCAAACAAATCATTTTTTAATAAGAGGCTGGGACAAAAGTGTTTAGTTAAAAGAATTTCGAATGATCATTCGAAATTCTTTTTTGAAAATCGAAATCGTTCGGATTGATCAATTTGATGTAGTGAGTAGTGGTTGATTTCCGCTCCACGTGCTCGCTTTCCGCGGGGCGTGAGTTGAGCCTCCTCGGCTGCAAGTGGTGTCCTACCCCTGTCCAGCTCCGGCGGCTAGCCCCTCGAGGTCATAAGCTAAATGATCCAAGAAGGCAAAAAACGCCTTCTTAGGCCCATTCATCTTATGCTTGTCGGGGCTGGGCAAGCCGCCTCCGCTTTTCGTTGTTTCCCGCAGGAGTCGAGCACCTGCAGCGAGAATCAACTTCCCAAGCGTAATTACTAAAACATTGTAATGTCGAGATTGCTTCACCCATTGAATACACTAACTCACTAACTATTTCTATGAGATGCAGTGATCGATGACCGTTGTTTATCCAAATTCTCTTTCTAACCTGAAGTGAATGACTCATTCTGCGCCGACACATCTCAAATGATCGAACATTCGAAAACTATAGTCTGTGTATGAATAACAATAACCATGGTGCCCTGGCCTTTTATTATTTTTGCGAAAGCATAACCAGTGTATATAGCAGGATCTAGCTATTGATTGGAGTGCAAGACGAAGACTCCTACGGAAAAAGCGGAATAGGAGAGACCCCGCGGGAGCGAAAAGCGACGAGGAGGCTAGCCGAACGCCCGAGGAAAGCGAAGTCTTCCACGGAAATCAATAGCGGTGTAGCAAGCAACCCTAACTAATTTTTTGATTGTTCGTCTTTGGAGGAAATGGATTTAGTTATGTCCCGTCATATCCAATTTATATCCCAACCTGCTTTTTAATCGCATCCAATCGTTTATCCAGCTCATCAGAAACGGTTTTCACTTCTTTGTGCTTCGTTGATTCCAGGTCATTCAGGTAGTTCCTGATTTTCTCTTGACGGTCATCAAGGAGAGAAGAGATGGCAGAGCGTTTCTCTGAATCAATGAGCTCCTCTTTTTCCAGGCGGTTGAGTGTCTGGATCATTCTGTTTTCTTCATTCCGAATCATGCTTTGATAAGTAGAGACGATATCCCTCAAGGCATTATAATGATCGACCGTTTTCCAAACATTGTCACTGAACCGGTGGACTGCCCACCACCTCCACGTATTTTTATTGATGGCTTCTTTCCACACATTTTCGATTTCAGACAATTGCTGTTTCGTTTTAACCGAGGAGTACTCTCCGCCACCGGCATCGGCCACCTTCTTCAATTGTTCGTCGGCTTCAGAGTCCACATCGAATCCGATGATATTGATTTTGACATCGGTATTGTCCGCCTTCACCATTGTGGCTGCGGCCACCGGATCCCCATCGCAGGTTTCGATACCGTCGCTCACGACATATATGAAGTTCTCCGTCTTTTCGTCACTTTGGGAAGAGAGTTGTTCGTTGGCTAATTCGATGCTTGAAGCCAGTGGGGTCCAGCCCTTGGGATCGAATTTTGTCAGTGATTCCGAGAAGGCACCCTCATCATATGGTTGAAGCGGGTAGATAGATTCGACTGCTTTACACGACATCTCTTTATCGGCATCACTTCCTGTCCCCTTATGTCCGAACGCAATCAGGGAAACATCCACGGATTCGGGTAGCTCCTTTGCAAGAGTTTCCAGGCTCTCTTTGGCAAGGGACATCTTGCTTTCACCATCCACGTCTGCTTTCATACTCCCGCTCGAATCGATCAACAAGGCGACATTCACCTTTTTGTCTTCCTTCTCGGTGATTTCATCCATCGGGACATCCTGCAGGAGTCTACCGTCGGGCAGCTCCATTTCTTCATATACAACCTCATAGTTTTCAAGCTCAGAGGCAATATCCCCGTATCTCGTCCGGAGACTTGAGAGGATGGAGTTTGTCCACTTTTCATCACTCCATGTATCCGTTTCTTTCTGTCGAACATCTTCCACATATTCATCCACGGCCTTTTCTGAAGCTTCTTTATATGCCTCAGGATCTTTGGCACCGTTCTTATTTTCTATGTATTGTTGGTAAAGGTCCCCTGCCTCCTGGTTGATCCATTCTTCAGGTGTGATGCTTGATGGATCCACTTCCTTAGAGGCTGTGCCCGGTTCCTGGACGTTTTTCTTTTTGGTGGAAACGTCTTCAGCATGATCCTGGCATCCTGCTAAAAGGAAGAACAGGGAGGATAAGATTAAAAGTGGTTTCATGTGTCTCATATCATTCTCCTTTTTAAAATTTTTCAATGCACTATTTTATCCATAAATTTACTTTTTATCTACTACCCTTAGAACCAGGACAATAAACCCATAGATCACACAATAAAAAAAGCGCCCTTATTGAGTAAATAAGGACGCCTCTTTATGTTATTTCGGTATGGAGCATAGCGGGATCGAACCGCTGACCTTTTGGCTGCCAGCCAAACGCTCTCCCAGCTGAGCTAATGCCCCGTGAATCGGTCAAGGTTTATTATAAGAAAGTTCAGAGTGTTCGTCAATGGTTTTTTATCATATTCTTACGTTTATTTTTCATCTATTGAAAAGCGGCGAGACCCCCGCCGCTTTTTTGGATATGGATCAATCTTCATTCTTCACTTCACATCTTTATTCGCTAATTCCAACCCTTTTACAAGTGCCGAAGCTTCTTCATCAGCAATCACCGTAACATGGTCATGGTTATTCAGAATCGAAGCAGGGAAGCTTTCAGAAATAGTGCCTTCTACTAATTTTCTTAGTGCTTCCTGTTTCGCTTTGCCTGAAACAAGGAGGAGAATTTCCCTGCTTTTCATGATCGATGAGATTCCCATCGTAATCGCATGGGTCGGTACTTCATCAATTGAATCGAAATAACGGGCATTTGCCTCGCGGGTTGACTGAGCAAGTTCCACCACGTGGGTGTTGGATTCAAATGATGTCCCTGGTTCATTAAAGCCAATATGACCGTTGCTTCCGATCCCAAGTACTTGAATGTCGATGCCGCCGTGGGAACGGATTTTTTCATCATATGCCTTGGATTCCTTTTCGGGATCGGCTGCATCTCCTGAAGGGATATGGGTGTTTTCTGAATCTATATCAATGTGTTTGAATAGGTTCTCATTCATGTATTGGTAGTAGCTGTTCGGGTGTTGACGGGATAGTCCGATGTATTCGTCCAGATTGAAGGAAGATACATGTCGATATGACGTTCCATTTTGTTCATGGTCATCAACCAACACCTCGTAAAGCCCTTTTGGGGTGCCTCCGGTGGCCAGTCCCAGGGTCAGATTTTCGGATGTTTTCACTTTGGATAATAGATAGTCTGCAGCGACTTGACTCATTTCCTGGTAGTCTTTTACTTCAATTCGTTTCATGAGTGTCATCCTCTCGAATATAGGCTATTTTCCCTTTGCATATCGTGGTGTATACGTCTTTATTCTCATCTAACAGGACGATGTCTGCATCTTTCATGGGTGCGATGCTTCCTTTGCGGCCAAAAACATTTAATTGTTTGGCGGGATTCTCTGCTGTCATTTTTATCGCACTTCTCATATCACTTGTTGTGAATGATTGAATGTTTGAAAAGGCATCCTTCATTTTCAGTACGCTTCCTGCCAATGTGTCTTCATCTAACAGGGCCTTGCCGTCCTTCACCGTCACCATCTGACCGCCGAGATCATACTGACCGTTCTTCAGACATTTCGCCCTCATGGAATCGGTGATAAGGATTAAGCGTTCATCTGTGATCTGATTGAAAGCCAGTTGAATCACTTCAGGTCGGACGTGGATGCCATCGGAAATCAATTCCACCATCAGTTCCTGTCTGAGGAAGGATGCCCCGGCGATTCCGGGCTCACGGTGATGAAGGCCGGACATTTGATTAAACAAATGGGTCACATGGGACAAGCCGGCATCGATGGCTTCCCCGACCTCATCGAAGGTTGCACTGGAATGGCCGACTGAAGAGACGATACCATTTTCTTTTAAGTAACGGATCAATTCATAATCCTCATCAAGTTCTGGGGCGAGCGTGACTAATTTGATGTGGTTTTGAGAGAGTGCCTGCCACCGTTTAAAAGTGTCGACGCTCGGCTTTTGGATTCGATTGAGAGGTTGCGCGCCTGCCCGGTCCGGATTGATGAACGGTCCTTCTAAGTGAAGGCCGAGAATTTCCGCCTGACCATCTTTTTGATGATTGGACATATAGTCCGCGGTATTCTTCAATGCTTTCTCGATGGCATCGGATCCTTCTGTCATGGTTGTTGCAAGGAAACTCGTGGTTCCTTCTTTCGGAAGGGTCCTGGTCATCGTATCAAGGGCTTCCCTGGTCGCATCCATGGTATCGGATCCGTTGACGCCGTGAATATGAATATCTATCATTCCCGGGACCACACTATACCCATAGGGAAGAGAAATCACTTTGTAATCATCTGTACCGGCTAAGCGGGAACGGTCGCCGATTTCGGTGATCATTCCATTCTCGATTTTGATATACCCTTTTTCATACACTGTATCTTCTGCATAGATGGTTCCGTTCAGTATGAGCATTTTTTCTGTTTTTGAGGTCATTGAAATCACTCCTTGAGTACTTTACCACTCTACAATACCATCAGTGAGTATAGATGTCTATACCAGTTGAGTTTAGATTGCACATTTTCACTTCAGAATTAAGGGGTATCATTTAAATAAATAAAGCAATAAGGTCTAATCAATAAATTGGTATAGACATCTATTCCTTTTTAATGATATGATTCTGCCTAAGCGCTTTCACTTGAAATAAAAGGAGAGAATAGTATGTTAGGTTTTTTACAACGAATCGGTAAATCGCTCATGCTTCCCATCGCGGTCCTGCCTGCAGCTGCATTACTGCTGAGATTGGGTCAGGATGATCTGCTGGGTATCGCATTCATGTCTGAAGCAGGAGATGCCATATTTAAAAATTTAGCATTAATCTTCGCCATCGGGGTGGCCATCGGGTTTTCGAAAGATGGAAATGGTACAGCCGGATTGGCAGGTGCCATTGGTTATTTGGTATTATCGGGTGGGTTAAAAGCCCTTGATCCGGATTCCGATATGGCGATTTTCGGCGGAATCATATCCGGTGTCGTGGCAGGATTATTATATAACCGTTTCAACGATATTAAACTTCCGGCATGGCTCGGATTTTTTGGAGGCAGACGTTTCGTCCCTATTGTGACAGCTGCATCCATGGTTGTACTCGCAGGGATCTTCGGCGTCATCTGGCCGCCGATCCAAAGTGGGATCAATTCCATCGGTGAATGGATCATCGGGGCAGGTGCGACGGGAGTGGGTGTGTTCGGCCTGCTAAATCGTCTCCTGATTCCGGTTGGACTGCATCATGTGTTGAATACCCTCGTCTGGTTTGAATTCGGTACATTCAAAGATGCAGCGGGTGAAGTCGTGAAAGGGGATATTCCCCGATTCTTCGCAGGGGATCCTACAGCCGGGACCTTCCAGACCGGGTTCTTCCCGATTATGATGTTCGGTCTTCCGGCAGCGTGTCTCGCCATGATCGTGACGGCAAAAAAACATATGCGTGCCAACGTAGCGGGGATGTTGATCGGTCTCGCCGTCACTTCCTTCTTAACGGGGATCACTGAGCCGATTGAATTCAGCTTCATGTTCCTATCTCCTGTCCTATACGGGATTCACGCTGTCCTGACGGCGAGTTCTATGGTCGTTACCTATGTACTTGGCATTCATCATGGATTCGGGTTCTCTGCGGGTGCCTTTGACTACATCCTTAATTTCAGCATCGGTCAAAAACCTTGGCTGTTACTCGGAGTCGGGATTCTTTACGGGATCATCTACTTCCTCCTGTTCACTTTCTTGATCAAGAAGTTCAACTTGAAGACTCCGGGTCGTGAAGATGATGAAGACGTTGTGGCACCGGAAAAGAATTCAGGCGGGAATGGTAAATACGAAGTCATGGCTTCACACTTCCTTCAAGACCTGGGTGGAAAAGATAACCTGGCCGTCATCGATAACTGTGCCACACGATTACGTCTCGAAATCAATGATGTCACACTGGTGGACGAAAAAGCGTTAAAAGCTCACGGGGCGAAAGGTGTGATGAAGGTGAATAATCGGAACCTTCAAGTCATTGTAGGAACAGATGTAGAATTTGTCGCAGACGAGCTGAGAAAGCTGAAATAAAAGGAGACTGATTGATTCTACTGAGCTGTCCTCATCGGATCGTTGTCTGTTATATACATGATAGGTATAATAAAATAGAGCATAAATCCGTAATATCGAAAGGAGAACCGTTCGTGGTTAATAAAAATTCTCCTCTTCCTTTGTATTATCAGTTAGAAGAACACCTTAACCATTTAATACAGTCTGAAGAGCTAAAACCGGGGGACGCCCTGCCGTCCGAACGGGAGCTTGCTGAGTCGTTTAAAATCAGCAGGATGACCGTGAGACAGGCGATTACCAATCTGGTGAATAAGAATGTCTTATATAGAGAGAAAGGGCGGGGCACATTCGTTTCCCACCGGAAAATCGAACAAAACCTCCAAGGACTGACAAGCTTTAGCGAAGACATGAAAAGCAGGGGACTCGTGCCTGGGAATAAATTATTGCATTTCGAAATTTCACCGGCATCAGAGGATATCCGGGAACTCCTTTCACTGGAGGAAGAAGAGCTTGTGTATACGATGAAGCGGATCCGCCTTGCAAACGGCGAACCGATGGCATTGGAGACGAGCTATATACCCGTCAAGCTGCTTCCTGGATTGAATCAGGAAATATTGGAGAAATCCCTGTATCACTATATCGAAAGAGAGTTGAATCTTCGCATCAGTCATGCCACCCAGTCAGTGGAAGCGGCACTTGTGACAGAAGCGGATACGAAACATCTGAAGGTGAAAAACGGGGAGCCGGTGCTTTTCATCCAACGGGATTCATTCCTGGAAGACGGTACCCCTTTTGAATTGGTACGATCCGTATATCGAGCCGATAAATATAAGTTTAAAATCAACCTCGACAGAATGTGAAAAAAGGAGCAGGAGCCCTGTTTTAATAGGGATCCTGCTCCTTTTTGATTACAGTCCTTTTGTTAACAGGGGAATCCGCCCCCGGTACTTCTCGATCAACCTTTCATTATGATCCCCTGCACCATCCACGTTTCCGCTGATGAAGATAGGCGGCTCAAACCCTCTTTCCGCCATGTGTTCGATGGCACCAGCCATGATGCTATTCAAAATCGCAGATCCGACAACGGTTGAAGATGGAGAAAACGGAACGGCCACCCGTTCATCAGTAAGGACTGCATCCCCGACGACAGAGTGATTGTTCATGGCAAGATCCACTACTTCACTAAGAAATTTCCCGCTCGGATGCCTGGATGTTTCTTTTTCGACGTAGTCAAAGGAGCTGATGGAAGCAACATAAGCGCCCTTCTCCTTCGCATGAAGGGCCACGTCGATAGGGACGGGGTTCTTTCCTGAGGTGGAGAGAACGATCACCACGTCTTGAGGCTGGATATCCTGCCAACACATGAACTCTGACGCATACCCTTCTGCTCTTTCTAATTGAGAAGACCGTACGGCGCCTTCATGGAGCATGAGTGGCTCGATCAAAATCGGGTTGACCGGAACCAGTCCACCTGCTCTGTAGAACACCTCTTCAGAGAGGATGTGAGAGTGGCCGCATCCAAACAGGTGGATGATGCCGTCATGTTGGATGCAGATAGAAATGCGTTGAGCAAGACTAGCTATCTTCTCTGCTTCTTGCGTTTGAACCACTTGAAGTTTTTCCTGGATTTTTTCAAAATATGCAGTAATCATTCTGTTCCCGCTTTCATTTTTTCTTTCAGCATACCATAATGTTAATGAATCTATTCAATTCTCTCTCCCCACGGAAAGCGAGCGCCTGCGCTCTTTTCATACGTATAAAGGATATTCATTTTTCAAACATACCAATAGATGTTATAGTAAGATAATATAAAATCGGATTTCCTGAAAGGATGTTCTTTATGAGCTATAAAATGATTGTACTTGATTTAGATGATACATTATTACGGGATGACCAAACGATTTCAGAACGCACGAAAGGTGCACTCACACAAGCACAGGAAGCCGGAGTGAAAGTCGTCCTAGCATCTGGACGTCCAACCCAGGGTATGCGTTGGGTAGCGGAAGAATTGAAACTCGATCATTACGGAAGCTACATTCTACCTTTCAACGGATCGAAAATCATAGATTGCAAGACAAATGAAGAGAAATACAGCCGGACCCTTTCAGCTGAAATGGCTCATTCCTTATATGATATAAGTAAACGAGAAGATGTAGGTATTCTGACTTATTCAGAAGACGCCATTATAGTAGAAGAAACAAATCAATTTGCTTCCATAGAAAGTGACCTGACAGGCCTGCCGGTGAAAGTCGTTCCGGATTTTAAGGAAGCGATCACGGGACCGGTCGTGAAAGCTCTTATGCTGAAAGAAGCCGATCATCTGGCCGAAGTGGAGAAAAAGCTTCAAACAGAGCTTCACGATGAACTCAGCGTGATGCGATCGAAGCCGTTCTTCCTGGAATTCACCCAGCTTGGTGTCACAAAAGGAGCCAGCCTTGACTATCTGATCAAGTCCATGGATATCAAGCCTGAGGAAGTCATTGCCATCGGGGACAGCTATAATGATCTGACCATGATTGAATTTGCCGGCCTCGGAGTCGCCATGGGTAACGCCCCGGATGACATTAAGGAGAAGGCGGATTACGTTACAGCATCCAATATGGAAGACGGCGTAGCAGAAGTGGTCGAAACATTTATGTTGAATGAATTGTCCAAACTGTGATGGTAAAAGGACCGGAGTCCATTCAGGGGACTCCGTTTTTTTTTGCCCATTTTTAAATAAAAGGAAAAAAATGTATAAAACCTTCCGTTCTATGATACTATTAAAAGTAACATTGTAAACCGGAGGACAAAGTTTTGAAATTTATAGGTGGTGTAGTAGTCAAATTCCTATTATCGATCATAGGGATCATTTTTATAGGCGGCCTGCCCGTCCTGCTATCGGGTATTAACGAGCGGGAATTGAAATTGCAGGCGTACTGGCAATCCATAAAGGAGATTGTTTATGCCCTGTCTCATGCCGGGGATTTAACATATGTGGTAATCGGTGGACAAAAGGAACGTGACTTGTTTCCTTATTTATGGGAGCCGATCATCTATTCCTTGATCATTTTATTTTCCGCTTTTCTACTCGCAAGTTTCTTGAGCATCCTCCTCACGATCTTCACCATGCTGTTTTCACAGAAAAAACGAAATCGAATCAAATTCATCTTATATTTATTCGAATCGATACCGGATGTTCTGGTCATCCTGCTTTCTCAGCTTGTTGTCCTCTTCCTGTATAAGCAGACAGGCTTCCTGTTGTTTGAAATTGCTTCCGTAGCAACAGAAAAGGCGTATCTTCTTCCTATCCTTGTGTTGGCGGTCTTGCCTACGGTTCAGCTGTTCAGAATTTCAATCCTTTCGTTTGAAAGGGAGGAAGAAAAAGACTATGTGACACTGGCTCAATCGATTGGCTTGGGGAAACTGGTGATTTTAACATTCCATATATTAAGGAATGCCATTATCTCCGTTTTTTTTCAATCAAAGAAAACGGTATGGTTCATGCTGTCCAATTTATTCGTCCTCGAGCTTTTGTTCAATATCGCAGGGATTACCCGTTTCCTGAAGTCGACATTACAACCGAAGATGTTTACGATCGCCATTCTTTCGATTTTCATTCCTCTGTTTGTCTTTTATACGGTGGGAGAAATGATTCTCTCTAAAAAAGCCAATAAGGGGGAGGAAATTTGATATGAAGAAAAGCGTATGGAGAAACCCGTTCTTTCTTACTGGATTTATATTTGTTTTTGTGATGATTGCGTCTAGTTTCCTGTATTCGTTTGTATGGGGGAACGAGGTCAGAAGATTGTATTTTATCTCTGTAGAAGGAATGGTCGTGGAATCTTCGCCTATTTCACCGAAGTGGCTTTTTCCATTCGGGACCGATGCCCAGGGGCTTGATATGCTCGGTAAAATCATCATCGGGGCGAAATATACAATCTTAACGGCCTTTGTGATTGCCTTCTTACGGGTTTTTTTATCGATCCCCCTCGGTTTGATACTGGGAACCTTCCTGATGAAGTACAAGAAGTACATCAATGGCTGGATCGATTCCTTTCACTACATCCCTTTGACGATTCTTGCTTATTTTTTGCTGGAGCCGGTCCTTTGGGAACCGTTCGAAGGGTTTTCCACTTCCATCGTGGAGCGGTCCGTCATCGAAATTCTCATATTAACGCTACTTATCGTCCCGATCTTGTCTGCGCTCCTGGGAAATGAAGTGTCTTTAGTGTACAAGCAGGAATTCATTTTGAGTGCGAAAACACTGGGGGCAGGGAAGTGGAGAATCATCTTTAAGCATATCTTACCTTCCATGAAAGAAAAGCTTGTGATTTTACTGGGGCAGCAATTCATGCAAACACTCGTCATCTTCATACATCTGGGGTTACTCACCTTATTCTTGGGTGGGACGGACGTGGACTATCAGATGGTACATGACCCCCCAAGGTCGATTACGTATGAATGGTCCGGGCTGATTGGCGATTCGTTCCGCTATCTTCAAGGGGCACCGTGGATCCCATTGACCCCGATCCTGTTTTTTTCTGCGACGATGCTATCGGTTTCGTTCATGATCGAAGGATATGTCCAGTCAACGAGCGGGCAGTCCTATTATAAACAGAAATTCAAAGCGGCCTACCGCCAAACGAAGGAAAAGAAAGTGAAAGAGCTGGATAAATCGGATTTTCAGAAGGTAAATATGTAAGGATGGAGCATAATAAATGTGAATACACCTAACTTACTGGTAAAAATTTCATGAGGGATTTATGTTTTACGTAAAGATTTATGGGGAATTAGTTTACACTGAGCAAACAAAACAAGGATATATTTTACAATGGTAGTATATTCAACCACCAGGGTGGGAATATATGGGCCGTTCACTTCTTGTTCAAATATCCTTAACCCTTGTCAGCCAAGGCATCTGCACCGTATTTGGCGGCGTTTGTCGAATCCCCATGAAATATTTTTGTTACATTTACCGCAAAATGTTATACACATGAAATCAATTTTTGTTATAATACTCGTTGTTGATTCGATTGGATTTACATTCGCTTTACAATCTCTTAATCAAATGATGCTAATAATTGCTATAAATTAAATACAATAAAAAAAGGTGATGAAGTATGAACTTCTTTAAAAGACAGTTTGAAGATATGCGCACTGGGAAGTTATCGTTCTTCTTTACAGTCGTCGTATTATTTTGGATCAAGACCTACGCAGTATATTTAGCCGAATTTAATCTCGGAATACAAAATGCGCTTCAGCATTTTCTTTTATTTCTTAACCCATTAAGCTCAGCGCTCCTATTCTTTGCACTGGCATTATTCTGGAAAGGCAAGGGACGGTATATTGCATTCATCGTCATTAACTTCCTGATGTCCTTTGTCCTTTATGCGAACGTAGTGTACTATCGTTTCTTTAATGACTTCATTACAGTTCCGGTATTACTTCAGGCAAAGACGAATAACGGACTTGGTGGAAGTGCACTGGAATTATTGAGTCCTATCGATATTCTGTACTTCTCTGACCTGTTCATTATCATCGGATTAATGATCATGAAAAAAGTGAAGCCACAGGAAAAATTACGCTTCCGTTCAGTATTTGCCGTCATGACATCAGCAGTCCTTGTGTTCTTACTGAACCTTGGCCTTGCGGAGATTGATCGTCCAGAACTATTAACACGAAGCTTTGACCGTAACTATCTTGTGAAGTATCTTGGTACTCACAACTTTACGATTTATGATGTGATCCAGAATTCTAAGACATCTGCCAAGCGTGCCCTGGCAGACAGCAATGAAGTATCAGAAGTAGAGAACTATGTAAAAGCCAATAAAGTGGATCCGAACCCTGAATATTTCGGTAAAGCAAAAGGTAAAAACGTCATTTATGTATCGATGGAATCCCTGCAAAACTTTGTGATCGGGAAAGAAATCGATGGGCAAGAGGTAACGCCATTCCTTAACTCACTAGTGGAAAAAGAAGATGCGATCTATTTCGATAACTTCTTCCACCAGACGGGGCAAGGAAAGACATCAGATGCCGAGTTCATCATGGAAAATGGATTATTCGGATTACCTCAGGGTGCCGTTTACATGACGAACGCAAACAACACGTTACAATCCGCACCTGGAATCTTAAAAGGTGAAGGATATACTTCAGCGGCGTTCCACGGAAACTATAAAACGTTCTGGAACCGTTCTGAAATGTATCGCACGATGGGATATGATGAGTTCTACGATGCAACGTATTATGATATGAGTAAACCGGAAGAGCAGCTTCCTTACGGATTAAAGGATAAGCCGTTCTTTGAAGAGTCCATGCCGATGCTAGAAAAATTACCACAGCCGTTCTATACGAAATTCATTTCGCTATCGAACCACTTCCCGTTCGATCGTCATGAGGATGATACAGACTTCGAACCGGGTCAATTTGGCGATGGTGTAGTGAACCGTTATTTCCAAACGGCCAACTATATGGATTCTGCTTTGGAACAATTCTTTAATGATCTGAAAGAAAGTGGACTATATGATGATACCGTCATCGTCCTTTACGGCGATCACTATGGTATTTCTGAAAACCACAATAAAGCAATGGAACAAGTCACAGGCGAAGAAATCACAGATTTCAAAAATGCACAGCTTCAACGTGTTCCGTTATTCATCATTGCTCCAGGAGTAAAAGGTGAAGTCAACCACACATACGGTGGTCAAATAGACGTCCGTGAAACACTATTCAACCTTCTTGGTGTGGATAACAAAGACTTCATCAGCTTCGGTCAGGACTTACTGTCCAAAGATCGCAAGCAGATCGTACCGTTCCGTAATGGAGACGTCATTACACCTGAGTACTCTGATATTAAAGGGGTATGTTACGATAACGAAACGGGTCAACCTGTAGAAGAAGGAAGCAACGCATGTGAAGAGGCATCTAAAGAAGCTACGAAACGTCTCGAACTTTCAGATAAAGTAGTATATGAAGACTTACTTCGTTTCTACAAACCAGAAGGCTATAAACAAATCGATCGTTCAGATTATCAATATATAAACCCGAATCCGAAAAGCACAGAAAATCCTGAAGCTTCACAGGAAGAGTCGCACGAGTAATTCGGGAATGCGAGCCAGTCCTTTCACCATGATGGTGGGGGCTGGCTTTTTTTGTTGTGGGGAGGAGTTGTTCGTTCAACTGCTGAATATGTGGGGAAAATCAGCAGAGGGAAAAAAGAAGGATTTTGACAGTTGATTAAATGCATTGATCAATTATGACTGATTAATGATTGAAATTGAATGTTTTTGATTAAAAATGATTGATTTTTGTAACCGTTCTCATTATAATGAAGGTAACAAACGATCGGAGAAAGTAGGAGAGACCATGTTAACCGAGGAACGTCATCGAATCATTTTAGACTTATTGAAGGAGAAGGATGCGATTAAGATCCAGGATATCGTGGATGCAACGAATGCCTCAGAGTCAACGATTCGAAGGGACCTGACGCAGCTTGAACAGGAGAAATTCCTGAAGAGGGTCCATGGCGGGGCGTCAAAGCTTCAAGGCAAACTGAAGGAATTGAGCGTTTCTGAAAAATCATCCAAAAGCCTTCATGAGAAACAGGCGATCGGCCGATACGCAGCCGCTCTGGTGGAAGAAGGGGATTGCATCTATCTGGATGCCGGTACGACGACCTTGAGTCTGATCGATTATCTTCCTGAAAAAGACATTGTCGTTGTCACGAATGGATTGACCCATGTGGAAGCCCTGCTTCAAAAAGGATTTAAAACCTATATGATCGGTGGGTACGTCAAGCCCGTAACGAGAGCGATGGTCGGTAGTGGGGCACTGGACTCCATTCGTCAATACCGGTTTGATAAAGCATTTATGGGAGCAAACGGCGTGCATGCACAATATGGATTCACCACCCCTGATCCTGAAGAGGCCCAGGTGAAGCGCATGGCCATCGAGTTATCAAGAGAAGCTATATTTCTTGCCGATGATTCGAAATTTGGGGAGATTGCTTTCAGTAAAATAGTGGATCTCGATAAAGCGATGATCATTACGAACACTCTGGATGAAGAACATGATAAGGAAATGAAGAATCAAACTACAATAAAGGTTGTGACAGCATGATTTATACATTAACACTGAACCCTTCTGTAGATTACATTATGGAACTTGACTCCTTTCAAAAAGGCGGTCTAAACCGGAGCAGTGCGGAAAGTGCTTTTCCAGGGGGAAAGGGAATCAACGTCTCCCGTGTTTTACACAAATTGAACGTGGATAGTGTGGCTCTCGGATTTGCAGGTGGACATACGGGGGAATACATTAAACAATTTTTGAATCAAGAGGATATCAGAACAGAGTTTGTCGAAGTAAAGGAACCCTCTCGCATAAACGTCAAGGTGAAGGCGGATGATGAGACGGAAATAAACGGAAGCGGCCCTTCCATTACTGAAGAGCATATCCGGGAGCTGCTCGATCAAATATCTTCCTTGACGGAAGATGACATGATCGTGCTTGCCGGTAGCATACCTGGTTCTGTGCCAAAAACATTTTATCAGGAGATTGCGACTCAATGTGAAAAACAGGGGACAAAAGTAATCATCGATGCTGAGAAAAAACTGATCGAACCGGTCCTGTCCTTAAAGCCATTCCTTATCAAGCCGAATCATCATGAGCTCGGGGAAATGTTTGATGTTGAGATCGACTCTATTGAAAAAGCAGTACATTACGGAAAGAAACTCAAAGATACCGGTGTTGAAAACGTCATGGTATCCATGGCTGAAAAAGGTGCACTTCTACTGACTGAAGATGATGTATTTTATTCTTCTGTACCTAAGGGGGAATTGAAAAGCTCGGTCGGTGCAGGGGATTCAACGGTCGCCGGATTCCTTGCCGGCCTGTCGAGGGGATGGAGCGTGAAGGATTCATTCCGCTTGGGTACCTCAGCCGGATCGGCGACTGCCTATTCCATTGGCCTCTGTTCATCGGAACACGTAGAAAGATTATTTGAAGATATTCAGATTACAAACATATAGAGGGGGAATTCAAAATGAGAATAACGGAATTACTGACAAAAGATACGATTCAGCTTCAGGTATCTTCTCATTCAAAAAACGGAGTCATTGACGAGTTGGTATCCGTTTTGGATCAAAGCGGTAAATTGCAGGACCGTGATGAATTCAAGAAAGCGATCCTTAATCGGGAAGCACAGAGTACGACTGGGATCGGAGAAGGAATTGCGATTCCCCATGCGAAAACATCCGCTGTTAAAGCACCTGCGATTGCGTTCGGGAAATCAGTAGAGGGCGTTGATTATGAATCCCTTGATGGCGCACCAGCTCATCTTTTCTTTATGATTGCAGCGACTGAAGGGGCGAATCAGACCCATTTAGAAGCACTCAGTCGCCTTTCTTCCATGCTGATGGATATGGACGTCCGGAAAGCGCTTTTGAATGCCGCTACAAAAGAAGAGGTATTGGAAATCATCAACGCTCATGATGGTGAGGATAAAAAAGAAGAGACACCCGTTGAAACGTCAGATCCGGGCGGGAAAATACTTGCTGTAACGGCTTGTCCTACCGGGATAGCTCATACGTATATGGCAGCCGACGCTTTAAAGGCAAAGGCAAAAACGATGGATGTGAATCTGAAAGTAGAGACAAATGGTTCAGGGGGGGCGAAGAACGTCCTGACACAAGATGAAATCGAAAGTGCCATAGCCATCATTGTCGCAGCGGACACGAAAGTGGAAATGAACCGCTTCAAGGGAAAACACGTCATCGAAGTTCCTGTGGCGGAAGCGATCAGACGTCCTGAAGAACTATTGAATCAAGCCATGAAAAAGGATGGCCCGGTTTATAAAGGGGGAGAACAGGAGGAAGATACCGATAAGGGCTCTGAGAAAAAGCAAAAATCCGGTTTCTATAAACACCTTATGAATGGTGTATCCAACATGCTTCCGTTCGTCGTAGGAGGAGGGATCCTGATTGCGATCTCATTTCTATTCGGCATTCAGTCAGCGAACCCTGATTCTCCGGAGTACAATGAGTTTGCGGCGATCTTGAATACGATCGGTGGAGGAAATGCCTTTTATCTGATGGTTCCTGTCCTTGCAGGATTCATAGCCATGAGTATAGCCGACCGACCTGGATTTGCACCGGGTATGGTAGGCGGATTGATTGCGGCAACGGGTCAAAGTGGGTTTTTAGGCGGGATCATTGCCGGTTTCTTAGCCGGTTATGTCGTACTTGGTATCAAACGGTTGACTAAGAATTTCCCTTCCGCACTGGAAGGAATCAAGCCGGTGCTCATTTATCCGTTACTTGGTATTTTCATTACAGGTGTGATCATGCTTCAATTCCTGGTTGAACCTCTGAGTGCACTCAATACGGGCATCCAGAACTGGCTTGACGGGCTGGGGACAGGGAACTTGATATTGCTTGGATTGATCCTCGGTGGAATGATGGCTGTCGACATGGGAGGTCCTATCAACAAAGCGGCCTTCACGTTCGGTATCGCCATGATAGAAGGCGGGAACTTAGCACCACATGCGGCCATTATGGCAGGGGGGATGGTACCTCCATTAGGACTTGCCATGGCAACGACATTATTTAAGAAGAAGTTCAATGATAATGAGCGGAAAGCAGGTATTGCTGCTTACTTTATGGGTGCTTCCTTTATTACCGAAGGCGCGATTCCATTTGCAGCAGCGGATCCATTCCGTGTGATTCCATCGATTGTGGCGGGATCTGCGATTGCAGGGGCATTGACCATGTTCTTCGGGATCGGTTTACCTGCACCGCATGGGGGATTATTCGTCTTCCCTGTAGTGGAAGGGAATCCATTCTTATATCTACTGGCGGTTCTGATCGGATCCGTCATTACAGCGCTAATGGTAGGCTTCTTGAAGAAACCTGTAAAATAGCCTGGAGTAGGACAAATAAAAGAACGAGGGACTTTCTCCTCGTTCTTTGTTGCGTTTATAAGCTTTCAATCTCTACATCCTTGATTCCTTCTATATCTGAAATGGTGTAGTAAATGTCTACCGTCTTTTTCCTGAAATCAACTATGATCTTTAACTCTAATAGATGGTGCTGATTCTTCAAATCTTTGATCCTGATATTTTCAATGGTAATCTCTTCGGCTTTGATTTTTTCAATGATCGACTTGATCTCCTTCTTTTCGGATATCGTGGCGCGTAGGGATAATTCTTTTTCCCTCAGACGCTTTGGGCCTAAGTAAGTAATGATGATCGGGACCACTTCTACAGATACGATCAACAGGATGACCCCTGCAGTTGCTTCGAAATAAAAGCCTGCTCCTACGGCTATCCCTATTCCTGCTGCCCCCCAAATCATCGCAGCAGTGGTCAAACCTGAAATACTATCGTTCCCTTTGCGCAGGATGACACCTGCTCCCAGGAAGCCGATACCCGAAACGATCTGAGCGGCTAATCGAAGCGGGTCCATGGTGATGTTCACTTTATCCGATCCCTCAGCAAGATAGGCTGATTCCATTGACACAATCGTTAATAAACAACTCACAATGCAGATGACAAGAGACGTCTTCAGCCCTACAGGCTTTCTCTTCAATTCCCTCTCGAGACCTATGATCAATCCCAATACGGCTGAAACACCGAGTTTTATCAAGAATGTCGTATCTAATAGTTCCATTCATCCCCCTCCAATCCTTCAGACTCCAAAAAAATTCATGTAGTAATTCGGTTCGTCTGATTATAAAATAGAGCAATGAACAACATATATCAGGAGGTCTGTCATGTCGGATACGAAAGTAAATCCATACCTTATACTTGCTATCGGAGTCATCTCCGTTTCGACCTCTGCCATCTTAGTGAAGGTATCGAGTGCGCCATCAGGCATTTTGGCATTTTACCGGTTGTTTTTCACCGTTCTTCTAATGTCCCCGGTATTTTTCTTAAAGTATGTGAAGGAATTGAAACTTATTACTGTGAGAGATTGGATGTTTTCGATTTTAGCAGGTGTATTCCTGGCGTTTCATTTCATCCTTTGGTTTGAATCGTTACACTACACCTCGGTCGCGAGTTCAACGGTGCTTGTCACACTCCAACCGTTATTCGCGTTTATCGGTGCGTACCTATTCTTTCAGGAGAAATTGACGGCGAAGGCTTTATTATCCGCTGTCTTAGCCGTTGCCGGGAGCTTCATCATCAGCTGGGGGGACTTCCGTATAAGCGGCAGCGCTCTCTGGGGAGATATTTTGGCTTTGATTGCATGCGCCCTTATAACGGGATACCTCTTATTCGGGCAGACAATCAGAAAACGGCTATCTCTTATGACTTATACGTATCTCGTTTATGCCATAAGCTCAATCGTCTTATTGATCTATGTCCTTGTCCGGTCGGAAAGTCTTGGACCTTACCCGAAAGAGGATTGGGCCTACTTCCTTCTTCTTGCCATCATCCCGACGCTACTCGGGCATTCATTGTTTAATTGGTCGTTAAAGTGGTTAAGTACCTCGACGATCTCCATGGCAATCCTCTTTGAACCAATCGGTGCATCTCTCCTCGCCTATTGGCTCTTGGCGGAAAAAGTTCAGATGACTCAGGTGATAGGCGGCATGGTCATTATGACCGGTGTCACTCTCTTTTTAATAGAAGAAAGAAAACTGAAAAAACTTACCCGTGCCAGGGAGGTGAAGACGGATGCACTATAGAAAGGCAGAAAAGCAAGACGCAAAAGGACTGGCATACGTCCATGTGCATAGCTGGAGGACCACCTACCGGGGAATCGTTTCAGAAGATTACCTCGAGTCTTTATCCATAGTGGAAAGAGAAAAGAGGTGGGTCAATATCCTTGAAGATTCCCATCACACGTATGTATGTGAAAAGGGAGACGGAGAAATCGTAGGTTTTGTTTCAATTGGAAAAGAGCGTTCAGGTAAATATGAAGGAGAGTTGTATGCCATCTACCTTTTGGAAGATTATCAAGGGAAGGGCATTGGGAAAGCATTATTTGATATTGCCAGGCGAGAGCTCAAGAACAAAGGCTTCAACTCCATGTGGATCTGGGTGTTGAAAGAGAACCCGTCGAAACACTTTTATTACAAATATAATCCTGTCCTGTTGAAGGAAGAGATATTGACAATAGGGAATGAAGAGCACCCGGAAGAAGGACTGCTATTGGACCTCAAACAAAAAGACTAAGGAGCGAAGGAGCCCCTTAGCCTTTTTGTTTCATCGGACTTAAGAAAATACGTATGTAAACCCGGAAAAAACAAAAGCCATGACAACAGAAAAAATAAAGGTCAGTCCCCTGACAGGAGCAGTACTTTCACATATCTTAAGGGCCTGTACATAAGAATACGCAAATAAATATACTGCCATGATGAAAGATAGAAATAGAGCAACGGTTGTAAGCATGTCAGAAAAATCCCCTTTCAGAATGCGTAGTACTCATGTATATGGAGGATATCCGATTATCAGAACATGCTTAAGGTTAATTATATTTTAAGTTTTCCTTAAAAATATATTGCAATAGCATTAACTGCGTGTTATATTAATAAACGTCGCTGATACAGCAACATCATTCATGAAAAATAAATGAATAAAGTTGTTGACGCGAAAGTGTGAAACATGATATATTAATAAAGTCGCTTCTTGGACAAGTGATAAACATTGAACCTTGAAAACTGAACAAAACAAGACAATACGTCAACGTTAATTCTAGATTTATTTTTAAAGAGCTATTCAAACTTTTATCGGAGAGTTTGATCCTGGCTCAGGACGA
>NZ_JANIOC010000036.1 GCF_024733565.1 Rossellomorea sp. SC111 | reverse complement strand
AGCGAGCGAATTATAGTAGCGAAGTTCCTGATTCCACACTGCCAAGAAAAGCCTCTAGCGAGGAAAAAGGTGCCCGTACCGCAAACCGACACAGGTAGGCGAGGAGAGAATCCTAAGGTGAGCGAGAGAACTCTCGTTAAGGAACTCGGCAAAATGACCCCGTAACTTCGGGAGAAGGGGTGCTCTGGTAGGGTGCAAGCCCGAGAGAGCCGCAGTGAATAGGCCCAGGCGACTGTTTAGCAAAAACACAGGTCTCTGCGAAGCCGTAAGGCGAAGTATAGGGGCTGACGCCTGCCCGGTGCTGGAAGGTTAAGAGGAGTGCTTAGCGCAAGCGAAGGTGCGAATCGAAGCCCCAGTAAACGGCGGCCGTAACTATAACGGTCCTAAGGTAGCGAAATTCCTTGTCGGGTAAGTTCCGACCCGCACGAAAGGCGTAACGATCTGGGCACTGTCTCAACGAGAGACTCGGTGAAATTATAGTACCTGTGAAGATGCAGGTTACCCGCGACAGGACGGAAAGACCCCGTGGAGCTTTACTGTAGCCTGATATTGAATTTTGGTACAGCTTGTACAGGATAGGTAGGAGCCTTGGAAACCGGAGC
>NZ_JANIOC010000035.1 GCF_024733565.1 Rossellomorea sp. SC111 | reverse complement strand
TGTGGTTAAGTCCTCGATCGATTAGTATCAGTCAACTCCACATGTCGCCATGCTTCCATCTCTGACCTATCTACCTAGTCATCTTCTAGGGATCTTACTCACTTACGTGATGGGAAATCTCATCTCGAGGGGGGCTTCATGCTTAGATGCTTTCAGCACTTATCCCTTCCGCACATAGCTACCCAGCGATGCCTTTGGCAAGACAACTGGTACACCAGCGGTGCGTCCATCCCGGTCCTCTCGTACTAAGGACAGCTCCTCTCAAATTTCCTGCGCCCACGACGGATAGGGACCGAACTGTCTCACGACGTTCTGAACCCAGCTCGCGTACCGCTTTAATGGGCGAACAGCCCAACCCTTGGGACCGACTACAGCCCCAGGATGCGATGAGCCGACATCGAGGTGCCAAACCTCCCCGTCGATGTGGACTCTTGGGGGAGATAAGCCTGTTATCCCCGGGGTAGCTTTTATCCGTTGAGCGATGGCCCTTCCATGCGGAACCACCGGATCACTAAGCCCGACTTTCGTCCCTGCTCGACTTGTAGGTCTCGCAGTCAAGCTCCCTTGTGCCTTTACACTCTGCGAATGATTTCCAACCATTCTGAGGGAACCTTTGGGCGCCTCCGTTACTCTTTAGGAGGCGACCGCCCCAGTCAAACTGCCCACCTGACACTGTCTCCCACCCCGATAAGGGGCGCGGGTTAGAATTTCAATACAGCCAGGGTAGTATCCCACCGATGCCTCCACCGAAGCT
>NZ_JANIOC010000034.1 GCF_024733565.1 Rossellomorea sp. SC111 | reverse complement strand
ATGGTAGTTGGGGGATCTCCCCCTGTGAGAGTAGGACGTCGCCAGGCAAATGTGAAAAGAGTAGCTCATTGTGAGTTGCTCTTTTTTGTTTTGTTTTTGTTCGAAGAACATAAGGGTTTATTTTTTGATCTCTTCTCGACCGCTGCCTTCAGTGCCGATGGTAGTTGGGGGCTCCTCCTGTGAGAGTAGCATGTCGCCAGGCAATTGGGATTATTCTTCTTTTGTTTGGTTGTTTAAAAGTAGGAGTGTCGAGAGTACTTTACGACCCCCTAATTCCTTTGGACACTTTTGTACCAAAAACAGTACACTAGAACCATAAATATAGAGGAATCATGGAGGGCTGTTCCATGTCGAAAAAGATTGAAGCCTTAGAAGAAGTAAAAAGAAATTATGTACGGATGGCTTTAGAGAGTGGGAATTATTCATCTATTTCTCGAAAAGCTGGGATTTCACGGTCTACTTTGACAAGGTGGATCAGGGAATATGAGGATGAGGTACGTGATCAAATGGAGGATCCGTGAAGAAAACGTTAGGAATTAGGGGGTCAAACCGTTACTGCTAATGAAAGCCTTTCTGCCCTAAAATAGTAGTCGCAGCTAATAATTGATCTTCATCTAATTGAGGAAGAATCATCGGATTTTACTCATGTGCCTATTAAAATTATATAGTGGTACTAATAGAAAATAAATTGAAACCAAACTGTAGTATTTGCCCTTAATACATCTCCTTCATCTGGAGAAGATGACGTTTGATTGACTCCAGAACTAGAAGTTTACAAATCTCCTTATCTATCTTCTGTATTTATTCCAGCCCGAACAAACGAGATACTTTGTGCTATCAAAATCAATATATTACGAAATAGGTATTGTAATTATATTTAGGTTTGTGATAATATGGTTTTTCCGCCTTTAAACAGGGGTATAGATATTTTATAACTCTATTTTTCAAAGGCAAGATTAATTGTTTAATAACTAAACATTAATAATGGTTTTAAAAAACATTTAAAAAGAAGTTGACTTCTACGAAGTTAACTGGTAAAGTATTATTTGTTGCCGCAAACAAGCAACACACACATGAAAACTTCTTTTAAAAAGTTGTTGACTACAAGTTAACGATCATGTAATATAGTAAGGGTCGCTTCGAGAGGAGCACTTACACATTGAACCTTGAAAACTGAACAAAACAAGACAATACGTCAACGTTAATTCTAGATTTATTTT
>NZ_JANIOC010000033.1 GCF_024733565.1 Rossellomorea sp. SC111 | reverse complement strand
TCTTTAAAGTGCTCGATACTATCAAATTCTTGTAAGTAAAGGAATTCAGACTTCAGTATCCCAAAAAAGTTCTCCATGACGGAGTTGTCATAACAGTTTCCTTTACGAGACATACTTTGGGTGATGTTATGTTTCTTCAGTGTCCTTCGGTACTGGGCCATTTGATAATGCCATCCTTGATCCGAATGGATTAAGAGCTCATCGTCTTCATTTACATGTTTTAATCCTTGGTCTAACATCGTCTCGACCAAGTCAAATGTCGGCCTTGATTGAAGCGTATAGGTAATGATCTCTCCGTTAAATAGGTCTAGAATGGGGGACAGATAGAGCTTTTGACCGAACAGTTTGAACTCCGTTACGTCTGTCACCCATTTTTGATTAGGTCTATCGGCTCTAAAATTACGATTTAGGATGTTGGGAGCTACTTTTCCAACTTTCCCTTTGTAGGATTTATATTTTTTCATTCGCACAATGCATTTAAGGCCCAATTCTCTCATGATTCGAAGGACTTTCTTTTTATTTATATCGTGTCCTTTTGCTTGAAGAACGTCCGTAATGCGACGGTACCCAAGGCGCCCTACGTGTTTATGGTAGATAAAATTGATTCTTCTTTTCCATTTGCGATCAGGATCTGATTGGTCTAATTTTTGTGTGATGTGATAGTAAGTACTTTTAGGTAGCTTAGCTACTTTTAACATTCTGGTCACCCGGAATTCGTTCCTTAGTTCAAATACTACTTTCGCTTTGATTTCGTTGGTGATGGTTCTTCCTGAACTAAGGCTTTTAGCTTTTTTAAATACGCATTCTCCATCCGAAGGTATTCGAGTTCTTTTTTCATATCTTCCATCGTTTGGTTAGAAGAGTTATCTTTCATTTTCTTATTCTTATGGTTAGACGTCATTGTAGAAGGCCTCTTTTCTAAAGATCCGAAGGCATCTTCTCCAGCTCTTTCCCACTTTTTCACCCATCTACGAACCATACAGGGATCGGGGATATGAAAAATGGCTGATGCCTCTCGAATGGAGTAATTCTTCTCCGTAATAAATTGAATTACCCTCAGTTTAAAGGCAGAAGGATAGTTTGTATAGGGAAAGGTAAATGCTTGGTCCCCGTGGTGACGAACTAACATCACCCAATAGCGCAGAACGGATTGATCAACGCCCACTTGATTGGCAAGATCTCGATAACTAACGAGTTCATTAAGATAACGTTTAGCAGCGTTCAGTTTAGATTCTTGAGTAAACTTGGCCAT
>NZ_JANIOC010000032.1 GCF_024733565.1 Rossellomorea sp. SC111 | reverse complement strand
TTTGTGATTAACATGGTCTTTAAAATGACCAAAGAATGACTCCATAGGGGCATTGTCCCAACAGTTTCCTCTTCTAGACATTGATTGGCTGATTTTTAGTGATTTGACTCTCTCTTGAAACTCCGGGTGTGTGTAATGAAAACCTTGGTCAGAATGAAGAATGGCTTCTGGGTGAAATAAACCTTGTGACTTCTCAAGTTGGAAAAGCGTTTGATACACAATATCCATTTCTAATGAACAGGACAAGTAATAGGCTAAGATTTCTTTCGTCGCTCCATCCTTCACACAAGATAGATAGGCTTTTTGCCCTTTCCCAAAGTAAAGGTAAGTGATATCTGTTAATAAGACTTTCCCGGGCTCCTCTTGGTTAAATTCTCGTTTTAATAGGTTAGGACATGTTCGGTGTTCTTGTGTTGCTTTCAACATTTTTCGGTATGGATTAGCTCTTCTAATTTTGGTTTCCAAACTGTACTTACGCATCAACCGACTAATTTTTTTATGGTTCATCACGACTCCGTACTCATTTTCAAGGATCATCTTAATCGAAAGAATGCCTGCTTTTTCCTTTTTGAGGCGAAAGATCTCTTTAATGAGTTGGACTTCTTGTTCGTCTGATTCTTCTCTAATTTGACGTGCACTTTCAGATCGTAACCAAGCATAATAACCACTTTTACTCACTTTTCCCACTGTACATAAATGTCCTATTTGCCCTTTTAATTGATGAGCTCTCACTGTTTTTTCTATGAGCTGATACTTCTCCGATGCTTTCAACGTTTTTCTTTCAGCGCCTGCCTCTCGAGTTCTTCTAGCTTTTTTAAGAATTCATTCTCTGCTTCTAAATACTTAATCCGGGCTTCTGCCTTTTTAAGTTTTTCATCTACGGTTAGAGATTTAGAAGATGGACGACCAGTGCTCGCTTTTCCTCTTCTTTCCGATTCAAAGCCTGTCACACCAAATTTCAAATCGATTTCTCTCCAACGTTTTAAACACCTTTTAGGTTGATCTTTTCCTATCATTTCTAAATTAAACCCGTGTTCAATAAAGATTTGAGAGGGGCCTTTACCTTGTTTATATTCACTTACTGCTTTTATTTTAAAAGCAGGGGAGTAAGAGATAGAGCGCTCAGAAACTCGGCAGGTGTGGGGGTTAGCTTCTAATTCTTTTATTTGAAAGTCGGTATAACTCTTTTTACTCATAATCTATTCTCCGTTCAAATTAATGGTTTAATTATAAACGGGTTTTTCTTATATGGACATGAAAAAACCCGAATATGGGGCACTTTTTTATCAGTGTCCTATATTCGGGTAGTAGTTCA
>NZ_JANIOC010000030.1 GCF_024733565.1 Rossellomorea sp. SC111 | reverse complement strand
CGAGACAAATGATTGTTCTTTGAAAACTAGATAAAGATAAATTGATAGTCAAGAAATTACCGAGTATCGCCATTTTAGGTTTTAAACCTGATGTAACAACCAATTCGGTTAAGTTATGAAGGGCGCACGGTGGATGCCTTGGCACTAGGAGCCGACGAAGGACGGGACTAACACCGATATGCTTTGGGGAGCTGTAAGTGAGCTTTGATCCAGAGATTTCCGAATGGGGGAACCCATTGTTCGTAATGGAACAATATCCTTACTTGAATACATAGAGTATGGAAGGCAGACCCAGGGAACTGAAACATCTAAGTACCTGGAGGAAGAGAAAGCAATTGCGATTCCCTGAGTAGCGGCGAGCGAAACGGGATATAGCCCAAACCAAGAGGCTTGCCTCTTGGGGTTGTAGGACACTCTATACGGAGTTACAAAGGAATGAAGTAGACGAAGAAGTCTGGAAAGGCTCGTCAAAGAAGGTAACAACCCTGTAGTTGAAACTTCATTCCCTCTTGAGTGGATCCTGAGTACGGCGGGACACGTGAAATCCCGTCGGAAGCTGGGAGGACCATCTCCCAAGGCTAAATACTCCCTAGTGACCGATAGTGAACCAGTACCGTGAGGGAAAGGTGAAAAGCACCCCGGAAGGGGAGTGAAATAGAACCTGAAACCGTGTGCCTACAAGTAGTCAGAGCCCGTTAACGGGTGATGGCGTGCCTTTTGTAGAATGAACCGGCGAGTTACGATCCCATGCAAGGTTAAGTTGATAAGACGGAGCCGCAGCGAAAGCGAGTCTGAATAGGGCGAATTTAGTATGTGGTCGTAGACCCGAAACCAGGTGATCTACCCATGTCCAGGATGAAGTTCAGGTAACACTGAATGGAGGTCCGAACCCACGCACGTTGAAAAGTGCGGGGATGAGGTGTGGGTAGCGGAGAAATTCCAATCGAACTTGGAGATAGCTGGTTCTCTCCGAAATAGCTTTAGGGCTAGCCTCATGTGTAAGAGTCTTGGAGGTAGAGCACTGTTTGGACTAGGGGCCCTCATCGGGTTACCGAATTCAGACAAACTCCGAATGCCAAAGACTTATCCATGGGAGTCAGACTGCGAGTGATAAGATCCGTAGTCGAAAGGGAAACAGCCCAGACCACCAGCTAAGGTCCCAAAGTATACGTTAAGTGGAAAAGGATGTGGAGTTGCTTAGACAACCAGGATGTTGGCTTAGAAGCAGCCACCATTTAAAGAGTGCGTAATAGCTCACTGGTCGAGTGACTCTGCGCCGAAAATGTACCGGGGCTAAACGTATCACCGAAGCTGTGGATTGACACCGTTTGGTGTCAGTGGTAGGAGAGCGTTCTAAGGACTGCGAAGCTAGACCGTAAGGACTGGTGGAGTGCTTAGAAGTGAGAATGCCGGTATGAGTAGCGAAAGATGGGTGAGAATCCCATCCACCGAATGCCTAAGGTTTCCTGAGGAAGGCTCGTCCGCTCAGGGTTAGTCGGGACCTAAGTCGAGGCCGATAGGCGTAGACGATGGACAACAGGTTGATATTCCTGTACCACCTCTTTTCCGTTTGAGCAATGGGGGGACGCAGGAGGATAGGGTAAGCGCACTGCTGGATATGTGCGTCTAAGCAGTTAGGCTGATGATGAGGCAAATCCCGTCATCGCGAAGGCTGAGCTGTGA
>NZ_JANIOC010000002.1:62978-363170 GCF_024733565.1 Rossellomorea sp. SC111 | reverse complement strand
CCGAGGAGGCTCACCGCCAGCCCCGCGGAAAGCGAGCAACTGGAGCGGAAATCAACCACTACTCACTACATCCAAAAGCAATAGTATTTACGTAAAAAGCTAAATAAAAAATCCAAACGATTTCGATTTTAAAAAAGAATTTCGAATGATCGTTCGGATTTTTTTAAAACTATACACTTTTGTCCCTGCCTCTATCGTTTGATATTCAATCTATTAAGCTTCTGACTTCACTTCGTCAAAATCCGGTGCAATCGCTTTGCGGATAAAGAGTGAAATCAAGAATGCAATTGCGGCCAAGGCAAGCGCAAACCAATAGGCATGATGAACGCCATAGGTCATAGCGCTGTGAAGGATGCCTTCATTGATCATTCCTGATTGGTCTTCAATGTATCCTTTCTGACTTTGTGTCATGATACTGACAAAGATGGAAACCCCAAGTGCACCTGCCACCGGCTGCAAGGTGTTTGCAATGGCGGTCCCATGTGGATATAAGTGCTTTGGAAGTTCATTCAATCCATTGGTTTGAGAAGGCATCATGATAGCGGATATCGACAACATGAGAATCATGTAGACCACTACAAATAGCCAAATCGGTGTATCCGGATTGATGCCGCTAAAGAATATCATGACTCCCACCAATGTGAGCGTACCTGGTATGATGAGCTTCCTGGGGCCGTATTTATCAAAAAGGGAGCCCATGGTAGGAGACATCAGACCATTCAGGAGGGCACCCGGAAGGAGCAATAATCCAGCTGCTTTTGCAGAAAACCCGAGAGGACCCTGTAGGTACATCGGCATCACAATTTCTGATGCAAACATGGCCATGATGACGATGACGAAGATGGTTACCCCTCTCGTATAGCTCTTATACCGGAATACCCTTACATCAAGAAGCGGTTCATCAAGCTTTAATTGTCTCAGAACGAAGAGGACGACACTGATCACAGATATGGCTATGATGGCAATGATTTTCACCGACGTGAATCCTGCTTCTTCTTCGCCTGCTGCACTAAACCCGTATACGATCCCGCCGATTCCGATGGAAGAGAGAATAATTGAGAATACATCCACAGCGGGCCGGGAAATTTCCCCGACATTTTGTAAGTATTTCATAGCAAACAGAATCGAAAATACAGCAAAAGGGATGACGGTGATAAACAACCATCTCCAGCCAAGGAAATCAACGATTACTCCAGACAGAGTCGGTCCGATGGCTGGTGCGAACATGATGACCAAACCAAATGTACCCATGATTTTCCCGCGCACTTCCGGCCGGTAAATCAGCAGCAGGGCGTTCATAATGACCGGGATCAACAATCCGGTACCAACAGCCTGAATCATCCTTCCTATAAGGAGCATGGGGAAATTAATGGCGCATGCTGCAATGATCGTCCCAAGGAGAAATACACTCATGACCCCGATGAACATCTGTCTTGTTGTGAACCACTGAATCAACAGAGCAGAGATGGGCATCAATACCCCCATCACCAGCATAAATCCTGTCGCAAGCCATTGGACAGTAGGGGCATCCACGTTAAAGACGGCCATTAATTCTGTGAGGGCGATATTTAATAACGTTTCATTCAATATGGCGAAAAAAGCACCGATCATGAAAGTTATGAGGATTGCTTTTGAATTTAGTTTAGATGTCATGTTGTTCCTCCAAAAAAAGTATAAAATGTAACACTTATCTATAATGCTTGAAGAAGGGGAATTTCTCAAGAGGAAAGATTGAATCATAAAAAAACAGGCAAGTATTAATTAATAAACTGTCCAGTAGCCGTTCTTTTCAATCATTCAAATTAAAAAGGAGAGGAGACCAAGTCTCCCCTCAGGATGTTGTTATTTATGCTTCACGCCTTTTTTTTCTGAAACGATGGAAAACCATGTACATCATCGGTACGATGATCAGCGTTAATACAGCTGAGAACAAAATACCTGATATGATGGTGACGGCCAATGGAGTGAATAATGCATCACCGCTGACTGCCACTGGAATCAGTGCCACAATCGAAGTAAGGGCTGTGAGTAGGATAGGGCGAAGTCGTGTACGACCAGATTCAACGACTGCTTCTTTCACACTCATTCCACTTTGTAGTCCTTGTTCTATAAACTCAATTAACACCACTGAATTCCGAACTACGATTCCGGTTAAGGAAACCATCCCCATCACTGCAAGGAAGCTGATTGGAGTCTGAGTGACAAATAATCCGAGAATCGCACCCGCGATCGCCAGGTATACAGCAACCAGGACCAGGAATGGCAGAGATAAAGAATTGAACTGAAAGGCAATTAATAAATACACCAGGAAAATCACGATGATAAACAGGATGGTGATTTCCGCAAAGAAATCATTTTGGGCTTCATTTTCCCCACCTAATGTAATGGAGTAGTTATTGTCATCAAGATCCTTCCTGACTTCTTTCACGATTTCCTGTACATTTTCTTTATAATTTTCTTCGTCACCAGGGAATGCGCGTATCGTAATGGCACGCTCTCCACCTTTATGAGGAATAAGTTGAAGTTCTTCCTTCTTCTCAGATGTGACGAGCTCATCAAGTGAAACTAACTCTGGCGGTCCGGAAGGGTTTGCACTTTGAGCAGGAACTTCCAGTGAAGTAAGGTCGACTTCACCATTGTTTCCTTCCAATAGGAGAGTCATATCACGTTTTGTTATACCATTATCGAAAGATTTCATCGGAATGCCCTCAGTAGCCAAGCGCAGCTGCTGGCTGACATCATTAATCGTGATACCTTTTTCTTCAAGTTTTTCGCGGTTAGGCTCATATACAATAGTAGGTTCCATTTTTCCGACGTTATCAACGACCAATTCAGTATCCAAAGAATTGATCTCTTTGGATATGGTATCACGGAGATCGATCAATCGATTCATATCAGGACCTGAAACAGTCACCGTGACAGGAGCCCCTGCCGGTGGTCCTTGCTGAATTGTTTCCATGAAAATCTTGGCTTCAGGATATTCTTTTCGCAATTTGTCAGTCCACTCATCGATTAATCCTTGGGCAGTCTGGTTTTTTCGGTCTACCCTTGCCACCAATTGGCCAGTGTTTTGGCCTGTATTGGATAATGAACTGTTAAACAGATTCGGTAATCCTGTACCCGCAAAGGAAGACGTTTCATAGACACCTTCGTCTGTTTTTAAAAGCTGTTCTATTTCTTCCAGAGTATTGGATGTTTCTTCAATCGGCGTACCGATCGGCAGTGTAATATCGACTGTCACTTCTTCACGATCGGCAGACGGGAAGAATTCAAAAGGTGTCAGAGCGATCAGACCAAAGATCGCAGTCGTGAACACGAGTCCGATGGCAGAAACGACAAACGGCCTTTTAGAGAACTTCTTTAGCAATGTATCGGCATAGAAATCTGCGATCTTATTTAATGGTTTACCCAGAAGCCCTGGGGCATCGGAAACTTTTTTCTTGGTTTTGCTATAAAGAAAGTATCTCATGATAGGAACGAAAATCAGAGCCACCAAAGTGGATGCAATGATGGTTGTGATCAAGACTGTCGGTAAAGCCCTGATGAATGCTCCGTTTCCGCCCGATAAGAATATGAGCGGAAGGAATGTGAATACAATGGCTAGGGAGGAAGTCACGATTGAGACCCATATTTCCTTCACACCGGTAATGGCGCCCATAAGCGCACCGTCCCCAAGTTTATATCTGCGTTGGATATTATCATTTACAACGATGGAATCATCGACCAGGATCCCGAGGGCAATGATAGCTCCGATAACCGAAATCTGATTAAGATCCACTCCTGCAAATGGCAGGGGAATCAATCCCATTAATACGGAAATCGGTACGGCAAGAGCCACTACAAAAGCACCTGAAATCGTCAGTCCAAGAGCTGTAGTCAGGATAACTGCCACAACGGAAATAGCGAGGGACTTAAACAATCCATCGAAAATGTCCGTTACAGTGGAGGCTTGAGAATAGTAAGGCACAAGTTCTACATCGGCTGGAAGGGACTTCGAGAGTTCATCCACTTTGTCACTCACTCTTTCATCGACCGTTGGGATATCCTCGCCGGACTGGACAAAAGCAGTAAATGATATAGACGGTTTTCCTTCAAACGTTACAATATCTTTGACTTCTTTAGGGGAAGCTTTCACATTTGCAATGTCTCCGAGCAGGATCGACTCCCCTTTAGGATTCTTTCCGACAAAGAGATCCTTCATTTCATCCAAGGTGGTAAAATGGTCAACAGTCAGTTGGACCACTTCTTTATCCACTTCCTGCTTTCCGAGGGGAGTGGGGTAATATTCGTCATTGATGGCACTCATCACCGTAGAAGGATTAAGTCCTGAAGCTTTGAGTTCATCCTTCTTTAATTCTATAGTAATTTCTTCTTCAGGAAGACCTTTCACCGTGACACTCGAAACGCCGGTTAAATCCTCAACTTCTTCTTTCCATCTTTTTATCTCATCATCCATATCAAGGAGTGTGTCCTTATTATCACTGATCAATTGGTATGATACGATAGGCATCTTAACAGTAGATTCATTGACTTCAGGATCAAAGACTTCTTCAGGAAACGAGGTTGAAGCATCTGAAACGGCTTGCCGCACATCCCCGAACACTTCTTTTTTGTCTTCCCCATCTTCAACCTCTACAATAATAGTAGAGAAACCGGCTGCTGAAGAAGAGCTGATCTCTTTGATCCCCCCTATGGATTGAAGGGAAGATTCTATTGGATTTGTAATGGTCCTTTCAACGGAATCAACGGTAGCTCCTGGGTATACAGTTGTTACTGTACCGATGTTGACACTGGTTTCAGGTATTTCCCGTTGTGGCAATTGAATAAAGGTGAAAATTCCGATGATCACAAATAGTAAGATGAAGATCAGGACGATTTTCGAACGTTTCAAAATAGCTTTTAACATGGTTAATTCCTCCTTTGATACTGTTTGACTTGTGGGTCATTCGTTCATTTTCAGAAGTGTTGAATCATTGATATAACAGTCATTTTTTTACTTGACTCACTAGTCATTTTACCTAAAAAAATCATCTAGTCAAGAAATAATGCTCTTCTCATTTTTAATGAATATGGGTAAAATGAAAAAGGGATAGTTTTCTCTGGATATAGAGGTGTAGAAAATGGATAAACGGAACGCAATACTAGAATCAGCAGTGGAACTCTTTGGTGCCCACGGTTACAATCAGACGTCCATGCAACAAATCGCCGAAAGTGTCGGCATATCTAAAGGCTCCCTTTACTCATATTTTCAATCAAAAGAAGATTTGATCATATCTATTTATGAACATTATCAACAGCTTGTATTTGAACGGGCATTCGTGGTAGGACTGGATGGGAATCTGCCTCCTATGGAGAGATTTTCAAAACAGTTCCAAGTGCAATTCGAAGGGATATTGGAGTACAAGTCTTATATGAAGATGCACATGAGAGGGGAGTCCACTAAAAATAGTGAAAAACTGGCGGCCATGGAGCACCGTATGAGGGGGCGTCTGTTCAGCTGGCTGGAACAAAATCTCCTGGATGTATACGGCGATGAAATCAAGCCATACAAATGGGATCTGATGTGGATGACTCAGTCCATTTATGCGTCTTATATGATGCTGATGATATCTCAAGATGATACCCTTGAACCTTCACGACTTGGTACTCATTTAGTAAGGCAGATTACTCTCCTTGCAAATGACTTCATAAATGGAAATAGCTCTCCTCAATTGAATGATGACATGATGAAATCTTTTACTGTCAGTATGGACAAGGAAGGTGCCTTCATATCGTTTGAAAAAAGGGAGAAAGCTTGGAAATCCCTATACGGGAAAATCAAGGGAATGGACAATAGTAGAGATTATATGGACATAGCGAATCGGATTTCTGAGGAATACCGGGATTCAGAGCCGGACAAATTGATCTTGAAAGGATTACTCCGGTTATTAATGGATACGGAAGAGTTAAGAATGGAAGCTGAAGAATTAGAAAAACAGCTCCTTCCCGAGTGAATGGGAAGGAGCTGTTTTTTGTTGAGGAAGAAGCATTTTCCGGACTATTTCCATCTGAAATTGAAAGAATGTATGGTTGAATAACGGAGGAATTGTTTTATTATAATTTCTATTTCATGACAAAATGTTTCAAAAAACGACAAGAAGGGTAAAGGAATGTTGGCACATCTATACGGTAATACTAATTCCGTGGGGGTCGTCAGGATTTGACAAGATCTTGGACTCCTTTTATTTTGGCCGAAAATTCATTATAAAGGAGGGTGTACCTGTGGAGAAATGGATGAAATTTCTTGAGGTGAATGCACCTCGTATTCTTGATTTGACGATAGAACATGCGGTTCTCGTAGGTCTGGCCATCATCGTAGCATTATTAATCGGGGTACCTTTAGGAATTTATTTAACGACCAACGATTATCTGGCAGAGACGGTGCTCCAGATTGCATCAGTCATGCTGACTATTCCGAGTATTGCCCTGTTTGGCGTCATGATTCCGATCTTTTCTATCATCAATCAGGGGATTGGATTTGTGCCTGCCTTCGTAGCATTGGTTCTTTATTCCCAGCTTCCGATCATACGGAATACATATACAGCGATCCGGAATGTGAGTCCCGAGATGCGCGATGCAGCAAAGGGAGTCGGGATGAAGACCCACCAGCGACTGTTAAGAGTCGAAATTCCAAATGCATTTCCGGTTATTATGGCAGGCATACGTACAGCGGTCGTCATGAATATCGGAATTGGAGTGATTGCAGCTTATATAGGAGCAGGGGGGCTCGGTGTCCTTATCACTCAGGGGATTTCCAGAGGCGATAATTACTTGATCATCAGTGGATCTGTTGCAGTCGCAATACTTGCCATGATTGCTGACGCGATCTTGTTATGGATTCAAAAACGCTATACACGAAAAAGCATTGCATAATGTGAAAGAGGTGAAGAGATGATTACGTTCGATCAGACTACAAAGATCTATGACGGTGGTGTGACGGCGGTTAAAGGTGTCGACTTTACCGTGGAAGAAGGTCACATCGTCGTACTACTTGGACCTTCGGGTTGCGGAAAGACCACTTTATTACGAATGGTGAATCGACTTGAATCGATTACTGACGGTAAAATCATCATCGACGGGCAGGATTCAATGGAGTTAAACCAAATCGAGCTTCGCAGAAAAATCGGTTACGTCATTCAGAGTAACGGGCTTTTCCCGAATATGACGATAGAAGAAAACGTCATGATTGTCCCTGACATGTTAGGGTGGGGCAAAAAGGAGAAGAAGGAGCGCTTCAACAAGCTGATGGAGATGATCGGGCTTGACGGGGATAAATTCGGTAAACGATATCCTCATGAATTATCCGGAGGACAGCAGCAGCGAATCGGCGTCATTCGTGCTTTGGCAGCGGATCCACCCGTTATGCTGATGGATGAGCCGTTCGGGGCACTCGATCCGATCATCCGTGAGAAGATTCAAGATGAGTTCCTCCAGATTCAACGGGAAGTGAAGAAAACCATCTTGTTTGTAAGTCATGATATCGATGAAGCGATCAAGATGGCAGACAAGATCGTATTATTACGCGGAGGGGAAATCATGCAGTATGATACTCCTTCAGAAATGCTTGTCCGTCCCAAGAGTGATTTTGTGTATGAGTTCTTCGGAAAAGACCGTGCCATAAAGAGTCTCAGTCTCCATACGATATCCGATTTGAAAAATATTATAGGACTGGCAGATTTTGATGAAGCGATTCCTGATACGAAGACCATCAATGTGCGGCATGACCTCAGAAACACGTTGTCGATGCTTTTGAATCAGGAAGCTGATCAAGTGATTGTAACCGACGATAAGGGCACTAAATTAGGTGCGATTACCATCGATCTTGTTCAGAAGTACCTTCATTACGAAATCAAAGGAAAATCCAACGCGGTTCAGAAAGGGTGATTCGGTGAATACCAAAAAGGTCGTCAGTAATATTGTCCGGTATGTGGTGTATGCACTGGTCATCCTGTTCTTTGTCTGGGCGATAAAAAATCATTATTTTGACTATATGTTCAGTCAATCCAATACGTTTCTCCACTTATTGAAACAACATATGCAACTGGTCCTGGTGTCTTCGTTGCTTGCGCTTGTGGTGGCGGTTCCAATGGGGATCCTGATTACCAGGAAGCAGTTCAGGAGAGCCGAGTGGATTGTATCGAATACAGTTAATTTTGGTCAAACCATTCCAAGTTTGGCCGTTCTTGCCCTGATGATCAGTATTTTGGGCATCGGGTTTAAAACAGCCATATTCGCTCTGTTTATTTATTCCCTTTTACCGATATACAGAAATACAGTTGCAGGTATCGATTCGATTGATGAGAATCTGATCGATGCAGCGAGAGGGATGGGGATGAAACCTCATCAAATCCTTTTCCGTATCGAATTGCCAAATGCAGCGTATTCGATTCTTGCTGGAATCAGGACAGCCGTAGTATTGAATATAGGAACAGCAGCTCTCGCTTATGTCGTAGGCGGCGGGGGATTAGGTGTCTGGATCTTTACGGGAATACAGTTATTCGATAATGGCTATTTAATTTCAGGAGCCATTCCGGTAACGATACTTGCCATTCTGGTTGATTTATTATTGAGACTTATTGAACGGTTGGTCGTTCCTAAAGGCACGAAACAAACATTGGAAATGTAATGGTTGAAGCAGGAGGTGAAATTCATGAAACAGAAGCTGAAATGGGTTGGCATCGTGGCCCTTATACTTATGCTTTCCGCTTGTTCAAACGTGGGGATAGGCGGTAAACAGATATCCGTCGGTGGAAAGAACTTTACCGAGCAGTACCTGCTTTCTGAGATGACTGCGTTTCTTTTAAAAGAAGAGGGTTTTAAAGTCAAGCAAATGAACAATCTTGGAAGTACGGTCGTTCGCAAGGCGCTGGAAAATGAGCAGGTGGATATGATGTGGGAATATACGGGGACAGCCTTGATCACCTATATGGGGAAGGAACCGATGTCAGATCCCGAGAAGACGTTTGAAAAAGTGAAAGAACTTGATGCAAAAAAGGGAATCCATTGGATGAATATGTCCAATGTCAATAACACATACGCCCTTGCCATGAATGAAGACCAGGCAAAGGAATTGGGTATCGAATCAATTAGTGATTTGGCACAATACATCAATAGTCATCCCGGTGAATTAACAATGGCATCTGATGCTGAATTTGCCAACAGGGCTGATGGCCTCCCAGGAGTGGAGGAAAAATACGGCTTTAAATTCGGTTCCGGGCAAATAAAGCAGATGGACCTCGGGTTGACTCAAAGAGCCTTGAATAACCGCCAGGTGGACGTATCGGTGGCCTTTGAAACGGATGCAACAATCGTGGATTATGATCTTGTAACCTTAAAGGATGATAAGAGTTTCTTCCCGCCTTACCGGGCTGCCGTCAGCATTAACAAAGAGGTATATAAAAAATATCCCGAAATCAAAAAAATCACGGCCAAATTGGCAGATAATCTAAATAGTGATATTATGCGTGAGCTGAATTACAAAGTGGATATTGAAGGGAATAGTGTATCCGTTGTGGCCCATGATTGGTTGGTGGAGAACGACTTAATAAAAGAATAAGATAAGCTTTAGAGGACTGAACCTTTTTAGGTTCAGTCCTCTTTTTTTGGGATTAAATATGCTTTGCCTAGCTCATCCGTCTAATCAGAAATCAGAGGAATGAATAATCTATAGTAATCACGTCTTGTCCAAGGCAGTAATGGAGGAATAAGAATGAAGCCAACTGTATCAATTGTGATCCCCTTCTATAATTGTTCGTACGTGGATCAGGCAATTCGAAGTGCATTGAATCAAACCTACCCGAATACTGAGGTCATTGTTGTTGACGATGGTTCAACAAAAGAGCTTGAAAGATTAACCCCTTTCATGAATCGGATTACGTATATAAGAAAGGATAACGGCGGGACTGCGACTGCCGTCAATGAAGGGATAAATAAAGCAAAAGGAGAGTATATCTGCTGGTTGAGTTCTGATGATCATTTTGATCAACATAAGGTAGAGAAACAATTGAGATTCATGCTTAATAGAGGTGCAAAGGCCAGTTTCCATAATTATGATTTTGTAAATAAAGATAATGAAGTGTTGCTTCCTTTTGTTGGAAAAAGGTTCTCGAATGCAGAAGAAATCTACCTCTCTATCACGAACATTAATCCAATCAATGGATGCTCTGTCATGCTTCATAGGGATGTGTTTAAAGATGTGGGTTATTTCAGTCCAAATCTAAGGTTCACTCAAGACTATGAGATGTGGTGCCGTATGCTGATTAATGGTTATGTCATGTATTACTTGGATGAAGTATTACTGAAATATCGATCTCACGCTGAATCTGGTACCAGTAAGCACTCTGACAAAATGAAGAAGGAAGTTTTTGTTATTAAATATCACTATCATTCTAAGATTCATCAATTTATTGTCCAACATTCAGCCTGGTTAAAAAATATCAGGTTCTAAAAAGGGAGAAGAAACATGAGAATATTACTTGTATCCTATTATCCATTGCCTTATCCAGGGGGCCTTTGGAAAGTGGTGTCGAATCTTCAATCGAAACTAATAGCATTGGGACACTCAGTGGATATCTTCGCACAATTTCCAGATCTCAGCGGTTACAGGCTGATGGGACATGGTGCCATGACCACGATGAAACAGCAACAAGTTGATATTACAAAGAGAATAAAACGAAGTTATCCCGAATGTATTAGTCATTCTGGGGTATATAGTGCCGAAAGCTATCGACTGAATTTTGATTTTACCCTGAAACAATTAGACCTTAAAAGGTATGATGTCATTCATGCCCAAGACGTCACTGCAGCTAGAACGATCGGTGAATGGATGATTCCTCATCCCCCGCTCATCACAAGTGCCCACGGTAGTCTCACCAAGGAAATTTTCTTCACATTTAAGGACATTTATCCAACTTGGACAGATCGAAAAATATTAGAGGGATTTGACTACTATTATTATAAATACAATGAAACACATGGCTACAAATCCAGCCGATATATCCATACACAATCTAATTGGATGAAAAGAGAAATAATCCATAATTTCTTCGTGCCGGTTGATAAAGTCATCTCTTTCCCTCTCGGAATTCAGAATACCCAATTCAATTCACCAGTGAGAAGAAATCAGAAGAAAATCATACTTTTTTCTGGAAGACTTGTATATTTAAAAGGTGTCACCTTCTTGATGGAGGCTTTAAAAATATTGAGAGAATCAAGAACCGATTGGGAATGTTGGATCGTCGGTGGAGGAACTATGGAAAATAAATTGAAGGAATTAAGTGATTTATATGGTCTCTCTAATTATGTTGCATTTAAGGGATTAATATCTTCAATGGAGGCAACCTTAGCGAAGGCGGACATTCTTGTCATGCCCAGCCTTCAGGATACTCAGCCTTTATCAGTAGTTGAAGCTCAATTTGCAGGGGTTCCAGTTATTGTAAGTGATGCCGGAGGGCTTCCTGAAATGGTTCAGCAAGGTCATAATGGCTATATTGTCCCAGCCGGAAACAGTAAGGCATTAAGCATAAGAATACGGGAATTATTAGATAATGAACATCTTCGTGTTCAAATGGGAAGTCGTTCACGACATTGGGCGGAACAGAAATGGTCGCTGGATTCTATGACAACAAACATGTTGGCGCTTTATGAATCGACCATGGTGTGAAGTTTTTAGTAGTGTACCTGGCGGAGAAAAAATATGTTTGAAATAAAGTGGGAGTCATATGCTTTAGGGCAACTTAATTTTTTCTTTGAAAACTAGAAAGAACAGTCTTATTAGTTGACATATGACACGGTGTCACATAAAGTGGACTAAGTCCAGTGTGACACCGTGTCATTTTTTGGGGAGGAGGAACACA
This sequence comes from Rossellomorea sp. SC111, assembly GCF_024733565.1. Classification (GTDB taxonomy): domain Bacteria; phylum Bacillota; class Bacilli; order Bacillales; family Bacillaceae_B; genus Rossellomorea. The sequence goes on along the minus strand of NZ_JANIOC010000002.1, from coordinate 351,276 downwards.
TGAATTGCCTAAACCTACATTCTTTAATTTAAATGAAGAAAAGAGAAACATACTGGTTGAAGCGGCAAAAAAGGAGTTTTCTAGAGTGTCATTATATGATGCCTCCATTGCAAACATTCTGAAGACGGCTGGAATTCCCAGGGGAAGCTTCTATCAGTACTTTGAGAATAAAGAGGATGCCTTTTTCTATCTCGTTGGGGAACATGCCCGGAAACGGTTTGAAACGTTCATTGCTTTATTGAGTTCCCATGATGGGGATTTGTTCGAAGCTACAAGGGTCATGTTTCATTCGATGCTGGCATTCTCGTATGAAAATGGACAAAATAATTTTATTCGGAATGTACTCTTAAATATGAACTACAAAATAGAAAAAACGTTCACTCAGACATTAACCAAGGAAACGATCGATCAACGCTATGAAGAAATCTTCCTTCTAGTAAATAAAGATCAATTCACTATTGATAATAAATCTGATTTGTATCATGTATTGCAAATCCTTTCAGCCGTCACATTCCATAATCTCGTTCAAAGCATTGCAGACGAATTGACTCTTGAAGAAGCGCTGGGAAAATACGATAAGGAAATAAATATGATTAAAAGGGGATTGTATAAATCCTTTTCATAATTGAATAGAAAGAAGGGAGAACATGAATAACAGAGAAGAAATTACCCAATCCGAAACCTTTAATAAAACACCCCTGCTCATAGTCCTCATATCAGGGGCTTTTGCTGCCATCCTGAATCAAACGTTGCTTGGGACGGCTCTCCCTCATATTATGACTGATTTGAACCTTGATGCGAGTACCGCTCAATGGCTGACATCGATCTTTATGCTCGTAAACGGCGTGATGATTCCCATTACAGCCTTCCTGATTGAACGCTTCACGACCCGGGCTTTGTTCCTTAGTGCCATGGGCTTGTTTGCAGGAGGGACGCTCATCTGTGCCATAGCACCTAACTTCGGCTTATTAATGGTAGGAAGAATCATTCAGGCATCGGGGGCGGGTATCATCATGCCCCTTATGCAAACCATTCTTTTTCTCATTTATCCTGTTGAGAAAAGGGGAGCGGCCATGGGAATGTTCGGTCTTGTCATTTCGTTCGCTCCGGCTATCGGACCGACACTATCAGGATGGTTGGTTGAACAATTCCCATGGAGAAGCTTGTTCTATGTGATTTTGCCGATCGTCATCGTTGATTTTATCATTGCTTATTTCATTTTAAAGAATGTGACCAAACAAACGTATCCGAAACTCGATGTCCTTTCCATCATACTTTCATCCCTTGGGTTTGGGGGATTATTGTATGGTTTCAGTATCGCCGGAAGTCAAGGATGGGGAAGTGTTCAGGTCATTATCTCGATGATTGTGGGCAGCATTGCACTCTACTGGTTCATCACAAGACAATTTAAGTTGAAGCAGCCGATTCTCGAATTCCGCGTCTTCAAAAACAAGATGTTCACACTAACGACAGTGCTTGGAATGATTGTGTTTATCGCGATGATCGGAGCGGCTACTGTACTTCCTCTTCTTATGCAGAATATGCTGGGGTTCTCAGCATTTGAATCAGGACTTATGCTCCTGCCCGGTGCACTCTTGATGGGGTTGATGAACCCTATTACAGGGAGGATCTTTGATAAGTTCGGAGCCAGATGGCTTGCCATCATCGGGTTATCCATCCTTACGATCACGACCTTTATGTTTGCAAATTTATCGGCTGACACCTCGTTTATGTATCTGGCAACGGTAAATGCCGTCAGGATGTTCGGGGTTGCCATGGTGATGATGCCGGTAACAACTGCCGGGCTCAATCAGTTGGACCGAAGCCTGATACCACACGGAACAGCCATGAACAATACGATGAGACAAGTCTCCGGTGCCGTTGGAACAGCACTACTTGTAACTGTGATGACAACGAGTGCAGAGCCAAGCCGAGGACTCGAAGGGATGATTCATGGAGTCAATGTCTCATTCATCGTGGCCGGCATTACGGCAATTGCAGGGCTTATACTCTCCTTTTTTGTAAAAAGCGGGCGACCTGCAAGGGTTAAAAGTAATGCGTAATGAAAATAGAGGGACGGACCTGGTAAATTGCCAGGTCCGTCCCTCATTTTATTTTCCTTCCTGCAAATACTCTTCGTTTTTCCAATCGGTAACGAACATACAGCCAGGGGAATGGGTCAGCATGTAGGGGATTTTCGCATGAAGGGCCACTGCCTGAGGGGTAACCCCGCATGCCCAGAACATTGGAGTTTCTCCCTCCCTGATACCAACAAAGTCACCGTAATCAGGCTTAGTGATATCCGGAATGCCAATTTCAGCAGGATTACCAATATGAACAGGAGCACCGTGCATTTTGGGGAAAAGTGTGGTTATATCTGTCGCTTTCTGTACGAGTGAATCTGGTATCGGTCTCATGGAAACGACCATCGGCCCTTCGAATACGCCGGCTTTTTCTGTCTGAATATTAGTATTATACATTGCTACATTTTTATTTTCTTCTATATGACGGAGAGGAATGTCTCCCTTGATGAGCTGACTCTCGAATGTGAAACTGCATCCAATGAGAAAGCTGACTAAATCATCCCTCCACACTTCATCAATCCGCTGTTTCTTATCAACTAATTGACCATCTTCATACACGTGGTATAAAGGGATATCAGTGCGTATATCAGAATTTTCGGCATATTTGGATTGGAATTGCCCTGCTTCCAACACTTCGACAATCGGACAGGATTTTGGATTGCGAGTGGTGAATAATAAAAAGTCAAAGGCATATTCCTTGGGGAGAACAACCAGGTTGGCTTGTACATAATCCTGGCATATCCCTGAAGTATGAGTTTGGTGCTTTCCGCAACTGATGCTCTTTCTTAGTTCTGAAGGTAACATGGAAACAGCCTCTCCTTTAAATGAAATTTTAATAATCTGAAGATTGATATCCATTTTATCATATATTTGTGCTACGTTATCAGTAATCAACCATTTCAGTTAAGGAGGAATCGAATGTGTCTCAAGATCTCTACGGCATGGACCCAAAACTTTTATCGGATTTACAGTCGCAAAAAGAAACGTTATGGACCAACCCTATGATTTCCCCCGGCAATATTACAGGTGATGGCATTCAGGAGATCGTTGAAGCGGAGCAGCTGCTGACCCGTTTTGCTCCCTATATAAAAAGGGTCTTCCCTGAAGTGGGAAACGGGATTATCGAGTCACCAATCAAACTTCTGGGAAACATGGAAACTGCCCTTCAGGATGAATTTCAAACCCCTTTTCAAGGTCAGTTGGTCCTTAAATGTGACAATGAGCTTCCGATTGCTGGGTCGATCAAAGCAAGGGGAGGCATTTATGAAGTATTGAAAATTGCCGAAACAGTCGCTTTTGAACAGAATTGGATCCGAGAGACGGATGACTATTCGGTGATGGCAACGAGTCGTTTCAAGAATCTCTTTTCACGGTACTCCATCGCTGTCGGCTCCACGGGAAACCTTGGCTTAAGTATTGGGATAATGGGGGCGTCGCTTGGATTCAAGGTAACCGTACATATGTCCCGAGATGCGAAGCGATGGAAAAAGGAACTCCTGAGAGAGAAGGGGGTCAAAGTGGTAGAACATGTAGAGGATTTCTCCCATGCGGTTGCTGAAGGCAGGGAACAGTGCATGATGGAGCCAGGCTGTTTCTTTATAGATGATGAAAATTCAAAGGATTTATTCATGGGCTATGCAGTGGCAGCTCTCAGGCTGAAGAAACAATTTGAAGAACGAGGGATTAAAGTAGATCATGATCACCCGTTGATTGTTTACTTGCCGTGTGGGGTGGGTGGTGGTCCAGGTGGGGTGACATATGGTTTGAAGAATGTATTCGGAGAACATGTCCATTGTTACTTTGCAGAACCTGTAAATTCCCCCAGTATGCTCCTTGGGCTTGCTTCAGGTAAGCATGAGGGAATTTCCGTGCAGGACATCGGATTAAACAATCGAACGGAAGCGGATGGTTTGGCGGTTGGCAGACCTTCTGCCCTTGCAGGTAGAATGATTAATGAGCTGGTGAACGGGGTATATACGGTAAGCGATAAGAATCTATTCAAAATGCTCGCTCTTTTACATCAGTCAGAATCCATCTCCCTTGAGCCGTCGGCAGTAGCGGGGATGATTGGACCGGTCCTGCCGGATCTGCAGAAACACCTTGCCTCTATTCAAGTCGAATTATCTCATGCCACTCATGTAGTATGGGCAACCGGAGGAAACCTAGTGCCCGATTCCATTATGGAAGCATACGTGAAAAAAGGAAAAGGTTATTTGGTTGAATGAATTCAGGAGTAGTGTGGAAATGGGTAGATGCACACCTTCTGAAACCACGCATATGATATCGTGGTAAAAAGCAGAAGGGAATGATCAGGATGTATAATGTGCCGACGACGTATTCATTTTACCCACAAACCTATATAAACGCTGCACCAAGAAATGAAGGCAATTCTCAGCACTTAGTGAATACCCTGCTTAACGGTATAAGTAGAAAGGCATCAACTGCAGATTTATATGATCGATTGGCTGATGTCGCGCCAAATAGTGAGGACCGTCAACATCTAATGAGTATGAAGGAAGACGAGGAGCGGCATTGGTGGGAGTTAACAAATTTATACACCTCCCTTACCGATACCCAGCCTTCTTACCAAGTGGAAAGAATTCCTTTTCAATCCTATCGGGATGGACTGCAAAGAGGATATGAAGCGGAGCTTACAGATTATGAATTATATCGGATTTGCAGCATGCAGGCTCAGCATTCCACGGTTTACGAGGTCCTCGTGAATACATGCAGAGATGAGTGGGAGCATGCCGAAAGATTAAGTGTGTTAGGTGCAGCAGAGGGCAACCGAATGATTTCAAAGGATTTTGGACCATCGCCGTATTCCGTGAATATTGATGAGGCGACGGTTGATAATGACACGTTCCGTACAGCTATATGGACTGGTGAACATTTGCAGGTAACCCTTATGAGCATCAATCCCGGGGAAGACATCGGTTTGGAAATTCATCCGAACACTGATCAATTCCTGCGTCTTGAACAAGGAGAAGGAATTGTGCGAATGGGTGATCGGCAGGATAACTTGACCTATGAGAAAGAGGTAAAGCAGGATTTTGCCATTATGATCCCCGCCGGCACATGGCACAACGTCATAAATACCGGAAATACGCCTATCAAGTTGTACTCGATATATGCACCTCCCCATCATCCCCGGGGAACGGTTCATGCAACCAAGGCAGACGCAATCGCGGCAGAGGAAGAGCATAGCAGTTATTAAACGTACCGAAAATAAAAAGGATGTGGAATCGGATAGATTCGGCATCCTTAATAATGTTAGAGACTGTTCCATTCCTTTAGTTTTATACGAATTATCAGGAATTATATGTTAAAATTAAGCAGAGAGTTTAAATAGAATGAGAGTTTGCAAGTGAAAGGATGGATCGATTGGTGAATAATAGCAAAAAGATTATGGGATGGGCACCACCTTTAATAATTGGGATAGCATTAGCCTTCATTATTCGTTCCTTTATCGTGATACCCATTGTGGTTGAAGGAGCTTCGATGAATACCACTTTACTGGATCATGACCGCATGATCGTAAATAAAATGGATGAACCTGAGAGGTTTGATATTATCGTGTTTCACGCAACCGAAACAGAAGATTATATCAAACGTGTAATCGGGCTGCCTGGTGACAAGATTGAATATATAAACGATACGTTATACATAAATGGTGAAGCCTATGATGAGCCTTACCTGGATGAACAAAAGGAAGTGACGGTAGGGGCGTTAACCCCTGATTTCACTTTACAGGAGACCCCATTAAAACAATTCACGGTTCCAAAAGGTGAATTATTCGTCATGGGGGACAACAGGAGATTCAGTAAGGACAGTCGTCAGATCGGCTCAATCCCGATCAATAAAGTAGTGGGAACGACGAATATTGTGTATTGGCCGGTCAAGGAGATGAAGATCATTCATAATTAGATGAGAGAAATGGTCATCATCAACTTGTGGGGAATATTCAAATCCCGAAAAATCAGCAAATACAAAGAATCTGGAGGATGGAAAAATGGACAGCATCATCTTTGACCTGGATGGTACCTTGTGGGACCCTATCGAGTCGGTACTAGAAGCTTGGAATAAGACTATTATAGATCATAAGCGGCTAGAGCATGGGATTACCAGAAAGCACTTGGAAGGGACCATGGGGCTTCAAATGAAGGAAATTGGTAAGGAGTTGTTCCCGGAATTGAATGAAGAGGAAAGGGAGCAATTATTGAAAGACCTTTCCCGTCGTGAAATTCCCCACCTGAGTAAAAACGGCGGTCAATTATATGACCATGTAGAGAAAGTGCTTGAGAAGCTTTCGGAGAAGTATAATCTATTCATCGTCAGCAACTGTCAGGACGGTTATATCGAAGCATTCTATGAGTATCATGGACTGGACAGGCATTTCATCGATTATGAGAATCCAGGAAGGACCGGTCTATCAAAAGGGGAAAACATTAAACTCATCATCGACCGAAACCAATTAAAGGAACCTGTCTATATTGGAGATACAGAAGGCGATCGTAAAGCTACCAAAGAAGCAGGCATCCCGTTTGTATATGCATCCTATGGCTTTGGAAAAGTAGAAACCGATGACTATACGATTCAATCCTTTGATGAATTATTGAAACTTTTTTAGACGGAAGGTCTGTTCTCTCCGAGGGACGGACCTTTCATTTTGTTCTTAATGAATTTAAAAGTCAGTAATCATCTTAGAATGGAAGCTTCTTTTTATATCGTTAAAATGGTAAGCTAATGAATTAGTACATGCAAATTCTCAGGAGGTAGACAGATGAATATTGATAATAACGATATCTTAATTCGGTTGAGATACGCTCTCGATCTTAAAAATACAGAAATGGTAGACATTTTCAAGATTGGCGGAATAGAGTTATCTAAAGATGAAGTATTGAAAGTGCTTACGAAGTCAATGGGTGAAGAAGAATTAGAAGAGGGTAAGAATGAAGAGGACGATCACATACCTTGTGACGATGAGATGTTCGAATCCTTTTTAAATGGATTTATCACGTTCAAAAGAGGAAAGCAGGAGCCAAAGCCTGGACAGACGGACAAACCGGAGATAACGCATGAACATGTGAATAATCTTCTATTAAAGAAAGTCAAGATTGCGCTCTCCTTAACCAGTGAGGATATGATTGAAATCCTGGAATTAGCTGACGTACATATCACAAAAGGTGAATTGGGGGCGATATTACGAAGAGAAGGCCATAAAAATTACCGGATTTGCGGCGATCGTTATGCGCGGAACTTCTTAAAGGGATTGGCCATCCGATATAGGGGGTAGGATATGATTCATACGTATTCAGGGGAGTCCCTTCAATTTGATCTTAAATATAAAAACCGTAAATCCATCGGCATTTTTCTAGATAGCTATGGAAATATTGAAGTCCAAGCACCTAAAGGAACGGATGAGGAATCTGTCATTCGGTTGCTGGAGGATCACTGGGATGGGGTTCTTCAGAAATCGAAAGAAATGAAGGAACGCTTGAATGGTCCACAAGTTAAGTCCTACCAGCATGGAGAGCCTTTCCTGTATCTTGGAAGAAGCTACCCCATTGAAGTTGTTCACACCCCCGACATCACGAAAGACTCTGTAACTTTTAACGGAGATGCGTTGAAAATACAGGTCAGAGAGCTTGAAGATGAACGAATAAAGCACGCGTTAAAACGTTTTTACTACAAGAAGTGCAAGTCCATTGTAGAGAGCAGCATTTCTGTTCATCAGCGCCATTTTAAGATTAAGCCCCGGTCGGTACGCATTTCGGATAGTCAAAAGACTTGGGGAACATGCGATGGAAGAAGACAGCTGACCTTTAACTGGAAATTGGCCATGGCGCCCCGAGGGGTCATCGATTATGTTGTCGTCCATGAACTGTGCCATATGATACACCTCAATCATGATCGATCTTTCTGGCGACTCGTTGGGAAGATTGTACCCGATTATAAAGAGAAAGAGAAATGGCTGGCAAGTACCAGCTGGAAGATGACAGTGTAGTGAGTTAAGAACAGGTTGGGAGGAATGATTACTATATGTCTGAATCACAGGGAATGACGAAGAAAGAAATAGCCGTTTCGTTTCTGGAACGAGTTGCGACAGGGGATGTAAGGGGCGCATTCAAAGATTACACAGAAAATGATTTTCAACACCATAATCCCTATTTTCGAGGTGAGGCGGAATCACTCATGCACGCCATGGAAGAAAATGCTGCAAAAAACCCCGACAAGATATTCGAAGTGAAACGAACGATGGAAGATGGAGAGACAGTAGCGGTTCATTCACATGTGAGGCAGAGTCCTGATGATCCCGGGGCAGTTGTTGTCCACATTTTTCGGTTTGAAAATGGAAAAATCGTCGAATTATGGGACATAGGTCAACCGATTCCGGAAGAAGTCTTTAATGAGAATGGGGTTTTTTAGAAGAACGGTAATAAAAAAACGGTCTCTGTTTGAATACGGAGGACCGGCATATATTAAAACAGAAAAAACCTGCACCCTTATGAAAAATAGGGGTGCAGGTTTTATAATTTATTATTGATTTAGTATTGTAAGTATGATAAATTAATACAGAAACACTTTTATCTCTTAAAAGTTTTCATAATGCCTCAATATTAATTATACAACATAACATCCTCATTAGTCAACCCCGAATTTTACAGTTGAAGGAGTGCTTTGATGAAATCTGAAATTAGGCATGAGCAAAAGCGAGTGGACGTTGTGATTGATAACATCATGAGACAGATCGAAACTTTGGAAACCGAAACAGGGAGGCGCAAGGAGGAAGTGGAGGAGACCCGAAAACATTTCTGGGATGAAGTAAAGGTGAACACAGATACCTTCGATGATTTTCTGGAAACCGTTATTGCCTTAAGGCAGCAGGCTCAATCGTTGACGGTTTCTGAGAGTACTCACAAACAGGCACTAAAAAAATTATCGGCATTGCACAGGATGAAAGGGAAGCCATATTTCGGACGCATCGATTTCACTGAAGAAGGAGAGCGCACTGAAAGGGTATATATCGGCATTTCGACCCTGACTGACCAAACGGGGGAGGACTTTCTTATTTACGATTGGCGGGCGCCGATTTCAAGTGTTTATTATGATTATCCACCAGGGCAGGCTGAATACACCACCCCGGGAGGCATCATCCGTGGGAAAGTGGAGAGCAAGTGGCAGTATCTCATCAGGGATGGTGTAATTGAGTCCATGTTCGATACCAGCCTCACGATCGGCGATGAGATTTTACAGGAGGTACTTGGTAAAAGAACAGACACTCATATGCATAGCATCGTCGCCACGATTCAACAGAAACAGAATCAGATTATCAGGCATGACCACGGCAGGTTACTGATTGTTCAAGGAGCAGCAGGAAGTGGGAAAACATCTGCTGTCCTGCAGCGTATCGCGTACTTGCTATATAAATATAGGGAAACCTTGAAAGCGGATCAAATCGTTTTGTTTTCACCTAACTCTATGTTCAACAGTTATGTATCTCAAGTTCTACCAGAACTCGGGGAAGAAAACATGGAGCAGGTAACTTTTCAGGAGTATTTGGACCACCGATTAAGCACGGAATTCCAGGTGGAGGGTCCATACGATCAACTCGAGTACGTTTTAACTAAGGAGGATAGCCGCCAAACGTATGAAACACGTACGGCGAGCATCCAATTCAAGGCATCTACTGATTTCTTTGAAGCAATCAAATCATACAGAAAATCCTTAGAGAGTTCAGCGATGAAGTTCAAAGGAATCAAGTTCAGGGGAAGGAAGATCGTCACGGCTGAAGAGATCACCGAACGTTTTTATACTTGTAACGGCACACTGCGCTTCCATAACAGGCTTGAAAAGCTGACTGAATGGCTTCTCAGCTTGATCGATCAGGCTGAGAAGCATGAACGAATGGAGCCGTGGGTGGAAGAAGCCATTGAATTGATGAGCAATGAGCAATACCATAAAGCTCGAAAGCATTTTAGGAAGAGAGATATCGCCGATGATTACGAAGTAGAGTACGAAGCTTTGAGAAAATTGATTGTACGGAAAAGGTTCAAGAAACTTCGTAAATGGATCAACTCCCTCCAATATGTGGATGTGAAAATTATTTATCAGCAGCTCTTTGCAGACCCTTTGAAAATTAGTTCATTAATAAGGAAGAAAACACCAGAAAAGTGGGAGTGTATCTGTGAATCCACGTTGAAGATGCTTGAAGAAGGGAAACTGAATTATGAAGATGCGACACCATTCTTACTATTAAAAGAGCTGATTCTCGGCTTCCAAACGAATACATCCATTAAGCATGTACTCATTGACGAAGCACAGGATTATTCTCCTTTTCAATTTGAATTCATTAAAAGGCTGTTTCCTTCAGCCAAAATGACCGTCCTCGGAGATTTTAATCAGGCCATCTTTGCTCATGCACATGAACATGTTGATTTCAGTAATCTGACAGATTTATATGGTCCGGATGAAACGGATCAGATTAACTTGACCGAGAGCTACCGGTCAACCAAACCAATCATAGAATTCACACGCAGGCTGGTACCCGGCGGTGAACATATCTCCGCCTTTGAACGGGACGGAGAAAGACCAGCAATAACGACAGTAACAGACCATGATGAACTGCATGATCGAATTGCCGGAAAAATAGAGAAGTGGAAGGCGCATGGCTACCACTCAATCGCCGTCATATGCAAAACGGCCGCAGAAAGTGAACGAGTATTTAGTTTATTAAACCATGAGGTGAACCTTAAGCTCATGAAGAGCGTCTCTCTCGAATATGAACATGGTGTCGTGGTCATTCCTGCCTACCTGGCCAAAGGAATCGAGTTCGATGCCGTCATCATTTACGACGCGTCTGCCAACACATACGGTGACGAAAGTCTCCGAAGACTATTCTACACCGCCTGCACCCGTGCCATGCACCAACTCCAACTCTACACCATAGGCAAACCAACCCACTTCATCGAATAGAATGAGGGACGGACCTCCTTTTTTTAGAAAGAATCCCTATTTTAAGGGATTTTGCTCTAAAAAAAGAGGTCCGTCCCTCTTTTATGAAAAAAATGGTAAAATATGATGGGAAGCTTTCAAAGATGTAGAGGAGTGAATAAGATGAATTCCAATTTGGATTTGTTGAAGAGTATGGGTGCCCAGCATGATCATCCTAGATTTGTGTTGGGGATAGACGGATTAAGTCGTTCGGGGAAAACTACTTTGGTTCAACAATTAAGCTTTGCTTTAGAGAAAGAAGATCGTCCATATCAAATTTTTCATCTGGATGATTTTATTGTTGAACGGGAACGTCGTTATCATACTGGTTCAGAAGAATGGCAGGAATATTTTCATCTGCAGTGGGATGTAGAATGGCTTTCCAATCATTTTTTTCAAAAGCTGAAGGGAGTGGAACAGATCATTCTCCCTTTTTATGACGGATCAACGGACACACATGAAAACAGGACCATTTCGTTGCCAAAGGAAGGATTGATCGTCATAGAAGGCGTATTCCTTCAGCGGGAGGAATGGAAACATTTTTTTGATAAGATTATCTATTTGGATTGCCAGAGGGAGACCAGGTTTAACCGCGAATCTAATGAAACGAAAAAGAACATTACAAAATTCAAGGAAAGATATTGGAAGGCAGAAGATTATTATATCAATCGGTATCATCCTGCAGAGATGGCTGATATCGTTATCACTTCTTAAGGCTCTTAGTAGAAGGAACCTTACTGTATAAAACTCGTTCGGCGTAGGAGTAGTAGGTTTTCAAACCTTATTAGGGTTTGCCTCGATATTAGATAGAATAGGATTGTATTTTATAAGATAATTTGGAATAATTGGAATTATATCATTAAGTGGGTATTTCAAAATAGAGGATAACTGAAAGGAGTCCTAATGAAAACCAACCGAAAATTGAACGAAATCTTGAATCCCGAAAAGAATACTCCCGACACGTTTGAAGACATCTTGAACCTTGCAGGCGATTGCAAATTCAAGAACTGTACTCACGATACTGAGCAGAACTGTGCCGTGAAAAAAGCGATCATAGAAGGTACTCTTGCTGAAGAAAGGCTTACGACCTATCTTCAGGAAATGAATGAAGCTGCCTATCTGGCAAATAAAAAAAACAAGACGAAGGCAATTGATTACATGAAGCAGCGTAAATTGTTTCGAAAATAGTTTTCAATAAAAAGAGGGTGTTAAAGATGAAGTTTTACATTGGCTCAAGCTTTGCAAATAAGGACCTTGTTCGATATGTTAGTGATCGGCTAGAACAAAAAGGCTTTATCCAAACATATGATTGGACCAGGAATGAACGCCCAGCAACAGTGAAAGACCTTCAGCATATCGGACAGAATGAAAAAGATGCCATCACTGATTCAAATGTCGTCATCATCATACTCCCTGGTGGAAAAGGGAGTCACGTCGAACTGGGAATAGCCCTGGGACTTGGTAAACGGATCATATTGTATTCTCCAAATGGAGAAGTACATGATTTCGCTAACACAACTACATTTTACCACTTACCTGAGGTGGAAAAGTGTTCGGGGAGTACAGAGGAATTATTGGAATACGTGTTAGAAAGTCGAATTTACAGCCCCAATGAGTAAGAGCGATGTGACCATTGCTCGAGGAAGGAGTCCCCATTGAAGAAAATAAAAAGACTGAACTTACCAAGTCAAGGCAGAGTCATAGTAATCTCGGACATTCATGGAGAACTGAATCTATTTACCAATCTATTAAATAACTTGAACCTTAGATCAGAGGATTATGTAATCATTAACGGTGATCTCTGTGAAAAAGGCAGTAATAGTAAAGGGACTGTCCGATATATCATGGATTTATCAAAGAGGAATACGAACGTCTATGTAACGGAGGGGAATTGCGACACTGTGGTAGAAGATCTTCTTAAAGAGAATCCTAAATTGATGAACTACATCAGTTCAAGAAAACATTCTATATTGAAAGAGTGGCTTGATGAAGTAAGGTTTGAACTAAATGAAGATACTACGGTCCAGGAGGTGAAAGATATCCTCACTCAACATTTCTCCCATGAAATCCAATGGCTGATGGAGTTGCCAACTGCAATCGAAACAGACGACTATATTTTCGTTCACGCAGGTCTTGATGATTGTGAGGATTGGAGAGAAACGGATCGAATGTCTGCGATCACGATGCCTGCATTCCTGGAAAAATCACATCGAACAGGGAAATATGTGATTGTCGGGCACTGGCCGGTCGTCAATTATTTCTGTGACATTCCTTCCAATAATCCGATTGTAAGTGAAGATAAGAAAATCATCTCCATTGATGGAGGGAATGTCATTAAATCGACAGGTCAGTTAAACGCATTTATCATACATAGAACAACGAACGGGGACACCTTTTCCCATACGTATACAGATCATCACCTAACATGTGAAGTGGTGAAGGGCTACTTATCAGACCCAATCATGTCGGGATCCATTTCCTACCCAAACTATGAATTGATGCCCCTTCAACCATCTGAGCACTTTACACTGTGCAAACAAGTCGGGACCAATGATCTATTATATGTTAAAAATGAGTATATCCATCAAAGTGAAAAGGGAACTTATTCGGCAAAAACGGATCTTTCATGTGCACAGATCTCTGTAGATATTGGAGATATCATATCTGTTGTAGACAGTAGTTGCTCAGGATATGACTTAATCAAGAAAAATGGGGAAGAGGGATGGGTACCTAAAGACGTCCTCCCAGTTAAACAACGTGGTTCGATTCCCGTTGTTTAATAAAGATGACTATAAGGTGAGATAATCTATGGAATATAAAATAGAAACAAAAAAAGGGTATAGTCCGCAATTCAGTTACCTCGTCTCCCAGATGGACTATGCCAGAAAAACGACATTGGACAGTGTGAGAGGATTAACCCCTTCTGAACTGGATTTTTTACCGTGTGAAGGTGCTAACAGTATTGGGGCTCTACTGCTACACATGGCGGCGGTAGAAAAAGGGTTTCAAATAGAACTATTTGATGAGAGAAGGCCAAACGAACAGGAAATGACTGAATGGGGCGCGGCCTATAGCCTTGGAGAAGATGGCCGGAAGAATATAAATGGGAATCCTTTAGAATTTTATCTGACAAAACTTGATGAGGTCAGAAAGAAAACATTCCAGGAGTTTTCCGAACGTAATGATGAATGGCTCTTTGAAAGCAGATTATGGGACAATCAGCCTTCCAACCATTATTTCATCTGGTTTCATGTATTCGAGGATGAGATTAATCACAGGGGACAAATCCGGCTGATCAGAAGAATACTCTCTGATAAGAATAATTTTTGATGAAGTTGTTGTGATTTAGTCAGGTCTTTCAGTGATGTGATAGCCTAATTCAGGGAGTGTAAGACAATGAATAGAATTGAAATTAGCAGACCAAACTCAAGGGATAAAAATGAACTTATCCAATTTTTTAGTACGGTCATTCAAGATACCTTTGCCAAAGAGGGGATTTCTTCCTTTCATGAAGATCTAAAGAATGAAATAGAAACCAAATGTACCTATTTACAATCTGACTATGACAGTAATGGGACAGAACGGTATTTTTTAATAGCAAAAGATGGCCAAACGATAGTAGGTACCATCGAATACGGTCATTCCAGTGAATTGATTAATCGCACAACCAATGGCGCTCTAATGGATGTATATGAGATAGGAACGGTCTTTGTCCATCCCGGTTACCAACGACGTGGGATTGGTTCGCTTCTTTTGAACACAATGCTCCTTACGTTTCTAAACCGGGGGATTGCAGAGTTTTGCATGGATAGTGGATATGCTACCGCTCAAACAGTATGGACAAGAAAATTGGGAGATCCCGATTATTGGTTGAAAAATTACTGGGGTGAAGATTCCGATCACATGATATGGAAGAGGAAAGTAAAAGATGTTCCCATCATATTCAGGGAAAATCTTCATTGGGAAAATAGTGGGGGATCCTATGAAACCACAAACGATCACCTTTGATGAAAAATTGAAAGATTACCAAGTAGTCGGAGTCAGCATGGCTACAATTGAAGGAGACTGCATAAGTAAAACCGACTGTTTTGGTATCCTTGAGATAGGAACAAATAGACGAGTGGACCATGAATCAATCTTTCATGCATGTTCAATCAGTAAGTATTTTACCTCCATGTTAGTGATGACTCTATCCGAACAGGGGATTCTGGATATAGATAGGAATATTAACGAGTATCTGTCTTCTTGGAAAGTTCCGATGAATTCTTTCGGATTCATAACGTTGAGGCATTTACTCAGTCACCATTCAGGGATTGTGGATCCCGAAGGCTCATTTCATGAACTCATACCTATGTTTGAAACTCCTTCCATAATAGAAATATTAGAAGGCAAAACGCCGTATTGTAATATTCCAATAGAGGTGAAATATAAGCCTGGGAGCAAATTTTCCTATTCCGACGCCGGCTTCTGCGTCATCCAGCTTGTGATAGAGGATGTAATGGGGAAACCATTTGAAGAAGTAATGGAAGAATATTTATTTATGCCCCTACAATTAAATAATAGTACTTTTCAGCTGCCACCATCCAAAGATCAGTTCTCATGCGGTCATACCAAGGGTGGTGGATTGGTAAAAGAAAAATATCCAATTTACCCCTTTCCTGCAGCTTCGGGATTATGGACGACCCCAACAGATGTGGCTCTTTTGGTTATTGAATTGATGAAAGCATACAAAGGAGAAAGTAATCAATTCTCTAAAAATAGTGCTAAAGAGTTGGTAGTCCCTCAATTTGGAAAAGAGTGGATGGGTCTTGGCGTTTTTCGGGATACCCATGAGAAAGGGTTAGAAGTTTCCTCACTCGGATGGGGAGTTGGCTTTCAATGTATGTTGGTTGCATTTCCTAATGAAGAAGCGGGTCTGGTCATCATGACGAATACAGACACAGGAGTTCATCAGCTAAAGGGACTCATAGGTGAAGTATACAGAGCATATTATCAATAATCGTAAAAATGGCGAGATTCGTTAGAAATGAAATGGGGGAACCGAAAATGGTACATGCACCTATTTTGGTTATTTTCAAGGGCGTCGGGATGGTAATGAAGTCATAATCCTATATACGTCTATTAAATTTAGTTCGATGTGAGACAGAAAAGAAGGCTCAAACATCCGAGCCTTCTTTTCAATTAAACAACCAGTCCTAGAAATTTCTATTTTTTCTCGCTTTTTTTCTAAAGTAACCAATGGTTATTCCAATAATGACCGCAATAATTAATAGAGGAATAATTATAAACAATACAGCTCCGGATGCTCCACTCATTGAGGTTCCTCCTCTCGATTCATACAAAAGGATATTCCCTGGAACTTCATTGCTAAAACGTACGGATGTGTTGTAATTCGGAAATAAAGTAAGCTCATGGGGTGAAATGACACAATTTTCTCAACCATTTTTAATGTTCAATTGAATCTCCCTAATGAATCGCCGGAATTTTAATTTTCACCGTGAATTCTTCTTCCTTATAAACAAAATCCAGAAAACCATTGTATTCTTTGACGGTTTCTTGAATGATTTTTGTTCCGAGACCTTCGTGGCCTTTCTTTGTCGTATGTCCATGGCTTTGATATAGCTCATCAAGGATCTGTGGTGCTATCGGGAGGGAAGGGTTCTTGCAAATCAGCATATAAAGGCCGCTTCGTTTATAAAACTGAAGGCTTATGGTTGCTTGATTACCGTTATGTTCAAGCCATTCGGTGGAAGCCTCTATACTGTTGGACAACAGATTCCCAAGAAGAGTCACAATCTTCCTATCTGGCAGGGGCAGTGTTGAAAGGGGCATATCCACATCATAGATCATCGTCACCCCGCAAGACTTTCCTCGGTTATACATCTGGTGGAGAATTCCGGCCACACTTCCACGTTCCCCTTTAATCGAAAGGTTGGTTTCTTCATATCCGTCCACCAAATCGTCTAAATAGGCAGCTGCTTCTTCGTGGTGGTGATGTTCAAGCATATAGTGAATCGAAGAAATATGTTTGAGAAAATCATGCCGTTCACTTCGTACAACTCTAAATGTTTCCGATAAATGTATCTGATCAATCTCGAGCTGCTCATAATTTTTCTGAAGCACCTTAATCTTGGTGGAGACTTCCCAACGGATCCACTCGATTCCGATGAAGGTAATAAAAAAGCACGCTGATAACCATGGTGTTTGAATGATCAAATATGGAAGTAACAAGAATAGTTGAACAAGGGAAAGCAGGTTACTCCATTTCTGATCAAATCTGAAAGTGTGTATTTTCGTCTTTCTATAATACAGATAAGTAACGAAAAAGACTGCTGGATAAATAAAATAATAGGGCAGATGCCACGGCAGGTTCGTTACTAGTGCATGTATATGTACAAATCCAATTAAGGATAGTATTAACCAATAGATCTTCATTTGTTTCACAACGGGCTCCACCTTTTAGAAATAATGTTGTTGCAAATACTCTACTTTCTCCTTTGTGATCATCGCCTGTGCCTCTATTCCTTCAAATGTAATCACATATGAATTCTTCGCATAGAGAGAGAAATTCTTTACATAGTGTATATTGATGATAAAGGAGCGATGGGAACGGATGAAATCCCTTTCACGCAATTCTCCTTCCAACTCATTCAAGGTCAGGTAGGTCTTGATGCTCTCTTCTTTAGTGTAAATCGTCGTTGACCTGCCAGATCTCTCAATGAAGACGATATCTTTCTTCTGAACAATATGTATGTCATTTTTTTGCTTTAAATAAAGCCGTCCTTTCAACTCAGCCGATCTCGATTTTTCCATGAGGCGATCGATTGATTTCATCAGGCGGTCATTTGTATAAGGCTTCATAATATAGTCGTGGACGTTCAGTTCAAAGGCGTGGACAGCATATCCACTATTTGCCGTTACGAAAATCACCGATATGTTCAGTGCGTGTGAGTGTATAATATCTGCCAATTCATAACCTGATAGGTGGGGCATTTCAATATCGGCAATCAATACATCAATGGTTTCTTTCTTGATTTGGTCATAGGCTTCCTCGGCGGAGGTGGTGGAAAAGACGATCTCCACATTCTGTGCACGGGAAACGATGCCGTTCAATTTATCTAAGTCAATCATTCGATCGTCTACCAGACCAATCTTCATTTCCATTCCCCTCGCATCTTTTGAAGTTCTCCTTCATTTTACCATCTTTAAAGAAGAATTTGGCATTTTCACGACAAGAAACGGACTTTTCGCGACAAAAGTAAAGATTCTCATTCGAAATATTTGTAAGATGAAAATACAATATTGTCAGATGGGGTGAGGAAATTGATCAAAGTAAATGAAGTTTCGAAACAGTTTAAAGATAAGAAGAAATATGTCTCAGCTTTAAAACATGTCTCTCTGTCGGTACAAAAAGGGGAAGTGGTCGGGCTGTTAGGAGAAAATGGTGCCGGAAAGACGACGCTTCTAAGGACGATTGCAACTCTCTTGACACCTACCGAGGGTTCCATAGAAGTTGCCGGTCACGATACCTTAAAGGAACCTAATGAAATCAAAACAAAGATCGGCGTTTTATTTGGAGGGGAGACCGGTTTGTATGACCGACTATCTGCAAGGGAAAATCTTCAATACTTCGCTCGATTGTACGGGTTAAGCAAACACGAAACGAAGGTGAGGATCGATGACTTATCGAGAATGTTCGGGATGAGAGATTATCTTGATCGAAGGGTAGGCGGATTTTCTAAAGGGATGCGTCAGAAGGTCGCCATCGCACGAACCCTGATTCATAATCCGGAAATCATTCTCTTTGACGAACCGACGACCGGTCTCGACATCACTTCCTCAAATGTGTTTCGCCAGCTTGTACATCAGTTGAAGAGAGAAGGAAAGACTATCCTCTTCTCAAGTCATATCATGGAAGAAGTCTCCATGCTATGTGACAAAGTAGCCATGATGCATAAAGGAGAATTGGTGTACCAAGGGGATATTGAAGAATTATATAAGACTGAAAAGAGCAGGGACCTAAATTATATCTTTATGAGTAAATTGGTGAGAGGGGATGAACACTATGCTTCTTAATATCTACCTGAAAGAATTGAAAGACAGTTTCAGAGACCGGAGAACCCTTCTATTGACCGTCTTTCTTCCGATTTTTATGATGAGTGGACTTGTGTTTTTCTATGAGAATATGGTTTCCGATGACGAAGGTGACACGTATGCCCTTGCAGTGGACTCCAACGTCAGTAAGGAAATCTCTCAAATATTCTCAGGATATGAAACCATTGAATTAGTTAAAACAGACAATCCCAAGAAAGCCGTAGAAGAGGGAGAGGCACTTGTTGCCATGATTGTCAGCGATGATTTCATTCAAAATATCAATGATGGAAAAGAAGCGGATATCACCTTAATCGGAGATTCCTTCAGCCAGAACTCCAGCAACCTCATGAATGCGACTACAAATGCCCTCACCGCCTTTGAAAAAGAAGTTACGTCAGAAAGGTTGAGAGCTGAGGGGACGGACCTTTCCATCATCCAGCCATTCACCATCACACAGGAGGAAGTGTCTGATGACGAGGGGAGTATGTTCCTGTTATCCTTTCTTGTTCCTTTAATCCTTGCCATATCCATAGGAGTGGGAACCTCACCGTCGGCTGCAGACTTGTTCGCAGGTGAAAAAGAGAAGAAAACAATGGAAGCTTTGCTCATGACACCTGTGAAACGATCCACATTAATGCTTTCCAAGTGGTTGACCATTGCTTCCGTAGGTGTCATTACAGGTCTTGTCACGCTCATTGTCCTTGCCATTGAGATTACGCTATTCACAGAAAACCTGAAAGATGCAGTATCCTTTGGTGAGAATGTCTATGTGATAGTGGGGATCTCCTTGTTGCTTACCATTGTGTATGCCGTGTTTATCGCTTCACTCCAGATGATCACAAGCATTTTAGGAAAAACCGTAAAAGAAGCAGGGAGCTATAGTGCGCCAATCATGATGCTTGCAGCGTTCCCGGGCATGTTCATCACAAATGTCGGACTAAATGAACTTACCTTTAAACATTTTGCCATCCCGATATTGAACCTATTCAGCCAATTCAAAGAATTGCTGATGGGTGTGGTCGATTATCAGCACATCGCGATTACGATAGGAAGCAATCTGGTGATTATGGTGATCATCTTTGTCATTGGCAGAGTTCTATTTTTGAAGGATAAATGGGTGATGAACTAAAGTGGAATGGAAACTAGCGTTCTGAAAAGATACGGCTTTTACAATCAATATTGATCAAATTATCTTTTGGAAATCAGAGGAGGTTGGGGATGAAGGAGAATCTTACTTTCGCATGGATCGCTTCATGGTTTGCTCTCTTGGGTCAACTGATGTTTTTCATCTGTGTAGCACTTTACACTGGTCAATGGATGTACGTGATGTGGAGTTTTGTGATAAGTATGTCGGTAGGTGTACCAAGTATGATTCGTACTTGGCAGGCTGCTAAAAAGAAGCAACACGAACAAATATAAAAAGAAGGGAAAAATAAGCGATGGACAATATTGATAAACGAAACCGACTGGAAGATTCTCCTTTTCACTACCGTGTCCTTAAAGATCAAACTGTATTTATTGAATATGAGGGAAAGCAGGTGAAAATTTTAAGAGGGAGAGAAGCCGGTAAATTTTTGAAAAAAATTAACGATGCTAATGATGAAAAAGGAATTCAGTTGATCATGGCAAAAGTGACAGGGAATTTCAAGAGGGGAAATGAACGGAAGAATTGAGAGGGTTTACTAGGAGGATTTCCTAATCAGGGAGTCCTCTTTTTCTATTATGCTAGCATTTTGAATATTATGGTAAAATAAAAGGATATTAAGATTCTTCACTAATTTTTTGCTGTTTCCGTATAATTTTGCATTGTTTAAACGTTTTACATATGAATGATAAATTAGAGGGGGATGAACATGCAGGAAAAAATGAAAGAATCATTTACTGAAAAAAACAGGGAATTGGCGATTGAATTCAATTCCATGATGGAAGAATTCAAAGAAGGCTTGTGGAGGTATTGCCGGTACTTAACTGGATCACCATGGGATGGAGAGGATTTATTTCAGGATACCATGCTAAAAGCTTTCGGAGGTTATTATCAGCGATGGCACCCGACTAACCCGAAAGCCTACTTGTATCGATTGGCGACAACCACGTGGATTGACCAATGTCGTAAAGAAAAAAGACATGTCGGTCTTCTTGAAGAAGATGAACTTCCTCTTGAAGACTTCACAGATGGTCTGGAGGCAGAGGAAGCATTACACATCCTATTTGATCTTTTTTACCCCAGGCAGGTGGCGGTATTTTTGTTAAAAGAAGTGTTCAGATTCGATGCCAGGGAAGTGGCGGGTATGGTGAGGACGACTCCAGGAGCGGTTTATGCAACGGTCCGTCGAATGAAAGAGAAGTTGCAATCTGTCGATCTAAAGGAGAGCAGGACTCAAGAGTCGGTAGCTGAAACTCATCCGGTCATCCAAGCCTATCTGAAAGCAATGAATGAGGGTGATATTGAAGCCGTTCTGACATTGATCAGTGAAGAAGCCCACAATGAGGCTGCCCTCGGGTTCCAGGAATACAGCAAGAGAGAAATGCGTTCCGGGTCTATGAAATATGGCCTCCCTGGTATGAGAGCTGAAGAATACAGCTTATGGGGCCGAACTGTCATCATCATACTTTCTGAGGGAACGAACGGACCTGAAATCCATGATATTCAGTACCAGGAAGTGGAGAATGGGAAGATTGTGCATCATATTAGTTACTACTTTAGAAAAGAATTGATTTTTGCCGCTTGTGAAGAATTGGGGATTCCACCGCAAATCGACAAGCCTGTAGTGGAATGGGATTAACAGGAGTAAAGGAAGCCAATCTGATGATTGAGCTTCTTTTTTTAAAAAAATCAGGTTTTATGGATAATTATGTTAATGTATAGTCATAACTTTCTTTTATTTTTTGTTTAACTTTGGAATGAAGTGATTTGGTAGAGAGTTAGAACAAAGGGAGGAGATCCAAGTTGCAAATACGATTGAAAAATGAAGACCTCATAGAAATAAGGGCATATGAAACGGAAGACTTTTTCTATATACATACTTTAAATAGAGAAGAAAAGTGGAATAATCTTGTGGAAAATATGGTAAGTACAAAGGATGCATGGGACCATTCGAACATTGCATATGTAGCAGAGTTTAATGGGCGTGTCATCGGGTATATCCGAGGACTTACGGATCAATCTGTATCATTGTTTATTTGTGAACTACTAGTCAACGAAGATTTCCGCGGGTTGGGCATAGGCGATGCTATGCTGAAATACGTTCATGGGCTATTTCCAAAGACGAGAATTGAAATGCTGACCAACACGTCTTCTCATACCTATTATGAGCAAAAAGGATACAGACCGTTTTATGGATTCAGAAAGACCTTTACGGAGCATTAAGATGATATTAAGGGCACGTCACGATCACACTTTTTAAATCAGATTTCATTTTTTCAAGAACGCAATGAACGTAAAACCTATTTAACTGTCTGATCATATATGAAAAGAGGATTGCATTTGAATTCCATCTTCAACATATGATGATAAGGGGGAGATATAAATGCTGTGGTTTGTTGTTTTAATTGCAGGAACAATATTATTTGCGTTAGCCATTGACATCAGACGCAAGCGAAGAGGGAACGACCGACACACTCCGGGGATAGATCCTGGAGCGAAACCAGGGGAAGACCGAAACTATACTATGGGTGGCGGACGGGACTCTGGGGGAGGGACAGGGCAATGACGTGACCACGCTATAAATTTATACCCCTGTTATTCTATCCATTTCACTTTTCATCAATCGATTTAAAAAAGTCCAGTACAGAGTTACTGGGCTTTTTAATATTCCAAAACATTCCTTTATCAAATTATTCACTTATTACAAAACTCGCACTTTTTAAAATATAAAAAAAGATTGTCAGAAACAAAATGATTTGAAATAATTGGTAGCAATAGATCGTCAAGGGAGGTTTTAAAATTGAAATTAACACATACCAGAATACTGGTGGACAATTATAGAAAATGCTTTCTTTTTTACAGAGACACCCTTGGCTTTGAAGTATCATGGGGTGATGAAAACTCCCTGTATGGGCAATTTAAAGTTGGGCAAACGCATTTAGGGATTTTTGAGAGGAAACAGATGACGAATGCGCTTAATTCTGGGTACGTTGAAGAGATGGAACAAGGCGAACGTTTTGCTTTAGTATTTGAGGTGACGAGTGTCGAGGATACTTATGAAAAACTGAAAGAAAAAGTGGAATTCATTACAAAACCCATGGAGAAATTGGAGTGGGGGATGAAGGTCGCTCATTTCCGTGATCCCGAGGGTGCATTATTGGAAATCTATGAAAATATTTAAGGTGATAACTAACAGGAATCTCGCTTCTATAAATAGGAGGTAAACACATTATGACCAATCTGACAGGCAAAATAGCCATTGTGACGGGAGTAAGCAGGGACAAGGGAATTGGGGCAGCCATTTGCCGATTACTTGCAGGTGCGGGGGCAGATGTCTTCTTTACTCATTTGAGTTCATTTGATGAAATGAGTGGAACGGGAGCAGATCATCGCTTTCCTCATCTTCTATGTAAGGAACTGCTCCATATAGGAGTGCGCGCTGCTCATATGGAGCTGGATCTGAGTGACGAAACAGCTCCCTCACGATTGATGGACCAAGTACAGGAAACTCTAGGCACCCCCACAACATTAGTGAACAACGCAACATACGAAGCGTCGGCGAACTTTCGTACACTTGATAAAAGCATTCTTGATAAGCATTATCAAGTGAACAATAGTGGTACCATACTGTTGACAATGGAGTTTGCAAGGCGATATGAGAGAGCTTTCCCCGGGTATAATCATGGTCGGATTATCAACATGGTTTCAAAAGGACCGGACCCAAATAATTTAGCATACATAGCCTCAAAAGGAATGTTGATCGCGATAACGGAACCGTTATCTGTCGGACTTGCACCTGTTGGGATCACCGTAAACTCAATCGATCCCGGTCCGACCGATTCAGGGTGGATTACTGATGAGATTAGAGATCATTTACTCCCCATGTTTCCAAGCGGCCGTATCGGGGAATCAGAGGACGCTGCAAGACTGATCAGATTCCTAGCCAGTGAAGATTCCGGCTGGATCACAGGACAATTGATCAAATCCGAAGGCGGTTTTTTAGGAAAGTAATCGATTTAGTGAGGGCCGGACCTGTTTTTTAGAAAGATAGGTCCGTCCCTCCGTTTACAAAATTATCTATTAATGAGATAATAATGAAAATGTTACGGGGAGGGATAGTAAGTTTATGGAACCAACTAATTGCTGATTAATTTATCTTTTAAATTAATACGGATTTTGTAATGAGCTGAAAATGCCTATGGAAGATGGGCTTATTTGTTATGCTCTTTATGGAATTAGGCAATTAGAAGGAAACTTACTTTCCTGATATCAGATTATATTTTCACAAAGAGGCAAGCTACGTCAGCATTATGTATGACGTTTGGGGCTTCTTTATGGATTAGATGTTGATCATGATACAAGACTGTAAGAAGGATTCCCTTCTTATGGTCTTTTTTATTGCAATTGAATAGAAGTAAATCCTTTTTTGACCTGACCATAACTAGCGTAACTTCATTTTTGAAGGAAAGAAGGAACGCATATGTTGGAGTTAAAAGTAAATGGAATCAAAAAATATATGGAAGCGACACTCGTCGTTGAAGATGTTTCTCTTGAAGTCTATCAAGGAGACAAAGTGGGAATCGTCGGGGAGAACGGTTGCGGGAAAAGTACAGTCTTAAAGGTGATTGCAGGCATTGAGCCGATGAATTATTATCCTGGGTACCCGCAGACTTCAAGCTATGGATATGACGAAGGTCTCATTCACCTATCAAAGGGGGCTACAAGTGCGTACTTGGAACAATCGCCTGGCTACCCGGAAGGGCTGACGGCTAGGGATGTCCTTAATTCAGCATTTGAAGAAGTAGATCGAATCGAATTAGAAATGCGTAAATTGGAAAATGAGATGAGAGTGTTGGAAGGGAATGACCTTGATAGAGCTTTGAATCGATACAGCAATCTCATTCAATTATTTGAAGTAAAGGGTGGTTATGAGAGGGTTGAGAAAACAAGCAAGGTCTGTACGGGACTGCAGCTTACAGAAAGTTTGCTGGACCGTGACTTTGACTTGTTAAGCGGAGGAGAAAAAACAACCGTCGGGCTAGGGAAGCTGCTGATCCATCAGCCAAATGTCCTGCTCCTGGATGAACCGACGAATCACCTGGATATGTCATCGATCGAATGGCTGGAAGGCTACCTGAAGAGCTATAAAGGCATGGTCCTCATTGTCTCCCATGATCGCTATTTCTTAGATAACGTAGTCACAAAAATTGTGGAAATTGAAGATAAGAAATCGATTACCTATAAGGGGAATTACTCTTCTTTTGTTCTTCAAAAAGAGGAGAATATGAGAGTGCAATACGAACATTTCAAGGAGCAGCAAAAGAAGATCAAACGGATGGAAAATACGGTAATAAGTTTGAGGGATTGGGCAATGCGAGCTGATAATACGAAGTTCTTTAAAAGGGCAGCAAGCGTTCAGAAGAAGTTATCCAAGATGGAGCAAATCGATAAACCCATTTTTGAAAGAAGGAATATACAACTTGACGTGAAAGCTTCAGGAAGACCGGGGAAAGAGACTATTAAAGGAGTTGGATTGTCGAAACAGTTTGGGGGAGAATTGATATTTACCAATACTGATATCATGGTCCGTCATGGAGAAAGAGTGGGAATGCTGGGTCCAAATGGATGCGGAAAAAGCACTTTCGTAAGGATGCTTATCGGCGAAGATCAACCGGATGAAGGTGTAATTCAGTTTGGGGCAAATGTAAAAGCCGCCTATTTACCTCAAATCATAACATTTAAAAACGAAGAGGTCACCGTCCTTGATGCTTTCCGGGAGAACATCAATATACTGGAAGGTAAGGCTCGGGAATATCTTTCGAAGTTTATGTTTTACAAAGGAAGTGTTTTCAAGAAAGTAAAACACCTTTCAGGGGGAGAGCGAATCCGATTAAAACTTGCTCTGTTATTGTTTCAGGATATCAATCTATTGATTCTGGATGAGCCGACGAATCATCTGGATATCGAAACGATCGAAACGATTGAGGAATCCCTGAACGAATTCAGTGGTACCATTTTCTTCATCTCCCACGACCGATATTTTATCAATAGAATGGCAGAAAGAATCATCGCCGTTGAGGATTATACATTAAAAAGCTACAGTGGCAACTATGATGATTATAAAAAAGAAATGGAAAAGCGAAGTAAAGAGGAAAGAGACTTTTAATTGTGAGGGACGGACCTTGAAAACAAGGTCCGTCCCTATTTCTAAATGTTGGAATTAAAATGTTGACAATTGACTGGGATAGTCGTTATTATTTAATTAAACACTGGTCAATAAAAGGAAGTTTGATAATATGTCACCAAGGAAAGCAGTAGAACATGAACTCACAAAAGAAATGATAATGGGTGCTGCACGGGAGTTATTTCTTAAAAAAGGGTATCAACAGGTTTCCATAAGGCAGGTTGCATCTGAACTGGGTTATAGTCATGGATCAATTTACTATCATTTTAAAAACAAAGCTGAATTATTCTATGCCATAATTGAAAGTGACTTCAAATTGTTAGATCAATGGCTTGATGACGTAATGAATCAAAAGATGGATAATCAAGGAAGGTTGAAGGCAGTGCTCCTTGCTTACATTCGATTTGGTATGACGCATAAAAGTCAGTATGAAATGATGTTTTTATTATCTGATGATGAAGTGAAGAGCTATGTGAATAATGGACCGAACGAATCTTATGAAAAATTTGCTAAAGCCATTATCCTATTGAGTAACAAAAAAATTAGCATCCAGCAGACATGGTCTATATTTCTATCTTTACATGGGTTTGTCAGTCACTACTGCCGTTGTGATGACACATATGTTGAAGTAGGGAACCTTGCAGAGTCACATGTGAATTTTATCCTGAAATCCTTAGGATAAAATTTTTTTGAAATTATTTGACCGGTGGTTAATTAATGAGGGGGAAGAAAAATGAATAAAGTTATGGTCATTGGAGCATCAGGTGGAATGGGATATGCTCTCGTAGAGGAATTAATCAACAGGGGAATCGAGGTAGTTGCATTTGCAAGGGGTAAGGAGAAACTGATTCAATTATTTGGCAGTAAGAAACTAGTAACTATCCGGACCGGTGATGCTGAAAATCCCGACCACCTTATCCAATGCGCTATAGGCTGTGAAATAATCTTTCATGCAATGAATCTTCCTTATGAAGAATGGAGCGGGAAGCTAAGTATGATCACGAAAAATATTATCATTGCTGCAGAAAGAAATAATGCTAAACTCGCTGTGGTTGATAATATTTATGCATACGGAAAAAGCGGTGGAGTAAAGCTGGGAGAGGACTTTGAGAAGCATCCTCATACGAAGAAAGGAAAGCTACGTTTAGATATGGACCACTTATTGAAGGCGTCTTCTGTACGGACTTTGGTTTGCCATTTTCCCGACTTTTATGGACCGAACGCCAAAAATACTTATATTCACTTCACCCTTGATCAACTTATGAAAAAGAAAAAGGCGGGATTTGTCGGACCGAAGGATATTTCTCGCGAATTCATTTATACAAAGGACGGAGCAAAGGTAATGGTAGACTTGGCTTGCATTGATGAAGCTTACAATCAAAATTGGAATATACCTGGTGCCACACCAACGAACGGTATTGAATTTGAACTGCTCATAAAAAGGGTTCTCGGAGAAGAAAAAGGGCTTTACTATATCTCAAAACCGATGTTTTCTCTCTTCGCCCTCTTTGCTGGTAAAGGAATGCGTGAAGCATTGGAGATGCAGTATATTAATTCAGAACCTACACTTCTATCAGGTGAAAAATTGGAAGCGTTCATGGGGAAAATAGAAGCAACGCCCTTCGAGCAGGGGATAAAGGATACGATAGCGTATATGAATGCTTAGCGTAATGAATTACTTAACTGAATATAAATTTTTTATAATTGTGAGGGACGGACCTTGAAAACAAGGTCCGTCCCTCCTCCAATAATAGTGATATAATGAATATCTGAAAAAAATATAGGTAAGGACGTAGATGAAATGAAGTACATATGGAAGCAATATATGAAAGTGCCTTTTGTTTTGAAGATGTCGGTCGGTTTCCTATTAGGAATCATCGTCGGCCTTGTCTTTAAATCAGATGCCGGAATCTTAAAACCATTTGGGACGGTGCTCATTCACCTTCTTAGCTTGATTGCCATTCCGGTGATATTTCTCACCGTGGTTCAAGCAGTGAATAAGATGAGTATGACTCAGCTTGGTCGGATGGGGTGGAAGCTGATTCTTTATTATGCAGCCACTACGGCAGCCGCTGTATTCATCGGTCTTGGCTTGGCGTTCCTGTTCAATCCTGGTACAAGTTTAGAACTGCCTAATACAAAAGTGGAAGAACCGCAAACACCGCAGTTTGGGGATGTTTTACTGCAAATCATTCCTGATAATCTGTTCCAGGCTTTTGCCGGTGGTGATACTCTCGCCATTATGTTCCTGGCGATCATCATTGGGATAGCCATTTCGTGGATGAAATTTTCTACAGAGAGCAAGATGGAAGAATACGGTCAATTATTGGATAAATTTTTCACTGCCTTCAACGAAATGTTTTATATCCTCTTAAGAGGGGTGTTGGCTTATGCTCCCATCGGTGTGTTTGCCATCAGTGCGGCTACATTTGGTCAGCAGGGGTGGGAAACGATCCAATCCCTACTGAAGTTTGTAGGGGTCTTTTATCTGGGGATTCTTCTTCTCTGGGTTGTAGTATATTCTGGATTCTTGAAGCTGTCGGGTAATTCTGTCATACCTTTTTTCAAACAGACGAAAGAAGCATATAGCACTGCTTTCTTTACATCCAGTAGTATCGCCTCCTTGCCGGTAGCCATTCAGTCTGCCAAGAAAGCCGGTATTTCTGAAAAAACGGCAAATTTTGCCTTACCTTTAGGGGCTATCTTCAATTCAGACGGGGGAGCTTTACGTATGGGTGTATCGATTGTATTCGCAGCAAACGTGACGAATCTACATCTTTCTGTTACAGACCTGTTAATGATCGTACTCGTCGGGACCCTACTATCTATTGGAACGTCTGGAGTTCCAGCTGCCGGATTGGTCACATTATCTGCGGTCTTAACGATGTTCGGCTTACCACTAGAAATAGTTGCCCTCATTGCAGGTGTCGATGCCATCATCGGAATGGGAGGGACAGCCTCTAACGTAACCGGTGACATCGTCGGTGCTGCTGTCGTCGATCATTCAGAAGGAAAAAGCGGCTAATTTGTTATGAAAGAGGGACGGACCTTGAAAACAAGGTCCGTCCCTCTATTTAATTCAATGTTCAATCAAGGATATCAGTTCCTTTATGACAGGATCTGAAGTTGCAGTTTCAGGATATACCGCATAGATGGGGCGGTGGACAACATAGGGCTCAATGGGGACGAGTTTGCCTTGGAGCACTTCGTCTTTGGCCATGGAGCTTGAAAGAAATGCGATTCCGAGTCCTCTTACGGCGAGTTGTTTGATTAAGAAATGACTGCTTGCTTCGAGGACTTCAACCGGTACGATTCGCTCTGACTTTAAGAATTCATCCGCATATTCCCGCGTTCCGGATCCTTTTTCCCTGAGGATGAATGGGGAAGAATGCAGGTTCATCCTGTTGCTTGCGAAGAAGCGGAGCTCATCCCGACTGATCACCTCTAGTTGAAAGGGTTCTAATCCTTTCGTTCCTTCTACGAGGGCAAGGTCGAGATTGTTTGAATTCAATGCTTCCACTATCGTCTCGTGATTGTGAATCATCAATTGTAAACGGATTTGAGGGTATAAGACCTTGATCTTTTTTACAAAATCAGGAAGAAGAACATCACTGACGGTGTGAGTGGACCCAATCCGCAATTGAATTTCCTGCTTTTTTTGATTCGCTTGTTCCATTGTCCTCCATATTTCCATCATCTTTTTTCCCTGCTCAAATACCCGTTCTCCTGCAGGCGTCAATTCAAAGTGCTGATTGGTGGAGGAACGGTGGATGAGTGCTACTCCAAGGGCTTGCTCCAGCTTTTTGATGTGGACACTGACAGTAGGTTGAGATAAATTCAGGTATTCACTTGTCTTGGTGAAATGCTGAAGTTGAGCGAGAGTAACAAACGTCCGGATCCAGTCCAGTTGCATCATATACCTCCATTAATAAACGTAATCGACTATATTATCATTATTCATTTCTATTATAACTTATATAGAGGTATAATGTTTTATGAAGGAAGTGACGTACGACATGGAATGGATTTTATTTATGATAGGTGGTGCAGTCATTGGCGTCATCTCAGGTTTTTTTGGGATAGGTGGCGGAATTGTTCTGACTCCTACCTTATTAGTCCTTGGATATGAGCCTAGTCAGGCAATCATTTTATCCCTAATGCTTACCCTTGGGTCTACTGTGACAGGTACTTTATCACATCTGCGATTAAAGAATGTGTCTAAGAAATTAGCGGTTCTCCTTGGAGTGTTCGGAGTAGTAGGCTCTGTAGTAACTGTGCCATTTGTAAAATGGCTTGACGCCATCAACGGGGCATCGACATTCATCTCAATTGTCTATATTGGCATATTAAGTTGGTTTTCTTACCAGTTTTTAAGCAAACGACAACAGGACTCGAGGCCTAAAGGGGTCTTTGCAGCTCCCTTTATAGGCCTATTCACGGGAATGATATCATCCCTTATGGGTGTCAGCGGGGGATTTGTCATGACGCCCTTACTTACAAAGTGGCTGAAACTTGATTTGAACAAAGCGATTGGAACGAGTATTACTGCTGCTTCCATCATCGTTTTGTCAGGTATCACCTCATATATGTACACAGGGGAGTCACTTGACTACCGCCATGGAATCTTGTTGATCATCGGTGCATTGATTGGGACACCAATCGGTTCTGTCCAGCTCAAGCGATTCTCCGGAGTCATTGTAAAACGGATGCTTGCTGTCCTGTATATGGTCGTTGCAGTAAGTGTCATATTCAAGATGCTTTCTATAGCAACAGTCTCACTCGGTTTGATACTGGGAGCGATACTTGTATTCTTCGGAGTGTTGATTTATTCACAACAGCACTCAAAGAGAACAGCAAACTATTGATGAAACCATTTTTTGAGAGAGGGGATTCCCCTCTCTTTTTTTTATTTTTGAAAGTTGGAAGGATAAAGTTGTTAAGGTAGAGAACCTATTTTTATAAGTGAGATCTGAAGTAAGTATTGACCTTATCCTTCTTATCTTGTTTCATTTTTTATTGACAATCTGTCTAATGATTAGCGAGACAATAGACCGTACAATGGTAATAAGTCTAAAATTTTTTAACAAAGGATGATTCTATTGACTATCAATCGAAAAAGATTATGCCTTCATCTGCAAGAGTTAGCTGAAATCGGAAAAATTGGGGAAACTGGCGTTTGCCGCCTGGCTCACTCGAAAGAAGATCGAGAGGGGGTGGATAAGGTAAAAGGATGGATGGAAGAGGCTGGATTAACGGCAAGGATTGATGGATTTGGCAATCTGATCGGCAGGGTGGAAGGAAAGGATAAAAACAAACCAGTCCTTATTCTTGGATCTCACATTGATTCACAGCCTTACGGGGGCAGATTCGATGGGACAGTGGGGGCACTTGGAGCAATTGAAGTTGTTCATACCATGATGGATAATGGAATCATTCCTGAACGGACCATTGAAGTGATTTGTTTTTCTGATGAAGAAGGAAGCCGTTTCAATAAGGGCATTTTTGGTGTGAGGGCTTTGGCAGGGATGCTGGAAGAAGGGGAACTCGAGCGAAAAGACAAGTCGGGGGTGACGAGAAGGGAAGCACTGAAGGAGTTTGGTGTCGATACAGACCTGACACAAAGCCCTGTTTATAAGAAGGGTGATATCGCAGCCTTTCTTGAGCTTCATATAGAACAAGGACCGGTGCTTGAAGGAAAAGATAAGCCGGTAGGGATTGTTTCAGGAATTTCAGGGCCGATTTGGTTGACGGTTACACTCGAAGGATTTGCCGGCCATGCCGGATCCGTTCCCATGAAGATGAGACAGGATGCTCTTATCGGCGCATCGGAAATTATTCGCAAATTCGATGAACTGGTTAAATTAGAAGGTACCGATACAACGGTGGGGACAGTAGGAAGTATGCAGGTGTTTCCGAATTCCAGAAACATTATTGCTGAAAAGGTAGAGTTTACAATTGATCTTCGTGATATTGATCTTGAAGCAAGGACAAAACTCGAACAAAAACTTTATCAAATGATAGAAGAAACCGCTTCTGCTTATCATCTTAAATACGACATCAAAGAAGATACACGAAGTGAACCAAGGTACTGTGCAGAATGGATCAAGCAAGTCATGAAAGAAGAAGACGAAAAGCTCGGATTCGATTCTCCTACCTTGATGAGTGGTCCGTTCCATGATGCCCTGATCATGTCTTATATAAGTGATTATGGAATGATCTTCATCCGCTGTGAAAAAGGAATTAGTCACAATCCATTGGAGTTTGCCGAGATGGATGATATCGAAAAAGGTGTGCAGCTTCTATACGCCACCGCACTGCGAATTTGTCAGGAACAAAGGGTCGATCACCTTGTTCAGGATAAAGTCGGGTACTCTTCAAATGATAAAAACTAAAGAGTAACTTTTGAGCAGTAATTCTGTCCTACTACGACCAAGGTATACATTCACCTGGCCAGGCTATCTCTTAACATAGTAAAGAGATAGCCTCATTTACCGTATAGTCACACCTGTCAAGAAAATCAAAATGGGAGTATATCCGGAAATGGTGCAATCGTTTGCACCATATAGAAATATTAGATAATATTAAACCAAAGCTACTTATCGATGGAGGTCTACATGAAAACTGAAAAACAGAAAATGCTTAATGGTGAACTTTATGAACCATGGGATCCACAATTAACCGAAGAGAGAAAAAAAGCCCGTTATTTAACGCGATTGTTAAATCTAACAACGGAGGAAGAAGGGGAAAAAAGAGTTTCTACAATAAAACGGCTATTCGGTTCAACGGGAGAAACGGTTTATTTAGAACCAAACTTCAGATGCGATTATGGATATAACATTCACGTAGGAAACAACTTCTTTGCTAATTTTGACTGTGTGATATTGGATGTATGCAACGTCAGTATCGGAGAAAATTGTATGCTCGCCCCCGGGGTACATATTTACACAGCGACTCACCCTGTCAATCCCATCGAGCGTAACAAGGGACCTGAATATGGAAAGCCTGTTTCCATTGGGGACAATTGCTGGATAGGCGGCGGGGCAATCATTAACCCAGGGGTGAGCATTGGGGATAATGTAGTCATTGCTTCTGGTGCGGTTGTGATAAAAGACGTTCCATCCAACGTAGTGATTGGTGGTAATCCTGCCCGCGTCATCAAGGAAATTGATTTAGAAGAGAAAAGGTAATGGTAGTAATAAAATAGTAAAAGGAGCTGGGAAACCAAACCCCAGCCCCTTTAGTTAAAATTTTTCAGGAAATTGCTTCACGATTCCATCAGATAAGGCATCAGACAAATGAAGAATATGTGCCTTCCCTTCATCAAAGCTTTTGATATTAGCTTTCCAATCTTTATGAATGCGTGCCACTGCTTCATCGGTAACGAACTGTAGATGCATGTATAGCAAATCTTTCAATTTCTTTTCAGACCAATAGGGATTGGCGCTTGCTAATAATCGGGCAATATCGTCGGCATTTTGATACCATTCTTTATTAAGTTGTTCTACTTGAGCTGATTTACCACCTTTCGCAGAATCTACGATTTTTCCTGCAAGTACAATATGTTCGGTCAATAAATCTGCTAATTTGTTCCCTGCTTTTTCCCCATAATAGGGTTTGATTGCATTCCCGATATCCTTCTGATTCTGAAGCAACCTTGCCAATACTATATCGGTATCCTCCAACCCATCGACTGCACTAATGACATAATTCCTTGTGTAGAAAACATGATCGGTCCATAATATCCTCATTTCTTCTCTGGCCTTTATACCAGCTTCACTTAAACAAGAATCCTGCTTGGCTGCTGCCATTCCGGGTAATGAAAAGAATGAAGACAAGACGATAAGCAAAAGAATCGTAAATTTTTTCAACTGAATTCCTCCCATCATAATTGTACTAACTTTATCATTTGCTTCTTTAAGTCAAACATTCATTAATTTATGATTAGAAGATATCTTAACTTGAAAAAAGTTGTCCATTTTTCAAAAAAATTGAGTTGCTTGTCCTCACCAACCCGACACTTTCGACATAAAGTGTTCTATGGAGGTGATGCATTGGCAAGAAAAATACTACAGTATCTTTTTCTCAGTCCATCCGTAACTCATGCCAATTTAGAAATGGGATCTCCTTCCCTCTCGAATCCGTACGTTGCACAGTTTGGGGTAACTCTTAGGCCCCATATTAAGGTAAAGAAACAATGGTTATAAGATCAACAGTTCATACTGAAAAAATTGAAGCGATCACAGTATGGAACTCCGCCTGTCAAGCAATACAATGATAATGAATAAAGTGAATAAGAACGCGTTTTTCGAAATACAATAGAGAGAAAGAAAAACTAAACCCTATAAGAAAGTCCCCTCCACAATATAGAGTCGTAATAAAAAAAGTGTTTCCTGCTCCTTAGCAGGGAACTCTTTTTATATTGAAAAGAGATGGCGATTGGATATTGTCCAAGCATGCTTGTCCCTATGTGAATATAGTACTATATGTCAAGCTCTTAGGAGGAAGTTAATTGAAAACTATCATGATTGATCCAGGACATGGAGGATCTGATCCTGGTGCAACAAATAAAGGAAATGAAGAAACCTTCAATCTTTTAACAGCACTTGTGGTCAGGGAATATTTAGTGTCGAATTACAATGTGAAGGTGTTAATGACGAGGACTGGGGATCAAACCTTATCTCTGTCAGATAGATCCAACCTTGCCAATCGTTCGAACCTGGATTTTTATTTATCCATCCATCATAATGCTGGTGGAGGGACGGGGTTTGAAAGTTATGTATACAATGGAAGTGTGCCGACACAGACTTTATCTTATCAAAAAATCATACATGAAGAAGTAATAGCGGCCGTTAAACCATTCAAAGTAACAGACAGAGGAAAGAAGAGGGCAAACTTTCATGTACTCCGTGAAACAAAAATACCATCGATGCTTGTCGAAGTTTTGTTTGTTGACAATTCAAAGGAAGTTGCACTTTTGATTGATTTAAAATTTAGACAGGCAGTAGGAATTTCACTTGCAAAAGGAGTGGCAAAAGCACTTTCACTTCCAGCAAAAGAATCGGACAATTTGCCACTTTTCAAAGTGATTGCAGGGTCATTTACAGAACGGAAGAATGCTGAAGACCGGGTGAAAGAGTTGAAAGCGGCATCATTTGAATCTTTCATTGATACTGTAGTCGTTTCAGGGAGAACTTATTACAGGGTTCAAACCGGAGCTTTTTCAGTGAGGGAAAATGCAGAAGATCAGATAACCGCAATAAGTCGTGTTGGGATTGATGCCTTCCTTCTAAGTGAAGGGTCTGCTCCAGTTCCTATACCGACGGACCCTCCGCCAACCTCTCCACCAGAACCTACCCAGCCCCCACAGCCGCCGGGTATCGAGTATTCCATTAAGGGATCAGCTATTATCCAAGCCCAGCAATTAAATGAGTATGCCAAAACCGTGAATCCTTCCGCACCAATGGTGGGTGAATTCTACATTTTTTACGGGAATCTTTATGGTATCCGTGGAGATATTGCATATGCTCAAGCCATTCACGAAACCAATTTTTTCAGATTCACAGGACAAGTGAAACCTTCGCAGAATAACTATGCAGGAATCGGTACAACCGGACCTGGAAACGATGGGGCTTCATTCGCTACGCCTGACCAGGGGGTACTCGCACACATTCAGCACCTTTATGCGTACGCATCAACTGAACCACTTCCTGCAGGTACACCTCTTGTCGACCCGCGATTTTCACTGGTCGCCAGGGGTTCTGCCGAGAACTGGACGGATCTGAATGGAAAGTGGGCAGTACCAGGAACTACGTATGGTCAAAGTATTCTTTCTATATATAAAAGAAATATTGACAATGCCCTGAAATCAATTGAAAGTCAGAAAATATTGCTGAATAATGCTCTGGATAAATTAAAGTAGGCTGCAAGAGAGTGCTGAATGAGCAGCACTCTTCATTTTCTTTATAAGAAAATACACTCATTTTTCTCAACAAATACATTAGTCAGTCCGTACATATCGATGGAAGGAGACACAAATACTAAACATACGTTCGGGAGGTGAGTACAATGGAAAATAAGAATTTTGAACAAATTTATGAAAAATACAAACAGAAAGGTAATGTCCAGGCTAAAATCGAAATTGCTGATGAACTTTCTACAGGGTTAGAACAAATTGTTGCTGTCAGAAGAAATAGTGACGATGACCTTATCGCATTCAAGACCGAGAGTGGCAGGGAGTTGGATTATATAACCGCTCTCCAGGAGGCAAAAGCCGGAAAAATCGCCCATGTCGATGTCATCCATCGTTACGGCAGGGATATCATACGAAGTGAGCCGGATGGGCTGAAAGAAAATAATCTTAGCGAACTTCCTTCCTTTTAAAGGAAAAAAAACGAGCATACCCTATAGTGGGTTATGCTCGTTTTTTTGAGGGACGGACCTATTCGTCTTCCTCCTTAAATAAATGGTGCAACATTCGTTCTCGATCTTCAAAAAATTGCTTCATAATCTGGTAATGGCCCGTGTCCTCAAGATTTGCTTCACTTAAACCATTATCAGTTAGCTGAACGAGTTTCGATGAAGGGTAAGCCATTAAGATGGGGGAATGTGTAGCGATAATAAATTGAGAATGATCATTGACCAGTTCATGTATGCGCGAAAGCATGGACAATTGCCTTAATGGAGATAGCGCAGCTTCCGGCTCATCCAGGATATAAAGACCATTCCCTTGAAATCTGTTCATGAAGGTCGAAAAGAATGCTTCCCCGTGAGATTGCTCATGTAGGGATTTCCCTCCATATGAGTCGATTACCTTAGGACCTGAAAGAGGTTCCCGATCCATTTCTTCAATATTCGTCGCTACATTATAAAAACTTTCCGCTCTTAGGAAAAAACCGTCTTGGGGACGATCTATCCCCCTTACCACCTTCAAATACTGGTCCAAATTCGAGTAGGAATCATACGTAGAAAAAGAAAAATTAAGGGATCCTCCCTCAGGGTTGAATCCAATGGCCATGGCAATGGCTTCTAATAATGTGGATTTCCCCATCCCATTTTCTCCTATGATGAACGTGACATTTGGATGAAGGGAAAGATCCTTTAAGTAGCGTATACTTGGAATATAAAAAGGGTAGGAGTGAAATGAGGGGATGTTTTCTCTCTTGAGCGACACTGCCCGTATGTAAGGCTGATGATCAAATGACATGGTCTCGCTCCTTTTTATCTATAGATTATCATAATTCTTTATCATATATATACTAAAAACTGCCATTACCGGAGTAATGGCAGTACAATAAACGTTATCTTGAAGGTTCAAGCATTACTACACTTTCTATAGTCCTCGCCAATAGGCTGATATCAGTAAATTCTTCGACTTTCATTGTATCCACATAAGTAATGCGGAAGCATTCCATGTCCAGATGATAAGTAACGGTCATAACAGGTGAGTGCTCATGGTCAGAAATCGTATGAACAATCTCACTTTCCTTGAATTCCTTAAGTGTCTTGAGCATGGTTACGATATTTTCTAGTGACATTTACATGTCTCCCTTCTACTGCTAGAGGGATTGACTAAATACAGTCTCGTAGACCCAATGAACCTTAAGTATAACATAGAACAGTGTAAATAGAAACATGCGTTCTGAAAATGACTTGAATTGATCATTATGTCACAGGAAACAAATGTATACCTCCATAAATGGTTTCATATGATGAAAGAGCAAGGGAGGTAGGTGTAGAATGGATGATCGATTACTGAGAGATGCCCCATCAGATTTGAAGTATCCGGATGATATGCTTTCGATCATTCGAAAAGGATTAAAGCCTTCTAAATCCAAAAGGATCATCATCGTTGGCGCTGGGATGAGTGGACTGGTTGCAGCCTCAACATTAAAAGAGGCCGGACACGACGTCATGATTCTTGAAGGAAACAATAGGATCGGGGGGCGTGTTTATACTGTTCGGAAGCCCTTTACTGCCGGGAATTATTTGGATGCAGGTGCTATGAGGATCCCCGATAACCATCGATTGGTATTTGAGTATATCAGGAAATTCAAACTGCCATTTCAACCTTTTCAAAATTCCACTTCCAAAGACCTGTTTTTAGTAAATAATATTTTAGTGACGAGAAAACAGTACGAGGCTGATCCGGATATTCTTCAATATCCCCTACCGGATAACGAAAGGGGGAAAACCGCTTCTGAGCTTTTTCTTGAAGCGACCCAGCCCTTTCTGGATTTGTATAATAATAGTGAGCACGAAGAACAATTGAAATTGATTAAGCAATTCTCGAATTATTCAGTAGGGCAATTTTTGTCCAACAACCCGTTTGGAAAATCCTTATCAATGAATGCCATTCGGAAAATAAATGTCATCCTCGGGATCGAAGGATTTCCTGAGTTTTCATTTGTTGATATATTAAAGGATATTATTTTTCCGATTTTCAGAAAAGAAACAAAGTTTTATGAAATAACAGGTGGCAATGACCGATTGCCCTATTCATTTATGGGTGACCTCCAGTCCCGGATTTTTTTGAATCAAAAGGTGACTCGTATCATACAATCTAAGTCGGGGGTCATCGTTCAAACAGCTAACCAATTGGACGGTACGGGGAGGGAGTATGAAGCTGACTACGTGATTGTCACTATTCCTTTTACCGTGTTTCAATTTATTGATGTCGTACCTTATAACTCTATTTCATTTAAAAAGTGGCAGGCGATTCGTGAAGTAACCAATATTCCTTCTGTAAAAATAGGTATCGAGTTCAGAAGCCGATTCTGGGAAGAAATGAAATACGGAAATATTGTTTCGGATCTTCCTACCCGATTTACTTATATGCCCAGTCATGATATTGGTAGTAACAAGCCTGGTGTGATGCTCGCAAGCTACAGCTGGGGTCAAAACGCTCTCTTGTGGAATAGTAAATCGAAGGAGGCAATTATTTCAGAAGTGTTGAAGGATTTATCCAGGGTTTATGGAAATCGTGTTTATACAGAACTACTGAATTATTTTGTATATAATTGGAGCAAAAATCCTTTCTCGGCAGGATGTTTCACTCTATATACACCGGGACAGGCAGCTGACATCGGAGATTATATCCGGACACCCGAAGGAAGGATCCATTTTGCAGGAGAACATACCTCTTCTTTTCATGGGTGGATAGAAGGTGCGATTGAATCCGGTATAAGGGCTGCGCATGAAGTGAATGGTCGATAAACCAAAGACGCATCTCATCATGCGTTTTTTTAGGTTCAGGTCGTTTTAGAAAAAGATATACTATTTGTTACCTGTTTCCCATAGGAAATCAGACCGAATCCTGAAAAAACCTTCTACTCTTTTGCCTCCCTGCATAAAGTTAACTATTAAATACTTTATATAGGGGTACTGATGATGTCGTATAAGTCTCGAAATAATAATAGCTTAGTCCCACTAGTATTCGTTTCTTTGAAAGCTATCATCCGGGTAGTATTGATAGGCATCATCCTCATGTATGTCATGGTTTGGCTGATTTCATCGACTGCCATTAAATTGAGGGTGGACAGCCTGTTCTATACTTCGGTATCAGAGCTTGTACCAAAAGAGACATTTCTTATGTTGCTGTCACAGGAAATGACGGGTTTGCGCATTGAGAATCAAGAGGCAATGAATACTGACTTTGATTGGTTGGAAAGCGTAACGAATGTATCACTGCTTGATCCAAGGAGTCTATTTGGAAGGGAAATTCCTGGAATCGAAAATTATCATACCCATATAGCCGTTGCCGGAAAAGGGACGGACATTACCAATTTACCTAACGAGTCCCCAGCGCCAACGGAGGACCAGCTGAAGGGTCAGGAAATTGACCAGAACCAAGTCGATCAAGCAAATAACAACTCAGGGGACGGTGTGCAGGAAATAGAAGAAAAATCTGTTTTTATTTACCACTCTCACAGCTGGGAAGCCTTTAGCCCTCTGATCAAAAACAATGACTCGAAAGATCCTGCCAGTACCAATGAAAAGGTCAATGTCATTGCAGTGGGATCAAAATTGAAACAGGAACTTGAATCACGAGGAATCGGTGCGGTACAGGATAAGACAGATGTAAACCAAGCTTTAAAAAATAAAGCTTGGACCTACTTTGAATCCTATAAGTTAACCAGGGGACTGGTTCAGGAAGCGCTAGCTCAAGATGACAATCTAACCTATTTAATAGATGTTCACCGTGATTCCCAGCCCCGAAACATTACAACCAAAACCATAAATGGTAAGAACTATGCCCGGTTATTTTTCATTGTAGGAAAAGAAAATAAGAACTTTGAAAAAAACCTGAAAATCGCAAAAGAATTAAATGCTAAATTAGAAGAAAAGTATCCAGGTATCAGCAGGGGAGTTTTCATTAAAACAAAAGCGGAAGGCAACGGGGTTTATAATCAGGATTTAACAGAACGAGCGATGCTTCTTGAATTTGGTGGAGTAGAAAATAACTTAGTAGAATTATATAATTCCACCGAAGCATTTGCTGAAATTTTTGCCGCCTATTATAAAAAGGATGCTGTGGAGGTTAATGCACAATAATAAATAAATGACGTGAGCCAATGGCTCGCGTCATTTATTTATTTTGGCACTCCTGAATTGTTAAACGGTACTACTAACTGGTCAGTTTCGAGCAA
This sequence comes from Rossellomorea sp. SC111, assembly GCF_024733565.1. Taxonomy (GTDB): domain Bacteria; phylum Bacillota; class Bacilli; order Bacillales; family Bacillaceae_B; genus Rossellomorea. The sequence continues at coordinate 310,131 of NZ_JANIOC010000002.1, read as the reverse complement.
TTTTTCCATTGAATAGAACCGATATCACAATGAGGGTGGCATTCCTTCTGGATATAGTAATATTCGTTCTCCAGTTCTTTCAGTGTTAACTCAAATAATTGTTTATCACCTTTTTTGAAAATGTTATGGACAATCAATTTGTTAATTAACTCATTTCTTCGTTTATTGGGTGCTTCCTGAAAAACTTCTCCCATTTTGATCACTCCTCTTGTAATGTAAAAAACAGAGGAAGAGACTTTTCAAGTAAAAAAGCCCACTTCCTAGTAAGATAAGAAGAAGGCTTTAGTGAAAAAAACTTCAACTTATCTTTCAAGCTCAACGCTTGTGGAATTAGCACAGTGTTCTAGAAAATAGAATCTGTTGCTGAGGTATCATCGGGCCAGTCCCTCTACCTCTCTGGATAAGTGGCTATGTGGTTATCAGAATTCAATTATATGTTATATCAAACTATTCCTAGTTGTCAACTATGAATTATGTGCTGGGCGGTAAATAGGTTACAAAGGAACCATAAATGACACCCTGTTCTCTTTCGCATGCTATTTTCCTATTTCAGACACAGTTTCTTTTTCTAATCTGTATAAAACATGATAATCTGTATACATACACGTAATTAATGGAGTGGATGGTATGATGAAAGTAGCTGTAGTGGGCGGGGGAATTACAGGTTTGACAACCCTGTATTACCTGCAAAAAATGTCCAGGGAACATAATCTGGAAATTGAATTAGTTTTGATCGAACGTGATCAACAGCTCGGTGGTAAAATCAAGACGATAACAGAAGGCGATTTTATTATGGAAGCCGGCGCAGATTCTATTGTCGCCCGTAATGAAGGAGTTCTTCCATTGGTCGATGAACTCAACCTTCAAGACGATCTCGTTTACAACGAAACAGGTACATCCTACATATACACAAATGGGGAACTGCATAGAATCCCCCCGGACACGATATTCGGTATTCCGATGAGCATAGAATCCCTTAATGAAAGTACGCTTATTTCCGAAGCTGGAAAGAAAGCAGCTCTCCTCGACCTGGAAACAAGAAATACTCAATTTACGAAAGAAAGTTCCATCGGCGAGTTTTTGGAAGCATTTCTCGGGAAAGAATTGGTTGGAAACCAGATTGCTCCTGTATTATCAGGAGTATATTCAGGGGATTTGTATAAACTGACGATGGCGTCTACTCTTCCTTATCTGCTTGATTATAAAAATGATTATGGAAGTATTATCAAAGGGTTATCTGCAAACAGGGGAAAATTCAAAGGGTCATCCAATAAAAAGTTTATTTCCTTTAGAAATGGCTTATCCACCATTATCGACCGTCTGGAAGAAGTGTGCGGGGATGCGATGGTACTAAAAGGATCAGAGACAAAAAGTCTACATATGAATGCAGGAAAGTACGAGCTCACACTAAATGGACATGAAAGCATCCAAGCGGATTATGTCATATTCGCAACGCCTCATGATGTGACTCAACAGATTCTAAATCATGAAAAGTTAAACAAGAATTTTAATGCACTAAGAAACTCTTCCTTGCTCTCCATCTATTTGGGATTTAATGTTCCTGATGAGGAGCTTCCTGCTGATGGTACGGGATTCATTGTCTCTAAAGGCAGTGAAGTGAAATGCGATGCATGTACATGGACGAGCCGGAAATGGAAGCATACATCCCGAAACCACAACCTGCTGCTAAGACTCTTTTATAAGAGCACGAGTGCTCATTACGAACAGTTAAAGAATTTAAAAGAGGACGAACTGACGGGTGTGGCACTGGAAGATATTAAAAGGACCATCGGAATCGATGCAGATCCGGTTTCAATCGAAGTTACCAATTGGGACAACCTGATGCCGCATTATCATCTGGGGCACAATCAATCTGTAAATGCCTTAAACGATATACTCTTAACCGAGATGCCACGTGTGAAATTAGCTGGAGCATCCTACTTCGGGGTAGGGATCGGTGCCTGTATTCAAAATGGCAGGAAAACAGCTGAATCCATTATAAAAGATGCTATCAATAAAGCTTGATTTTATGGGAGATCAAGCACATAGTTTATAATCCACCTTCGACTTGCTCATACTAAGATATATATGTATCTTAGGAGTGAAACCCATGAACGAAACACAAAACAATATGCTTTCCAAGTTGAAAGAAATCCAAGGTGAACAAACAGATACGTGGATCGATTACTGGTACCAATTTTCTGACTTTGGCTCCTGGCAGTTCTGGGTAATGGCTGCATTCTTCCTTTTGCCGCTGCTATCCCTTTTCCTTTTCCTGGATAAAAAGAATGCGCTTTTATTCGGGTTTTATGGATATAATGTTCATGTATTCTTTACCTATGCAGATGCCATCGGTGCAAATATGTTGAAATGGTTCTATCCATATAAACTCTATCCTTTATTGGCAAGTTCTATTTCACTGGATGTATCTCTTGTTCCAGTTTCCTATATGTTCGTATACCAATGGACCTATCGTCACAAGAAGAATTATTATCTGTACTTGCTTTTAGTAAGCGCTGTTTTTGCATTTGTGCTTAAGCCCATCCTTCTGAGTGCCGGTCTCTTTAATATGAACAAAGGCACAAGTTACATCCATCTATTTGTGATATACATTGCTGTAGGAGTGATCGCGAAATGGATCACGAATTTATTTGTTTATTTTGAAAAAATGAAGAGTCGAAACACACAGTGACCCTAATGGTAGCTGTGTGTTTTATTTTAATTACACAAATCCTATTGAATCTTCTTCAATTATTTGGAATAATTGGTATTGGAAGTTGAAATTGGAAGACATGCTTATTCATTGGGGGAGATTACTTGAAGGACTTACCGGAAATAGTTGACAAAGTACTAAATGAGTATATCAATCTATTCCATCATTATCTGCCGGAGACACTCGAAGGTTTGTATGTCCACGGGTCTATTGCCCTGGAGGCATTCGTGAATGATTCCAGCGACATTGATTTTATTACCGTCACAAACCGAAGACTATTGAAAGAAGACTCCAGTGCACTTAATAAAATACATAAAACGCTTCAACAAATGTTTCAAAAACCGGAAATGGATGGAGTATACATTGTAAAAGACGATATAGAGAAGATGGATTCAAGCTGTAAAGACGAGAACGAAATGTACGCATACTTTAACAATGGTGAATTGAATTACGGAAATTATTTCAACTTCAACCCTATCACGTGGTATTTAATGAAGCATAAGGGGATTAGAATTGTGGGACCAGAAATAGCTTTGATGATATCAGGTCCTACCACAGAAGTATTGCGGCAATATGTTCTTCAAAATATGAATACTTATTGGGTTGGAAGGTTACATTCATTTGAAAAATCCTTTGATGAAGCAAAGCATTTTCCTGCCGATATGTTGGATGCAGAAATAGAATGGTCGGTCCTTGGAGTTCTTCGGCAATACTATACATTGAAAGAAGGGTCTATTATTTCAAAGCAGCACGCCGGTGAGTATGGGTTGAAGCACCTGCCTGAAGAATGGCATAGTCTGATCAGGGAGGCTATGAGTATCCGTTCAGGAACGAATGGGATTAACTCTGACTCCAATGAAATCCGGATAAAAACTACAATTAAGTTTATGACATACCTGATTCCTCTTTGCAATCAATTGAAAATTGAACGTCATATTCATCCCTTAGACACCGAGATAATAGGCAGGAGATAATCCTGCCTATACCTACCCGGCTTTACACCTTCTTGATGATTTCCATGCCTAATTGATCCAACGAGTAGTTGATTCCCTGTTGCAGAATGGAAAAGCAGGGGATATGATTCATCCGATAGCCCCTTTGCGTAACTTTTATACTTAGTTCCGAAGAAATCCCTACAAGCAAACAAGTGGTACCCAATAGGGAGGCTGCACTTACGAATTTCTGGATGAAAGATAAAGTATAATCATCCACCCTGCTGAGACTGGTCAAATCGATAATCAGAAACTCAGCTTTATAGCGTGGCAGATTGAGAAGTGTTTTATTTATCAATTCTTCAGCTCTAATTTCATTATAACGTCCAACGAGGGGGACCACGAGAATCGAGTCCAATACAGGAATGATCGGAGAAGAAATTTCTCTAATGATTTCGGATAAAACTTCTGTTCTTTGCTTTGTAATACGCTCCAATTCTTCTTGCGCTGCTAAGGTTTGCTCTTCCATTAACGCATTGACATTCAAAGAAGGAGAAATATCGGATGCGAAAAACTCATATACACTGCAGTCGTCCCCACTGATCTGACTTTTAACCACCCGGTACCATACTTTGGAGCCGAATATTCCAGTCAGTACTCCAGCCCAATGACCAGGCATGAAAGTACCTTCTTTTTCTTTTCCCTGTGCGACATTCACTTTATATTCCCATCCGTTACAAAATTGGACGACAGCTGTTTTATCTTCAATGGAATAAGAAAGAATCTTTGTTATTCCCCATCCAGCGGTTACATATGTATTAGGCAGTTTATCGAGGATCATTTCCGGGTCTCCAATGGATTTCAAGTAGAAGTCACTGACAATCAGGCCGGTACGGTAGCCTGCTGTTTCAAGAACCAATCTTGCCTCTTTTTCACCTGCGATTTCTTCGAGTGAATCAATCAGCGTTTTAAAAGCTGTATTCACCCAGAATAGAACGACCTCATCATTTTCAAATGTTATAGATCCTTTATCCAAATCCCAATCAAACAGTGATCCATTCACGTCAATATCATACTTTGCCATCATCTTAACCCCCATCGATAACAGAATAGATTTTCTTTATATTATAAAGTCAAATAATACTCTATTACCCCATTCAAATAATAGGTAAACCAGCAGAATATGAAGTGGGGGGAGTCATGGGGATTGGTGGCAGTTATGTACGAGTAAGAAATGATAGTATCACGAATCAATGAGCATTCGTGATACTGTAGGATATAGTCTTGTTAAAACGTTTCCTTTATTCTTGAGATGATCGTTTAGCATATGGATAAATAGGATCCACTAAATTGAACTCATAGGTCTCTCCGTCTACAATCCCTACCACTTTGTCACTGTCATAGAGATCCAGCATGAATTGTGCCATTTCCTTTGCTGTATGATATTGCGGGACAGTACCGTCATAATTGAAATCAGTTACATCAAATGATCGCTGTGCAAACTCGGTTTCAGTCGCAGCAGGAGCTAATACTTTCGCTTTCATCTCGGAACCTTTTGAAGCAAGTTCTTGAGCGAGTCCCTCTGTGAATGCACTCACATAGAACTTCGTTGCGCAGTAGGTAACGGCATCCGCCACAATCGTATATCCTCCCCCTGAAGAAACATTGATCAGTTGAGTGCCGGCTACGTGTTCATAATCCCGGACAAATAGGGAAGATAGCAGGGTCAATGCTTCGATGTTAAGATTTATCATGCTTTGAATTTTAGTCAGTTTTTGCTCAGGTACGGAATCAAAATTTCCAAATCCGGCATTATTAATCAATGTTTGAATATTATACTGTTTCAAGCTTTTATAAAACTCATAGACGTTCTCGCTTAAAGATAAATCAACTGTCATCGTAATGACATCCACATCTGGGTAAGTGGAAACGATTTCACTCTTCAGTTCATTCAAATTATCTTCCCGTCTGGCAACAGCAATAATATTCTTCCCTCTTGCTGCAAATGCAAGTGAAGCCTCATATCCGATCCCTGAGCTTGCTCCGGTAATGACTGTATAATTCATATTTTTTCCTCCTGTCTGTTTATGGTACACTTCTATCCTAAGGGTTAGAGTGGACTCCAAGTCAAGAGTTTATACATAGGAGGAATCATGCATGTATAGTATCAGCGAAGCATCGGAAATATTGGGAATCACTTCCCATACTCTTCGATATTATGAAAAAGAAGGAATCATCACACCAGATCGTTCTAGTTCAGGTATTCGAAGGTATACCGATTCCCACCTTAAATGGCTAAAATTTGTTATGAAATTAAGGGAGACAAAAATGCCTATCGCCACCATTAAAGATTATACCTGGTTAGTGATGGAAGGGAATCATACAACAAAAGAGAGATTGACACTCCTCGAAGAGCATCAAAAAAATATACAAGAACAGATTGAAACCCTGCTATCAACCAATGAAATGTTGAAAGACAAAATTGGTTCGTACAAAAAGTCTTTGGCAGAATAAAAATCAGCATGAGTATCATAAGCATTTAAGAGGTATCCGCCTTCATTTGTCGGATACCTTTTTTGATGAATCCAGTTGAATTCAAGTGTGTGTTGGTAACTTAAGAACTTAAAGTTGGGTATACTAAGTTCCAAATTAAAGGTTCGTGACAAAGGGAGGAATTCATATGGGAAATAGCTGGAGGATTTTTACACGGGATATAAGAAATGTATCCAGGAACTGGGTGGCTGCGTTCTTGATAGGTGGTTTAATGTTGTTACCATCTTTGTATGCATGGTTTAACATCGGCGCTTCCTGGGACCCTTACAGCAAGACCGATCAGCTCCCGGTCGGGATCGTGAATGAAGACAATGGGGCGGAACTCAGGGATGAAAAATTGAATATTGGCATGGATCTTGTAAAAGAATTAAAGAAAAATAATGAAATGAACTGGAAGTTTGTTGATAGAAAAAAAGCTATGGATCGTGTTGAGTATGGGGAGTATTTCGCGGTTATCATCATTCCGAGTGACTTCTCCAGGAAGTTAGCCACTGTCATAGAAGATAAACCTGAAAAGGCAACCTTGGAATATTACGTAAACGAAAAGATCAATGCCATCGCCCCAAAAATTACAGAATCCGGGGCAGGAGGAATCGTCGATAAAATTACGGGTTCCTTTATATCGACTGTCAATGGGACTATATTTGAACTGTTTAATGAGCTTGGAATTGAGATTCAAAAGGATCTTCCTGACATAAAAAGGTTTGAGGATTATGTATTTACAGTAGATCGAAAGTTACCAGGAATCGGTGCTGTCCTGAATGAATCTTTGTCGGATGCCGAAAGTGCCAAGCGGATTATTCAGAGAGCACAGGCTGAAATTCCTGATGTGAAACGTGTGACGAATCAGGGACTTGATACGATCGATCAGACCACGGATTTTCTTGAAAGAGCTGAAAATGAATTAAACGAGATGGCTCCAACCATTCAAGAAGATTTGGAGCGAGTACAGGAAATGGCTGCCAGGGTCAACGAATTCCTGGGGCAAATTGAAACCTCTTCTATTGACCTTAGTGGAGCAGAAACGATTAACAAAGGAGTAGCTGATAAACTTGCCACTTCCATCCAAACGATTGACACGGTTGAAGCTTCCTTACAATCGTTACAGAAGAATGAAGAAAATCCAAACCAGGAACAGATTGAAAAGGCCTTGAATCAGCTGGAGGAAGTTAAGTTGGAAATGCAGACAATTCAAAAAGAAGGCCAGAAACTAAATGATATCCTTGCTACTAAGCAACAAGACGTGAACGAATTGATCAAGGGCATAAAAGATCGTGCCAGCAAAACGGATAAAGATATGCATGCACTTATAAAAAGATACAAACAAACGATTGAACCGGCTGTATTGGGTGAGGTAGCTAAAGCGAAGGGAACGTTGAATGAAGCAAGGAAGATCCTTCTAGACATACAAAGCACCATTCCGGAAGTGGATAGGATTCTCTCTAATACAGATGAAAACCTAGGAAAAGGAACGGAAATACTCCAAAATGTCTCAAGGCAATTTCCGTATGTTAAAGAAAAAATCAGCCAGCTTGCCGACCGTATCAGGGATATCCAGGGGAAAACCGATATTAATGAAGTCATTGATCTCCTCCGGAATGATCCCAATGCAGAGAAAAGCTTTTTTGAAGAACCGGTTGTCTTAGAGAAAAATAGTTTATTTCCAATACAAAATTACGGGGCTGCCATGACCCCGTTTTACACTGTGTTAGCCATCTGGGTAGGTGCACTTTTGTTAATCTCACTATTAGCAACTGAAGTAATCACTCCTCATGAGTTTACTGAAAGGCAAATTTACTTTGGTAAACTTCTGACGTTTCTCTGTATTGGTTTCATACAAGCCATGATTGTAACAGTTGGCGACATTTTTATCCTTGGGGTTCATATTGCAGAACCTGGTTGGTTTATAGTCTTCGGATTACTCATCAGCATTGTTTTTATGATCGTAGTATATACATTGGTATCAGTATTTGGGAATATTGGAAAAGCGATGGCCATCGTCCTTCTGGTCCTGCAGATTGCAGGAGCCGGAGGGACTTATCCAGTGCCTCTTTTGCCGGCTTTTTTCCAAACCATTCATCCCTTCCTCCCATTTTCTTATAGCATCGATCTCATGAGGGAGGCAGTTGGAGGGATCGTTTTGGAAAGAGTGTATAGAGATATGTTAATTCTAACTCTATTTGGCCTCTTTGCTTTGCTATTCGGCATATTTTTTAAAGGACCGCTAAGTAAAAGGACAAAAGCTTTTATGAAAAAATCAAAAGAATCCGGGTTGTTCCATTGATCATGTTGATGATTTGGAAATCAGGTTTTTCAATTTGTTTCCCTGCTTTTTCACGTTGGAAAAGGATTCCTCTCTTTACATTTAGGGTAAAGTCTAATGAAATACATAACATAAAAGGGAGGAAATAGCGTGAAGCAAGCCATGTTAATCGTCAATCCATCTTCCGGTAAGGAATTGGGGAAACAATATAGTGACCATGCACTTGAAACGATGAAGGAGATGGGGTACGAGACCGATATGCGATTGACTAAAGGAGAGGGAGACGCAATGGAATTTGCGAAGGAAGCTTGTGAGAAAAGGTATGATTTCCTGGCCGCCATGGGCGGGGATGGAACGATCAATGAAGCCATTAACGGAATGGCTGAACAAGAGCATCGTCCATTATTTGGTTTGATCCCCCTCGGAACGGTAAACGATTTTGCACGGGCCCTCAATATTCCAATGAAACCTGAAGAAGCAATCGACATCTTCAAACAAAACCATGTACAAAAAACCGATGTTGGAAAGATCAATGATCGTTATTTCATCAATATTGTAGCAGTCGGTGCATTGGCAGAGGCGTCATTTTCCACACCGGTCGAACAGAAATCAATGCTTGGTCCACTTGCATATATAATAGAAGGAATGAAGAAGATGAAGGAGAAGCAGCCATTCGAGCTGAAGGTCCAATCAGAACATGATTGGGAAGGGGAAGCCCTTCTTATGCTCGTAGCCCTCACCAATTCGGTTGGTGGGATGGAAACCATCGCACCGGAAGCGAAGGTGAATGATGGACAGCTACATGTCTTCATCATCAAAGACATGGCTTTGCCTCGGTTCCTCCTTTTATTACCGAAAATCCTGTTAGGTGAATTAGCTGAAAGCGAACACGTCCACTATATGAAAGTTACCAAACTTCAGGCAAAATCTACCTATGAAATGATAGCCAATGTCGATGGGGATGAAGGAGACAAGCTTCCGATCACAATTGAAAACTTAAAGCAGCATCTGAACATACTCGTTCCAAATAAGAAGTAGGAGGGTGCTACATTGAAATTTGAGATTACACAAACAGCAAAAGAAAAATTGAACGAAATTCCTGAGGGGAAAATCATTCAGTTATCCTTTGACAGGGGAAGCTGTGATATCGTCAACAATATATATGAAATGAAAGTAGTAGATAGAAGAAAAGCGGAATCCCATGAGAAAATCATCCATTCGGAGAATCTCGACTTCATCGTCAACGACGATTTCGAAGATACGTACGAACATGAACTGACCATCGACTTTAGAAATAATTTCTTTGTTTTTAAAAATAAGAATCAAATCTTCAGTAATAGGATCGGCCTGCGTTATGTGTAAAAATAGATATGCTCTTAATTTTAAAGGTAAGTGCTTCGTTGTATAGTAATTACAACCTTTTTGTGTTACTATTACCTCTTAGAGCAAACAAAGGACGTGACCATTCATGATAAACATTCAAATCCCACAGGCGGATATTTCCATAACGGAACGAAGGCAACCAAAAGACTCTGAAGAACCAAAGATCAAAAGCATCCAGGGCTTTATCGATCTTCATGAAATCCCAAGAGATAAGGGGGGCATCATCTTATTTTATAATATCAATGATGAGCTCCTATTCGTTGGAAAAGCCCGAAAGCTGCGCCAAAGAGTCAAAAAGCATCTCGAAGATACAGTATCACCGCTGCGTAATCACAGAGGCGAAGTCTACAGAATCGACGTAGCTATCGTAGATGATGCTATGGATCGTGACATTTATGAGACATACATCATCAATAAACTGCAAGCGAAATATAATGTAGACAAAGTGTTCTATAAGTAATAATTTAAAAAAGGTACCAGGATCCGATAGAGGTCCCTGGTACCTTTTTGATTTGTAAAAGTGGACTGTATGAAGATTCTTTAGATACCCATAACGTCTTCTTAGATTCTATCGGGCATATGCTGGATTCCATTTAACCAACAACTCTTCCCGCACACCAAAATAAGTTGTATCCGTCCGATCAGTCACTCCGTAAGAAACCTCCATGCCCTCATCATTCCAATAAATGTTGATCGATACGATTACAGAAGGTCTCTTCACTCCGGCTATCTCAATATCAACCGGTTGATTCAGTTCAAATAACGTTTGAAAGTTGATTTCCCGCCTTTGAACCGAAGGGGGCGAGAGAGAATCTTCAATATTAACGTATTTGTTATTTTTATTTATGATGTCATACGTAACAAATGTTTTTCCCGGTTTTATCCAGAACACTATTTGTACAATTCGACCTGCCTTCAAGGAAGTTCCGTTAAATGCTTCATGAATTAGTTCCTCATACTCTATCACTTCGTTCAGCCTGATGGGATTAATGGTTCCATTCACAAGAGATCCCCCTACCTTAAGTATTATGCTCTTCATGGTTATACTTATTGGCAGCGGCACTTCTATAGAACCTACTTATAGAAAAAATAATAAAGGCAGTAATAGATAGAAAAACGTTTGGAAATGAGAGAAGGAAAGTGTAAAATAATAAAGTGAATTTGTGGAAGGTATTTAGCTCGGTTGAAAAGACATGTCTTAACGAGGGAACAATAAAAGACTCGTCAAAATACGAGTCTTTAAAATAAATCTCTATTATATGTCATAGATAAACGCAAATTCTCATCGGTCAACACAAATTGGTGAACCTTTTCCAATGTTTCGGTTAATGCATTTGATAAACTGTTTTTTGAGTATGCACAAACGGAAAGCATCCCTTCCTTTAGAACATAATCATCAGCGATCGATTCAAATTCATTAAGTAAAGCTGCGTCTGGTTCTTTTGAGACCCACTCAACGTGACCCCAGGTTCTTATGGAAGAATTTATCTTTTTAATGATGGAGAGATCCTTCTGAAAAGATCTGAGAATATGTTGAGTGTTAAAATCCCCATTTAAAAAATAGTAGTCAAAGTTATCAACCAGAGAGATGGATGAGAGCTGTTCCTCTGTATACAATCTGTGCATTCTGTTCTTGACCTTGGTGATATTTTTCATGCTTTCAACGATCAATATATGCTGATTGTTCTTTAAGCCAGCCTGAATAAATAACATTAAATTACGAATATAGGCTTCCTGTTGTTGGAATGGATAAAAAACATGCCCTTTCTGTAAAGCTCCAAGGTTCACATCATGTAACACTTCCATAGATCTTCACCTCTCGTCTCGTGGTTTTTGTTTGCGCTGTTCTCCTACTAACAAGGGATTAATTTAAGCATAACATAATGATATGGGAAGCTATATATATATTTTGAATATTCTAATAATAATTAATTTACATTCTACCTTGCTCAAAAATATTATTCTTAATGGAATATTTTATAAATAGCACGAAGAAAGGATGTATACGAAATGAATCTTCAATTTACTAGATTAGACCAACCTGATGTAGAGATCGCCAACACTCTAAATAAATGGGATAATCATCCTGATTTAATTCCTTACATCAGGCCGAATCAAAGTAGAGAAGACCTTCAAAAGCAGTGGAATATAACAGTAGAAGAGTTAAATCAGCGAATGGATTCTCATCATATTTATCTCATTTACTTTGAGGGAAAACTTGTAGGAGAAATGAATTTCATGGTCGATCCAGGTCATCTATATAAAAAAGTGAGGGGCACTGCCTGGATAGGAATTACGATTGGAGATCCAGTGGCACGGGGAAAGGGAATAGGATATAAAGCACTTCGTTATTTGGAAATGGAAATAAAAAAACAGGGACTAACTAGAATAGAACTTGGTGTTTTTGAGTTTAACAGTCAGGCATATAAGTTATACAGGCAGATGGGTTATCAGGAAATAGCCAGGATCCCTGATTTCACTTATTGGAATGATAAAATGTGGTCAGATATCCGTATGGAAAAAGTATTGGCTTGAGACTTCATATCGAATGCTTATTTATTACAAAAATGTAACGAATGAAACAGAAAATATGGTTAGCTGAAAGTCACAACACTCTTCAGTGTGGTCAGATTCTCCCTGCTCAAATTTTTATGGATCTACACACATTCCCTTTAAAGGCATTTTAATCCATTAAAATGGGTTTTCTGGGCTCGTTAAATCGCATGCCTGGTCCTTCTTTAACCTCTAATCAAACCCTTATATAATATATTTGTAAAATCGTGGTAACCTTTCTTTCTCTGTAATAAAGTAAAATGAAATCAGCTGATTAAGGAGGGAACCATGTGCAAGAGAACATTCATAATTACGATGATATACTTACGATGCTAGATTCATACTTACGGGAGCCAGAACCATTTTGGGACGAGTTTTTTTCTGATCGAGAGAAATCAATACCTATCTTTGTTAATGCACCCGACGAAAATTTAGTCTCTTATATAGAACGTGGAACGGTCAACCCTGGCAAAGTACTTGAACTTGGCTGCGGCCCTGGCAGGAATGCCATTTACCTTGCAGAAAAGGGATTTGAGGTTGATGCAGTCGATGTATCCAAAACGTCCCTCGAGTGGGCAAAGGAAAGAGCAGACGAAAGAAATCTGACCATAAACTTTCAGCATCAAAATATATTTGATTGTGACCTAACCATTGGGAAGTACGACTTCATATACGATTCAGGATGTTTTCACCATATTGCGCCTCATAGAAGGATAAGTTACATAAATCTTATTGAAAGAGCGTTAAAGCATGAAGGTCACTTTGGCATAACGTGCTTTTATAAAGGCGGAAAATTAGGAGGTTCTCATATATCCGACTGGGAAGTATATAAAAAAGGATCACTGATGGGAGGATTAGGGTATACAGAAGAACGGTTAAGGAGTGTTTTCCATTCACTAAAGCCCATTGAAATCAGGAAAATGATCGATAAAAAGGATGCAGAGAACCAATTCGGCGCCTCTGACTTACTGACCGGACTTTTTCAAAAAAATTAAATGTAAAACGGATGAGGATGGGACATAACTAATTCCAGTTCCTCTAAAGACGAACAATCAAACAATTAGTTAGTATCACTTGTTACACCGCTGCCAGATTTCCTTGCAAGACTTCGCTTTCCTCGGGCGTTCGGCTAGCCTCCTCACAGCTTTCGCTCCTGCGGGGTCTTACCTATTCCGCTTTTCCCGTAGGAGTCTTCGTCTTGCACTCCAATCAACAGCTGGAACCTGCTATATACACTGCATGCTTTAGCAAGAATAATAAAAGCCCGGATCTCGGAGGAGTATGGATCATTCACATCAGGTAAGAAAGAGTATTTGTATGATTAACTGTAATTCGTCACTGCAACTAATGCAATGGTTTAGCAGTTATAATAAGACCATTACGCTAGGAAATCAACCACTACTCATTACAACCAAAACATAAATATGTACGTTAAAAGCCAAATGATGACTCCGAACGATCTCGATTTTCAAAAAAGAATATCGAATGATCGTTCGGATTTTCTTTTTAACTAAACACTTTTGTCCCACCTTCATCTTTCTTTATACTCTGAAGCGAGAAAGGAATCGTAAAAAGTCCTTCTGTGTTTTATGCTGATATTTTGTTATCGCGTAGGTATTAGCTTCCGGCATGGGAAAAGCACTTGTATGGACCTCCAACAGCCTCCCTTCCAACAGCTCTCTCCTTACTGACGAGGAGGGAAGATAGGATACACCGAGCCCTTCTGCGATGAACCGCTTCGTAATATGCGTCTGCGAAACCCTCATCATCCTTGTTTTCGGATAAAATTGTTTAATGGTATAACAAAGTTCATCCCAATAGGAAGGATGATTGTGGGTCAATAAGTAATTCGATGCCAGTAACTCCTCTTCTTCCAGTGGCGGTGCTGATTCAAAATCCCTTCCATCATGAGAAGCCACCAAAATGACTTTATCAGTAAATAATAGAGTCTGTTCAAGTTCATGGCTAAAAGAGGGGAGACAGGAAAGTCCGATATCCACTCTTTCTTCTAAAACTGCCTTTTCTATTTCCGTAGATTCAATGATTTCAACCGATATCTCCACCTCGGGATGATTCTCCAAATATTGTTTTAAAACAAAAGGCAATACATTATCAGCAATCAAGGGGGAAATAGCCATTTTGAGTGTGGTCGTGTATCCCTGACTAAAGGAATGAATGTCGGTTATTCCCTCCTCGTAAACCTCGATCAATCTCTTAGCATTTTGTAAATAGGATCTCCCCGCTTCTGTCAGTTTGATTTTCTTCCCATCTCTCTCGAAAAGGGCGACTCCGAGTTCCTTTTCAAGTTGTTTAATATGTACGGTTACGGTCGGCTGTGAGATATATAATCGCTCGGCAGCTTTCCTGAAATGATTGAACTCGGCTGCGATAATAAATGTTTTAATGATATTTAAATCCACTGGATCCACCTCTTCTTTATTATAAATTGTAATTAATTTAATTAAATATATTTAATTTTTTTAATTATAAATTCATTATACAATAATTGTAATAAAGGAAAAGGGGTTGTTTTGCATGTTTAGTGAAGGATTAAAAGGGATCGTAGCCGCTCAAACGTCGATCAGTCACATCGATGGCAAGGAAGGTATTCTCATCTATAGGGGATACGAAATAGGGGAACTCAATCATATGTCATTTGAAGAGGCAGCTTTTTTGTTGTGGTATGGATATCTTCCCACAGAGGAGGATGCAATGGAAATCAAGAAGAAATTGAACACTTATCGAGAACTGACACCTGCAATGAAGGCTATCCTTCATTCTCTACCAGAAGAAATGGATATCATGAGTGCATTAAGGACAGTTATTTCCTCTCTGGGAATACCAGAATACAATTGGAAGCCGACAATTGAGCAATCTTTGCGATTGACAGCCGTCATTCCGACCATCATAGCCTACCGATTCAATATAGTGATGAATCGACCTCTATTTGAGCCGGATACCGAGCTAAGCCATGTAGAGAATTATCTATACATGTTTACAGGAAAGAGTCCGTCTAAGGCGGTGGCAGATGCACTTGAAACGTATATGGTCCTTACCATGGAACACGGAATGAATGCTTCTGCCTTCTCAGCAAGGGTCACGGCTTCAACGGAGTCTGATCTCGTTTCATCTATCACTTCAGCTATCGGGACAATGAAAGGTCCACTTCACGGCGGGGCACCGTCCGGGGTCATTGATTTATTGAACGAAATAGGTGTAGCTGAAAAAGCCGAAAATGTCATTAGAAAAAAATTACTGAAAGGTGAGAAGCTGATGGGGTTTGGTCATCGCGTCTATAAGACTCATGATCCAAGAGCCATCGCTTTAAGAAAGAAGCTGTTAGAAAATAAGGGGGGTGATCCGGCTTTGGATCTGGCCCTATTCGTTGAGAAGAAGGCAATCGAACTTTTAGCTGAAATGAAACCGGGAAGGTCCCTATACACCAATGTAGAATTTTATGCTGCCGCCATCATGAAATCGATTAATCTGCCATCAGATCTATTCACACCGACATTTACAGCCGCTCGCATCGTTGGTTGGACAGCACATGTATTGGAGCAGGCTGAAAACAATACTATATTCAGGCCGCAATCTGAATATATAGGAAAAAGGTAAGCCTAAAATGTAAACCCTACATGTTCCTCTTATGCAGGTAAGTGTGTAAACGCTTAGAGTTCCTAAGCGTTTTTCTTTTGAATGAAATCGTTTGGTTTTAGTAGTGAATATTCAAACACTTGGAGGGAATTAGGTGAATTTGTCGAATTCTAATATTGGTACGTACTTATATAAGACATCTCGGCTCCATTGAAATGATTGTCTTTTCAAATCAAGTCGCGGGTTTATCTATAAATCTATACTATTTTAGGGAAAGGAGAGATAGCGTTGTTTGAAACCGTGTTGGGAAAACCGAGTAGTGAGATCATGGAATACAATATGAAATATAGAACTGCCGTGAAAGCAGTCATCATACAAGAAGGTAAAATCCTTCTCATGCATTCCAAGAGGGGGGATTATAAATTTCCGGGAGGCGGGGTCGAAGAAGAGGAAAGTCTGTCTGCTGCCCTCATAAGGGAAGTTGCTGAAGAAACCGGCTACATACATTGTTTGGTTAAAGAGCCTGTTGGTATCGTGACACAAAGATATATGGACATGTATGAAGCTGGTACATTATTCGAAATGACTTCACATTACTTTCATTGCGAACTATCAGACTGGGATAGAATACCACAACAATTAGAAGAATATGAGTTGGAGCTTGAAATGACTCCCCGATGGGTTACTATGGATGAGGCTATTGAAGGGAATGAGGTGCTGATGGACAAGTATGAGAACAATCGATGGATTAAAAGGGAAAACTATGTTTTGGAAGAATTAAAGAAATTATATGAATAGGATGTGGAGGCTTACCTGGTGCTTTCTTATTCACAAAGGCAAAACCAATTATTTATAATCTTTAAGGAAAAGAGCTGTCCGTTTTTCCCAGCTCTTTTCGATATAATACATTTCCTTCATAGTTCTATTTTAATTCCGTACTTTTTTAGTTCTTCTGTGTCATTGGGCAACGTTACAAAGCCTTCAAACTTCATATCCAATTTTTCAAGAAGTTTAGAGGAAGAATCATTATCTTTGGTCGTTATCGCGACCAGACGTTTAATCCCCTGTTCTTTAGCAAACTCAACCGTAGCGCTTGCTGCTTCAAATGCGTATCCTTGAGATTGATAATCCGATAGAAAGGCAAAGCCAATATCCACATCTTCGAGACCTTCTCGCTTGATCAGTCCACATAAACCGATCGGTGCACGATCATCTTTACGTTCTGCCAAGAACAAACCAAATCCTTCCCGCTCATACATGGCTCGTGGACCAGTCAAAATATAACGAATGGCATCTTCCAGTGTATGAACCCCTTTGTCTCCTATGTACTGGAGCCATCCTGGCTCATTTAACAATTTCATTATGAAGTCTGCATCTGATTCCTCCACCCACCTAAGTGTCAGTCGGGTTGTTTCTGTTACTTTCATTCGAACACCTCATTTCTAATCATTCATTCATCTCATTGTAACTTGAAATATTAAATAGAGTAAATCGATTATTTGCTCTCTACTATATTAATAGATCTAAACTTGATCAATAAAATCATCGCGAGACACACACTCAATAAAAATCCAAGTCTACTATTCAAATTTCATCATGTTATAGTTTCTTTATACAGAATGAATATAATAGAGGTGTAATCATGGGGCATACATTCAAAGTCGAAGACCCGAAAATCCCGGCTCGTCCTGTTCCGGTCAATTTTCAAGATATTTATTATGAAGAAGATCCATTCCTATCCCATTGTACGATAGAAAATGCGGGGCTGGACCAGGAAGAGATCGATCAGCTCGTGATATCTAAAGTGATATTCAGAAATGTTTCGTTCACCGGTGCATCTTTCCCTCGAATCGACATGACAGATGTTATATTTGAGAACTGTGACCTGTCGAATGCAAACTTCAGTGATGGAATCATACATCGGGTCATCTTTAAAGAATGCAAATTATTGGGTGTGAATTTTTCCAGAGCCCATTTAGGAAATGTCCGTTTTGAAGAGTGCCTGGCGAATATGAGTGACTTTGTTGAAGCAAGATTAAAACAAGTGATATTTAATCAGACCTTATTACAAAATGCCAATTACTCTGACTGTGAACTTCTTAAGGTCAACTTTCATCATTGCAATCTTAATGAGATTGACTTCACTCAGACTGACCTCAAGGGTATTGATATCAGTACCTGCAAGTTTACACGCATCAACGTAGCGCTTGAAAATCTCTCTGGTTGTGAAGTTTCTCCTGATCAGGCGATCGGTTTCGCAAGCTTATTAGGATTGAAAGTGAAGGAGTAGCCTTGAGGCTTAGTACAGTTCCTTCACACTGTCATCTTGTTTACATACCATCCAATCATAACCCTTTATCCTAAAAAATGCATGAATCCATTCGAATCTGCATATTCATCTATAAGGATTCACCTGCTTTCAATGTTAAATTTTCATCTAAAGATAACGAACACACGAAAGGAGTGGAAGATAATCCCACTCCTTTTTCTTTTTTTTTGTGCCAATGAAACTTTTACCAATCCTGATTCGTACATTTTATAATGAGGGACTGTTTAAGGGAGGTTAATGTATGATCACGGTTGATCACGTAAGCAAGCGATATGATTCACTTCAAGCAATTAAGGAGATTCAATTAACGATTCAAGAAGGATCTTGTTTTGGACTTGTAGGTCCCAATGGGGCAGGGAAATCCACACTAATGAAGATCTTCTCCGGAATATTGCAAAATTTTGACGGTGATATCAGTGTGCAAGGGCTATCTGTCAAGAAAGAAAGAGTAAAAGTAAAGAAGCTCATCGGATACATTCCTCAAGATATTTGTTTGGAAGAAACACTGACTGCCAAGGATAATTTAATGTATTTCGGAAGCCTTTATGGGCTTAAAGGCAAAGACCTTCAAGATCGCACCGGGAAAGTGCTACAGCAAATCGGTTTAGAAGAACGGGGGAAAGACAAAGTCACCACCTTTTCTGGAGGTATGAAGCGCAGGTTGAATATTGGCTGTGCCATACTCCATGACCCCTCCATTATCATCATGGATGAACCGACAGTGGGAATTGATCCTCAATCAAGAAACTCGATTTTTTCCATCATACAGGAACTAAAGGAGAAGGGGAGTACGATCATATATTCAAGTCACTATATGGAGGAAGTAGAGCAGTTATGCGACAGCATCGGACTGATCGACAAAGGTGCACTTGTCGAATGGGGGACTATGGATGAGCTGCAGCAAAAATACAATAAACCGTCATTGTTTATTTCCGGAGAAGGTTTAGATGAAGTGGCTCTGACCACACATGGAGAGGTGAAAGCGAAAGGAAATGGTTTTCTTCTGCAAAGTGATGATCCATTGATGACGCTGGAAAAATTGATTGCCGAGTTCCGCATCCAAAACATTCTGCCAAGAAGGCTCGAGTTATATCAGCCGAAACTGGAGGATATCTTCTTCAAATTAACAGGAACTCAGCTTCGGGATTCATAGAAAGGGGGAGAATGCTATGTGGGCGATTGCCAAAATGGAATTAAAGAAAAATATACAGGATAAAGGGTTGTGGTTTTGGACGTTTATCTTACCGATCGTCTTCATTATTGCCTTTGTATCCATTTTTTCAGGTGATGAAAATACAAGTTACAAAGAAGTCGTCACTCAAATCATTCCAGGTTATACAATCATGTTCGCTTTTTATATTATGATTTCCATGGTCATTGGACTAGTGAAGGATAGGGACAAAGGGATGGTTGCAAGGATCGCCAGCACGCCACTTCCAATCATGAACTATTTTATAGGGAAGTAGATTCCTTTCATGGTGATCGTTTTGATTCAGATTGCTGTATTATTTGGTTTTGGCGTCCTTGTGTATGACCTTCCTTTAGGGGATCCCCTTGGACTGATCATTTTATCACTTTCTTTGGCATTTATAGTGACCGGATGGGGCATGGCACTTGCCGTACTGGTTAAGACGGAGAATATGGGTATTGCTCTGACACAGATCATAGCCTTAGGTGGAGCGATGCTTGGAGGATTATGGCTACCTGTAGATCTTATGCCGGATTTCATGCAAACGATCAGTAAATTACTGCCTCAATATTGGGCAATTGAAGGCTATAAGGAGATTATTCTAGAGGGGGGAGCCACTTTAGATGTTTTATTCAATATATTGATTATGGTCATTGCCGGAATAGCTGGTGGCTTGATCGCCATCGCTGCGTATCCTCGGTTTCTTCGGTCATCCAAGAGCTGAACAAAGATAAAATGAATTTTTTCTTTGTTTTTTGAAAAATAAAAATCGATTCCTCCTCCTTCTTGCAATATATGGTATGATTCAATAGTCTGAGAATGATCACAGATTGAAAGGGGCACATATTTGAATAAATATAATGTAAAAATCGCAGAAGTAAACGCCGAAAATTGGTACGAATGCTGTCAGCTGGAACTTTCCCGGGAGCAACAGGAATTTATTGAGCCAAATGCCATATCAATCGCTCAATCGAAATTCGAGCCGACCTTAAAACCATTCGCTATTTATTATGAAGATATAGTAGTTGGATTTTTAATGTTCAATTCTGAACCTGAAGAATTGGATGCTTATTGGGTATACCGGATCATGGTGGATAAAAACTATCAGGGTAAAGGAATCGGAAAATCTGCAACAGATCTGATGATAAATGAAATGATGGAAACCTATGATATTAATAGAATCGTAGTAGGATACCATCCCGAAAATCAGGGTGCTCACCGCTTATATGAGAGTTTGGGATTTGTCGATCATGGTGACCGATTTGGAAGGGAAATGGCCGTGGTGAAAGAAGTGTCGTTTAACTAGCATATTTTGAAAGGGCCAAAAATGCTTGGCCCTTTGAATTGAGGTTGCATTTGAATTTAAAAATACCTAACATCTTGAACGCCTTATTATTTACCCTTTAATATCCAATATCCCCTGAACCCTTTCCTTCGCTCCTTTCCGCCATTTTTTTACAGCGGATATGGAAACATTCTCTACCTCTGCAATTTCACTGACTGTCAACATATGCAGACAAGTATACACAACCCATTTTCTTTGGTTCTCAGTTAAGTCACCACAGTAACTGAACAGCAATTCTTCAGCGAGCCCTTCATTTACATGCTCATCCTCGATCATGTCAAAAAACTCCGTCTCTTTGAAAACACTTTTTTCTTCATTCCGATTTTCATTTGTCAATTGAGAAAGTATTCTGCCACGTACATATGAATAAGCATAAGCAGGAAATGACCCTTTATCGGGATCGAACTTTTGATGAGCCTCCCAAAGTGCGATGAGGCCGGTCTGATAATATTCAGGTTTGTTTTTGTAAATGTGTAAAGAATGAATGACCTTATGAATCATCCTGTCATATTGAATATGAAGTTCTTCAAATTTCTCCAACTCAGTATCCTTTTGACCGGCGCGCCGTTCTTTGTATTCCCAGGTATCTTAACCTTACAAAGGAACAAGGCTTGAGACAAAAAGGGGTAATACTTGTTTTCAAAGGAGAAACTGAGATTTCTCAAGGGCTATCATCATCCTTCCGTGATAAGGAATTCATCGTTTTGCTAAAATTCATATGAGTGTTGTAAACTGCAAGTGTTTAACAATATTCACCATTAGCAATACTAAGAAGACCATCCACTAGAAGGAGGTCATAATATGCCTAAGAAAAATGAAGAACGCTCCGATGTCCTGCTTCAGAAAAATGAAGAGATTGAGAAGCTCGAACAAATGTTAGCCGCCGTCCTTCACTACTTATCAGATGATGAAATTGAAGAGATCGATATTGAATACCTGCTTTCGAATACGGATAACCTCCGGGACTGGTGGGGTAGCTTTAGGGAGAAAAATAAAAAGAGGTTAGAAGATGAGATCAAAGAGTCCTTAAACAGATTATCTCTTGAGGAATTAGAAAAAATCCGGGAACAAATAAAGAATAAAGATGGATAACATCTAGCCTATTACGCATAGCTAATGTAAATAAATATACCATAATAATATTATGTGAATTAAATGGTGGAAGACGTTATGTCTCAAAGAGTTAAGGAAGAAAAACCTTGGGTAGAAGGTTTTTTTTTCCTTAACACTCCCTCCTAACAGCTGATACACTATATTATCTTCAGAAGTTATGCTTTCGGGTGTTGGATCAATAAAGAAAATACGCTCCATGTAGAGCCACTTTATAACATAAGCAGGATTTAAGATGTTAAATATTGAAAAGAGTATATTTAGAAGATTTTTATTGCACAGTAAAGGACTGTTAAAAATCCACTAAATAATTTCAGTGTCCTAGAATGTTTTATTCAATGAGAAATGAAGAGAAATAGAAGGGAGGATAATTGCCAGATGCGAATTCGCAACTCTGCAAAAGCCATCATTATAAAAGACAACAAGATTCTTCTGACGAGAAACAAAGACGAAGACAGTATTTTTTACCTCTTCCCCGGTGGTGGACAGGACCATGGTGAAACACTTCATGAGACTTTAAAGAGAGAATGCCTTGAGGAAATTGGATGTGAGGTGTCAGTAGGAGAATTAATCCATGTAAGGGAGTATATAGGTAAGAACCATGAACATGCAGCATTTGATTCTGACTTGCATCAAATGGAGCTTTATTTTGCGTGTACCCTAGTCCACGAATGGAACAATGAGCAAACTCCATCTAATCCCGATAGCCATCAAGTCGGTGTAGAGTGGATAGATTTAAATGAACTGAATGAATATAGATTCTATCCTAGAGAAATAGAATCATATATAGTCAAAAGAACGTCCAGGGTATATCTCGGCGACATTAACTAGTACTACTCATTACACTCTAAAAAGGAGGGGAATGATTTTTGAGAGTAAGAACGTTTATTTTGACCGGCATAATGGCAGGCATTTATTCTAGCGTGTTAGATGGTTTCGAGCAGGACTACAGTTTGAATTCCTTCTTCAGTGCATTCATCTTAGCGCTATTAACAATCGGGACAGGGCTTCTATTGCACAGGCTCCCGCTAAAAGAAAAATCGAGTGAATCCTGACCAAATTCTTTTATTGCTCAGATGCTGCACTTAATATACTTAATAGTCTATAGTTAACGGAGTGAAAATTGATGAATTCTACATATGTACGTTGGGGGAATGATAAAGTGAAATTGACATGGCGGCAAGACTTTATTCTTCCTGACACATCACGAGTCACCAGTGTGCATGGTTTCTGTTTTAAAGATGGAAAGCTGCTGCTGGTGAATCTCCAAAAGCGAGGTTGGGATTTTCCAGGTGGGCATCTGGAAAAAGGTGAGTCCCCTGAAGAATGCTTAAAAAGGGAAGTGAAGGAGGAAGCTTATGTATCAGGCACTTCCCACTTATTAGGGTACCTGATAGTGGATCATCATGATAATCCCCACTGGAATGAACAAAGCGATTATCCCAAAGTAGGTTTTCAAGTTTTTTATGCAATGGACGTTGAAGTAATAGATACATTCAAAGCAGAATTTGAATCAGCTGAAAGATGTTGGGTCGATCCAGATCATGTGGCTGCATACTACTCTGAATGGAACGGTGTGTACGGGGAGATTCTTTCTCAGGCGCGTAAAGTAATTTTGTAAGATTTTATTTAAAAAGGCAAATCAACATTGATTATCATGTAGAAAGGAGGAGAGGGACATTTATGATTAAAGCTGTCCTATTCGACCTTGATGGAACGCTGCTAAACAGGGATGCATCTGTCCAAGTATTCATCACAAACCAATATGAACGACTCTACCATTGGCTCCATCATATCCCGAAAGATTTATATACTTCCAGATTCATTGAATTGGATCAGAGGGGTTATGTGTGGAAAGACAGGGTTTATAAGCAGATTATCGAGGAGTTTTCAATTGAAGGGTTAACGTGGGAAGAACTGCTCGACGATTATATCAGTCAATTTAAACACAGCTGTGTACCATTTCCCCATTTACATAATATGCTGGATGAATTACACGGTGGTGGTATACAATTGGGGATGATTACTAATGGCTTCGGAAGATTTCAAATGGACAACATCCTGGCTCTTGAAATTGAGCCTTACTTTCAGGAAATTCTTATCTCTGAGTGGGAAGGCGTGAAAAAGCCAAATTCTGAAATCTTTAAGAGGGCGATAAAAAGATTGCATGTAAAACCGGAAGAGTGCATTTTTGTCGGGGACCACCCTGAGTATGATGTATATAGTGCCCAGAAAATAGGGATGAAGGGGGTTTGGAAAAGAGACCCTCGTAGGACCGGTGCAAAGAAAGCAGATGCTGTGATTGATGACTTGTCTGAATTAACACACTGCATAAGGAGCTTTTAATTATTAATTCTACCTTTTGAAGCGGGGAATCCCCCATCTACCATACTATTTTAGACAAAGCTACCACTATTAAATTCATGGAATTTCTAGTATAATAGTCTTCTTGATACTACATATTCAGCGTAGCGCACTGGAATTGAATCAAATCAGGAGGGTCTAAATTGATAGAATTCAGTAAATTATTAACAGAACCAGTAAAAACAGTTGCCATCAATATAGCGATTGTTACATTAGTGACCATATCTCTTACCACACTTATATATACGGTACTTAAATTCATTAAATTACCAGAGAAGTTCATAGAAAATATCATCGGCCTGATTGTCGTGTTCGTAGGTATAGGCACCGTTTATTATTCACTTAGATGGGATTTATTCCTTGCATTATAAATACCTATAAAAACAGTAAAAAGCATCTTTCGTGGTGCTTTTTTCTTTTATATAAAAATCTCACCTTAAAACATTCCTTTCCAGTCCTTCCTTCATCCTAAAGTCTTATATCCTTTCATCTAAAATGACCATGATATGTTCTCATCAAAATAATATAGTATAAATAGAAATGACTTATCCCTCTTGATAATATGGTGAACTTTCTTTATATTTAGTGAATACCATTTTACCAAATGTTGGAGGTAACTACCTATGAATGACATGAAGAAATTTTGCAACTCCATTAACTCCTGTTTCACAAAAAAGCATTCGACTTTTGACAAACTTAATATGGGGGAGATTATATCCTTACTGCGTTTAAAGTCTCAACTGACTCAAGAAGAGCTGGCTAAAAAAGCAAACGTCTCTACCCAAACCATCAAAAGACTTGAAGGAGGCAAGGAAAAAGTAAGTGAAATCACTTCTCGAGTAATTTTAGAAGCACTGGGGGTGAATATTTCTAAACTGACAAAGCTACTAGACGACTGAAAAGAATGACCTTCCAAACGATAGAGAGAAGGAATACATATGAGATTTAGAGACTTTCATAAAAATATTAAAATACGTATCATTGAAACATTTATGAGCCGCTTTATTGGGAGCATGATCTTTCCATTTATGTCGATCTACCTGGCCGTTCATTTTGCAAAGGTAGCCGGACTATTACTTTTGATTAATGTTTTTGTAGGAATAGGAATCAATTTTCTCGGAGGGTATTTTGCCGATCAATTTGGCCGTAAGAAAATTATGTTATTCGCAGAATCGCTCAGGTTTCTGGCTTTCCTCACCATGATGGTTTGTAACTCGCCCTGGTTTGAATCTGCCACGGTCACATTTGCCATGATGACAGTCAACAGCATTTGCTGGGGCCTTGCAGGACCTGCCAATCAAGCTATGATGATCGACGTCAGCACACCTCCACAGCGAAAGCTCATGTACTCAATCACCTATTGGGCAAACAATCTATCCATCGCGATCGGAGGAATCATAGGTGCTTTCTTATTCAAGGATTACCTTTTCGAGCTCTTTCTGGCACTGAGTGTTGCTTCCGCCGTTACCGCATCTTTGGTGGCTCTCTTCATTGATGAGAGCTATTCTCCGTCGGAAACCGAGTTGACAGCCCCTCAGCACGTTAAACAACTTATTTCAAACTACGGCAAAGTGATGCATGACAAGCTGTTTGTTCTGTTTACCATTGCGGGTGTGCTTATTCTGTCCATGGAGTTCCAGCTCACGAATTACATAGGCATTCGACTAAGTGAAGAAATGCCTTCGCAACCTTTTCTTTTCTGGGATATAGACGGCGTACAGACTATGGGGATTCTTCGAAGTGAAAATACAATCCTGGTCGTCTTCCTCATGCTTTTTGTCACGAGGATTCCTCATTCATTAAAAGACAGAACTGTTCTTGTGTGGAGTTGTTTCTTCTTTTCGATAGGGTATGCAGTACTTGCTTATTCAAATAACCTGTTCATTTTGTTCTTGATGATGGGGGTACTCACAATGGGAGAGGTGTTCCGGGTGCCCGTAGAGCAATCGTATATGGCTGCCATCCCCCCTGATGATGCCCGCAGTTCCTATATGGCATTTAACGGGCTGAAGTTTAACCTATCCATGTTGATTGCATCTGTCACCGTTACACTCGGAGCGATTCTACCATCGAACGTAATGGCGGGGATCATCCTCACCATTGGACTTTCTGGTACGATTATTTTAAAAATGATTTCTCCAGAATTGGATAGGCGAAAAGAAGGCGCGGAGTTGAAGCAGAATCAGGACGTTGTTAAAGCAGGTTAGGTTATTCGAAGGAATATAGAAAAGGTATTCTTTAATAGGATGTTTCATTCAGGGATTGTTTAAAATTACTAAAAAGATGAGAAGGCTTTGAGTTGAAATTTGCAATGGGCTGATGCTATATTATCCTGAATAAGGTACGAATCACTTTCATACCTTTAAAAGAGTTCAATCGGACGAAGGGAGAGCCTATGGATAATAAATGGGAAGTCGTACTACCTTCTTTATCTCAAATGACCGTCTCTTCAAATGCAAATAACGAGCCTGTCACAATCCATGGCAGTGATGAAACTTTACGATGCATTGGCGTCGGGACCGACGCGGCTGTCTTTCAATCTATTTATGCACCGGAATTTGCGTTCAAGTTGTATGCTGATGATAAAAGATCTAAAATTAAAAATGAAGAAAAAGTTTATCAAACCATCGGAAACTCTCCTTATTTCTCCACCTGCTATGCAGCTTATGATACATTGCTGGTGTTAAGTTTCGAAGAAGGGTCTACCCTTTTTGATTGTTTGCTGCAAGGGATTAAAATTCCTGAACAAGTGGTTGAAGATGTTGAAAATGCAAGACAATATGTTCGTGATCAAGGAATGAATCCACGAGATATTCATCTGAAAAACATTTTATTGCAAAATGGGAGAGCAAAGATCATTGATGTATCCGAATATATTCAACCTGGAAATGATTTCAGATGGGAACATTTAAAGAAAGCTTACGAAGATCATTACCATCTTATAGAAGGCCGGGCTGTACCATTTTGGTTGTTGGAGACCATACGAAAATGGTATAACTCATGGAATAAGCATTATAGTTCATATGAGGAGTTCCTGAAAAGAGTATCAAATTTCACTTCCTTTAAATAAGTCTTTAAAGCGTTCAAGGCCACTGCTGCTTTGAACGCTTTTTTGACGAAGAAGAGTCATCGATGAACTCGAATGAGTTGTAGAACATGCTTTCATTTGACATAATTCAATATAGAATAACCTTATATATGATTGAAACAGGAGGGAAAATATGTGGTATCAAAACGATGTTTCAAAGAACCTGGGTATAAAATATCCTATCATCCAAGCAGGAATGGCTGGAGGGGTCACAACCCCTAAACTGGTTGCTTCTGTATCAAACTCCGGGGGGCTCGGGACGATTGGAGCGGGGTATATGTCTGTCGCCGACCTCAATGAATCGATCAAACAAGTAAAAAAGCAAACGAACCTTCCATTTGGTGTAAATCTTTTCATTCCCGAGGTACCGGAATATAGTGAAGAACAGGTAAGCCAAATGCAGAAATTGCTGACACCTTTTATGAAAGAGTTGAATCTATTTAATGATGAAGCATTCAGTTTAGAACAAATTGATCTTGAAAGACAGATTGAATCGATCATAAAGGAACGAGTGCCTGTCTGCAGCTTTACATTTGGAATTCCACCAAAGGAAATAATGAAAGAGCTGAAAAAAGAAGGCATTAAAGTGATTGGAACTGCGACGACGGTGAAAGAGGCGCTGATCAATCAAGAGTGTGGAGTGGATGTGATCGTCGCACAGGGAAGCGAGGCTGGTGGTCACAGGGGTACATTTCTTGGTACATACGATGAATCAATGATTGGGACGTTCTCACTAATTCCCCAAGTAGTGGATGCTGTTGAAGTACCGGTCATTGCTGCAGGGGGAGTAATGGATGGAAGAGGCGTGATAGCTGCCCTTGCTCTGGGTGCAAAAGGCGTTCAGATGGGTACAGCTTTTCTTACAAATAAAGAAAGCGGAGCAAAAGCCATACATAAAAAAGCCATTTTACAAGGTGAAGATACAAGTACAACCATCACATCTGCATTCAGCGGTAAACCGGCAAGGGGTATGACAAACTCATTCATAAACATAATGAAAGAGTACGAGAATCAAATCCTTCCTTATCCTGTGCAAAACGCATTGACGAAAGAATTAAGAAGGGAAGCCGGCAATCAACATAACCCTGAATTAATGTCATTATGGTCTGGCCAGAGTCCGCGGCTAAGTAAGGACGTTTATGTACATGAATTGATTGATTCCCTGGTACAGGAAGTAGAAAAAGGTATACACAGATTGACCAGATAGTGACGGTTATAGTGGGTTACAACACCATTTACTCATCTTTAGTCCCATTATCACAATTCTTGTTTTCCCTTTAATTAAGCTTGTAATACTTTCTATCAAAGGTATAATTTTGATATAAGGGAAGCGTTTTTTTATTTAACGGAAATTTTCATAATAATTAAAATTCATTTTTCGAGGTGCATTTTCTAGGAGGTACGCATGAGAGAAATTTTACCGGGATCTATATTGTCTCACATTCAGTACGGATATCAAAAAGTTCCTAAGAAAGTCAAAAGCCAATGTCCAAGTTGCTCTAAGACCAGTGAATTTGTGTTGAAAGCCAACTTCTATCAAGTGAATAAAACAGGGCTGTTCGCAGAAGCAAACTGTTCGGAGTGTAAGAAACCGGCTGTTTTCGTTATCATGTTGAATGATGATTCGATTCATCACAAGGAGGAAGCGGGTCTTTATATTTATGATCCACTGGCTACAAATGGGCCTTTGGATCAGATCCAGGGGAATAAACGGATCCCCCAGGACCTAGTCCGTTCGTTCCGTTCTGCATTGAATGTTAGCCAGTCCAAAGATAACTCCGCAACGGCCGTAATGTCAAAACGAGTTTTAGAGAGTGTCCTGAAGAATTTCAATGGTGATCAATCATCAGGTCAATCCTTGTCGGAACAATTCGATCAGCTGCCAAAGAATGTAGATCTGTCAAAACCGATCCAGGCACTCAGCCATCTTGTTCATCCTAAATCAGCATTTTATGAAATGTTGGAATTGGAACGGGAAATAGACGATGAAACTGCCGGCCTGCTCATAGAGTTATTGGAAGGTTTGATCGAATACCTTTATGTACTTCCGGAAAAAATTGAAACATTACAGGAGAGAATTGAAAAGAAATATTAGGGGAGTAGAGTGCTGTTTCTAGCACTCTACTTTTTTCATAATGGTTTTAACCGGAGGGAATACAGTGCCTGGTTGACTTCATCAATGTCGAAAATTTCCTTCTCTAAACAAAATTGAATCACGAGATCGAAACGGTCATTGTTGGACAAGGAAAAACCGGCGGCATTCAACATATCTACAGTATCTTCCTCAGGCAATTTCATAGAAAGACACAAGGCTACTACTGTCCGCTTACTGGGATTATAATCAGGAATCGATCTGATTTTGGAAAAAAGCTTCCGGTCTACCCCGGCATTTTTGTAAACGGAAGCATCTGTCAAACCCAGTTCATCAATATGCTGAAAAAGCCTTTCTGAAAAAGATGCCGAATGTTTCATCTCAATAAACGCTTCCAGCTCACTGGTGTACACTGCATCATTTAAATTTGTAAATCATATATCAGGACGTCTCTGCTTTCCTCCACAAAACCAAGAAGCTCCTTCAGAATCTGTTCGCTAAGCATATCATCACCTCTAAATGTCGCTTACAAAGCGACCCATCTCATACTCTTTGTGGTTAAGATTATATCAGAAAAATATGGAGAGGATGAGAAAAATGAATAGAGAACACACTGAAATCATTTTTTTATTGGATAGAAGCGGGTCGATGAGAGGACTTGAACAAGAGACGATTAGAGGTTACAACTCTTTTATTGAGAAGCAGCGACAGCTAACCGGGCAAACACTTGTCACGACCGTCCTCTTTGATGATAAGGTCGAGCAGTTATGGAGTGGAATGGAGGCTGGTAAGGTACGGCTTACAAGAGAGGAGTACTTCGTAAGAGGGTGCACGGCTTTAATGGATGCTGTTGGTAAAACGATCATCGAAGTGGGTCATCGCCTATCTCATATGGCTGAAGAGGAAAGACCAGGTAAAGTCATCTTCGTAATCACAACCGATGGTATGGAAAACGCCAGCGTGGAGTTCTCTGCAATCCAGGTGAAGGAACTTATCAGTCATCAGCAGGAACGATACAATTGGGAGTTCATCTTTCTGGGAGCGAATATCAATGCAGCTGAAGAAGCAATGAATATCGGCATCGACATCGGGAATGCATATCAATTTAAAGCTTCTTCTAAAGGAGTTGAGGCGATGTATGATGTGGTAAGTGAAGCTGTGCTTGATAAGAGAAACAAATCGTAATCATGATCTTGGGGTCCCATCTTTTTGATGGGGTTTTTTCGTTATAAAGAGATAATGTTGTTCATTATAATGATTTCACCCTTAATTCATTCAGGTAGTAATCAACTCATCCAAATCCCTACCTTTCACCTGGCCAATACATATTAGCCAAACAGCAGATTCAAGATCTTTCACGATTCTGATCAGTATTTATTTAAATTTTGCCAAAACTAGTTTATCATAGTGAGGTAGATTCAATTTATTCGCAAGTCAACGGAATTAAAGGAAGGTACACAATGATGACAGAAAAAGAAAAGAATATTACAAGAATACATATGGATGGGAAGGAATTTATTCTCATCGGAACCGCTCATGTGTCACGTCAGAGTGCTGAGCAGGTAAAAGAAGTAATAGAAGCAGAACGACCGGACACGGTTTGTGTAGAACTGGACGAACCGAGGTATCAATCCATCGTCGAAGGAGATAAGTGGAGGGACACTGATATCTTTCAAGTAATCAAGGATAAGAAAGCGACCTTATTGCTCATGAACCTGGCCATTGGATCCTTTCAGCGAAGAATGGCCAAACAGTTCGGCATTAAACCGGGACAGGAAATGATTCAGGGGATTGAATCCGCGAAAGAACTTAACGCAGAACTTGTCCTTGCTGACCGCAACATCCAGGTGACATTTTCCCGGATTTGGAACAGCGTCGGTTTCAGTGGGAAAGCCAAGTTATTGACCCAAATCATATATAGCATTTTCAGCACTGATACGATTACTGAGGAAGAACTTGAGAAAATCAAATCACAGGATATGCTTGATTCAATGTTGAATGAATTCACCCAGGTGTTTCCTAAACTGAAAACACCTTTGATTGATGAACGTGACCAATACCTGGCTCAAAAAATCAAGGAAGCACCTGGCGATAAGATTGTAGCAGTACTTGGCGCTGCACACGTTCCTGGCATCACGCAAGAAATCCATAACGAACATAACTTAGATAAGCTAAATGAACGTCCTGCTAAATCAAAATGGCCTAAAATCATCGGCTGGACCATCCCTATCATAATCCTGGCCGTCATTGCCTACACGTTCATATCAAACCCTGATGCAGGCATACAGCAGGGTATCAGTTGGATATTATGGAATGGGGGATTCTCTGCCCTGGGCGTAGCCATCGCCATGGGCCATCCATTAGCCATATTAACAGCATTCGTCGCAGCACCTTTCACTTCATTGAATCCGCTCCTCGCTGCGGGTTGGTTTGCAGGGTTCGTTCAAGCCTATTTCCGCAGACCCAATGTCGGTGACTTTGACTCCCTTCCTGAAGATGTTCTGAGCATAAAAGGATTCTGGAGAAATAAAGTAACCCGCGTCCTGCTCATTGTCGTACTTGCCAACTTGGGAAGTACACTGGGAACGGTCATTGGTGGAGCAGACGTTGTACGATTATTTCTGGAAAATATATAGAAACAAAATGAGTCATCCTCCTGGATGGCTTATTTTCTATGGGTAATTATTGGGATATTATGTTAAAATAGGTATACAAAAGCTGTGGAGGGGATTATGATAACTGAATTCATCAATCGATACGCCCATTGGCTCCTTCTTGTTATCACAGGATTGAGTATTGGGATGGGATATACAATCCTGACATCTTCGGTCCAAGGAATCATCGCAGGCATCTTCGGATTAGTGGGATTCTTGGGTATTACATATCTGGTCATTCATATGGAAGTGCAGAAGAGGAAGAAGGGGCAATAATAAAATTGATAAATCAGACTAAGTAAGTCAATAGAACAGTTCGAGCAGATGAGTTTCCAATTGAATTATGTCCAAACCCAAGGAGGAGCTGTATGATCTACGTTATTAGGCACGGGCAAACGGATTGGAATAAAGAAGGGAGACTGCAAGGTAGAAAAGGACTCCCTTTAAATGATGAAGGCGTCAGACAAGCCGAAAATTTAAAACAGCAACTGAGTCATGTCAGCTTCGATTATGTCTTTTCATCTCCACAGAAAAGAGCACAAGAAACTGCTGAAATTGCTACAGGGATGCCATACGTCACAGACTCCAGGTTGGATGTATATGATTTGGGGGAAGCAGATGGACTTTTAAAAAGGGAAGTGAAAATGGCAGGACCATTGCCTGATTCAGCTTTCTATGATGGGGTGGAAGGTCCCGGGGAGTTCATGAAAAGGATAAAACACTTTATGGCAGAAATAGAAATATTACATGGTAAGGAAGATACCAACATCCTGATCTCGGGGCACAGATGCACAACAGGGGCCATCGGGGCATTTTTTAACGGAATTCCAGATGACCGGAATATATTAAAGCTCTCTTCCAATAATGGCGAATATAAAGAGTATGAATTCACAGTAAGAAGATGATCAAAAAAGCTTAAAATGTAACTGCACAGCCTCGTTTTCAAAATGGATCTTTGGGTAAATAGTAGTTAACCTTTAACCGCGACTTTGTGAGGAGAGAATAATAGGAGCTGTGACGATCGTTGCTCCATATACATGACAGGACAGATACTCCATTGTTTTGTATCAAACCTATATGGCAAGAACGAGGCTTCCCGTACTTCTCAGAAGATCACCATTCAAATGCTCTCTCAGTACACAGGATTCTCTGAGGAAATCATCCTCGAAGCACTAGAGTTCGGAAAGTTATCACCTGATTTTTCTTTAAGATAATCACCTACGTGTAAAGGTCTAGGAAAATTATTTTCTCCTCCAAGGTTGACTTATCATTGTTTTATTCATTTTTGTTACATAATTAAATTTTGAAGAATATATTGAAAAAACAAGCTTATATTTATTATAATAACAGAAAGGATTTATAGAGGAGGATCTAATGGACACCCACAGGAGTAAAAGAATCTCAAAGTTATACAGAAAGTTAATTACTTCTGATGCAACGCAAGCTTTCCTTATTTATAAAGGCCTAGATGAGACAACGAAAGCAGAATTACTTGATTTAGTGGCAGAGATGGGCTCTCAACACTCAGAAAAATTGATGAATAAAATAAGCTAACATACATGTACCGAGTTTAAGACCTGGAGAGATGAGTACTCCAGGTCTTTTTCTTATGTAAGTGTTAATGAGAATGACATTTTTTCAGCGAAATAAATAATATTTCAATAAAATATTGCTAAGTCATATGTCCTCCTCCAGTTCCTTTACTTCAATGATATTTGTCATATGCACAGAAAAAGATTGCGGTGTGATTTCGATTAGGATATCCATCGCATCTTTTCATTTCCATCCGATTTCATGATTCCATTATACTACTTTGCCTTCCTTTAAGGAGAGAGATCCTTTTAAAAATAAACCTTTATAGTCCATAATTCCTTTTTTTAAGAAAATAGGAATATATTCCTTTTTATTCAAAAAATTATTGTATTTAAATGCTATAATAATTATAATATTAAGAAAATTTAATAAATATTTCCTAAGAAAGGAGGGACCACTCTATGAACGTCTATGTGTCGGTTGATATGGAGGGAATAACAGGTCTGGTGGATCATACCCATGTGTCATCAGATAAGCATAATTATGAACGCGGAAGAATCATTATGACAGAAGAGGCGAATGCCGTTGTGACTGCAGCCTTTGATTCAGGCTGCAAGGAGGTATTGGTGAATGACAGTCATTCACAAATGAACAATCTGTTAATAGAAAAATTGCACCCTGAAACGAAACTGATATCTGGTGGAGTGAAACCATATTCTATGGTTGAAGGACTGGATGAGACGTTTGATGGGGCTTTTTTTGTTGGTTATCACGCCAGGGCTTCCATGAAAGGTGTGATGTCACATTCCATGATCTTTGGGGTGCGAAATATGTACATCAATGATGTGGCTGTAGGTGAACTGGGGTTCAATGCATACGTTGCAGGTTACTACGGTGTTCCCGTCTTAATGGTTGCCGGGGATGATCAGGCTGCACAGGAGGCAGAAGCATTAATTCCGCATGTGATAACTGCCGTGGTGAAGGACACGATTTCCCGGTCTGTTGCGAAGAGCCTTACCCCTGAGAAATCAAAACAATTATTAAAAAAGAAAACAGAAGAAGCAATACATAATAAGAAAAATGTACAACCACTCACGCCCCCTGACCATCCAACTTTACGTATTGAGTTTGCAAATTACGGACAGGCGGAGTGGGCAAGTCTCATGCCGGGAACCATTCATGAAGAAGATTCAACGATTGTGAGATTTGAGGCAAGAGATATCCTTGAAGCCTATAGAGCCATGCTGGTCATGACTGAACTCGCGATGAGAACAACATTCTGTTAGGAAGTGTGAGATTTAATGAGTACATATTTGTTGAAACGACTACTGGCCATGGTCATAACCCTCTGGCTGATTGTGACGTTAACGTTTTTCCTTATGCATACCATACCAGGATCCCCCTTCAATGAAGAACGGAATACGAGTGAAATGGTACAACAAAATTTAGAAGCTCATTATCATTTGAACGAGCCGTTGATGGTGCAATATCTTTTATATTTAAAGTCGCTTATCTCATTGGACTTTGGTCCATCTATCACGCAGCCATCGCAAACTGTGAACGATTTGCTGGGGAGGGGATTTCCGATTTCATTTGAACTCGGGATGACAACTCTCATCATCGCTGTGCTTTCAGGAATTATACTCGGGGTTTTGGCGGCCCTTAGACATAATGGAATCATTGACTATATGGCGATGACATTTGCCGTACTTGGAATTTCGATCCCTAATTTCGTCATGGCGACATTATTGATTCAACAAGTGGCAGTGAATTGGGAGATCCTGCCCGTTGCCACTTGGACGAGCTGGCGTCATATGATTCTGCCGACTCTTGCTTTGGCTACTGGGCCGATGGCGATCATAGCCCGACTTACCCGATCGAGTATGCTGGAAGTGTTGACGCAGGATTATATACGGACAGCACGCGCTAAGGGGTTGTCACCGTTCAAGATTGTCGTTAAGCATGCGTTGAGAAATGCACTGCTTCCAGTGGTCACTGTCCTGGGTACACTTGCTGCGGGGATATTGACAGGAACCTTTGTCATTGAACAGATTTTTGCCATTCCGGGTATGGGAAAATACTTTGTCGAAAGCATCAATCAACGTGATTATCCAGTAATTATGGGAACAACGGTATTTTATAGTTCCTTCCTTATTGTCATGTTATTTTTAGTCGATCTGGCATATGGTTTCCTTGATCCACGGATAAAGTTACATAAGAAGGAGGCAAAATGATGGGGGTTCCAAATCAACAAGAGCCACTTGAGACTCCAGACGTCAGGGATGAATGGTTCGTACCCAAGAAGAGCAATCAAGAAGATGCTGAAGCAGTGGTGAGACCGAGTCTTTCCTATTGGCAGGATGCCTGGAAGCGCCTCATGAAAAATAAACTGGCCATGCTTGGGTTAGTATTCTTAACTGCATTAATCATAATGGCAGTCGTCGGCCCGCTTATTTCTCCACACGACGTCACTAAGCAAACACTGTCAAATCAAAATCTTCCACCTTCTGGTCAACACTGGTTTGGTACGGACGATATGGGAAGAGATGTATTTACCCGTACATGGTATGGAGCACGGATTTCATTGTTCGTAGGCTTTATGGCAGCGCTTATCGATTTTGTAATCGGGATTGTATACGGTGGCATTGCCGGTTATAAAGGCGGAAGAACAGATAATGTCATGATGCGCATTGTTGAAATACTATACGGGTTACCTTATCTGCTTGTCGTAATACTATTGATGGTAGTAATGGGACCGGGTCTCTTGACGATCATCGTTGCCTTAACGGTGACCGGTTGGATCGGGATGGCCAGGATCGTAAGGGGACAGGTGCTTCAGATTAAAAACTATGAATTTATTTTAGCTTCAAAAACATTCGGGACAAAAACCGCAAGAATCATCAGGAAGAATCTGCTTCCCAATACTATGGGACCGATTATTGTACAAATGACATTGACGATACCCAGCGCGATCTTTGCTGAAGCTTTCTTAAGCTTCCTTGGACTCGGCATTCAAGCACCCTATGCAAGCTGGGGAGTCATGGCCAATGACGGGTTATCTACGATTCTATCAGGATACTGGTGGCGTTTATTCTTTCCTGCTCTATTCATATCATTGACTATGTTTTCATTCAATGTGTTGGGAGACGGATTACAGGATGCACTGGATCCGAAATTAAGGAGGTAATCACCATGAGTAACGTTTTATCTGTACAAGATCTCCATGTCTCCTTTACAACCTATGGAGGAGAGGTCAAGGCGGTCAGGGGAGTAAGCTTTGATTTACATAAGGGCGAGACGTTGGCGATTGTAGGTGAATCTGGCTGTGGAAAGAGTGTGACTTCACAGAGCATTATGAGACTGATCCCAAATCCACCCGGAAAAGTGACTGGGGGCAGGATCCTGTTTAAGGGAAGAGACCTTTTAAAGGTAACCGAACCTCAAATGAGGAAAGTGCGGGGAGCCGATATTTCCATGATCTTTCAGGATCCCATGACGGCACTTAATCCCACGTTGACCATTGGTGAACAAATCATGGAAGGGATTTTGCAACACAACGATGTTTCCAAGAAAGTGGCGAAACAAAAAGCGATCGACATGCTTAAGCTTGTGAGCATTCCCAATCCGGAGGAGAGACTAAAGCAGTATCCTCACCAATTCAGCGGAGGAATGCGGCAGCGAATTGTGATTGCCATGTCACTAGTATGTGAACCTGATGTCTTAATTGCGGATGAGCCGACAACAGCCCTTGATGTCACCATACAGGCCCAAATACTTGAATTGTTTAAAGAGATTCAGAAGAAGACGGGTGTGTCGATTATATTAATCACGCATGATTTAGGTGTCGTTGCTCAAGTGGCTGATCGAATTGCCGTCATGTATGCAGGGAAAATAGTAGAAGAAGGAAACAGGAGAGAAATTTTTTATCGCCCACAACACCCGTATACCCAAGGGCTACTGAGATCCGTCCCAAGACTTGATCTTGATGGGGAAGATCTGATACCGATTCCCGGTTCTCCGCCTGATCTATTTTCTCCGCCTGTTGGGTGCCCATTTGTTCCACGTTGTGAAAAAGCGATGGAAGTATGCGACCGAGTGTATCCCGTAAAGACACAATTATCGAACGAACACCATGTCGACTGCTGGCTTCAGGATAAACGAGCCAACAAAGTCAAGCTCTCATCGGTCAGCTTAACCATTCGTTAAAATGATCGTTTGATAGAAAAATAGGATAAGAGGGGGAAAATCATGAAAAAACTATTATCAGTCTTTCTAGTGGGGATGCTCCTGTTCATGCTGGCAGCTTGTACGGCCACGAAGGATGCAGGCAGTGAGTCAAGCAGTGGGGAAACTAAGAAAGAAGACGCAGGAAAGGTCCTTCACTTGAATAATGGAGCAGAACCAACGTCGTTCGATCCACCGATCGGATTTGATTCCTATTCCTGGACAGCATTGAACAACTTAATGGAAGGGATGACCCGTCTAAATGCCAATCATGAACCTGAAGCTGCCATGGCTGAAAAATGGGATGTCTCGGAAGATGGGAAAGTATATACCTTCCACATTAGGGACAATGCCAAGTGGTCAAACGGTGATGATGTCACTGCCGGAGATTTTGTATTCGCGTGGAAACGCCTATTAAATCCAGACACAGGCTCACCGGCTGCTTTCCTCGGATATTTCATTGAAGGTGGAGAGGCATTCAACACTGGTAAAGGTTCAGCTGACGATGTGAAGGTGACGGCGAAGGATGAGAAAACATTCGAGGTCACACTGACAAGTCCACAAGCCTATTTCTTGAGCGTCATTGCAAATCCAGCATTCTTCCCGATCAATGAAAAGGTTGCTACTGAGAATCCGGAATGGTTTGCAGAAGCGGATACGTTCGTGGCTAACGGACCTTTCAAACTGACGGAATGGGAACATGACAGCCATTTCGTAATGGAAAAGAACGATCAATATTGGGATAAAGAATCAGTGAAATTGGATAAAGTTCACTGGGCAATGGTAAACGATACAAATACGGATTATCAACTATACAAAACCGGTGAACTGGATACAGCTGACGTACCGGCGGATTTAAGTAAACAGTTATTCGAGGAAGGTAAAGTGAATGTTGAAGACCAGGCTGGAACATACTTCTATCGTTTCAATTTAGAAAAAGAGCCTTTCCAAAATCAGAATATCAGAAAGGCATTCACCATGGCTGTCGATCAACAGCAAATGGTTGACTTTGTAACAAAGAATAAAGAAAAACCAGCTTATGGATTCGTTTCGAAAGGATTTAAAGATCCTTCAGGCAAGGACTTCCGTGAAGCAAACGGAGACTTGGTGAAAACGGACGTTGAAGAAGCAAAGTCTCTCTTGGAAAAGGGAATGGAAGAAGAGGGATACGACAAACTACCGGAAGTCACCTTAACATACAGCACAAGTGATACTCATCAAAAAATTGCCGAGGCGCTTCAACAAATGTTCAAGGAAAACTTAGATGTCGATGTTAAATTAGCCAATATGGAATGGAACGTATTCCAAGATGAACAAAAGGCTTTGAAATTCCAATTATCACGGAGTTCATTCTTAGCAGACTACGCAGATCCGATCAACTTCCTGGAAAACTTCCAGACAGGGCATTCCATGAACCGTACAGGCTGGGGTAATGAGAGTTATGACAAGTTGATCCAACAAGCAAAGAATGAAGCAGACGAAGGAAAACGATTTGAAATGATGTATGAAGCAGAGAAAATTCTAATGGATGAAATGCCGATCATCCCGATTCACTTCTACAATCATGTGTATCTCCAAAATGAGGATGTGACTGGCATCGTCCGTCACCCGGTCGGCTACATGGAATTAAAATGGGCTGATAAAAAATAAGGATAGTAAAACAGGATGAGTGGAGGGGCGCGTCGGCACACTTTATGGCCATGCGCCCACTCCCTCTTTTTCTACGAAAGGGGTCTGTTACGTATGATGATGAAACCTTCTAAACTGAGAAAAGGGGATAAGGTAGGGGTCATAGCTCCTGCCAGCCCACCAAAAACGGAACCATTAAAAAAAGGAATCCGTTTCCTTGAAGAATTAGGATTAGAGGTAAAAGTAGGGAAGTCAGTACATAAGCAATATGGGTACTTAGCAGGTAAAGACACAGAGAGGATAGATGATATCCATAGGATGTTTGAAGATCAGGATGTGAAAGCCATTTTCTGTGCATGTGGAGGTTTTGGAACGGGACGTATTGTTTCCAGATTGGATTTCGAACTGATCCGTCAAAATCCGAAAATTTTTTGGGGGTATAGTGATATTACTTTTTTACATACGGCCATCCATCAACAAACGGGGCTCGTGACCTTCCATGGACCGATGTTAAGTTCAGATATCGGACTCGAGGACGTTCATGAAGCCTCAAAGGAATCGTTCCGACAGTTGTTTCAAACGAAAGATATCGACTATACGTATGAT
This sequence comes from Rossellomorea sp. SC111, assembly GCF_024733565.1. Taxonomy (GTDB): domain Bacteria; phylum Bacillota; class Bacilli; order Bacillales; family Bacillaceae_B; genus Rossellomorea. The sequence continues at coordinate 269,977 of NZ_JANIOC010000002.1, read as the reverse complement.
ATCGCCAAACTTGAGATGGTCGCAGAAGGCGCAGCGACCGGCCCAGTGATCGGCGGGAACCTCACCTTGCTTGTAAGCACATTAGGGACACCATTCGAAGTGAACACCAAAGGAAAGATCCTCTTTATTGAAGATATTGATGAGGAGCCCTATCAAGTCGACCGAATGGTGAATCAATTGAAAATGGCCAATAAATTCAAAGATGCTTCAGGAATCATCATTGGTGACTTTAAGAACTGTGAGCCTAAGAAACGCGAACGTTCCCTGACTCTTGACGAAGTTCTGACAGAACATATCGGTAGTGCTGGAAAGCCTGCATTAAAAGGGTTTAATATCGGACATTCTTCACCGAATATTGCCATTCCGGTGGGCAGCATCGGAACAATGAATACAATTGATCATTCATTTAAAATAGAATCTGGCATAAGCGGGGGGTAAGAGCGAATGAAGATCCAACAACTTGAAACGTTCAGGACAGCCGTCCCTTTACATACCCCTTTTAAGACCGCTTTGCGTACGGTGACAGTAGCGGAAGCCATCGTTGTCAAACTGACTTGCGACAGCGGGATTATTGGCTGGGGGGAGGCACCTCCGACTGTGGTGATCACGGGAGAAAGTTTATCCAGCATCGAACAAAGCATCCAACAAGTAATTAAACCCGCGATAATAGGCAAGAACCTATTAAACCATGAAAGTCTTTTTCAACATCTTCATTCGTTACTCGTCAGGAATACAAGCGCAAAGGCAGCGGTGGATATGGCAATTTATGATTGCCTGGCTCAACATTGTCACTTGCCACTCTATCAATTTCTTGGAGGGTACAGGGAGGAGCTTGAGACAGATTACACGGTAAGTGTGAACAGCCCGAAAGAAATGGGTGAGGATGCAGTAACTTATGTAAAAAAAGGCTTTGATGTACTGAAAGTGAAAGTCGGCAAAGATGAAATTGAAACAGATATAAAAAGAATTCATGAAATCCGCCAACGGATTGGTTATGATGTCAAAATTCGCCTGGATGCCAATCAGGGATGGGAATCAAAAGCCGCAGTTAAAGCGATTCGCAAGATGGAGAACCTTGACCTGAATATTGAATTAGTTGAGCAGCCAGTCCCTGCTCATGACATTGAAGGCTTGAAGAGGGTCACGGATGAGGTCGAAACCCTGATCATGGCTGATGAAAGTGTGTTCACTCCATATCAAGCCTTTGAAGTATTAAAGACCCGAAGTGCAGATCTAATCAATATTAAACTCATGAAAGCGGGTGGAATCTACCAGGCTCAGAAAATAAATGATTTAGCTGAAGTTTGTGGGGTCGAATGTATGGTTGGGAGCATGATTGAAACCAGACTGGGAATAACGGCTGCGGCCCACTTTGCGGCAAGCAGGAAAAACGTCACTCGCTTTGATTTCGATGCACCACTCATGCTGGCTGAAGATATCGTAGTCGGTGGAATACATTATAACGGTAGGAAGATTACTATGCCGACCAAACCAGGTCTTGGCATAGAGAGGGTAAAAGTATGAATAGAGGGGGAAATCAAATGACGACGAAAGCTCAAATAGCAGTGCCTGTTGCAACTTTGTGGACGAATCGGGATTCCGCACGTTCCTTGGATACACCGGCGATAACCAATCCTGCTCACATTACAGATTGGCTGGACTCCTTAACTTATGATACGCGCTTAGCCCTTTGTGATGAGAACCGTATACAATCGCAAGCCTTATTCGGTCAGGAAGTATTCGTGTTGGAAGAGAGGAATGGTTGGTCCCACGTCCTTATACCAGATCAATCATCCTCAAAAGACGATCGTGGATACCCCGGCTGGATCCCAAGTGTTCAGCTTTTACCTGGAGAGTCATCCCCAGCGGACACATATGCTATTGTAATAAGTAAATTCACGGACTTAATCAATATAGAAAATGAAGCTGAATTAAAACTCAGCTTTCAAACCATTTTACCGATTGTGAAAGAGCATGATGATTTGATAGAAGTGGAGACTCCTTTGGGTACAAGGTTCTTAAGGCAGACAGATATTATAGTATCAAGATCGAAAGTGAATGATCGAAGGGGAAGTGGCCTGGAGATTGTCTCAACCGGAGAATTATTTCTTGATCTTCCATATTTATGGGGCGGGATGTCAAGCTATGGGTTTGATTGCTCTGGGTTCAGCTACACGATGTGCAAAACTCAAGGGTACTTGATTCCCCGGGATGCAAATGACCAGGCGAAGGAAGGAAGCGAGGTACCATTGGATCAATTATTGCCTGGTGACCTCTTGTTCTTTGCGTACGAGGAAGGAAAAGGCAGCATTCATCACGTTGCCATCTATTATGGTGACGGCAAGATGATGCACTCCCCCAACACTGGTAAAACGATCGAGATTCTGTCATTGAAAGGAACTTATTATGAAAAAGAGTTATGTGCTGCCAGACGCTATTGGGAAGAAACGGAGGGATCCCATGACAACTTATAAGTTACTCGAAGTGAAAGAATTGAAAAAATACTTCCACCTGGAAAAAGGAAAGACACTAAAAGCTGTGGATGGTATTTCATTTGATATATTCAAGGGGGAAACCTTCGGATTAGTAGGGGAATCCGGTTGTGGAAAGTCCACCACTGGACGAACCATTATCGGATTGTACGACCGGACAGAAGGAGAGGTCTTATATGACGGTAAAAACGTCCACGAACTTTCGGAAAAGGATAAACAATCATTCTACCGGAATATGCAGATGATCTTCCAAGATCCATATGCTTCTCTGAACCCCCGCTCAACTGTAAGGGAAATCATAGCTGAACCTATGGAGGCACATGGCTTATTCAAGGATAAAAGAAAGCAGATGGAACGAATCTATCAACTTTTAGAGGATGTAGGGCTGAATCGTGATCATGCCAATCGTTATCCCCACGAATTCAGCGGGGGCCAGCGTCAACGTATTGGAATAGCAAGGGCACTTGCTCTTGATCCGGATTTCATTATTGCCGATGAGCCGATTTCTGCACTTGATGTATCTGTTCAGGCACAAATTGTAAACTTATTAACGAAATTGCAAAAAGAAAAAGGATTGACCTTTCTCTTTATTGCACATGACCTTTCTATGGTCAAACATATCAGTAACCGCATAGGTGTGATGTATCTAGGTCATATTGTAGAACTTACCGAGAGTAAAGAGTTATATAAGAAACCTCTTCATCCGTACACTCAGGCTTTGCTTTCCGCTATCCCGATTCCCGATCCGGATGTGGAGGATTCCCGGGAAAGGATGATCATACAGGGGGAAATCCCAAGTCCGATCAATCCCCCGACTGGATGTGTGTTCAGAACTCGCTGCCCTGCAGCCATGGATGCTTGTGCCACCCATAAACCTAAATGGCAGGAAGTAGAGGAAAAGCATTTTGTAGCTTGTCACCTCTACAACAAGGAAATGACAAGGGAACATGATGAAGTAGCAGTCACTAAGTAAAGGGAATGAAGAAAATAAAATGGAGAATGTATTAGAAAATAAAATCCGGGAAATAGTGATTCGGTGTAACGGGAGGGTGAGTGTGGCCGTGGAGCTTCCATCTCACTCCTTCCACATCAACGGGGACAGGACTTATTCCGCCGCCAGCTTAATTAAGATCCCGATTTTACTCGAAGCTTTCCGTCAAGCCCAGCAAGGAAAAATCTCTCTTAGTGATATGGTTACGATTCCTAAAGAGGGGAGAGTTGGGGGGGCTGGAGTACTTGTGTCACTATCTGATCATCTGACCCTTACTGTAGAGGATCTCCTTACTCTTATGATCATTGTTTCCGATAATACAGCCACAAACCTCCTTATAGAACGACTTGGTGCGAAAGCCATACAAGAACTTTTCCATACATTAGAATTAAAACATACCAGGCTTATGAGGAAATTGATGGATTTCAAAGCGGCGGAACAGGGTTTGAATAACTATACCTCTGCTCTCGATATCATTTCCTGTTTGAAGGTATTGGACACTGGTACGGAGTACAGTCTGATGAACCGGAAAAAAATGCTGCATATTTTACATCAGCAACAATTTGATACCAAACTCCCATCACGGATGGACCGGAAAGCAGTCTATATTGCAAACAAGACAGGAGAACTGCCCGGAGTAGAGCATGATTGCGCCATTATAAAATTCCAAGAGAAAACTGCCTATATAGCGGTACTCATCGATGAACTTGAAGAAGACGAATCTGGGATAGACACCTTTGCTCAGATCGGAAAATTGATAAGCGATTTTTTAATCAAAGATTACATTTAAAAAAGCAGATGAGCCATATGAATGATGGCCCATCTGCTTTTGTCTGGTGTTAGGCAAAAAATAATAATATTAGCTATTTAAAAAGCTTATTTCGGTTCTCCATACTTGGAGCCTGTTCCATTAAACCGTTCCTTGCCATTATTCTATCTCCGTCAGGCTGTGAGGCAGTATCAAAAAAAGGACATCCTAATACTTATGGATATCCTTGCTTTTTTGCAGATGAATGAGGGCTGTATGTAGACTTGCGAATGTTGGGATATGAGTGATGACTATTCCCAGGTTGACCATGGTTTGAGCAATTTCCGGTCGAATACCTGTCAAAACTGCCTGAATCCCGGCTAATTTAAGAGCGGCCACCACTTTAAACAACTGATCTGCCACCATCGTATCAACCAGCGTAACGCCTGATAGATCAATGATCAGATATTGCAGACCCAAAGCCGTCCCTTTTGTAAGAGCCCTTTCCATTAAATCTTTAGACCTGGACGCGTCTATGTCTCCAATAAGGGGCAGAATGGCAATCGAATTGGTCACTTTGACGATTGGAATGGACAACTCGGAACTGATTGAATCCGAAAGAGGATGAGAATAAACGATTGTAATACGGAAAATCGCCCGATCCACCCCTGTGTGAAAGAGAGAAAGTAAATCGTAGAAAGTTGCGATTGACAGCTCTTTATCGATCGCCTCTGTTTTTATCACTTCTCCCAACATCTTTCGAAAGTAATGAAGATCTTTGATCGTTACTTCAAGAGAAACGTCCAACTGCCTGAATAGCGTAACGGAAGAACTTGCCCACTTTTCGATGCTTTCGGGATGATTATCCATTCGCAAAGAATCAGCCAGCACCTCGATGGAATCGCCTCTCCATTTTCTAAGGGACACTTCGACAATATTCGAATAGTCAGAGTCTATTTTCGCTCTTTCCAGAATCAGCTCAGATTTTGATTCGATGATACGATTAATGAAATCCAGATATTTATCTTCACCCTGAATGGCCTTCATCTCCATATAATAACCTCCTATTTTTAATCAACTTTGAGGGATGTCTAATTATGTAAATATATTTGGAAAAAAGAATAGAGGTAATGTTGGATTCTATGTTATGATTTTTAATAAAGAGTAAAAATATATTGTTATTTATTGAGGTGAAAAGGTGTTCCATTAGAAGTGAAGGAATGATGACTGATAGATTCCTACAATTTAATTATACAGAAGATTAACACGTGAAAAAGTGTCTGTTCAGACACTTTCTAACATGCAGTATACAGTTGCTTTTCTGTCATTACGGTTCAGGAGGGGGATTGAGGGTTGAATAAAAGAACTTGGCTCACTAAGTTGCGAAAAAGGAAAAAGATGACGCAGCAGGAAGTAGCCGCAAAAGCCTTTATTGAAAGATCCTATTATGCCCAAATAGAAAATGGAATCCGGAAACCCAGCGCTGAAGTGACGATCAAGTTAGGTCAAGTGCTAGATTTTCATGCATCAAGTTTTAACCTGGAGGAGAATCCATTCTCCATCGCCTTACAAAATGCTCCTGTCATCCTGGCTCATTGCGATACTCAATTGCGCTATACGTGGATTTTCAATACTCCTGATTTAATTCCAATCGATCATATAGGAAAAACAGATGTGGAACTGGAGGACAATGAAGGGAATCGTGCCTTGATGAAGTTAAAGAGAGAGGTATTATCTGAAAAGATGCCAATCAGTCGTGTCATTACAATTCCACTAACATCTGGCGAAATCTCATACAATGTTTACGCCCATCCCCTCTTAAATCAGGATGGAATCATCATTGGAGTTGCCACTGCTTCCACGGAAATACATAGAAACAGATCAAACGAAGAGCTATAAGATACAAAAGAAAGAACGACTCTAATTAATGTGTTAAAGAGATCGAAGGATGATAAATCCTGCGATCTCTTTTTTTGAAAACTATCGATCGGTTTTCCTGAACTTAATATCGATCAGTTTTTCAGTTTCAGTTTTAAACTGGATATCAACATACACTCCGAATTCTTTTCCGTCCTGCTTTAACCAAAGCTTGAATTTTTCAGTTGAAATCTTTGTTCCATATTCTTTTCCAATGTGAAGATAATCCACGATGGCTGCATCAGGATACCTTTCTTTCGTTTTTCTAACAGCAAAACTTCCCCATTTGGCATAAGACGGAATTTCCTGTTGCGCATGAAGAACCTGACTGCCGTCACCGATTGACAAATTCGTCATAAGCATCAAACAAAGAATAGTTGAAAATAGCCGGATCCATTTCAAAAGCATTACCCTCTTTTTACCTTGTAGGGTTGTCTTACCTGTCTGAAATTATTCCCGTTTAACAAATTCAATCCAATCTCGGGGTAATGAATTATTTTTTAAGTTAGAATATTCTTTACTTAACCCTCATAAAATCTTAAACTGTGGATGTGGGAAGAAAATCTTTCCAACACAACGAAAGGAGGCGATGACGGTGATTCCAATCGTCAATGCAAGTCTAAAAATGAATGAATATGAGGTTCTTTCAATTAAAACATAGTCTGGGAGGATATTATGAAGACAACGCTTCAGCAAGTGAAAATCGTAGAATATCATGAAGGTTTAGCAAATGGAATCGCGAAAATGTGGAATGAAAGCCGTGAAAATTGGGGTGGGGATTCCACCGTTACAACAGAACAGGATGTAAAGGACAAGGAAGCCAGTTCCACCAATCTTCATTTATTTTTAGCCATGATAGGCGATGAGGTCGCAGGGTACTGCGGACTTTCCGAATATCGTGAAGATGAAGGTGCTTTGTACATCCCGTTACTAAATGTACACCCTAAGTATCATGGGTTAAAAATCGGCAAACAGCTAGTGTTAAAAGCGGTCGAGAAAACGGTGGAATTACAATGGCCAAGACTTGACCTGTTTACCTGGCCGGGAAATACAAAAGCAGTGCCACTTTATAAAAAATGCGGATTTTTCTGGGAAGACCGTGATGATACGGTCCATTTAATGAATTTCATCCCCATGGTGCTTCAAATCGACCTGTTGAAGTCTTTTTTCGAGAAACATGATTGGTATGAAACCAGTCAGCGTTTGATTGAAATCAAACCGGATGCTTTAAAGGTTAATGACCATACGTATTATGAATACAAGTGGGAAGCAGGCGAAGAATTTGTCCGTATTCAATTTGAACGCACGGGACGGGGAATTCGGTTAATTGAAACCCAGGATTATTTAGTTCAGATGATTCTGCCTGAATTCAAACTTCTGGAGAATGAAGAGCACTATGTAAGCTATCATGTTGAGAACCGTAGCAAGGAACCTATTGAGGTTTCTTTAAAAGGTGTTTCGTCACTGATAGCTGAACATGATTTCGAAGATACCTTTCTGGTGGAAAACAAATGGATGAAGGATTATCCTGTAACGGTTTCTATGCCGGAAAGTAACCCGGGTCCATGGAAAACCCACCACACGATCGGGGCTGACTTCAAAATAAATAAACAAGCTCTTTCACTTAAAATGGGTGTATCTCCCAAGCAGGCAGGCAAAGTGAACGTAAGGTCTGTGAAAAGGAATTGGAGACCCCTTAGTAAAGGAACCGTTTATCTCGACCTCGAAAGTCAGGTTGGCGAAGATACCACTTGGACAGTGAAACTGCCTGAGAATAAAATGATATGTTGGGAAAAGTCTGATGTGATTGAGCGGATCGGCGCCAAAGGGAAAATTTCCATTCCAATCCCAGTTCAACTGTTAAAAAATGGGTTTTTTTCAGAGGAAATTGTTGTAGAGGTCGAATGGGAAAACGGACACCAATCCTCCTTTACGACTACATTGAGATTTGCATTCCCAGGGTTCGGGGCTAAATTCGGCGGAGAAACAGACGAGCACTGGTTTGGATATAATGGACCACACTTTGTCGAAATCGAAAAAAGAAACCATATGGTCAAAATTGGCTCCACTGCATTTTCCAGGGATCCAATTGCTTTTTTCACTCCTAAATTCGGCAAACCATACAATGAAGAATTTTCAAAGAAAGAAGCGTCTTCCATTGAATTCATCGAGTTACCAGAGGCATTGGTTATTAAAACATCACTGTTATCAGAAGCCTTTCCATCCATTTTACTCAACTCATATTTCAAGTTGTATGGAGAGGGGCTAGTGGAAGTCAAGCATGAGGTCGTGAATAAAGGAAATGAGGATAAGAAAAATCTTTCCTTGATTCAACCCGTGTTCACAAATTTTGAAGGGCTGGCTGTCCCTCAAAACAATGGAGTCTTAATTGGAAATGAGTCTCTGGTTCCATTTGTTGAATATATCGATGACAAAGCTATCTCCGAGCGGTGGATGTTTATAGGAGCAGCAAAAGGAGATACGATCGGTTTAGCCTGGCCGGAAAATGCGGCTTTCAGAAAAGATGATTGGCGGATGGCTTTGGAATATGAAATGGATTTGCTTCAAGCCCATGAGGAGCGATGTTTAGGTCCGATACAGATAGGCGTCAATGTTTCTAATCACTGGTCCAAGTGGCGCGAATTCATTACAGGGGAAGACGTGGAATTGAAGGAGCTTCCTCTTTATGCTTTCGAAAAAACAAATGGAGACGTTGTCTCTTCCTTAGGGATTAAAGAGGACTATTCATTCCAATCCATGATGACTCCTTATATTCATGGAACGTTAACCGTTCAGCACGATGATGAGACACTGGTGAAAGAGGTGCTGAAAGACGAAGGCCTTACTCATGTAAACCTTCAACTTGAACATTATTCTCCTGGAGTAAAGTGGATTTCAGGTGAATTCATTGCTAAGAGTCAAACGGCGAGGATGGACTCCTTGCAATTCGTTAAAGGAAACAGTGATGTGAAGATCGTACAAAATGATGATATTTGGTCTGTTGACAATGGGATTGTTTCGTTTAAGGCCTCTTCAGATTACTATCCGGGAATTTATTCATTAAGTTTAAATGGAAATGAAGTTCTTGATCATCAATACCCGACGCCGGGTCCACGTGCCTGGTGGAACCCCTGGGGCGGTGGGATCGCATACTCCTTCCGAAATGTCAGTGCGTACTCCATGCTGAAAGAAAATACAACGATTGAATCAGTGACGAAAGTGGATCATAACGGTCACCATTGGTCCGGCCTCAGTATAACAACTGAGTTTAAGCAACACGAGAAGATGAAAGGCGTCATTCTACGCCAATACGCCTTGACTCTGTCGGAACTACCGGTGCTTGCCGTTTATGCGGAAATCCATCAACATTCAGGGCAAACGATCGACAAAGAAATACTGGATCTGGATGCTTTCTTCAAGCTGGGAGAGACGTTACAATCCAGTTACATTACACTTCCAACAGAAGGAGTTTTCCATAAATACTATGCGGGGTCGGAAGAATTTGTATTAAGAGATACACCATTTGTAACGTTGGGATCTGACGAACGGGAAGAGATGATGACGTTTGTTCATCCTGCTAATAGAAAGATGTCAGAAGCGTATATTAATCAAGACGCACTTTTAGTAGCTTCAACGAAAGAGTGGTCGGCTCCAACAGGAGAAATCATTAAAATAGAGCCAAGTATCCTCTTCTACGGAGAACTGAAGGACACAGACACCCAAAGCCTTAAGACATTGCAAAACATCACATTTAGTTAACTCAGCGCGAACCAGCCTGCACTCCATGCAGGTTCGCGTTTTTTTTGGTTTAAAGAGGAGGGACGGACCTTAAAAAGGTGTTACTTTTCAATGGAAGACCCTGATTATATAAAGAACGGGGAGGGTTTTTGGAGAGTTATTGGAGGTCCGTCCCTCTACCGTTTATTCTGGAGGTGGAATTTTTGAGGCAAAGTGAGCTTAGTAGTATTAATAGGGCAGGATGGAATGAAGGTGCTTATCAAGCCTGGGTCAATCGTCATGGATTGCCAAAGGACTATGCTCTTACACTTATGAAGAACCCCCAACAAAAGGTATTGAAATATTTAAATCATATGGGAGAAATTAGAGGGAAGAGAATTGCAAATTTACTAGGGTCAAAGGGTAATAAGGCAGTGTCCCTTGCCTTATTGGGTGCAGAGGTTACTGTGGTGGATATTTCGAAAGAAAATAGCATTTACGCGATGGAACTGGCAGCTGCTGCTGGGGTCGATATTCATTATATCGTTTCTGATTTGTTAGAAATCCCCGGTGAAGAGAAAAAAGAGGATTATGATTTTGTCATTTTGGAACTTGGTGTTCTACATTACTTTGTGGATTTAGTGCCTGTCTTTACTATCGTCAATAAAATGCTTAAAAAAGGCGGGACTTTCATCTTGAGGGATTTTCATCCGATGCTTACTAAACTTCTGTCGGTTGAGGGTACGAAAATGGTGGCAGCAGGGGATTATTTTGGGAACTGTGAAATTGAAGTGGATGTTGCATTCTGGAAATTATTGAAGTCTGATTTATTGCACCCATCAACTAAGAATAGAATTCGCAGGTGGACATTGGGTGATATCATCACAGCCATTGGCATTACAGGCTTGACCATTACTCAATTAGAAGAGGAGGCAGGGATAAGATGGGCGTTCCCAGCCAATGCTCCATTGGGGATTGAAAATAACATACCTGGTTTATTCACGATCATTGCAGAGAAAAAGTAGTCAGTAGGAATGGTAGAGGGACGGACCTCAAAAAAGTATACATGATGATAGAATCATCACTTCCAGAGGTCCGTCCCTCGTAATGGTTACCTATTGTTTTTTATTCTCTTCCTTACTTTGTTGTTCTTCGTCTTCCATTATTCCGCTAACTGCCTTTTTGAATTCTTTTAGGGAAGCACCAGCGGCTTTACCCAGCTCTGGTAGTTTGCTTGGTCCAAAGAACAAAAGTGCAACAAACAAAATAATCGCTATTTCACCGAATCCTAGATTCATCTTAAATCCCTCGCTTTATTTAAAGTCTTATCTTGCTTCACCAGACTATCTCAAGTCGAATATTCCCTTAATGTCCTGCCATTTAATCAAAATCTCCCATGAAAATCGCGGGAAAGAAGAAACAAGGCTATTCCCGCTCAATTCTGCAAATAACAAGATGGTCCCGATAAAACTTATCAGGTATAGAGAACAGAATAGATAACAAGCAGCGGATTCCTTACGGTATTCATATTCTTTCATTTCTAGTGAGCCTCCATTTTCCTAAAATGCAAGACAAATAAACTTCTTCCCTGCAGAAGAAAAAATTTTCGATAATGATAGCGTATGAATGTATGGTTCAGAGGTAATTTGAATGGGACCTGACCACTTCAAGAAAGCCCAACGAATCGGGAAAAACCTCAAAGCAAAATGGACTTTGTACGAAGAGCTCAATGCCGAAGTCCATGTCAGGGGGAGTGATTGTTTTGTTAAGGGGAATACAATCCTGTTTATGAACGAGGGAAGGCACCGTGTCGAGAACCATGGATGCATCTGATACAATCAAGTGAATGGAAATGGTAGGCACTTCATCAAAACTTGTTAATATCGATTGATGTGACTGTTGTTGAACCGGATTGGACATAAATGTCATACAAAGAAGCACCATTAACAGAAGTCTCGCCATTGCCCCTTCACCTCCCAAGATCATATTACACTTAATTATAGCCATAATTCTTTTGGTGTCTATAAAAATTCAGGGGTACGGACCTCGAATGATAGAAAGTGAGAGATCGCATTCTACCTTTTTAGAGGTCCGTCCCTCAAGATAAAGGTTTGCTTCTTGGTTTTTCGGGTATAGGGGTTTTGATATGTATATTTATGGAAGGGGATTGGCGATGGAGGAGAATGTTGTTGATTTTTATGAATCTAAGAAGAAGTTGAGTTTGATAGCGGTTGGTTGTATTTTATTTGTTCTACTGTGTATGTATTTATCGTATGAGTTTTTCTTTGTTGAAATGAACTATTTGATTGGGGGGGTTGCTGCGTTAGGAGGAGTGTTCTTTTTCTTTTGTTTGATTCAGATTTTTAAAAAGCTTTCTAATGATAAACCTCATGTAAGTATGACAAAGGAATATCTGATTTTGTATGTGTTGCCGGATGAACCGGTTCAGATTCGCTGGGAAGATATTGAAAGCTATGTTCCTTATGAAATTTACCGGAATTCTTTTATTGGGCTGGTTCTGACCGATGAAGAGGAATACCGTGACAAGATGCCTGATAAGCTTAAACGAATGTCAAAGATGAATGTGAAAATGGGGTATCCCCAATACAATATTGTAATAGGAAATTTAAAAGAGACACAAGAGTTGCTTGAAGAAATAACTATTCGTATCCCACATAAGAATATGGTTACTGAGGGGAAAACTGTGTCTTCTACGAATTCACTTTAGTATGACCATTAAAAAAAAGGTGAGCAAGCTATGCCCACCTTTTTTAAAAGATTAATATACCTTATCCCCATTAAAGATCGAATTCTTTACCACGACATAATCTACTGTGCGGATGGATTCAAGTTTTGTTCCTCCTGCATAGGAGATTGAAGATTGAAGATCCTGCTCCATTTCAATCAGGGTATGTTCTAATGACCCTTTATGTTCAACGTACATTTTCTTTCCTTCAACGTTCTTCTTCTCACCCTTTTGAAATTCGGAAGCTGATCCAAAGTACTCTTTGAAAAGTTTTCCGTCTTTCTCAATCGTTTCTCCTGGAGATTCTTCGTGACCGGCAAATAGGGATCCGATCATCACCATTGAGGCACCAAAGCGGATGGATTTTGCCACATCTCCATGGGTCCGGATGCCTCCATCAGCAATGATGGGTTTAGTTGCCGCTTTAGCGCACCATCTCAGGGCAGCCAGCTGCCATCCACCAGTACCAAACCCTGTTTTGATCTTGGTAATACAAACTTTTCCCGGGCCGATTCCAACCTTGGTGGCATCTGCACCGGCATGCTCTAATTCTCTTACGGCCTCAGGGGTACCAACGTTCCCGGCAATCACAAAGCTTTCAGGTACATGTTTTTTAATATGTTGAATCATATTGATGACGGCATTGGAATGGCCGTGGGCTATATCGATTGTAATGAATTCCGGAACAAGCTTTTCTTCAGCGAGCTGCTCGACAAAGGTGTATTCTTCTTCCTTTACACCTACTGAAATAGAAGAGATTAATCCACGTGATTTCATATCTTTAATGAATGTCACACGTTTTTCTGGTTCAAAACGATGCATAATATAGAAATAATTATTTTCAGCTAAATAGACCGCGATTTTTTCATCAATTATGGTTTGCATATTGGCTGGGACTACAGGCAGTTTAAACGAATGGCCACCCAGGGTTACACTCGTATCACATTCAGAACGGCTGTTAACCACACATTTTGCAGGAATCAATTGAATATCTTCGTAATCAAATACATTATCCATCATTACACCCCTAAACACGAATATTAAAGTTTGTTTATTTTATAAATGTTCGTCCATAAGGTAATTTACATCATTTTCTTATCGATGTCAAAGATTTTTATTAAATTTTTGGCTATGGACAAACTATTCATTCAGTTAATTATTAAGCGTTTACATCAGGTTCATCTTGAGTGAGACTGTGTTAGAGTATAAATATACGGGATATGTTAAATCCGTATGTTAAGAAAGGTGGTTCGCCTATGTACTGGGTCATCGCTCTATTCGATGATAAAACGGAAGAGCAGATTAAAGGGATTTGGAAGGAACTGGCGGTTAAGAATATTTCTTATTATGAAGAAGAGATCAATGATGCCCGTCCTCATATTACATTAGGCAGTTATACAGAATTAGACAAAGAGGCATATATAGAATCTTTAGACACATTTTATGAACATAGGGCACCCTTCAGCATCACATTTAATACTGTAGGATCTTTTTTGAACTTCGGCACACTTTTTCTTTCTCCGACAGTTACGAGGGAGCTATTGGAATTTCACGCATCACATTACGATCATTTTCATTCTTTTAATCATCAGGCTAATCCACTTTATCTTCCTGACAATTGGATTCCACACTGCACTTTGGCCAATAAACTTTCCCCTGAAAAATTAGCTGAGGGGTTCGAGCATTGTTTAGGAAAGGGAGACACGATTGAAGCAGAGATAACGGATATAGCCATTATTGAATTAATTGACGATTCAGAGGATTGTATGGAGGCACCTATCATTTTCACTAAATCATTAAGATAGACATAAAACACTGAAAGGCGGGATCATATCCCGCCTTTCAGTGTTTTTTCGTATAGATTACATATGCGCAAACGTTATATAAAGCGTACCTTCTTCATGACGAATCCACTTTTGGGCAGTGAAGGGGTCTCCCGAAGGCAATAGCGAACCGGCATTATGTATTCACATTCCCTTCTATTGGATTATTTTGTACATTCCCACTTTTCTTATGAAAATAAACACCATCGAAAAGTACGCATTTTCTAAAAAACAGTTGAAGTTTACGTCAACGTCAATGATAAAATGAGAGTATCGAAATTTTCTAACAAAGAGCTGATCAATATGCCTTATACGATTTCCCAATTAGCAAAGGAATTCAAAGTAACGACACGTACGATCCGGTATTATGAAGAACTTCATCTATTACAACCTGAAAGGAGTGAATCAGGAAGAAGACTTTACTCCAGAAGTGATGTCACCAGACTTAAATTAATTTTCCGCGGAAAACGTTTTGGATTCACTTTAGAGGAAATCAAGGAAATGATTCACCTGTTTGATCAAGATCGGAGTGGAAGGAAGCAATTGGAGCGCACAGTCGAATATGGGACATGAAAATAGCGGAGATAACCATTTTCATTCAAGAACTGGAAACGATGAGAGCTGAAATGGAAGATCTTAGGGATGACTTCCTCTAAAAATTAAATGAGTCAGGGGAGAAGCACTAATGAATATCTCAGAATTATTGTCTCGAAATTCCAGGAAATATCCAAAACGCCAAGCGGTTGTTACCGAGGGTGAAGAGATGACTTACCGGGAGTTGAATCCATGAGAAAGATTGAGAATTTTTATCATGAAGACCCTCATCTAAAAGAAATCCTTAAAGGCTATCTGGATTCAGATTTTTTTACATGGGCCGATGGAGAGCTGAACATTTTCGGCGAGCTTTGTGCAAGGGAAATTGATGAACGGGCCGTCCACACGGATCGTGAAGGACAGCCTAAGCTTATTAAATACGACCGATTCGGAGAAGAGATTTCTGAAGTCTGGGTGAATGAAGGATACAAGAAAACTGTTGAACAAACTTACAATAAAGGAATTGTCGGATATATTCATAAGGAGATACCCGAGCTTGGGACTAAAGGAAATTATATGTATTCCTATGCCCAGGGATATCTTTTGTCTCAAACCGAGCCCGGTTTCTATTGCCCTGTCACTCTTTCCATGGCAACGGCCTTCCTTCTTGAGAGGTACGCGTCTCCTGAGGTGAAAGCCAGGTTCCTTCCACATGTCCTTTCAACGGGAGAAGTCGAATTATATGAGGGGGCGACCTTTCTAACCGAGAGGCAGGGTGGGTCTGATGTCGGAGCAAATGATACAAAGGCAGTTAAAGATGGTGAAGCCTATCAGCTATGGGGAGAAAAATATTTTGCCTCCAATTCCGGCATGTGCGGAGTGACCATGGTGCTCGCTCGGATAGAAGGATCCGGTAAGGGAACAAAGGGACTTAGTTTATTTGCTGTTCCATGGAGAAAGGAGGATGGTTCACTTAATGGTATCTACATTCGAAGATTGAAGGACAAGCTTGGTGTCCGGGCAGTGCCTTCTGCAGAGGTGGAGTTCAAAGGTGCAAACGCCTATCTTGTTGGAGAACCGGATAGAGGCATCTACTATATGATGGAAGCACTGAATCTATCCCGGATTTGTAATGCCATTGCTTCGATCGGCATTATGAGAAGAGCTTATCTCGAAGCAAGAAATTACGTTTTCCATCGTGAAGCATTCGGAAAGCCTCTGACGCACTTTCCGATGATTAAAGAAACCTTGACCCGTCTTTCCGCTAAACAGGAAGTGGAAACCAGTGCCGTTTTCCATCTCGTTCACTTGTTTGATCAAGTCGATTCCGATGAAGTCCCCACAACAGAGGAAGAATCGGTTCTAACTCGGCTGCTAATTGCCATCCTGAAAAAAGAATCAGCGGAGCAGGCTATTCACTTCTCTCATGAAGCAATCGAACTTCATGGTGGAAATGGGTACATTGAAGATTTCGTCCTTCCCCGATTACTCAGGGATGCCCAGGTATTAACGGTATGGGAAGGTACAGCCAATATTTTAGGTCTCGAAGTTCTGAGATTATTGAATAAACACCGGGCTCATGAATACTTTTTAGCCAAAATGAAAGAAGAGCTATCCCTTGTTCCAGAACAATTCACATTGTTAACGATCCCCGTAACGGAAGGGATCTTAAAACTGGAACAACTATTGGCAAAGGTAACCACGTCCAATCATGATACACAGACCTATCATGCGAAGAGAATTGCAGAACTTATGGTCCGAATTTTTGAAAGTGTGATTGCACTTAAAGATGCATATACGTTTGGCGGAAAAAGAAAACGCATGATTGCAGATGTTTTTATCGAGCAAACATGGAAAAGAACAGAATGGATCGATGAGGAAATGAAATCAGTTCAATACTTCGACGAAATAGTCGGGCTGAACGTAGAGGTTTAAATAAAAAAGAAATCCCGGGAATCAACGTCCAGGGATTTCTTTTTATTTTTCACAGCAGCAGGGACAATCACATTCTTTTTTTGTCTTGCACGTACAGCGTTCACAAGGACATTCTTTCGTTACCAAAAAAGACACCTCCTTTTAAGCAATTGTTATTATTCATCGTTACCAAAACACTGAATTCCATACATATATGATAGAGAGTACCCTCGATTTATTTGAAAGGGTCATAGTACGGAATGAGGAATGGCTGTCCAATGAAAGAATTACAAATAAGACAAAAAATATCCATTTGTTTACAAATAAAAAAGAATAAGGTAATATATGTAATTGTAGGATCGAATGAATGGGGAGGAATTGTAGATGAAAAAATTGATATTACCCTTTTTCTTGCTATCTATGAGTTTGTTTATTGCTGCGTGCAGTAGCGATGAAGGTAGTACCGAAGAAAAAGAGACAAACACCGAAGCAACAGAAGAAAAGGCAAATTCGGACGAGATGGAGATGAAATCCGCTCTATTAGACTATCAAAAGGAGATCATCAACACAGTGAACGCCAATGATTCAGCTATTTACACTTTTGAATCAGCCAAAGCAAAAGAAGAAGATAAACCAAGTGCCGAAGAGATTGCCAAACTTAAAACCGAGGCTGAAACAGCTGCTAAAACTGTAGCAGAAGACGTTAATGGACTAGAAGTACCTTCAGAACTCGATTCAAAGAAGGATGAAATTCAAGGGGCATTGGATGACCTTGCAAAATCTTATGAAACAAGAGCTGCCAATCTTTCAGACGAACCAAATGCAGAATACACAGCATCTGATGAACAATTCGCGTCATTTGAAGAAAAAATGGCTGCTATCTACGAAGAAGCAGGATTGAGCAAGCCTAGTTTTGCAGCTGATATTGTAGATTAATAGCATAAAAAAAATATAGATAAAACTCAGATCTTTGACTCATTCGGGCGAAACCTCGGTTTCGCCCGCTTTCCAGCAAAGCTGGAAAGTAGCCCGTGAGGAAAGGCAGGCAGGATCAAATGCATTTGATCCTGCCTGCCTTTCCTCACGGGCTAAATGAGTCAAAAATCGATAAAAAACAGGACTGCATCCGCGGTCCTATTTTTTTATGCCTTCATAAAAGTTTGCTCTTGGAAACATTGTTCACCTCTTCATATTAAGATTGCTTCACTAAAGAAGGTTGCTATAGACCCACATGGGAAGGGGTTGCTATGATATTCAGGTACATATCAAATGTGGAGGATTATGATAGTGAATCAAGAAAAATATGATCAGTTGAAATTGGGAGAGCGTGGTGCAGTTATAAGCATCATTGCCTATATTATATTATCAATCATTAAATTTCTCATTGGCACAACAGCCGGTTCAGAAGCATTACGTGCAGATGGATTGAATAATGCCACGGATATCGTTGCATCCGTTGCGGTATTTATCGGACTAAGGTATTCGAGGAAGCCAGCCGATCAAGATCATCCATATGGCCATTGGAAAGCGGAAAGTGTAGCCTCTTTACTGGCTTCCTTTATTATGATGGTGGTGGGGATACAGGTACTTTACAATGCTATCCAATCGGTATTTGATGGGAAAACCCAGGCACCGGACCTTATTTCCGCATGGACTGGTATAGGTGCAGCAGTGGTCATGTATCTTGTCTATAGATACAACAAAAAATTAGCACAGAAAATCAATAGTCAATCCCTTATGGCTGCAGCAAAAGATAATCTTTCAGATGCTTGGGTAAGCATCGGTACGGTGATCGGAATCATTGGTGCTCAATTTTATCTGCCCTGGTTGGATCCCCTCACAGCCGTCATTGTCGGTGTTCTCATATGTAAAACCGCGTGGGGCATTTTCATAGAAGCTTCCCATTACCTAACGGATGGATTCAATGAAGAGCTTATAGAATCTTACGAAAAGACTGTCCTCAATCTCCCAGGAGTTAAAGGTGTTAAAGATATTCGCGCAAGAAATTATGGAAATAACACCGTTGTCGATGTTGTGATCCTGGTAAGGTCAACCCTGGATATAAAACAGGCACATGATATTTCAAGTGAAGTAGAAGAAGAATTGATGGATAAGCATGAGGTGTATGATGTGCATGTTCATGTGGAACCGAATTAAGAATTGATGGAAGACATGGACGGACGATTCACCTATCGAATATACAAGTTAATTTCATTTCACCTATACCCATAAAAAGATCCGGTTTCGGGTCTTTTTTTAGTTTCCATTTTAACTCGAGGAGTGTGCTTACAACCTATTTCTCCTGAAAGGTCATGAATATCTTGGATGATAATGGTAAAATAGATAGGGGATAGGGGGATTAGTATACTTCCCTATATTTCTTGCCCGGCAGTCCTGAATACATAGGAGATGATCATCATAAACCGTTATTTTATACAAAAACAACTTCAGCAAATACACATTACGGAATGGGGGAACCCTGAGAAACCCGTGATCTTTTGTCTTCATGGCTTGGGGAGTACATGCCTCAGCTTTATTGAAATAGCCCACGATTTAAAGGAAGACTATAGAATCATTTCCATCGATGCACCTGGTCATGGAAAGACGACTCCATTTAAATCTGGTGAAGAATATGAAATGAATAGGATGTCCGAATGGCTGAATGAAGTGATTGAAATTCTTGATATTGACACATTCTATTTCCTGTCTCATTCATGGGGTAGCTTTGTCTCTCTTTTTTATGCAGCCAAATACCCCGAAAAGATCAGAGAATTGATGTTGATCGATGGAGGTTATCAGGGAAAACGTCATTCCATTCAAACCGTAGAAGAAGAAGTCGCTTATTATGAAGAAGACTTTGAGCAGGCTTGGGACACATGGGAAGATTTCCTCGCCCTCGTTAAGAGTGAAACATTAAGCTGGTCTTCATCAAAGATGGAGGCAGCTCAAGATCTTTTCCTTTATGATAACCAGCAATATAAGTGGCATGCCCGCGGAGAAACAGCTGGTCACATCATCCGTGCCGTGCACAAAGATGAGGTTGAGGATATTTATCACAAAATCAGAAAACCCGCTTTATTATTAAGAGCATCTCTTCCAGAAAGCCTTTCTGAAATCCGTAAAAAGACAGCCGACCTATTAATGTTCAAGACCAAGGGAGAAGTAAAGTGCATTCCCGGTACGACCCATCTTCTTCATTGGGACCGCCCTGAAATTGTAGTAAGGGAAATAAGACAGCGTTGGAAATAAGTAAAGGAGGAATCACTTTATGATTCTATTAAAAACGATGACAGAGACCGCATATCGTGAATGGCTAGAAGAGTCCATCAAGGAATATGCAAAAGAAAAAACAAAGGCAGGTAACTTCAAAAAAGAAACGTCAAACGAACAAGCAGAGCAGGAATTCAATCAGCTATTACCTGAGGGAAGGGAAACCAAAGATCATTATTTGTTCATCCTGTTTCATGAAGAGAGCAAGGAAATAGTAGGTAACTTATGGTTTCATTTAAAAAATGAACCCCGGGAAATATTTATATATGATATTAAGATCCATGAGAGCAAAAGGGGTTCAGGATTTGGGAAGGCAGCTTTAACGGCGTTGGACTCATTTGCAAGAGAGAAAGGTATTACCAAAATATCCCTCCATGTATTCGGTCATAACAAAACAGCTATATCCTTGTATCAAAAAACAGGTTATGAAGTAACAAATGTGTTAATGTCCAAATCGCTTTAAACAAAAGGGCACCTGTTCATTCGGTGTCCTTTTCCACATAGAGGAGGATCTTTTGCCATGTCTGCTGTAATAGATATATATTTTTCATTGGAACTTCATGGCTACTGATTGTGCTCTCATAACATATTTTAAGGAAAAGAAGGTAGTGACTTTGATGAGAGAGGTTAAATATGCACAATTATCGGATTTGCAACCGATTGTTGCGATTGATCAACAAGTCATCGGGCATCCAAACAGAAGGGAAGAAATCCAAAGAGCGATAAGGGAGCAGGGATGTCTAGTGGTTAAAAGGGAAGGAAAGGCTACGGGTTTCCTCCTATTCAATACCCAGTTTTTTGAGAACACATTTGTCTCCCTTATCATCATCGCTCCTGAGGAGAGGAGAAAAGGATATGCGTCTTCCCTGTTGACTTATTTTGAGAAGATTTCCCCAACAGAAAAAATCTTTTCATCTACTAATCAGTCAAACATCGAGATGCAAAAGGTTTTCAAGAAAAATGGATACACTCCAAGCGGAATGATTGAAAACCTGGACCTCGGCGATCCCGAACTGATTTATTTCAAGAATAAGGAAGACAAGTATAATCCGGACAAATAGTAATAATATTGGAGGACCGATATTGATGATTATAGTTTTAGCTGTGTTCCTTCTGATCTTCTCGTATGATTTCACGAAATTCAGGAAGCAGAATCAGACGATGATCGAGCAGAATGAAAGAATCATTTCACTACTTGAGGACATTAAGAAAGAAAATACATGAAAGAATGGCTCGCAGAGGATAGCGAGCCATTCTTCTATACAATTGAAATAAAGTCCTCATCCACGCTTTCAACACCCTGGTCAAACGTCAGCTTAGTCTTGAACAAGTAACGGACGCCATCTTGAGAACGAGGGACTCCCACAGGAATTCGGTAGGTAAATGATAGTTTATTGCGTTCATCTGCCCGGATAATATCCGATTGTAATACCGTGGTCGAATCAATGAGTTTCTCTTTTTTTCCATTCTTATCGAACATTACCAAATCACATTCTACCCGCTTCAGCTTTTGTTCGATAATACCACCCTCTAAAAAGAAGTAACCATGCAAGGGCTCTCCTTGTTTAAATGAAGTTTTAGGCAGCACAAGATCAATCTTCGCAGATCCGACACCGAAAAGGGACATGTATTTACGCAGTAACATTAGGCTTGCTCCTTTTGTGAAGTTGTATATTTCTTATCGATTTTTTCTTCGATTCTGTCCATCTCCCGTCGACTTCTTATCATTTCTTTTTTGTTCTCTTCTATTAATCGAGAGAGGTTTGATTTTAACTTTTTCATTGTTCATTACTTCCTTTCAAAGTGAATAAATAAAGAAAAGACCTTTACCAATGATGGTAAAGGTCTTTTCTGGACATATATCAGCCTTCACCAACTGGTAAAGGTCTCGCTAACAACATGGTTGTCAATAAAGCCGAGAGCATACACTCTGTAATGACGACTTTATTGTTACAGCTACTCCCCTTTAGGAGAATATTAAATTATGAAACCATCATAATCGATACGGTGATAGATGTCAAAGAATATGAGGAAATTAAACCATTTCATCATTTCAGACTCCATGCAGGAATCCGCAGTATGAAAAGAGAAATAGTGGGTTAGGAAGAAAAGGTAAAAGGAGCTGGTCATATGTATGAATTGAAAACAAAACAAAATGATGCGAGCGTCATTGAATTTATTGAGGGAGTGGAAAATCCTAATAAAAAGGAGGATGCTTATAGGCTGCTCGATATTTTCAGTGAAGCAACAGGCTTTGAAGCAAAGATGTGGGGGTCCAGTATTATCGGATTCGGTTCTTATCATTATAAATATAAAACGGGTCACGAGGGAGATGCTCCATTAGTGGGGTTTTCACCTAGAAAGGCCAAGATAAGCTTATACTTTGCCACAGGTGACTCTGAAAGAGAGAAACTCTTGGAGTCATTCGGGAAGCATACATCCGGTAAAGCGTGTGTGTACATAAATAAAGTAGCAGACATTGATGAATCGGTGTTAAAGCAATTGATTCATCAGTCTGTGACCTTTTTACAACGAACGTATCCTGACAGTGACTAAGTTTTTTATAGGGAATCAGTCCGTTTCTGCGACTAATTCCCTATTTTTTTCGATTAGAAGCTTTTCATTTGTGTTTCGAAGTAATATCCTATATTATTAATCTTGAATTAAGACTATCATGGTTCAAGATAAATGATTTCAAATCATTTCAAAACCTTGATAAGGATCATTTCACATACAGAAAGGGACGATTCAACATGACGAAGGTATTATATATTACAGCACATCCACACGATGACACACAATCTTACAGCATGGCTGTAGGGAAGGCATTTATCGATACGTATAAAGAAGCAAATCCTGGTCACGAAGTGGTTACTTTGGACTTGTATAAAGAAAACATCCCACAAATCGATGCTGACGTATTCAGCGGCTGGGGTAAATTGCAATCCGGGAAAGGATTCGAAGAACTTTCTAAAGAAGAGCAAGCAAAAGTTGGCCGACTTGGTGAATTATCCGATCAGTTTGTCGACGCTGATAAATATATTTTCGTTACACCATTTTGGAACTTCTCATTCCCTCCAGTAATGAAAGCATATATCGACTCTGTTTCAGTGGCAGGTAAAGCCTTCAAATACACGGAGCAGGGACCGGTTGGACTTCTAACAGATAAAAAAGCTCTTCACATTCAAGCACGTGGAGGAATCTACTCAGAGGGTCCGGCAGCCGCAATGGAAATGGGACACCGCTACCTGGAAGTGATGATGCAATTCTATGGCGTTCCTTCATTCGAAGGATTATTTGTAGAAGGACATGCAGCAATGCCTGATAAAGCAACCGAAATCAAAGAGAATGCAATTGCAAGAGCAAAGGATTTAGCACAAACATTTTAATAATAGAGAGAGTCAACCATTGTGTTGGCTCTTTTTTATTTCCATTTATTTGAACTTTTTTTAAAAAAACATGAAACTCCAGCCTCGTTTCATTCGTATAGAGAAGAAAGGGAGTGGAAAAAATGAAGGATCAAGAATTTATTGATATTGTGTTAGGGGAAGAGGAATCACTCGCAGCGCTGTTGCAAAGGATCGTGACCCAAAAGAGGGAAGAATTAGGGACGCATGCCGTTTATGTTCAAGAAATTGTTTCTACATATGACAATGGCTTCACGGTTATTCTTGAAATCAGCCGCAGTACTTACTAGATGAAAGAGGGAAAACATTAAAAAGAGACCCCGGTACAGTACCAGGGTCTACAATTATCATTCATTATCTTTTTATGAACATTTGAGTCCAATAATGACCGTACGATCCACCTTTCACATATCCTACTCCAATTTCTGTATAAGTCGGGGAGAGGATATTTTTTCTATGACCTTCGCTGTTCATCCACGCTTCTACCACTTCAGATGGAGTCCTTTGACCTGCAGCGATATTTTCTCCTGCTGCCTGGTAGGAAATCCCGAAATCCTTCATCATTTGGAATGGGGATCCGTATGTCGGGGATGTATGGCTGAAGTAGTTCTCCGCGATCATGTCTTCCGACTTATAGCGAGCGACACGGGACAACTCCCAATTTTCCTTCAATGGGGGTAAACCCACTCTTGAACGCTCCATGTTCACGATTTTCACTACTTCATATGTATAACTTTCAGCAGTGGCATTTGCTCCTGGGATATTTAAGCTTTGACCAGGATAAATCATATTCGGGTTACTGATCCCGGGGTTTGCTGAAATCAGCTCGGATACTCCAACCTGATGTTTCACGGCAATCTTCCACATCGTATCCCCATAAGTGACCGTGTAGGTACCAGCAGCGGCAACTTTGGAAGAATGTCCAAATCCAATGACAAAAGTGACAGACAATAATAAGATGGATAAAAGTTTTAAAGTTTTCATAGTTTTATTGAAATATAATTCTGTTAATTTTAAAACAGGTAGTTGTTACCACTATGGAGGGAAACCCGTGTTATCAACATATAGTAAATTTTACTAGGATCATTCGACGGTTACTTTCTAATCAGAACAGAACAAATTAATCCCATATTATGGTCTTCCTTTGATATACTTATGATTACAGACGTTTTAATGATGTTTAGATAGGCGAGATATACACTAAAGGAGTGTAGTAAATGAATTGGTTGAATTGGAACGACCTTTTAGCTCCGTCCAACCCATATGCGGCTGTTTTCTTCGGAATCATCCTCAGCGTAGTAGTTGCCTTCAGTATCTGGGTTGAAACCAAACAAATACGGACCCTTTTCCTTGCAATTGTCTCAGGTGGATTGACCACCATCATCGGAGTCGGACTCCTCACAATGGTCGGATTCTATTAGGAAGGAGGAAATGATATGAAATCCCTTTTCTTAGTCATATTTGGCGCTATCCTCGGATGGGGAATTACAGGTTTTTTCACGAAAGGTTTTGAAACAGACTATCTGTTTATCCTGATCATAGGAATCGTGATTGGACACAGTCTAGGGAGGAAGAAGGAGAAACAAGAATACACAGAGTCAACCTGAAAGGCTAGACCAGCATTTATTGAGTTTTTAGAAGTGAAAGGGAAGTATACTCACATGAGCCCACTATTACTGAAAAACTATGACTTAATGTTATTTGATCTGGATGATACGCTGTTCGATCACTCAGCTGCTTTTAAAAGAGGAGTGTATGAGACCATCCGTCAGTTCCCTATTCTGAAGGAACTTGATCAATTTGAGTTTTTGAGAACATTTTCAAATCATCATCATCGTCTATGGCCGAGGTTTTCCTCAAACGAGTTGAATTTTCAGCAATTTTCGACCATGAGAATGGAGAACACTTTGGCAGATTTCAATGTAAGCGCCACTCCTTGGGTTTTACGACAGATAGTAAAGACTTTTCAAGCGGCCTATGTCCACTCAATCAAACCTGATACAGTGGTTAATAGGTTCCTATCCCACTTAAAGAAAAAAGTAAGGATTGGGATTGTTACAAATGGAACTGCGTTTAATGCGTATGAAAAGGTTGAGCGCCTGGAATTATCAGATATTTTTCCGGAGTCCTCCGTCATCATTTCTGAAAGAGTCGGTTTCTCCAAACCACATGTAGGGATATTTCAACATGTCCTCGATGTTTTTAATTCAGAGGCTGCCAGGACCCTTTTTATAGGTGACAACTATTTCACTGATATTTTAGGGGCTCATTCGATCGGAATGGATACTTTGTGGATTAATAAATATGACCGTGAGTCCCCAGGAGAGATTCACCCTGCCTATATGATAAAGCATGTGCTGGATCTGGAAGAATTAATCATCAGAGGAGAAAGGAAGACATCCGATGATAAGACCATCAGCAACTGAAGCAGCCAAACGATTCATCCACGAAAAATTCCCCACCTGTCAAGCCGCACTTCTCGGGGGAAGCGTGGTTCGAGGAGAAGAGACAGCAACTTCCGACCTTGATATTGTGGTCATCGATGAACGACTCCAAACTGAATACCGGGAATCCCTTATTTACTACGGATGGCCGATAGAAGTATTTGTACACAATTTAAAAACCCTCCGTCACTACTTCCAATCAGACTCTAAGCGTGCTCGCCCTTCCTTACCAAGGATGGTGTCTGAAGGAATTCCACTCACTGACCACCCAACCATCGACGCAATCAAACAAGAAGCGAATACCATTTTGAGGGACGGACCTCCTGAGTGGTCAGCGGAGACCATTCGGATGAAAAGATATTTTCTTACGGATGCCCTTGAAGATTTTATCGGCTCGACGAATAGAGGAGAAAGCATCTTCATCGCGAACTCCATAGGGGAATCACTTCATGAGTTTGTGCTGAGGACGAATCATCATTGGATAGGCTCTTCTAAATGGATTGTCCGTGCATTAAAAGAGTATGATCACCAATTTGCCAAGGAATATGTGCAAGCTTTCGAAGAATTTTATCGAAAAGATGATAAGAAGAAAGTAGTGAGACTGGTTGATTCTGTTCTCCAGGCTCACGGTGGAAGATTATTTGAAGGATTTTCGGTAGGAAAGAGATAACAACATTATAAAAGCCCTTCCGAAATAGAAGGGCTTACGTTCATATCAAAATCTGAAATTCATCATGATCGACGCTGTTGACGCCATCGTCAAAGACAAGTCGGGTGACGAACTTATATGAAACTGTTTCACTGCTTGGTGGAAATGCATCTGAAAGTCTGCACGAAAAGTGAATGGTGCGTTGTTCGTTTGCTTTCATCGTTGATGAGCTTAATATGGTATTCTGATGAAGAATAGAAGAACGATTATCGTCGTACTGTAAAAGATCTGTCTCAATCCTTTTTAACTTCTGCTCTACAGGACCGCCGGTGAGTTCATATTCACCCTTGATGACATCCCCTGGTCGAAACTCCTTCTTATTTAATACCAAATCAATCTTTGTTGCCCCAATACCGAACCTGCACATCAATTTACTAAACATAACAGCCTTCAACCTCTCAATCATCTAGTTACCAATTCTACGCAATAAAGAGAGCTTTGGTTTCATTTTTTATTGCTTTGAATACGACTATATTCTAAAAGAAATGGAACCACTTTGTCTATACTCCTTCTTCGACATTTTTCGCAGTTTCAAAAACCCCATACATATATCTCATATTCCTTATATTCCATCCACTTTTCACCATCAATACCCAATGAAGTAAAATTAATGGGTTTTATTCCATATAGAGGTAGAAATATAGTCGAAAATTCTATAAAATAGGACTAGAACATTATCATATTTTGGTAAAATACGAGCTTAAAAGGGGTTATTCAACTTGAAGGAAAAGAAGAAAAAGAAAAAAACCCATGTCCCATTGAGAATGAATTTACTGTTTATTTCGGTCTTTTTTCTATTTTCACTTCTGATTCTTCGTCTTGGAATTGTACAAATCGTGCAGGGAAACCATTATGAAGCAGAAGTCGCAAGAACTGAAAATGTGAAGTCCCATAATGGAACACCTCCAAGAGGGAAAATTTATGACCGTTACCGTAATGTCATTGTCGACAACGTACCGCTCAATGCCATTACGTACACGCGAACACAAACGACTAAGCCTAAAGAGATGCTTAAGGTAGCGGAGAAATTGGCTGAATTGATTGAAATGGATACAAATAAAATTACAGATCGTGACAAGCAGGACTTTTGGCTTCTCACTCATCCTGATAAAGCGGAAAAGCTTGTTTCAAAAGAAGAAATCAAGAAGCTCGAAGATGATGAAGAATTGGTCGAGGATGAGAGAAACAAGAAGATTTACGGTATGCAGCTTGAGAGAATCACCGAAGCAGACATCAACTCTTTTTCCACACAGCAAATGGAAGTCCTGGCTATCTTCCGTGAGTTCAATACGGGATATGCCTTGAGTCCACAGATCATCAAAAATAAAGATGTTTCAATGGAAGAGATGGCGAGGGTGAGTGAGCGTTTATCTGAGATGCCCGGTGTGAACGTGACTACTGACTGGGAAAGAAAGTATGTGAATGATAGTACGCTGAGAACCATTCTGGGTAGGGTTTCCACCTCACAACAAGGGTTGCCAAGCGAACTTGTAAAAGAATATAAAGCTCAAGGGTACGCTTTGAATGATCGGGTTGGAACGAGTTATTTTGAATCAGAGTATGAAAACGTCCTTAAAGGACAAAAAGAGGAAATCGAGTATACTACTAAAAATGGAAGCGTACTGGATACTCAGCTCGTCAGCGAGGGTCATAGCGGCAAGGATGTCGTATTGACAATTGACCTGCAACTTCAGAAAGAAATTGAAAAGATTGTAGAAGAAGAGCTTAGTAAACAAGCGTCGAAATATTGGGAATCTCCGTTTTTGGACCGTGCATTTGTCGTCATGATGGATCCGCACACAGGTGAGATCCTCTCCATGGTAGGAAAGAAGTATGGTAAGGATGAAAACGGAAAGACGGAACTACAGGATTATGCTTTAGGAACGTATACTTCTGAATATGGGGTAGGATCTGCTGTAAAGGGTGCTACTGTGTTGACAGGGTATATGACTGGGGCGTTGAATGTTGGGGATGTTTTGTATGATGAAGCGATTGCAATAAAGGGGACTCCCGTTAAACGATCATGGTTTAACCTTTCAAGAGGGCCTATTTACTTAAATGATATAGATGCCCTGGAGATCTCTTCAAACGCGTACATGTTTAAAACAGCAATCAAAATTGCAGGTGGGGTATACAGAAAAGACCAGCCAATTGATATGGATCCAAAAGCATTTGATACTATGCGAAATTATTATAGTCAATTCGGGCTTGGTGTGAAGACGGGCATTGATCTCCCAGGGGAAGTAGAAGGATTAAAAGGGACCGGAAGAAAGCCCGGTATGTTAATGGATTTCGCCATTGGACAATACGATTTGTATACACCAATGCAACTTGTGCAATATGCATCTACAATCGCCAACGGAGGTTTCAGGATGGAACCTCACCTAATGAAAGAAGTTCGGGAACCAAGTCAGGAGAGGGATAAGGTTGGGCCTTTGATTTACGAAAATGATGTTCAGGTCTTAAATCGAATTGATGCAACGGAAAGACAAATCCAACAAGTCCAGCGAGGCTTCTATCAAGTTGCTCATGGTGCAAATGGAACAGCTAATAATTTTAGGACAGCTCCTTATGATGCCGCAGCAAAATCCGGTACAGCAGAAGCATTTTACTATAGTCCTTCGAAAAAAAAACAATACAAAACCTTTAACACGACTTTAATCGGCTATGCACCATATAACAATCCTGAAGTAGCATTCTCAGTGGTTCTCCCGTATTCACATCAGGATAAAGACCCATATGTAAACAAGACCATAGCCAAAAGAGCCATGGATAAATACTTCGAACTAAAAAAGCAAAATGAAAAACAAGGATACTACAACTCCTCAACGGAAGAGAAAGTCCGGAATGCCGATCAGCTTGAAAACACAGAAGAACCGGATACCACAGAAGAATAATATTTGCCAAATATGAAACCTACTGCTTCTTTAAACGTAAGTATATGTAAGGAAAGTATTCCTAATGGAGGTGTAATGCACATGCTATGGTGGATTATAGGCATTGCCATTATTTTCGGTATAATAAGTGGTCTTCTAAGACGGAAATTCTCTCAGAATACATTTGAAGCAGGCAATCAACACGAAAGTCAACTACAGGAAGAAGAACGTGTGAAAGCTAGCAGCTGGTTTACCGGAGGACAGTGAATGGGAAATGTCAGGAAAAAGCTTCCTGGCATTTTTTAGTGGGATCCAAACCCCACTGGTCGAACAATCGAGAGGAACCAGGAAAGAATCCATTATACGCTGTGAGCTATGGTAAAATAAGTTAAAATGCTCCATTTAAATATGGAAGAAATCTTGGATTATGTCTTCGATTGAACCCAGAAGGAATTAGGAGGGAAGAATGTGATCAAATCCGAACAGGACATATTGGATTTAATAGGTAATGATTCCTGGATGATGAACATCCTTAAAACCGCACAAACCCTTCATCTGCCCGACTGGTGGATTTGTGCAGGGTTTGTAAGGACGAAAGTGTGGGATGCACTGCATGGGCACTCCGACAGAACGAACCTGTCGGATATTGATGTCGTGTACTTTGATGCATCAAATACAAATGAACAATTTGAAAAACATTTAGAATCCAAATTGAAGGATAAAGCTCCTGACGAACCCTGGTCTGTGAAAAACCAGGCAAGGATGCATATTATTAATGGAGAAGAGCCATATACCTCTACAATCGATGCCGTTTCCCGTTTTCCGGAGACTGCTACCTCTATTGCACTGAAGCTGAACGAGAAGAATGAACTTATTTTAGTTGCACCATGGGGGATAGAAGACTTGACCTCTCTTCAAATAAAGCCGACCCCACCCTTTAAAGAGAAAGAGGCACTGTCTTCCATATATGAAAAAAGGGTGCAGGAAAAGCAGTGGGATAAGAAATGGCCAAAGGTGAAAGTCCAAGGGATAAATTAAGGGACGGACCTCAATTTGACACCTTATTTAAGGGTGGATCCCTTGATAAATAAAGATTTTAATCAAAAAATAGAGCATTTATTGAGGTCCGTCCCTCAAAGGAGAGAAGTAGGTTATGTCTATTAAATATTGGTCTCAAGTAGGAATTGGAATGCTTGTACTCGGTTTTTCGACTTTGGTTTCTTGGTATGAGGGGAGTGCATTACTGGATCATTCCTGGGAATGGAGGTATTCGGCTCCATTAAGTGAGATGGTTCATGGAAGTGTAACGAATTCGAATGATATTGTTACCCTTGATTTCTTTGTATATGCAGCTAAGTTCTCGCCACTTTACCCTGGAATGATGATAATCAGTGCCAGCTATCTATTAATATTGTTTGGATTTAGAGTATTTAAGCAAGCGGGATTCCGGATTTGCCTGGCTTTAATGGGCATGATCTACCTTGCGTTAAGTTTTATCATTTCCTCTTCACCAACTACAGGCGGCAACGCATTATTTTGGTTGTTGCTATCGGCGGGGGCATTGATGATAGTAGCAGCGAGTCTCATTCACGTAGTTCCATTCTTACGATTAAGAAGACCTTTCAACCAAAATTAATAGGAATACATTTGAACTAGAGGGACGGACCTCAAAACATCGCAATATTTCAGGGCGAATCCCTAACCAGCATGCGTTTCACCCATGAAGTAGATAGATTTTCGAGGTCCGTCCCTAAACCGTAACGTTTAACTGTACGGTTTTATTAAAATGCAGTATACTACTCTAGAGGTGATCACTTGGGAAGTTGTATCGAATAGGCGAGCTATCGAAGTTAAGTGAAGTATCCAAGCGAACCATAGACTATTACACAAAAATGGGATTATTGAAGTGCGACCGGTCCCATAATAATTATCGATACTATCATGAAGAGTCATTAGCCGACTTGAAACTGATTGAACAATGTCAGCAAATGAAAATGACCTTGCATGAAATCAAAGATCGTATGATTTTATTGAAGTCCCATCAGATCGATCAATCGGTGCTTGAAAAGCAGGTAAAGCATATACGAAATGAAATGAAGCATTTGCATAATGAATTACATGAAGTCCTGCAGGTGATGGATACACTAGGGGATGAAGATCGAAAGCGCATGTTGAAGCAGGTTTCCCCACAGGCTTTGGCCTTATTTCAAACATTAATGGTTTTTTCTGGTTGATCCAGCATAATAGATAAGCAATTACAGGAGAGTGACTTTTTTTTGGACGATATACCACTGAATTCATTAGTATTACTAGGAGCATTAATCCTTTTATCTGCCTTTTTCTCATCGGCGGAAACGGCTTACTCAAGCGTCAATAAGATTAGACTTAAGAATTTCGTAAGTGAAGGAAGAAGAGGAAGCATTAAAGCGCATTATATTGCTGAGAATTTTGATAAAGCCCTGTCTACGATATTAGTCGGGAACAATATCGTGAACATCGCGGCAGCAAGTATTTCAGCAAAGCTTGCGACAGATATTTTCGGAGGAAACACGGGTCTTATCATCAGTACGTTTGTCATGACGCTGTTAATTCTGATTTTCGGTGAAATTCTCCCGAAATCATTGGCTAAAGAAAACGCAGAAACATATTCCCTGACCATATCCGGCGTGCTATTTTTCTTAATCAAGGTCCTTACACCGATCAACTTCTTTTTTATTAAATTAAAGGAGTTGGTATCGAAATTCTTCTCAAAAGATCACGAGATGCCGTCTGTCACAGAGGAAGAGTTAAAGGTGATGCTCGATATTAGTGAAGAAGAAGGAGTCATCGATAAAGAAGAAAGGGAGTTGATTCACCGCTCCATGGACTTTGATGATATCCTTGCTACCGAGGTTTTGACGCCTAGGATCGATGTGATGGCCGTTGAGGTGAACCAGCCGATAGAAGAAATCAAAGAAATGTTCTTTGAAGAACGGTTTTCGAGGGTTCCAGTATATGAGGATCATATCGATAACATTATCGGAATTCTCTCTGAAAAAGAGTTCTTCACACACTTGATTAAGTTCGGTGAAGTGAACATCCGGGAATTGATCCGTGAACCGATGTTTGTATTTGAATCGGTTAAAATCTCTTCTCTTCTTACTAAGCTTCAAAAGAACAATGTGCATATGGCCATTGTAGTGGATGAATTTGGTGGAACCACCGGAATCATCACCCTTGAAGATATCCTGGAAGAGATTGTAGGGGAAATCTGGGATGAGCAAGATGAGAAAACTCATTCCATGAGGAAAATCAGCGATAAAGAATATCGATTCGATTCCCAATATCAATTGGATGAATTCACAGAGTTACTCGACGTACCAGAGCCTGAAAGCTCTTATCATACAATTGGGGGATGGGTCGTTGAAAGCTTCGAAGACCTCCCATCAGAAGGCGACAGCTTCGATTATGAAAACTTGAAGGTGAGCGTCGAAGAAGTGGATAACCGCCGGGTACGCACAATTAAGGTGGAAATCTTAGAAGAAAAAACCGGAGACCTGGTTTAAAATACGCTAAAAAAACAGGCTTCTAAGCCTGTTTTTTTATACGCAATCGAAAGGAGCTGTAACATGCGTCAAGAAGAAACGAAAGAGGCTCTCTTAAAGGAACTTAAGATTGTCAATGAATGGACAGATGATCAAAAAGGATTGTGGTTCTGGGAGAAACTCGGTAGGATTCCATTTATGATTCTTGATCGGATCACCCCTCAAATGGTACATAATAAAATCGGACAAGCCTTGGATGAAATAGGGAGCTACATACAAAAAGGCGGGAGTCACCTGACAAGTGAGAAGGAAGTCTTAAATCGATTCATCCAAAAAACGGGAGAGACTGGTTTAACCCTAAAGAAAATTGAAGCTCTTCCCCTTAACTATATGGATCAAGTGAGCGAAGGAATCGTGGGTATGAGGAAAAAGGTGGCGATGACTCAAGGTGCCACTACAGGTATCGGTGGTTTTCTGACATTAAGTATCGATATCCCATTCATTCTGGGCATATCACTTAAAACCCTTCAAGAAATAGCCTTGTGCTACGGTTATGATCCCAATGATCAAG
The DNA here is from genome assembly GCF_024733565.1 of Rossellomorea sp. SC111. Classification (GTDB taxonomy): domain Bacteria; phylum Bacillota; class Bacilli; order Bacillales; family Bacillaceae_B; genus Rossellomorea. The sequence continues at coordinate 236,294 of NZ_JANIOC010000002.1, read as the reverse complement.
AAGAGCGCATTTTTATCATCAAATGCCTCCAATTTGTTTCATCAGACATTGTAGGTAAACAAGCTATATTACAAGAACTGGAGGACTTTAATGGGGAAAAGAAGGATAAAAGAGAGCAAACCCTTTCCCAGCTGCAGGGGTGGAGGGAAGTGATGATCAGCTTTCGTGACAACTTCGGATGGAAAAAACTCTTTCAAATGATTCCTATCGCCGGTATCCTGTTCGGATCCTTCATCAATAAATCCATGATCAAAGACATAGGAGAGACCGGTCGCATGCTCTACCGTAAGAGAAGGATCCTCGCGAAACTGGAAGAGGGACGGACCTCGAATTAACATACCATCTCCATGAGGAATTCAGGTTTCATGCGGATTCTTAATCGCATCTGGAGCATTTAAAGAGGTCCGTCCCTCAATAAATGAAAAAAGGACCTCCAACTTGGAAGTCCCTTTTTTCATTATTCTTCTTCATTCTTATCTTTATTAAACCAAAGCGGCTCATTATTATCCTCTTCGCCATTATAATTAATAAGCAGTTCTTCTCCGGCTTGAATATCTTTATACGCATAAAAGTCGAAAGTATGATTATCAAAATTGATTTCGTAAGTCGTATTGGGTGTATATGAATGGTTGAACAACATTCCGTATCCTAGTAGAAGTGCTGTGTGATTGATTCCGTATTCAAATACATAATCCGCCAGGAACGTCTTCTCGATATGCTCATGTTCCTCGTTAGGGTATGGGATGACTGGTGCTTCATGAACCAGCTCTCCTTTAGTTATATCTCTTTTTGCAAAAACTCCACGATTAAGATCTCCGTCGCTAAGAGACGATAGTTTTACTTCTATCATTATGCCACCTGCTTTCTAAATCCTTGACTAAATAAGTTTGACACGAACGGGATAGAAAAGCAAACCCTAAATCCAACTCAATCATTAACGATTGATTTATCCGTTAGAAGAGATTACCGAAAAAATCCTGAATGCCGCGCGCACTTCTGACAATCCAGCTCGCTTTCTTTACGGATTCTGCCGCATAAACATCCACCTTATATGCTGAAGACTTATTGTCAAAGATATATTCTTCTTTTTCTTTTGTATCGATAACCATTTCCCCGATCTTTTCTCCTTTTTCAATAGGAGCAATAAGGGACCCATCCTCGTTGACTTTTTTTTCATCGAGATTCAGTTTGGTTTTCACCTTGTCTTTTTCCTCATCCGTTAAGCGGATAGAGAGAGGTTTGTCGACCTTAATTGTCACTTCCTGCTCTTTCCCATTCGGAACCGGTATGGTATGCTTCTTTTTCTTTTCGATGCTATCCAAGTCATAGTTTACAGTCTTAAATTCATCAAAACCGTAATCGAGGAGTTCTCTCGCTTGAATAAATCGTTCTGCACTGCTTGGCTGACCGTATTCATCCTTTGCGTCAAGAATGACAGTAATGTAACGGACCCCATTTCTTTTTGCCGTCCCGGTAAAGGTGGAACCGGCGAAGGGAGTCGTGCCTGTCTTCAGGCCATCTGCACCTTTGTAATGATAGGATTTACCCTTTAATAGGCCATTTGTGTTTTTCATGACCAGTTCTTCACTTGTCCCGGGTCTGAATACTTTTGAAGTGAGGCTTGATGTTTCCAATACTTCAGGGAAATCATGAAGGAGGTAATAGGCAAGGGTTGCCATATCTTCCGCTGATACCACATTCTCATCATTCACATCGGTTCCTTCAGGATACATCCCCAGCATATCGTAGTTACTGAGCCCGGAGGAATTGACGAATTGATAATGTTCAAAGCCAAGTTCCTTCCCTTTGGCATTCATCATCTTCACAAATTCCCCTTCCGAACCAGCCACCACCTCAGAAAGCGCAATCGCGGCACCATTACCGGACTTGATGACCATCGCATCGTACAATTCCCTTACCGTATATTCTTCACCTGCTCTTAATGGAACATTGCTTAATCCGGGAGCATTGGCTAATTGATATACCTTATCGCTTACTTTATACGTTTGATCCCATGTTATTTTCCCTTTTTCAATCGCTTCTAACACAAGGTACTCCGTCATCATTTTCGTCATGCTGGCAATACCGAGTGCCTTGTCTTCATGTTCACTATAAACAATCTTACCTGTATCTGCTTCTACTAATATTGCAGCATCTGCATTGATTTCTACTGTTGATTTACCATGTGCCGTCTGCTGAAAAGGCGTCATCGCCATAAATGATATCATCAAAACCGCCAGGCTTTGTTTCACCGTCTTCTTTTCCAAAATAGTACCTCCATAAACCCAATTTTACGCAACCAAATCATTCTACCATACAAACCTCCCAAACACCCCAAATCCCATGAACCTTTTCAAATCGTTCAAATTATTGTAAATAATTGTTGTACTGAGGGACGGACCTCCATCTATCAAACTGGGTTTACCATAATATGATTAGAGAAGGTCCGTCCCTCAAAATGGAAAATAATTCTTGTCCCCACTCTACCATTCTGGTAAAATCGGGTAAACCACTGGGAGGGGATAGAGATGATTACATACCCATTACTTAAGAGACATTCTACTGTGGGCTTGACCGCACCTTCCTCAGGCGTGCCAGATGAGCTCCACGATTTGCTGAAGAAAGCGATAACTAAAATGGAAGAAGAGGGGTACAGCATAGAGTGTGGTGAAACCGTTTGGAAGCAGCACAAAGCAAAGTCTGCTCCGGCAACGGAAAGAGCATCCGAATTAAATAGAATGCTTCAGGATGATTCGATTTCACTCATCATTCCGCCCTGGGGAGGAGAACTCCTCATAGAAGTGCTCGAATTAATCGACTATCAACATATCAAGCCTAAGTGGGTGCTCGGATATTCCGATATTAGTGCCCTTTTATTTGCATTAACTTTAAAGACAGGAATGGCCACGGCACATGGGACCAACCTCATTGACTTGAGAGGAGAGGTTACTGATCCAACGACTAAACAATGGGAAGGTGTCCTTTCCACAGAAAAAGGCTCAACAGTAACCCAATTATCATCCCAAAAGTATCAAAAAGAATGGAATCATGGAGAGCCTTCACCACAAGTGTTTCATTTAACGGAGCCCACGGTCTGGAAAACCATCGGAGACAGGAAGGTAGAAATGGATGGCCGGGTCCTCGGAGGCTGCATCGATGTGATCAGAAACCTTATCGGCACACCATTCGGGGATGTGGCTTCTTTCAGGAAAAAATATATAGTCGATGAACCGATCATTTGGTATTTCGAAAACTGTGAGATAAATACGGCAGATTTACGCCGTACACTCGTACAAATGAAACTTGCAGGATGGTTAGACCATTCTTCAGGTCTGCTTTTCGGAAGAAGTGCCGCTAATACTCCAGTGGATGGCTATTCAGCAGAAGATGTGTATCATGAAATCGCCAGCGAGTTACAAATCCCGGTGGTATATGATATCGACTGTGGTCATCAGCCGCCCCAGATTACCTTCATCAATGGGGCATACGGAAAAGTAGAAGTCCATGATGGAAAAGGGAAGGTAACGCAAACCTTCCGATAATCATTCCATTTGAGGGTCGGACCTTCATGGAGCAGTAGCAGTTTACCATAATTATAAGTATGAAGGTCCGTCCCTCTTAAAAAGCGGCCACACACCGCATTACGAAGAAGGAGACCGCTTCAAAGAATTTCATGAATATCCATAATCTCACAAATCAAAGATAAAGATAAGGAGCAATGTAGATGTTTACCTATCAATTAAGCGATAAACTGGAATTAAGACTACTTGATGTACAAGACGCAGAAAGGTTATTCGAACTGACAGATGGATCCCGCTCTTATTTACGGGAGTGGCTCCCTTGGGTAGACTACTCTAAAACACTGGAGGATTCAAAGGAGTTCATTAAGGCGACCCGCTTGGGCTTTGCCAATAATAAGAGTTTGACGACTGCAATCGTTTATCAAAATGAAATCGTAGGTATTGCGGGTTTCAATGAACTGAATTGGTCTAATAAAGTCGCCTATATCGGCTATTGGCTGGGTGAGGGCTATCAAGGGAAAGGTATCATGACGACCGTGGCTAAAGGGTTGACGAGCTACGCCTTTGATTATTATAAAATGAATAAAGTCGAGATAACCGCTGCTGAATTTAACCATCGGAGCCGTAGCATCCCCGAAAGACTCGGATTTGTAGAAGAAGGGAAGCTCCGACAAAGAGAGTGGCTTTACGATCACTATGTAGATCATGTTGTCTATGGAATGTTAGCCGAGGAATGGGTAAAAGCGTGAAGCAAGTGGGATACCTGGCAGAGGAACTGGTTTCCTGGGTGGAAGATATCAAAGATCAAAATGGAAGCTCTGCTGGCGCGCTCTATATTCTTAAAGATAATCATGTAGTGGTAGAGCATTATAGTGGACGTCACTCCCATGCTGTGGATGCGAGAAATGTCCGAGCCGATTCACAATTCAATGTGGCATCTGCCCGAAAGAGCTATTTAGGACTTGCCGTTTCCTTTGCATTATATGATAAATACATTGAGAGTCTTGACGATCCTATTTGTGAATATATGCCTGAAATGGATTCAAAAATGGTCATCGGTACGACCATCCGGCACCTTGTCACTCATTCCCACGGACTTCATATCGATGAGAAGGGCAATTGGTACAGAGAATTTGAGCCAGGGACCGGCTGGGCTTATCGTAACATAGGCGTGGAGATCTTGACCGAATTGATTCAGCGACTTTATGGAAAAGGGTTTCCTCAGCTATTGGAAGAACGGATATTCTCTCGTATCGGATTAAAAGAAACTGGCTGGCGGACAGAACCTGCCGCAAACCTTGTGAACATTATCGGAGAAGTAACGGAACCGTCTCTTTCAGGACTGGGGACGACCAATGATGGTACTGAAAAAAATTTATTCGTTTCCGCGCGGGAGTTTGCCCTATGGGGACAACTGCACATGCAAAAGGGCAGGATGAACGGTGAACAGATTGTTCCATCCCAGGTGATCGAGTTATCCACCTCGATTCAAAATGGTGTTTATCATGACTCGTCCCTTCCAGATAACGGCCTTTTCTGGTATGTACAAGGAGATGCGCGGTCGAGAAGTGAAATGGGGGAAAGGGTACCCCGTGATTCGTATCAAATACTTGGAGTTACTGGCCCGACGCTTCTTGTCATCCCATCTTTAAACGTTGTGGTAGCAAAGATGTATAATAAGCGTTATAACTACGGTGGGGAGGACTATCTCCATTATTTAAGAGAGTTCAGCAATAAAGTAGCGGATTTATTTATGGATAGCCAGCAACCATGGCTATAACGGAATACTAAATATGGGAATGAATTTCCATATAGTAGGGTACACTATGACCAATCATTTGTATCATACTATGGGGGGATCCCATGTTTCATATTGCCGTGATTGTATTGGTTGTTCTTAGTTCCTTGAAATGGGGATCTTGGAGTAGGTGGAGGGAGTTTCTTCCCACCATCTACTATTTTAGTTTTTTCAATATGTTTTATCAGTATATCAGCTATACAGTGAAGGCCGTGTGGGAATTAGACGGTTTTTTTGTCAATATGTTTGTGACGGATACGCTTTATACAATGGTTGCTTATCCTTGCCTTGTCGTTCTTTTTTTGAGCCATTACCCTGAAGAATGGAGAATAAAGATCGTCTATTATCTGAAATATATCGGTGTAGCCACATTGACTGAATGGGCTGCGGGGAAAACCGATTCCATAGAATATTTTGAAGGATGGAATCTATGGTGGACGATACTTTTTTATTGCATTATGTTCCCAATGCTACGACTTCACTACCTCAACCCTGTAAAGGCATTTATTGTATCCATTTTCGTGGTGACTTTCCTTTTGTTCAGCTTCGATTATCATGTATTATGAAAAACGGTGAATCTCTCGTTTGAGAACCACCGTTTTTGGGATGATGAAATTATGACTCCCGGTACACATTCAACCAAAGAAGAACTATAAAAACAAAACCATCAACTCTTCATCGTAGTATTCCTCATTATATTTCAATGCTCTCTTTTCAGTTCCATATGGTTTAAATCCACACGAATGATAAAGTCCTTTTGCTTTTTCATTCGTGGTGACGACTGTGATCATCAGCTGTTCAATTCCTTCTGTTTCCTTTGCAAGATTTATGGCCGCTTCCAGCAGTCGCCTAGCCAATCCTTTCCCCCTTTGTGTCGGGGTCACATACATAGCATAAATGGAAGCTTTATGGTTCATTTTCAATGCCGCTTCCCGCACCATCGTAGCAGCCCCTGACAGTCTTCCCTCAACAAAACAGCCAAACGTGAAACTGTCTTCGCTTGAAAGCCTTTTTTCTGTCATTTCAATTGGATTTGGACGCTCGAACGCCTCTTCATAGCTGCTGCCAAAACTTGAGGGACTCTGTTTTAGCATCTCTAACCTAAGGTTCCAATATTCGTCTGCATGTGACTCATTAAGCAATCTGATTTCCATTATTTTCTGATATCCTTTCCATTACGTGATATGATGATAGGAGAATCGCTTTGATTTCGTCTATGCAAAAGTGTTCGACACATTTTTAATAAACCCTTTAAAATCTACTTTTTATCGGAGGAGTTCCAATGAAAAATTGCCTCGGCTGCCGACTTGGCAATGATAAAGAGAGTGTATATATCATTTATGAGAATGAACATGTCACATGCTTACTGGATCATGTTCCCCATCATGCAGGTCACACACTGATCCTTCCAAAGAAACATAAGGTGGAAGTGACAGAACTGGATGAAGAGGAAAGTCTCTCAGTTATGAGGGCTTCTCAATTGGTTGCACGTACGATTCATGCATTATTTGAACCGAATGGAGTGACAATTTGCCAAAATGGTGGAATCTATAGTGAATTGACTCATTATCACATGCATGTCATTCCACGTAATGAAGAAGCAGATCAATTTGGTGAGATGTATTATGGACAAGCCCAGGTAGATGAACCCTCCGAATCCTTGGAGGACACTCACAAAAAAATGAAGACCTACATCACTAGATTACTGGAATAGGAGAATTCAGAATGACTATACATAAACAATTTCAAGAAAAAGTAAAACAATATGCAGAGCTGGCTATTAAGGTCGGAGTGAATATACAAGCAGATCAACCGCTTTGGATCTCAGCACCCCTCGGAACAGAAGACTTTGTTCGCATTGTCGTGAAGGAAGCCTATCTTGCTGGCGCAAGAATCGTACATGTTCAATGGTATGATGAAGAAATTATGAGAATGCATTATGAAATGGCACCGGATGATGTGTTCTATGAATATCCGAGCTGGCTGGCCGCTGCGCATGATTGGGTCGTGGATCTTAAAGGAGCGTTCCTGCAAATAGAGGCCAATGATCCGGATCTTCTGAAAGGTATCGATCCCGAGAGGATACTCAATTATGAGAAAGCGAGCGGGGATGCACTTGATCGGTTCTATGAAGCGATTGAGAAGGATGAAATCAGCTGGTCCATCGTCGCCATTCCCTCACAGAAATGGGCGGATAAAGTGTTTCCTGATCTACCGACATCAGAAAGAGTAGACAGTCTATGGGAACGGATTTTCACTTCCGTGCGCATCGATCAACCAGACCCTGTCTCTGCATGGAAATCCCATATCCAAACCTTGACCGATAAAGCCACCCAACTCAACTCACTTAATCTCGAAAGCCTTCGCTACAGCGCGACAGGGACGGACCTTTCAATTGAACTGCATGAAGATCATATTTGGCTTACCGGTGCGAGCAAGACCCCACAGGGAACCAACTTCATTGCCAATATGCCGACAGAAGAAGTATATACAGTCCCTATAAAAACAGGAGTGAACGGGACAGTAAGGAGTACTAAGCCCCTTGCTTACAATGGAAATGTGATAGACGGCTTCACCCTCACATTCGTTGATGGAGAAATTAAGGAAGTGTCCGCTGAAGAAGGGGAAGAAATCTTAAAAAAATTAATCGAAACCGATGAAGGAGCAGCTTACCTTGGTGAAGTGGCACTTGTTCCTCACCATTCACCCATTTCAAACTCCGGTGTCCTATTTTTCAATACGCTGTTTGATGAAAATGCATCTAATCATTTAGCGATCGGTTCCTCATATCCGACTTGTATAAAAGATGGGAACATCTTATCCGACGAAGAGCGGGAAGAAAAGGGACTCAATGAAAGTGTCGTACATGAAGATTTCATGATCGGTTCAGCTACTATGAATATCGAAGGGATCTGTCGCGATGGAAAAAAGATTGCCATTTTCCGAAATGGGAATTGGGCGATTTGAATGGCCTTTCGTTATGGGGATGGTTTAAAATGAAGAGTAGAAAAGAATAGAACAAACTATGGTATAATTTCTCCTTGTATAAACGTGCATATACCTATTAAGGAGTGAAAGACATTGAGTTTTGAAGGTCAAAACATATTACCTGCCATAAGATCAATGAAGGATTTTGATAAAATGCTTGAAACATCTTTCCAATACGGTGTATTCCTCGACCTTCATGTAGGGATGCTGAAAAGTGTTTTTGAATATGCCCGTAAAGAGAATCGAAAGATGTTTTTGCACCTGGATCTCATTCATGGTTTATCGAGTGATGAATACGCAGCTGAATATGTCTGCCAGGAAATCAAACCTTTTGGCATTATATCTACTAAAGGAAACGTCATAAAGAAAGCGAGGCAAAAGGGAGTGTATGCCACCCAGCGAATGTTTGTCATAGATTCGAGCGCCATGAACCGCAGTATTGAATTAATCCAGAAGACGGATCCCGATTTCATTGAGGTTCTTCCCGGTGTGGTTCCCAAAATTATTAAGGAAATAGGTACCAAGACTGGCAAGCCCATCTTTGCCGGTGGACTGATTGATACAGTGGATGAAGTGGAAGCGGCACTTGAGGCAGGAGCGACGGCGATTACAACTTCTGATCGAGTCCTATGGAAACATTTTGACAGATAAAAATAATGAAAACCCATTGACACCGCTTACATAGTGGAGTAATATGAATGACAAGTTAATACGTTGTGAAAGAGATGAAGAGACTCACGTGAAGTGCCCGCAATAGATGGGCATATTCCGTGAGTCTCTTTATTTTTGATTCAACGCGCTCTGATAGCATGGTGGGACTGGACTGATAGGATTATCACAAGCATTTATGGGGTAAACGAGCTAAAAAGCCCCATAATAGCCTGAAAATCGATACCGCAAGCTCTACGTGTATGGAAACGATTGATGATATCAGCTCATAGTGATTCAGAGCAAAATCAAATTGAAATGAGGGATGATGCATGAATGCATTTATAGGAGAAGTGGTAGGTACAGCATTGCTCATTATTTTCGGTGCTGGGGTTTGCGCCAATGTAAATCTCAAGAAGTCATTTGCGTATAACGCCGGCTGGATCGTCATTACATTTGGATGGGGATTGGGAGTTGCGATGAGTGTTTACGCAGTAGGAAAGTTTAGTGGTGCACATTTAAATCCTGCTGTTACATTGGGACTTGCGTTCAATGGTGATTTCCCATGGAGCGATGTACCTGAGTATATCCTCGCACAAATGATCGGGGCAATCATCGGGGCAACCATCACATATTTACACTTTTTACCCCATTGGCACGCAACAAAGGATCCAGGTGTGAAATTAGGAGTCTTTGCTACCGGTCCAGCCATTCCGCATTATTTTTCGAATTTATTAAGTGAAATCATTGGAACTTTTGTATTAGTAGTAGGATTATTATCAATAGGGGCGAATACCTTTACAGACGGATTAAATCCATTTATCGTCGGATTTCTTATCATCGCGATCGGAATTTCTCTTGGCGGGACAACCGGTTATGCGATTAACCCGGCTCGTGATCTTGGACCGCGTATCGCTCACTTCATACTTCCGATTCCCGGAAAGGGACCATCCAACTGGGGATATTCATGGGTTCCAGTAGTAGGTCCGGTATTAGGGGGATCTTTTGGAGGCGTTTTTTATAAAGCGGTTTTCATTGGACAAGTCACGACAAGCTTCTGGGTGGTTCTTGTGATTCTTCTAGCCGTGCTTGGACTTGCCTACTCAAGTGACAGAAAGACCAGTTTAGCTAAAAAAGTACATCAATTATCTACTGAAAATTAATCTTTGGAGGGGTTATCAATGGAAAAGTACATTTTATCATTGGATCAAGGAACCACAAGTTCAAGAGCAATCCTTTTTAATAAAAAAGGGGAAATCGCTCATACTGCTCAAAAAGAGTTTACTCAGCATTTTCCTAAACCGGGCTGGGTAGAACACAGTGCGAATGAAATTTGGGGTTCTGTCCTTGCCGTCATTGCAAGCGTTTTATCGGAATCAAGTGTGAAACCCGATCAGATCGAAGGAATCGGGATCACGAATCAACGTGAAACAACAGTTGTATGGGATAAAGAGACCGGTGACCCGGTTTATAATGCGATCGTGTGGCAATCCCGTCAAACCGCAGGGATCTGTGAGGAATTAAAATCACAAGGACTAAACGATACCTTCCGTGATAAAACAGGTTTGTTGATTGATGCCTATTTCTCCGGCACGAAAGTGAAATGGATCCTGGATAATGTCGAAGGTGTAAAGCAAAAGGCGGAAGAAGGCAAGCTCCTGTTCGGAACGATCGACACTTGGCTGATTTGGAAAATGTCAGGTGGAACGGCTCACGTAACAGACTACTCCAACGCTTCACGTACACTTATGTACAATATACATGATTTGAAATGGGATGAAGAGCTCCTTGATATTCTCGGTGTACCGGCAAGTATGCTTCCAGAGGTCCGTCCCTCATCAGAAGTGTATGGGAAAACGGTTCCGTATCATTTCTTTGGGCGGGAAATACCGATTGCAGGTGCGGCGGGAGATCAACAGGCTGCATTATTCGGTCAGGCATGTTATGAGAAAGGCATGGCTAAGAATACGTACGGGACAGGCTGCTTTATGCTGATGAATACAGGTGAGAAAGCGGTGAAGTCTGATAATGGTCTATTAACGACCCTTGCCTGGGGAATCGATGGAAAAGTGGAATATGCCCTTGAAGGCAGCATTTTCGTTGCAGGATCTGCCATTCAGTGGCTTCGGGACGGCCTCCGTATGCTGAAAGATGCAAAGGATAGCCAGGATTATGCAGAAAAAGTGGACTCAACCGATGGTGTATATGTTGTCCCTGCATTTGTGGGCTTGGGAACTCCATATTGGGACAGTGACGTTCGCGGTGCTGTATTCGGGTTAACCCGAGGCACATCGAAGGAACATTTTGTAAGGGCCACTCTGGAATCCCTTGCTTATCAGACAAAGGATGTATTGACCGCCATGGAAGCCGATTCCGGAATTTCCCTTAAGAAGCTGAGAGTCGATGGAGGGGCAGTCAAGAATGATTTCTTAATGCAGTTCCAAAGTGACTTGCTATCCGTACCGGTCGAGCGTCCGGTGGTCAATGAAACCACTGCATTAGGTGCTGCTTACCTTGCAGGACTTGCTGTCGGTTTCTGGAAAGATCGCGAAGAAATCTCCAAACAGTGGAATAAAGAGAAACAATTCGAACCGGAAATGGCCGTGGAAACACAGGAAGAATTATATAATGGCTGGAAAAAAGCTGTAAAAGCAGCTATGGCTTTTAAATAAAAGAAACATATGATATAATGAATCCAAGTTAATAAAACGGTTAGAGATCAAGAGAGACCAAACTTGCATTATGGCACATTTCGACCATGATGTTAGTTTCGGTCTCTTTTTTTATGGTTAAACAATAGAGTAAGAGCAGATATCATTTCTTTAATTCTTAGGAGGAACCAACTATGACATTTTCAAGTACTGCAAGAAGAGAAGTAAAACATACACTATCTACCGACCAATTCGACCTGATTGTAATCGGGGGAGGTATAACTGGTGCAGGGATTGCCCTTGATGCATCCAAACGGGGACTGAAAGTAGCCCTGGTGGAAATGCAGGATTTCGCCGCAGGTACATCCAGCCGTTCCACAAAATTGGTTCACGGGGGACTGCGTTACTTAAAACAATTTGAAGTCAAGATGGTGGCCGAGGTAGGAAAAGAACGTGAAATCGTATACGAAAACGGGCCTCATGTCACAACTCCTGAATGGATGCTGTTACCCCTCCATAAAGGAGGAACATTTGGTAAATTCAGCACATCGATCGGGTTGAAGGTTTACGACTATCTTGCTGGTGTCAAGAGAAGTGAAAGACGATCCATGCTATCGGTATCGGAAACGTTAACGAAAGAGCCTCTCGTTAAAAAAGATGGGTTGAAGGGCGGAGGTTACTACGTAGAATATCGAACCGACGATGCACGTTTAACCATCGAAGTCATGAAGGAAGCAGTTGCTCATGGGGCAACGGTTCTAAACTATATGAAATCCCAGCGATTCCTCTATGACAACAAAAAAGTTGTCGGAATCGAAGCAGAAGACCTGATTACAGGTGAAACGATTGAAATTCGCGGCTCAAAGATTGTGAATGCAGCAGGTCCCTGGGTCGATGATGTCCGTGGGAAGGATTACAGCACGAATAATAAACAGCTGCGCCTGACCAAGGGAGTGCATCTTGTGATCGATCAAAGCAAATTCCCTCTCCAACAAGCGGTCTATTTCGATACACCGGATGGACGCATGGTATTTGCGATTCCTCGTGATGGGAAAGCGTATGTAGGGACAACGGACACATTCTTTGACTCTGAGAAAGCATCCCCTCATATGACATCAGAAGACAGGGATTATATCTTGAATGCGATTCACTTCATGTTCCCCGGTGTTTCAGTTGGGAAAGAGGATGTGGAATCCAGCTGGGCAGGCGTACGTCCATTGATATTTGAAAAAGGGAAGGACCCTTCTGAAATTTCCCGTAAAGATGAAGTGTGGGAAGCGGAAAGCGGACTGATCACCATTGCAGGTGGTAAGCTGACAGGATACCGCAAAATGGGGGAACATGTCGTTGACCTTGTATCTACACGGCTGAAAGAAGAACACAAGCAGAAGTTCCCTGCGTCCTCGACAAAGCATATGCCGATTTCCGGTGGTCATGTAGGAGGTTCGAAGAATTTTCAATCTTTCATTGACCAAAAGGCAGGAGAAGCCACCCAATATGGATTAACAGAGTCAGAGGGACGAAAGCTTGCAGGAATGTATGGCTCCAATGTGGATCAGCTATTTAAGCTTGCTCATGCTTACAGTGGATCCACGGATGAAAGGTCCGTCCCTCCTTACTTGTACGCCCAACTGATTTATGCGATTCAGGAAGAGATGGCTGCGACACCTCTGGATTTCTTCATTAGACGGACAGGCGCTTTGTTCTTTGACCGTGAGTGGGTAGAGAAGTGGAAGGAACCAGTCATTGGGGTGATGTCTAAATTGTTGAATTGGACTAGTGAACAAAAAGACAAATACACCACCGATTTAAATAATGAATTGAAGAATGCAATTGTACCGGTGGATTTACAGTCATAAGGTGAAACCGGCAGAATGAATTTTCTGCCGGTTTTTTTATGCATTCCTGTAATGTACTTTTCTCAAAACATGCATGATGAATTATGCTTACAATTATATAAATATATGAAATGAAGCTGAAACTGCCTAAACCGTGCTTTTCATTTATTGAGAGAACTTTATATCCCTGCTGAGGGAAGTTGAGAGAACGGGGTCGTTGCTGTAGAGTAAGAGTAGAAATTGACACGACTCCTCGTTAAAAGGTTGGCTTCAATGGGATGAAGCCAGCCTTTTTTTGTTTTCTATAAAATATGCGGGAGAAGGTGTTGTAATTGCTGTATTAGTAAAAGAGATGAGGCGTGATATCTTAACTTGAAAAGGATACGATAGAAGTCTGAAAATAAAGAATTTCATTCTCTTGAAGGAGAATTTTGTCAAAAGAGCGAATATGCATTTAGGGGATGCCATTAGAAAAAGGGAAAAAGTTAAAATTATCCAGAAGCGAGGTGAATGAATGTACGATTGGAAAGGGGCCTCTGCCCTTTGTATGAATGAAGGGCGTTTATTAATGGTTTTACAGGGAAAAGAAGAGGAAGAGAAACGATGGTCGATCCCTTCAGGTGGTCTTGAAAAAGGAGAAACCCTCAAGGAGTGTTGTGTGCGAGAAGTGTGGGAAGAGACGGGCTATAGGGTGGATGCAGGAAAACATCTTTACACTAAATGGGGGTGTGAAGGGGATATTTCCACAACCATTCACTATTACGAAGTTCACCTTCTTGGAGGAAAAGCAACACTTCAAGATCCCGATCAATTAATACATAAGATTGAATGGATCTCACTCCGAGAGTTAAATGACCTGCCCCTTTGCTTTCCTGAGGATCAATCCATCCTCGAGGCCTATATGGGTAAGAAACACAATATACTATAGAGAAATCAACTATTAAGGAGAGATTAGAATGGTAAAGCGTACTGGTGAAGTCGTTATGGGAGTGATCGGAATTGTCTTATCCGCATTATTTTCCATCATTGGAATTGTATTGAACATGGGCACGAGCAGCCCGGAAGTGATGTCCCAAATCGAAGAGGGAATGGAAAGTGACCCGAATCTACAGGAATCCGGGATGACAGCAGGGGATATGAGTGCCATCATGGAAACAGCTGAATCGATGGGTTCTTATCTCGTAATCTTAGGCATAATTGCATCAATCCTAGGAATCATCGCTGTTATGACCATTGTCAAAAATAAAAAGCCTGTACTATCCGGTATCATGTTTATCATTGCCGCGCTTGTGATCGGACTTGGAACAATCGGATTCGGGTTCATTCCTGGACTTTTATTCTTAATCGCCGGCATCATGGCTTTTGTTCGTAAACCAAAAAGAACGGAAACAGTTTATTAATGTGTATGGCTTAGAGAATTTTCTCTAGGCTTCTTTTTTTGCTCGGCCACATCTTGCTTTCCGTTAGAAAATATACTATCTTAAAAGGAGAGCATAATAAAAAACAAGAGACACTGGCGGCAACCAATGTCTCTTGCTACACAGCAAACTGCAAGGAAAGCAGTGGCCCAATAGAGAAAGGAACATAACTCTACCCTTCAAAGTTTAGGCGCTTCATGAGGGTGGGGTTATTTCTTTTTGTCATTTGAAATAACTATGGCAATGATGGAGACAATTAAAGAGCCAAAGGTAATCATTAGCGTTAACGCCTCATACGTTGTCACTATAAGCACCACCTCCTTCTATAAGGAAGTGGCCACTCCCACCCTACATTCACTGTATACTCCAGATTATATCACAAACACACTCCATCCTTTATAGGCAGGAGGTAGGAAAAGCCTACCTTGTCAAAAAAATACACACCAAGCGAACCCCCACACACTCCAATTATTTTAAACTTCACTTGAAATATGTTAGCATAGATATGCTCACATTAAACGATTACATAACATCATGATACTCTGGGAGGAATACTCGATGAAACAACGAATAGAAATGTTAAAAAATTGGTTAAAAGAAGAGAAAATTGACGCAGCATTTATCAATTCAACTGAAAACGTATTTTACTTAACGAATTTCCACACAGATCCACATGAGCGATTAATGGGTCTGTTCGTATTTCCGGATGCCGAACCATTTGTAGTCGTGCCAGGAATGGAAGCGAGACAAGTGAAGGATGCCGGTTGGGGCAACGAAGTGATTGGCTACTCAGACCATGAAAATCCTTGGGACTTTATTAAAGAAGCTGTTCTGGCTAGAAAAATTGATGGAAACAGGGTGGCCTTTGAGAATGAAGTCGTAACTTATGGACGCAGTCAGGCGTTTTTAAACATCTTCGACTCCCCGAATGTGGTGAACGTTGAAGACAAATTAAATGAAATGCGTGTCGTCAAGGACGAAGGTGAAATTGCGATCATGCGCCGAGCAGCTGAAATGGCTGACTTTGGGGTTGAAGTAGGTGTAAGTGCACTTCAAGAAGGCATTACCGAAATGGAAGTCCTTGCGAAGATAGAATTTGAATTAAAGAAAAAAGGAATCCGTGAAATGTCATTCTCTACAATGGTACTCTTCGGTGAAAAAGCTGGAGATCCACACGGTAATCCGGGAGACCGTAAACTGAAAGCAGGAGATTTCGTCCTATTTGATCTAGGGGTTGTCCTTGAAGGCTATACTTCTGATATTACCCGTACATTTGCATATAAGTCGGTATCAGAGAAACAAAAGGAAATCTACAATACGGTCTTAAAAGCGGAGCTCGCTTCCTTAGAAGCAAGCAAGCCAGGCAATCGTATAGGCGATCTGGATCAAATCGCACGTGACATCATCACAGATGCAGGATACGGTGACTACTTCCCACATCGAATCGGGCATGGATTAGGTATCAACGTCCATGAATTCCCTTCAATGAGCCATTTAAATGATGGCATATTAAAGGAAGGCATGACATACACAATAGAGCCTGGTATTTACATCCCTGAAATCGGTGGTGTAAGAATTGAAGATGACGTTCTCATCACCAAGGACGGGTATACCACGTTAACCAATTATCCAAAAGAACTTCGAATCATTGAATAAACACAGAAGGCTAACGTATAAGCGTTGGCCTTCTTTTTTAGACCGTAACCCTCAACCTCCATATAGATTAGTTTCATAGATTGAGCTTTCAAAAAATAAGTGAAACTTTATTTGGTATAGTCCGTATATACAGTGGACGGAACACAACAGGGAGGACATAGTACATGAAAAAATTACTGATTCTCATAGCATTCAGTTTCTTTACACTGACTGGCTGCGGCATATTGGAAGAAGCAAACAACAGTTTAACCTATGTAGACGAGATGACCGATTACCTGAACGAGGCTGAACAATTTGCCAATGATCTTCCGGGTTTAATGGAAAATGCTGCTTCAGATTCATCTGCAATTCCGGAACTTGAGACGAGACTTGTTGATATGAAAAATGAAATCAAAGAAATCAACGACTTAACCCCGCCTAAACTGGCTAATGATATCCATCAAAAAGTGGAGGGATATAATCAACAAGCGTTGGAAGGAATCGATCGGGCCATAGTCGAAATTGATAAGGGTGAAGTTCAGATTTCCGATCTCAAGAATCTTGAAATTGTGAATACATTCAATCAACTACAGGAGATCAAAGGAAACTTGGAAAATCTGGGTCAATAATGGATGGGTGTTACAGATAGTAAGTCTGTAACACCTTTTTACATACTGAATGAGCACGTATAACTACTTGAAAATAATTTTCTTATAGATCAAAGATATGTTCTAGTTCTTGTTTTGATAGAACAACAGTTCTTGAAAATGGTATAATGATAAAATCAACAAAATGAAAAGGAGAATATTATGAAAGTCGTAATAGCTGAAAAACCCGACCAGGGAGCGACCCTTGCCAAGCCTTTTTCCCATAGGAAACGTCAAGGATATATCGAGATTCATCCAAACGATGTATTCCCTAAAGGTGCTTATATTACGTGGGCAGTTGGACATCTTTTTCAGCTTCAAGCCCCTGAAAAGTATGAAAGCAAATGGAAGAAATGGTCATTGGACGACCTTCCGATCATTCCCCTGAGATTTCAATATGAGTTGCAAAGAGCTAAAGCGAAACAATTCTCTGTCATTAAAGACCTTCTTAAAAAAAATGAAGTCACAGAAATCATTCATGCAGGTGATGCAGGACGAGAAGGAGAGTTAATCATCCGAAATATTATCTCCATGTCCAAGGTTCAGAAACCGATGAAGAGGCTGTGGATTTCCTCCCTGACTGAGAAAGCCATCATTCAAGGATTCGAGAGTTTGCGAGAAGAAGCAGAAATGAGAAGCTTATATTTTGAAGCCTATTCCAGAGCGTGTGCCGACTGGCTTGTTGGTATGAATGCGTCAAGGGCATACAGCATCCTGCTTAAAGAGCAGGGTATGTCCGATGTTTTCTCTGCTGGCAGGGTTCAAACTCCGACTCTTGCCCTGATCGTGAGAAGGGACGAAGAGATCGACCGATTTAAGAGCGAGCCCTTTTGGGAAGTGAAAGCAACCTTTCAAATCGACGATTACACTTATGAAGGGATATGGCAGAAAGATGGAGAGAGCCGAATTCAATCACGGGAGCTTGCTGAAAGAATCGCTTCTTTTTGTCAAAACAAACCGGCTACTGTAAGCAATCTGAACACAGAAAGGAAAGAATTCGCACCACCCTTACTATTCAATCTTTCAGCCCTGCAGGCAACAATCAATAAAATGTATAAGTTCTCCCCCAAGAAAACATTGGATGTGCTTCAGAAACTGTACCAAAAAGGTATCGTCTCTTATCCAAGATCTGATTCCCAATATGTCACGAAAGGTGAAGCTGAAAGTTTTCCTGAAATACTGAACAAACTGAAAGAATTCAACCCTTACAATCAGTGGATACCGACTCCTCATTCAAGCTTGCTGAACAATAAACGTTTTGTGAATGAAGCCAAGGTATCGGATCACTACGCGATTATCCCTACTGAACAAGTAACAGATCCCTATTCCCTATCAGAAGATGAAAGGAAAATCTATGATGTCGTCGTGAAACGCTTTATTGCGGCACACCATGATAAAGCGATCATAAATTATACGACCATCTCGACGGTTGTGGATGAAAGGGCAGAGTTCGTTTCCAAAGGAAAGCAGATCTTGCAGGAAGGCTGGCGTAAGGTCCTCATGCAAAACGAAAAAGAAGAAGAACCTCTCCTTCCACCAGTACAAGAACAGGATAAAGGCATGGTTAAGAAAGTCGTTACAAAAGAAGGGAAAACACAGCCCCCTAAACGATTCACCGAAGGACAACTGATCACCTTGATGAAGACAGCAGGTAAATATATGGACAATGATGAACTGGAAAAAGTGTTGAAACAAACAGAGGGCCTTGGGACAGAAGCGACCAGGGCAGGTATCATCAAAATGCTAAAGGATCGCAAGTACATTGATATCCAAAAAAATATTGTCTTTCCCACTGATAAAGCAAAGGTGTTAATTCGTGCCATAGGGGATAATGTGTTAGCTTCTGCAGAAATGACGGCTAAATGGGAGCAGCGCCTCCAGGAAATAGGAAAAGGACGGGCATCTGCACCTGAATTCATGGAGCAAGTTAAGAAATTAAGTGAACGGCTCGTTCAAAACGCCCTTCAGGAATCTACCGCATGGAAGTTTGAGGATCTGGATACTGATTCTATCCAGAGAACAAAGGGACGAAGCGGAAAAAGAGCACCCAAAACAAGTATCGGAAACTGTTTGAAATGTGGCGGGAAAGTGATTGATAAAGGAAAATTCTATGGGTGTTCCAATTATCAACGTACGAAGTGCAGCTTTACCATTTCCAAAACCATCTTATCAAAGAGAATCACACAGAAAATCGTAAAAAAAGTGTTAACTGAAGGCAAATCCGACCGAATTGACGGATTTAAGAAAGGCGAAAAAGAATTCTCCGCTTATCTGAGCTGGGATGCCAATCAAAAAAAAATCCAATTCCAATTTGATATAAACTAACGTAAATGCTAAAACGACTTCTTCTTGCGAGGGTCGTTTTCTTATATCGGACCACTGCAACTTGATCGTATGCTTCGAAAGAAGTTTATTTTTATGTGAAACGGATAAAACAATAGAGTGATAAGAAATCAGAGAAAACAATGGAGGTTATACATTGAAAAAGATATTAATGGTCTTAACAAACGAAAGTAAAATTGATGATGAACATGAAACTGGTCTTTGGTTATCTGAGTTCGCAGAACCTTATGAAGAATTTAAGAATCAAGGTTTTGGAGTAGATGTGGCAAGCTTGAAAGGTGGACGCATCCCGTTGGATCCGAACAGCCTTGATGATGAACAAGTGGAGAAGTGGAAAGGGGTCACTAAAGAACTGGATCAAACGCTGGTCCTTTCCCAATTAAATGTGAATGAATATGCCGGGATCTTCTTACCAGGTGGACACGGGACGATGTTTGATCTGCCTGAAAGTCCTGAACTACAACAGGCGTTAGTCCATTTTGCTGAAAACGATAAAGCGATCGGTTCCGTCTGCCACGGTCCGGCAGGATTTGTCGGAACGAAGTTATCTAATGGTAAATGGCTGGTTGAAGGAAAAAGCTTAACGGCCTTCACGAATGAAGAAGAACAGCAAACTGGTCTTGATTCACTGATGCCGTTCTTATTAGAAACAAAATTGAGGGAACAGGGAGCTCAATTCGAAAAATCAGATGCATGGAGCAATCACGTCATCACCGATGGGAAATTTGTGACGGGACAAAATCCACAATCAAGTCAAGCAGCAGCAGAAGCGTTCATTAACGTTTTATAATACTGTTTCATTCTTAGAGCATGGACCTGGTCCATGCTCTTTTCTATTACTCTCAAACACATCATCAAATGTGATAAAATCGGGAGAAGAATAAAGTTGAAGGGAGAAGCACATGCAGGCTGTTCGGATCATTATACAAATGGCGATTCTTTGTTTATTTTATGAAATCGGAAGGTGGTGTACCTCATTCTTTCATTTGCCGATTCCGGGAAGTATCATCGGGATGCTGCTATTATTTCTATTATTATCAACGAGGGTACTGAATGAGCGTTTACTCTTGGATGGTTCGGGATTCTACCTAAGACACTTCTCCTTCTTTTTCCTTCCCTTATCTGTCAGCGCCATTGTTCTCGGTCCCTATTTTATCAAATATGGATGGAAGCTGGTTATCGTTCTCATTGTCAGCGGGGTGATTGGTTTTTTGGCGACTTCGGTCTCAGCAGAAGGGTTCATCAAATGGGAGGAGAAACGGAAATATGACCGGTCTAATTAATTCTCTACTTACAATAGGTGTCACTCTCCTATATTTTTCAATGTGTGTCAAGATTCATAAACGTTGGCCCAATCCGTTAACGATTCCGATTTTTTTAAGTACGATTGCCATTATTGCCACATTACTCACTATGGATATTTCCTATACAACATTTGCAGAAGACACTTCATTCATCACTTATTTACTTGGACCTGCGACAGTATCTCTAGCGTATCCCCTTTATCAGCACCGACAACTGCTTTCGAGAAACTTCCAGCCGATCTTGGTGGGCATCCTATTTGGAAGCGGCTTGTCCATGCTTGCATCCTTTACCCTCAGCCTCTTGTTGGGGATTCCGGATGAGTGGAACCGCTCATTACTGATCAAGACCATTACGACGCCTGTCGCAGTTGACATCGGAAGCGTAATCGGGGCAAAGATCGAGGTCATTCCAACGGTCGTCATCGTTACAGGGATGATAGGGGCAATGATCATTCCTTCGCTCCTGAAGGCGACGGGAATTAAGCATCCTATTGCCAGGGGACTCCCATTCGGAGTCATCTCCCACGGGGTTGGTACGGCACAAGCCATTAAAGAAGGGGAAAAAGAAGGGGCCGTCAGTGGTGCCGCCATGGCGCTGACAGCAACCATCATGTCATTTGTCATTCCCGTACTCTTTCTGTTGATTTGATCATCGACTAAGGGACAGCTACTGATGATAACACCTGAATGAAGGAATTTGTACTGGATATGAAGGGTTACATATTATTAAAGACAGGGGCTTTCCCTTTAAAAATGGAGTAGGTTTATGTATAGTAAGGGAAGGAAATTCAAAAAGAGAAGGAAGATATTATGATAGTCAAAAAAGAGGAAGATTTACAGGCATTGAAAGAAATAGGCCGTATTGTCGCAATGATACGCGATGAATTACGCTCTCAAACTAAACCAGGCGTTACGACGAAGGAACTTGATGATATCGCAGGGAAAATGTTTGAAGAAAATGGTGCGATTTCAGGTCCTAAAGGAGAATATGACTTCCCGGGGTATACATGTATCAGTGTTAATGAAGAAGTGGCCCACGGGATTCCCGGAGAAAGAGTGATAAACGAAGGGGATCTTGTCAATATAGACGTTTCAGGATCAAAAGATGGATATTATGCAGATACAGGCATTTCATTTGTTGTCGGAACGGGTGATCCCAAGCTGAAAGATTTATGCGACGCTGCATTAAAGTCATTCCAGGCAGGACTTCAAAAGGCAAAAGCCGGTTCTAAACAAAACGGAATTGGAAAAGCCGTGAATAATGAAGCTAGAAAAAATGGTTATACGGTCATCATGAACTTGACTGGTCACGGTGTAGGGCGTTCCCTGCACGAGAAGCCGGATCATATCCTGAATTACTTCGACCCATGGGATAATGCACTCTTGAAGGAGGGAATGGTCATCGCTTTTGAACCATTCATCTCCACCAAAGCCCAAAATGTAGTGGAGAAAGGTGACGGATGGACGTACATCACACCAGACAACAGCCTTGTCGCCCAAATCGAACACACCATCATCATCACTCAAAACGAACCAATCATCATTACAGAATAATGGTAGGAGGGACGGACCTCGATTCCTAGGAGCAGCTCCTAGGAGTCAAGGTCCGTCCCTCTCTTTGTATATGTTTTGTATAACTTTTCGTGCGATCGTGATGCAAGGGAAAAGTCCTGCCCCAGTATATTTTCGAGGTTCTAATGAAAGGTGGATCTACAGAGAAGGATCCACTATATCAAGACATAGAAATATTTGAAATTTTACAAACAAAATGATTGTCATAGGAAAAAAGTTGGGGTAAAGTAAAGGTATTGAGGTTGTACAAAATTTATACATAGCGACCAATAAAAAACATTCTTATCGGAGGCACCCCCATAATGGCTGTATTATTTTCAAGAAAACCGAAAACTGAATCCGTAGTGGTACCTGAATCTAATGTAATTGTCCTAAACGACCAGAAACTGAATGAAAGGCTTCATTACATGCAGTTTCAGGAGCACCATTTACAGGAATTAAAAGAAATTCTCCCGGTTTATGATCAATTATCGGATGTACTGCTGGATACTGTACTCGATCACTTATACAAGCATCCCAGTTTAGTGGAGATTGCCGAGAACCATTCAAGCAGGGAACGATTAAAGTCCGTATTCAACGATTATTTCCGTTCTTTATTTTCAGGAGAGCTGAATGACGAGTATTTTTCAATGAGGGAGCGGATGGGAAAAACCCATAATCGGAATGGCGTTACAATCGATTGGTTTATTTCGACGTACACCACCATTCAACATTTACTAATCCCCAAAATTGTAGAATTGTACCAAAACGAACCTTCCAAGCTTGCATCGGTACTTGTAGCAATCGATCATGGTATCCATTTGGATGCAAGCATCGTTTCAGAATATTATATTCAAAGCAGGATGGACGAGCTTGAAAAGCTGCATAGGGAAAACCAGGCACTGCAACTAGAAATGCTCAATATGAATACAGAGTTGGGTTCATCGCTCAGTCAAACGGAACAAAGCCTGAATGAGACTGCCAAAAAAGCTGAAAGCATACGGGCAGAATCTGAAAACACAGAGAAAAGCAGCAAAAATCTCCTTCAACTTTCAAAAATGAATAAAGATCAAACAGATCACATGATAGAAAGCTTTGGAGTCATCACAGAGCAAATCAACACGCTCCTGAAGGAAATCCAGGGTGTTAAGAACATTGCAGAACAAATTACGCCTCTCTCCAACTCAATCCAGCAAATTGCCGAGCAGACAAATCTTCTGGCATTGAATGCGTCCATTGAAGCAGCGCGTGCAGGTAATGAGGGCAGGGGATTTGCAGTCGTTGCATCGGAGGTAAGAAAGCTTGCAGAAGATTCCAAAGAACTCAGCACGTCCATTCATCAATTGGTGAATGAGAGCAATCAGCAAATCGGAGTTGTCTCAAATCGCGTTCGCAACATGACAGACCTGACGGAAAACTCACGCAAGGAAATCGGGAATGTTCAAAGCGGGATCATGACGGTCCAGATGGAAATGGAAAACTATATGGATATGTTTAAACGAAACCAATCAGAATTAAATCATATCGTAGAGGCAATTAAGAAGATCAATCATACAACAGACGAGTTGGTTCAATTTGCTTCCACCATCATTAAGAAAATAAACAAGTAGAAGAAAAGGGAAACCGGATTCAACCGGTTTCCCTTTTCTTTCCGCTCTATACGATTTTGGTTTTTCCGCATTCCTGACACTTACGATAAAACTTCCCATCCAGTACCCTTGATTTAAAAATATTATTTCCACACTCGCAACGACCACTATGCTCGTCAGGATCATCTTTATAAAGGACTACAATCTCCTCTTGGTTTTCCATCCAACTATACCTCCAGTACAAATCATTCTTCTTTCTATAGTATAGAGGGAACAAACAAGCTTGTTAAGGAAAAATCGTCACGATCTGCTAATAAATGCGTTTCCTTTAAAGTTTTCACACGCTGAGTGGCCATGCGTGTCCAAAAAGCCAATATAATATTCCACTTCTATCTAACCCATATATATCCTTTATATCTATATTATTCTAACTATTTTTCCATAGTATTCCTCTACATGATAGTTTATACAGGAAATCGTTTTCTATTACAGTAGTGAAATATTCTTGACGCACGATGTTAAAGTTCCTGTTATTGAATTGAGATTTTACTATGTTAGTATTTTCCCTGTTAGCAAAAATAAATAAACCGCTAGCTACATAAGGAGGAATTTTTCAATGAAACTAAAAAAATCGATTATTTCTGTGGCTGCATTTACAACTCTTGCAGTGTCTGGTGGAGCTAGCGCTTCAGCACAAGACATAGAAGTAAAAAAAGGCGACACTTTATGGGGACTTGCAAAAGAATACGGAACATCTGTAGATCAACTCATGACATGGAATAACTTAGGTTCATCCATCATTTATCCTGATCAGGAATTACAGGTTTCTTCAAAGGAATATTATACAGTGAAAAAAGGTGACACTCTTTGGGGGATTTCTTCCCTATATGGCATTTCAGTCGACAGCTTAGTAGGGTGGAACGCACTTGAAAGTGACCTGATTGTCCCTGGACAAGAATTAGTCATCAACTTAGACGATAAAGCACCTTCAGCTACTGCAAATACTTCTGAGAAGGCAGAAGCGCCTACTCCAGAACAAAAAGCAGAAGTAGCTCCAGAAGCTGAAGCACCTGCAGCCCAAACAGCTGAAGCAAAACCTGCACAAGCTGAACCTGCTGCAGAAGAAAAAGCAGTCAATGAAATTACAGTGGAAGCAACTGCCTATACTGCCGATTGTGATGGTTGTTCAGGTACAACAGCTACTGGTGTGAATCTAAAAGAAAACCCGGATGCTAAAGTGATTGCAGTAGATCCTAATGTCATCCCACTTGGATCAAAAGTATATGTTGAAGGTTACGGCTATGCAACTGCAGCAGACACTGGCGGAGCAATCAAAGGAAACCGAATTGATGTTTTCATCCCATCAAAGGACCAAGCCATTGATTTTGGAAGAAAAACAGTAAACGTAAAAATTCTTGAAACAAAATAATAGATTCCAAACCACTGAGACTTGCTTCTCAGTGGTTTTTTTAGTTGACTTTCGGATAACGGTTCATCATGATACTCCCACTTCATCTATTCTCCCTCATTTTATTTCAATTTTTCCCTTTAGAAGAAATACCTAGGATTAAGCACGCCATAGTCGACTGAATAGAAGAAATATTACATGCTTGTCATCTAATTGTTATTGGTTTATAAACAGTCTGTTATGTACCTGAGGTAAGTCTATGTTACTATTTCAACTGTTGGTCTAATGACTAAACACAAAAGGAGGAATTTAACAAGATGAAAAAAGGTTTATTTTCCATTTTTTCCTTCGCAGTTTTTCTTTCAATCGGACTTGCCTCTGCTTCTGCAGAGAGTAATGATACTGCTATCAATGATTATCATAATATAGAAGAAGGAGATATCCTCTGGGAAATCGCCAATCGATATCATGTTTCCGTCGACGAGGTCGGCACACGTAAACAATTGTTAGATGAAGGGTATTCTGTGAATAAGGATTCAGAAGAGAAGCAAGAAGTGAAGGCAGCAAAGACCACTGATGAAGAAGTTGATAACGTTGTAAAAGAGATAGATATCAAAGCAACTGCTTATACGGCTCATTGTGAAGGTTGTATCGGTATCACGAAGACAGGGGTAGACCTGATCGAGAACCCTGATGCGAGAGTCATCGCTGTCGATCCAAAGGTCATTCCTCTAGGATCCAAGGTATATATTGAAGGGTACGGGTATGCCCGTGCAGAAGATACAGGCGGAGCCATCAAAGGTAACCGCATCGATATCTATATGGAAAAAGAAAAAGATGCCCTCCAATATGGGGTAAGAGATGTGAAAGTCAAAATCATCAAAGAATAGATGATGAAAAGGGCGCCGGTAAAGGCGTCCTTTTTTACATATTGACTTATTCCTTTAGTTTTTTTCTTTTTTCCTTGCGGATGGAGCAACGGATTTCAACTCGATTTCTTCACCCATCTGTTGTTGTGCCAATTTTTTTGCAGCTTCATGCTGTCCTTGATTATTTTTATTTTTCATCAGATTCCCTCCTCGCAATGATTCTTTTTTATACTCTCCGACAAATTGCACTTCCTCCCGTGTAAATCGTGCCAAAATTACCAATTCATTTCTTCGACATCCTCTTTAAAGTTCAACTGTTAATTCATGTTCCTTCTATAATTAAACAAGCAGGGACCCCTCCACAGGACTATCAAGCAACCTCGGTTTCACAACCCTTCATTTCCAAATTTCTTTATTAAAAAATTCTTTGTGAAAGGGGGAAATCCTTGAAAAAGAATTAGAATGAAAACGCTAAATTGACAAAGACTAATAAAAATATTGATGGTTATCACTTGCAAAGTTAAACTTCTTTCTGATAGGGTAACAAATGTTGGTTTTATAAGAGAGTGACAAGGGAATAGGTAATAAGTAATCATTCCCTTATCCTCAGAATGCACATTTTCCCATTTGCATTAACTGAGACTCTTTCAACGTGTAGGGAACTTTCAGTAGGTGTACATACGTTTGATAGACACCTCGAATCCCGCTGTTGTTCCCTTCATTCAGAAGAGAGTTGTAACAAACAAAAATAGAATATGGAAAGGAGAATTTTATGAAGAGAATATCAAATGTTTTCTGGATTACCGTCATTTTGGTTGTTGCTTCCGTTGCATATGGAGCAATCGCACCAAATTCATTTGAAACCGTAACAGCAAAAATGCAAACTTTCATCACTTCAACTTTTGGTTGGTATTATCTTATTTTAGTTACAGTGATTGTCATCTTCTGTGTGTTCTTGATCTTTAGTCCGATGGGGACGATTCGATTAGGGAAACCGGATGAAAAACCTGAGTATACAAGAGGAACATGGTTCGCCATGTTGTTTAGTGCAGGAATGGGAATTGGTTTAGTATTCTGGGGGGCAGCAGAACCGCTGTCTCACTATATGACCCCGCCAACGGCAGAAGGAGGAACCGACCTTGCGATCAAGGAATCGATGCGTTATACGTTCTTCCACTGGGGGATTCACGCATGGGGGATTTATGCGATCGTTGCTTTAGCACTTGCATACTCTAAATTCCGTAAAGATGAGCCGGGTTTAATCTCCGCGACATTGAAACCGATCTTTGGAGATAAGATGAATGGGCCACTCGGAACAATCATCGATGTCCTGGCTGTATTCGCTACGGTTGTAGGGGTAGCCACAACCCTCGGATTTGGAGCGGCACAGATTAACGGAGGACTATCTTATCTGCTGGATATTCCAAACAACTTCACAGTCCAGGCAATCATCATCGGGATTGTAACCGTCCTGTTCATGATTTCTGCATGGTCCGGGTTAAGTAAAGGTATCAAGTACTTATCCAATACAAACATGGTACTCGCTGTATTGCTTCTCCTACTGGTATTCTTTATTGGACCTACTTTATTAATCCTTAATATGTTCACTGATACAATCGGCGCTTATATTCAAAATATCGCCGCAATGAGCTTCAGGATTGCTCCATTAAATGAAGAGCACCGCACATGGATCAATGGTTGGACCATTTTCTACTGGGCATGGTGGATTTCATGGTCACCGTTCGTGGGTATCTTCATCGCACGTGTATCAAGAGGTAGAACGATTCGAGAATTCCTGATAGGGGTATTGCTGTTACCTGCACTCGTCAGCTTCTTTTGGTTCGCCGTCTTTGGTACTTCTGCGATTGAAGTGCAACAGGCCGGTGCTGCTTTATCGGACCTGAAAACGGAAGAAGTATTGTTTGCCGTCTTTAACGGATTTGAATGGTCAACGATTCTTTCTGTCATTGCCATCACATTGATTGGAACATTCTTTATCACATCTGCTGACTCGGCTACATTCGTGTTGGGGATGCAAACGACTTATGGTTCGTTAACCCCGCCAAACTATGTAAAATTAACCTGGGGACTTGCACAGTCTACCGTGGCCTTAATTTTACTATACAGCGGTGGTTTACAGGCTTTACAGAATGCATTGATTGTCGCAGCCCTTCCATTTTCGGTGATCATGGCACTCATGATGGTTTCTCTGTACAAGTCATTGAACCAGGAGAAAAAGGAACTTGGCTTATACATTAAACCTAAGCCTAGAAAAACAAAAGAACCTAAAGAACATATGTAAACGACTTTAAAGCGCCTGGAAACTTCCAGGCGCTTTATTTATGGCCCAATATGGTTCGACTAGACGTTTTACTCATTTTATCTCTCATATATTTTCCGGAAATCCTTTATTCACGCGACATTCAAGCCGTTTACAGAACCTGGATAGAAAGTCCTTGATGATTTTAATTAACCTACATTTTGTCCACTACATACATTAATATCGTAGTAAGATAACTGGAGGTGACTGATGATGTATGGATACCCTGGATATGGATATGGCTGCGGTGGTGGTGGTGGCTACGCTGGTGGTTTCGCGTTAATCGTAGTTTTATTCATCCTATTAATTATCGTTGGAGCAGCGTTTGTTTGTTAACAATAAATAGAAAATGGATAGATGTCCCTTAAAAGCAGAGAGCCTTCTGCTTAGGGGCATCTTTTTTTATACATAATGGATTGTCATAATTGAATTCTCATATTAGAATACAAGGTGCAGCCATAACCTTGTAAAGGATCGACTACAATGACAAAAAAACAGACCAGAAAAAAGCAGTCCAGTAAAAGAAAGTCGTCATCACCCTTTAGAATGCTTCTCATCCCCATCATCATTTTAGCTGTTTATTATGCCCTCAATTATGATGACCCACCATTTAACCTTTCATCCATTGGAAAAGATGAGATACCATCTGAATATATCCCCATCTATAAGGCAGCTGAAGATGAATATGGAGTACCATGGTATCTTCTAGCAGCCCACCACAGGGTTGAAACGAAATTCTCCACTATGAAGTCTCTCGTATCTCCAGCGGGGGCAGAGGGCCCCATGCAGTTTATGCCCTGTACATTTGTAGGGTGGTCCCACCCAAGTTGTTCCGGACTCGGAAAAGGGGATATCCCTACAGATCAAAAAACGGACCCTGCCGTCATTGAGAAATATGGCGGATACGGCGTGGATGCAAACGGGGACGGAAAAGCAGATCCGTTTCAGATTGAGGACGCCATATTCAGTGCCGCCAACTATCTGGCTCATAACGGAGCTGCTGAAGGAAACCTCGAAGAAGCTGTATTTGCATACAACCATAGTGAACAATATGTTGAAGATGTCCTGTATTATGCTGACCGATTCGTGGAAGAGAGCAAGGAAAATACAGGACATCCAATGTAATGGGTGACTCAGCAAAAGAATTGTTTCTTGGAAATGGTTCTTTTTTAGAATTCCTATACACTCACTCAATAAATTGATATGATAGGTTTTTTGATTTTCTTAAGTGACAAAGGTGATTTAAATGAAGACAACAGACATGTTAGAAGAATGGAAATCTGCGTTGAATATGGAGATCCTGCAGTTAAAAAAACGGGAAACGAATGGGATCCTCATCGAAGAGGGGAGATGCATCCGAAAAGAAGAAGATGCCTATATTTATTGGTTCACCCTTTACTATCCCGCTTCGCTTCCTGAAGGGGGAAGTGTGATGTTTAAACGGAAGCATTCTTCCACCCAAGGAATCGTGATTAATTCAGAAGAACGAGAATGCATCATAGAGCTTGATCAGTTCATTGGGGACACACTATCATACGGACAGATCCTTCACGAGCCATGGGATATCCTTGAGAAGCTAATGGAACGGTTGGATGAAGCAAGGGAACGCCATGGGAAAACCCAGCGCATTCAGAAGGTGATGTTTCCGGAAATGGCTCAAAGACATCCTGAATACGAATACAAGACCCCTTTGCATGAAGCTTACGTCAGAAGTAAGTATAATCCCGTTACGTACCTGTGGGGACCACCAGGAACAGGAAAGACTTTTACCCTTGCAAGAGTGGCAGCTTATCACTATTCAGAAGGGAAGAGAGTGCTGCTTCTCTCCCATAGTAATGCAG
This sequence comes from Rossellomorea sp. SC111, assembly GCF_024733565.1. Taxonomy (GTDB): domain Bacteria; phylum Bacillota; class Bacilli; order Bacillales; family Bacillaceae_B; genus Rossellomorea. The sequence goes on along the minus strand of NZ_JANIOC010000002.1, from coordinate 205,925 downwards.
CTGTGGATGTATTAATAGAAGAAATGCATCATTTTCTAAGCAGCCATGACCGTTGGATTCCTGGAGAGGTGATCCGGTATGGTACAAGCAGGAAAACCTATAGAGAAGATGTGGTTGATTTAAGTGCTCTTCAATTACTGGAACAACAGGATCCGACTCTATCCGAAGAAAAAGTGAAGGTAGAAAAGTACAGAAGAAGGTTAAAGAAGAAACTGTCGAGAACCTATTCTTCCTATGATTCAGAGAGACTCTCCCATCTCGAAGTCCACTATCAAAAAATTAAGGAAACGTTCAAGAGAAGGGAAGGTGAGCTGATCACGGAGGCTAAGGTAATCGGGACAACCCTTTCAAAGGCGGCCATTGACCGACTTTTGTATGAAGATGAGTTCGATTTAGTGATGGTGGATGAGGCAAGCATGGCCTATATACCTCAAGTGGCCTTTGCTGCGTCCCTGGGGAAAAAGATCATCATATGTGGAGATTTCAAACAGCTTCCACCCATCTCAACTTCCTTTCATCCCCTGACCGCCAAGTGGCTGAAGGAAGACATCTTTCATGCAGCCGGAGTGGCAGGAGCCGTCGGGAAAGGGCTGGATCACCCCCACCTCTTATTACTTCCGGAACAACGGAGGATGCACCCCAGCATTTCGGCATTCACCAATCGATACATCTATCATTCAAGGGTGGGGGACCATCATTCGGTCAAAACGATTCGGGAGATCATCACAAATAAAAAACCATTCCCGTCACATGGAGCTGTACTATTTTCCCTGAGAGAAGGGACGGAGTGGGCGGAAACCCACAAAGGATCAAGGTGGAATCTGTTGTCCAGCTTAGTCACTATCCAACTTATCCTTCAATCCATACGTGATGGGTTACTTTCCACCGGGATTGTGACCCCGTACCGGGCCCAAGCCAAATGGTATAACCTCTTACTCGATGAACTGGTAAAAAGTATTGCTCCTTCAGCCGATCTATACGCCGCCACGGTTCATGGATTTCAAGGGTCGGAAAATGATATGATTCTGTTCGATTTAGTCGATGGGGAATCACATGGCAGTCCGGGTACGTTGATTACCCGTAAAGGTAGCGAGAGACTGATCAACGTAGGAGTCACCCGCGCCAAGGGGAAGCTTATAATAGTGGGGAATGATCAATTCATACGGGAAAAGACTCATTCTTCTAAACCTGTCCATCAATTCATTTCCCACCTTCAGCAGGAAGGCCATAATGAAACGAGCGCTTCACTCGTTCCAACTTCTACAAAGAAAATGAAGTGGTTCAGAATCGATGACCATCATAAGCTGGGTAAAGATATGGCAGCCGCAAAAGCTCAAATCATGGTGAATGTCCAGGATTTAAAAATGATCCCAAACGATATGATGCGTGCCTTACAATTGGCAGCAGAGGATAAACAGGTGACGATCTTCACACAATCAGGCAGTGGTTCACAGTCGTCTTCAAGGGTCCAAATGAAAAAATCCACCACCTTGATACCATTCATCGCATTCGATGAAAAAGTAATCTGGTTCAATTCTTTTACAAAGGAATCAAATCGGTTTCCTTTCCAGGTGAGAATCTTATCCAAAAAAATAACCCGCCAATTCTTCAAAATGATTGAAGAACCAAAAACGGTGCCCCTTTGAGCTGTTTCTTCCTCAAAGGGATCACCGCTTTTATTTTTCTACATATATACTCCATGATTGTTGTGGTCGGACATGACCAATGATTCCGGCTGAGATGGAGTGGCGCTGAAGTTCTTCTACATATTTTTGCCCTTCTGAAAGGGGCAAGCTGACAAGTAAACCTCCGGAAGTGATGGCATCTGAGAGGATCCAACGCTCTTCCTGGGTTAGACACGCATCATAATGCACCATGTCTTGAAGCCAAGTAGCGTTCGCTTTCGATCCCCCAGGAATCACTCCCTTATCTGCTAAATCTTTCGTCCCTTCTAAAAGGGGGATGGAGGAATAAGAGAATTCAATTGATACGTTACTGCCTTTCGCCATTTCAAATGCATGTCCCATCAATCCAAACCCCGTTACATCGGTCACCGCATTCGGATGAAATTTCCGCAGTGATTCCGCAGCCGTTTTATTCAGCATGCTCATAACCTTGATTACAGCCGCTTCCTGAGCGGGAGTCACAGCTTTTCGTTTGATCCCTGTTGTCAGGATCCCTACACCCAATGGTTTTGTCAATACAATGACGTCCCCTTCAAGTGCACCGGTATTGGTCCAATACTGTTTCGGATGAACGATTCCGGTAACACTAAGGCCAAATTTAGGTTCTTGATCGTCAATGGAATGACCCCCCACTGTTACTGCACCGGCTTCGATCACTTTGCTTTGTGCCCCTTTAAGGATAGAGGCAAGCATCTCGCTTCCAAGCTTTTTGATGGGGAAGCCTACAATGTTTAAAACAGTTTTCGGCGTTCCACCCATCGCATACACATCACTTAGAGCATTTGCTGCAGCAATTTGCCCGAATTGGTAAGGGTCGTCCACAATCGGTGTGAAATAATCGACGGTTTGTACCATGGCAAGGTCATCTGTCAGCTGAAAGATGCCGCCGTCATCAGATGATTCATTTCCTACTAATAATTCTTTCGTAAATGGTTGAGGAGGTAGTTGACGCAAAACTTGCGTCAAGTCACTAGGACTAAGTTTACAGCCTCAGCCAGCTTTTGAAGAAAGTTCTGTTAAACGGATGATCTCTTCCTTGCTCATTCTATTCACCTCTTTATGTATGAATAAATTCATTGTACAGGATAAAAATACAATTGAGCAAAGGAGAAGTAAGGAGAAATAGAAATGAAGGAAAGAATTGAATATTTGCACAAGTACTTCCCCTTTAATAAAATGAATATACACGTTGAATATGATTTGTGGAGGAGGATGATTTAGATGAAAGATGTAAAGATGACGATTGAATTCTGTATGATGTGAAACTATGCACCTAAAGCCGCGAGTTTCGCGGAACAGTTATTCAACCATTTTAGATCCGAATTGAAGGAACTAACGTTAGTACCGTCCTCTGGAGGGGCATTCGAAATTACAGTAAACGGGGAAAAAATTTATTCCAAACTCGATACAGGTTTTTTTCCTGATATCAAAGAGACCATTTCGATCATTGAATCTCATTAAAACCCGCAGAAAAGGTCATCAGCACATGCTGATGACCTTTTCCTCTATTTAAAGAATGACGGTTATTCATTCGACAATCCCTGAACTCTGATCACGATGGATGAGGGGGTGGAACAAGCCTTTTTAGGCACATTGATTTCAATTGTATGATGCTCAATGGAATAGGTAATGGCTCGCTGCTTTAAGCAGAAAGGAAAACGAATGGAGCGTTTTCTCATTTTACTTTCGTCTTTCACCATGATTAATATCAGCAATTGAGTATCCTTCTTCTTAATTATCAATTCTTCTGGACATATATTTTCTGTCTCGATCTCCACTATGAACGATTCCGTCGTATCAAGAAAATCCACACGGAATTCTTGTTCATCCAATTGAACCGTAGCAGGATCCAATAACCAATCCTTCATACTCTCCTCCCAATTCTCTAAATAGAAATCCTCCTTATCCTTACACATTTACACCTGACCCCCAACGACATCTTTTACATATTGTATTCTTTCTACTATAAATCGTGAGGGTGTTATAATGAGGAAAAACAAAGAAGGGGCAATAATCATGAACCATCTTCTCAGACATATTCCATCCATACACGAACTGCAACAAACCAACCAATTCCATACTTTCCTCCATCATCACAACCTTTCGATGGAAAGAGGGACGGACCTCTTGAAAAAAGTGATCTCGATTTGCAGGGCGTCCATGCTGAATAAAGAATGGAACGGACCTCATCCATCTTCAAGAGATTTCATTGATGAGGTGTTTGGCCAAACTGGAGTATTGGCCCGCAAATCCCATTCCATGTCTCTAAGGAGAATCATAAACGCAACGGGAACCATCTTGCATACGAACCTGGGGCGGGCACGATTAGGACAGGAAACGATGAATCATATCATGGGTATATCTTGTCATTACAGCAATCTGGAATACGACATTGATGAAGGTGTCAGGGGTTCGAGGCATAGTCATGCAGAGAACCTCATTTGTGAATTGACCGGGGCGGAAGCAGCCATGGTTGTCAATAATAATGCAGCAGCCGTTTTTCTTATCCTTACTGCTCTTGCCAAGCAAAAAGAAGTGATTGTTTCCCGGGGAGAACTGGTGGAAATCGGCGGATCATTTCGGATATCTTCTATCATGGAAGAAAGCGGCGCTCTCCTTCATGAGGTAGGGACAACGAACAAGACCCATTTAAGGGATTATGACGAAGCGATGAGCGATGAAACAAGAATGATCATGAAGGTTCATCAAAGTAATTTTGTCATGAAAGGATTTACTGCTTCTGTACCGACGGAAGAACTGGCTGGACTATCCCGACTGCATTCCAATGTCCATTATTATGAAGATTTAGGAAGTGGTGCTCTATACGATTTCACCCGATTGGGAATCGGTGATGAACCCTTGGTTAAGTCAGTGCTGGATAAAGGTGCAGACCTCGTCTCATTCAGTGGAGACAAATTATTAGGGGGACCTCAGGCGGGAATCATAGCAGGACAAAAGGATTTGATCGATCAATTAAAGAAGCATCAGCTTGCCCGCGTCCTCAGGGTCGATAAAATGACTCTGGCGGCTCTGGAAATGACTTTATTACATTACAGAAAGGGGGAGGAACAAGAGAAAAATCCAACCATCAGAGCCATCACCCGGACCAAAGAAGAAATCCTGCATCAGTCACGGAAGTTCGTTGAGGGTGTGCAGGAACTCGGGAACGGTTACTCATCCACCATAGTTGAAGGGCAAAGCCAAATCGGTGGAGGGACGATGCCGGATGTTGAATTAAACACGTACATTGTCGCAGTCTCCCATTCTCTTTTTTCATCACAGGACATTCATGAAAAGCTTAGAAAGGGGACGACTTCCATTCTTACAAGGATTCAGGACAATGTGGCCCTCTTTGATCTTCGGACGGTTTCCATGGATGAACAGAGGGAAATCCTCCACGTTTTAAAGAGCATACAAGGAGCAGACTGAAAGGGAGTGCAGGCATAATGCGCCGGCACTCCCTGTATCATCTCTTACATATCGTGGTGACTATTATTTTTTTGACGGGTATGATTACGGTTCTTCACTTTATGTGAACCACTTAAAGGCTCCGGCTGTCCCGATTGTTTCGGAGCATTTTTACGCATATCTTTGCCATCATTTTTGTTCATGTATCATCCCTCCTAATCTTTAGCATGCTAAGTTGGTGAACCGTTTATTCATATGTATAGTTTCCTGGTGTTTTGGTTAAACTAAAGAAGCTAATTTCTGAATAAGGAGAGATCACCAATGCCATACAATAAAAATAAACAACAAGCCTTCCAAGCTGCTGAACAAAGCGTGACGGAAGTACATCATACCATTAATGAACTGGTACTGGATGGAGCAAGCTACGGCACTCAACTCGCTCATCTCAAAAATGAAGTGAATGAGGCTTATCAACAAATAGAAAATGCACTTGAAGTGGCATCGGATACTCAACGTGCACAACTTCAACAATTCAAATCCGACTTGTCATCCATTGTGAATGAAGTGAATGAACAATAACGTAATCAACGTTGCGGCTCCGCGTAATATAAAACCCACCCTGCTGAATGGTAAGGGTGGGTTTTATATTTGAACGAAGAGGGTAGGGGAAAATAGAAGAAAATAGTTGCAGGGAGGGAAGGTGACCATACCCACAATTTTTTGCAGAGCTGTAATAGCCACCTTTTACTTTTTACTGATTGGTTTTTCTTTTTTTATTGAACTGACGCTGTTCTGCAGTCAATGGTTCATTCGAATATTCTTCATTATAACCGGCACCCTGGCCTTGTCCTTTTGCTGCATTCATTCCATTCATTACATGGTTCGCTTTACGTTTTGTCAAAGTAGAACACCTCCATAAGGATAGAATGCCACCTTCTGTGACGATCTATGAAAGGGAATCGCTAACAGATTCATTTTTTCAAAATAATGTTTTAGACGAGCTGACACGATTTGACAAGGACAGAAATGTTGTTATACCACTATTTTTCTGGAAACCTTAAGGAGTTTAATCATTTAGATAAGTAAAACTTATCAAAAACAATAACTTTATTGTTATTTACTTATGTAATCGCTTGTATTAAGATGTAAATGTGAGAAAAGTTCGTTTAGAACGAAAACTTTTCGACTTATTGTTTGATGCAGTTTAGAGGGGGAATCGAAATGGCAAAGAACGATGTATTTAATGCACGATCTTCTTTCGAACTAGAAGGAAAACGTTATCATTATTATCGTTTAAAAGCGCTTGAAGAAGCAGGAGTAACAAAAATTAACCGCTTACCTTACAGTGTAAAGGTACTCTTGGAGTCTGTACTTCGTCAATTTGACGGACGTGTGATTAACAAAGACCATGTTGAAAACCTGGCAAATTGGGGATCAACTGAAGTAAAGGATGCAGAAGTTCCTTTCAAACCTTCACGTGTTATCCTTCAGGATTTCACTGGAGTGCCGGCTGTAGTTGATTTAGCATCTCTACGTAAAGCGATGGCAGATATCGGTGGAGATCCTCAAAAGATCAATCCTGAAATCCCGGTTGACCTGGTAATCGACCACTCTGTACAGGTCGATAAATATGGTACTGCTAACGCACTTCAGGCCAATATGGACCTTGAATTTGAACGGAACGCTGAACGTTACCAGTTCCTTAGCTGGGCTCAAAAAGCATTTGAAAACTACCGTGCTGTCCCGCCAGCAACAGGTATCGTTCACCAGGTAAACTTAGAATATTTAGCAAATGTCGTTCATGCTGTTGAAACAACAGAAGGCGATTTTGAAGCATACCCTGATACTTTGGTTGGTACTGACTCTCATACTACTATGATCAACGGTATCGGTGTACTTGGATGGGGTGTAGGTGGAATTGAAGCCGAAGCAGGAATGCTTGGTCAACCTTCATACTTCCCGATCCCTGAAGTTATCGGAGTTAAAATGACTGGGGAGCTTCCTAATGGAGCTACCGCTACAGACTTAGCCCTTAAAGTGACACAAGTTCTTCGTCAAAAAGGGGTAGTAGGAAAATTTGTTGAGTACTTCGGTACTGGTGTAGCAACATTACCACTTGCTGACCGTGCAACAATTGCCAACATGGCTCCAGAATACGGTGCAACTTGTGGATTCTTCCCGGTTGATTCAGAGTCACTGGATTATCTTCGTCTGACTGGCCGTGACGAAACACATATCAACATGGTTGAAGAATATTTAAAGAAAAATGAAATGTTCTTCACTCCGGAAAAAGAAGAACCAACGTACACAGATGTAGTGGAAATCGATCTTTCAGCAGTGGAACCAAACCTTTCTGGACCTAAACGTCCACAAGATTTAATTCCTCTTTCTGATATGAAGGAATCTTTCCATAAATCCATCACGGCTAAAGAAGGCGTTCAAGGCTTTGGGCTGGATGCATCTGAAATCAACAAAACCGCCAAATATACAACAGAAGATGGTAAAGATGTTGTGATGCCAACTGGTGCGATCGGAATCGCTGCCATCACATCATGTACAAACACGTCGAATCCATATGTTATGTTGGGTGCCGGTTTAGTTGCGAAAAAAGCAGTGGAACTTGGAATGAACGTTCCTGATTACGTCAAGACATCTCTTGCACCAGGATCTAAAGTTGTAACGGGTTACTTGAGAGATTCAGGTCTGTTATCTTATCTTGAAGATATCGGATTCAACCTTGTCGGATATGGTTGTACGACTTGTATCGGTAACTCCGGTCCACTTCGCCCTGAAATCGAAAAGGCTGTATCGGATGCAGATTTATTGTTAACATCCGTCCTATCAGGTAACCGTAACTTTGAAGGTCGTATCCATCCACTTGTGAAAGCAAACTACCTTGCTTCACCACCACTTGTTGTTGCTTATGCTCTGGCAGGTACTGTGGACATCGATCTTCAAAAAGAATCCCTAGGTAAGGACAAAGATGGAAATGATGTATTCTTCAAAGATATCTGGCCTTCACAGGATGAAGTGAAGGATGCTGTGAAAGCAACCGTTACTCCTGAATTATTCCGTAGAGAATATGAGCACGTTTTCTCTGAAAACGAACGCTGGAATGAAATTAAAACAAGTAACGAGCCACTTTACAGCTTCGATGAAAATTCGACTTACATCCAAAATCCAACGTTCTTTACAGGACTTGCGACAACGCCTGAAGACATCCAAGGCTTGAACGGACTTCGCGTTGTTGGTAAATTTGGAGATTCCGTCACGACTGACCATATTTCACCAGCAGGTGCAATCGGTAAAGATACACCGGCAGGTAAATATCTTCGTGCGAATAATGTTGAGCCACGTGACTTTAACTCATACGGTTCCCGTCGCGGTAACCATGAAGTGATGATGCGTGGTACGTTTGCAAATATCCGTATCCGTAACCAAATTGCTCCTGGGACTGAGGGTGGATTCACCACTTACTGGCCAGAAGATGAAGTGATGCCGATGTATGATGCATGCATGAAGTATCAACAAGACGGTACTGGATTAGTTGTTCTTGCAGGAAAAGATTACGGTATGGGATCTTCTCGTGACTGGGCAGCGAAAGGTACAAATCTTCTTGGTATCAAGACTGTCATCGCTGAAAGCTATGAGCGTATCCACCGTTCGAACCTCGTGATGATGGGCGTTCTTCCACTTCAATTCAAGAAGGGTGACAGCGCTGAGTCATTAGGATTGACGGGTAGAGAAACGATTTCCGTAAATGTAACAAATGATGTAAAACCTCGTGATATCCTAACGGTTACAGCTGTAGCTGAAGACGGTTCTTCAACTGAATTCGAAGTACTGGCACGTTTTGATTCCGATGTAGAAGTGGATTACTACCGTCATGGTGGTATCCTACAAATGGTTCTTCGTAATAAATTAAAAGCATAATACAAGTTTAAAGCCCCCGGCAAATTCCCGGGGCTTTTTCTCATTTCCTGATAAATAAGTGCAAAAAATGTATGACTAAAGAGAGACAAGCCTACATATGATGATAGTAAAATCATTTATTTGAGAGGAGAGCACTCCTTTGAAATCCGTATTTGGCGTTTTACTTGTCACCTTAATAGTCTTCTCATTCTATATGGAGAATACATCTGATCCATCTTCATTTTCAGAAAGCGCATTTCAACAAGCCGATGCTTTCGACCAATTAATCGATATAGAAGAAGGGGAGGTCTCTGAAGCCACTTCAGTGGAAAATTTACCCGGACCTAATGTCGGAGACCGGGCCATTGATTTTAAACTAGATACCCTCGACGGTAAATCCATTACGTTATCAGAACTTAAGGGAAAAAAAGTGATAGTGAACTTCTGGGCTACGTGGTGCCCACCCTGCAAAGAAGAAATGCCTGTCTTGCAGGAGTTTTATACGAAATACGGAAAAGATGTTGAAGTACTCGCCATCAACATCGATCCACAATACAACGTCAAAGAATATCAGAAATCACTGGGACTCTCATTCCCGATCCTATTGGACACTGATGACAAAATCAATAATGCCTATGACATCCTGACCGTCCCCACCACATTCGTCATCAACGAACAAGGCATCATCTCCCATAAACAATTAGGAGCGATCACAAATATCGATTCCCTCAAGACACTGATTAAGTGAGGGACGGACCTCAAAGAAAAGAGAATTGCATATCTCATGACAGCCCCAAATCACTCCCCAACATCAATTGTGACCTTTGTTTAAAATATCTGACATTTGGATATACTATTTATACAAACCACAATAGAGAGCGAGGGGATTGAATTGCGGAGACCACGCAAAAAATCATTTGCAGACCTGGTGAAAGAAAACAAACAGCAGCTTCTGTTGGATCAGGATGCCATTGACGCCATAGAAGAACGAATTGATGCAAGACTTGAAATAAAACGTCCAGTAAGCAAAGCCGAGTAAGAAATTACAAGGCTTATTTTTTTTGCCCTGAAAGTATTCCTACCAATTATTACGCCTATTCTTCCTCGTCATTTTGGTAATCATACTAGTAAGGGGGGATATTCATGAGTAACTCAAAGGGAAGTCCGAATCACTTCGCACCAAACCATATCGGGACACAATCGAGATCCGCAGGAGGCAACAAAGGGAAACAAATGCAGGATAAATCAGGCAAGCATGCACAAGTGATCCAAACCAAAGGGGAATAATTTTTCACTAACCGTCTGAAGAGGGACCTGCCAGAGAGGTCCGTCCCTCATTATTGACACAGGAGGAATGCAGGATGGCATGGGATAAACCGAATCCGGATGATCGCAGTGATAATGTTGAGAAGCTTCAAGGTATGGTTCAACATACGATTGAGAATATGGACCGGGCCGAGGAGTCGATGGCCTGTACGGACAGTGAAGACCAGCTTCAATCCATCCAGGCAAAGAATGAACGCCGCCGGGAAAGTCTACAGGCATTCCGCAATGAAATAAAGGATGAAGCGAACCAGACAAAGCAATAAAGGATAAAGGTTTCAATGACCCGGACAAAAGGTTGTTATATATAAGCCTTTCTGTTCGGGTCATAATGTTAAGGACACCTATGTCCTCTCCGGGAAAGAAATCATATCTGATGTCAGTTCAAGCCGATTAATTCTAAGCCTGGTGCTTGTATGATAAAATGAGATTGGATACTGATTAGATGAAGAGGGTGTAGAGAATGCAAATTGCAGAAAAAACCATTGAAGTGCGTTACGCAGAGACGGATCAAATGGGGGTTGTTTATCATGCAAACTACCTTGTTTGGATGGAGCTTGGTCGTACACAATTGATTGAAGATCTGGGCTTCAGATATGCTGATATCGAAAAAGAAGGAATACTTTCCCCGGTCATTGACCTTAATGTAAGCTATAAGTCACCTGTTCGCTACGGCGAAAAAGCGTTTATTAAAACATGGGTAGAAGAATATGATGGACTCCGGATTACATATGCCTACGAAATTTATAACGGTCAGAACCAGTTGGCCATTACCGGACAGTCGAAACATGTGTGCGTCAAGCAAGAGAACTTCCGTCCGATATCGATCCGAAAGATGTTCCCCCATTGGCACGATGCCTATGAAAAGGCAAAAAAATAATCCTTACCTAGGGGTTTTTCCCGATTGGTTTTTTTTAAAAGGGGAATGGAAAGGAAGAGGGCCATGGCATTCGGATTAACCAAACAAGAGCTAAACGCGTGGAAACGAAAGGTGAGGAATGGGCAGATCGCCTTCCTTACCCACTACTGGCTGGATGACCGATTTCCCGATGTTCGCTCCGTGACGAAAGTGGGCTGCTGTAACATTGATGCTTTATCCCGTTGGGGAGAGAAGTATGGAATGAAAAAGGAATGGATCCATCAAAGGAAAGACGGATTTCCACATTTTGATTTGTTAGGGGATACCCAATATGAAATCCTGATGAAAGAAGGCCTTCAGGAGCATATTTCCCGCTTTGTAAGAAACTAAGGGGCAGACTTAAAAGTAAAAAGGCTGGCATTGGCCAGCCTAAAATCGTTATTTCTTGTACTCATATAATGGTTCCTGAAGCTTTTCGTCAAACTCAACAAATAAATCATGACCATCAAAGAACCATAAATCTCCCTCTTCAATGAAAAATTCCCGTTTGTCGATTTCGATCCGTTCACCAGCATCGACTGGTTCGTCTTTATTCACTCCTAATGAAAAACCATCGTGCAAAGGACTGGAACCTCCGTATCGTACATAAAAACGAACTTGTTCACCTTCCTCTACAAGCATTTCGTCTTTAAACCACGTTAGAGCATCTTTTGAAATATGTATGTTCATTTGTGAGACTCCTTTCTCTACTTGGTATTTTCCAGAGTGATTCTGGACAAAGAAAGTTTCATTTCATATTATATACATAGTGAAGTCGGAACATCTACTAATACGCATAAAGGGTGAGTTTGATGAAAACGCAAGCATTATTATATTACATAGGGGCCTTCATCTTTGCCGGATTAAGTATATTGACTTTTTTACAATTGCATGAAGCCAAATACCAGATCGAAGCAGGGAGTTTCATTGTAATAGCAGCAGTGATTTATTATGGAATGGTCACTCTGTACTTTAAGGGAACCCGTAAAACTTTCTTGTTGGCCAATACCTTTTTGGCTATTGTAGCTCTAGCAGGCATATTCTTCAATTCAATGATATTTGGGGGACATTAATAGAACGAGCTTCCTTATGAGTATAAGGAAGCTCGTTCTTTCTTGTTCATACGATAACCATGCTATCTATTCCGGTACCCCGTTCACCATATGGGAAACCATCTCTTCTTCCGTATATGCAATCATGCCATTCTTTCTGGCAAAGTCGAGAGGGTAGATCCGATAGTTTTTGTAATGATTCTCAGAAACAAAGGTCGGCTGGAATCCAATGGATGGAAAGTTGATTTTGGAACCCGCCGGATTCATCGTCTTCTCAACCTGAACCGTAACCATGCCACCGATATCCTTGAAATCATCCTTCTGACCAGATAGGAAATTCCCAAGTGAATATATGACAATGGCTTCCCGTCCATCGCTTGTTTTGTAGGTCTGAATCGGCTGCAGGACATGCGGATGGTGGCCGAAGATGATGTCGACCCCATTATTCGTCAACACCTTGGCAAGTCTCTCTTGTTCCTCAGTAGGGAAACGTTGATATTCATTTCCCCAGTGAAGGCTCATGATCACCAAATCGACGTCCATATTTTTGGCTTTCTGGATTTCCCGGATCATGTTTTGTTCATCTATTACATTAACTAAATACTCTTTTCCTTCTGGGACAGGTATCCCATTGGTACCATAGGTATAAGAAAGAAGGGCAAATTCGATTCCATTCACATTAAAAGTACGTATGCGGCTTTGGTCTTCCCGGCTTTTAAATGCGCCCACATACGGCATGGAAATCTCCCCATAATAATCAATGGCATTCAATAAACCTTCCTCCCCTTGATCCAACGAGTGATTATTGGCAGTCGTCACCGCATCCACTCCAACCTCCTGCAGGGATTTAACCACTTCCTGCGGACTGTTAAATAGAGGATAGCTCGAAACGCCAAGTTCCACACCACCCGGGGTTGATTCCTGGTTGGCAATCAGAAAATCGGGTGCAGAAAGCATATCTTTAACGGGAGAGAACATTGGTGTAAAATCATATCCATTTTGTTTTTTTGCATCATTATAGACGGTATCATGAATGAGGATATCCCCGATTGCAGCGATGGAAGTACTCGCCTTGATCGATTTGCCCGATGCCTGTACTTCCCTGGTCGTATGCAGGAGAGAATTTAGTTCAACTTCTTTTGAAGATGTGTTCCAGTCGGCATACTGCCTGTTTAGTAGAAACCCTATCACCAATAGGAACGGAGTACAGAGAACGATCCCTGTGATTATTCGCTTATTATTCATATTCATCATCCTTTATTTTTACACTACTTCCATTTTACAAAAAAAGAAGCAGAAACGGGGAGAATTTTAGAGAATTCGAAAGAATATTATCATTTTATCGGACCAGGTTTATTATTCATCATTTTTCTCAGATGAAACAATCCTTATACCCGGATGCAACCAATTAAAAAAGCCACCTGTGCGAAGGTATCCGAGAGTCCGGAACCTGGTGCATAGGTCGCTTTTTCACTAAAGCCATTTAATTTTGGGTTCTGTTTTATTTTTGATCCGGACAATATTAGCCCTGTGTCTGTAAATGACAAAAATGGTTAGTATGCCAACAACAATGATGAGTGGAATATCACCAGTGAAGACCGAGTAGGTAAAGGCAAGTACCGCTGCAATCATAGAAGAAAGGGATACATACTTCGTTGCATATAAGCAAATAAAAAAGACAGCCAGTAAAATTAAGAATAAGATGTAATTGTACCCTAAAAGCACACCCGCCGAGGTTGCCACCGCTTTTCCTCCCCTGAAGTTTGCGAAAACGGGATACATATGACCGATTACGGCAAATACCCCTGCAAGCAGCATATGTACGTCACTTGCAAACATCAACGGCAGCAAAGTGGCCAGGGTTCCTTTTAGAATATCCATGATCGTCACAATCATTCCGGCTTTTACACCCAGGGTTCTGAACGTGTTCGTTCCCCCGAGGTTTCCGCTCCCATGTTCACGGATATCTTTACCGTAAAACGTCTTACCGATCAGTAAACCTGATGGAATGGAACCCAGTAAATAAGAAAGTATAAGTATAAGGGCAAAAATCATCATCACTGCTCCTTTGAAAATAACTAATCCGTTATTTATTTTAACATGTTTTCCCTGCAAAGGGGAGAAAATAAGCGAAAAAATTAGTACCTGTTCATAAAAGTAGATATTATAACGTTAAATTCCACCATCACCGTCACCTGATGAACGAAATATGTTAAAATGAACACACTTTACATAGTTGAAATGAAGGTGTACACAGATGCAAATACTTTTATCAGCTTTTCAATGGGTTGCCTTCATGGTGGCGGGATCCATTGCCGCACCAATCGCGATTGCTGACTTGTTCCAATTGTCTCCAGCCGATACAGCCGGATTCATTCAGCGGACCATATTTGTTTTGGGGCTTGCCAGCCTGATCCAGGCACTTTTTGGTCATAAACTTCCGATCAATGAAGGACCGGCAGGACTGTGGTGGGGTGTTTTTGCCATTTATGCAGGGTTTTCAGGAACTCTTTATAGCAGTCACGAAGAAGTCCTTACCGTACTGCAGGGCGGGATGATCGTCAGTGGGGTGATTTTTTTCATTCTGTCTTCCACAGGACTTTTAAAGCGGTTATCTTCTTTATTCACTCCAACCATCACGTTCATTTATTTAATGCTGTTAATTCTGCAATTAAGCGGATCATTCATTAAAGGGATGTTCGGAATCCAGCATGAAGGACAATCCATGGAGCCGCTTGTCCTACTGGGAAGTATTCTGACGATCCTTGCAGCATTATACTTTTCAAGTCATAAGGTTAAGTGGATCCAGCAATATTCCATTATCCTTGCCCTGCTCGCCGGATGGCTCATATTCATCATCATGGGGCTTTCTGAGAGTACTTCCGTTTCAAACAGCTGGTTTTCTTTACCTCATGTGTTCGTATTCGGAGCACCAGTGTTTGATACGGGTGTCATTGTGACCTCCATTTTCATCACCTTCCTGTTAACGACCAATATGATCGCTTCCATACGGGTGATGGAAGAGGTGATGAGAGCAAAGGGGCAGCCTACATATGAACGGTATACGAAGAGCGGCTTCGCATCAGGACTGAATCAGCTTTTCGGGGGTGTGTTTTCTGCCATTGGCTCAGTTCCCATTTCAGGATCTGCAGGTTTTGTCACTGCGACGGGAATGTATTCAATCATCCCCTTTATCATAGGCAGCGGGATCATCATGGTTATCAGCCTGATCCCAAAGATCATGAATCTATTCGCAAGTCTTCCTGCGCCTGTCGGGTATGCAGTGACGACGGTCATTTTCATCAAGATGGTCGGGCTCGCACTATCCGAATATCGTAAAGAAGAAGATGTAGAAAGAATTCACTTTGTGGCGGGGATCTCACTCATTGTCGGGGTAGGAGCCATGTTTGTTCCGGCCGCGGCCTTTAAGGACATGCCGGTCGTCGTTGCTTCGATTTTGAACAATGGATTGATACTGGGTACGATAACAGCAATCATAGTGGAACAATATATCATCAAAAAGACCAGCAACCAATAGGGTGCTGGTCTTTTTGTCTGTTGAAAAAGGAAGTAAGCTGTATGTCCATGCCACATTCATCACAAACTAATGGGAGCAAAGGCATTTTCTTTTACAACATGTTTACCTTTTGTATAATGAGGGTATCCCTTCTATGTTTAGTAAAATTTCTCAGTACATAAAGCAGGTGTAAAAATGATTGAATTCCAAAATGTCACGAAAGTCTACGAAGATGGGACAGAAGCCATAAAGGGCATCAACCTAAAGATCCCAAAAGGAAAGCTCGTTGCCTTGATCGGTCCGAGTGGATGCGGGAAAACGACTACGATGAAGATGATCAATAAACTAATCGCTCCATCAGGGGGTACCATTCTGATCGATGGCAAAGACATTTCAGAAACGAATGAAGTGGAACTCAGGCGAAACATCGGATATGTCATTCAGAGGATCGGACTTCTCCCTCATATGACGATTGAAGAAAACATCAGTCTCATCCCCCGTCTAAAAGGATGGAAGAAGGAAAAATATGAGGGACGGGTCGATGAGCTTCTTCATCTTGTCGGACTGGAACCGGACGTATACAAGAAAAGGTATCCCCTCGAATTGAGCGGAGGACAGCAGCAACGGGTCGGGGTCATACGTGCCCTTGCAGCGGAACCACCGATCATCCTGATGGACGAACCCTTCAGCGCCCTGGACCCGATCAGCAGGGAACAGCTTCAGGATGAACTGAAAAGTATCCAAAATTCGATACATAAGACCATTGTGTTTGTCACTCATGACATTGATGAAGCATTAAAGATCGCGGATGTAATCGCAGTGATGCGTGATGGTAAAATCGAACAGATTTCAGCACCTGCTGACCTTCTATTAGAACCCGCCAATGAATTTGTCCGTGCCTTCATCGGTGAAAGCAGACTGAACGTTCATACGCGTCCCAAGCAGGTAGCAGACATCATGAGGGATGATGGGAACGATTTTCACCTCTTGCTTGAGGAACAGGAATACTCATTGATACCTTTTGATGCAACCATCCACGTGGCGGCTAGCATACTCCTGTCATCCGGCAAACCTTACCTTATGGTGACGAAAGACGACAGAAAGATCGGAATCGTTACATCAAGTGATATCCTTAAGACAGTAGCCTCAGAAGGGAATAGGGAGGCGAGTTCTGTATGAATACATTTTCCATCCTGTTCATCCATACCATCTCAAACCGGTCCGATGCCATCTTAACAGGATTATTTGAACATCTTTATTTATCTTTTGTATCCATTTTCATTGCGATTGCGATTTCCCTGCCATTAGGTATATACATATCACGAAAGAAGCAATCTGCAGAGTTTTTCATTGGCATTACAGCCGTTTTTCAAACGATACCAAGTCTGGCCCTATTCGGATTTCTTATCCCCCTTTTGGGAACCGGCAGTATTACGGCTATCATTGCCCTGACGGTATACGCACTTCTTCCGATCCTGAGAAACACATATACAGGGATCATCGGGGTGGATGAAGGGGTTATCGAGGCAGGAAGAGGCATGGGAATGACCAACTCCCAGCTATTATTCAAAGTGGAGCTGCCGCTTGCCCTGCCGTTCATCATGGCGGGAATACGGACCGCTACAGTGCTGACAGTAGGTGTGGCCACACTAGCCACCTTCGTAGGAGCAGGAGGACTTGGTGATCTCATCTACCGCGGACTATCCACATGGAATAATACCCTGGTCCTTGCAGGGGCCATTCCAGCAGCACTACTCGCATTAAGTTTTGATTTCATATTAAAGATCCTGGAGAAAATGACCACACCTAAAGGGCTGAAGGCAAGAAAATAAAGCAAAATCCAAAGGAGAGTAAGAATGAAAAAGAAATTACAAGGTTTTATCATACTCACTGTAATATCCATCCTCATTGCAGGGTGCGGAAATGGCGGGGATAAAGATACCATCACCGTTTCAGGAAAGATGTGGACAGAGCAATTCATCCTCACACAAATGATGGCCGAACTTCTAAAAGAAAAGACAGACCTTGATGTAAAAGTCGAGGAGGGATTAGGGGAAGTATCCATCCTCACACCCGCCCTTGAAAAAGGCGACATTGATGTTTATGTAGAGTATACAGGTACTGGTCTTGAAGCGGTCTTGAAAGAACAAGCAAAAGAAGGAGCTTCAGCAGATGAAATCCTTTCACAAGTGCGTAAAGGCTATGAGAAAAAGTTCGATGTCACCTGGTTAAAGCCACTTGGCTTTGAAAATACGTATACGCTTGCCTATACCCCGGATCAGGACTTTGATGCAAAGACTTTCTCAGACATTGTGCCACTATCCAAAGACTTGAGCTTCGGTGCACCTCACCAGTTCTATGAACGGGAAGGTGACGGATACGATGCCTTCACTGAAGCATATGGATTCAAATTCAAAGACAAGAAAAGCTTTGATCCAAACATTATGTATGAAGCCGTTAAGAACGGGGATGTAGACATTATTCCTGCTTTCACAACAGATGGACGGATCCAGCGTTACAATCTAAAAACGACAAAGGATGACAAAGGATTCTTCCCGCCATACGATGCTGCACCGGTCATCCGTCAAGAAGTATTGAAAGAGCATCCTGAAGTGAAAAAAGTGTTGAATGAATTAGCAGGCAAAATCTCAGAAGAAGAAATGAGCGAATTGAATGCTAAAGTCGATATGGATAAGCAAGATCCCAAAGATGTCGCACGTGAATTCCTTATATCTAAAGGGTTGATCAAAAAATAAGTATAATGGGAGTGTCAACTTAGGAAGAAGGTGCAGCGGAATGCCAATACGCTCCCTGACTTTTCTTTTGACACTTCCTTTTATTTAGATAATTTTATGAAATTTTGAAAAATTAAAGGGAAATATGGTATAAAAGAAGAATAGGACTTAAGAAACAGTCTAAGACTTTATCGTTAAGGATCAATGAAGGAGTGGTAATCAACCATGGAAAATCCATCACGACAAGAAATCGGAAACATTCTAAAACAATCTAAACGCATCGCAGTGATTGGTTTAAGTGATAATCCAGAACGCACCTCCTATATGGTTTCTAAGGCCATGCAGGATCTGGGATATGACATCATCCCTGTAAACCCTACCATCGAGTCGGCATTAGGGATAAAGGCTGTATCCTCCCTTCATGATATAGAAGGGCCTGTTGATATCGTCAATGTATTTCGCCGCTCAGAATTTTTACCTCAAATCGCGGAAGAGTTTGATCAAATCGATTCAAACGTATTTTGGGCGCAACTTGGTGTAATGAATGAAGAGGCTTATCGCTTTTTAAAGGAACGTGGGTATACAGTTATTATGGATCGCTGTATTAAGGTTGAACATGCTTTAACCAAATAATTCTCACTCGTAACAAGCGGCTCTGACCGCTTGTTTTTTTCGTCTGACACGCACGTTAACAATTGGAATAAACCTGGGGACAACAGGGCATATTTTAAGAGGTTCACGGAAATTACATTTGCGAAAATCAAATAAAACGCTACAATAAGCAATAGTGGTTTACCCTAAAGATTGATCAAAACAGGTAAACGAACAGATGTTCTTGTGTTATAGTTAATAGAGACATAACCGATAATAGCTTACAAGAACCACACTATTACGGTTAGAGAAGTTTTGAAAGGGGAATGTTCGTGGCCAACCAGAATAAGACCATGGATTACAATGATGATGCCATACAAGTATTAGAAGGCTTAGAAGCCGTCCGTAAGAGACCTGGTATGTATATAGGCTCTACCGATTCAAGGGGCTTGCATCATTTAGTATACGAAATTGTCGATAACTCAGTCGATGAAGCATTAGCAGGCTTCGGAAATGAGATTATTGTTACGATACATACGGATAATAGCATTTCCGTCCAAGATAAAGGCCGGGGTATGCCTACCGGGATGCATAAGCTCGGGAAGCCGACTCCTGAAGTCATCTTGACGGTTCTTCATGCAGGAGGGAAATTTGGCCAGGGAGGCTATAAAACAAGCGGCGGACTCCATGGTGTAGGAGCATCTGTTGTAAATGCCCTGTCCGAGTGGCTTGTCGTCACAATTGAACGGGATGGCATGAAATATGAACAACGTTTCACCAATGGGGGTAAGCCCGCAACCACCCTCGAAAAGATTGGTAAGACAAAAAAATCAGGGACATGTATCCATTTCAAACCTGATCCGGCGATTTTCAGTAATATCACCTATAATTATGAAACACTCTGTGAGCGTCTTAGAGAATCTGCGTTCCTGCTTAAAGGGTTAAAGATTGACATCATCGATGAACGTCATGATCAAAAAGAAGTATTCCATTTCGAAAGTGGGATCCAGGCATTCGTTCAATACTTAAACGAAGAAAAAGATGTCCTTCATACCGTAGCTTTCTTTGAAGGGGAGCATCATACGATTGAAGTGGAATTTTCTTTTCAATTTAATGATGGATTTTCTGAAAATATATTATCCTTTGTAAACAATGTCCGTACAAAAGACGGCGGAACCCATGAAGCCGGAGCGAAGACGGCCATGACCCGTGTCTTTAATGAGTACGCCCGTAAAGCAGGGATTCTAAAAGACAGGGATAAAAATCTTGAAGGGACCGATATTCGTGAAGGGCTGGCGAGTATCGTTTCTGTACGTATACCGGAACACCTTCTTCAATTCGAAGGGCAAACAAAAGGGAAACTCGGGACAAGCGAAGCACGATCTGCCGTTGATGCTGTCGTTTCGGAACATCTTCTCTATTTTTTAGAAGAGAATCCTGATACGAGTTCCCTTCTTATCAAGAAATCCATTAAAGCCGCCCAAGCCCGTGAAGCGGCACGTAAAGCAAGAGAAGATGCACGTAATGGAAAGAAGCGTAAGCGTTCTGAAACCGTCCTATCCGGGAAGTTAACACCAGCTCAGTCAAGAAACCCTCAGCGTAACGAGCTATATCTGGTGGAGGGTGATTCAGCAGGGGGTTCAGCGAAGCAAGGCCGGGACCGCAAATTCCAGGCGATCCTTCCGCTTCGGGGAAAAGTCATCAATACGGAAAAAGCCAAACTTCAGGACATTTTCAAAAACGAAGAAATCAATACGATCATTCATGCCATAGGCGGCGGAGTCGGTCCTGAATTCAATGTGGACGACATCAATTATGACAAGATTGTCATCATGACCGACGCCGACACGGATGGAGCTCATATACAGGTTCTCTTACTGACCTTCTTTTACCGCTACATGAAACCCTTGTTAGAAGCAGGAAAAGTGTATATTGCACTTCCACCGCTGTACAAAGTGAGCAAGGGCACTGGGAAGAAGCAGAAACTTGAATATGCATGGACCGATGATGAGCTTCAAGGGGCCATCTCCAAAGTGGGAAAAGGATATATGATTCAGCGTTACAAAGGTCTTGGAGAGATGAATGCCGATCAACTGTGGGAAACGACCATGGATCCTGAAACACGCGCATTGATCCGAGTACGCATTGATGACGCTGCCCGAGCCGAACGACGGGTGACCACTCTTATGGGTGACAAAGTAGAACCGCGCCGAAAATGGATTGAAAGCAATGTAGCCTTTGGATTGGAAGAAGACGGAAGCATTCTCGAAAACGAAAACATTACGTTGCCAGAGGAGGGGTAATAGATGACAACTGTAGAAAGATATCAGGATTTACCTCTGGAAGAGGTTCTTGGCGACCGATTTGGACGTTATAGTAAATACATCATCCAGGAGCGTGCATTACCGGATGCACGTGATGGTTTGAAGCCTGTACAACGGCGGATTCTTTACGCCATGTATGTGGATGGCAACACTCAGGAAAAAGGGTTCCGGAAATCGGCGAAAACCGTCGGTAATGTTATTGGTAATTATCATCCCCATGGTGATACATCTGTGTATGATGCCATGGTACGTATGAGTCAAACGTGGAAGGTCCGCAACTACCTGGTTGAAATGCACGGCAACAACGGAAGCGTCGACGGAGACCCGCCTGCTGCCATGCGTTATACTGAAGCCCGTCTTTCTTCGATATCCATGGAACTTCTTCGTGATATCGATAAAAAAACCGTGGAGTTTGTTCCGAACTTCGATGACACATCAAGTGAACCGACTGTATTGCCGTCACGATTCCCAAACTTACTCGTCAACGGCTCCACCGGTATTTCGGCAGGTTATGCAACCGATATCCCTCCTCATCACCTCGGTGAAGTGATTGATGCAGCCATCATGCGGATGGATAAGCCGGAGAGTTCAGTCGATGACCTTATGAAGGTCTTAAAAGGCCCGGACTTCCCGACAGGGGGCATCATCCAAGGGGTGGATGGCATCCGGAAAGCCTATGAAACCGGAAAAGGGAAGATTGTCGTAAGAGGGAAAGCAGATATTGAAAACATCCGCGGCAGCAAACAACAGATCGTCATTACGGAAATTCCGTATGAAATCAATAAAGCAAACCTCGTCAAAAAAATGGATGAATTCCGGGTGGACCGGAAAGTGGAGGGGATTGCAGAAGTTCGGGATGAAACGGATCGCGATGGGATGCGCATTGTCATTGAACTGAAGAAAGATGCAGATGCATCAGGCGTCTTAAACTATCTTTATAAAAACAGTGATCTCCAAATCACGTACAACTTCAATATGGTTGCCATACATAACAGACGCCCTAAATTGATGGGGCTTCGTGAAATGCTGGATGCATACATACAGCACCAAAAAGAAGTGGTGACCAACCGTACCAGGCATGATCTAAACAAAGCAAAGGACCGTCAGCATATCGTTGAAGGTCTTATGAAAGCACTGTCTATATTAGATCAGGTGATTGCAGCCATCCGTGCTTCGAAGGATAAACGTGATGCAAAGGATAACTTAATTCAGAAGTTCCAGTTTACGGAAGCACAGTCTGAAGCGATTGTCAGCTTGCAGCTTTATCGTTTGACCAATACGGACATTACCGCCCTCCAGGCAGAAGCGGAAGAATTGGCGAAAACAATTGAAGAGCTTACAGCAATACTGGAAAGTGAAAGCAAACTTTACAGTGTAATCAAAAAAGAACTAAAGGCAATCAAAAAGCAATTTGCGGACGCCAGAAGAACTCAAATCGAGGAAAAGATCGAAGAAATCAAAATCAACCTGGAAGTCCTGATCGCCAGTGAGGATGTCATGGTGACCGTTACCCGAGATGGATATATGAAACGAACCAGCCTTCGTTCATATTCTGCATCAAACGGCAAGGATCTTGCCATGAAAGAAACGGACAGGCTCCTGGGACAATATGAAATGAATACAACAGATGTACTCCTCGTATTTACAAACAAAGGGAATTATATTTATTGTCCTGTCCATGAGCTTCCGGATATCAGATGGAAGGATCTCGGTCAGCATGTAGGGAATATCGTTCCGATCGACCGGGATGAACAAGTACTCAAAGCGATTCCGATAAAAGAATTTGCCCCGGCGCACTACTTACTGTTTGTCACAAAGAACGGTATGATAAAGAGGTCGGAGCTTCCTCAATACAAAGCACAACGTTATTCCCGTCCACTTGTAGGAATCAATCTTAAAGGGGACGATGAGCTCGTGGATGTCCATATAACAGATGGATCGAATGATGTTTTCATTGCCACCCACTTAAGCTACGGCCTATGGTTCGCAGAAGAAGATGTGAACATCGTTGGACCAAGGGCAGCGGGGGTAAAAGGGATCAACCTAAAGGAAGACGATTTTGTCGTATCCGGTAAGATGGTAAGAGACTCGGCGAAAGACTTCATCTTCCTGGCTACGCAGCGTGGGGCCGTGAAGAAAATGAAACTAATTGAATTCGAAAAAACATCACGCGCTAAACGCGGTGTCATCATGCTCAGGGAATTGAAAGCCAATCCTCATCGAGTGGTGAGCATAGAAGTTGTAAAAGATTCAGATAAAGTAGGACTGTTAACAACAAAAGGAAAAACAGAAGTGGTAAATATCTCAGACTTTAGACCAAATGATCGCTATTCAAATGGTTCATTTGTGATTGACGAAGGGGAGAGCGGTTCTGTCTGTGAAACCTGGGCAGAATCCCGGACGTCCGAAGGAAAAGAATAGAAATTCTTCAAGCGACCAGAATCATTTCTGGTCGCTTTTTCCATAATAGGGGTTTGCATGAATGATAAATGTATATTCATTCATCATTGTAGTACAATACCGGCAGATGATTGTACTACAATTCATATTATTTCACCAATATTAATCTAGCTGTTGAAGGTAAATCTTTTTTTTGATAGATTAAAACAGTGTCTGAATGGGTAAACATACAGAGGTTCATACATTATTTGTCAAAACCAAAACATCTAGGGGGTACATTTATGGAGTTATTAACAAGTATCGTAGGCACCTTGAATGATTACATGTGGTCGTACATACTGATCGTCGCACTGATCGGACTGGGATTATACTTCTCGTTACGAACAAAATTCGCACAGTTCCGATATTTAGGAGAAATGGGGAGACTATTAACCGATAAAACGACCATTTCTTCAGAAGGAAAACGGGGGATTTCTTCGTTCCAGGCATTCACGATCAGTACAGCTTCACGTGTCGGTACCGGTAACCTTGCCGGTGTGGCAACAGCGATCGCAGGCGGAGGACCTGGAGCTGTATTCTGGATGTGGCTCATTGCCTTACTGGGTGGAGCAACCAGCTTCGTGGAAAGTACACTCGCTCAAATCTACAAAGTGAAAGACGGTAAGGACGGTTATCGGGGTGGTCCTGCTTACTATATGGAAAAAGGATTAAATGCCCGTTGGATGGGAATCCTTTTTGCAGTGATTATCACGTTCTGTTTTGGTCTCGTATTTAACTCTGTCCAATCCAATACGATTTCACTTGCCATGGAAGAAGCCTATTCTTTCGATCGAATGACAGTCGGCATCATTCTGGCTGTACTGACTGCCGTTGTAATCTTCGGCGGAGTCAAGCGGATCGCCAGTGTCACTCAAATCGTTGTTCCGATCATGGCCGTCCTCTATCTGATTCTTGCATTCTATATTCTAGTCACCAATATTACCATGCTTCCAGATATGTTTGTCGTCATCTTTGAGAATGCATTCGGTATCCGGGAGGTAGCAAGCGGCGGTGTCGGAGCAGCCATCATGATGGGAATCAAGCGTGGATTATTCTCCAATGAAGCAGGTATGGGTAGTGCCCCTAACGCAGCGGCGTCTGCCGGTGTGACACATCCGGTTAAGCAAGGTCTCATTCAAACGCTTGGTGTTTTCACCGATACATTGCTCATCTGTACGGCAACTGCCTTCATGATCATCTTATCCGATCAATATACGACCGGAGTCGATGGGATTCAACTGACACAGGCAGCTCTAAGCTTCCACGTGGGGGCATGGGCGGATACCTTTGTAGCTGTCGCCATATTCCTGTTCGCCTTCAGTTCGATCATCGGAAACTACTATTACGGGGAAACCAACATCGAATTCATCAAATACAGTCCGGTCTCCCTATTCATCTATCGAATCGCCGTTCTTGGCATGGTAATATTCGGAGCGGTTGTGAAACTGGATATCGTATGGAGCTTAGCCGATCTATTCATGGGGCTGATGGCCATCATCAACTTGATAGCCATTACATTACTGGCCAAAATTGCCATTGCTGCACTAAAGGATTATAGAGAACAAAAAAGGCAGGGGAAAGATCCTGTTTTCTACTCTAATTCGATTGATGGCTTAAAAGGAATTGAAAGCTGGGAAGCAAAGCCTGAAACAAGAGAAGAACAATAGAAGGAATGGACCAGCCTGAAGATGGGCTGGTCTTCTTTCTTAATAAAGAATAAAAAGATGGATAATAATTACATAGAATTATCTTCTCTGGTGAAAATAATAACGAATAATTTTCCACTGAGGAGAGAGAATCATGAGAAAAGAATTACTATTTGCATTCGGTGCTTTTTTTATTATGTCCCTCCATGCCATTGCCGGTAACTTTTCCCCTGAACCTACGGAAAAACAACCAGTAAACGAAATAATTGTAAAAGTTTACAAAAAAGATGTGACCGGTGATGGTAAGAAAGATACGATTACACTCAAGGCGATTCCTTTTTCTCCTGATGCACTGTTTCTCAAGCAAATCTGGGCAGATATCAAAACGTCCAAAGGAAGCGACATCCGGATTGATTATGAGGGCGGATATGAACCGAAAATTCAATTCGATGATTTAAATCACGATGGTATTAAGGATATGCTGTATTCAGCTGCAACAGGTGGCAGCGGCGGCCTATACAATATGGCTCTCCATACATTGGCCGACAACAAACTCGTCGATATCGGACTGCCTGAGCCCCTTACGATTCAAGCTCAATTTGAAGATCAATACAAGGCATCCATTACGTTTGTGGATACAAATCAATCCTATACAGTGGATTTAAGCGATCGGAAAGAGGATTACGAAAGACTGGGGATTTATACCGACGGAAATCTAAATGAACCTATGGAATTGATGGTGGGACCGTATGTCTTTTTCGAACCGGTTAAAATCTTTGAAAAACGCGGTAAAGGGCTGAAGGGATATCAACAAATCAGTGGCGCCTATCATGCTGATGGTATCGGTACTGCCACTTCTTACTGGTATTATGAAAAAGGTATATGGAAGTTGATTAAAATCAAGTGGAGAGAACATTGAAAGGGAACCGTTTCTAGGCAAGTGTCATACTCTGTCGTAAGCCCATTTTTGTAAAGGAGGCTTATAGATGAGTGAATTTAAGCCTGAAAAGTTAACTGTTCAATATCTGCCGCCTGCATCCATCTTCAATCCGATCGATAACAGGAAGTACACGTTAACCCATTCCGATACGACAGGAGAACTATACTTAAGTATCGGGTGCCACTATGATCTTGAAAAGATCAATATCACCATGAGGGACGAAGTGTTGGGAGAATGGAGGCGAAACCTCGGTCAATATACGCTGACCGGGACAGTATATGTAAGTGGGGGAGAATTCGATCAGCAGCTTTCCAACGTTCGATTCATGATTTTCAAGAAGGAGCTGCCATTAGCGCTCGCAGCAATGGTGAACGGGGATAAAGGCTTTTACACGTATTATCCATGGCTCCTTGATGCGCCGATTATCATCTGCTTCGAATCCATATTTCCTGAATATCAGCAAACGCTTTATTTCGGAACACCAAGACAATATCTCATTAAATAAGGCAAAAGCATAGAGAGGACCAGATGGACTCTTTATGCTTTTTTTCATTGAGTGACTTACCAGAAATTGATGAAAAATCTTGTAGGACTATGAGTGATTACGATCGTATTATGTAAACTAAAGTAGATGTACAGCCAACACCAAGGAATTAGGAATGGAACACAGCTTAGATACTATTCGATTACAAATTAAAATAATCAGATTATAGCTTATGAAATATGATAAAACTGAAACTTCATAACGTGTAATGAGTGAGCAGCCAGGCAAATATTATTCGGATTGATCATTTGATAACTCAAATGATAACTCAAAACTGACAACAGATCATAATCATAGATCATCCTAATTTTTTCTTCTGTCTCATTATAAACAGTATACTTGTGATACGAGACTGAAATTGACATTTTCATTTAGGTTCCTATAATTTACATTATGTAAACCTAATCTTTAAATGGATTATTGTAGCCCTTTCCTATTTATACAATATGAAACACCCCTACTTAATAAGTAAATTTTTGCTACGTGTTTAAAAAAATGAATGTTTACCTTTCTCTTTCCTTTTTTATATTATTCTAATGTACCCATTCAGCATCAATAATCAGTAAAACATATTTGTATGGAAATGTTAGGTGAAACCATAATCGTATGCCATCATTTCATCTCACAATAAATCAATCCTTATCATAAGATATAGATAAAATCTAACTGTTACATTCACAAATTGGTTAAGAAAGCTGTGATTGACAAGATGAAAAACGATAAGGATAATCTCTTTTCATTTCAAAATCTACAGGAAACCGGGATGTCATTTGACCAGGTATTTGAACATATTGTAAAGTTCATGCGTTCAATGCCAAACGGTCACTATCGATTAATGGTGGGGACTGATTCACAAGTTCATCGATCACATACCACCTTCATAACAGGAATTGTGATATTAAATGAAGGAAATGGTGTGTGGGCATGTATAAGAAAAGTGTTAGTCCCAAGGAGAATGCTGCAATTGCATGAGCGGATTTCATATGAGCTGTCTTTATCCGGAGAAATTGTTTCGTTGTTTACAGAGGAACGAAAAAATAAGTTAATTCATATCGTCCTTCCTTATATTTATGAGGGGGCTACATTTAGTATGGAGGGTCATATTGATATTGGGAATGGAAAACAGAATAAAACGAGTAAGTTTGTGAAGGAAATGGTCGCAAGGATGGAAGCGATGGGTGTGGAACCGAAAATTAAACCTGATGCCTTCGTGGCTTCCAGTTATGCGAACCGTTATACAAAATGAAGCCATTCATTTATGAATTCTCAGATTTGCTCGTTCCTGTAAACTTCCTCTTAAATAATCGTGATAGATTTATAGAAAAGCACCGAGAATCGACTGAAACACCCTCCCCATTCCCTCCTCCCTCACATCCAGCTTTTTGGAATAGAAAATATCAACTGTCAGCCCTCACATTTTTCAACAATCAAAATACTATATTATGTAAGATTACTAGAATGATATAAAAGGATGTCTGATGATGGAAAATGAAATGAATGTTCAGCTTTCTCCTCCCTGGATCACATATTTTAATGAAATGAAAAACACAATTGGTAAAGACCCCGAAGTGACAGTCGGACCATTGATCCCGGTTGATTCAACATATATCGCATTAGTGAACACAACTAATAACGAAAAAGCAATAGCCCTGGCAACTCTTCTTAAGCCAGCCATTGAGTTCGGTAACGTCACATTGACCGTTATTGTCGTAAACAATGAACAGAAAATCGTCACCGGTGTTCCCTGCCCCCTACGTCCGTTTGCAGTAGCAGATTTGGTCCAAGTCGGTTTGGAAGGAAATCCTTACTTTGAACAGGTGGTGGTGAAACCACCGTTCCCGGGGGAACCAAACGCTGTGTACCCGGTATTTACAGCCGAGGTCATTCAATTTTTCAACGATGATCTATCAAACCTTTGCAATACTTTCACTGGTGTTGCTTCTACAGTCTTCGGCACCGTTATGAAAGAGAATGTATGTGGAGTTTCGATCTTGTTTTCCACCAATTGTGAAGAATAACAAAAGGTGCCCGGGACAAAAATCCCAGGCACCTTTTTACTTTCTGGTTATTTCTCCGTTTTTCTTTCATTTGCTACCTTACCTGTCTAAATTTCAATGATAGAACATATGTTCCGTCACTCGCTTTTACAACAAAAATCAAGACTCCTTAGCGTTGCTTTTCCCTTTTACTCAGGTTCTCTCTCAACAGGAACTTTTGAATTTTCCCACTTGCATTACGAGGAAGTTCCTCCACAAAGACATATTCACGCGGCCGTTTATAATCTGCTAACAGATCACCATTCTTTAAAAATAAATCAAGATCCACTGATGAAAGAGAAGGTTTTTTCGAGACCACTACTGCTAAAACATGCTCTCCCCATTTTTCATCCGGCCGTCCGAGGACAGCGACATCCAACACGTCTTCATGAACATGCAGGGCATCCTCTACCTCACGCGGATACACATTCTCCCCGCCTGTAATCACCATATCATTCACCCTGTCAGCCACGTACAAATATCCTTCCTCATCCATGTAACCCAAGTCACTGGAGTGGTACCAGCCTTTATACAACGCTTTATCCGTCGCTTCCTTCCGGTTAAAGTATTCAAGCATCGTGCATGAGCCCCTGACAATGATTTCCCCCACTTCACCAGGTTTACACATATCCTCAGGATCAGAAGGACCGTTCTCATTGGGTCTTACCACTCGTATTTCATGGTTATAAGCGGCACGTCCGGCGGAACCCGCCTTCGTTAACTGCTCATCCTGAAGCAGGAACGTAACCGCTGGCCCCATTTCAGTCTGACCATATGCCTGGATAAGGTCAATCTTCATCTTTTCATGAAGGGATCTGACAAGTACAGGCGCCATAGGAGCCGCCCCATATAGTCCTATCCGGAGGGAAGTTGTATCGTATCCTTCCACCCCATGCTGAAGGAGCATATTCCACATGGTCGGCGCTGCGAAAAGAGTGGTGACCTTCTCACGCTGGATGACTTTCAAAACGGTATCAGGCTGGAACTGATGAACAATGATATTTTTCGCTCCAGCTTGCACCCGTGGAAGGAAACAGCAATGAAGCTCGGCACAATGGAACATCGGTGCAGTCACAAGTCCGATATCGTTTGGTGTAAGCCCCTTAACCGATGTACAGATCAAGCTCTGCTCCGCCATATCCCGGTGTCTGTGGAGAACCCCCTTTGGTCTGCCGGTGGTCCCGCTCGTGTACATGATGGCATAAATGTCAGTTTCTTCGACTGAAAAATCAGCAAGTGACGTGGAACAAGGACTCACTACCTCATTATAGCTATGGGCAAACTCTGGAGAATCGTCCCCCACATACCAAAAAAGGGTCTGGGGAAAGTTCTTGGATATCCCTTCAATCGGGCGGGAAAGTGCTTCTTCAAATAATACGACTTTAGGTTCTGCATCTTCTAATATAAAGTGTATTTCCTTCCCTTTCAGCCGGAAGTTTATCGGATTGATTACGGCACCGATTTTCCCGCATGCAAAATAGGCATTGGCTAACTCCAGAGTATTAAATAAATACGTAGAAACCCGGTCCCCTTTTCTTACCCCTGCATCCAAGAGGGCATTGGCCACACGATGGACTTCATCCTGCCACTCTCCAAATGTTAACCGTTTACCAGTCTTCTCTTCTACAATTGCCTCCTTATTGCGGAATTTCATTACCGTTTGGTCAAAAATAGATCCAGTGGTTGCGTACATGTTCCTCCTCCTCTAAAAAAACGAACTCTTTACTTTCCAACCCCTACACATTAGGGTTCGTGACGAATATACGTTTTCCCTTCTGATTAATCTGATAATTCAGAAATAAATGATCAAAAAAACCACCCTCTCATTAAACTGACTGAGAAAGTGGTTTTTTTGATCATACTATTTATGACGCTTTTTGCTCACTCATGATGACATTCAACTTACGTTTAGATAACACATTAAAAAAGATATTCAGCCCTATCGCCGTTAAACTGCCTGCAACAATTCCATTATCCGTCAAGATCCGGATGCTTGAGGGCATTTGCGCGAACAATTCAGGGACAGCTGTTACCCCAAGTCCCATTCCTACAGAACACGCGATGATCAATAAGTTCTCCTGTGAAGCAAAATTCACAGTACTAAGCATTTTAATCCCGTAGGCGACCACCATACCGAACATGGCGACCATCGCACCACCCAATACGGAAGCTGGAATCACGGTGGTAAGTGCACCGATTTTCGGGACCAAACCAAGAATCACAAGGAAAGCACCCGTTGCATATATCACATTATTCCGCTTCACACCCGAAAGCTGAACCAATCCGACGTTCTGGGAATACGCCGTATACGGAAATGCGTTGAATAATCCACCGAGGACGATGGCCAATCCTTCTGCACGATACCCTCTTGCTAAATCTTCTTCTGAAATCTTCTTATCAGTGATATCCCCAAGGGCGAAATACACACCCGTTGACTCTACCAGGCTGACCATGGCTACAAGAATCATCGTGAGGATGGCTGTTATTTCAAAAGTCGGCATCCCGAAGTAGAATGGTTTAGCCATATGAAACCACGAAGCATCGCCGACTGCACTGAAATCGACTTTTCCGAGAACGAAAGCGACAGCCGTTCCTGCCATCAGTCCGAGTAAAATGGATACTGAGCGGACAAAACCTGTAAAGAACTTATATAAGAATAATATGAATACCAACGTTCCAAACGCTAAAGACAGATTTTCCAATGAACCAAAATCGGCACTCCCCTGACCGCCTGCCATATTGTTCATGGCAACAGGGATCAGAGTGATCCCAATGATGGTCACGACCGAACCCGTCACGACAGGCGGGAAAAAGCGGACGAGCTTCCCAAAATATTTACTGATCGCAGTGACGAATAGACCTGAAACGAGAATCGATCCGTAGATGGCGGAGATCCCATACTGACCTCCAATTGCGACCATCGGCCCGACTGCCGTGAACGTACATCCCAGGACAACCGGTAGCCCGATCCCGAAGAATCGATTACTCCACACTTGCAGCAAGGTTGCGATTCCACACATGAAGATATCGATGGATACAAGATACGTAAGCTGTTCTCCCGAAAGTCCAAGGGCCCCTCCGACGATCAAGGGGACAATGACCGCACCTGCATACATGGCAAGAACATGCTGGATACCAAGTGAAGCCAGTTTAAGAGGCTGTTTTTTCATGATACAGTCGCCTCCTCTTGCTTAAATTGTACTTTTCCGTTTTCAAGGGACTTTATTTCAGCTAAAGATTCCACTCTATAGCCAGTATCCCGGACGATTTTACCGCCATTTTGAAAAGACTTCTCAATGACTATTCCGATTCCCGCGACAACCGCTTCCGCCTGCTTCACTAAGTCGATCAACCCCAATGCGGCTTGCCCGTTTGCCAGGAAATCATCGATCAATAAGACCCGATCATTTTTTTGTATGTACTCCCTCGATATGGAAATGGTATTTTCTTCTTGCTTTGTGAATGAATACACCTTTGAAGTAAGAACTCCTTCTGTTAGCGTCAACGATTTCTTTTTTCGTGCAAAGACCAGTGGTACATTCATCTGAAGGGCAGCCATCACACCTGGAGCAATTCCTGATGATTCAATGGTCAGTACCTTTGTGATTCCTTCCCCATTGAAACGAGAGGCAAGTTCTTTCCCTATTTCCATCATCAGTTCCGGATGTATTTGATGATTAAGAAATGAATCGACCTTTAATACAGTTTCTGATAGGACGACGCCCTCTGCTTTAATCTTATTTTTTAATAAATTCATGAATAAACCGCTCCTTTACCTGTTGTAGATACTAAAAAACCCAAAGGATATTGTGCTCACATCAGAGTGAGACAATGACCTTTGGGTTAGGCAAAGAGCGTCCATAAAGACTCACCTATCATTGCTCACCCATAGTCGGATCATTTACGGTAATCCGGTAGAAACTCGCGGGCCATATCCCCGCTATTATATGAGTGAAAACTATAGATTGAATTGATATTGGTTAGTATACCGACAACTCAGCCTTTTGTAAAGACTCATTTCTTAACATTAACACTAATATAAAGTTAAATGTTCGTGAAATAAGAATCGTTTTATAACGATTCCCTTTACAAAGGGAAATAGGTTCAGAAAATATCTCATTGATAATATAGATAAAAAGTCATATCTTCAGTGGTCAGAACTATAATCATATTATGTAGTGATTTTTCATCCTTATTGGATAACGGGAGGGATTCTATGAAACAAAATGCTGTGGCCATAGGTCTAAAAGTATTTGCATGGTTTTTATTTTTCGCCGGAAGCATTACCGCAATGAAATTGGATGTGTCTAAATCCGGTATTTTCGGGATCGAGGATATGACATCTGCCATTTGGCTGCTATATCTTCTTTCCTTGGGAGCAACGATGTTTTTCTTGGGATTAAGTGAAATTGTACATTTGAATCAGCAAAAAATAAATCAGAGCCTTGTAGAGGGCCAATCATAATCTTCATAGATGACAGATGAGTAAAGCATGGGGAAACTATACTCCCCATGCTTTACTCATTTTCAATTACCTCAAGCTTTAACGAAAGTTCTTTTAACTGCTTTCTTTTTTCCCATTCAGGTAAATCCGATGCTTTGATTTCCTTTCTCTCAGATGAAAGAATTGCAAGCTTCTCAATGAAGGAATCATCAAATGGTTGAGACAGTTGATTCGTAAGCTTCTTTGCTAAGAATGGACTAGCACCGCCTGTAGAAACAGCGATGGTGAAAGTCCCTTTTTGTGTAAAGGAAACCATCTGCATATTTCCACAATCCCCATCGTCCACTACACATAGAAGCTGATTTCTGTCGGAGTACTTTTTCACCTGTTCGTTCACCGATCGCTTATTCGTGGCAGCAATGACGATGAACGCTTTACTTACATCCTCCGGCAGCACTTCTCTCTTGATCCACATAATTTTCTTCTCTTCATGTAGTACTCTGATCTCATCGACCACCTCAGGGCTGATGATGGTAATATTTGCTCCCTGCTCAAGAAAAATAGAGAGCTTACGACGTGCCACTTTTCCTCCACCTATAATCGTCACTTGCTTATCCTTCACATCAATCATGATCGGCAGCATAGGCTTCTCCTTTGACCCACAGAGATTCATTTACCCGCTCCAGAAATGCCTGCATCACAAGAGGGTCATACCCTAAATAGTTCGCCAGGAGGATATGTTTATTATTGATTCTGCGGATTTCTTTCTCGATCCCTTTCATCAATAACCCGGTGAATAGGAGATAAGGCAGGAAGACGACGTTTCCATCAGTATTTTTCAAGGACTCCAGAGTTTCTTTAAAGCTTGGTGAGGATGCCGTTAAATAGCATGTTCTTACCTCGCTTATCCCTGTTTTTCGGTGGAATAGCTCAGCTATTGCACCGAAATCCCTCTTGACATCCGGATCTGAACTCCCCCTTCCGATTAAAATGACCGTTGTTAATGAATGAAGTGGGGCAGCCTCCTCGATTTTATTAATGACACTTTCGACCATCCGATCATGTACGCCGATTGGACGTCCGTATTTCACCTTGATATGAGGATATAAGCCCTTGCACCTTTGAATTTCATCAGGGATATCCTTCTTGGCATGGACCGCTGTCAGAAGAAGGAGTGGTACGACAGTCAGATG
The DNA here is from genome assembly GCF_024733565.1 of Rossellomorea sp. SC111. Classification (GTDB taxonomy): domain Bacteria; phylum Bacillota; class Bacilli; order Bacillales; family Bacillaceae_B; genus Rossellomorea. Next base: position 171,238 of record NZ_JANIOC010000002.1, on the reverse strand, counting down.
AGTTGCCCCTCGGTCCACGCATGAACGGAATCCTTCTTCAATGGAAGGGCTGGCAAGTTCAAGGAAGCTTATTTCCTGAATATCCGCCTCGACATGTTCCTGACATCGCTTGATGAAGGCAACAGCTTCTTCACGGGCTTTCACCAAACGACTGCCATGGCACACATACAATACCGCACGTTTCATCTATAAAGCCTCGCTCATGAGCATTTTCTTTTCAAACCATTGAATTTTCTCACGAAACCGTACCACTTCTCCTACGATGATCATGCTTGGATTTTCAATTTTTTCCTCTTTCACGATATCAATAATGGTTTCAAGAGTCCCAGTGACGGTTTTTTGCACTTCTGTCGTCCCCCAGTGAACAAGCGCCACAGGGGTATGTTTGGACTTGCCATATTGTATCAGCTTTTCTTTGATATAAGGAAGGTTGCTGACTCCCATATAGATGGCCAGGGTATCGATTCCCTTCGATAAGCTCTCCCATTTCTCATCTTCGAGTTGATTGTTTTGCTTATGACCTGTTACAAAGGCAACGCTTGAACTTGCATCCCGGTGAGTGACCGGGATTCCGGCGTAGGCAGCTGCTGCGATCCCTGATGTGATACCCGGAATGATTTCAAAAGGAATCCCTTTTTTCGCGCATGCTTCTGCTTCCTCACCGCCTCTTCCGAATACAAAGGGATCTCCCCCTTTTAATCTGACCACCACTTTTCCACTTGCTGCATATCGCACCAGAAAATGATTGATCGTATCTTGTTTCATCGTATGATAGTTTGGCAGTTTCCCGCAGTAGATCAAGTCTGCCCCTTTCTTCGCATAGGAGAGAAGTTCCTTATTCACCAGACGGTCATAAAGAATGACGTCTGCTTTTTGTATGGATTTCAACGCTTTTAGCGTAATCAGTTCCGGATCCCCGGGTCCCGCTCCGACTAAATATACCTTTCCCATTGTTTCCCTCCTCAGGATTTAATGATTGTTTCCTGTTCGTGCAGAACAAACCCTGCACCATTTCCCCGGATTCTCTTTTTTTCATAAAGTGAGATATCCTCGACATCCGGCTTTTTCAAAAAATATTTCTCAAGTTCGACCTCAACCAGGTCAAACGCTTTCTCATCTGTGTCAGCTGCTACTACGACTATCGTGACAAAGTCCCGGGCAGTAACTTCAAATCGATACAGATTCATCAATCATTACCTCCCTATGCTTCCTGTAGCAGTTGATCCAACGATTCCTGGAGTGGAGCGGTACCGACACGGTTTATATAGTCAAAAAACGTTTCTCCCTGTTCCTTTGTTTGTTTGAAGTGAATCAATAGTTGCTTGACGACCTCGGACAGATTGGAAGCTTCCACTTTCCCCTTTAGCTTTTCATTCAATTTCCCGCCATCCTGGAGGGTACCCCCTACATAGATTTCAAAGGCTTCGATCATTTTCTTATCTTTCGTTCTCATTTTGATACCCTGCAGACCGATGTCTGCAATTTGTCGCTGTCCGCATGAATTCGGGCAACCGACCATATGGATTCTGACAGGAACGTCCAACGTCAATTCCCGGTCCAATTCATTTGCGATCTGTCTCATCCGCTCCTTTGTCTCCACTAAAGCAAGATTGCAATATTCGATACCTGTGCATGATACAGAGTACCCGATGAAAGATAATGGGCTCGTTGAAATCCGGTCGAAGATCTTTTCGGAGAGTAAAGCATCTACATGCTCATCCGGTATATTCGGAATGATGAGATTCTGAGAGTTGCAGTTTCTGAGTTCACCATTTCCATATTTCTTAGAAATCCTCGCTAGCTCAAATACTTCATCGGAATTCAGTCTGCCTACTGGAACATTCAGTCCAATATAATTAAGCCCTTCCTGCTTTTGGGAGTGAACCCCGTAGAAATATCCTGCATTCCAGCCTTTAACAGCATTGGTTCCCGCCGGAAGAAGCTCCACATATTCAAGAAGTTTTTCTTTGAACTTCTCTGGCCCCCAGTCAGCCATTAAGAATTTCAAACGGGCTAAATGACGTTTCTCCCGATATCCGTAGTCACGGAAAATGGTCGTAAGGGCAACCGTTACATCTTTCACTTGATGGGGAAGAACGAATACGTCCAATTCTTGTGCCAGAAGTGGTCTAGAAGACAACCCACCTCCAACCTTAAGGTGAAACCCGTTTTCTTCTAGACCGTCTATCCGCTTTTTCGCCGGAAGGAAAGAAACACAGTTGATTTCGGCATTGGCAGCATTGTTGACATTCGCTGAAATCGCAACTTTATACTTTCTCGGTAAATTTGAAAAATCTTCGTTATGCTGGAAAAAGTCATAGACTTCTTTCACAACGGCTCTTGTATCAAAGAGTTCATCCGGGTCGATTCCTGCCAGGGGATTACCGACGATGTTACGTGTAATATCCCCACATGCCCCTGCAGAGGACAATCCGACTTTTTCCAGACGTTTGAAGATATCCGGGATTTGTTCAATCTTCAACCAGTGGAACTGGATGGCCTGACGGGTCGTGATATCATAAACGTCCCTGCCGTATTCTTTACAAATGGCAGCAAGCTCCCTTGCCTGATCATAGCTCAGTATGCCCGATGGGACATTCACCCTCATCATGAAATATCCGTCTTCCTTGGGTCTTTGCAGGTAAAGACCCGCCCATTTGAACTTATCCCACTCATCTTTCGGGATGGATGAGAAACCGTTTTGGGCATAAAAGGGTATATCCTTGAAAATGGCCAATCCATCTTTCTCAAGCTTCCATTTTTCCGTTTTATTGAGTTTCTCATTTGACTTCCATGATTTTGTATAAGCCATGATTTTCTCTCCTTAAATAAGTTGTTTTTGTTTTAATTCAAGCAGTAAAGACTCCACACATTCTTTTATGGAATGCTTTTCTGTATCGAGGACGATTTCCGGATTTTCCGGTTCTTCGTATGGTGCACTGATTCCCGTGAATTGAGTGATTTCCTGGTTACGGGCTTTTTTGTACAAGCCTTTGGGATCGCGCTTTTCACATTCCTCTAATGAGCAGTGCACGAATACTTCCAGAAATTCTTTCGGTCTGACTAATTCACGTACGAGATTCCGGTCTTCCCTGTAAGGCGAGATAAAGGCAGTGAGGACGATTTGGCCGCTATCGACAAAAAGTTTGGACACTTCCCCGATTCGCCTGATATTTTCTTTCCGATCGTCTTCATTGAAGCCTAAATCGTTATTCAACCCATGACGGATATTGTCCCCATCAAGGACATACACCTGTTTCCCCTGTTGAAAAAGGGAAGCAGCCACTGCATTGGCTACAGTCGATTTACCTGATGCAGATAACCCCGTGAACCAAAGGATGAAACTTTGATGACCGTTACGTGTCCGTCGCTCCTGTTTCGTTACCGCTGCTTCATGCCAGACGATGTTTTGTTTTTCACTCAATCTATGCTCCTCCTCTTGACGACTGTTTTGATTCTTCTTTCAACCCATTGATTAATACTTCAATCACTTCTGGTCGACTGAAGGTGGATGGAGGGACTTCCCCGTTCCGAAGCATCTCCCTGACTTTCGTTCCGGAAAGTATGACATGACTTTCTTTTTCATGTGGGCACGTCTTTGTGGTCGCCATCCCTTCGCACCTATTACAATAAAAGCTATGCTCGAAGCGAAGAGGGATAATCCCGATTTCTTCTTCGCTGAACTGATCAAAGATTTTCTGTGCATCATAGGTTCCATAATAATCACCGACCCCTGCATGATCTCGCCCGACAATAAAATGGGTACAGCCATAGTTTTTTCGTACTAATGCATGAAAGATGGCTTCCCTGGGTCCGGCATATCTCATGGCTGCCGGAAAGACTCCAAGGTACACTCGGTCTTTCGGATAATAGTTCTTTAATAAGACGTCATAGCTTTCCATTCGGATGTCCGCTGAAATATCATCTGCTTTGGTTTCACCCACTAATGGATTCAAAAAGAGGGCATCCACGGTTTCAAGTGCCGTTTTCTGAATATATTCATGTGCCCGATGGACTGGATTTCTAGTCTGGAAACCGACGATCGTCTTCCATCCTCTATTCTTGAACCTTGTTCGCGTTTCACTTGGATCAAACGTAAATTCATTGAATGCTTTTGGGATTCTCTTAAGGAGGGTAATCCTGCCCCCCACATACACCTCTCCCCGCTGGAATAATTTTTTCACTCCCGGATGATCCGAATCGGTCGTTCCATATACGAGAAGGGCTTCTTTTTGTTTATCAGGTGTATAAATATCCTCTATTTCAATGAGGCCATATGTACCCCCTTTATATACGAGCCTGCTCGTTATCCCTTTCCTCAAGCAAACAGCCTTATCTTTCTCGATGGGCAGGGTGATGGGAATGCTCCAAACACATCCATTCTCCAACCGCAATGATTCAACGACATCTTGATAATCCGCCTCTGTCAAAAATCCGTCGATTGGACTGTAAGCCCCTATGGCAATAAGCTCCAAATCACTTAACGCGATATCATCCAATGGGATTTCCTGTTGAATGCTTTCATACGATGTTTGGGGTAAATAAGATTGAACCAATTTTCCTCCGTGTGGCTGTAAACTCATTTCATATATCCTCCTTGACATATTGTTTTAATCGGATTTAAGTCTATATTCCTCCTCCATCCTCGTGGACAGACCTTCTTTCTTCATTGATGACCCTCATAAGAGATAGGGCTCCCACCGTGGCAATGATGACGCTTATGGGGACGACAATTGAATACAGATCGCTATCGACCAGGAGTTTAACCAAAAAGTATGAGATACTGAGCGAAATCAGGGGAGAGACCACCCAGATTTTGACGATTTTTTTCACAATCTCTTTTTGCAGCATATGTTTACCGCTTTTAGCTACGCCAATGCCAATGATGGAAGACGACGTCACTTGTGTAAGAGGGATCGGCAACCCATACAGGGAGCTTACCATCACAAGAAGGGCTCCTGTAGAGGAAATTAGGATTCCTTCTGCTTTAGAGTACTGGGTGATTTTCTTTCCGTTTGTTTCAACGACCCTTTTCCCCAGTAAAACAGCTCCAAGGGCTACAAATAAACCACCAAGCCAAATCCCCCTAGAAGGTGAGAGTAAGCCTGCGCCAACCAATGGACCAACGGCATTTGCTACATTATTCATCCCCGCTGAGAAAGCTTCAAAGAATCCGGCGATGATCAACAAATATGCCAGCCACCTTTTTTCAAAGTGGTATCCCCGCTCTTCCAGTCGTACTAAGCCTAAGCCGACGACCCATGTTATACAAAAGGCGATGATCGGAACAATGACCCAGAATGACATGATGGTCATAAGTGACTTCACATAAAGAACCTGGTAAGCCACCCCGACTCCTACTACCGCTCCGACCGTTACTTCACTTGTAGATAGCGGGATTCCGATTATATTCGCCAAGAACAATGAGATCGTTGCAGATACCAAAATAATGAGAACGACCTTAATCGACAATAGATTCTGTGGAATGATTCCTGAACTGATTGTCTTTACAACCTCTCCACCACCCAGAACCGCTCCGCCGAGGACACCTGCAGCGCATATCCATAGCGCTGTCCTGATGTTCTTTATCGCGCCTGCACCATATGCAACTCCCATTGATGCTGCCGCTCCGCTGGCACCAATGTTCATGGCGAAGAACAAGCTGATTAGAAGGGCCGTGATTTCAAGCAAAGATCGTCACCCTTTCTAATGAAGACCGCATTCTGTCTTTCCTTTTCCTTTCCATCTTCCGGAGCGAAGATCGTTGATATCGATGGCCGGTGTGGTGCAATGAAAGCAGCCTATGCTCGGATATCCCTGATCGTGAAGAGGGTTATAAGAGAGATTATGTTTGTGGACATAACGCCAGATCTCCTTCCACGTCCAGTGAATCAACGGACAAATTTTGACGGATTGAAATTTGTCATCTCTATTAATGAATTCAACGTGTTGTCTTGTAGGGGATTGTTCCCTCCTTAATCCTGAAATCCATGCATGCCCCTTTGATAATGTTTCTTTTAACGGGGCAAGCTTCCGTATTTGACAGCATTGATTTGGTTTGGTTTCCCATAATTTATCCCCATATGCTTCTGCCTGCTCCCTGAGGTTCAACTTAGGCTTTTTCAAGTGGATGGTCAACTCGGGATAAGACTCCTTCACTTTTTCAATGATTTCATATGTTTCCTTGAAATGTACCCCTGTATCAAGGAATACGATGGTCGCCTGCGGTTGTACCTTGGATATGAGATCGATGAGCACAATGCCTTCAATCCCGAAACTGCACGCATATACAACCTCGTCACCATAATGATCGTATGTCCATTTCAGGACGTCCAACGCTCCTTTATAGACCGGATCCACTTCAAAATCCACGGATGGCTGTTTCCAAGTCTGATACGTTAACATAGTACACCCCTTTCCCTGATGCTTATCCAAAGAAAAAGAGGCGGTAACAAAATATAGAGAGTCCCTATATTTGTGCTACGCGCCTCTAGTTTGTCTAGTCAGCTTATTTTATTCGTACTTTTTCATTTTTCTCTAATTGAATGACTTTGCCGTCTTGAACGACGATAGTGATTGAACCATAATTCATGGATTCAAGCATCGACTGGATTTTCTCTGCCACTGCCTCAAACTGTGCTTGTTGACCTTTTCCTCTTGTCACATGATTCCCCCAATTTTCGTCTTATCCAGTTCACTCACAAATAAAAAACAACCTTCCATTTTGGAAAGTTGTTCAGGTAAGGATACCTTATCTTCCAAAATGGCTTAACATTTTGCTGGAATTAGCACCTTACAATACGTAGGTTGCTGGGCTTCACAGGGCCAGATCCCTCCACCACTCTGGATAAGAGTTATTAATTTTAATATTCTAAATAATATCACATTCCCAAAAGAAGTCAACCCGACTTTTTCGATCGGATTTATGTCTTTTGGCTTATTTTACTTTCAACGTCCAATCTCTATATGTTTATTCGATTGAAATGGGATTTAAAACACTATTTTCAGAAAGCACGATTTCGTTTACTCCTGCCCTTTCCTTCTTCAACGTTCCATTAGCTCAAAGACGACTTTACCCGCAATCACCTTTTTTTCAACCTGATTGACTGCAGTGATATCAAAATGAAGAAAGTGATCTTGTTTATCCCGCATTTCTGCCCGTAAGGTAATCACATCGTTCAACATGACCATTCCTTTAAACCGTACAGAGTAATCTTTGATAAAACCTTCTTCATAATGGAGACTGAATAGTTTTGACACATTGCCCATCGTCCACATACCGTGGGCGATGACTCCTGGCAGACCCAACTTCAGGGCATCGCTATCGATCGTATGAATAGGATTATAATCCCCCGATGCCCCGGCATATTTGATCAAGTCGATTCTCGATACCGGGTCTAATTCAACAGGAGGAAGTGAGTCTCCTACTTGGAGTGACCGTAGTGTTGTTGTCATTTACTCAACCTCTTTCTAACAGCTTCTGTAATGATGACAATGGCTTGGGAAGTGAAAATCCGTTTGCCCTGCACATCTTCCCCCACATCTTCTATAACGAGGAACCCCAGTGTCCCGCCTGAACCGTTTCGCTCATAATAATCTTTAATTTCCGTGTAACAGCGTATGTTTTCACCCACCTTTAATGGCCTTTCATACTGAAACGACTGTTCACCGTGAATCAATCCCACGTTTGGTAAATAAAAGCCTTCGATTGTACCGTACTCCAACACCCTTGGAAAAGTGGGAGGAGCGATGTTTCCACCAAATCTCGAGCGTTGCCCGATATCTTTATCCATGTAGATGGGATGGGGGTCACCAATGGCTTCTGCAAACTTCCGAACTGCACCTCTTTCCACACAATTCTCAACGTGGACCGAACGTTTTCCGATAAATGACTGAAACATATCTTTCCCCCCTTTCTAGTCTTTCGGACCTCCTGCAACATAAAGGACCTGTCCATTGACGAACGAAGACTTTTCATCTGCAAAAAAGGCCACTGCGTTCGCAATATCTTCAGGAATTCCGCTTCTTCCCACAGGGATTCCCTGCAGGCTCGCTTCTACCAATTGCTCAAATGTAATCCCTATTCGTTTCGCCGTCTCTTTCGTCATCTCGGTTTCGATGAATCCCGGTGCTACCGCATTGGTCGTGATTCCAAATGGTCCGAGCTCAATGGCGAGGGTTTTCGTAAGCCCTTGAAGGCCCGCTTTTGCTGTAGCATAATTTGCCTGGCCCCGGTTCCCGAGGGCAGAGGTGGAAGAAATATTGATGATCCGACCATACTTTTGTTTCACCATATACTTCTGCGCTGCCTTCGCTACATTAAATGAACCCTTCAAATGTACATCCATGACGGTCTGCCAATCGTTTTCGCTCATTTTGAACAACAAATTATCCCTGATAACGCCCGCATTATTGACGACAATGTCAAGGGAACCAAAGGTTTCATACACTTCCTTCATCGCATTTTCCACTTCCTGTGATACTACGACATTGGCCACTTTTGTATACAATTCATACTGCTTAAGTTCTTCACCCGCTTCATTCAACGCCTCTTCATTGACGTCGATGATGGCCACCTTTGCACCTTCTTCAGCCAGCAGCCCCGCAATCGCTCTGCCGATCCCTCTGCTTCCACCCGTCACCATTGCCACTTTTCCTCTGAAACGTTCTCCCATGCCTTTTGCCTCCTTGTAAAATTATACAAATTGCCCCAGTTTTACATGCCCTTTTAATAAATTTCTTGAGATGATCAGTTTTTGGATTTCATCGGTTCCATCATATATGCGCCATAACCTTGCCTCACGATACCAGCGCTCGATGGGGAGCTCTCTCGTGTAGCCCATCCCCCCGTGAATTTGCAGGACACGGTCGACCACCCGATTTCCCATATTGGATCCATAGAGCTTTGCCATGGATGCCACATGGCGGTTGTCTTCTCCCTGATCGAGTGTGAAGGCTGCATTTAACACGAGCCAGCGGGCGGCTTCAATCTCCACGGCAGAGTCCGCAATTTGCCATTGAATCGCCTGCCGGTCAGCGATAGGTTTTCCAAAGGTCTCCCTTTCTTTGGAATAGTCGATGGCCATTTGAAGAAGGCGTTCTGCTGCTCCGACCGCCTGGGCACCTACGATCCAGCGGGCAAAGCCGATCCATTCCAAGCCCAGATCATAGCCGCCATCGATTTCACCAAGGATGTTCTCTTCGGGAACCCTCACATCGTCAAAAATAAGGCTCGCCGGTCCCCATTCACCCATCGTATGGATATATTCGGATTTCCAGCCCATACTTCGATCGGCAATGAAGCAGGTGACGCCATCTCTCCCGGTACGACGATGTTTTTCTTTATCCGTGACGGCCATGACCATGACAAAATCTGCTTCGTTTCCACCCGTAATGAAGGTTTTCTCTCCATTTATTATCCATTCGTTTCCGTCTTTCACGGCTGTGGTCCGGATATTACGGGTATCAGATCCCGCTCCGGGTTCCGTCATGGCAAAACACGATTTCTTTGCTCCATTAATGGTTGGGATCAAGTAGTTTTTCTTCTGTTCCTCGTTGGCGTAATAAAGTATGTTATCGGCATATCCGCCAAAGGAGAATGGAACAAAGGTCTTGGAGATTTCCATATAGACAATGGCCATCATCATTTGACCGAGATCAGCTCCTCCGTATTCCTCTGGAGTATTGATCCCCCAGAATCCGGCATCCTTCGCCTTCATTTGCAACTCTTTCCTCTTTTCTGGAGAGATGCTGGGCTTTCCTTCCCTTTCATTTCGAAGCACTTCATTTTCTAAAGGAATCAATTCTTTCTCAACAAATCGGCGAATGGTCTTCTGGATCATTCTTTGTTCATCTGATAAGCGTAAGTTCATATCGCTTCCCCCTCCTATAATAATCCCCATTTACGGAACATAGGGACCGACTTATGTTTCATATAAGATCGCTTCATCTTCTTTCCTTCTAATAACCTGTAAAAGACGGGGATCTTTTTTCTTTAAACGCTGAAACTCCTTCTACATGATCTTCCGTTGAAATCATCAGAGTTTGAGTGATTCTTTCCTGTTCCAGTATTTCATCCAGGGTGGTGGTGAATGAACGATCAATCATTTTTTTCATCATTCCGTAGGCTTTGCTTGGACCCATTGCTAATGTAGCTGCCAGTTCATTTGTTTTTTCATCTAGACTTTCAGCCGGTACCAGTCTATTAATCACTCCTAATTCATACATCCTCCGGGCTGACACAGGTTCTCCCATAAAAAAGAACTCCTTTGCCAGATGAGGACCAATCAACCGTGGGAGGAAATACGAACCCCCTCCATCAGAAATGAGTCCTACTTTAGAAAAGCTCAGGGCAAATTGACTGGTTTCGGAGGCAATGATTAAATCACAAGCCAGTGCTAAATTAAATCCGGCACCTGCGGCGAAACCATGGACGGCGGCAATGACCGGCTTTTCTATTGTCTTGATGGCTTTAATACATGAATTCAGAATTCCGATATGTTCATAGACTTGGGCAGATGTCGCACTTCCCATCGTTTTCACGTCGCCACCGGCGGAGAATGACCTTCCGGCACCGCGGATCACGATAGCCCTGATTTCCTGATCCCGTTCAGCCTCTTCCAGCGCTGTAATCAATCCCGTAAGCATGAACTCATCAAAAGAATTTAAGCTGTCTGGTCGATTTAAGGTTACAGTCAAAACCCGGTCATTCTTTTCGACTAATAGTGATTGCATCCTATTCATCCCCTTATATTTTTTCCCTGAAATCAAATGCTGCCTGATTACCCAGGGTAATTAAAGATTCGGCAAACCGATCGAACCCGGCAAAGCGCACATCACTTGTCTGACCCATCTTAAAACGGTAATAAATTTGCTGCACAATAACCGCGAGCTTAAAGTAGGCAAAAGACAAATAGAAATGAATGTGGTTCACGTCCCTGCCGCTTTTATTGGCATATTCTTCGATAAACGCTCTTCTGCTATAAAAACCGTCCATGATGGTCACTGGAGGCTTCCCGAGGCCGTATTTCAACAATTCAGGATCATCTTGCTGAATCCAATACCCCATGGCGACACCCAAATCTGCAAGGGGATCTCCGACGGTCGCCATCTCCCAATCAAATAATCCCACCATGGATGTCAGGTCTTCAGAAAACATACTATTGTTTAATTTAAAGTCATAATGAATGATCGTGGACTCAGCATTTTCTGGAACATTTTTGATCAACCATCGTGTCAGATGATCTACATCACGAATCTCACTTGTCTTGGCACGTTCATAGCGATTGATCCAACCGTGAACCTGTCTCTCCATAAAGTGTTCGGGTCTACTGATTTCGTGTAGTGAGGTTTTGGTATAATCAATGGAATGAAGCTCAACCAATCTTGAAACCATTTCTTCCGAGATTCTCTTGCATACATCAGCTGTCACATCCAGATGCGGGGGAAATGATGTATCAAATACTTCCCCCCTTTTTCGTTCCATGATAAAGAATGGGTTTCCGACTATCCCTTCATCTTCAGAGAATACATAGGGTTTTGGTGTAACGTCGAATAAAGGGTGGATCTCTGAAAGGATCCTGAATTCCCTTTTCATATCATGTGCCTTTGGTGCGACGGGTCCTAAAGGGGGACGCCTTAAAACCCCTTCCCATTTCCCCATTGAAAGCAAATACGTTAGATTTGAGTGACCTGCAGAAAATTGTTTAATGCTCAACTCTTCTTGCTTTAGATCAGGAAAATGCTCAACCAGGAACTTCTTTAATTTGCCTTCATTTAATTCTTCTCCTTTTCGGACTGTAACCGTTCCATATTCCATCCGTTCCGTCATTTTACCCCTCCTAAATTCAAGAATATTCTGTTTTTTCGGAACGTAAATGAGTGTTTAACTGTGCTTTTAACAGATCAGGGATTGCTTTGCTGCGTTGTTCCTGAAAGTCAAAATACACGATCACCGCATTTCCTCTTGCGATCAGTTGATGAGTCTCCGCACAAAGAATATCATGTTCTAACTGAAAGCTTTTTGATCCAATTCTGGAAATATAGGAGGTGATCACGAGTTCTTGATTGAAATAACCCTGTGATACGAAATCACATTTAGTGGAGGCTAGAATAAACCGCCAATCCTTCACATCCATGTCAAATCCGATTGTTTGAAAGAATTTAATTCGCGCTTCTTCTAAATAGACAAAATAGGTGGTATTGTTTATATGCCCAAGCGCATCTGTTTCGCAGAACCTGCTCTTTACGGTGATAGAATCCATATATCCGCCTTCTTTCATAATAAATACTAACCAGTCGGTATGTTAAGGGGAGAGGATAGCACTAACCACTTCTCCCCTCTATTCTGTTTCAATTCCTTTTAAGACCATATCGACAAATGTTCCTGCTATTTCTTTATCCGTTTTCGACCCACCAGGCTTATACCATTGATAGCTCCAATTCATCATACCGAGTATTCCGAAGGCTACAATGGAAACGTCAAAGTCACTTCTGAAATCCCCGGCCTCTCTTCCTTCTTTCAAGAGCTTTTCAATATTGTAGCGGTACATATCCCGTTTAGGTTCGATTTGGTCCAGGCTTTCATGGCTTAAGTGTCTCATTTCCCTGAAAAAGACTTTGGCACTGGCTCCCTGTTCTTTGATATCCAAGATGGAAAGATGAATGATGTCAAAAAGTTTCTCACGGAAAGATTTGCTGTCATCTTCCAATATTTTTTCCTGCTTGGACAATAAGCCATCTATATATCTCATATGAATTTCCTTTAAAAGCTCTTCTTTACTGGAAAAATAATAGTAGAATGTTCCTTTCGTCACCCCGATCGATTCGACGATATCCTGAATGGAAGTGACGGTAAAGCCTTTTTGATCAAATAATCGGACTGCTTGTTCTGTCATTTTTTCTCTCATATGAAGTCCCCTCAATCTGCAAATATCACTTGAATTATATCACATTTTCCCGGAGGGCCCTTCTTAAAATCTTGCCTACACTTGTCTTTGGAAGTTCATCCCGGAATTCGATGATCCTTGGGACTTTGAATGAAGACATATTTTCCTGACAGAACCTGATCAATTCTTGTTCTGACACCTTTTCACCCGCCTTTAACACAATCACGGCTTTCACGGTTTCTCCCCGATAAGAGTCAGGGACCCCGATCACGACCGCTTCCTGTACACAGGGATGTTCATAGATAACTTCTTCCACTTCCCGGGGATACACGTTATATCCTGAAGCGATGATCATATCTTTCTTTCGATCCACGATCGATACATACCCTTCATGATCCATCCGGGCAATGTCCCCTGTGTATAGCCATCCATCACGGAGGGCATTGGCGGTTTCTTCAGGTAAATTCCAGTATCCCTTCATGACTTGGGGGCCTTTGATGATCAGCTCTCCAATGTCTCCTGGAGGTACTTCCTTCATACCCGTCGCTAAGTCCACTACCTTATAATCTGTAGAGGGGAGGCCGATTCCCACAGTTCCAGGCTTTCTTTCTGCGAAGGCGGGATTACAATGGGTCGTAGGGGAGGCTTCGGATAAACCATACCCTTCCAATATTTTTGCCCCTGTTTTCTTTTCGAACTGGTTTAATAGCTCAACAGGCATGGGGGCACTCCCGCTGTTACAAAGCTTGATCGAATGAATTCCATACTCTTCAGCAGAGGGGTGATTCGTAATCGCTACATACATGGTCGGCACTCCAGGGAACAATGTGGGTTTTTCCCTCTTAATGGTTGATAAAACTTCTGAGAGCTCAAAACGTGGCAGCAGAACCATCTCATTTGCTGTATAGATGGAAAGGTTCATGCATGAATTCATTCCAAATACATGAAAAAAGGGAATCACACTCAGACTTCTTTCTTTCCCTGTTTGAATGCTTTCTTTAAAAAAACGCTGACTTTGCATGACATTTGAAAGGATATTGCTATGTGTGAGCATCACGCCCTTAGACACTCCGGTTGTTCCACCTGTGTATTGAAGGACGGCCACATCTTCTGGCTGTATTGAAATGGGAGAAACCCCACCGTGTCCAACCTTCAAAAATTCATCAAACGTGTAATCAGTCTCATGCTCCTCCCCTTGGAAACTGACGACAATCATCGTTTTCACCTTTGTTTCCTTTTGAATGGATTGAATCATTGGATAAAAGCGATCCAATACAACGATCGTCTCCGCCCCGGAGTCATTTAGTAAATGAATGAGTTCCCTTTCAACTGACATTGGATTAACCTGAGTAACAATCCCACCACAGGTAAGGATCCCATAATATGAAATGACATATTGGGGACAGTTAGGGAGCATGATCGCAACCCGGTCTCCTTTCTTCGTCCCGATTTGTTGGAGGGAGGAGGAAAACAATGTAACGGCATCTTGGAGTTCACTATACGTCATGCGCTTTTGATAGAAGCTTATACAAGGATGCCCAGGGTACCTTGAAGCCGTTTGTTGAAGCATATGGGGTATTGAGAAATCAATTGCTGGAATATCAGTGTCGAACGATTCAGGATAATGAACGTGCCAGGATTTGGTTGTCACAAAATCATTCCTTCCGTTTTGATTATTCAGATGCCACTGCTTGGTCTTAATAGATCAATCCACCACCATCTACAGATAATGTGGATCCGGTGATAAAGGATGCTTCATCCGATGCCAGGAACAAGATCGCTGATGCCACTTCATCCGGGTTTCCAATCCTCCTGAGGGCATTCGATTGAGAAATCACCGACCATTTCCTTTCATCCTGTTTCCACCCTTCAATGATGTTAGTATCGATGACACCAGGAGCTACAGCATTAACCCGTATACGATCTTTTCCGTACTCCAATGCGGCATTTTGCGTCAACAACACCACTCCGCCTTTTGCCGCATTATAGGCAGATACGTATTTCCTCCCCTTCAATCCCAGAAGGCTCGAAACGTTCACGATGACCCCGCCTTTTTTCATCAGTTCCGGCACGCTATATTTCATGCCAAGGAATATGCTCTTTAAGTTCGTATCAAGGACATCATCCCATTCCGTTTCTTCTAAATCGATACTCCTGACTTCCGACTGCCCGATCCCGGCATTATTAACGAGGATATCCAGACTTCCGAAATGCTCGACCGTTTTATGTACGAGCTTTTGAATGCTTTCACTGTCTTTCACATTCGTCCTTACATACATTGCATGACCATTCTTTTCCCTGATGAGTCTTACAGTTTCCTCCCCGCTCGATTCATCCAGATCTGCTACGACGACTGACGCCCCTTCTTCGGAAAATCTCCGAGCGGTTGCACGTCCTATTCCACCTCCCGCCCCGGTTATGATCGAAACCTTTCCTGATAATCTCATAATCACTCACTCTTCCTAGCTCTCTACCGGAGAGGCTTTTTGATATTTTCTCAACTCTAATTTTGCGAGTTGAGCCCGATGTACTTCATCAGGTCCATCGGCAAGCCGTAATGTTCGGGCGTTCGCCCACTGTGCCGCCATGAAATGATCACCTGATACTCCTGCTGCCCCAAATGCCTGAATCGCCCTGTCTATGACACGTAATGCCATGGAAGGCGCCACTACCTTGATCATCGCGATTTCCTGTTTGGCAGATTTATTCCCGACGGTATCCATCATGTAAGCGGCTTTCATGGTCAGGAGGCGTGCCTGCTCGATTTCTATTCGTGAATCTGCGATCCATTCCATGACGACCCCCTGACTTGAGAGCGTCTTTCCGAATGCTTCCCTGTTTTGAACGCGCTTACATAATTCTTCAAGCGCCCTTTCCGCTGCACCGATCAAACGCATGCAATGATGAATTCTGCCCGGACCTAACCGACCCTGTGCAATGGCAAAACCTTTGCCTTCTGACCAGATCATATTCTCCACAGGCACCCGTACATCGGTAAAGGTGATTTCCCCGTGACCATGAGGAGCATGATCGTATCCAAAGACAGGCAGCATCCGTTCGATTTTCACACCCTCCGCGTCCAACGGTACGATGATCATGGATTGCTGTTCATGGCGTCTTGCATCAGGGTCTGTTTTCCCCATTAAGATTGAGAAGCTGCATCGTGGATCACCTGCTCCGGAAGACCACCATTTCCTGGCATTGATGACGTATTCATTCCCGTCCCGAACGATACTTGCCATGATATTTGTAGCATCGGATGAGGCTACTCCCGGCTCCGTCATCGAGAAACAGGAGCGGATCTCACCATTTAAGAGGGGGATCAGGTATCGCTCCTTTTGGGCAAGGGTGCCATAACGCTCTAACACTTCCATATTCCCAGTATCTGGAGCGTTGCAGTTGAATACTTCAGGACCGATCAATGACCTGCCCATGATTTCGCAAAGCGGTGCATATTCTACATTACTTAATCCTGCCCCATACTCACTGTCTGGTAGAAATAAATTCCATAACCCTTGTTTTCTTGCTTCGGTTTTTAATTCTTCCATAATGGGCGGGACTGAACTCCAGCGGGTGTCATGGCTGTTTAATTGCTGTTCGTAAAGTGATTCATTAGGGTATACGAACTCTTCCATGAATCGGGAAAGTTTATTTTGATATTCTTGTACTTTTGGAGAATAGGAAAACTCCATGACTTCCATCCTTCCTTATTGAATTAGTCGCATTCGTTACATAGCTGATGAGCCGCCATCCACTACAAGAACCGAACCCGTTACAAAATCAGAGGCACGGGAAGCAAGGAAAAGAGCCGCTCCCTTTAAGTCATCTTCGCTGCCGAATCGATTTAACGGCGTACCTTCTAAAATGGCTTCTCCTGCATGGGAGAGGATTCCCTTTGACATTTTTGTCGGAAAGAAGCCTGGTGCTATGGTGTTAACATTGATACCCCGAGATCCCCATTTCACGGCAAGATCCTTCGTGAAATTGATGACTGCTGCTTTACTTGTACTATAGCCTATGGCATCCATATACCTTGGGTCCGTACCCTGAAGACCTGCAACAGACGCGATATTAATGATTTTCCCTTCCTGTTGTTCTAGCATCAGCCTACCTACGGCCTGTGACATAATGAAGGTCCCATTCACATTTACGTTGATGACTTTATGCCATGCCTCAAGGGGCATCTCTTCTGCAGGAGCCCCCCATGAAGCTCCGCTGTTATTCACCAGGATGTCTATGCGGCCAAACGCTCTTTTGGTTTCATCCACAACCTTCGCGACGTCTTCCGGATTCGTGACATCACATGGAAAGGAAAGAGCTTGAACGCCCAAACCCTCTAAATCCTTTTTGACTTCATCACATGCTTCTACATTTCTCGAACAGACGACAACATTTGCTCCTGCTTCAGCAAAACCGGTTGCGATCTGCTTCCCAAGACCCCTGCCACCACCAGTCACCAGTGCCACCTTACCAGATAAATCAAATAAGTCCTTTACATGCATATTCCTGCCTCCCTATTTCATACAATCATTCACACACCATAGATACTAACCGGTCGGTATGTTACTTCTATAGTAAATAATATAGTCTGAATTTTCAATCATAAATACTCAAAACAATTAAATTCCCCGTTTCCAATAAACAAGCTGGCTCATCAAAAAATGAGCCAGCCCGGCATTTAAGCTTCCGCTTCAACTATTTCTTTATTATAAGTCTCGGTATCCAATTCTCCTGTAACTTTACTTGTTATGATACCCGAGGTCATGGCACCACTCACATTAACGGCTGTCCGGCCCATGTCGATTAAAGGTTCGATTGAAATCAAAAGACCCGCTAACGCCACCGGCAGATCCATGGCAGAAAGGACGAGGATAGCAGCAAAGGTGGCACCACCGCCAACTCCTGCAACACCGAAAGAACTGATGGCGACAACGGCGATAAGCGTAAATATAAAGGATGGGGTTAGAGGATCTATTCCGACCGTAGGAGCGATCATTACCGCCAGCATGGCCGGGTAAACGCCGGCACAGCCATTTTGCCCGATGGATAAGCCGAAAGATCCCGAGAAGTTGGCGATTCCTTCTGACACACCCAATTTATTCTTTTGGGTTTGAATATTAAGAGGTAATGTCCCTGCGCTGGATCTTGACGTAAAGGCGAAAGCAAGCACAGGAAAGACTTTTTTCATATACGTGACCGGATTAAGACCAGCAAGTGCCAGCATGATTAAATGAATCAGGAACATGATGATCAATGCGATATACGACGCACCTACAAATTCACCAAGCTTCAAGATGGCATCAAAATCACTCAATGCCACGGTTTTAGCCATAATGGCGAGAACGCCGAACGGAGTAAGTCTTAATACAAGCGTCACAATTCTCATAACGACAGCATAGATCGAATCCACGATTTTTTTGAAAAATTCAGCCGCCTCAGGTTCCTTACGTTGAACTCCCAAATAAGCGATGCCGATAAATCCTGCAAAAATCACGACTGCGATCGTCGAGGTGGCTCTTTCTCCAGTGAAATCCAGGAACGGGTTAGCAGGTAACAGTTCCAGTATTTTCTGCGGGTAACTCTGGCCCTCCAAGGCCGCCGCCCTCTCCTCCAATTGGGCACCCCTGGCAGCTTCGGCATTTCCTTGATCGATTTGGATGGCTTGAAGGTCGAAACCTGCTGATGTAGCTATTCCTACAGCAGCGGCAACAGCCGTCGTACCTACAAGCAGACCAATGATAAGCACCGATATCTTTCCGAGATT
Organism: Rossellomorea sp. SC111; assembly: GCF_024733565.1. Taxonomy (GTDB): domain Bacteria; phylum Bacillota; class Bacilli; order Bacillales; family Bacillaceae_B; genus Rossellomorea. Next base: position 152,587 of record NZ_JANIOC010000002.1, on the reverse strand, counting down.
GTGAGAGCGCGTCAATTTTGTAAAGGCAGAAAGGATCGATACAAATACTAAAGGCATAACGATCATTTGTAGTAGTTTGATATATCCGATACCGACAATATTAAACCATTCAATCGATTGGGAGACATTTTCATCCCCTGCCTCATACACCCACTGTAATCCGAAACCAAATACGATCCCAAGACCCAGCGCCGCAAACACCCGTTTTGAAAAGGAAACATTTTTTCTTTGCATATGAAATAATACACCAATGAGAACAAGAAACACCAAAATGTTCAATAAAACAAACCAGACATTCATTCGAAACCCTCCCTCTTATCGTTGATGATGATACAAGTTAGACCGGGGTCTACTGTATAGTATGATTGGGGAGGGGAGGATATGTTGCATTGTCCGCTAAAAGTTTAACTACATTGATTGTAAAAGACTATCCTCGACTGATTGAAATAGAGAACGAGTTTGTTCTGGTCGTTTCGAAATCGCTGAGATGACCGCTACACCATCTGAACCCGCTTCTATAACTTCATGGACATTCCCGGGATGGATCCCACCAATCCCTACCAAGGGGAGATGGATTCCCTCTGCCCTTATGGATTCAATCACCCTGGGTCCTTTAACGATTCTACAATCATTCTTTGTTATCGTATGAAACATCGGGCCGACCCCCAGATAATCCGCACCTGACTCTAGTGCAAGCCTGGCTTCCTCAACATTATGGGCAGAGACGCCAAGAATTTTATCCCCGATTTTTTCACGGACCCCCTTAACTGATTCGTCCTCTTGTCCTATATGTACACCATCCGCGTTCAATAACAAAGCTAGCTCCACATCGTCATTGATAATAAAGGGAACACTGTACTTTTGACATAAATGCTGGAGTTCAAGAGCGAGTTCCATCGTTGGCTTCCCTTTCAAACAGCGAATCCCCTTGTCACGGAATTGAAACATGGTAACCCCGCATGAAAGTGCCTCTTCCAATACAAGGGCAGGAGGTCTTTCACAATTTTGACTGCCCATCACAAAATATAGCTTTAAGCATTTTCTAAGATTCATATTTTCACACCTTCATGGTAAGCCCAATGATTCGTTGGCCCGTGACCACTCCCGATCCCGAGCGAATGTGAGATGGCGGCTGTGATAAAATCCTTGGCAGTCTGGACTGAATCATAGGCGGTATTCCCTTTTGCCAGTTCTGCCGTTATGACTGCAGAGAACGTACAGCCTGTTCCATGCGTATGGGGTGTAGAGACTCTTGGACTCGTAAACTCATAAAATCCTATTCCGTCATAAAGAGTGTCAGTGGCATTTAAAGTATCAGGCTGGTGACCCCCTTTAATGACTACATGCTTTGCCCCCATTTTGTATAGGTCCTCAGCAGCTCTCCTGCAATCATCAACATTCAGTATCTCCCTTCCGGTTAATGCTTCTGCTTCTGGAATATTGGGAGTGATGACGTAAGCAATCGGTATTAAGTGATTGATCAATGATCCAATGGATTTTTCTCCTAATAAAGAAGCCCCCCCTTTCGCGATCATCACAGGATCCACTATAAGCTTCTCCCATCCCGAGGAACTGGCGAAATCTGCAACAGTAGCAATGATCTCATCATTCACCAACATTCCGGTTTTTACGGCTTGAGGTGGCAAATCTCCATTGATGGAAGTCAATTGCTCCAAGATTACTGATGCTGACAATGGATATACGCCCTGCACTCCTTTTGTATTTTGAGCTGTCACGGCTGTAATGGCAGACATCCCATAGACATGACATTCTTGAAACGTTTTTAGATCCGCTTGAATGCCAGCTCCGCCACCGCTATCCGACCCTGCAATCGTCAACGCTTTATACACCATCTGTGTTCACTCCTCTTTCAACCAAAATAACGATGATAAACTGATTTTGCTTCCTTAATTTCTTTCGTTCCATGAACAAGCGCCCGTCCATCATAAAATAAGACTACCTTGAGGGAATCGACCTTGAACCTGATCAAATAAGGATTCCTTTCCACTTGCTTGCCTTGGTTCTCAAGTATCCTTGAAATGTCCAAGAGATTCACCGAGTGCCTGGATGCAGGCCGGATTTGCACTGAATCCCGGCCACATAGGACGGCCGTTTTCGTTTGATTCTCATACCGAAGACTTGGGTACGTTCTATGATCACCACATGAAAGACATTCTTTCCTTTTTAACTTTCCCACATCCATTGAAGTATGTTCATTTTTCCATAAATCAAAAGATACGACCCTATGGCTGAGAGATTCATAGTCTTCCACCAATATCTTTAGTGCGTCTGTCGTTTGATAGGCGACCACTTGTGAGACGGCTGGACTGATGATTCCTGCAGTATCACAGGTCAATCCCCCTAGCGGCACTTCTTCGATTAAACATTGAAGACACGGCGTGACATCGGGTAGAATACTGAATGAAATCCCATAACTCCCCACGCATGCTCCATAGATCCAGGGAATGGAACATTTCTGCGATACATCATTTATGATCATCCTCGTTTCGAAGTTGTCTGTAGCGTCGATGATCAGGTCCACAGCCATACTCATATTCAATAACTCTTCTGGCATGACATCCAGAATATGTGCTTCGATCTCAACTGTTGAATTAATTTCCTCCAGTCTTTTTTTGGCAGCTATCGCCTTTGGGAGCCGGATTTTTGCATCTTGCTCATTGTAAAGCTGCTGACGTTGCAGATTGCTCCATTCGACGTAATCACGGTCCACAATCGTCAGCTTTCCAATGCCGGCACGAACGAGGACTTCCGCGTTCCCCGTGCCCAAAGCTCCTGCTCCGATGACCAGTACATGCTTATCCCTTATTCTTTCCTGACCTTCACTTCCAATGGGTGAAAATAAGACTTGTCTTGAATATCTCTCCTCATTCAAACACTCATCCCCTCCACCGGACTGCTCGCTGAAGCATAGCGCTTTCGGGGAATCCTTCCAGCTTCATAACCAAAACGGCCGCCTTCGATCGCAAGCCTCATGGCATTGGCCATCTTAACAGGATCTTTCGCTTGTGATACCGCCGTGTTCAACAACACAGCATCTGCACCAAGTTCCATAGCATAAGCGGCATCAGCTGGGGATCCGATTCCAGCATCAACAATGACCGGTACGTTTGCCTGCTCAATAATGAAACGGAGGTTTACCGGGTTTACTATTCCCTGCCCAGATCCGATCGGAGATGCACCGGGCATAATGGCATGAGCACCAAGCTCCTCCAATTTCCTCGCAAGAACCACATCATCGGAAGTATATGGGAGGACCGTGAATCCATCTTTAATCAATTCTTCCGTTGCGTTCAGTGTTTCGACTGGATCGGGTAATAATGTCTTATCACATCCGATCACTTCCACCTTAATCATGTCACAAAGACCTGAGGCCCTGGCTAACTGTGCATGCCGCACCGCTTCGCCCGCAGTTTTTGCACCTGCCGTGTTCGGTAATAACGAATAGCTCTCCAAGTCCAGTTTTTCTAAGAAGTTAGGTTGAGTTGGCTCGAATATATTCATTCTCCTTACCGTAAATGTAAGAATCTCTGCACCAGAAACCTCGACCGCTTTCTTCTGTATATCAAAATCAGGATACTTCCCTGTCCCTAACAATAATCTCGAATGAAATGTATAATTTCCGATTTTCAACATATCAACCGCCTCCTACAAATTGTACCAATTCAATGGTATCTCCATTTTCAACTGTAGCTTTTTCATGATCGTATGCCCGTAAAATGATGTGATTATGTTCGACCATAATCGTACGATTCTTCAATTTGAAATGGTGTACAAGATCGTCTATCGTCATGATTGTCTCTGGTACTGTCACCAGCTGCCCATTTATCCTTAATTCCACTTGCTAAAACTCCCCACGTGTGAATGTAGTACTCGGTTCTCCTTGCCTTCCAACAGGTCTGCCATCATGACCCCTGTTATGGGAGCAAGGAGAATTCCATTCCGGTAGTGGCCCGTTGAAATGGAAAGCCCTTCCCACCTTTCGCTCCTTCCGATGATTGGAAGTCCTCCCTGTGTTTGTGGCCGTATACCTGACCATGCTTTTTCCCACTCGGCATGAATCAAGTCTGGTAAAACATCTGTAGCTTTCTTCATTAAACTCATCATCCCGCTAACGGAAATGGTTTCATCAAAGGTATGAGCGTGTTCTGTAGCTCCTATTAAATATCGCCCCCCCACCTTTGGAACAATGTAGCACCCTTCAGTGAAAATGGTCCTCTCCACCAATTTCCGGGAACATTTCACCGAAAAGCATTCCCCTTTTACAGGAAAAGAGTGAAGTGTCACTCCGATTCTCTCCAACAGAGATTGACTCCAAGCACCGCCGGCCACGACTATTTCAGATGCATAATAGGGACCGAGGGACGTGTTGACTCCCGATACCCTGCTTCCTTCAACGATGAAGTCATAGACATCCGTATACTCCATGACTTCAGCCCCCAATCTGACTGACGCGAGCCCTAAAGCTTCTGTCAGCTTTGGTGCCGACACATTCCCATCACCTGGAATGAACAAACCGCCTGTCGCCTGCTTAGAAAGATAAGGTTCGAAGGTTGAAAGTTTTAGAGAGGATAGCCATTCAACCCCTTCATCCTGATCCATTGTCGAAGCAGCACTTATTAAATTCTTTGCCTCTTTCTCTGTCCTTGCTAATTTGACCATTCCATTTTCTTCATATTCTATATCCGTACCGGTTAGTTCTTTTAATTCCTGTGCAAGGACAGGGTACATATTCCGGCTGTTCTTTGCCAAGCGATAGAAGGGGCTTCCCCCATCTAGCTCTGTATGGACCCCGAGCATTCCCGCTGCAGCTTTTGAGGCTCTGGATGCCAATTGATTCTTCTCAATCAGTAATCCTTTTTTTCCTCGTTTGGAAAGCTGATACAGAATGGAGCAGCCGATCACACCTCCCCCTACGATCAACACATCATATGGTTTCGCCAAGCTGTTTCACCTCCTTATGGATTTCCTCATAATAAGCCCTTGCCGCTTCAAGAGGGTCTTCAGAAAGGAAGATACCTGACAATACTGCTATACCCTTTGCACCCGTTCTCACAATGTCTTCAACCCGTCCGGGTGTAATGCCCCCTATGGCGATAATGGGGAGGGGAATGTTCATAACAATGTCTTTCAAATTGGCAATCCCTGTTCCTTGTTTCCCGGGTTTCGACATTGTTTCATATACATTCCCATACAGAAGGAAATCTGCCCCTTGTTCATATGCAAGAAGTGCTTGCTGCATGCTGTGCACCGAAGATCCGATGTGCAAAGATGGAAAGCTTTCCTTCACTATGCGAACAGGAGCACTATGATGTCCCAGCTGTACTCCTCTCACCTGTTTCATACAAGCGATGTCTGCACGGTCATTGATGCACAGTTTCCTTATCGGAATACCAGCAGCCAATAATTCATCAACGGTTTTAATCAATTCCGCACCTGTCCAGCTTTTTTCACGAATATGAAGAATATCGATATAGGGGTGAATAATTTTTGAGATTTTCACCAATTCTTCCCTTGATTGCTGACCAGTGGAAATGACATGTAGTCGTCTTCTGTTTTCAATTTCCATAACGAACATCTCCCGTCGGAAATATTGGTAGATAATTAGAAAGGACGTAACTTACAGAAATCATGAGGATGATGCTCCCGATAAAATAGCCATCAAATTTAGAAAATCCGATTTTGTAGAAGTAGGTTCTCTCTCCATCACCCTCAAATCCTTTTGTTTCCATGGCAACTGCAATTCTGTGAGCCCTCCTGATACTTTGTGCGAGTAGGGGAATGGAATAGGACTGTATGATATGGATTAGTCTCTTAATGCCTTTTCGTGCCCGTGTACCCCTGACTTTCCGTGCATTCCGAATGGTAGTGAATTCTTCCATCATGATGGGGATCAGCCTTATCCCTGCCATAAAACTATAAGCATACTTCGGCTTAAGGCCAAATTGCTGCATCAGGGAATAAAACAGCAGGACCGGTCTCGTCGTCAGGGCAAATAAGAGTCCTAAAACGGCGAATAGGAATGCCCTCAATCCAATATGAACCCCCCTATAAAAGCTCTCCTCTGTCACTTGGATCATCCCCCAAGTAAGCCACGTCGTCTCTCCTTTCCCAAACATGATCATCGAGGATGCCGTAGAAAGAAAGACAAGGAAAAATGGCAGGGTCATCAATAGCACTAACCTCCTTGAATATCCGGAGAATGACCACAATAAGAGTAAAGCAAACAAGGTCAAATACAATAACCAGTTAAGGTAATGAACGAATAGTAAAAATAGAAAAAGTGTGATCATCACGATCAATTTCATACTCGGGTTAATGTGATTGAGCCACGTGTGTTTATGAACGATTTCCATATTCATAATGCTTCACTCCTCACTACTTCTACATCCACATCTTGAACCAGTCTTCCTTTTTCAATTGTCCATATCCTGGTTGCGAAGTGTTGGATGATACTAACATCATGAGTCACCATCAATATGGTTACGCCTTCACGCTGTAACTCTAGAAGCATTTCGATCAGTTCGAACGTATTATGAGCGTCCTGTCCGAAGGTTGGTTCATCTAATAACAGAATCTCCTTTTTGGGAACGATGGATGCTGCAACACTTAATCTGCGTTTTTGACCCAGGGATAAAGAATAAGGATGATGTTCCTTAAAAGAACAAAGGTTGAATCGCTGTAGTAGCTCATGAACATTTCTTTCCACACTTTCTTCGTTCAAGTTCTTTAGCCGGTAACTATAGGCTGATTCGTCATAAACGGTATGAGTGACAAACTGTAATTCGGGATTTTGAAACACAAACGCACACTCTTGGGGAATCTTTTTCCCTTTCATCTGTATTCCGTTTATTTCGTACGTCCCGCTTGTATAAATGAATTTCATTAGACTGTGCAGTAACGTTGACTTTCCAGCACCATTCCTACCTGTAATGGCAATCCATTCCCCTTTACGAATCGAAGCATGTGGAAGATGAATCTTCTCATTTTTTTGAATAAAGCCTTTGAAGTGCTCCATTCTTGCAATCACAGGCCCGAACGAGGGAATCTCCCTCATTTGACGGGATGACAGATATTCCTCCCACGCTCCCGGGTACCAGACACCCAAGGTCTTCAACGTTTCTTTGTAATGTTTCAGGATCCACTCTTTCGCTCCATCCGCCATAATGGTTCCATTTGAATCGAAAAGAATGATTCGATCGATTATGTTAAGTACGTGATCAAGTTTATGCTCTACAATCACCAGGGTTTTATCTAAACAGATTTCTTTGAGTGTTTTCCAGACAGACTTTGTACTTCCCTCATCCAATAATGAAGTCGGTTCGTCCAGGAACAAAGTATCGGGTCTCAAGGCAAGCGCAGAAGCAATGGCCAATTTCTGCTTCATGCCTCCTGATAATGTTGAGATTTCCGTATGGGGATCATCAAGTTCCAGTCCCACCTCCGATAACAGCCGTCGTATTTCCCCTTTCATCTCTTCACGGGGAGTACGTAAATTCTCCAGCACAAAGGCCAATTCTTCATCCACGAAGGGCATACAAAATTGCGAGTCCGGATCTTGAAATACATAGCCAAAGGAATCAGATACATCTATGCTTTCAGCTCTCATGGGAACATCCACAGACCGGGGGATCACCCCTGATAAAACATGGAGAAGTGTTGATTTACCACATCCTGATGGACCCAATAGCAATACCTTCTCCCCTTCATTGATTGACAGACTGACATCATTAAACATCCGTTTTTCCGATCCGGGAAATGTAAGTCGAAGGTCTTCGACATGCATAATCATCACCCCTTTAATGGTTCAATATATCGTAATCATCCTGACTGGCACGTCTGACGAGGCTTGTGACTCCGGTCTTCTCGAGCGCCCTGACCAAATAAAATGAACCTGCACCTGCGATGACAATGGACCCCAGTAATCTCGCAACGACAAATAATGACAGATTCCAAAAGACCAAATCCCCCATATACCCTTTCAAGTAATCCATGAAGATGGAGCCACATGCTGACCCTACCGCTGCAAAACATATAACCGAAAGATTATAGCGTCTATATCTCGTCAGCATTAAAATCAATTCTGCCATCACTCCTTGAATAACACCGAATAAAAGGACCTCAAGTCCCCATTCAGATCCCATCAGAAACTCTCCTGAAGAAGCGGCGATTTCTGCTAAAAGGGCGACACCCGGTTTCCGGATAATCAAGAATGCTACTGTGGCAGCCATGAACCACATTCCATAGATAAATTGATCCGCATGCAATCCGATTGGTTTCAACATGTTATAAAACGGCCCCCAAAGCTTATAGATGACACCGAACATGATGGAAATGACCACTGTCACTAAAATGTCCGTCAGTTTTAATTTAGACATGTTGTCCACTCATTTCCTTACCGGCATCCAGGGCATGCTGGAACGGCCACTTTTCAAGGGTGTAAGCCATCTCCCAAAACTGCAATTCGTAAATGCTGCTCAGTATAAAATTATCTTTCATTCTTTCTTTATCCCATTCAGTCATGGTCTCTGCCAGTTCATCAAGCCGATTGATTTGTTCTTCTACTAACTTCTTGAACCATTCCCCTCCGTAGGCCTTAATCCATTCCTCATAAACCGGTTCCGCAGGCGTGCATGATCTCAAGCGTTCTCCTACCTCGTAATAAAGCCAGTAGCACGGAAGGATCGCCGCCAGGATATCAGCTAATCCCCCATAACGCGCCGAACGATACATATGCGATGTATAGGCATATGCTGTAGGGGCAGGTCTGAAATTCTTTTTTTCCTCTTTCGTGATGCCTAATCGTTCGGAGAAATTTTCATGAAGTGAAAGCTCTGCTTCATTGGTTCCTACAGCATGCGATGCCATTCGTGATGTCGTATGTAAATCCAATGCTTTGGATGCACCAAGCGCCTGCACCTTCGAGAAATGTGAAAGGTAATAGGCATCTTGCAAGAGGTAGTACTTGAACTTCTCGATGGGGAGCGTTCCATCCCCGATCCCTTTGACGAAAGGGTGATGGAAGCTCGCCTCCCAAATGTCGTTGACTTCGTTTCGTAATACGCTTGAAAATGTCATGATTTCCTACTCCTTTTCCAGACGACCCGAAATGGGCAACAAAAAAAGCCACTTTCCATTATGCATACAGCATACAGAAAGTGGCTTGAGATCAGAATAATAGAATTGTATTCTTTGCGACCGTCAAACACCACTTCCCTACGCTGGTCTCAACCAGATCAGGTTCAAAGGGTCTTAAAGTCGCACTTTAATCTCAGCCTTTTAGAAGGCACCCCTAGTGGATCGTCTTATGAAATTTTGTTTTCGATGTTATCGTATCATGATTCATTGAGTTGTCAACACAAAAAAACAATATCATGATTTTTAATCGGTTTCCATATGGCTGTCGATTCAGTGACAGCAAAAGGTGGAGCGGTGTTCATATCAAGAAATATTTTTTTGTCTTAATTTCATCAGTTCATTTTTATCATTCTATCTAATCGAATAAACATTCGATTCCATGCAATATTATAAAACGAGGGACGGACCTTCGAAAAGGTCCGTCCCTCGTTTTATTTAAACCATCCTTTTTCTTTGGATTGTGTGATGGCTTCGATTCGGTTTTTCACTTCCAGCTTGTCGAGTATGGTGGAGATATAGTTCCTGACAGTACCTGTTTTAAGCTTTAGTTCATCGGCGATTTCCTTTGTGTTCTTCCCATCGGCAACGAGCTCGAGTACTTCTTTTTCACGGTCTGTGAGGGGATTTTCTTCGCTGTATACATCATCCATCAGTTCCGGTGCATAGATACGCTTACCGTCCATCACAAGACGGATAGAGTTCGCCAGTTCCTCACTGGGACTGTCCTTCAACAAATATCCCTTCACCCCACCCTTTAATGCCCGCTGAAAGTATCCTGATCTGGCAAAGGTTGTAAGGATGATCACCTTACAGTCATCCCCTTTTAATTCCTCTGCTGCTTCAAGTCCGGTCTTTTCAGGCATTTCTATATCCATGATACAAATATCCGGCTTCAGTTCATGAACGAGGGAAATGGCTTCTTCTCCATTGCCTGCTTTTCCTACCACTTCCATATCATCTTCCAGGCTCAATAGGGACCCCAATGCGCCCAACAGCATCCGCTGATCTTCCGCAATCACAATACGAATCATTCCATTCCCTCCCTGTCTGTCTGCTTGATTACTTTCGGAACCCGCATGATCAAGGTGGTACCATCCACCGATACAATATCAAGGCTTCCGTTGACGAATTCCAACCGCTCTCTCATCCCGATCAGACCACTGCCTTTGGACTGTGTGTAATCACTCCCGATACCCACACCATCATCCTTCACCACAATGGTCATCTCTTTATCCGTTTCCTCAATGATCAATTCACAGGTGGAAGCCTTGCTATGTTTCACCACATTGGTCACGGCCTCTTTCAAGCACATGCTTAAGATATTTTCCAAAAAGAGTGAGGTTTGAGGAAGGGCGGTTTCGTCAATCATGAGGAATTCGATTTCAGCTGCCTTCAAGAGCTGCTTGATCCTGACGATTTCATCCTTCAAACGAATACCCCTCATCTGGGAGACCATCGTCCTGACCTCACTTAATGCGGTTCTTGCCGTTTGCTGGACATCCTGTAATTCACTTCTTGCCTGCTCAGGGTCCTTGTATACCAATTTTCTGGCAAGGTCACTTTTCAGTCCGATCAACGAGAGCTTTTGACCAAGTGTATCGTGCAGATCCCTGGCAATCCTCTGACGTTCTTCCTGTTTGACAAGGTCCGATATTCGTTTATTAGCATCTTCCAACTGATCTTCCAGCTGAACCTGTTTATTCCGATTATAAATATTGAATGGTAGCAGGATGACACTGATCCAGATAATCAGAATGAAAGGAAACTGGGAAAGGAATAATTCATCCTGCAGAACGAAGTTATAATTGATCGATGCCGTCGTCAGTACAAGATGAATGATGTAAAGGGTCAAAAATGCAACCCGGTTTTTTATATTCCCGTTATAGTAAGCAATGTAAAAGGCAAAATAAATAAAATTAAACTGGATGGTCATGGTGATGGAAATCGCAATCAATATCGATGTCCATAAATAAACCGGCCAATCCTTCGAGATAAATGCAAAACGTAAAGAAATAAAAAATGTAATGGTCAGGAATATCCCTACCGCAATTTCAATCGTAGAAGAAGACTGAAAGATAAAGTAAAATGGCAGAATGCTGATAATGCTCCATATGTATGGAGAAATACCTGAACCTCTTTGGTTGTTGATGAATTTTTTCGGCATTTGCACGCTGAATACCTCTTTTGCTTTCAATGTTTTGAATATGTCTCCTATATTATGACATACATGGACCTGATTTTCACATATAGCCTATGAGGATTTATTTATCTCCAGAGGTGTCTTCATCCTGTGGGGAATACTAGTATTTTCGGTTTTGAATTCTTTTTTGCTTCTCCATGACCTCATAGGATTTGTGGATGATGTCAGTTAAGACGTCACCTTTATAGACCCTGCCAATTTTTGTATTCTTCTGATAGTATTCTACAATTTCATCCAATTTCTCTGACGTTTCTTTATCAACCCTTACATTAAGTTGCATTCTCCCTTGATCTGACAAGGTTCGCCCTCCCACTCTATCAATATGATATCAACTGCTAGCACTTTGTTATCACAAGTATATCAGATGCTATATGATATAAATACAGTTCAAATGTCATATTAATCATAGAATAACGAAACAGCCCGGGCAAATTTCGCCCAAGCTGTTTTTCCATGTTAGTTGTCTTCAATCGTGACTGATACGAGATCAATATCCATCTCAACCTCGAGGAATGAATAATCATCCTTGTTCCCGTCCCGGTACCCCCAGAAACCTTCTGTCTGATTTCCTTTTCTGAAGGTAAGCTGAAATCCTTCACCTTGTGAAAAGCTAAAACTTTTCACTTCATCCTGACCAACATTATCAATCAGGCTGTAGCTTAAGTAGTTTGCAAGTGCAGGATGTGGAGTTAATACTCCCGTATGTGGCACCGCGTTATATTCATAGTATTCATAGTCTTTTGTCGACATTTTGTGGTCGCTGATTAAGAATTCTTTCGATTCAACATTGTATTGATCACCTGATGTGATCCACGATAAACGGATATCTTTATACGTATGAGTAAATGGTGACAGATCTGACTGACTTAAATCGACTAGTGATACACCGCCTCTTCCTTTTACTTCAACCGTCTTGGATACGTTATCCAAGATCAATGCAGTGTCCTCATCGATTCCATAAGATAACTCATTTTCTTTTCCATAGACTGCTGTCGTTGCAATCAGCCGGCCCAATCGTGCTTTTTTATCAAAGTGCTGGTCAACGATGCCATATGGGAAGAAGCCAAGACCCTTCTCAAGGTACCCGGGGCCGCCTTCTTGCTGGGACATGCCATCATAGATTTCCGTAAATCCCTTTGAAAGTGTGTCGTAGCTTCCACCGCCTGCAATCATCACATCACTCATGATGGCGGCTCCTGCACTTGTACCACCAAGGACCGCTCCATTTCGGTATATTTCCCACACACTGCTGAGCGCCTGTGATTTTGTTCCGTCTTCGTTCAATAAAGATTGTGTGATATTCGTTTGATCGCCTCCCACAAACCAGATCCCATCATACTCCAGGATCCGTTTTGCAAGACCAGGATCATTCTTATTGTCAATCCAATCTTCTTCATTTTCTTCCGTCCCTTTAAAGTCATGATTGGATATAGGAAGGATATCGATGTTTTCCGCCAACATGCCATATGAGGTCAAATCCTCTTTAAAAGCATGTGAAGACTTTAAACTGGAGCTTGCTGCCGGGACAATCCCGATTTTTCCATTTTCACCGGCACGTTTAATGAATTCGTTATAAATCTCTACATTGCTGCTTCCTAAAGCCCCACCGACGATCACCAAGCTCCCTTTGGTTTCAGGATCAAAAGAACTCTTGGGAACGTCGAGTGTAGATTCCTTAAAGTCATGTTTCAGCCGATCTTTCCCACTAAGGTTGACTTTCACAGGAGATACATCCATTTTCACATGCAAGATGGAGTAGGAATCTTTTTGACCATCCTGATAACCCCAGTAGCCATTCGTTTCATCCGTTTGTTTGAATGTAAGCTCAAAACCATTTCCTTTACTATCATAAAGATAGCTGGATACTTCTTCTACCGCTTCATTGTCTACCAAAGAATAAGAAAGATAGTGCGGCAATGTCCCATAAGACGATAACACCCCGGTAGCCTGCAGAGGTTTAAAGTTGTAATATTCATAGTCCTTTGTTTCAAGCTTATCCTCAGCTATGGTGAATTCTTTCGTTTTCACCTGTAGCTTATCACCCGGGGAGAGATAACTGATATCAACATCACGAATCCCGTTTTCGGTTGTAGTGGAGCCTGAAACATCTACAATGGTCACATTGGTTCTGCCCAATACGGAAATAGTCTCTTCCTGATTGTTCACAACCATCGCCGTATCCTCATCGATTCCATAGGCTAATTCATCAGCTGTTTTGTAACGTAAGGCCGTGGCGGCTAACCTGCCAAGGCGTGAGCGTTCATTGAAATGTTGATCGACAATGCCCCATTGAAAGAATCCCAGTCCCTTCTCAATATAAACTGGTGCATATTCGCCTTCCGGATTAGAAACGTCCTCTGTTGTAAATTCCTGACGGAGGCCCCCTAAGCTGTCTCCACCCGTTATCATCACGTCACTCATGATGGCGGCTCCGGCGCTTGTCCCGCCAAGTAAGGCACCTTTCCGGTAAATCCCCCATATTTCTTCCAGTGCTTTTGTCCTTTCCCCATTCTCTTTCATCAATGTATCGGTGATTTTCAGCTGATCACCACCCACAAACCAAATACCTGTGAGTTTTTTTATCCTTTTGGTGATGTGATGATTTTCAGCGTTTTTCTTCCATTTACTTTCATCCTCTTCTGTCCCTTTGAAATCATGAGAAGAAAAAGGAAGGATTTCAATGGATTTTTCATCCACTCCATATGAGATCAAATCTTCTTTGAATTGAACGGAAGATTTCATAGAACCGGAAGCGGATGGAATGATCCCTATTTTAGCTTCCTTCATTCCTCCGGATAATTCAATGAACTTTTCATACACATCCGAGTTACTGCTCCCCAATGCCCCTCCGACAATCATCAGGTTCCCTTTAATGTTCTTTTCATTCTTTTTGGCCATGATTCCAGTAGTAGCCATACTGCCGATCACAGCCAAAACACTCAATACAACGATTCCTTTCTTCACTTTCCCCCAATAACCAATCATCAACCATTCTCCCTTCCAATCATTCTTTCATAAAGGTAACATGCAAATTTCATGCCAACTCTGAAATCTCCGAATTATCAGTTAAAAATGCAAGAATGGGTTCTAATTGGATTTTTCTGGTGACCAAGACTTTACCCAATAACAAAAAGCACCATCCCCTTTCTTCAGAAATGAAGGGGATGATGCTTTCGATACACTTTACGCAATATGTTCCTCGCAGTAAGCAAGAAGGAGCCTCTCTTCGTCTTCTTCCAATTCAAAGTCCAGGAAGGACTCCGTGTTTCTTTCAATGATCGCAGATTGTACGAGCCTTGCTCCATTTTCGTCCCGGACAAAAATGGCTTTTATGTAAATACCCTGTTCGGAATATAGTTCATCGTCTTCAGGTACTTCAATATCAAGTATCACTTCATATCGATCCCCGCTTAAAATACCTGTTGGGTCTTTAAGTTCTTCCACATGATGATTAGTAATATTCATTTATCTATCTTCCTTTCAATATCAAACAAGTTTACGTCCATCCTCCTATTATACACGTTCCATCACCCATTTAAAAATGTATTCCCTATCTGACCCAAAAGGGTTTTGAATAGGCTTCCTTCGCAAACTTCGCTATAATAATGTTAGATCTATCGTTTAAGGAGAGATTTGAAGTGAACTCTAAAGAAATGCAGGAAAAAATCATTCAAAATTACCAGAAGGACGAGCATATGATGATCCTTGTATTTGCACAATGGTGTGTGAATCACGAACTCGATCCCGCTGAACTTTATCAAAGGGCCTATCCCCAACAAGGAGATAATCATGCCCTGAAGCAAGGAATCGACTTGACCGTTACTAAAGAAGAATCCGAAGAAATCCCAGACTCCACAATACTCGGCGTCCTATCCCTATTCGGAAATGATGACCTGGCTCATGTCGTTACAGAAGAAATCAATAAACGGACCAAAGAAAAAAGATAAATATACATAGAGGGACGGACCTTGAACAAGGTCCGTCCCTATTTCTTCTTCTTTCTTCACATAAAATCAAAGTAATAACGAATGATGTGAAAGAAGATCGGCGAAGTATAAGCAAGGCTGTCGACACGATTGAGGTAGCTCTCTTTTAACGCAGCCACTCTTTCTTGATTACCGATGAGAAGGTCGCGCTTCAATACGGATATTGTCAAACTTCCTACAAAACCACTGATGCTGATGATAAGTCCAGACAGAATGCCAAAACGAATGTCAAGGGGTGTTAAAAAAGGATACAAGAAATACGACACTCCAGTTGTAACCACCATCGCCGACAGAAACCCTTCCCATGTAATATAAGGATTGGAAGTCGGCACCACCTTCTTCTTCCCGATATACATGGAGACAACAAATTGAACGATATCGCTCACCTGGGTTAGAACGACCAGGAAAAGAACAAGATGAGAACCATATTCAGGGCTCGCAATCTGGTAATATGCGAGGTGACTTAAACCAAAGACCATCAGCATGATCCCCCATTGAGTAGAGCTCACGGAGCGAAGGAATCCCAGTGTCCCTTTTCCTAAAATCCGGGGCAGGGGAAGTAGTAGGAATACATAAACGGGAATAAATACTATGAACATGCCATACCATCCTATAAATATCCAGTAAAACTGAATCGGGATCGATACATAAGCCCATAAGAAAATCCTCCTGTCGGCTTTCCGTGTCTTCATCATGGAGAAATACTCTTTGAGGGAAAAGAAACATAAAACCATTAACGAAACCATAGATATGATGGGATTAAATAAAGTCGCCATACAAAATACCAAAAACATCCCCCACCAGGTTTTCACCCTTAGGGAGATCCCGGAAAAGTCTTTTTCCATTTGGTTTCTTTTAATCTGCAAAAACAAGACGTTGACAACGACCAACCCTATAAAAATAATAAATAAAGTCCAAATGATCGAATCCATTTTCCTCACCCTCCTCAAATGACCATATTCTAACGGTGCATTTATTGTATAATTAAGCATATGGGAAATTCTACTACTTTAAAAGAGGGAATGAGCTATGGAGAGTAAATATATTTTTATTTTACTGACGGATACGGGAACCCTGTTTACAAAGTCCATCAAAAAGTACACGAAAGCCCCATACAATCATGCGTCCATTTCCTTCGACCGTGAACTGACTGAGTTATACAGCTTTGGTCGGAAACATCCTAACAACCCCATTAATGGAGGTTTTGTCAAAGAGGATATCTTTCAAGGAACATACAGCAAATATCCACATACCACTTGTGTGATTTATCAATTAGAAGTAACGGATAGGGATATTGAGAAAATGAAGCGGGTATTAAACGTTTTTAAAAGGAGCCGCAAAAAATTCCTCTATAATATTCTCGGGGTGTTCGGTGTATCCATGAATGAACCCGTCGAATTCAGCAACTCCTACTTTTGTTCCCAGTTCGTAGCAGAGATTCTTCAACGTTCCGGTATCAAACTGTGGGATAAGCTGCCTGCGCTGATCACTCCGGAAGATTTCAGAAAGCACCCCCACTTCCACCTGGTCTATGAAGGAAAGTTGTTCGATTATGAGCCGGTCAAACAAAAATGGGCAAAATAAAAATCCCCCTCGGATTCGTTCGAGGGGGATCGTTCTTTTAGGACTCTTCCACAGCTTGAAGAAGGTTGAATAGAAAATCATATATAAGCTCGTAAACCGTAAGCATGGTTTGGCTTTCATCAAAATCGCGGTGGTCATTCAACGTGAAATTCAAGTCCCACAACCCATCTTCACCATTGAACAACAGATCATAAGAAGATTCACCTTCAAGAGACTCTTCTAAATAACTCTCTATCTGACTCCGATACTTCTTTTGCAGTTTTAACCCCAGCATCGCATCATAGGTACCAAATACGTCGTCAACTTCCACAGAAACGGCATCCACTCCAATCATAGAGAACCATTTGGATTCAAGGAAAATGAACTCGTTTTTGTGTTGTTTCAAATAAGTGATTGGCTGATTGAGAAAGTCATCAGATTCTTCACCAATCAGTTCTTCGGTTTCTTTATCACAGCGCTCAATATATGCGTCCAGAAAGCGTGAATCGGCTTCCGGGGTGGCAACCTCGTCAGCATCCAGTAAACCGTGAGTTAACACATAGTCTCTCTCTTGTTTAAACAAAGGAACAGGAACTTCAGATCCTTTCGTTTCATCGATATATTGCTGTATTTTTTTCTGTAACATTCAATTCCCTCCATATGGTTTCTTTCTTTACTACCTTTATGTACTACTCCAACTCCAAGTATACAGGACAATGATCACTGCCGTGAATATCGGAGTGAATTTCAGCTTTTGCTATGGAAGGTGCCAATAGTTCGGAGACGATAAAATAATCAATCCTCCAACCGATATTTCGTTCACGTACTTTACTCATATAAGACCACCAACTGAAGGCATCATCCTTATCGGGGTATAGATAACGAAAACTATCCACGAAGCCCTCCCGGAGCAGAAGACTCATTTTCCCCCTTTCTTCATCGGTGAAACCTGAATTTCCACGGTTTGACTTATCATTTTTAAGGTCAATTTCCGTATGCGCAACATTTAAGTCCCCGCATAGAATGACCGGTTTATGAAAATTCAAGCCAACGAGATATTCCCTTAATACATCCTCCCATTCAAGTCGTTCCTCGATCCTCGAAAGATCTCTTTTCGAATTAGGCGTATAGACATTCACCAAGTAAAAAGAATCATATTCACAGGTTATGATTCTCCCTTCAGGTTCCATATGATCTTGATTGAAACCATACGAGACTGCCAGAGGTTTCTTTTTAGTGAAAACAGCCGTTCCTGAATACCCCTTCCGCAACGCATAATTCCAATATTGGTGGTAGCCCTTTAAATCCAGGGAGATTTGCCCCTCTTGAAGCTTGGTTTCCTGAAGGCAGAAAACATCTGCATCCACTCTAAGAAAATAATCTAAAAATCCTTTTTTCACACTGGCTCTAATTCCATTTACATTCCATGATACTAATTTCATAGTAATCTATTTAACTCCTTTATTCATAACTTTCATCCTTTATTATCCTAACATAAAACCTGCTTTTCCATTCATTATATCAATATACTGAATGGTTAATTCTTTTATTATATCGATATAATTCATTTGACTGAGCGGAATTATCGCACAATAAAAACCATGCCTGAGCATGGTTTTGAAGGTTCATCTATGATTTTTTATGCTCGTTTTCTTATCTATATGTTTGAAAGAAAGATCACCACGAATGGTTCTTTCTTCAATAAACTACTTCTTTATATACTCACTTATTTCCTGAAAGATTTCTTCTCTAATCATATTCACCTTTGAGAAGTCCATGGCCCCGACATAGATGGATTCGAGTTGTTCACGAAGCTTCTTAGCTTCTTTAAGATATGAGATTGCTTCATTCATTTTATCCTTATACGCTTTTGTCGTCCGTTCGATATCGACAGCATATTTTTCATCTGTCCCCTCGGTAATGCACCTTTCATACATATCGATGATTTCGTCTGATTCACGATCGGGATAATATTCATGGGGTGCTGTGCTATCGAAAATAGCGATCCCTTTTTCTCTGATGATCAACATATCAAGACTATTGGGGTCAAATCCACAATGATAGACCTCTACATCAAAGCCTTTCACTTCTGCAGCAGAAGCAATTTTCTTTAACATCGTAGACTTTCCTGAACCTGCACGCCCTTTGATGAAGTAGCGCTTTCCAACATCCTCCGTTAAATTCTGAATGTAGTCAACTGCCCCATCAGGAGTAGCAGCACCCAAGAACCGATGTTTGACTGTTGACGATTTAGGAAGGCTGTTATCTTCAAAAAAGAGTGAAATTAACTCGTTTGTTAATTCATTGGCTTTTGCGAAGTCCATGTTCGAAATGTAGATTTCTTCAATCTCATCATGGGCACTCAGGGATGACGCGAAGGTACGGTAAGCTTTCTGAAAGAGTGAGGCAATTTTATCATTTAAGGCAAGAATTTCTTCCTTGTGCCCGGACAGTTCATCACGGTCCCATGCCACTCCTAAATTCACATACTCTTCAATCACACCTGGTGCTTTTGGTTCTATAATATGAGGAGCTGTCCCATCCACAATCCCTACACTGAACTCAGGGAGGAGAACACCGTCGATGGATTGATTATCGGAAGCACAATGTAAATAGTCCACGTTTAAACCGTTTTCTTCAAAACGTTTTCCAATCGATTTCATTAATGAGGATTTCCCTGTGCCAGGACCACCCTTTAAGATATATACCCGCTCTAACCCATCGAGTACTGAATCATATAGACTGTAAAATCCTTTTGCCGTATTACCTCCAGCATAATAATGACGAATCTTTCCTGTCATGAAATCACCCTTTCACATCATTTATTTAAACATATGATGCGGAATCTAAATAGGTGAATACCCACGCCTAAAGCGGAAGCGCCACTAGCCGCTGGAGCTGGATGGATCAAAAGTGCGGGCGGCTTGAACGCAAAAGAGCATTTCCTTGTGTGGAAATGCTCTTTTTACGTTCATCCGTACATCAATCGTCTCCGTTCAGGAAATCCCCTATTCCACCAAGTATACTCCCCTCACCAGTCGAACGGCCGCCACCTGGAGCATTTGCATAGATTCTTTCCGCCAGACGACTGAAAGGAAGGGATTGAATCCATACGGTACCCGGACCACGAACGGTAGCAAAAAATAATCCTTCCCCACCGAGGAAAGCCGATTTGATTTTGCCAACATATTCGATATTATAGTCCACCTCTTTTGTCATGGCTACAAGACAACCAGTATCCACCCGTAACACTTCCCCCGGCTGCAGCTCTCTTCTATAAATGGTCCCACCTGCATGAAGAAAGGCTAAACCGTCCCCTTCAAGCTTCTGCATAATGAAACCTTCCCCACCAAAGAAGCCGGTTCCCAATTTCTTTTGAAAATCAATTCCGACAGAGACTCCCTTAGCCGCACAAAGAAAGGCATCCTTTTGACAAATCACTTTACCGCCTAGTTCACTTAAATCGACAGGAATGATTTTTCCGGGATATGGAGCGGCGAAAGATACATTCTTTTTTCCCATTCCGTCATTGGTGAAGACGGTCATGAATAAGCTTTCCCCGGTTATTATACGTTTTCCTGCCCCAACGAGCTTCCCGAGGAACCCTCCACTCCCGCTTCCCTGAGATCCGTCGCCAAAGATCGTTTCCATACCGATACCATCTTCCATCATCATCATGCCACCAGCTTCGGCTACTGCACTTTCTCCCGGATCCAATTCTATCTCGACAAACTGCATATCATCCCCATGCAATTTGTATTCAATTTCATGTGAATTCATTCTTTTTCCTCCTCTATTTACACGCATATTTACCTATTCTTCAAGAGGAAGGAATTTCCCTTCTCAAATCCCATTTTCATAATAATAAGAATTCATACTGAAAACCCCCTTCACTCAACGAAGGGGGTTCAATTTAATTATTACGTTCGGGGAATGTTCTTACCGTAAAAAATTTCATCCATTTCCATTTTTAGTTTGTCTGTAATCTCATCGACCTCATCCTCTTCCAGTCTATCCTTTGTATAACCAAATAAATAATTGTTTAAATCGAACTCTTTCAATTTGCATTTTGTATGAAAAATGTTTTGAGGATAGACATTTACATCGATCATGTCATACTCATCCTTGATTTCTTCCGGAATGTAATTCTGAATGGAATTGATGTCATGGTCGATGAATAGTTTCCTTCCATTAATATCCCTGGTGAATCCTCTCACGCGATAATCCATTGTCATGATATCTGTGTCGAAGGAGTGAATTAAATAATTCAATGCCTTAAGGGGGGAAATTTCCCCGCATGTAGAAACATCGATGTCTGCCCTGAATGTAGAAATCCCTTCATGTGGATGATACTCCGGGTAGGTATGGACCGTAATATGACTTTTATCAAGATGCATCGTCACAGTTGAAGGCAATGGACCGGGCGATTCATCAAAATGCTCCGTCGGCACTTCGACGATCGGCCCTTCAGATACCAGGATGGTCACACTGGCACCTTGGGGAACATAGTCCTGTTTCGATACGTTCAGTACATGTGCCCCGATAATATCGGAAACGTGGGTGAGGATTTTCGTCAGTCTATCGGCGTTGTATTGCTCATCAATGTATTCAATATAGGCTTCCCTTTCTTCACGGGTCTTTGTATAACAGATATCATACATATTAAAACTCAACGACTTCGTTAAGTTATTGAATTCATGCAGTTGAATCCGTTCTTCATGAGATAATTTCATTGCGTTTTCCCCCTTTATGTAAATGTTGAAGCTATCCTATGTAGTTATCTTACCCACAGCCATTCAAACTAAAACAGGCAGACCAGATTGAAAATGGTGTAGAATGGGTACTGAGCAAAGAGAGTAGCCTTTCTCTTTTTACTTCTTTATTAATTTGGATACAATGGAAGATAGAATGGAGTGTTAGCGTTTGAGACGATTATTTATTCTAATCATGATTATTGTGGTTGCTTATATATCAAAACCAGCCTGGGAAGAGAAAATTGAAGCGGCAGGTTTTGACAGTGCCCTTTCTAAAATTGAAGAAATGAAGAACAATCCTAAAGTACAGGATGCCTTTGATCAAATCTACCAGGAAGTGAACCTGCTCCTTATAAAGCTGGACGAGTCATTCCGTGACCTCGAGAACACCACTGACACGAAGAAAGAAGACCCTGTTGAGAAGCCTGCTTTAACAGTCCCAAGTGAGCAAACGTTTTCTATCTATAATATTGAAATCGGGGATTCCAAAGAAAGTGTCCAGTCAGAAGTCGGTGAAGCTAAGAGAAAATCAAGGAATGAATATGGAGTTTCATGGTATGCCTATCATGAAAACTACCGGAACTTCCTAATGGTCTCCTATGATCAAAACCAACAGGTGAATGGGCTGTTCACCAATCAAGATCTTCTCTCCTCTGATTCAGGGATAAAGATGGGCGTTTCCAAAAAGGTGGTACAGAAAGAACTTGGTGAGCCCTTAACCAATATCCGGAAGGGACTGACATTATATCAGTTGCAAAATAACGGGGAACAGGATGTATACCAGATCGATGGAAGCTATGTGACCATCTTTTATGATAAGCATGAAAATGATACAGTCACTGCCATCCAGATCATCGACGGGAACTTGGAAACAAATAAGAAAGCCTTTTATACTAAGGGAAATTCTGAATTGAAAGAAGGGTTTGAATTCCAACTGTTCGACCTTACGAATGCCACACGTGTAGAGAAAGGACTGAACGTTCTTTCATGGGACAGTCTAGTGAGAGATACTGCAAGGAAACATAGCCTGGACATGGCGGAACAGGATTATTTCAGTCATACGAATCTTGATGGTCAGTCACCATTTGATCGTATGGAAGAAGATCAGGTAGCCTTTCGCACTGCAGGTGAAAACCTGGCATATGGCCAGCTAAGTTCAATCTTCGCCCACGAAGGACTGATGAATTCCAAAGGGCATAGAGATAATATCCTTCAGCCACACTACGAACATTTAGGTATAGGGGTCGCCTTTAATGAAAAATCCCAGCCTTATTATACAGAGAATTTTTATAGTAACTGACAAAAGCACCAGGGTTCTCGAGCCTCTAGCCGCCGGTGCTGAGTAAAAAACCAAAAAACAAGCGGAATAAAGTTCTCCCGCTTGTTTTTTGGTTTCGTTATAAACGCTTAGAGATCATGACTTGGATGGAGGAATCTCACAACCATTTTCATCACATGCCAACCCATCACTACCAAGGGGCTGAAGAGTTGAAGGTTTATTTTCCTCTTCCCACACTTTTTGTATGGATTTCAAGAATACATCACTTGGTTGAGCCCCTGAAATGGCATACTTACGATTAATAACAAAGAATGGCACACCTTGTACACCGATTTGCCTCGCTTCTTCCTCGTCTCTGCGAACTTCTTCCGAGAAATCACTTCCCTCAAGGACGGCAACCGTTTCTTCTTCACCTAGCCCAGCTTGTTTTGCTAATTCTACGAGAGTTTCCCTGTCACCAATATGTTTAGACAGGGTAAAGTGAGCATACAACAGGATTTCTGTCATATCCGCTTCCTTCCCTAATGTTTTTGCATATTTAGTCAGACGGTGAGCATCAAGCGTATTAGTCGGTATGCTTGAATCAAACTGGAAATCGAGTCCGACAGTGGCTGCTTGCTGACTCATACTATCGGTCATGTTTTTAGCTTCCTCAAGAGATATTCCGTACTTTTTTGAAAGGAGTTCTTGAATACTATATTCCGTATTGACCGGAGCGCCCGGATCGAGTTCAAAACTTTTAAATTCAATTTCAACCGAATCTCTTTGGGGGAAATGCTCCAGTGCCTTCTCTAAATGACGTTTTCCTATATAGCAGAAAGGACATACATAATCTGACCATACTTCAATTTTCAATCCTACCACCTCAATCATCGTTATCAATTCGTACTAGATCGTACCATAGAACCACTAATCTTACATGAGATTTGCTCAGGATTTATTAATGCCGAGGTTTCCCCTTCGTCCTTCTTTTCACCCTCGCAGTATGACAACGATCACAGATAGGAAATCCGAAGTTCTGGGGTAGTTTTTTTCCGCATTGCTTACATGTTTGTGTTAAACTTGTGACTTCTGTCCGTAGGCTCTCGTGAACGCCATCGGCAATTTCACTCCTGATACGCTCCCAATAGTAAGCCTCTGTCTGTCTGCCCAATCGGTATAAAAACAAAAGATGTAGACCGACTGCTTTATACGAAACTTCTTTTTGCTCCAGATTCGTACTCTTCAACTGTGGTTCAGGCAGTTCTTCACCTTCTACAATGGCATGCATACACTGGAGCCACTGCTCTGTTAACTGTGTTTCTTTCTTGGAAAAAGGAAGATGGAGAAAGCCGTAAAGGTCATTTAATGAAAGTTTTGCTTCAATATCCGTTCCTCGGATTAATTCATATAGTTCCCTTTCTTCAAAAAGTGTCGCTTTTTCCGTACCGAATGGACTGTTGAACTTGTCCCATAAAAAGAAAAACGTGTCCATGTCATGGTAATGTCTCTGAAAACGTTCAAATACACCTCTTGTAGGTGCGATGGCAAACGTTTCGAGGGATTGGTCAGGCTTTTCAAGAAGCTGTTTCATTACTTTAATATCCTTTGAGAATGCCACTTTCCCCTCATTGTAAATTCCTTTTCTCCCTGCGCGGCCTGCAATCTGCTTTACTTCCTGTGAAGTCAGCCTTCTCCTCCTCGTCCCGTCAAACTTATCCGTTTCCAGGAAAACGATCCTGCGTATCGGCAGGTTCAGTCCCATTCCGATTGCATCGGTCGCAACAATCATATTTGTTTTTCCCTTAATGAACTGCATCATCTGTCTCTTCCTTGTCTCAGGAGGCATGCTTCCATAGATCATGCTGACTTTATGTCCGTTATTTTGTAATCTTGAAGCGGTATCCAACACCTTCTTCCTTGAAAAACAAACGACTGCGTCCCCTTTTTTAGCATGTTTCAATTGAAATTCTTTTGATTCAACTTCCAGGGGGATATCTCTTTTGTAATGATGAATCTCGACGTTCCCTTCCCCGACCAACCCCATCAGAAGGTCCCGGACGTTTTCACTTCCGATGATATGGACCTCTTTGGCTCTCGCCTTTGTAATGGCACGATACCAGGAGAAGCCCCTATCCTGATCGGCGAGCATCTGGGCCTCATCGATCACAATGACTTCATATTCATCTTTTTCACGGAACATTTCAACTGTGGATGAAACATGGTGTGCATCAGGCACTTCTTTCTCTTCTTCCCCAGTTTTCAAATTACATGGGACGCCATCTGCATTCAATGTATCGAATACTTCTAGAGCGAGTAAACGAAGTGGTGCCAAATACATACCGCTCCTGGCTGCTTTCATCCGGCTGATTGCATGATGTGTTTTTCCTGTATTGGTTTCACCGATATGGAGGATATAATGGATGTCACCTCTGAACGAAGGACTATATTCCCGACCAAATATTTCTTCCAGTATTCGTTCCTCTTCCTCTTGCTTCCGTTTTAATTCAGCCAGTTCAGCTGCTTTTCTTGCCTCCCGTTTCTTGAGATCCTTTTCATATAAGGAAAGGTGAACAGCTGCTTGAAAAGGGATTTCTGTAAGTCTGTGTAAATCTTCCATATACTCCTCTTGAATAAGGATGAAAAAGTTCGATTTCAGCGTCAAAAGAACGTGATGACTGAGTCTGCTCAGCCTTTCTTCTGTAAGTTCCTCACCGTACACCGCCAAATATTCCTTCTTCAATTCTTCGGGCATGTGCTCTGATAGAGACCGATAAACCACCTGCTCTGTGTGGTAATAGACAAAGCGTTCATAAGGATAGTGATACGTTTCATATTCCCATACATGCCCATCCCAATGCTCACTTTTTTTATGAATTGATCCGGTGAATTCCGTTAGAAAATCAGAAACGGTGATAAAGGACTCCTTTATATGGCGTCCTTCTTCTTCCAATTTCTCTTCCAGCATATACGGTTCAACCGATCGGTATTTGGTCTTGGTTCTGATATCTTGCATGCATTTATTAGCGAATATGCATCGCAATTCCACATACCAGTGAGTCTCTAACTTATCCATTTGTTGGCTGATGAAAGAAAGAATCTTTTTTTGACTCTCTTTTTGAAGAAAGGCCTGCTTTTTTTCTTCTTTACTCTTAACAAATGCCTTTCGAACCTCTCGATGGCGTTCTTTCCAATCTTCTTCGGATATGGGGTTGTCCTGTAGCCAGTTTGAAATATGGAAAGGTTGATATTCTCTGATTTCATTTCTGAACAATTTGTTGATCAATTTCTTATCCGTACCCTCAATATCGTAGCCTTTCTCTCTGAGAAAAGCTTTTTTATGACTCCGCAAGACATCATTGGTTACTTTATTAAGCCAAATATTCAGCCATATTTGGTGAAAGGAAGCACTCCTTTCCTTCAAATAATCCTTTAAGGAAGGACACTTTTCGTGTTTCTCCAGGAAAAGTATGATATCTTCCTGGATTTTCTGTTTCGTTTCCTCTATTGCTTCTTCTCGAAGTATGTGAAGCTTTTGCATGGTTAGACCCCTTTTTATCGTGATACAGATTCCTCTACTATGTACTTTATAGTGTATGTATTTCTTCTCCAACTAACAATTCACTTGCTCAAATAAGATATTATATCACACAAGCGAATTTTCCATCATTATATTTGGGAGCATCGGTTAAGATTGAACATGCATCAGATTTGACTTCTTTCAATGGCCTCTCCCATAGCAATCGTTAGTTCCCTGGTAAGTTCAGCTACCATTTTATCGAATGCATGTTGCAGGAACTTTGCCACTGGGCTTGTGGATTCAATGGCTAAGCTTCCTGTCATTCTCGTAACATCCGTGTTTCCTTCATCCGCTTTGAAAAATCCTGCTCCCGTGAACCTTTGATTAATACCATGTAACGTGAACTTCACTTCAGATGGTTCCTTCCAATCTGTAATTATCACATTCACATGAATCTTTTTTGTCACCATCCCATAATGAACGGTGAATTTCCACGTCGATTGATTATCGGAATAAATGGTATGCTCCTTGTATCCCGGCACAAGTGGAGCCCAAGCATTTATATCTTGAATAAATCTCCATACATCAGATCGCGATGCATGGACATTCACCTGGTGTATTCCTTTTCCCATTAGAAATACCTCCCCTTAGAATGAGACCGTTTCCTCCTCCACCTGCTTTCTCCCCTATCTGTCCGCGGGTGGGACTTAGGTGAATAGTATGAATGGGAATGGACTCTTATGAGTGATGATCCTAATAAATATAGAGGCACCGACGAATCGAAGCCTCTCTCGCTGCTATTTGTTGATGTTCTTGACAATCCGGGGAACTTCCCGCAGTTCCTTCACTTCATAATCCGGGACAACCTTTTGAGGTCTTAACCCCCGCCGGTTAATCCATATTGTTTTGATACCCAGCCTTGAAGCCCCAAGGATATCTGTATTTAAGTTATCTCCAACCATGATGACTTCATCTTTATGAAGGTTCAGCCTCTCTAATGCATGATGGAACATAGCAGGATCCGGTTTTCCTTTCCCTATATCCCCGGAGATGATGATTTCTTGAAAATAAGGGAGAAGTTCAGGGGTTTTATCCAGCTTCGTATTTTGTAAATGAGGGGAACCATTCGTTAATAACAACAGTTGGTAGTTTTCCTTCATTTCATTTAATACAAGGAACGTATCTTCATATACATATGGTCTTTGTTTTCGTTCCTGACGAAATTTCTCGGCTAATTCTTCACCAAGTACGGAATCGGTTATGCCCAAAGAATTCAAGCCCCTGATCCACGATTCTTTGCGGTATGAAGGGACGGTTTCTTTCATTTTCAGGAAATTCTCATCATGTTCATCCAGGAAATCTCCCCAAAGCCCTTCAAAAGGATTGATTCCAATATTCTGTGTGAACTCATATGTATCATATGTTGCATAGAGCTCCCTGGCAGCTTCCCTGACCCTTGCCTCAAGTGCTTGTGGATTTGCCCCTGCCTTCTGGTGTGCATAGTGGCATGTTGCTTTAAAAGCTTCTTCAATGCTTTTCGAGTCCCATAATAAAGTGTCATCTAAATCAAACAGGATCGCTTTGATCACTCTCATCTCTCCTTTGAAGTATTCAACTTATAATTTAGATTACTAGCTATATGTGAAATAGTAAACCAGAAGGATAAAATATATTCTTGCGTTATTTTCAATACGATTAGGGAATATAACTAAAAACAGAGTAAAACGAGGTGAAATCAATATGTGGATTGTATATGCAAGTATTGCCTTATTTGTCATTGCCCTGATTATGCTTGGTGTAGCAGTAATGAGGACTGTCAAGGCAACCCGTCCGATTGTGAATGAAATGAATCAGACGGTAGCCAACATTCAATTGAGGATGGATAATATCTCTTCAGAAGCAACTCAGCTTCAAGAAACACAGGGAGAGATCCAGAGTGATATCGAATATAAAAAGACCACTTTCACAGGCACCATTCAAGAGGTGAAACGTACGCCTGAAGTATTGAAAGAATTTGTAAAGAGTATGAAAAAGTAGTGTTCTGTCACCTTGCTGTAGGCAGGGTGATTTTTTAATAAGAAGTTTAAGTTTACATAATTTAATTATGGTTATTAACATACCTTTCTTCCTATAACTTATTCATGATACAATCGACTACATTAGTTACAAGGAGGAAAAGCTATGAAAAAATGGGCATTTGTTTCAGACTTCGATGGAACCATTTCTAAAAAGGATTTTTACCATCTCGTCCTGGAGAAATATTTTCATGAAGGAGCTGCCTTATATACCAAATGGAAGGCAGGCGAAATGAAGGACATCGATTTTTTGACTACCGTCTTTTCATCGATTCATCAAGACGAAACTCAAATCATAGAGGATATCCATTCCTTAGAAATCGATGAACACGTCACTGCCTTCATTCGTAAAGTCCAAGCCCAAGGAGGAGATTTCTACATCCTCAGTGCGGGAACGGATTATTATATCCACCATATCCTTCAGAAACACGGAATCACAGATGTGAAAGTATACTCAAATGAAGGCTATTATCAGGACAACAATGTACATATGAACATCGACCCTGATCACCCCCATTACTCAGAGCGATATGGGATTGACAAGTCCAAAGTGGTTGCTGAGCTAAAAGAAGAGTATGTTACGATTTATTTTGCCGGTGATAGCGAGCCGGATAGCCACCCCGCTGAAGTGGCTGATGTCACCTTTGCCATGGGGGCATTACAGAGCATCCTTGAAGAACGCGGAACCCCGTTTATTAAAGTAAATGACTTTCATGACATAGACCGTTACTTAACAGAGGCAGATGCGTTAAAGTAAATCACTTTGCGCATTTATATCATGCATGATACACTTAATTTGCCTCTCCCGGACATTCGCTTGTTGCGGGACACTTAACCATGTACGGACGGGAGGGGCCTCGATATATTCATGCAGAGACTGAATCCATCATTTTGGGATTCAGTCTTTTTGGTTTGAATGTCTTCGTAAAATGATGATGCTTGAATTTAAGCAATAAATACAAAATAAAAAAGCCAGCCCCCGATTGGGAACTGACTTGAGATACTAAGATTATGAGCCACAGTTGCCGTAATTTGATATAAGAAAGTTTTAAACCACCACTCCTCAAAGTGGGTGTTTGCAGAAGGTTTCCTGTCGTCCTCAGGTCGTGGAGGCTTGACATTCCAACTTCGATGTAAAACTCCCTATTACAGTTTAAAGGTTAAAACTTCGTTATGATTACGTACAACGCAGCCTGTATTAGTATAATACAACATCGATTGAATTATTTCAACTGTTGTTTTCCTTTAAGATGAAAGGGTTGTTGCAGGAAGATGCGAACGAAGGTCCGTCCCTCAACTATTAAGCATCAAATACTTCGACTTTTTCCATTACGTCGCCGTTTTTCATTGATTTGGCGATGTCGATCCCTGAAGTCACTTTACCGAAGACAGTATGAACGCCGTTTAGGTGAGGCTGTGGCTCATGTACGATGAAGAATTGACTGCCTCCTGTATCTTTACCAGCATGGGCCATAGATAAAGAACCTTCTTCATGCTTATGTGGATTCCCTTCTGTTTCACATTTGATGGTGTAACCAGGGCCACCCATACCATTACCGTTAGGGCATCCTCCTTGGCTTACGAAACCAGGGATGACACGGTGAAAGCTTAAACCGTTGTAAAAACCTTCGTTTACTAATTTTTCAAAGTTCGCCACTGTTCCAGGTGCTTCATTTGGAAATAAATCAAATTCAATTTTTTCGCCTGTTTGGAATTGTATGTATCCTTTTTTCGCCATAATTAACAGCTCCTTTTTTATTATAGGTCAATCAATATAATATCATTGAACATTTCTCGTGTCACTTTAAAGGTTAGTCTGCACCCTATCGTTTTTTTTTTGCGATACATCCAAACTGGTTGTCATTAAGCTCCCATGGTTGTGAATAAGCTATACAGAAGTCATTTATCATTATAGGGAGTGGACAACATGATCGAAAACTTATTAAGCGGCATTTCCATTGACCCACAAGTCACCGTGCTCGTTCCCGTGTTATGGGTACTCGGGTATGCATTAAAAAGGACCCCCCATATTCCGGACTGGCTCATCATCTGGATTCTCCTATTGGTAGGGGTTGGAGCGAGCGGTTGGACGCTCGGGTTTGACTTTAATGGGATTGCTAACGGATTTATCGCAACGGGGGCTGCCATCACCACTCATCAATCTGTGAAGCAGACCTTTTTCGAAAGGGTGAATGATCGGAATAAAAGAGACAAGAAAAAATAAAGGAAAAACGGACTGGTCCACAGGTAACGATCAGACAGTTTCCTTGGCCAGTCCTTTTTTCATCATTTAGCGAGTACGTCAATAAATTCTCTCATATAATCAGGCAGATCCGGTGGTCTGCGGCTGGAAACGATATGGCCGTCTGTCACGACCGGTTCATTTATCCAGATAGCCCCTGCATTTTCCATATCATCCTTTATTCCAGGTGTGCTTGTGACTTTTACACCCTGAAGGATCTTTGCAGAAATCAACACCCAACCGGCATGGCAGATTTGGCCGATCGGTTTCTTACGTTCATCCATGGATTTCACCATGGCAATGACCTCTTCATACCGACGAAGTTTATCGGGGGACCAGCCTCCCGGAACAAGTATGGCATCATAGTCGTCGGGCGTTATGTCTTTAAATGCGTATTCAGAAACAATCGGCACTCCATATTTTCCGATATGCTCCTCATTTGCTTTTTCTCCGACAATATGGACCGTCGCCCCCTCTTCCCGCAAACGCAGGACCGGATACCACAGTTCCAGGTCCTCGAAGTCGGCACTGACCAATTGAATGATTTTTTTTCCGACTAACTTCATTTGAATCCCTCCTCTATTATGTACACGATTATTGTCTAAGGAATCAGCACATATTGCAACTAATAACCTTAATTGTATGGACTATATTTCTTTATTGCTTTAATGATGGTTTTCGTTTGGAAGTAGGAGACAAAGAAGGCAACCACGGTCATCATGGTACCAAATATGTATATCAACCTGGAAAATTGTCTGAATGATTTTTTTTTCAAGATAATCACCATACTTTCAGTAAATTTATGCATGCTCACCTATTATTCCCATATTGGATGGAAATATAAAGGGAAGTGGACATTGCTTTCAGGCATATAGCGTAGTCAATAAGAATCTGACTTCATCGGAAAAATCTATAGTTAAAAGAAAATCCGACCGATCATTCGAGATTCATTTTTTTGAAAATCGAATTCGTTCGGATTTATCAGTTTATGAAAATATTGTTGCTTTTAATGTAGCGAGTGGTGGTTGATTTCCGCTCCAGGTGCTCGCTTTCCGCGGGGCTGGCGGTGAGCCTCCTCGGGCTAAAGCCCTGCGGGGTCTCACCTGTCCAGCGTTTCCCGCAGGAGTCGAGCACCTTCCACTCCAATCAACTTTCTAAGCGTAAGTGATTTACTATAACAGTGTTGTGATGAGATTGCTTCACCATTGGCATACAACGACTCTTATCCTTTTAGTTGCAGTAACAGATTAGAGTTATAAAACAAATACTTTTACTTACCTGATGTGAATGACCCTTCTGCTAAGATCCACCCCAATTGCCGAACATTAGAAAACAATAGTCTTTGTATGAATTACTACAAACATGGTGAAACGGGACTTTTAATATTATTGCTAAATCATATACACTGTATAAAACAGGATCTAGCTTTTGATTGGAGTGCAAGACGAAGACTCCTACGGGAAAAGCGGAATAGGCAAGACCCCGCAGGAGCGTCAGTGACGAGGAGGCTAGCCGAACGCCCGAGGAAAGCGAAGTCTTGCACGGAAATCAAAAGCGGTGTAACAAGTGATCCTAACTATTTTTTTGAATGTTCATCTTTAGAGGGAATGAATTTAGATATTTCCCAGCCTTTTAATCCTAGGCTTCCAATAGTTTGATTAATGCTTGAGTGCCACTATTTTCTTCTCCTTCTGCAGCAAGCTGCTCATATAATGAGAGGGCAAGTTCAAGACCGGGTGTCCTGAGTTCCATCTCTTTCGCTGAATGCAGGGCAATTTTAAGGTCCTTGATAAAATGTTTAACGTAAAACCCTGGAGCATAATCTTGTTCTATCATGCGGGGAACCAGGTTACTGAGGGACCAGCTGCCCGCTGCCCCCGATGTAATGCTTTTTAGGACATTTTCTGGATTCAAACCGGACTTCTTCGCATAAAGTAATGCTTCACTGACTCCCATCATGTTCGAAGCAATGGTGATTTGGTTACACATCTTCGTATGCTGACCCGCTCCTGGTTTTCCTTGATAGACAACATTCGTACCCAGGAGTTCCAAAAGTGGTTTTGCCAGATTGAACGTGTTTTCTTCCCCTCCAACCATAATGGAAAGCCTGGCCTCTTTAGCTCCGATATCCCCTCCCGAAACGGGAGCATCCAATGTCGATACCCCTTTCTCCTTACCAATGGTAAAGATTGTATCTGCCAGAGTCGGTGAAGAAGTGGTCATATCAATGGCAACCGATCCCTGTCTTAAATGGTGCAGTATACCGTCCTTACCCAGGTACAGTTCTTCAACATCTGAAGGGTAACCTACAATCGTGATCACGAGATCTGAAGCTTCAGCAAGCTCCTTTGGTGTGTCTGCCCATTTTGCACCACGATCTATGAGTTCCGAGGCTTTATGTTTTGTGCGGTTATAAATAACCAGCGGAAATCCTGCCTCCAGAATATGACCAGCCATACTTTTACCCATTACTCCTGTTCCAATAAATCCGATGACCGTCTCTTTCGTCAGTCTTTTCATTCCATCCACCCTCTCTTTGTCTACCATCCATGTTTATTTTCATCCATATTTAGAGGATTGTCCACTCATTCATTATTTTGGCACCCCTCCCCTATGTTTAAATTCATGTGCGTCGGGAATACAAAGAACATACTAAATAAACGAATCACTTGAATGGAGGAGAATGAATATGAAAGTAAATAAAACGTTACTTGTTGGTGCAACCGTTACGGCTGGTTCACTTGGATGGATTCTATCATCGAAAGAAAAGCGCAATCAGCTGCACAATGTGAAAGAAGGATTGGTTACGAAGTTTAAAAAGAAAAGAAAAGAAGATCTACCCGTTGAAAAAGGCGGAAATCCGGATCCTTCAAATATAGAAGACAACTCCATGGTAAGTGAAGGAGCCATGACATCCGTTCAATACTACAATGAACAAAAACAGGATTAAAATAAGCTGAACGCAGGGATTTATCCTTTTGCGTTCAGCTTATTTAATTTAATGAAAAGAAATAAACAGTCACAAGTAAAAGAACGATGGTGGCCACTACTGTCATCATTTTGATAAAGACATCTGCTGACACGAATGTTTGTGTATTGATATGTCTTCTTGTTCTGTAATAATTGATGGTAGAGCCAATGATGATGGCAAACCCGATGAAAATCGAAATCACACTTATTCCTGCGGCAATCCTGTCTTGAACAGGGTTCCCTTGAAGGGAATTAAAATGTAAACTTGTCGTTAAAAATCCAATTCCGATAATGGCAATGGCTGTACGGATCCAAGCAAGGAACGTCCGTTCATTAGCCAGGTGCTGCTGTATATATTTTGATTCATTTATTTCTTTCATATTATTCACTTCCTCAATTCTACCAATGCAGGCAAACATCCCATTAAGTTGGGATGTTTGCCTTTTTTATAAATCCCCTATAAATTTAACGCACAGCGCATCTATTTGGGCCTGTTTCCATTTCACGTCTTTCATCTTCATCTGGATTTATTTTACCCATATTCGTTTCACGTATTTTCTCATAGCTGTTTGGCTGTGGAGGAAGGTTTTCTGTGACCGTTTTTCTGAATTCATTTTCATCCTCGATGTTCAAACCATGATTCTCTTCATACAAATCACTCAGTCGATGTGAGATTGAACCATCGTCATTCATTTCATCTATCGTCATATAGTGAGCTGGCAAAACAATTAAATCATCGTTAAGGTTTTTATATCTTGAATACAATGTTTCCCGCAAGTCACCTACCCAGTCCTCTGCTTTACCAGCTAAATCAGGTCTCCCAATGGAATCAATAAATAAAATGTCCCCAGTGAGTAAATAATGCCGATCGACAATAAAAGAGGTACTTCCGATCGTATGACCTGGTGAGTAGACTGCTTCGATCACTGTATCCCCCACCTTAATGTCTGTTCCATCCTTAACTTCTTTATAGGGGTACTGAACTTCTTCGGCATCTTTGGGAGGCAAATAATATGGTGCATCAAATTCGTCACTTAAGGATCGTCCACCGGAAATGTGATCTGCATGAAGATGAGTATCCAGTACTGCTCTTACTGATAAACCGTGATGTTGAATGAACTTCTTATATGGATCCGTCAAGCGGCTGGGATCAATGAACGCAACCTCGCCTTTGGATACAATCGCATAAGATAAGCACCCTTTCCCTATCCGTATGAATTGATAAAGGACACCCCCAGACACATCACCGACTTTAACAGGCTCAAGGTATTCGCTCCATGCCTGCATACCGCCTTCAACAGAATATATATGATCCATTCCTGCACCAGCCAGCATCTCAGCCGTTTTGGTCGAAGAATTTCCTTTTGCGCAAATGACATAAATGGCTTCATTGTCAGGTAAAATGGATTTTACCGATTCCAGATTATCTTTCAACTCTGAAAAGGGTTTATTGATGATCGTAACGTTTTCCCCTTCCACTTTCCAATCGTCAAATGCGTCCTTGGGACGAACATCCAAAATGAACATTCTGTCTTCATTCATGATTTTTTGGGTAAGTTCCCCTGCTGTCAAATTTTTCACTGAAGTTGACATAACATATTTTCCTCCCTTATCTTTATTATTTTCTCTTCGTATATCCATTATCCTCATATTCAACTTTTAAACCTATAGGGGTATTAAACGTTGCAAAATCAAAACAAAAAGAGTTGAAAGGAAAAGGGTTATTCGACTTTCCCTTCCCAGGCAAGCATGCCGCCTTCCATATTGGTAACATCATAGCCATGATAAGCGAGAAATTTCACGGCACGGCTGCTTCTGCCCCCTGATTGACAGACTATGATGTAATCTTCTTCCTTATCCAATTCATTCATACGAAATTCCAGCAGCCCTAAAGGAATATTGGTACTTGTAGGGATTTTCCCATTCAACACTTCAGCCACCTCACGGACATCGATGATATTAACTTGTTCCCCAGCCGATAATCTCCGGTTTACTTCATTGCCCAGGATCGTTTTCATATAAATTCCTCTCTTTCAATAATGGTTTTCATCAAACTAACGGGACCAGGAATTCATTCCTCCATTAACGTTCGTTACAGAGGTGAATCCTTTCTTTTTAAGAATTTTGCATGCATTTGCACTCCTCATACCACTTTGACAAATGACAATGATTTCTTTGTCTTTGTTTAGAGTGTCAGCGGTTTGATGCAACGATTGTAACGGCATATTTTTAAATTGTTTAATATGACTGTTATTGAATTCCCCTGGTGAACGTACATCAATAAATTGCTTGTTCTTTTTTCCTAAAGTCGTTTTCAATTCACTTGTAGTCATTTGCTTGATATTTTTACCTGGTTTCTTGATCATTACATACACATAAATAAGTATGAATAACATAATTAATCCGAAAAATTCCAACATAAGCACCTCATTTCTTGATAAGCATGGACAATGTCCACTTGCTTCCTACGTCTATATTATACCCCTATAGGTATTGTGTCAAGGAAGATAATTATAATTATTTAATGTGCTTAATTGCACGAAAACAATTAAAAAGGCAAGGACAATAGTGTTTAGTAAAAAAGAAAATCAAAACGGTCATTCAAAATTTCTTCAAAATAGAAATCGTTCGGATTAATCA
The DNA here is from genome assembly GCF_024733565.1 of Rossellomorea sp. SC111. Classification (GTDB taxonomy): domain Bacteria; phylum Bacillota; class Bacilli; order Bacillales; family Bacillaceae_B; genus Rossellomorea. Next base: position 116,223 of record NZ_JANIOC010000002.1, on the reverse strand, counting down.
TTTGGATTAGTGAGTAGTGGTTGATTTCCGCTGCAGGTGCTCGCTTTCCGCGGGGCGTGAGTTGAGCCTCCTCGGGCTTTGCCCTGCGGGGTCTCAACTTTCCCGCGTTTCCCGCAGGAGTCGAGCACCTTCCGCTCCAATCAACTTACCAAGCATAGGTGTCTCACTATAACAATATAATGTAAATTGCTACACCATCATATATATCAATTCTAATTTTATTAGTTACAGTGATCGATTACTGTTAAATTATACAAATACCCTTTCATATCTGACGTGAATGACTCATTCTGCTCAGAATCCCTCAAACTGAGTAGACATTTGGAAACTATAGTCTGTATAACTTTGGTGATATGGTGCTTTATTATTATTGTTGTTAAAGCATATTTAGTGTTTAAACAAGATCTAGCTATTGATTGGAGTGCAAGACGAAGACTCCTACGGGAAAAGCGGAATAGGTAAGACCCCGCAGGAGCGAAAGCTGTGAGGAGGCTTGCCTTCCGACCGAGGAAAGCGAAGTCTTGCACGGAAATCAATAGCGGCGTAACAAGCGATACTAACTAATTGTTTAATTGTTTGTCTTTAGAGGAACTGGATATAGTTATGTCCCAGCCTCATTAAGTTGGACATGAACAATTAAAAAAACCGGCTCAATAAGATGAGTCGGTTTAATCACTTTACCAATAATAATAGTAGCGTTTATGGGGACCTTTAAGCGGGGTGTTCACGAGCTGTCCCCCGAGAAACCCTAAGCCCAGTCCAATCAATCCTGCTCCGATTGGGTTTATACCATACCCATAACCACCCGCCGGACCATAGGGGACAGGACCAAAGCCCTGCGGGTATCCTTGCGGCGGATAACCCTGTGGACCGTAAACTTGCGGTGTGGCATAAGGTCCTTGAAAATAGGGTGTGTTTTGAGCCCCCACAGGACCATATCCCTGTGCCCCGCTGAGATAATCCCCTCCGTTCCCAAGGTTAGGGAAAGAGCCTGAGTTAAAAAAGGGCATTAAATTCTTTCTGTATATGGTACTCCTCTCATACATGTTCGTCACTCCTCTTTATTAGCCTATTATGAAAAGGAAAAAGGGGAAGGGCAAATGCCCTTGTTTTCGGAAAAGTATAGGACAAAGCGGCAAAAGTTCAACCTCTAAGTTTTCCATGTTAAAATGTTGGAAGAAATACAAATCAAAAAAATCTGGAATCTCACAAATAATTCACTATTTTTCTCTATAATAAAATTTGATGCAATTCTTATGTCATAAGGCTGGGTGTGAAGATGATGAAAAAATGGAATGTACTGATTGTAGATGATGAACCGGAAATGAGACAGCTGATCTCATTGTATTTAAACAGGGAGAATTATTTCTGTATTGAAGCCGAAAACGGTTTGGCTGCTCTTGATCAATTGAATAAAACACATGTCGATCTGATGATCGTGGATATAATGATGCCGTTCATGGATGGTTTCCGATTACTGGAAGAAGTAAGGGATCATAGTCAAATCCCCTTTATCTTCCTATCTGCCAAGGGGGATGACCTGGACAAGGTAAAGGGGCTTAAACTTGGTAGTGATGATTATATGGTTAAACCTTTCAACGCTGATGAGCTTGTGGCGCGCATTGAAACCATTCTAAGAAGATCATATGGTGTACAGACACGTTCCATGGTCGAAAGGTTTGGGCCTGTTACATTTAATTTGGCATCCAGGACCGTGTCCGTCGGTGATCATTCTCCCCGTTTGACTTTAAAGGAATATGAACTTTTCTTATTTCTCGCACGGAATCAGGGACGAGTATATAAAAGGGATCAACTTCTGGATCAAGTTTGGGGAAGAGATTACGAAGGAAGTGATCGAACGGTTGATACCCATATAAAAACATTGCGGCTGAAATTAAAAAATTACGGGCCGTTGATCGAGACGGTATGGGGACTTGGTTATAAATATGAGGGATCTCTTTGAAAAACGTAAACCTGACCCTCAATAAAAAAGTCTCTATCCTGTTGTTAAGCAGTCTATTTTTAACGATTGTCTTTTCGTTTCTCTTCATTCACTATCTCTACAAAGACCTCTATATAGGGACCGTGAAGGATTCACTCCTTTATCAGGGGCAGAGGACCGCTGCCCACTATCATTATGGGGATGTAAGCGGAAATATCAAGGACAAGATCCTCTGGTATAACGTCATCTCTCCCTATGAAGTTTCGGTTGTGGAGAACCTTGATGAATTAGGGAAGAGCTTCCCTTTTCTAATTGATCAAAAGCCCCTCATCAACCGCATGGATAGAAAAGAATTGGTGAAGGGCAATCATGTCATGAAAGAAGGATATGTAGACGAATTCAATCGGAAAGTGATAGGAGCCGTCTTTCCACTTATGAATGAGGATAAGTTAATGGGATATTTGTTTATTTATATCCCTCTTGCTGAAATGACGGAAGTGTTCAGCAAAGGTATCCCCATTTTAATATTGGCAGGGGTCATGTTTTATTTCGTGCTTTTTTTGATCATTCAGTCTTCACTGGACTCCTTGTTCAAACCTGTCAGGGAAATGCAAAGGTTCTCTAATCAAGTAGCCAACGGAAACTTTACGGAGCGTCTGGAGGTCACCACTAAAGATGAAATGGCTGAACTGGCACTCACGTTCAACAGTATGGTTGACTCTTTGCAGCACCAGGAGGATCGTAAGAGACAGTTCCTTTCGAATGTCGCCCATGAACTAAGGACTCCCCTCACGTACATCGGAGGGTATGCAAAAGCGTTGACCGACCGGGTACAAACAAATCCGGAAGAAATAGAAAAAAGCCTACACCTGATTCAAAAAGAGTCGGTGCGGATGCAGAAATTAATTACGGAACTCCTTGAATTGAATAAATTGGAAGATGCTGCATTTTCATTGGATATTGAACCGATGGTGCTGTCCCAATTCATTATGGACTCTTTAACACTGATCCGTCCACAAGCAGAATTGAAGCATATAGATATTAAACATACTTTAAATGAGGAATCGATCATTAACGGAGATCCAAACCGAGTGATGCAGGTGTTTTACAATATTTTGGACAATGCCCTGAAATATTCCCCGGAAGGGACCTCTATCTCCATCCACTCCTATGAGAAAGATGGTAAGGCGGTTGTGAAGATTAAGGATCATGGGATTGGCATTCCGGGCGACTCATTATCCCAAATAGGTGAACGATTCTACAGATCTGATCTGTCAAGGCAAAGGAACACCGGTGGATATGGACTTGGTTTATCCATCGCCAAGGAAATCATGCATAAGCATAAAGGTTCCTTCTCCATCGAAAGTGAAGAAGGCAAAGGAACGACGGTATATCTAACGTTTCCTTTGCTGGAATTATAAAAGACTGAGTCGAATGACTCAGTCTTTTATCTTCGCATTATCCAAATAAATTTTTGATTGATTTAAAGAAATTCCCAATTGCCTCTAATAACCCGGTAAAGAAATCTGACACTTTCTGTCCAAAACCTTCATCGTTCACAATTTCCTTAATGGTCGTTTGGATATCTTTCGTTAAGTCATCCAGCTGCTGTTGAACATTATCAAAATTTATATCAAGGGATCTCATCTTTTCAAATAGATCAATCAACAACTGACGATCCTCTGGACTTAGTTCTATGTTCAATGATTGGAGCTTGTCTTCGACGATCTTCTCGACTTCCTCTTTCGTCGCAGGATCTTGTTCAGCAATTTCCTTTTTGATCTCGGTTAACAATTTACTGACTTCTTCCTTATCAATACCTGACTCTTTCGCGAGTTCAGTAGCAACGGATAATTCTTCATTGGCCACTTCCATCCGAACCGTATCAAGCTTCTCTCCACTCACATCATACGCTTTATAAATACCTACTAAAGCGGAATGACCGCTCACCTTAACCGGGGAGGCAACATCCACTACTGCATTTTCGACTCCCGCTGTTAATAGTGCATTTGAATACATGGAATTCGTAACCTCGGTAATATTCTCCGGAGTCACAATATTAACCTTTAATCCTTCACCCTTTTCCTTACGGGTGATCATGGCTGAAGAGAACATGCGGGCGTTCCTGTTTTCTCCGTCAATATATTTTACAAGATCCTCACCAGTGGCCGTAAACTCATCCACTTCAGTTCCCTCATCCATACCCAATTGTTTTTGAACCTCTTTTTTTTGCTGGCTGGAGAGTGTTTCTCCATATACAACGATGGGCAGTCCGAATTTTTCATTAATGCTTGCTTTATCATTATCCGCGGCCGATGCCGGTTGAAGTCCGCTAACCATTAATGAACATAGTAAGATGATTCCAATAATCTTTTTCATGTGTATTCTCCCTTTTTTCATGATGGATAAAATCTTAGAACACATTCATTCTTACATTGTACCGCTACTCATGAATACGTTCATCCATCCAGAGTCTTATTTCTATCTATTCATTAGACGAAAGAGACCTTCAGAAAGTTACAAGGCCCATTGATACATTACCACAAAAAAAAGCTTAGCTCCATGTACCACGATTCTTCTTCTGTAAGAAGAGTCATGGTATACAGTGCTAAGCAGCATTCTAAAGGATATCTATCCAGATCTTAATAGCCGTTCCTAAAATCAATAGTGCTAATATCATTTGTAGAATCTTGGTGTTCATTTTCTTCCCTGCCATCGCTCCAAGTGGAGAGGCAATCAGACTTGCCACTACCATGATCATGGCTGGCAGGTAATCCACTTGCCCGGTGGTGATTTTCCCCACAGTCGACCCGATGGAAGAAATCAACGTAATGGCAAGAGAGGAAGCAATCGTCATTCTCGTAGGTATTTTCAGCACAACAAGCATGATGGGAACTAATAGAAAGGCACCTGCTGCACCTACAATACCTGCACCCACTCCCACGATGAGGGCTAGTATGGCAGCGAGCCATTTATTAAAAGAAACATCTTCCAGCTTCACATCATCTATCCCTTTTTTAGGAATGAACATCATGATGGCTGCAATAAGAGCAAGAATTCCATACACGATGTTAATTCCCGCTTCACTCATGAATTTTGATCCATACCCACCGATGAAACTACCGATTAATATACTTACCCCCATATACGTAATGAGTGATTTATTCAGGTAGCCCCCTTTTCGGTATGCCCACACTCCGCCAAGCGTTGCAAAGAATACTTGAACGGCACTGATGCCGGAAACTTCATGAGCGGAAAATGTAGCTACTCCCAACAAAGGCGGAATATATAAAAGCATTGGATATTTAATGATACTTCCTCCGATTCCAACCATTCCTGATATATAAGAACCGACGAAGCCGATTAGAAATATAGTTAAAATAAATGCCAAATCCATTTTGAGCCCTCCTCTTCTAATAAAATGGGAACCGCTCATGCAAGTTCCCATTGGAAATATTTATATCATCATCGTCAATTATCGAACAGCACAGCGATTTGGTCCGATTTCCATCTCCCGCTGCTTTTCTTCATCCGGCGTCACTTTTCCCATATTGGTTTCACGTATTTCCTGATAAGCATTCGGTTGTGAAGGCAGATTTTCAGACACAAGACTTCTGAATTCATCTTCGCTCTCAATGTTCAGTCCATGATTCTTGGCATATAATGTGCCAAGTTTCTCACCTACAGAACCGTCCTCATTTAATTCTTCAATAATCATGAAGTGAGCGGGTAAAACGGTCAGATCCATGGAAAGATCTTTGTAGCGTTTGTACAGACTTTCTCGTAAGTCCCCTACCCAGTCTTCTGCTTTTCCAGCAAGGTCAGGGCGTCCGATACTGTCAATAAATAAAATATCACCTGATAATAGATATTTCTCATCAATCACGAATGAGGTAGAACCAATTGTATGCCCTGGTGAGTATAGAGCATTAATATCGATGGTTGTATTTCCGATCTGTACTTTATTTCCATCTTCCAGTGCCGCATATTCAAATGTTACCTCTTCAGCATCTTTGGATGGTAACCAATACGTTGCTCCGGTTCTTTCTGCAATGGTACGGCCACCAGAAATATGATCCGCATGTAAGTGTGTATCGAATACATTAGTGATCTTTACATTTTTTGCTTTAGCGAAATCGATGAACACATCGGCCATACGTGTGGCATCTACAATCGCGGCTTCACCATTTGATACGACCATATAGGAAAGACACCCTTTACCCAGACGCACAAATTGATAAAGCTCTCCATCATTCGAGAGGTCCCCTACCTTAACCGGCTCTAAATGTTCACTCCAAGCCTTCATGCCACCCTCCAGATAAGACACGTCCTTCCCCTCATCTGAAAGCATTTCTGCAACCATGATGGAAGAGCCTTCTTTAGCACAAACCACAAGAATATCTTTATCTTCAGGCAGCTTATCCAAGATTTCTTCCACGCCGTCTAAAAGGTCGAAATAAGGAATATTCAAATATTCAACTTTTTCACCTTCGATTTTCCAATCTTCAAATGCATCCACGTTACGAACATCTAAGATGAATAATTCTTCTTTTTTCATTACTTTTTGTGCTACTTCTCTTGAATTCATTGGTTTTACCGCCATTATTTAACCCTCCTGAAAAATGAATTATTTAATATCCGACTCCAAGTCCCCAGACCAATCGCTCATACCCGGAACCACATTGAATACATTCGCAAATCCTTTTTCATCTAATAGTTGAGCTGCCATGTCACTTCTGTTTCCTGTACGGCATACAACATAAACTTCTTTGTCTTTATTCAATTCATTCACACGGTTTTCAAGTTCCCCTAGGGGTATCGAAACAGCCCCCGGTATATGATTAAAGGCATATTCCGCTTTTTCGCGGACATCCAGAACGATCACATTTTCATCGCTTAATTTCCCTGCCAGTGTGGCGTTGTCTGTAACAGCCTCGTGTTTACGCTCAACTGTCTCTTCACCGCTTGATTTTCGGACGAAATGCTTAAGGACGTCCCCTTCTTCGATGGTACCTAGATAATCATGGCCGGAACTCTTTGCCCATGCTTGAAGATCCGCCTTTGATCCTTTATCGGTAGCCTGAATTTCAATCACCTGTCCTGCTTCCAGGTTATTCATCGCTTTTTTTGTTTTTACAATCGGCATCGGACAAGCGAGTCCTTTTGCATCCAATACGAAGTTCGATTCAAGATTATTCATATAGAAACCTCCATTTACCTCATAGGGTATATTTGTTTTCAAAAAAAATTAAATGAATAAATTCACGTTTCCATTTTCGGCATCTGCCAAATAAGCTGCTACCCCAGCGTATTCGATTTCTTCCAATAATTCATCCTTGTGTAACCCCAACAGATCCATGGTCATGGTACATGCAACCAATTTAATTTCCTGTTCTCTTGCCATATCGATCAAATCAGGCAGAGGCATGGCATTATGCTTTTTCATGACACCTTTGATCATTTTTGGACCCATGCCCATAAAGTTCATGTTTGACAACCCCATTTTATCAGCTCCACGAGGCATCATTTTTCCAAACATTTTTTCCATGAATCCTTTTTTAACGGGTACCATTTCTTCTTTTCTCAAAGCATTCAATCCCCAGAACGTATGGAAGATCGTTACTTCATGATCATATGCTGCAGCACCGTTGGCAATGATATAGGCTGCCATCGCTTTATCGTAATCGCCACTAAATAGAATAATATTGGTTGTTTTTCTCTCTGACATTGTGTCCCCTCCTATTTACTACAGGGGGTATATTCCCCCTCAAAAAAATTTAGCCTTTTTTTATCCAAAATGTAAATACATCATTTTCTTCATTCGAATCGAGTAATTCATGTCCTGTAGACTTAGCCCATGCTGTAAGATCACTTTTTGCACCTTTATCTGTTGTTTGAACCTCCAGGATTTGGCCGGATTCGATTTCTTTAATAGCCTTTCGGGTTTTTACGATTGGCATCGGACAAGCAAGTCCCTTTGCATCTAATACTTTATCTGCGTTCATGTGTGTTTCCTCCTCGTTTTTTAAATACCCATGAGGGTATAATATACAATATAAAAAAAGATGTCAACCTTTTTCGTTATCGACTTTTCACTAATAGATTTACCGCTTCTTTCACGAGTGCTTCTGTACTTTCCCCGGATTCATGCGAGTCCCTGACACACTCAACAAGATTCATACTAACAATTAAACCTACGGATCGGTCAAGAGCTGTTTTGGCTGCGGAAAGCTGCGTGATGACGTCTTTACAATCTTCCGCTTGCTCCATCATTCTTACAATCCCACGGAGCTGCCCTTCCACACGTTTTATTCGATTCTTAATTTGTGCATTGTATTCCATCAAGACACCTCCTGTTGGCTTGTTGATTTCTTGCTACATTCACTATGTTATACCCTGGCAGGTATTAAGTCAAGGGGAGAATCACATTTTTTCAAAAGGCTGTTTTCATTCGTTGTTGCATTTGGATGTAGCGGGTGGTGGTTGATTTCCGCTCAAGGTGCTCGCTTTCCGCGGGGCTGGCGGTGTGCCTCCTCGGGCTTCGCCCTGCGGGGTCTCACCTGTCCAGCTATTCCCCTAGGAGTCGAGCACCTTCCGCTCCAATCAACTATACAAAACTTTTACTATCATAAAGGAAATAGATTGCTTATGCCGCTGCTTTTTCATTCGTTGTAGTGAACGATTTTATTTAATCCTACTTACTTTAACCTTTCATAACCGATGTTCACGATCTATTTTACTCTGTCAACACTTACTACGTTAGAGGGTGAAGGGAACTGCGTAGACTCCTACGGAAAAAGGGCGTGGCGAGACCCCGGAAGCGTTTTTTGCTGAGGAGGCTCAGTTCCCTGCACCACATCCTAAATGACAGAGCACCGTAAATCTTAGATTGTATGTGAATAGCAACAACCTTTGCGAAAACCGCCTTTCAAAATAATCATGTTTGGAAGTGGCATATAAGACTGATTACAATCAATGCGTACAATCAGTCTTATAAATGCAGTAAGGGAAAATGATTAGATCAGATAAAACGCGATTTGCCTTTTCGCCATATATTCCAGTCGATGCTGGATGAATGCAACCGGCTCCTCCAGATATATGGGGATGATTTGATCCCACTCAGGAATATATTGTTGTATGTTGAACTCCAGTGCATAACAGGTATTGGCTGTAAGGGGGAGATCGCCTTTGATGGGAATATCATTTTGTTGATCATATAGGCCGATTAAGGCACCGGCTTCATGACAATGATTCCCTAATGGATGAGAATACAGCATCGCCTCGATTTCTTCCTCTCTTGCTTTTATCATGGCTCTTTGAAACACTTCGTTCCCCGTTCTTCCGACTTTCATTTCCCCGGTTATGATATCTTCGAATCTCAAGGCGGTTTGTAATGCAGATTGAAGTCCTTCAGGAGCTTCTTCCTCACCTGGATAAAGGACATATGCCAGCTGTTGGGTATCCGTTGCGAGGCCAAGATATCGAATACCAAAATCCAAATGCACGATATCTCCAAAACGAATAATCTCTCCCTCTAATCGATCCATCACAGAACCCTTTCTTTGCAAATCCACAGTAGGATAAAAGGAGGTATCCAAACCAGCGTCTAACACCCGTTGTCGTATCCAGTCAACAACATCTTCTGTAGTTGTGATTCCAGGATGAATCACTCTCAGGGATAACGCTTCTTCCGCAATCATCCTGCCAAGCTCGGCTATCGCAGGGTATGCCACTAATTCCTTGGTGGTTCTAATGGATAGCCAATCCACAATGACATGTTGAGCAGATACAAATTTATGTGAGTGCTCGTCTAACAGCATGCTTAGCTGCTGATAACATGAATGACTCAAACCATCCGCTACGGCAAAAGTCGATGAATAATTCAATGCGATCGTATCAGGGTCGTGCTCATCCACAAGACGTTTAAGGCATTCCCATTGATCACACTCTTCAGGATTCCATGCTCTTTCATAAAAAGGCTCAAAATTCGGATTGGGATGCAAAACCCATTTTTTCAGATGCTCATCCTGATCCAAATAAAATACAAGGATGGTCAACCTTCTCGAACCGTCAACTGATGTTGGGTAAAGGCTCTTCAGGACAGGATCTTCATTATATTCCCTCCCTGCCGTGATCCACATGTCTACCTTGTGTTTTTTCATTAAAGCAGGTAACAGTGTATTCAGGCGATGAAACAGCCAACGATTTTTGGTTTCTTCCCTTTTTTTTAAGGGGAGAATGGCAGATAGATATATATTCTCACTTTCCATTTGAACGACTCCCTTGTTTTATTGATATTTACACTTTCGACAAAATCACCTATTTCCCCTTCCCAACACAAAAATGACCATTGAATAACTTCCCCAATGGTCACTCTCCCCACTTATGTATATCGCCCGAATTAGTAGATTCCCTCTTCTTGGTAAATGGCTTTCTGAAGATGAGATGCAAATCCTTCCAGGTGAGAAAGCGTACAGATATCTTCTTCTAATAAAGGTACTTCGTATAGAGATTGGTCCGTAAATCTTTCTTGCATCATACGCAAGTAGACTTTTTCCTGCTCTCTTCTTTTCTGTAAGAACCCGCCATCCGCCTGATTCGGCAGGATTTTATTCACAACCAGCCCCCCAATATTAAGGGAATGCGATGACATCAACTTAATCGCTTTTTCCGTTTCGAGAATCGGTAATCTTTCTGGTATTAGTACGAAAATAAAACCTGTCTTGTGCCGGTTAAGCAGTATATCTCTGACTTTTGAAAATTTTTCACGGCGTTTTTGAAGGACATCGTATATTGGATCCTCAACCGGTTCACCATCATTCAAAAGCTGGGAATAATTCTTATTTGTTTTCTTTCTTCTTTCAAGCATGCCATCCATCCATACTCCCATTAATTCGGGAAGAGATAATAGGCGGATCGTATGTCCTGTAGGCGCTGTGTCAAAAATGATTTTGTCATATCCATTTCCTTCTTCCAGAATGATCGATACAATCCTATCAAACAAGGCAGCCTCTTCCGCCCCTGGTGCTGAAGCAGCCATATCGATTTGCCGGTGGACTTCACTCACCATATTGGACTTTACCATACCTTTAAGGTTCCCTTTCACTCCATTGATGTATTGACGCGTTTCTGCCTCTGGATCAATTTCGATTCCCCATAGTAGTTTCGTTAACGGGGTCGTGTACCCATTTATTTCCTGATGAAATATATCTCCAAGATTATGAGCAGGATCCGTTGAGACGATCAGCGTTTTTTTACCCATTTTTGCAAACATGACTGCCAGGGCAGATGCCGTTGTCGATTTTCCAACCCCTCCTTTTCCCCCCACAAATATAATAGACTGTTTCAATAAATCATCCATGAATTCCCTTCCTTTCGCTCTAACAACATCTGATTCCATCCAGTGGCGAGTGTTCCATCCCCATTCTTAGGTGCCAATCATGAAATTTCTCTATCATATATGGATAGAGTTCAAGCGTGTAGTAAAATACAGGGTTAGGTATTCCAAGCATATCCGAATAGAGCATCAATAAGAATAAATCCTCTTCGTCCCTCAACTCCCTGGCTATTTCCGTTTTGTGAGGAAGACGGATCATATCATCATATAATTTCATTACCCTTTTGAATTTATCCATCATCGTTGTATCCAAGTGATCCCTCCTTCCTAATCAAAAGGGGACCCCGATTCGAGTCCCCATACTTCCATGCTTACACCGAGAACTGAGAAGGATCATCACCTTTTTTAGACAGTGAAGATGCTGCTGTGATGAGAATCCAGAGGGTAAAAATCAATATGATGCTTCCAAAAATGAAAAGTAGCATATTCCCTTCGGATTCCCCTGCTCCTGACCATTCAAATACAACCTGATTGACCATTGCCCAAAGCGTCATAAACATGAGAAACAACATTGGAATCAATGTAGCCAGGTAATTCCTCCCCTGTCTCTTTAGCCATATGGTAATAAGGAGTAAACTGATCCCCGCCAACAACTGATTCGATGTCCCGAACAATGGCCAAAGAAGATATCCACCTGATCCGAATCCTTTAGGGCCCTGAGGCAATAGTGTCAAAGCCGCACTTGATACCACTGCAATCGTAGTCGCAACGTGTGCGTTAGTTAATGAAAGTACTTTGTACTCCTCTCCCAATTCAGAAATGATATAGCGCATTAGACGAACAGATGAATCCAGGGTTGTGGCCGCGAAGCTTACAATGATGACGGAAACGATCGTTGCAGCAATATCCGCTGGGATCCCCACTCCCGTGGCAAGTTGTCCTGCGCCCTTTATGAACACGCCCAATCCCGCTCCGCTTGCTGCTGCAAATCCACTGTAGGTTGCCTGGAATTCTTCCACGTTAGGGAAAAATGTAATACAGGCAATGATGGCAATCAGGGCAAGTGCCCCTTCCCCTACCGCTCCTAAATAACCGACGAAGCGGGCATCTGTTTCTTTATTCAGCTGCTTAGAAGAGGTCCCGGATGACACCAGTCCGTGGAAACCGGAAATGGCGCCGCACGCAATCGTAATAAATAATAATGGGAACCATGATACATCTGCAGATCCATTTGTCATCGGTGCAGTGATTTCTGGATTAGTGAACAGTAGACCGAGATATAATAACCCAAGACCCACGATCAATTGATGTGAGTTGATATAATCACGAGGCTGTAATAGTTTCCATACGGGAAGAATGGAAGCTATGTACACGTAAATCATCAGGATAACGATCCACACAAGGAAAGCCATGCTCGTGGAACTTAATCCAAAAAGTGAGGTCGCATCCTGACCTCCAAAGTATCGGACCAGATCAATTTGCAGAAAATCTATCCGACTTGCAATGACCGCTGATGCGTACATGACTCCGAGAGCTACGATTGACGGTAATAACATACTTCCATTCCGTTTGTAGACGGAATATCCAATCCAGACAGCCAGCGGAATTTGGATAAACACAGATAAAACACTTGCTGGGAATGTAATGAATAAATTCGCAATGACCCAGGCAAAAACCGCATTAACCATTAACACAAGAATTAAAATAATGAATAAAAAAAGTACTTTTGCCCTCTTTCCTATCAACTTATTGGCTAAGGAACCAACAGATTGTCCTTTATTTCGAACAGACAGCACCAGGGTCCCGAAATCATGGACACCTGCAGCGAACACTGTACCGAAAATCACCCAAAGGAAAGCAGGAAGCCATCCCCAATACACAGCGATAGCCGGTCCCACGATAGGAGCAGCACCAGCAACGGAAGTGAAATGGTGACCCCAAAGGACAAATTTATTCGTTGGTACGAAGTCGACTCCATCTTTATACTGGTGAGAGGGTGTCACATAATTCGGATCCAGCCTGTACACTCTTTCCGCGATAAGAGTTGAATAATATTTATACCCTACTAGAAACACAATACCCCCTATGACCGCTAACCATATTCCTCCCATCAAATTCCTCCCTAATCCAATGATTTTTACATACATTAAATTTCTGAATTTTTTGAATGTATGCGCTTACTACATTTTACATTTGGTTTTTCTGGATTTCAATGAGAACTTAGTACTCTTTGTTACTACATTCATCACTCCTGGATCTCTTAAAACATTCAAAAAAGGCCGATTCACTTGGGGAATCGGCCCTTTTTCTGAAATCATCGGACGAATATGCTGTCCTCGTCTGTGGGATCAACGGCTTGGGGTATATCTACCGTTGTCCTTAAAATCGTTTGTTCCGTATCAGTCGTTTTAGGGTGTCGGGCATTTGTAGGGAATTCAAATGGTATCCTTTTTTCCTCCCCGGCCATAATCGTCCCTATACTGTCTAGTGTAATCGTATCTAGATCTTTTTCATGGTATGGAAAATCACTATCCTGCTTATCTTCTTCATACTTTAGGAGAAGTAATAGTTGAATTTCATTTACCGGCTGATCGGCCATCCCCCCCTTTAATACGACATCCCCCTTGATGTGATCTCCGGGTGAAATCTCTGTCGTGTGCACGATGGTATCCACCTTCACATGACCTATACCGATACTTGACAAAAACTTGTTTAACATTGATTAAAGCCCCCTTAGTCTGTTTCTACTCCTTGACATACTAGCAATTCCCCCGCCGATTCGTCCATTCTTACATATTCTTCTAATACTCTGCAAAGAATATAAGGGAATCTTCAGGAAGGAGGAAATAAATTGAAAAAAATAGTGGTATCATTTGCAGCTGCCCTCATCATCAGCTTTGGATTCAATTCAATCGTGTCTGCAGAAGGTCAAAGTCAAGGCCAGACGCCGGGACAACAAGTGAATCTGACAAAAGACCAAAAAGCAGAGCTTGGAAAATTGCACGAACAGATGTATACAACGAAAAAAGAACTTGTGAAGAAATACGTCGAGTACGGTGTCTTTACCAAAGAACAAGGCGACCAAGTGCTGAACATGATGGAAACAAAACATCAAAAGCTGAAAGAAAATGGTTATATGATGAGATGGCATCCACATCCTCATCACGGAAAGCAACTTGATCTCAAAGAATAGATAAGGAAATAGGGCAAATCTTGCCCTATTCTGTTTTCCCGAACCATTTTAAATAGCAGATTGGCTAAACTGAGCCTTACATATGCGGGAAACTTCCCATATATCCTCCATCGACACATCATAATGAGTCGTGAAACGGACCAGGGTCGGTCCAAACGTCACGGCCAATATACCTTTTCTCTCTAAATCTTCTACAAATTGTGTTGCTGTCATTCCTGTGCCGGATACATCAGCCACTACAATATTAGTATCCACTTCATTGATGGTTTCAATCCCGTTACATGCTTGAAAGGTTTCTTTGAGGATTCTTGCTTTCTCATGATCTTCTGACAAACGTCCTCTCATCGTGTTCAAGGCAACCAATCCTGGAGCCGCAATCACCCCGGCTTGCCTAAGTCCCCCGCCCAAGCGTTTTCTCCACTTTCGAGCCTTCTTAATAAAGTTCTTGTCACCTGCAATGATTGAACCTACCGGTGCGCCCAAGCCTTTCGATAAACATATTTGAACGGTATCACAATGATCAGTAAATTCCTTTACGTCGCGACCACTTGCGGCAACCGCATTAAAGAGCCGGGCTCCGTCAACATGCACCGGGATGGAGTGTTTCCTGGCAATGGTATGGATGGCTTGCATGTTTTCCGGTGAAACGATCGCCCCTCCCGCACGGTTGTGGGTATTTTCCAGACAAATCAATCCCGTTTCAGGAAAATGCTGATCCTCCGTACGAATTGCAGCTTCTATTTCACCAGGATCCATTTCCCCATTGTTCCCTGTAATCGTACGGGTTTGAACACCGGCCAAAGCCGCAACTGCTCCTGATTCGTAGTAAAAGATATGCGAATTCGTTTCTAATATAATTTCATTTCCCGGTCTGGTATGGGTCAATACGGCAATTTGGTTCCCCTGGGTACCACTTGTGACAAATAATGCTTCCTCTTTCCCAAGAATACTGGCTGCTTCCTTTTCAAGCCTTAGGACAGAAGGGTCTTCACCATACACGTCATCCCCTACTTCAGCCTCATAAGCTGCCCTTCTCATTTCCGCCGTTGGTTTTGTTACCGTATCACTTCGTAAGTCAATCACAATGACCATCCTCCTCTATAACTTTCACTAGATTCATTATAACAAAGGATATTAATCGGTGAATCATTTTGAAGTAAACCCATTCAAGTAACCATAATACTTCATTAAAATTCATTAATATTAAAATTATAATTGTAGTAATACTCCGATTTCACATCATTATTTATGTTCTTATTATCAATTTGCACTGAATGAATTTCCTAATGGATTTGAGAATTCCATGAAAGAGCATGCACTGGCTTACTTTAAGAAAAACGGCTCTCTTCTATTATATGCTGAGTATTCTAAATTCCTTGGCAAATATTATCACAGAATGGGAAAATACAAACGTGCTGCATTCTACCTAAATGAAGCCAATATCATTTATGAAGAAATGCTGCCTTTATAAGGAGGTGGTTAAAAAATGAAAAAGCTGAGAAAATTATTGATCATCACCAGCCTCACAGCTATGGCCATTGCCGGCGTGGTAGTCATTCACTCAAATGAAGAAGAATTCCCACCGTTCTCAACTAAACTATAAACATAATCAGCACTGAGGTTGTTATTCATACACAAATTGTAGTTTTCGTATGTTCGATCATTTGGGTTGTCTCGGAGCAGAATGAGTCATGCACATCAGATAAGAAAGAGTATTTATATAATTAATGGTTATCTGTCACTTCCCTAATAGAATACCTGTTAGTGTATGAAATGAAGCAATCTCGCCATTACAATGTTATAGTGAAAGACTTACGCTTTGACAGTTGATTGAAGCGGAAGGTGCTCGACTCCTGCGGGAAAAGCTGGACAGGTGAGACCCCGCAGGGCAAGGCCCGAGGAGGCTCACCGCCAGCCCCGCTTGAAAGCGAGCACCTGGAGTGGAAATCAACCACTACTTACTACATCCAAAATTAGTAATATTTACGTAAACAGCCAAATGACCAATCCGAACGATTTCGAATTTCAAAAAAGAACTTCGATTGATCGTTCTGATATTTTTTAACTAAACACTTTTGTCACAGTCTCTGTCTTTTTCATTAAAAATGCTCTTAATCAATGAAATTTTCTGAAAAAAGAGATATAGTTATGATTGAATACATATATAAGGGGGATTACAAATGAATCAAGCATTTGAGAGAAACTTAGGAAGATATGCAGATCTGATCATAGAAGTCGGATTGAATCTGCAAAAGGGACAGGAACTGATGATATCAGCGCCTATTACATCATACGAATTTGTTCGCCTGATTACAGAGAAAGCATATGAAGCAGGAGCACTGAATGTACTAACGGATTTCTATGATGATGAACTGAAAAAAATACGTTTGGAGAAATCTGCCGAGGAAGGATTGAAAGCGTTTCCTGAATGGAAAGCGAAAGGATATATTGAGATGGCAGAGAACAATGTGGCATTATTGAACTTAGCTGCCCCGAATCCTTCTCTGTTAAGGGACTCAGACCCTACGCGTGTCGCTATGTTGAACAAAACCTCTGCAGAAGCGATGAAAGACTTTTCAGCTTATATCGGAGGCGGAAAAATCAGCTGGTTGATCGCTGCGATACCAACAGTGGAATGGGCTCAAACCGTTTTTCCTGACCTGTCTCAAGAAGACGCTTTCACCAAACTGTGGGAGAACATCTTTTATACAACCAGAACGGACCAGGAAAATACCGTCGAATTATGGGAAGCGCATATCGATGACCTTAACAAAAACGCTCAACGGTTAAATGAAGGGAAGTACAAAAAGCTTCATTATAAAGGACCGGGAACAGATCTGACCATCGAATTCCACCCTAAAACAAAATGGATCAGTGCCCAATTCACCAATGATAAAGGAATTCCTTTCGTTCCGAACCTTCCGACAGAGGAAGTGTTTTCGATTCCCAATAAGTATGGTGTGAACGGTTTAGTATCCAGTACAAAGCCTCTAAATTATAGCGGGACCCTTATCAAGAATTTCTCACTGACCTTCAAGGAAGGGAAAGTCATTGACTACACGGCTGAAGAAGGCTATGAAACACTAAAGAACTTACTTGGAACGGATGAAGGTGCATCTTATTTGGGTGAGGTTGCATTGGTACCGCACGATTCCCCAATTTCCAATACAAATATCGTTTTCAACAACACCCTTTTTGATGAAAATGCGTCTTGTCATATTGCATTGGGCAGGGCTCTGTCTGTATGTGTTGAGGATGGTAAGACGATGACGCCTGAGCAATTACAGGAAATTGGCTTTAACGAAAGCATGATTCACGTGGACTTCATGATCGGATCATCACAATTGGATATTGACGGTGAAAAGGCGGATGGTACGATTGAACCGATTTTTAAAGCTGGTGATTGGGTTTAATTTTTAATTTTAATGGCAGAATAACGTTGGAGGCTTAAATAGTTCATTTAAGCCTCTTTCTTATGGCCATTGCTTTTACTGACTAGGATTAAATGAAGAAACAGAATATAGCACCAAAAGAGGTAAAAATTACATATAATATGACAAATAAATTTCTTTTTTAACATATTCAATACTTCACGAATCCCTTACAATAGAAGTATACCTTTTAAAGGAGCGATTTTCTTGTCAGTAAAGTCAAAACAATCATTTTTCTGGAGCGGGCTCTTCATCGTTGCCTTCTTCACTTTATATACTATTTTCCGCACGACGAATGTTCAGTCCAGTGAAAAACCATTAACCGCCGAGGAGAAATATCCCACAGTGTTCGTGCACGGGTATAAAGGTACATACAATTCCTTCAGGACGATGTTGGACCGTTTTGAGAACCGGCATGGGTGGGGTCAAAAAACGCTGGAAATTTCGGTATCTGATTCCGGCAGTATAAGATACAAAGGGGCTCTCCCTAAAAACCCGAGTTCTCCCCCACTTGTTCAAGTCATTTTTGAAGACAATCGTGCTTCCTTGGATAAACAGGCCATTTGGCTTGAAAATGCCATGAAGCTGTTGCATCACCAATTCAATGTATCTACTGTCAATATTGTCGCACACTCTATGGGTGGCCTTGCTTCAACCCAATATTTAGAAAATACCAGTAATGAATCGTTTGTCCCAGAAACCCATAAATTCATTACGATTGCCACTCCTTTTCAGGGAGTCACGAAAGAGTCTTATGGTCAAATCAATACCGGTGCAGCTGTGATTGATTTAAAGCCTGGATCTCGCGCATTGAAGAAAATGTATCTCAATCGTCATTTGATTCCTTCTGAAATAAAAGTGTTATCCATCGCTGGGTCAGGTGACGACGTGGTAAATGTACAGAGTGCACTGGAGAGTCGATCATTTTTCGAAAAAAATCCTTTTCAGTCCAAAATAGTGTATGATCCAACGATTTCTCATAGCGGATTACATGAAACGATGAAAGTGGACCGTCTTGTAGGAGATTACCTATGGAGTAAATAATTCAAAAGCCTATCCCCTCTTCGGATTGAGGGGATTTTTCATGCAGTTGCGTAAACGTCCGTAACGTTCTATACTACACAAGACTAAACCAATAGGTTAGGATGAGTGGAATGACAAAAGAAAAAATTGTAAAAGCAAGCCCCAAATACATACAACATTTCCTAAAAGGGTTTCCTCTTTTAAATAAAGAAAATGTCACTACATCGATTGAAAATGTACAAGACGGTGGCATCCTCAAACTGGTAGATACCCATGATCGCTTTATTGCAAAAGGATACTTTGGACTTCAGAATAAAGGAATCGGCTGGCTTCTAAGCTGGAAAGAACATGAAGAGATAGATAAGGAGTTCATTTATAAAAAGATTCAAGCCGCCATTAATCAACGTCTTCACTTCTACTATAATGAAGATACGACGGCTTTCAGAGTGTTTAATGGAGAAGGTGACGGTTTCGGGGGTGTAACCATTGATTACTTTGATGGATATTATCTCATTCAGTGGTATTCAAAGGGTGCCTATTCTTTTCATGAAGAAGTGATGGAATCGTTACGGGAATTAACAGAATATAAAGGGATTTACCAGAAGAAAAGGTTCGCACAGGAAGGGAAATACGTTGACGAAGATGATTTTGTCGAGGGTACACGTCCTTCCTTCCCTCTCCTCGTGAAAGAAAACGGCGTACAATTTGCCATCTATTTAAATGATGGAGCGATGGTGGGGGTATTTCTCGATCAACGCGAAGTGAGGAAAAGGATTCGTGACTCATACTCAGAAGGCAAGAGGGTATTGAATACCTTCTCTTATACCGGTGCATTCTCTGTATGTGCTGCTCTTGGCGGTGCCTCCCTCACCACGAGTGTAGACCTTGCAAATCGCAGTCTAAGCAAAACGATTGAACAATTCAGCATAAACGGAATCGATTATGAGGCTCAAGACATCATTGTGGAAGACGTCTTCAAGTATTTCAAATATGCTGTTAAAAAACAGCTTTCATTCGATGTGGTGATATTAGACCCACCAAGCTTTGCCCGTTCAAAAAAACACACATTCAGTGCTGCGAAGGATTATAAGGATTTGTTGAAAGAAGCGATTGCCATCACTGAAAAGAACGGGACCATCGTGGCTTCCACAAATTGCAGCACCTTCAATATGAAAAAATTCAAAGGTTTTATAGATACGGCATTCAAGGAAACCAATGGGAAATATAAAATACTCGAAGAATACTCTCTTCCTGAAGATTTTAAAACCCTCAGTCAATACAAGCAGAGCGACTACTTAAAAGTCGCTTTTATCCGCAAACTATAAAGGAAAGGGACGGACCATCTAAAGGTCCGTCCCTCTCGATAAGAATAAATGACAGAATACTCTGTCATTATTTCCTCGGAAACCGCAAGAAGCGACATATACACGGTATTTCCTGATGAAAGTTATCGAATAAGGAGGATTTATGATGAATAAAGCTGTTTTTCTTGACCGTGATGGGGTAATCAACGAGGTGAAAACCAAAAGAGTCGGCTTCGTGAACACACCAGAGCAATTTTATTTCCTGGAAGGAGTACCTGAAGCTATAAAGGCCTTGTCCCAATCGGGGTTCCTTCTTTTTGTCGTTACAAATCAAGGTGGTGTTGGGTTAGGCTATCTTTCCCATGATGAGCTGGACTCCATCCATGATTATATGGTAAATGAAATTGAACAAGCAGGCGGTTTCATTCAGGAAGTTTCCTGTTGCACTCACAAACCCCATGCGGGTTGTTCATGCAGAAAGCCGGAACCCGGGATGCTTCTTGAACTGGCGGAAAAATACAGCATTGATCTTGCTGGATCCTTCATGATTGGGGATCGTGCGGTAGACATAGAAGCAGGCAGCAAAGCTGGATGCACCACCATCTTACTAAATGGCAGCTCCTCTCCAACGTATAACGCTGACTACATATTTTCTGATTTATTGAGCGCTTCTACATTCATCCTCACCATGAAGGAATCTTAATGATCGTTCAATTATCATCTATTCGAACATTTAGTGATTGCACCTCCTGACTCCAGCTATTAAACTGAATGAGTGATTCTTTTTTATTGTAAGAAGTCATGTAAATATAATTAAATTAGGGTTTAAGAGTTTCAATTAAGGAGTGTGATGAGATGGACCTGCTCGGTAAAGGGATTATCCGTTGGTATAAATTGATCATTGTACTTTGGGTGATGATCGCGGGGATATTCTCTTATTTTGCAACAGACTTACCCACCATATTAGGCGGGGATGGTTTTAGAACTGACGGACAGTTTGAAAAAGTGAACGACGAATTGACCGATTCGTTTGATTTTCCCAAATCATCCATTTTGCTGCTTATGGAAAAGCAGGATTCCCAATCTGCAGAAGGGTTCCAGGCATCCATTAAGAAAACGATTGAGAGCATAGAAAACTTGGGTGTCACCTCTTCTATACAGTCACCATTACAAGATGAAAAATTAGTGAAGGATGACGTGGCTTACGCTGTTTTATCCTTCGATGAGTCTGATATCACCGACGAAACAAATAAAATCAAAGCACTAGTGAAAGAAAATCCTGGCCAATCATTGACCGGGGCATCCATTATTAGTTCAGATATTAATAAGGCCAGTCAGGATGATTTAAAACGGGCCGAATTGATAGGATTACCTTTCGCTCTGCTTGTCCTGTTATTTGCATTCGGCTCGGTTGTTGCTTCCATTGTTCCCATAATCATTGGAGTGGTAACGGTTGTAACGGCATTCGGGATTCTCGCTCTGATTGGCGGCAGCATGGAATTATCCGTTTTCCTGCTGAATGTAGTCCCAATGATCGGGCTTGCCCTAAGCATTGACTTCTCTCTACTATTTATTAACCGTTATCGTGAAGAACTGGCCACGAGGTCAATACCGGAAGCGATCCATACCACTATTCAAACTGCTGGAAAATCTATCATTTTCTCTGCATTATGTGTATTCATCGGTTTGGGAGCGATGTTGCTCATTGAAATCGATATATTTCAGACTATTGCCATCGGGGGCATGGTAGTCGTCATGCTAGCAGTGGTTTCTGCATTATCACTCCTCCCTTCCGTTCTTCTGCTCCTCGGAAAGTCCATAAATAAATGGATGCTGATCAAACAGAAGAAAAATGCCCACGGAAAATGGAGGGTGTTTGCCGGGTTTGTCATGAAAAGACCTGTGTTTCTTGCCTTCTTCGCTCTGTTTGTCTTAGTGATCGGCATTTTGCCTGTTCGGTCTATGAAACTTGCCATTCCTGATACAGAGGCATTACCTGCTACATTTGAATCCCGTCAGGCGATGGATACCATTCAGGAGGAGTTTAAGACAGATGAAGGCAGTACGGTTTATGTGATTGCCAAACGTGAGAATGGCTGGACCACCAAAGACGGATTGGAAGATTTGAATGAACTCCTTTCAGAATTCAATCAGGAATCAGCTGTGACTTCAGTGGACTCTCTCTTCGAAGCAACAGATATCGACTCTCCGGAGAATTTATTCGGGGCCATTCAGCAGCCGGAAACCAAGGAGAAGATTGATCCTGCACTGAATCGATTCATCCATGGAGACAAAGCACTGATTCCAGTTCACTTGTCATTGGATTCATCATCATCCGCTGCTCAGGAACTAGTAAATGAATGGAGTCATAAAGAGTGGTCACACCCGCTCCAGTTTGGAGGACAGGTGAAATTCAATCAGGAAATATTTGATGAAATCTATCAAAAAGTAGGATTATGCCTGTTCATCATTTTAGGTTCCACTTACCTGATCCTGATGATCGCATTCCGCTCCATCATCATTCCATTGAAGGCCATATTGATGAATATCATCAGTCTTACATCGACATTCGGAATCTTAGTATGGATTTTCCAGGGAGGACACTTCGGAATCCCTGAATCGGATATTGCCCTAGTGCTTCCGGTGCTTGTATTCAGCCTTGTTTTCGGCCTTAGCATGGATTATGAGGTATTCCTCATTTCCAGGATTCATGAAATTTATCAAGAAACCGGTGACAACACACTGTCTACCATTGAAGGACTTACTTCAACGAGTAAAATCATCACCTCGGCAGCTCTTATCATGATTGTCATAACGGGGGCTTTCGCCTTCACGGGTGTGATGCCCGTCAAACAGATCGGAGTTGGGATTGCCATCGCCATTTTTATTGACGCAACCATCGTCAGAATGATTTTGGTCCCTTCGTTAATGAAGCTCCTTGGTGACTGGAACTGGTGGATGCCTTTCAGGAGGAAGGAAAAACAAATGGTAAACGCAGATAAAGCCTCTTGACCTGTGACTTATGAAATTTCCCCTCCTGATTGAGACCAAACTGAATGTTAAACAAGACACCCTGACATCAGGGTGTCTTTTTATGAATGCAGGCCTGTTTTATCGTTTTAAATTAGGGAATTCTATGATAAAGTACTATGGAGCCAGCATGAACGGGAGGTATTAGATGAACCAGCAGGAATTACTACAAATTATTCAGGATCACTATCCATTTGATGTCCTAACAGCTGAACAGCTGGATTATATTATTTCCGGTTCTACATACACAACTTTCAAGAAAGGGGAATTTCTCTTTCATGAAGATGAAACGGTGGAAGAACTGGATATTTATTTCCTTGTCTCCGGGCTTGCCAAGAATGTCCTCCATCGGTCCAGTGGAAAGCAATATTCCCTCCGCTTCTATTACCCGGGTGACTTGATTGGGATCATGATCATGCTTACGAGCGGACAAATGACGTTTTCAGTCCAGGCAATAGAAGATTGTACGGTTTTCCGGATTCAAAAAGACCGGATTTTGGAAATCATGACGAAAAACAATGATTTTTCAAAAATCATATTTGAAAGCATCGGCAATCGGATGAAAACCCTATACGATGAGATTAAAGTAAAGTCAGCCACTGAAAACGATGATGAAAACATCAATCTATTTCGGACAAAAGTCCATACTCTCATGGATACCCCTATTTTCATTGATGGAAATGCTACAATCATTGATGCAGCCACAAAGATGAAAGAACAGGACACATATGGGTTAGTCGTAGTGGATCAGGACAAAAAAATGCTTGGTATCCTTACGCAACGGGAAATCCTGTCTTATATTACCAATCCAAGCACCTCTGATAAGGTGAAAGACTGGATGAAGGAAAAGCCTTTCTGGATCAGGGATGAGTCCTTCGCTTATGAGGCCCTATCCTACTTTAAACATGAAGAAGTGGATTTCGTCCCCATCATTCGCAATGATGTAGTGGTTGGGATTCTAACCAGTACATCATTTCTCAATATACAGGATTCGAATTACCTGGACCTTTCTTATAAAATCCAAAAGGCATTGACGAATGAAGAACTGGTCGAACTGGCTACTGTTAAGAGCGAGACGTTCCAACAATTCATTCAAGACCTTCTAGCACAAGACAGCTTTGGATTCGATATTTGTGAAGTGATATCAAACTACAATGATCGCCTTCACCGGAAAATCATTCAATTGAGCGAGAAAGAAATGAGGCAGGAAGGGTTCGGTTCCGCTCCGATCAATTATTGTTTCATTGTCATGGGCAGCCAGGGACGCAGTGAGCAGGGATTCCATACAGATCAGGATAATGGGATCATCCTTGATGATTATAATCACTTATCAGATCTTAAAAAAGTTGATCTCTATTTTCAGGCCTTCACCGAAAAGCTGAATTTAAAGCTTGCTGCATGTGGTTTTCCTGAATGTACAGGCGGAATCATGGCGAAGGAACAAAAATGGAAGAGGTCTTATACGGACTGGAAAAAAGCGATTGATGAGTGGCTCCACGAAATGGATGCACAGGAAATCCAGAACATCACGATGTTTTATGACTTCCGTCCAATTTACGGAGATTATTCCATCGCTGAAGAAATTCGGAATTACTTGACTGACAAATCGAAACGATCCCTGAATATGCAGCAACTCTTACGAAAAGATGCCCTTCGTTTCAAACTCCCCGTTGGTCCATTGGGCCGGGTGAACTTGAAGCCGAAAAATCATCTATTCAATATCAAAAAGTCAGGGCTCTTACAAATCGTCAATATGATCAGGATCCATTCGGTAAAGTATGGGATAAAAGAAGTGAACACAATCAAAAGGGTACAGGCACTGAAAAAGTTACAAGCCTTTCACCCCAGGGATGCAGAAAACGTAAAAACGGCCATGCATATCCTCCTTTCCTTGAGAACGAAACAGAACCTGCGTGAACTTAGTGAGGGAAAACCTTTAAGCAATGACATCGATGTCCGCACCCTTTCGAAAGAGGATCGCCAAAAATTAAAAGAATCCATCCAGATTGCCAATCGACTGCAGCAGGTGATGGAAATCAGTTTCAATAGGAACCGGGTGGTTTAATGAATAATATAGGAATTAACGTAGGCTATAGGATATTAAAGTACTATACATGGCAGCAATTCATCTTCCGCCATCAAGTCAAGCGGGAAAAAGAAAAGCTTTCCTACCATAAACTGTCCCGTGGCCTTAAACAATTTGAAGAAGAAAAACCGACTCTTCAAAAAAAACATCTCTTCCATTGCACCTTTACGATCTTTGACCTTGAGACCACTGGATTTTTCCCTGAAGTTGGAGATGAAATCATATCGATAGGTGCTGTAAAGGTAAAAGAAGGAAAAGTTCAAAAGGACGATTCGTTCTATCAGGTGATCGACCCCCTTCAAACGGTGTCCAGGGAAACGAAGCGGTTCACTGGCCTGAGGCGTAAAGATTTTCTAAATGGTGTGACGCTCCCCATTGGTCTGGAAAGATTTTTAGAGTACAGCAAAGGGACCATCCTGGTGGCCCATCCCGCGAGTTTCGACATTAATTTTCTTCAAAAAAGGATCAATAAATGGGAGCTTCCCTCTTTCGATCCTGAATTTGTCGATTCCTTTTCACTTGCCAATAGCTTACTTGGCAGGGATGACTGCTATTTGGATGTTCTCATAAAGAAATTCGATATTCAAGATCGTGCTCGCCATCATGCTTTAAATGATGCGATCATGACGGCCGAGATTTTTGAACAACTTTTGAAACTCTGTTATCAACAAGAAGTTCATACGATCCGTGGATTACATGAATTCCTGCTTCAGGAGTCGGGCTGACATTCGATGAAACATGAAAAAACGCATGAGGAAAATACCTCATGCGTTTTTTTGGATATTATCGAATTTGTCCAGTTCCATGCATCATATACTTCACTGTTGTTAATGCTGGTAGACCCATTGGGCCCCTTGCATGTAGCTTCTGAGTTGAAATACCAATTTCAGCACCGAATCCTAATGCTCCTCCATCTGTGAAACGTGTGGATGCATTATGATATAGTGCAGCGGCATCCACGAGCATCATGAATTTTTTCGCCGCTTCATTATTTTCAGTCACAATCGCTTCTGAATGTTTAGTCCCGTATTGTTCGATATGATCCACAGCTTCGTCTAGTGAAGACACCACTTTAACGGCAATATCAAGACTTAAATATTCGTTTGCCCAATCTTCTTCCCCTGCAAGTTTTGCATCTTTGATTACCTCAACCACTTTTTCGTCACCATGAATGGCAACCTTATGATCTTTCAGTTTTTCAACAAAGGCGTCCTTATGTTCATCGAACCATTTCTCATGAAGAATGACGGTTTCAGCCGCATTACAAACCGCCGGTCTATCCGTTTTTGCATTAATGATGATGTTCAATGCTTTTTCCAGTTCAGCTTCCTCATCAATATAAATATGACAGTTCCCTACACCTGTCTCCAGGACAGGGACCGTTGCATTATTGACGACGGCGTTGATCAATGCTCCGCCGCCTCGGGGAATCAGCACATCAATATATTCTTTCATTGTAAATAATTCACTTGTTGCCTCACGATCTGTTGTGTTGATGAATTGTACGGCATCTTTAGGAATATCTGTTTGCTCCAAAGCCTCATGCATAACGTCCACAATGGCTTTATTAGACGTTATGGCATTCGATCCACCTTTAAGGATGATGGCATTACCTGATTTTAATGCAAGACCTGTAGCGTCCACCGTCACATTCGGGCGTGCTTCATAAATCATCCCGATGACACCAAGCGGAACGGTCACTTTTTGAACTTGCAGCTGATTTTCCAGGGTCCAATCAGAAACCACTTTACCAGTCGGATCTTCCAGGTCTGCCACTTGGCGAAGACCATTTGCAAAGTCTTCAACCCGTTCTTTAGAGAGAGATAAGCGATCCATAAATGCCGCTTCAAACCCTTTTTCCCTGCCTCTTTCAAGATCTTTTTCGTTCTGTTTTAGAATTGAACCGTAGTTTGTTTCTAAATGGTCTGCAAGAGTATGAAGGGCTTTATTTTTTTGTTCCGTTGTCAGCATGCTTAGCGTTTTAGAAGCTTTTTTAGCCAAAATCGCCTGTTTTTTTACATCGGTTTTTTTTACAGTTAAAGTCATCAAATACCTCCTGATAATTTTGAAAAGCTATATGCTTAAATAAATCAATTAAGTCAACTACAGTATTAATATATTGGAATCAATTACACCCCTACTGGAATGGGAAATTCAACATGACACACAAGTTGATCAATTTCTACCGCGATTTCATCGGCTTTTATGTCTGTAGGGTTCTTCAATTGGCCTGAACGATAGTTAACCATTCCAAGACCGATTTCTTCGTTGCGGTTATCGAGGATGCGTACGACTGCACCCTTATCAAAGCGGCCTTTCACAGTATAAATATCATCGATGGTCAAACTTTCTTTCTGCTCCAAGATGCGGTCTTTCGCATCTGCATCGATTGTGATTTCACCTTCAGGACCCGAATTGAATGCAATCCATTGCTTTTTGGAATCCAGATTGACGGAATCTTCCGTCGATTCGAAATAGGTTCCTTTAGCCGTATGCTGAACCGCATCATAAATGATATTAGAATGTCCGGATTTACCAAGGAAAGCAGGGATACCTGATGCCATTGTAATCTTAAATGCATCGATTTTTGATCTCATGCCGCCAGTACCGACGGAGCTTCCCGGCTCTCCAGCCATGTCTTCAATATCTTCCGTGATTTCAGTCACACTCTCAAGCAGTTCCGCATCTGGATTTTTACGAGGATCTGAGTCATATAGTCCATCAATATCAGATAGAATGATAAGCTGATCTGCATCCACAAGTGCTGCGACTTTTGCGGATAGTGTATCATTATCTCCAAATTTCAGACGGTCTATCGTAACGGTATCATTTTCATTCACAATCGGAATAATCCCTCTCTCCAACAGGACATTAATTGTGTTTCTGGCATTGTTATATCGATCTTCATCAGAAAAGTCACTACGAGTGATCAGAATTTGAGAAGCCACATATCCATTTGAAATTAACAGATCAGAATATGCTTCAATTAATAGCCCTTGACCAATGGCTGCTGCGGCCTGCTTCTCCGGTAACGAACTAGGGCGAGTCAAACAACCCAATTTACGATAACCTGCAGCGACAGCTCCTGACGAAACAAGCAAGACTTCATGGCCGTCATCCTTTAAGCGGACAACCTCATCCACAAGGCGCTCAAGCTTCCTGCGACTCATTTCTCCGTGCAAACTTGTCAATGAACTACTTCCAATCTTAATCACGATACGTTTCTTATCTTGGGACATTCAATCACTCCTAGTAATAAGGTCCGTCCCTTGCCCCTCTTTCTATATGCAGGGACAGACCTGGATTTCTTGTATTGGTTGGTAACGTAATATATATGAGGTGTATGGTTTTCGTTGGGTGATTAGCTTGTAACTAATTCTTTAGACTGTAAGGATGAGCTGATTTCTTTCGAACGCTTTTCTGCCCCCTTGACAGCTTCTGAGATGGCTTTACCTCCACCGAACTGAGCTAATGCATCAAGTCCTGCAGCCGTAGTACCGTTTGGGGATGTTACATTTTCTCTAAGTTGAGTTGGTGATTCTTCTCGCTCCAGCATCATTTTGGCCGCGCCGAAAATGGTTTGAGCTCCGATTTTACGTGCCAATTTGGGGTCTAATCCTGCTTCAGCACCCGTCTTTTCGATGTGTTCCATTAAATAGTAGAAGTATGCTGGACCACTTCCCGCAATTCCGGTGAAAATGTCCATCTGACTTTCTTCAATGACGAAAACCTCTCCGATGCTTGATAATAATTCTTCTGCATTCTCCATATCTTCTCTTGAAGTGAACCTTCCGGCACTAATTGCCGTTGCAGATTCCTTCAGCATACTTGACGTATTTGGCATGACACGGATAACAGGCTGACCTGCAGGTAATTGTTCTTCCATATGAGAAGTCGTGATCCCTGCCAGTACCGACATGATCACCGTATCATTTCTGACCAAGTGATTGATCGAATCCAGCGCTTTATCGATATCCTTTGGCTTCATGGCAAGAATGAGGATATCTATTTCATTAAAGGGCAGATCGTCTTTTGTAATTGCCGAGATATCATATTTAGCTTTCATTTCTTGAAGCCTTCCGTAATTGCTTCGATTGGAGACAATGATTTGGTCGGCTGGAATCTTTCCACTCTGTACCGTCCCTGAAATCATTGCTTCTGCCATATTACCTGCACCCAGAAATGCTATCGTTTTATTATTTAACAATCATATCCACTCCCGTTCCTTATTTTATCGTAAGTTGTTCTCATAACATTTTTTTCGTTTTTAATTGAACGTTTAATGTAAAGTTTAAGAAAAATTTTAAGATGATGGTTGTTTTATGTTGCCAAAACCCTTGATTGACGTGGGTTTTGTTCACAACGTTTATTATCGTAACATGCTGAAGAATGATATCAAGAGCAATAAAGGAAGTAGTAAGGAATATGCCGAAATAGCTAGTGGAAGCGTTATCATTACCATTTATGTTATTCAGATTCCTTCTGAAGGCTCTAGATTGGCTGAGAGAGCGTATAATCAGAATTTATACTTTTGGGGTTTGATTGGAAATGATGCGGTTTTTAGCTGTGACTCCTATCAGCTCAGTTCCAAAGAGCGTTTCAACAAGTCCATACTTAAATCAAAAAATCCCGTTAAGCATTCAATAGCTTAACGGGATTTTCAGATTTATTCGGTTGAAGCTTCGTCTGAACCTTTTCCACTTAGGAAGTCCTTTAAAGCTTGAATATTTTCTTCGAAGTCAATTTCAAGAACCGAACCAACTCCGCTGTAACTTCCATTCGTATATGAACCATCTATTGGCAGGGTAAGCTTGTCCATGTCACTACTGTTGCTAAGCAGTATATCTTTCGCGATTGAGATTTGATCCAGTTTACTCATATTCGTCTGAATATAGGGTTGAATGGATCCTGCCATCTTAGGAAGCTTTGTTACGCCTCCGATGGATAGTGCTTCATCTTTAAGAGCTGCAATCACTTTTTGCTGTCTTTCTACCCTTCCGAAGTCACCATTTCCATCATGACGGAATCGGGCATAACCGAGTAATTCCTTTCCGTTCAGATTTTGGACACCTGGTTGGAGAGAAACACCGATATTTTCTGACATGGCTTTTTCAACATCCATTTCAATTCCTTTTGGTGCCAGGATGTCGACTGATTGTTCAAAACCTTTAAAATCGACAATCATATAGTACTGAATATCCAAATCAAAATTCTGTTTAATCGTCTTGCGCAGCAACTCAGGACCACCTAAATAAAATGCCGTATTCAGTTTATAATTTTTATAACCAGGGATTTCTGCATAAATATCTCTCATAAACGAAACGAGCTTGGTTTCATTCGTTTTCGGATCAATCTGTGCGAGCATCATGGTGTCTGTCCTTGATTTCTCCTCGCCCCTGCTATCGACTCCCAATAACAAAACGTTAACTTTCCCGTTTTCATCTTTTACTCCGTTGAATTTATAATCTTTCTGCATCTGGTCTTCACCAGCCATTTTATAACCACTGTAAAATTGAAAAGCAGCGTAACCGATCAAACTGAAAATAAGGATTAATAATACCAAAATCACTTTTCTTCCACGTTTTTTCCTTTTGGTCTTTCGATCTAGTCGTGACTCCATTTCTTCACCTACTTTTATGACATTCATGATGAACCGATGATAGTATGAAATAGTACTCTATACAATTGGAATTGACAATCACAGAATACTGGATAAACTAACACTTTTCTCCATACCGGTCCACCCCGAGAATATAGTTTACCACAAATATCTATAAAAGTATTTAGTTGTTCCTGTCAAAAACGATCAATGGTTGATAATGGCCATCGGTAAGTTTCCTTATATTCTCTTCTTCTTCCTTTTTGTACGAAATGATAAATGAAGTTGCCGGCCCGCTGGATTTATCCAAGTCATGCAAGGAGTATACATCTCCCCTTTTCAACGGTTTCCCTACAAGCAAAGACAGTTCATGACGCACACCTTTTGAACCTACAGGTAATATATCGACAATAGAAGGATGTTGAATGCACGTATGAAACAGACTCAATGGAGCGATGGACGATTCATGTATCAATACTTCTTCACCGACCAAAGGAATACCGATAAGAGCATATGAGAGATCCAGCTGGGAAACCTGATGCCGCTCCTTTATCTTCATACCGATACAGGTTACGCCGAGTGCAGACTGATTGAGATTAAAATTGGATTCTGAACTTCCGGTTAGTTGAATATCATTCATATTGAGTTCACTCAAACCCAACCGCACCCCCGAGGCATACCTATCCCATACGCTGTCTCCTGTGAAGTTCAATAATTGAACGGCCATGAGGCGGGCACCGGCTGATAAACATTCCATCACCGCGACTCGAAAGCTGTAGTATCCTACAGTCTCATGATCAACCTGCACGACGTCATCCGGCTTATTTCCGATCCCACCGCTGCAGTCAGACGCAAGAATCAGTTCAATTTCTTCGTTAATAGAAATCGATAAAGCATCCCTAAGTTGAATCATCTCATTTCCACCTTTCCTAATCTGGAAGCTAGAGGGGGATAAAGAAAGTGAGCAATTGTTAAATTAATGAAGCTTCCTGCTAATAAGGAAGGAAAGATTGCGACATAAAAAGAAAAATTCAGGATAAATATAAAAGGCAAAGCTGCCAATACACCATTTCCTATCAAAAAAAGGACACCTGCTAATACACGATGCCCCTTTGAAAACACATAGCCGAAAAGCGAGACAAAGAGAGCCATTTCCGCGGCAATGAGAAAATGGAACGGACCGAGTGGGAAACCTGCATAAAGGCTTGAAAGTAAATGTCCACCCCCTGCCACCAGCGCTCCCTTCCTTCCATTGTATAAAGAAGCGATTAATAATGCAGGCATACTGTCAAGGGCGATGGTCCCGATGATCGCCGGAATCTTCACCAATCCTCCAATTGCAACAAAAGCCAAAAACATTGATAGTAACAAAATGGACTTTAAGCTACTACTCATTGTTTTTCTGGATTTTACCGGTAGAGAATACGTTGGCGCTG
Organism: Rossellomorea sp. SC111; assembly: GCF_024733565.1. Taxonomy (GTDB): domain Bacteria; phylum Bacillota; class Bacilli; order Bacillales; family Bacillaceae_B; genus Rossellomorea. Next base: position 83,842 of record NZ_JANIOC010000002.1, on the reverse strand, counting down.
CGAAGGTATTCAACGTCTTTGACATTACTTCGGTGATTGATCACGCGTGCCAAAGCAAAAAAATAGTCTGATAATCGATTGATATATTGCAACGTCACAACAGGAAAGTCCCCGTCTGTCTTTGAAAGGGAAACAATGCATCTCTCTGCCCTTCTCGCAACGGTCCGTGCAATATGAATACTCGCAGAAGCCTTTGCACCACCCGGGAGTATGAATTTTTCAAGAGGTGGGGCTTCTCTGACCAAACCGTCTATTTTGTCTTCCAGAGCATGTACGGAATCCATTTGAAGCTTGCTCTTTCTCTTTTTTGAAACATTGGATAAATCTCCCCCACAGTCAAAGAGTTCATGCTGAATAGTGACTAAGTCGTTTACGATATCGTCAAAACGCTCATGATTTAATTCACAAATAGCCTGACCGACGAAACAATTTACTTCATCCAGTGTCCCGTATGCCTCGACCCGGATATCGTCCTTATCGACCCTTCCCCCGATTAAGCTTGTCTGACCTTTGTCTCCGGTTCTTGTATAAAGTTGCACTTTAACTTCTCCTCCTACCCTTTAATTGATGTCGCCATGCCGTACCAAACAAGCCATACATGATGCGATCTTTCGGCAAGGTCCTGATAAATCCACCCAGTCACATCTCTCCATTCCCTGGAAATTCGATCGATGGGGACAATTCCTTTCCCTATTTCTGACCCAATCCAGATCACTTTTCGTTCTGGATGTTCTTCTTCCCACTTCTTCAACTCCTCTATCCGGTGGAAGAATTCTTCCCTAATGTCACAGCCCCCACGTAAAAGGGCAAATCGAACAGCATACTCAAGCCCCTCCAATACGAGGATCGGCATTGAAGGGCGGACTTCTTCCATACCTTTATTAAATAACCGGACCCACTCTGTATCAATGCTTTTCAACCCAAAATGCTTTCTTACCCATTTTCCCTTCCCATTAAAGGAACCACCCGTAATGAAGTACAATTCTGATCCCTCCAATCTTCTTCTGTTTTCCAAGCCAATTCATACCCTGCTCCATATGCAACCTTCCATTCCCAAAAGGATTGATGCTCACTCATGGGTGACAGAGAGGTTAACAAATACCGTATGACTCCACCATGGCTTATGACTGAATACCGGTTTCCATTAAGTGATTCGACGTGTGCCTTGATTTGCTCCCAGGCAACTTCGACTCGCTTGATAAATTGATTCATCCCCTCCCCTCCTGGAGGTGATATGGAGGGATCGGTTAACCAATACTGATACTCTTCATTCTCCTTCATATCATCGTAGGTCAAGCCTTCCCACTTTCCAAAATGTAATTCTCTTAACAGTGGAGTGGAAATGATTGAAACTTCAGGGAATAAAAAATGGGAAGTTTCCAAACATCGGTTGAGGTCGCTTGAAAAACATACCTCATATGGTTCGAAGGATTGCATAGTCCGTTTAAGCATTTCGATCCCTCCTGGTGTTAAGCCCGGGTTTGACCAACCGATGTATTTCCCCTTCTCATTTCCTTCTGTTAAACCATGTCGAATAAAAGCAATAGCCATATAGTCATCCATAGAATTGACTCACTCCCTTCTACACTTGCTCCGACCGTGTCACCAGTCATGCCTCCAAACCACTTTATGCTCTTCGAGTATACAAAAAGGAAAAAGCCGATCGTTACAATAGTGAATGTAACATAAAGAAAAAAGCCATTCAGAAAGACGAAAGCGACCATGATCAATATGAAAGAGGCAAGCGTCCACAAAATTTCGTTCAATTTCAAATACTTACTGAAGCTATACCCCATACCGGCTTTTTGTGCCGGGGGGATAAGTATGAGACTCGCTCCCATGACGATACGGCTGTAAATGGGAATCGAAAGCAGAATAAAACAAATCGTAACAGTATCAGAATAGTGGACGGATTCATATATGAATAAAAAACGGGAGGAGAGCAATATGACCAGGGATAGAGCACCAAATGCACCTATGCGGGGGTCTTTCATAATCTCGAGACGCTTCTGTAGATCCCGATAAGAAAAGTAGGCGTCGCTTGCATCCATATAACCGTCCAAATGAATACCACCGGTCAGCATGATAGGCATCACCCAAATATAAAATGATAATGCCAATGGGCTCATGGGTGTATAGGATGCCAGTAATACAAAGCCACTTGAGAGCAGCGTTCCGATAAATAAACCGAATAAAGGAAATGTACGGACCATCCATCTCATTTCACTTTTACCAAGTGAGAATTCTTTTCGCACTGGAAGAATCGTGAAAAATTGTATATTAAGGAGAAAACTTTTTCCAAATCTCATGGCTTTGGGATTCCCTTCTTCATAACCGGGATTCCAACCGACATGTCGATCGCTATAAACGATTCCCTCACCAATTTTCTATGTAATCTTCCGAGTGTCCTTTGAAATTGGAGTATTTCGTCGGTGTTCGGTGGAATGTCATAAAACAATTCATTACTTACAACAAGTAATGCTTTTACTTTATCTTTTAACTGGAGGACAGATTCATAGATACAGTCCTCTACATCCCTTCCGCCCTCCATTTCCCCATCGAACCATTCGTTTGTCAACAGAGTCGTGAGACAATCCAAAACAACAATGGCATTAGACGGTATAGTATCGATGATGCCCTGGATTGCCAGTGGCCTTTCAATGGTCGTCCAATTTTCAGTTGAATGCTGGCGATCCAGTCGGTGTTTCAAAATCCTTTTTTCCATCTCACTGTCGGTATTTACCCCACACGCAAGATAAATCAACACCTCATTCGATGTTCGTAGTTCCGACGCAAGACTTTCTGCATATGAACTTTTCCCGCATCTTACCCCTCCGGTTATGAAGAAGAGTTTTCCCATGACAGACTTCTCCCTCCTTACCATGAAAGCCTTATAAACCTTCCTCTATTTTACCGATATACCGTTGGATGGCTTTCTTTGTTACTTCATAGACTCCTCGACCAATCAACTTACCTATTGGAGTGATCGGTCCTGCAAATGGTTCAAGTTCCCCTTTTTGACTGGATGCAATCAGAATGCTGTCAGTAGGCGTTCCAGTCGCAATATTTCCGTTTCTTTTGTCCCTTACATCCATATCATTCAGTGCTTTCACCTTTGCCTCAGTGGATGTGACGAGGGCTTCGATATACGCCTCATCAGATAAATTCCCATTAATGAAAACCCAGGTATTGATCGTACCCGGTTTAGAATCAATATCATATTGAAAACTTGTTGATACATCCATGGCATTTCCAACGCCGGCGGTCACGACGACGAAAACCGAATTCCCCTCCATCTCAAAACGCTCGCATATCATGTTAGACAAATCCAGAGCCGTCATCATACCGACAGAATAAGACGGATCCAGTTCTTTTGAAACAAGATACTCATGCATATCTTTTTTGTAATCCCGGCAGTCATAATCAACCGGTACACGACGGTTCAAAAAATGAGAGTACCAACCAATTCCTGCACCTATAATACCCGACGACATACATTTCAATGGAAATGGTGCAGAAAAAAAGATGCATTCTTCGGTCAAAGTCATATACCTTTCATCTAAAACCAGGTTTTCAGTGACGGTTCCTTCGGGTACGATCACCATCTGAGGCTTGGCCACCAACGGATGAGCATGCTTCTGAACCTTAGTATGATATACTTCTTCGATATGTTCTTCCTTCAGCACTTCCTCCGGGTGATGAAGAAGTTTCGTTGTACCCTGGTCTAACAGCAGCAGACGATCACAGTATAAGCTCGCTAAATTCAAGTCGTGAAATATGGCGACAACCGTTAATTTCCCCAGGTCTGTTTGACTTTTAATCAGATCCAATAGTGACTTCTGGTAGGAAAGATCAAGATGATTGGTTGGCTCATCCAGAAGTAAGATTTGAGGTTCCTGGGCAAGAGCCTGCGCCAGGAACACCCGTTGACGCTCACCGCCAGACAGTTCATGAAGGTAGCGGTTCTGAAACGAAGAAATTCCTGTCTGCTCCATCACTTTGTCCACCATCTCTTTGTCCCGGTCGGTCGTACCCTTAAAGAAACCTTTCTGGTGAGCATATCTTCCAAGCATCACCGTTTCCCTCACTCTATATGAAAATGCTTCAGTTGATATCTGGGGTAATACCGCGACATGGGTAGCCAATTCTCTCGAAGAAAACTGATGAAGTGGCTTTCCCTTCAATGTAACTACTCCATCCATTAAAGGAAGGAGACCCGTCATCGCTTTCAGTAACGTCGTCTTACCACTTCCATTTGGACCAAGTATTCCAAAGAACTCTCCCTTGTCAATATGAAAATTCATGTCTTCCACAATCTTTTGATCGCCGTATCCTACTGACACCCCGTTTACATCGATCATGTTGAAAGACCCCTTTTCTTTAAAAGAATATAAGCAAACATCGGTGCGCCGATCAAGGCGGTGATCACGCCAATCGGAAGTTCGGTCGGAGCGATGATCGTTCTGGAAAGCAGGTCGGCGAGAACGAGGAACCCTCCACCTACAAGGATTGATAGGGGAAGAAGATGCTTGTGATCATGTCCGATCATTCTTCGCAAGAAATGAGGAACCACAAGGCCGACAAATCCGATCGTTCCGGACACTGCCACTGCTGCCCCCGTCAGGATGCTTCCGGCAATCAAAATCATCAGCTTCCTTTTTTGAACGGAGATACCGATATGACGTGCCTGTTCTTCACCGAAGCTCATCCCGTTCAATTCCTTGCTGTTTAGTATGAGCAACACTACCCCGATAAGGAAGAAAGGCAAGATGATCGCAACGTAATCCCATCCTCTCATGGATACACTTCCAAGTAGCCAGCCGATGATCTGCCTCAGTTCCTCACCTGTGAGTGCGATCATCAATGAAATCAGCGAGCCCAAAAAGGAGCTGAAGATGATTCCTGTCAATATAATGGTTTCGACCTTCATGGTCCTTTCAACTTTTTGTGCGAACCATAAAACGAGAAATACAGTGATGATCGAACAAACAATACTGAAAAAGGGAAGCGTAAACTTTCCGATGAACGGAATGCTCCAATGAAAAAACAATGTGATGACAGCTCCGACCGATGCTCCTGAAGACACACCCAGCGTATATGGATCAGCCAGTGGATTGCGTAATAGCCCTTGGAAAGAAGCCCCTGCAATAGCTAAGGAACTGCCGACCAATAGAGCCAATAACACTCTGGGCAGTCGGATGGAATATACGATGTTCGAAAACATGGGATCGACCGTATCAGGCAATCGGAACCCGAACCACTTCGAACCGACGATGTATATGATATCCTTCGGTGGAATCGATATCGTACCGATCGAAATGCCTGCAAGCATTGCTGTGAGTATAAATAGCCCTGCCAATCCGTATGTGATCCCTATTTTATTCTGCAAATACCTCTGGATAGATCGACTTTGCAATTTCCTCTACTCCTTCAACCAATCTTGGACCGGTCCGAGTGACTAAATCTGAATGGACATCGTGAACATCTCCATTCTTAACTGCCGTCACATCTTCCCATCCTTTTCTACCCACTATCTGTTCTTTCGGATTTTCACTATAATAACCATATGTAGTGATGATCACATCAGGGTTAGACGAAATGACCGCTTCCTGGTTCACCTGTACCCAGCCTTCCTGCCCGCTCATGACGTTTTCAGCATTGATCATAGAAAGCATTTGATCGATGAACGTGTTCTTACCTGTTGAATAAATGTCAGGGGAAGGTGAGACTTCCACATAGACCCTTTTCTTTTCAGTTACTTCACTTGCTTTTTCCTGAATGGAATTCAAATCTGATTTCATATCAGCAACAACGGAATCTGCCTGATCTTTCTTGCCGACAAGTGTCCCGATGTCCTGAATTGTGTTATATACTTCTTCAAAGCTTTTAGCGTCGTGAACGATGAATACGTTCACACCTGCATCTTTCAGTTGGTTCAAACCTTCTTCTGCCGACTTTGCAGTGGATTCATGGGCCAGCACCAGGTCCGGCTTTAAGCCGACGATTTTCTCTACGTTAAACTCCATTCCGCCGATCTTCTCTTTATCAGAGGCTTCTTTCGGGAAGTTATCAAAGTCGGAGACCCCGACGATTTCCTTATTTAGGCCAAGCTTGAATAAAATCTCAGTATTACTCGGAATTAACGAAACGATACGTTTAGGTTGTTCTTCCAAGGTGACTTTATTATTGAGCGCGTCATTCACTGATAAAGGATACCCGGATTCACTCTGATGAACTTCTGTTGTTTCTTTTTTATTCTTTTGTTCCCCATCATTCATTCCGCATGCTGTCAGGAATCCGATGGCTACTAACAAAATAAGTAATGCCTTTACTGTGTGTTTCATTTCCTTATTCCCCCTGTAGATTAACATTTTGCCAGACAAAAAAACATCTCCAGTGGACTAGAGATGTTGTGTAAGATGCATATATAGGAATTCAAACCGTAAACCATGCATATTACACCTTTCTATCCGCGTAGATTTGGTGCGATTAAAATCAGGCAGGTCTCCTGGCTCATGGTCATAGCTTGCTGACACCTTCCCGTACTTGATTGCACAGTGGTAAATTTTTCAGCTCACTACCATTTACAGTGGCGGGACCGCGTTGGATTTACACCAACTTCCCTATTAAGAAGCTAAGAGGAATCACATCTTAGGCTTCACCTGATCTCGTAACGTATGAAATTGTTCCGTTCAAAAGAATTATACACAAATTCCATTGGTTAGGAAATGAATTTTTATGAAATTGTTGAAAATTGTAGAATTAGCTACTACCAAAACGAATCACATCTGTTTCAGACAAGATATTATAATTGTTCCTTTGATGATTTCGTGGTAGAATCTGTTCAAGCTATCGCTTTACTGCTTTAGAGGAGTACATATGGTACAGGAGGTTTGCTAAAATGAATGATATAGAAGTCGCTACTTTTGCAGGTGGGTGTTTTTGGTGCATGGTAAAGCCGTTTGATGAGCAGCCAGGGATTATTGATGTCGTATCGGGATATTCGGGCGGTCATCTTGAGAACCCTGCCTATGAGGATATTAAAGCCGGTGACAGCGGGCATTATGAAGTGGTTCAGATCACATTTGATCCCATTCTGTTTCCCTATGAAAGGTTATTGGAGTTATACTGGCCACAGATCGACCCGACTGATGATGGTGGACAATTCCACGATCGCGGCGACCAGTACCGAACCGCAATCTTCTATCACAATGAACACCAGAAACAATTAGCTGCATTGTCAAAAAACACGATAGAAGAAAGTGGGCGATTCAAGAGGCCGATCGTCACCAAAATCCTTCCTGCTTCAACCTTTTATCCGGCAGAAGACTATCATCAAAAATTCTACAAATCGAATCCAGAGGAATACAAACATGATCGTGCAAAATCGGGCCGGGATGACTTCATAGATGGTCATTGGAAAAACAATTAATAGCATGTAAAAACTCCTTTCGCCAAACTAATGGCTAGAAAGGAGTTTTTTTGATTTAGAACCGATATTTCACATAATAATTGGCGATGGATTTCTTTCCTTGGCGTATCACGGTTAACTATTATGGTTAGAATGGCGATACAACACAATTTGTCTAAGAAGGTGAAAACATATGTATATCTGGATTGTCGCATTGAGTCTCACCATTTTCCTTTTTACAAGAATTCCGACCGTGAAGAATTCCGTTCATGTACGGAATAGTTACCTGGTCAAGAAATGTTCCATCATAATTCCTGCAAGAAATGAAGAAAAGACGATCGGTAGATTGCTATCCAGTATCCGGATGCAGTTCATACAACCATTGGAAGTCATTGTAGTGAATGATGGATCAACAGATCAAACGAAGGCTATAGCCGAAAACGCGGGAGCATATGTAATTGATGCACCCCCTTTGCCAAATGGATGGAACGGGAAATCATGGGCATGCTGGTATGGAGCGAAAGCAGCTAGAGGAGAATTCCTGTTGTTTGTGGATAGCGATACCTGGTTCGAGCAAGCTGGCCTGCTCAAGATATGCGAAACGTATAAGCTTCAACAATGTCAAGGAGTATTGACCATCCATCCGTATCATAAAACGGAATCCTTTTATGAAACATTCTCAATGCTGTTTCATTTAATTGTGTTTGCTTCAACCAGTATCACCCATCTCTTTTCATGGTTGTGCAAGCCTTCAGGTGGTTTCGGGCAATTTTTACTATGTTCAAGGGCCGTTTATGAGCGAATTGGAGGTCATGAAGCCATTAAAGGGGAAATGGTGGAACATTTTGCCTTGAGTCAATGGGCGAAGAAGTGCGGGGAATCGGTAGAAGCGGCAAGTGGCAGGGATGCCATTTCCATGAGGATGTACGGGGAAGGAATCGGTGATTTATTCCACGGGTGGTCAAAGAGCTTCGCTTCAGGAGCTAAGTCGACAAATTTCCTGCTCTTGGGGATTTCTTCTTTATGGGTTTCTTCACTTATTACGCTGGTCATCCATACACCGGAAATGATTTGGAAACACCCCTATTTATTCATAATCCAATACTTCCTCTTAGGGGGATATTTCTATTTCTTAGTGAGAAGGATCGGTCATTTCAACTTGTTTGAAACATTATTATTTCCCGTTCACATCGTATTTTTCCTAGTGACCTTTCTTCATTCATTTTTGAATACCTTTTTCAGAAAAAAGACCATTTGGAAAGAACGTTATGTATATTTAGAGAAAGGAAAGGATGAAAAGATGAAATGATCCTCTCTTTAAGTATTTTTGCATGGGTAAGTGTACATATGATCACCACGTTTTTAGGAATGCTACAAATCGCACATACATTTTTATGAATATGCACATTTTAAATATAAGAACCGAGGAAGTCCTCCACAATGATAAGCCGTTAATCCCTTGATTTGCTCGGTTCCCCCCCTTATCCCTTCACTTCTTCCATAAATAAGAACGGCACGTTTGTATCAAACTTCCCTGAAAATTTTCGGATGGGAATATCTCTTCCCCTGATCCACTCTTGGAAGTCCACCACCAATCCATCGGAACTTTCTCCAAATCCGATTAAGCATCGCAGCGATTCACATTGAAAGACACATGTATGAATCGTTCCTGCCCACGCATCATACGCTTTCTTGAAAATCGGGCTTTCTCCTCGGTTAAACAGGTTGAATGCCCCCTTCATGGTTAATTCCTTTTTCTGGCTTGAACGTAATATGTCCAGCCTCTTTTGAGAGTCCTTTAAATAATGTCGATTATCCTTTTTCATATGATTCATCTGAAAATGGTTGGTACAACTTAAAGTTGAATGGTGATACACTCCTATACCCCTAGGGGAAGCTTCAACTACAGCAGCTTTGCCGCTTTGGTCGTATAAAGAATAGTTAAAACTGTGTCGGTGAGGCAGCCTGCGCAACACTTCGATTGCCTCATCTGTATTTTTGCATGTGTCTAGAAGGATGCGGGCGATTGTTGTACAAATGAATCCTTCTCCCGGCTTTATTCGATTCACGAAATGAAAACCAACTGCCAATCCCCTTTCGTTCAACCCATCAATTCGTCCGATTCCTCTTCCGGAAAATCCGATGGATGCATATCCACCAGCCGGCTTCACAAGTAGAAGCCTGCCTTCATACGTTTTCGGGTGATAATCATAATTCCTCACATAAATACCATCCTTCGCCAAAGACGAACAACCTGAATTCACCCACTCCTGTTGAAAGCCCGAATATTCATGTATGGTTTCCTCCAATGACCACTGTAAACCATTTGATAGTCCATTCAATTCGTCCCATAATCCGGGTGCGAATTGTCGGAGGAGTCTCTCGACTTCATCCATCTTTATATTGTAATCCCTCAATGACTTCATTCTTCTCTTTTGATGGTGGGAATAGAGTGGCGACTGCCGAAGTTCCTTCCCGAATTGAACACCAATCTCATAATAGGTCCCTCTGGACTGCAATACGTCTACTACAACCTCTTTCATTGACCCACACCCTTTCTGCAAATAACAGGAGATTTTCGAATAATAACTTCTTCATTTTCTCCTTCTTATGCTACACTTGATTCATCAAACACTAGGAGGAAATATCATGCAAAAAACATTCAAAACACTTTCACTATTTCAAGAAGGAGTGAACGTTCTGAATTAACCAAACGACGCTCCTTCTTCCGGGCAATATATAAAAATCAGGAAGCAGGAGACAAATTATGACGAAACAAACACTTGCAGCCCATAATATTCGGGTACTATTTTGGATTTCTTTTTTTGGTACAATCAGTTTTCTTCAACCCGTTTTGACGTTATTCTATTTCGAAAGAGGGTTAACCTCTTCTGATATTTTAATTGTGCTCATGTTCTGGAGCGGTGCCGTCTTACTCGGGGAAGTACCGACTGGAATATTTGCAGATCGGTTTGGTGCGAAATATTCTTTTCTATTCGGTTCTTTACTTAAATTCCTTAGTATCATCCTGCTTTTATTCGCCTATGAACCTTGGATGTTCTTCTTATACAGCTTCATCAATGGTTTCAGTGTAACCTTTTTTTCCGGAGCCGATGAAGCGTTAATCTATGATTCACTCAAAGAGTCAAATGAAGAAAATCGAATGGATCATGCGATGGGAAAGATTCAATCAGCTTCGTTTATCAGTATGCTGATAGCCGTCCTTTTCGGCTCCTATATAGCGAGGGATCTGGTGGACAGTCAATTCACTCTGCTCATCTTACTGGGTTTAGTCTTTCACTTAATAGAACTATTCTTAATCCTTTGGGTCAAGCAGCCGACTGTTGATTCATTTCAAAAAGAAAATCCTTTTTCACAAATAAAGAGTGGTATCCGTGTAATACGCCAGGCACCTCAGTTATTGTTGATGTTTTTAAACGTAACATTGGTTTTCATTCCGGCTGGTGCCGTTTACCAATACTTTGACCAACCACTCCTACAGGATGCAGGAGTGCCTGTCTACTTGATTGGGATCTTTTATGCTGTTTCTGCCATTCTTGGCTATTTTGCATCGAATTCCATCGGTTGGATGACAGCACGCTTTTCCAGGGTGATGCTCATGAATATTTCTGGTTTATCAGCGGCAGCGGGGTTACTCATATCCGGCTTGTTCGGGTCTTCTTTATGGATTGTATTAGGTTCATTTTTCTTATTAAGGCTTGTCCGGGCGATCCGTTACCCCATTTATTCACAATTAAGCAATGATTTAATTCCGTCCGGGATCAGGGCAACGACCATCTCCTTGCTTTCCATTGTGGATTCAGGCTTGGATCTTGTTGTGTTCGGAGTGCTTTCTACGATTGCTTTGAATGGCTATTCACACGTACTCATTGGATGTGCCTTAATCGCTCTTGTTGGAACACTTTTACCGATTAGATCGGTCCACACAAAGAAGGAAAGTCAAAAGGTCAATCAAAGCAGATCGTACTGAACATAGAAGAGAGTGCTGACAACTTGTCAGCACTCTTCTTCATGTTGAGATCTTTTATTTCTTTAAATACGTCCAACCTTCTTCCTGGTACACCCGATTATCTTTCATCAGTTTCCCAAGAGCACGTTTAAAGGATGCTTTACTCATATTGAATCGATCCTTGATTTCATCGGGCTGACTCTTATCCCAAAATGGTATCGCACCGTTCCGCACTGCCAGATACTCAAGGATGACTTCAGCATCATCCTGCATTTTATCCTGCTTCAATGGTAAGAACGAAACATTTAAGTTTCCGTCATCCTTCACGTCGATGACTCTGCCTTCAACGAGTTCCCCGAGTCTCGGCTCCGCTTTACGCTCATTCATGTGAACGAAGCAGCGATATCCTTGATCAGATAAGAAGAAGGTTCCTACTCTCAGAAGTCGATACACCCGACCTTGAACTTTAGCATTCATCATTTCAGCGGAAGCTCTTCTTGACACCTGTTCAATGATATTTTCAGTGGCCAATCTTCCGTATAAACGGTCTTGTTTATCACGGTTTAAGGTAAGGAACAGCTGATCGCCAGCGTTCGGCCAAAGCTCCTGAAATTTCGGAAGATCATCTGATGAGACCAAAATATCCTTAGGCAACCCAATATTCACAAATACGCCTAAATCTTCCCTTTTATCCACTACTTCCGCCCAACCATATGCACCGACTTGCACCTTAGGAATTCGCATGGTCGCTGTCAAGCGTACGTCTTTATCATGATAAAGAAATACCTTCACTGTATCTCCCTCTTGGATTTCTTCTGTTATTTCAGAGTGATGCAGAAGTACACGATCGATATCATTCGTTAGAAAGAAACCGTATGGCACTTCATGATCAACGTATAAATCCTCTACTGTACCTGGTTTTAAAGAAGACATTATATTTATTCCTCCAATATTCATTCACGTATTCACTTACGTTTTCTCTACTCATTGTTTGTATTCACTAAATATAGCTTTTTTCAGGAATGATGTATAGGGCGTATGCCGTTTTTAATAATAAATCATCAATTTAGAAAATAGTGAATTCACGAACTTTTAACGGTTCCATTGACCGTATGATAGTCAGTTGTTATGATTCTCCTAATTCAATTATAACAAACATATATGCACCTTGTATAAGTTCAAGAATATGGCTTGAACGTTTCTACCAGCTACCTTAAATGGCTTGTCTACAAGATAAAGTAAGATCAATGGAATTATTTTATCCTGTAGATATACTCTGGTTGATTCTGTCACCGGAGTTTTTTTATTTTATCTATACGGAGGGTTAAGTATGAAAACATTCTTTCAATTTGCTGAAAGAGGAACAAATTATAGAAGAGAAACGTTAGCAGGTGTCACGACATTCCTATCAATGGCTTATATTCTTGTTGTGAACCCCATCATCCTGAGTCAGGCCGGAATGGATAAAGGGGCACTATTTACAGCCACCGCTCTATCAGCGATTGTTGGCTCCCTGTTAATTGGTCTACTGGCAAACTTTCCGATCGGGATCGCCCCCAGCATGGGTCTCAACTCGTTCTTTACCTTTTCAGTATGTATCGGCATGGGAGTGGACTGGGAAATCGCCCTGACAGGAGTATTTATTGCAGGCATCATCTTTATGATATTAAGTGTCATGAAAATTCGTGAAAAAATCATCAATGTCATCCCTCAGGATTTAAAATTTGCCATCGCCGGCGGAATCGGTTTTTTTGTGGCATTCATTGGTTTTAAAAACGCGGGACTCGTTGTTGCCAACCCTGAGACATTTGTTTCCATCGGGAATATCTCTTCTCCCCCAACACTACTTGCTGTGTTTGGCTTTATCATTACTTTGATGATGTTAGTGAAGGGAATTAATGGCGGGATATTCTATGGAATGGTTGCAACGACAATCATCGGGATGGTCGCCGGGCAAATCTCCGTGCCTCATTCCATTATTGGGAGTGTCCCAAGTCTCGAGCCGACATTCGGCGTAGTATTCAACCATTTAGGTGATATTTTCACTATTGAAATATTGGCGGTCATCTTTACTTTTTTGTTTGTGGCTTTCTTTGATACAGCTGGTGCATTGATAGCCGTTGCCAGTCAAGCAGGAATCATGAAGGATAATCAAATCCCGAACGCAGGCCGGGCTCTCCTTGCCGACTCCGCTTCAGGTGTGGCAGGAGCAATATTCGGAACTTCTACGACAGCATCCTTCGTGGAGTCTTCTGCCGGCGTGGCTGTCGGGGGAAGAACCGGATTCACTTCTGTCGTGATTGCAATTTGTTTCTCGATCGCTTTGTTCTTTTCACCCATTTTATCGGTTATCACTCCAGAGGTGACCGCCCCTGCACTTATCATTGTAGGTGCATTGATGGCTACGGAAGTCAGACATATCAATTGGAATCGATTTGAAATCGTCATCCCTTCTTTTGTCACTATTATTATGATGCCTTTAACCTTCAGTGTTGCAACGGGGATCGCATTAGGATTCATTCTTTATCCATTTGCGATGATTTCGCTGAAAAAATGGAAAGAAGTTCATCCAATTATGTACATTCTTTGTGGGTTATTCATTATTTACTTTGCATTTTCTTAAAGCCTGTGTTTGTATACTTTGTGCTTTTAAACAAGCGTGTAGTGGTTGATTTCCGCTCCAGGTGCCCGCTTTCCGCGGGGCTGGCGGTGATCCTCCTCGGGCTAAAGCCCTGCGGGGTCTCAAGATCCAGCTACGGTGGCTAGCCCCTCGAGGTCATAAGCTAAATGGTCCAAGAAGGCACAAGAACGCCTTCTTAGCCCATTCATCTTATGCTTGTCGGGGCTGAGCAAGCCACCTCCGCTTTTCAGGCTTTCCCGCGTTTCCCGCAGGAGTCGAGCACCTTCTGCTCCAATCAACTATCCAAGCGTGCGTTTTTAACTACTTTTAGATTTAGAGACTGGGACAAAAGTGTATTGTCAAAGAAAATCCGAACGAATTCGAAATTCTTTATTGAATATCGAATTCGTTCGGATTTTTGTATCTGTTAAATCATGAAGTGTATTTAAATGGTTCTAGCTGTTGATTGGAGTGCTAGACGCAGACTCCTACTTGAAAAGCGGAATAGGTAAGACCCCGCAGGAGCGTCAGTGACGAGGAGGCTAGCCGAACGCCCGAGGAAAGCGAAATCTTGCACGGAAATCGGGCAGAGGTGTAACAAGAGATCCAAACCAAATTATCTATTTATGTCTTAAGACATGGATTTAGTAATGTCCCAATCTCTTTTGTTATTTATGGAAGTTTCTTACCGCTTCATCTGCGGGAAGGAAGAATGTCATCATTCCGAGTAGAGGTAGGAAGCTGCATAGGATCATCACGAATCGGATGGTGTAAAGATCGGCCATTCCTCCAAAGATGACTGCCCCGACAGCACCCATGCCAAAAGCCAAACCAACGGTCAAACCGGAAACCATCCCGATTTTACTCGGCAACAGCTCTTGTGCATACACAACGATAACACTAAAACTTGACGATAAAATAAATCCAATGCAAAAAATAAACGGAAATACTACGCCCAACGGTAAATAAGGCAATGTAAGTGTTAAAGGCGCAGCACCGAGCATAGAAAAGAAGATGATATTTCGCTTACCAAAACGATCGGCAAGCGGACCCCCCAGGAAGGTTCCGATGACTCCCGCAAACATAAAGACAAATATGTATGCCTGTGCTTTTTTAATGGTTAGTCCGTAGTCTTCAATCAAATAAAACTGGTAATAATTTGATAACCCTGCTCCGTACCATGACCTAGCAAACACGAGGAATACAACAAGCACCATCGCCCACTTAATTTTCGGGTTAATAGGTGTTTTTCTTCCATCTTCAGTCTTTTTTCTCATGTTCCTTTCATTGAATCGTAACTGATTTGAATACCAATTAGATACCCGGAACAAGACCACGACTCCAATAATGGCCACAATGGTAAACCATAAGGCTCCTATTTGACCAAAAGGGACAAATATAAAAGCAGTTATCAACGGGGCAAGCGCCTGACCGGTATTTCCACCGACCTGATAAATCGACTGAGCAAGCCCCCTTCGATTTCCGGCAGCCATATAAGCTACTCTTGAGCCTTCAGGATGAAAAATGGCAGAACCGAATCCGATAAATAATACCGAAACGATAATCCATATGAAATGACCTGAAAGGGCAAAACCAATCAACCCTGCTAAGCTGGACAACATTCCCAATGGAAGTAAGTACGGCTTTGAACGTATATCCGCATAAAATCCAAAAACCGGCTGTAATAAAGAAGACGTCATATTGAGCGAGAAGGCAATCCAGCCAATTTGCATATAACTCAGCTCCAATGACTTCTCTATGATAGGGAACATAGCCGGTACGACAGCCTGGAGTGTGTCATTGATAAAATGACCGGAACTGATGGCTAATAGAATTCCATATATAGTAGGGTTTACTGCCGTTTTTGATGCTGTTTGGGCCACGTACATCTCTCCCTTCAATCTATTTCGTCACTCTAAATAGTATACTGAAAAATTCAAACATTTCCTATGGACAAATAAAAAAAGCCGAAACGCATTTCGACTTTTTCACTAAAGTATTATCCTCTGTTCGGGAATACTCGTTTCACCATATCAGCTATTTCTTCACCAAATCCTTCAATCGGTTTCCCGTTTCTGGCTTTATCAGCATACCCTCTCATGCGGTCTACGAAATCAGGATTTGTTGACACGTACACATTATTGATACTGCCATTTTCTTTTTTTACTTTATCCGAGATTTTCTTTTCCAATTCCTTTGAAACGTTTCCATTCTTCTGGTCTTCTAATACTGCAGCAACATATGCATTTTGATCAGTCGTCAGAACATAAGCACTTTTCACTTCTTTAAGTTCGGCCACTTTATCCGCTTCCCTGTCAGCAAGCGAGTAATTTTCTCTCATGGTCCCGTCATTCACATAATCCCGGTTTGCTTGATCATTCTTGTAATTCACTCTCTCCAGGTTGCCATTGTTCATTTGTTGCCCTTCTTCATTCATGTTCTTACTTGTTCCGCAACCGGCAGCAGTGATCATGAACATGAATCCAATCGTTGAAATCATGAGATATTTCTTCATTTTTTCGCCTCCTAAAATTTATTCAATCTTACTATCCCCGCTGCTCCTGAATTCTATACAGTGAATGTTTAATCCATTACTCAACTAGGGAAAACTCGATATGAAAACGATTAAGGGAGGTTGGATCATTGTTCCAGGCAGCTTTATGGGGAGGGATAGCCAGTCTCTCCCTCTTGATCGGGGCAATTATGGCGATATTTCTTCATATACCTAAGAAAGTAGTAGCATTTATCATGGCATTAGGTACAGGACTGATCATCGGATCTGCCACTTTTGATTTGTTAAGTGAAGCGGAAGGAAAAGCGGACATGATATACCTCATTTCCATGTTCCTTCTGGGTGCTCTCCTCTTTACTTTATTTGAGATGTTCATTTCAAAAAGAGGAGGAAGCGAAAGAAAACGATCTAAGAAAAATCCTCATGGCCATTCTGGGATTGCCATTTATGTCGGTACCATCATGGATGCCATACCGGAATCCATCATCATCGGTGTCAGCTTTATTGAAAGTCAATCCATGCAATGGGTATTCATTATCGCTATTTTCATCAGTAATTTACCTGAATCCTTATCAAGCAGTATAGGGTTAAAGCTTGATCATTACAGCACGAAGAAAATCCTTTATTTATGGGGAAGTGTTGTCATTCTATCTTCTCTCAGTTCTTTGTTCGGGTATGTATTACTGCAGGATGCCCCTGAAAGCACTTCTTACATAATAGGAGCATTTGGGGCTGGAGGGCTGCTCGCTATGGCCTCTTCTACGATGATGCCGGAAGCGTTTGAGGAAGGCGGACCCATTGTCGGTTTCCTTTCTTCCCTGGGAATCATTCTTTCCTTTGTTTTGACGCATATGTCTTAGAATTTTCAGAGAATACATCAGATGAAAAAACGCACTCAAGTTTAACCTCGAGTGCGTTTTTTTCGATTACTCCTCATGTTCGATGGTCAAGCCTTCTACAAACCGTTTTCCCATGAGTTTATCCTTTTTACGATTTTCTTTGCTGTTGAAGATAATATCGAAATTGTAATCATCTGGATACAGCTCCAGGGCAGATACATACAGACGGAGCCGTTTATGACTCACAGATCTCTTTTCCCCTTTTATCTGTACGGTGTAATTCCCTGTACCATCAGGACCTTCATATACAATTCCAAATTCTCCTTCAGGGGAGATCTTGACATTATCTCCTTTTGTAAAGGAGATGATGTTTCTGTTTTCTTTCTGGAATTTTCTGTGATTTCTTTTTTTATGTTTGTTTACGATGATCTGCTTCTCCATCTCCTTTTTCACACCGTAATCGATCTCTCCCAGACTATATGTTTTCTTCGTTTTATAGGTGATTTCATGTGCTTTTCCAATGATCTCCGGGTGCATCCCAAGCTTCAATGCTATAGAGAATGCCTGACTGTCCCCGCCTTGACCGACAATCAGTTTATATGTTGGCTGCAAGGTGTCGATGTTAAATTCCATACTTCCATTCATAAAGCCTTCATGCTCTTCTGCAAAATATTTGATTTCACTATAGTGAGTAGTGGCAATAAGCGTGGCACCCTTTTCATATAATTGGTTCAGGATAGCCGTGGCAAGGCCCATTCCCTCCATAGGATCTGTACCGGAGCCAAGTTCATCCAACAGAACAAGGGACCGGTCATTTGTATCCTTTAATATTTCAATAATATTTTTAATATGGGAACTGAATGTACTCAAGTTTTGTTGAAGACTCTGCCCATCCCCGATGTCCAGAAGGATTTGTTGATACAAACTGATTTCACTGCCTTCAGCTGCGGGAATATGCAAACCACATTGGGTCATGAGGGTAAGAAGCCCAACCGTCTTTATGGTTACAGTTTTCCCCCCGGTATTAGGACCGGTGATGACTAATGCATGAAATCCTTCCCCCATCTTGATGGATAGTGGGACAGCCTGTTTCCCCAAGAGAGGATGAACGGCATTGATCAAGTGAATCCTTTGTTCTTCATTTACAACAGCCTTCACTCCATCATAGGCGCGACTATATTTTGCTTTGGCAAACAATACATCATAATGGACCATCGTTTCAACCGCAAGTGTTAATTGTGGCTCGTAGGTTTGCACCATTCCGGTCAATGCCCATAGTATATTTTCAACTTCATGATCTTCATCGAGTCTTAAAGTGAGGAGCTGATCTTGTTGTTTGCTTAATTCCTCCGGCTCGATATACAGGGTTGAACCCGATGCTGAAGAATCCAAAACGGCACCTTTCAGTTTCCCCCTGAATTCTTTCTTGATCGGAATGACATATCGCCCGTTTCGTTGACTTACGATCGCTTCTTGAAGATATGATTTGTATTTAGCCGATTTCACAATCGATTGTATCTTATCCTTTAACCGTTCTTCCTGGATTCCTGATTGCTTACGTATCCTCAGTAATTCTTTACTCGCATAATCGTCGACTCTGCCGTTTCTGATGCATCGGTTGATCTCCTCTCCGAGATCGGGGATATCTTCAATCGAATAAACATAGGAAGAAACTCTCGGCGCCAGCCATTGTTTATCCTCCATGTATTTTTTCAGCTTTTTACACGCATCGAGGAAATAATATAAACTTGTGAGCTGATCCGGCCGTAGCGGCACCCCTTTATTCAGATTTGCCATGATGCTTTCCACCCCGTCCAAAGCGTGAATCGGTACACTGGCACTTTTCTTTAAGATGTGGACAGCTTCCGTTACCTCGTCCAGGCGCATTTCAATTTGACGGATATTTGTCGACGGCCGTAAGTTCAATAATTCCTTTTTACCTTCTTCCGTCAGAGCAAACCCCATTAGTTCTTCTTTCACTAAGTTAAATTCAAGTGTTTGAAACGTTTTTTCATTCATTCTATTTCCCTCCGAATATACAAAAATAGACCACAACGAACAATGTCCATCGTGGTCTTCCTTCACTCGTATACAATCCTCCCCATCATATAAGCGCACGTGTAAACGCAAACCGAAAAAAATCCTTCCCCTCCAACTATGTGAAAAGACGTCCTGATTTGCGGGATTATGCACAAAAAAAGAGCTGTGCACAAAGACACAGCTCTCCTGATTAAGGGTTGAGTATGCTATGACCATTGTTCTTAACTACATTTTGAAGGCATAGCTAAATAAGCTGATTCAATAGCCTGAATTAAAAGGCCACTGCCTGCAAAATGTCCGTATTCATTTCACGGTTAGTTAAGAACGACACCTAACATATAACATACTCCCTTTGTATACACTATTTAAATTCTAGATTAGTTTACGATGGATTCCATCTATTGTCAATGGGTTACTGTAATGAACGTTTATATTGAAACCTTTTCCATTGAAAGCGGATGAAACATCCTATGCAGAATCCTGCAAGAGCGACCGATGCAGCCACAAAGACCATTCCTGAGAAGAGATAAACCCCCGTATCCCATCCTGTCAGGAAACTTATGATGGCGCCACCTAAACAGCTCACTGCAATGATATTATTGAACCTTTGCTGCTCAGCATCCTCAGGTGGATATGAGGAAGTTTCTTTCTTTAAGAATAACCTCCCTGCTTTCATGAGGGGATTATATTTAAAAAGTAGAGCTGACATTCCGACTAAGAACGGAAGCAGTAAGAGAAATTCTATTTGGAATAACCATGAAGTAGCAACAGTTGATACGATGAACCATTGGTTCAGCTGAACTAATGGTCTTGGTATGGAATTTGCTGGAGCTGAACTCATATTAATTCATACCTTTCTGATTGGAATTAGTGTAATTATAGTGTATGGGATAGAGATGAAAAAATCAAAAGAAAAAACCGAAACCTTTTGCCCATTTTTTGGCCGGTTTCGGTTCTTAGAGAAACGTCTGCTCTATTTATTTCTTTCATTTCATTAACCCATATTTTTTTTGTAACTCCTCTGGAGCCAACTTTACCATCAGTTGAAGGATGAAGGTGAACACCGCCAGATCATCGACAATCCCCAATAATAGGAACATATCCGGGATCAGGTCCACCGGCAGCCAGAAATAAAAAGCAACCAATCCCACCGATAAACCCTTTTTCACTGCGGAAACATCACTGGAACGAAAAAAATCAACCAAAAACGGGACCGATCTCCGAACATTAAAAAGAAACCGCACCCGCTTCACAAACCTTATCATAACATTATCACCTGTCTGTTTTTTTCGTTATCATAGCACAAAAAATAAGAGAAAGAACCTTACCAGTAAACTTTGGCTACTACTATTCAGCATCGATTTTTGGCTCATTCGAGGGAAACGAACGTTTCCCTCGCCTTTCAGCAAAAGCTGAAAGGTCCCCAAGTGACACAAAGGCCCGGGGCAAAAATCCTCTTTGGCCCGGGCCGT